>CALSTS010000010.1 GCA_943789335.1 uncultured Pseudomonadales bacterium | reverse complement strand
AATTGCAACTTTCCTTACCGCCTCGTCGTAAGGGATTGGGAAAGACAAATTTATATCAACATCGTTTTGTGGCAGCCTGACGTTAATATCCCAATATTCTTCTATTCTGGGGCGCACGGACTCTAGCACTAACAAGGCATCTTCCATCTTCGCTCTGATAATAAATGAACGATATGTTGGTAATGCGACTGCGGCAAGGATTCCGATTATGGCAACGGCGACCAGTATTTCAACAAGAGTAAAACCAGATATTTTTTTCACAATAATTTATTATTTTTAAATATTTTTCTATTATACGATATAAAAAGCTTTTTAGACTAACCAACATAATAATGCACTAATTAATCAAATTAATTTAGCTTTTAGAGCGTTTAATGTGAAAATACAAATTGAGTAATTAGGAATTCTAGGCTTAGCTATTACCATTAAGAAGCCATTGAGCTTGCTCGGGCTTTAGCAACTCAGCGAGTCTTGTCTCGAATAAGAATAATTCATCCTTTGTAAGAAAATCTTTCCATTGCTGACTGCGACCATTGGCAAAAAATTCTGATTCTTTCTTCCAATATTCACTACCGACTGGAGCAAATTGGCTTGCATTACGTTTCATGCTTTCAAAACTAGCAGCGGTTGTCATTTCGTCAAGTAGGCTTTCATCCACTTCGATTTTTACGGCTTTAGCCATGGTTGATATGCTGCCTTTTAAATCGTGCTTCATATCTGAATAATGAAACAAATGAATGTTCGGGGCATCTCGATATTTCCAATAAGATGTAAAGAAGTTAACAAGCATGGATAATGATTGAACATCACAGACGCCTGGTTCTAGATCGGCCGATAACCAATTTTTAAATGAGCTTGGTGCCACTTTAAATGCAAGCTCTTTATTGGTCATATTATCTCGATGGTTTAAGGATGAGATATAGACATCACGAGGATCTCTAAGCACTACTATGTAGGTACATTCTGAGAAATAAGGGATACCATCTAGTGGAGTATGCGTCTTAATAAAACGGCGATGTTCCTGGGATTCTACTTTCTCTAGATATTCATCAATAGGCGCTAATTGAGCATCAATCCATGGTGAAATTATTCCGGGTTTTAAAGCCGTGCTCGACTTTACCAAAAATAAGCATTGCGAAGATGGCCTGAGTCCAAGTTGTGCCGCACTTAGGCGGGGTACAGATGAATATATCATCATGGCGATGCGTAAAATTCTCCCATCGACTGGTGTCAGTTAAAGGGCCAAAATAGGTCACAGTTTTTTTCTGGCACTGATTGCATTATGATCTCTCACTATTATATAACTCGATCATGTTAAGTGATTTCTTAATGGCCCGACAATTTCATTTGAAGTTGGTGGTAGATTGAAAATAGTGATTTACAACTCTGAAGTAAAAAACATACTAAAACAGAGTTAAAGTTCGTGTACTATAAACGCGAAAATATCATCATAGATAATAAAAATTTACAAAATTAATAAAAAAACATATAAATCAAATAATTAAATCTCAAGGAGTCGTCATGACAAAGTTATTAAAACTGTTCTTCGTGTTTGTTTTTGCAACAGGTCTAAGTGCCTGCGCCTGGTTTGAGTATTCTGACAACATGACTACTCTTTTTGATGGCGCAAATTTACAGAACTGGGATCAGGTCGGTAATGCCGATTGGAGTCTTAATAATGGTTATGTAGAGGGTTCAGGTGAAGCGGGTTTTTTAGTTTCAGAGCGACCCTATGGAGATTACCGCTTGATAGTTGAGTTCTGGGCTGATGGTCCTGCAAACAGCGGGGTGTTTATTCGTTGTGATGATGACCAGACTATCGGTGCTGATAATTGTTATGAAGTGAATATTTATGATACCCGTCCAGACCCGACTTATCGCACTGGCAGTATCGTTAACGTAGCGGCGCCTATGGCCCAGATTGATGCGGCTAATCAGTGGAATCGCTTTGAAATTCTGGCTCAAGGTTCTCATTTGGAAGTTATTCTAAATGGCGTAGAAACCGTTAATACAGATAATGACCAACTAGACGCGGGTTATATTGCACTTCAATACGGTTCAGGTGTTGTTAGATTTCGCGAAGTCAGAATCCAGGAGCTATAAATAGTCTTAAGATTGGGATTAAGGATGAAGATAATGCGTCACATAAAAACCTTTCTGCTTTCTATAGCGCTTCTTGCCGTAATACCGAGTCAATTATTGTTTGCTCAGGGAGAAATTTTCGGCAGTTTGATCGACCCTAACGGGGCTAATATTACTGGGCTAAATCAGGATGTAACTCTGGTTAATGTCGTTACAGGCGAGGAGTATTCTGGCCAAACGGATCTACAAGGAAACTTTTCAATTTCGGGCCTACCAGCAGGCAGTTATGACCTTAGTTTTTTTATTCCGTACAGCGATGTATCTGTCGTATACGGAAGAAGGAGTTGTGATTGAAGACGACGTGAGCCTAGAACATGACCTGAATATAGAGTGGAGTATTAATTTGGGTACGATTGGTGATGATCCAGGGATGCTTGCGAATGATATGTTAAGGCGGTCAGGTGACCTTTCAGGACCTGCGCCAAGACTTTTTAATGGAAGTGTCGATTTTTCAGGCATGTGGGCTATCCGGCAAACGCCAGATGTGCCCAGACAAGATCCGCCTTATCAACCATGGGCAGCTGAAATGAATGCAGAGTTGCTTGCTTTAAATTTTCAGAACCCAGGCGCTTATTGCCTACCTCAGAGTGCCGTAATGTCTAGCGCGGGCTTTCCATGGCAAATTATACAAACGCCGGACATGATGATTCAGATCATGGAATTTGTGACGCCGGGCTGGCGTCAAATATTCCTTGATGGTAGAGATTTCCCTGAATTATGGAACCCAAGTTGGCAAGGGCATTCCAGAGGTCATTGGGAGGGCGATACTCTGGTAGTAGAAACGTCGGGCTTTAATGATTACACACCAGGCTTTGGTATCCATTCAGATAAGATGATGGTCACTGAAAGGTATAGCCGCCCTGAAATAGGCCGCATGTTGGTTGAGATTACTGTAGTAGACCCAGAAGCTTTAACAGATAGCTATACTAATATTCGTGAGTTTGGTTTAGTGCTTGGGGAAGAAATTCTTGAATATGTTTGTGCCGAAGGCAATACTGATCCAGCTCATTGGGAGCAGCCTACTTGGAGAGGCAGGCCCTAACTCATAGGCTTTCGAAACAAATAGACAATCCTATCTGTCTTGCCCTGAACGGAAGGGTCTCCCATTGGGAGCATGTGATTATCACTGGTGTTTCTTAATAGGGTAGATTCGGCCTCTAAAACAAATCCTGCCGCTAACATATCGCGCTGAATAATGGCTGGATCGATTCTGTGCAAGCTGTTAGCCTACTTCAATACTAGAACCTCCGGGTTCAGCAATATGGTCAACTATTCCCAAAAGCCCATCGGGTTTTATGCTGTTATAAATTGCTGTTATGAAGGGAAGGGGTTCAATGGCGGGCCAGATAGTATCGACATAATACAGGTCATGAAAGCCAAGAACGAACAAAGCTGCATCATAGCTATTAGCTGCAAAATCGATTTCATCAGCTTCGGCAACTAGGCTTTCTACATTAGCAAGCCGGTCATTCGCTAAGCGTTCTGTCACACCGGTGTTAACAAAACCGTTCCACCCACCATTATTATAGAGGGTGACTTTGCCGTCATCACCAACTAGATAGCTTAGAATTTCGGTGTAATAGCCGCCACCGGCAAAAATATCCAGCACATTCATGCCTGGTTCAATTCCAAAAAACTCTAAAACTTCGGCTGGTTTGCGATTCGAGTCTCGAAGAGTGTCGGCTTCGGGTCGAGCACTATTTGCAACAGCCTGCTCAATAGCGCTATGGCCATCAGCATATATATTACTGGCGGTTAACAACAAAGCCGCTAATAGAATAAATCGTTTCATAATGTTTTTAGTGCCTTTTAAATCTACGCAAGAATATCTAAAGATAATGGATTATTGAGTATTTCCTGTTTGTGTCGTTATTAACTTAACTTAAATATCTAAGCGTATTATCGAGTCTGCATGGGCATTTACGTCATCAATATCCAGCCAGTTTTGTTTGTATTGAAAAGTGTCGTAAAAATTTAACTGATTTCCATAGTACTTGGATTTTGAGCCATCAGGAGCGATAAAGCCGCTTTGTCCAGGAGGAACCACCTCAAAGCCAGTCACCTCACCATTAGCACCAAAGATTACCTGATTATTCTCAGTGCCTCGATTCATAAAAATACTGGTACTGACAATCTCTTCTTCACCCGCTTGAGGAATATTGAGGAAATTTCTATTACTGAAAGATGCTATTGCTACAGGGAATTGCCAATCTTCCATGTTAGAGCCAAAACGAGCTTGCAGTTGAGATAATGAGCTATGTAATGTGCTACGAATTAAATCTAGTGGGTCATGACCATTTAAGAAGTCAAAGCCTTGTTCAACACCTGAGGAGTCTCCCAGCAGTGCTTCATACAGCACTTTGGTTCCCACGCTTATGTTCATGCCAGAATCAAAAATATTTACTTGTGGATAGCCTGCTCCACTGAACATAGGAAAATATTCGCCCAGATCATCAGCGAGTACAGCTTCAACCATCAATGGCAACCAAGTTTGAAAAATGATGCTTGCAACATCGTCATAGAATCCATCTTTATCCAGATCGCGTGAATATAAATCCCAAGAAGTTAGTTTGCTTGCCATTTCTCGCATTGGGTTATTAGCATCTAGGTTGGCAATGGCACTTTCGATATAGGGGATGAAATAACGAGCATTGGGGTCGGTTAAAGATGTATTTGCTACAAGCTGTCGAATTTCTTCAGCATTAAAACTTTCTTGAGCTTCTATTAAATGCGTAAAGACCTCGACTCGGTCTGCGCGAGTCCATGAGTACCAATATTCGTCAGGATTGCTTAAATTTGAGCCTCCAGGCCTATTGTTCCAGTTCGCAATATAACCAGTTTCTGGATTATAAACTTGAGGGTTTTCACTGAATGGAATTCTACCTAGCCATTCCATATCGCCACCGCCAGAAGCTGGTAATCTATTATCATGCGTGGCTTGGCGTATAGGGTATGAACCAGTCAAAGCGTAAGCAATATTGCCTTCTTTATCGGCATAGTAAAAATTAATATTCATTGCGCTTCTAGCAGCCTGGGCAATCCACTCATCATGATTGCTAGCTTTAGTCGAAGCTACCCAGCCTAATAAAGTATCAAGTTCACGTCCGGCCCAGGTCCGTTTTTTAGTGTAGGCAACATTGTTTGCTTCATCGTTTAAGACGACCAAGCCATGAACAGTTTTTAGTACTTCTATTTCGATGCTGTCTGCATTTTTAATTTGAATAGTTTCTGTGCGGCGTTCAAATGGCAAGTATTCGCCCATGAATAAATATTCGTCATGATTATTTGGATTTAAAATTTCTCGATATATATCGACGACATCGGCTGCACCCCAAGTGCTGCCCCAACCAATATCCTCATTATATCCAAATAATACCGCTGGGTACCCAAAAGGGCTGTTACCAACCAAGTCAAAGCCGGCCCCATGTAAACCGATGGAATATGTATAAGCGGGGGTGTACAAACCGAACTGAGGCCCATTAAGTAATATGGCATTGGCGTCATCGGCTTTATCTTTACCTACTATGATCATGTTACTGAAAGCCTGATTCATTTCTGTGTCGGCGATAGGGAAATCAAAATCAAGAGATGCCAAGCTTCTTATCCAATCATTATCTAAGCTTGGTAATTCTGTAATTGGGTTTTGCGGTTTTGGAACTGTTGTTGGCGCAGTAGAGTCGTAAAGTGGGTTGAGTTGATTAAAGATATTCCAGCCAGCATTTTCACCATGAAGATCTATTAAGCCATTTAACAGCTGTAAATTTTCCAATTCGGTATTGTAATCACCAAAACGATTTCCCATCGATCCGACAAAAATCATCACAACATCAAAACCGGTCCAATGCTGAGGACTAAAATCATTATCAATAAACTGTTTGGGTAATAAAGTGTCAGGATTAGTATTCACCTGGTCAATCCAGTCATTCATTCCCATTGCATAACCATCAAACACATTTCGATCATCTTCGCTTAATTGCGCGAGTTGAGACATGATTGAGGCGGGATCGTAGTTGGAACGAGTAGCTATATCAAAATTTACATATTCTGATCCTAATACTTCGGCGACTCGACCTTGTGTGGAGCGCCTAGCCATTTCCATTTGGTATAAACGGTCTTGAGCAATTGAATAACCGTAGCCATAAAATACGCCATAGGTATTTTCCGCATAGACATGTGGAGTGCCGTGTTCGTCTCTGATAATTGTTACTTCAGCGGCAGATAAAGAAGTCGCGGCTAAAATGCTGCTTAACAGTACGATTTTGAATAAATTCATGATACAAAGCCTGAAATGTGGTGAAATTATTTGCTGTGCTTATTTTTATAGTTCTTTACTCTAAAGTATACCTATAAAAGGTTTAAAAAAAATCTATAAACGAATTAAGCTCGGATGATAGCTGTTTATTCTGTGTACTAAATTTCCTGGACTAGAACCATACATAAGCTTTTTATTGTATGCTTCATGCTGTGATTAGTTTTATAGAAAAATGCTATGCCTATTTCTCTGGAAGATATTAAACAAGCCGCAATTAGAATTGAATCGGCAATTATCAATACTCGTTTTGAAAAGTCTCAAACACTTTCAGAGATTACGGGTGCAGATCTATTTCTAAAATTTGAAAATTTACAGTTTACTTCTTCGTTTAAAGATCGTGGTGCATTAAATAAACTTTTACAGTTGCCAGACTCAGACAAAAAAAATGGGGTAATCGCTATGTCAGCTGGCAATCATGCAAAAGCCGTTGCCTATCATGCGCAACGCTTAGGCATTCCTGCCACCATAGTGATGCCTACAGCAACGCCCAATGTAAAAGTAGAAGATACGGAAAACTTTCAGGCACGCGTCATTCTGAAAGGAAATACTTTAGAAGAAGCGGCTCTGCATGCGCAAGAAATAGCTAAAACGGATAATTTAATTTTTATTCATCCGTTTGATGATGAAAAGATTATTGCGGGGCAGGGGACAGTAGCTCTGGAAATGCTTGCTGCTGAACCTGAGTTGGATTGCATAGTCGTTCCAATTGGTGGTGGAGGCTTGATTGCTGGTGTTGCCACTGCGGCTAAAAGTATCAAACCAGACATTAAAATTATAGGAGTCCAAGTCGCCGGGTACCCAGGTACTTACGATTCTCTATATGGGGATAGTGGCTATTTAGGTGGAAGTACTATTGCAGAAGGTATTGCGGTTAAAAGTCCTGGGAAAATTACAATGGAGGTGATTGACCGATTAGTTGACGACATTATTATAGTAAGTGAGGAGGCCATAGAAGATGCTATTAGCTTACTGGTCAATATAGAGAAAACTGTTACTGAAGGAGCAGGTGCTTCTGTATTGGCGGCGGTTATAGGTAATCCTGAAATATTCACTAGTAAGAAAACAGGCCTGATATTGTCAGGTGCTAATATTGATACGCGAATTCTGGCCTCAGTTTTAATGCGTCGACTAGTGAGGAAAGGCCGCATTGTCAGATACAAAATCAGGATTGATGATTCGCCGGGCACCTTAGCGAGAGTCTCTGCAACAGTAGGTGAATTAGGTGGCAATATCTTGGAAGTATTCCACCAGCGTATGTTTTCTAGTCTGCCAATTAAAGAAGCTGATTTATTTCTTACAGTTGAAACAAAAGATGTATCTCGCAGCGAAGTGATCTTGAAAAAACTTCAGGACCTGAATTACCAGGCCAGCTTGTTGGATGACTAACTTTTATAAATAATTAAGCTGCATTAAAAATAGGATTAAAAATTAGGACGTTATGAAGGCGACAATTAAAACAGTAAGTCATGACATCAGCCCAAAAGATCTGGCTGATTTGTTAAACAAAGATGGAGCCGCCATCGTAGAAGGAGCGCTCAATCAACAGCAGCTTAGTAACATAAATTCCGAAGTGGATGAGGTGATTGCTGAGACTGAACCTGGCTTAAGACATGCCACTAATGATTTTTTTGTCGAATTTTATGGCAGTAAAACAATACGACTTGATGGGCTGCCTGCTAAATCTAAAACGTTTTTAGAAATAATGCAGTTGCCTTTAATATCTGGCGTTGCTGACGAGCTTCTACTGCCTAACTGTGAGGACTATTTACTTAATACCGGTCAATTGATTCAAATTGGACCAGGTGAAACGCCGCAGGAGATTCATAGGGATGAAGATGCCTGGAGTTTCTTTAAAGACCCAAAACCTTTGTTGGAGGTTGAGGCAATGTTTGCTTTGACTGATTTCAATATTGCTAATGGAGCTACTCAAGTTGTGCCAGGTAGCCATTTATGGCCAGCAGAGCGTAAAGCGAAGCCTGAAGAAATAACCCAAGCTGAGATGAGTGCAGGTTCTGCTTTGTTTTATTTGGGTTCGACCTTGCATGGTGGAGGAACTAACTCCACGGACAATGAGTGGCGTCGAGGGATGTTTTTTGGCTTTGTTATTGGTTGGCTTAGGACAGAAGAAAACACATTTCTAACCGTGCCAATTGAAGAAGTTAAAAAGATGCCTGTCAGATGTCAGGAGCTATTAGGCTACAAGTCACATGAAGGAATTGGTGTGGTTGATGTAGGCAGTCCAATGGCTTTATTGGACTAGTTTTCAGGCTAAGATTATAAATACAATTAACATTAAGTATAAATCATAAGCAATTGTAAAATATAATAATATATTTTTATTTATAGTCTTATTTTATACTCGAAATCTTACATCTAATTTAGTTCTAATTCCTTGCCAGGCTTATTGTGTTGGCTGCATATTACGTATCGCCGATATAAGCCAGCGCTGGTCTTCCATAACCACAACAATAGAGGTGAGGTAATGGCTATCGGGGCCTGTGCTGCGATCAACAATATCATAGCGCCCATTCACTATGGCGACATCAGGTTTTATAAAGCGGATACTTTCAACCGTGATCGATCGTTTGCCAGAATTGCTCTGAGATGAAGCTAACGATCCGCTACTAACACCAATTCGGCCTGACCTTAAAAGGCCTGAAGTCGTTAACTGGTCGATATCTTCAGTTAACAAAGCCAGCAGGCCTTGTTCATTGTTTTGTGCTCTGGTCCCCATATATTGTGTAATTAAGTCGCGTATTGCTGTTTCTTCAGTGGCAATATCTACAGGGGTTTGACTTAAGCTTTGAGTAGAGAAGATGCCTAATGCAAGAAAGAGGAAAAAGTAGAAAACACGCATGCGCTATCCCTTTTGAGTTTATAGTTATATTATTGTTAACAGCTTATAACTATTGTGTATTATCTTCATAAGTAATCAGATAAGAGTTAAATGGCAAGAGTTAAACAGATTCACCTATTTTTTATTAATTGTCTAGAGTGAGAAGTAATAATGAAAACAATATCACTAATATTAATTTTATCTCTTTTCTTTAGTGTGCAATTACAGGCGCAAACTTTTGCAGAAGGCCCAAGAGGTTCCGCTTTTTGGGATATCGTCCCCACCACTTTGCCTGATGATGCCCAAAGAGGTGATATTTATTGGCTGCATGAGCGTAATGACGCGCCAGCCAATGCTAGAGGATGGAATGTCATTTATGTCAGTGAAGGGGCTAACGGCGATTTAGAGTATGTCTCTGGCGAAATATATGTGCCAGTTATGCCTACACAATCAGAGCGCAAGTTGCTGATATGGGCGACTGGGACAACAGGCACGCAAGATTCATGTGCGCCATCTAGAAATGACCTGTTCAGTGTGGCTGATCAGTCTTCCCGCGTGCCCAGCATTGACGAATTTTTAGCCCGTGGTTATGTGGTTGTCATGAGCGATTACCAGGGTTCCGGTACTCCTGGTGCAACAGCTTACCTACAGGGAGCACAACAAGCGATGGCATCATTCGATATAGCGCGTGCAGCCAGAAATTTACCGGCAGCTATGGCGGGTACTGATGTCGGTATTTATGGTTTTTCTCAAGGCGGCCAAACAGCTTTATGGGCTGCACATATTGTTGATGAATATGCTCCAGAATTTAATCTTGTCGGTGCAGTGCCACTTGCGCCAGCATCACGGCATCTTGAATTATCATTTTATGATCTGGATATTCCAGTAAATAGTGGTTATTTCATTATGCGTATGGGCGGATTGCAGGTCGGACATCCAGAATTAAAGCTGAGAGATATTTTGACTGATGTTGGATTGGAAATGCTGACAGCGCAAACCTGGGGCTGTTATGAAGTATTTGGTGCAGCTGCTCAACTTGATGAGCCTTATGCAAAACCAGAGGCACTAGAGCCTGGTACTGCTTGGCGCGCATGGTTAGAAGAAAATGATGAGTTCTTACCAATGTCGCCTGCAATTCCATTTTTAATGATACAAGGCGATGAAGATTTAGATGTTCCGGCTTGGCTTACTCGAGAAGTATTAGATGATTTGTGCGATCAGGGTAGCGAGGTGCAGTACATCGAGATGGCTGGGGCAGATCACTTTGGCGTGTTTTATCCTGGTGGCGCGTTAGCGACAGACTGGCTAGATGCTCGCTTTGCAGGCCAAGCTATGGAGATTAATTCTTGTACCCAATAAACACTCTAAGCCGCTAAATATCACCTAAGCTCACAAGCTTCTATGATCTTAGTATTCGAACCTTAACTTTATTAATAAAAAGTTTTGTTGAAAGATTTAAATTAAAAGCGATAATCAAACGCTAATTGAGCGCTACGCCCTAGAGTGTAAAAACCATCGACGAATTGATAGTCCTTATCAAACAGATTGCCTATACGTAAGCGTAAACTAGTCGCTGTATTTAGTTGATACCCAAAAACCAAATCAGTAGTAGCAAAACCACCTACCATGGAAGGGCCAAAGCTTACTGGATCAATATCGTGATGATCACTTTGCGCTAGAACATTTAAGGCAAAATCAAAGTCGTCGAATTTTCGGGCTAAATTAACAGCAAGTGTTTGATTCGGGCGACGTAATAGTTCTTGGTTAGTGCTTTGATTTTCATGATCTAACAGAGTCAGATTTGCATTGACAGTCCATCCAACTAGCAACAATTCTATTGAAGTTTCCAGGCCATTAATTTTGGCTTTTTGAGCATTTGCTAATGTTGTGAAAGTAGCATCTGCAGTGATTAAATCATTAATGTCATTGCTAAAGACATTGGCTTGCCATTGCGCTCCCAGTGCTTGGATTTGTAGACCCAGCTCTATGTTTTTTGATGTTTCAGGTTGCAAGTCTGGATTGGCAAAAAAGAAAAATGAAGGAAAATTAACATAAAGATCAATCAAGTTAGGCGCTTTAAATGCGGTGCCATAGCTTACCCAGGCACGAATACTTTGATTTAAATTTTTTCCTATAGCAAAACTGCCAGTACTTTGATGACCAAAACGTTCGTTATCATCGTGGCGCAAAGAAACGGTGAGTTCTGCTAGTTCAGCATTGCGAAGGTACACTCCATATATACCATCGTTGTCTCTCGAGGTGTCCGTTTGCACCGCGCCAAAACTTGCGTATTCCAGTTTTTGCTCAATATGATCTACGCCAAAGACAAATTGATTGGCGTCATCCAAGAATAGGGCGTTGTGCCAATTTATTTTGTTATTTTTTGATTGGCTTTTTGTTGTACCAAATGCAGACATGTCGTTATTTTCTTCTTCGAAGCGTTCAACTCTGACACTACTACTCCAGTTTTCAGTCAGTGCAAAAGAGAAGCCAGCAGAAAGTTGCTGAGATTCGATATCAACATTGCCATCGTCATAATCCGAGGATGAATCAAAGCGGGAATAGTTTGCTAAAAAACTGACTTTGTTATTGAACAGATGGCTCAAAGATAAGGCAGCTGTATCATTCTCAAAACCATCTTCATCTGCGCTGCCGCTTTCTCTAAAATTTATGCCAGAAGTTTCACGGTGAGAAAGGTTTAGTGCTAGTGTTGTAGATTCATTGCCACCCTGCAGCCCCAGGTTGGTATTATTACTATCTTGTGTGCCGGCAGTCACACTTATATTGCCGCCAAATCCCGGTTCAACGTCTGTATTAGTAATGATGTTTATTACGCCACCGATAGCTTCAGAACCATAAATGCTGGAACGCGGGCCGCGGACAATCTCAATACGTTCAATCTGATCCAAAGGTATTAATTCGAGTCGGCCCGCCGCACCTGTGCTATTGGTTAACTGAACGCCATCAATAAGAATTAAGGTGTGGTCTGATTCAGTGCCACGCATGAACAAACTAGTCTGCGCCCCTTGACCACCTGACTGAGCTAGTTGCATGCCTAGCTGACCAGACAAAAGCTCTATAAGGCTTTGTGATTGCGAGGAGCGAATAGCGTTACGTTCAATAATTGTGGTGGCAGCCATAACAAGATTAGCTGCTTGCGGAAGTCTGTTAGCACTTATCACGATTTCTTGTGGCGCTTCAGTATTTACTTCTTGTGCTAAGCCAAGTGTTGCAGACAAGCATAATTTCACTGCTAGCAGAGAAATGGGTAATAGCTTCATGGTTCTATCCTCGATGAAATAAACTTTCATGAGGGAGAGGCATAAGTAGTGATTAACTTATATTACAAGGTAATCAACTAGCGATGAGCCCTCCGCTACATCGTATAAGTCACGGCATGGCAATGACTGATCTGTAAAAGGCCGGTTCCGGGCTCATCATATCGAATGAGATCATTCGCTTTGACTTACCGTTGCGGGGGCAGCGCCGGTTTTCCACCGGACTTCCCGTTTAACCAATATAGAAAATTGGCACCTCAAACAGTGGCCGAAATATAGACAATAAAAAGCGTGGATACAAGCAAAGTTCAAGGAATCATCTAATAAAGACCTATTCTTAAGAATTTCCAAACTAATCATTAGCTTAACTTATAATTTTTAGTGTTTTTTTGTATTTCTATAATTTTTATAAGACTGTAATATTCCTACTCAATTGATATTTAATGAAGTTAATAAAATATTACAAGTCTAGAGCTTTGCTTAAACGAGATACTAAAATATTTTTAAAATATAAATGGGTGGGAAGTTGAAAAAATTTATAATTACAATTTTAGCTCTGGGATTTATAACTCCAGCTTTATTCGCACAGAACATATCGCAAGATGAATTAGTTATAGCGGCAGTACTGGATGATTTCCATGATGCCGCTGCAAATGCAGATGTAGAGCGTTATCTTGGTCATATGACAGATGACGCAGTTTTTGTAGGTACCGACGAGCATGAACGCTGGCCCATGCAGCCGGACTTTATTGAATATGTAAATGATCGCTTTGCCGTTGGAGGCTGGTCATATTATTCAACTGATAAAAAAATAAACTTTTCGCAAGATGGTTCAGTTGCGTGGTTTGATGAAACCAGTATTAGCAATAGTATGGGTGCACATTTTAGAGGCTCTGGTGTGCTTGAACGTATTAATGGTGAATGGAAGATTTCTCATTATGTGCTTAGCGTATTGGTCTATAACGAGTTATGGGAAGATGTTATGGGACTCATCACAGAAGAACGTGAAAAACGAGAAGAATAAGAAAAAAATTAAAATAAAAAATAAAAACGAAAAAATAAATGCACAAAAAGGCACTTTAAAACATGATCATTTTCAATAAGATATCTCTCTATATTCAAAAAATTTCAATAATAGTTTTTAGTTGGTTTTGTTTTGTTACTTTTGCCTTTGCAGAAGTTAGCTCTTTTGAAGTGACTTCGCGCCAACCTTATGCTGGTGGCCTGCAATTTGGTGATGTTGGGGCCTATGAAGAAATTAGGGGGCGTATTTATTATGAAATTGACCCTGCTAATCCGCTCAATCAAGTGATTGTTGATCTAGAGCTTGCTCCATTAAATGCAAGAGGCATGATAGAGCTGTCTGGAGATATTGAAATTATTACGCCTGTGAACCTGGACAATGGTAATAATGTAGCAATTATCGATATTCCAAATAGAGGTAACCGCATTTCATTGAGGTTCAATAAGCCTAATGCGAATGAGCCTATTGGTGATGGGTTCTTAATGAATCAAGGTTATACCCTTGTTTGGGTGGGCTGGGAATTTGATATCGACAGGGGTTTGAGCATTGATGTTCCCTCAACTATCGAAAATCAAGCCATGCCGATAGCTGGTTTGGGATTTGCCGCTGTTAGGGATATAGGCTCATGGATAAAATATTCATCAGATACTTTGATTTCTGCTGATCATCTAATAAGTTTTGGTTTATCCCAAAGCGGGCGATATTTACGTAATTATCTTTACCTAGGTTTTAACACCGATGAATCAGGACGGAAGGTCTATGATGGAATGATTCCTCATATAGCGGGTTCTTCAAAAATTGATCTAAACAGAAGGGGTGCGGAGCCTGTTTCACAGGGTCAATATATCGAGACATCTTATCCTTTTGCTGATGAGGCTTATACTGACCCTGTTACAGGGCTGAGTGAAGGGCTGCTTGAAAACCCCAGAGCAAGTCAAAATCAGCCGCGTATTTTTTATACTAATAGCGCAGTTGAATATTGGGGTGGAGGTCGAGTTGCAGCCCTCGTGCATACCAGTCCAGATGGCAGTCAAGATTTAAATTTACCCGAGAATGTGAGATTTTATTTTCTTGCGGGGACACAGCATGGACCAGGACCTTTCCCTCCAGTAGAGCCGGGGAATGGTCAATTCAGTAATAATCCTCTGGATTATTGGTGGCACATGCGCGCCTTACTGGTAGCCTTGACAGATTGGGTCACTGATGATGTTGCTCCGCCGGCAAGCGCTCACCCAAAACTGGAAGACAATACACTGGTGCGGCCCGATCAAGTTAATTTTCCTGATATTCCTGGTGCGCATACGCTGGCGAATGTCAGTGCACGAAATCGTGCTGACAATCCATTGTTAGAAAATCAAGGTGGTGCTGGCGCAGCTTTGCCCTTATTGGTTCCACAAGTTGATCAAAACGGCAATGACATGAGTGGGCTTTTACATCCCGAACTAATAGTACCTTTGGCAACGTATACCGGTTGGAATTTTAACAACCCAGGAATAGGGGACCCTGATCAACTATTCCCCTTGGCGGGTTCATATATCGCCTTTGCTCCGAATAGAGAAGCCAGGGAGTCCACAAATGACCCCAGACTTTCCATCGAAGAGCGTTACATCAATAAGCAGGATTTCTTAGATAAAATTAGTATCGCTACTCAAGAAAGTATCGATGCTAGATATATCTTGGCTTCTGATAAAAATGACGTGATGGAAAGAGCATCTCAGCATTGGGATTTTCTAAGGGATTAGCAGATCTCTTTAGGTTTTCTAATTTTTATAGTTTTCTAGACCTTTTATGTCATCAAGAAGGTTTGCCCAGATCATTCAAGAGCACCCTGTAGGTTTCTCTTGAACTAAAAGCTGTCATTGCTACTAGTCCTGTAATAACTAAAGCACATGAACCAATAATGAACGGTATATTCATTGTTCCCGGTGGCGCTATTGTTACAAAAAAAGCGGGCAGAAAGGCCGTAATCATCGTGCCCAAATTTTGCGAAACCGCCATTGCCGACACTCGTGATTTAGTTGGAAACAATTCAGGATAAAAACTTGGGAAAACGGCATTGTAGCCCTGATAAACGATGCCCCACATCAGTATGGACATCGCTATTGCTAAAGGGACGTTGTGAATGCTGATGGCGTAAAGGTAGGCATAAGATAATAAGCCTGAAGCAAGAGCGCCTATTATTATGGGTGGACGACGTCCAATTTTATCTGAAAGCTTTCCGATAAAAGGTATGACAATAACAGCAACAATATTTCC
This sequence comes from uncultured Pseudomonadales bacterium, assembly GCA_943789335.1. Lineage (GTDB taxonomy): Bacteria > Pseudomonadota > Gammaproteobacteria > Pseudomonadales > Pseudohongiellaceae > UBA5109. The sequence continues at coordinate 123,742 of CALSTS010000010.1, read as the reverse complement.
TAAAACTGGAATCCACAGATAAACACTAGCATCAAAGCCAATGCCGTATCCTTCCTGTACTGCATAAGCAGCGCCAAATATTGTCGTCACCACCGGAATGACATTCATCAGAGACATTAACACTACCCTAAGCATATCCTTCCAATGAAAGGTTAAGGCTTCTATCAATGGTAATTTAGGTATTTCTCCGTGTTGTTTTTCTTCTGTAAACGCTGGAGTTTCATCAACATTTCGACGAATGAGATATCCCGCATAGATAACAATAAAACTTAGCAGGAAGGGGATTCTCCAGCCCCAAGAATTAAAGGCATCGTCACTTAGATAATAAGTTAGTGGTAAAAAAACAGCCGCTGCTAAGATTTGGCCAGCTTGGACTCCTTGTAAGGTGAAGCTGGCAAAAAAACCTCTTTGCCCATAAGGCGCATGTTCTAATATCATCGTACTTGCGCCAGAAATCTCTCCGGCTACAGCAAAGCCTTGCATCAAGCGTAAGAGTACAAGTAGCAAAGGAGCAAGCCATCCGATTTGATTGTAAGTGGGTAATAATCCTACTAAAAAAGTTGAACTGCCCATTAAGAACATACAAAGCAGTAATACTTTTTTTCGACCGTGAGTGTCACCCCAATAGCCCAAAAAAATTGCCCCTATAGGGCGAGCTATATAGCCGACTCCATAGGTTGCCAGCGAGGCTACTATTGCTACTTTAGGGTCTGTAGAGGGGAAAAATATTTGCGGAAAAATTAGTGCTGAAGCAGTGGCATAAATAAAAAAATCATAGTACTCGAGTGCTGAACCTATCCAACCACTGGCGGTAGCTTTTTTTGTTTGATGGGCGCCTTGCGGTTCGTGTTCATTTAATAAGTCCATATTGCAACCTGTAATCTAATCTTTTGAAATATCTATCATTAATATGATGATTTGAAAGTTAAGAGCATGCGTTCAGTATTTGCGGTTAAACCTGTAAAAAGCTCGAAAGCTTTGGCTGCTTGATAAACGACCATTTTGCCACCTCCCATGGTTCTGCAACCAATTGCTCTGGCATTTTTTAATAGTTCAGTTTCTATTGGGAAATATACAATGTCGGCGACCCATAATTCTGACCTAAGAGTATTGGGTGTAGTAGGCATGCCAGGATGAGTAGACATGCCTACAGGTGTTGTATTGATTAAACCATTTGCAGTAAGTATTTCAAATTGAGCATCTTCGATTGCAGATGCTTTACCTGCTCCAAATTTTTCATTAAGCATTGCTGTTAAAGATTGGGCTCTATGCATATCTTTATCATGAATCATTAATTGCTTGGTACCCAGTCTGAGCATTGCTGTTGCGACAGCGCTACCGGCACCTCCAGCACCAAGTTGGATAACTTTTGTTAAATTAACATCGTTTAATTCAGCCTTAAAAGCATTTTGGAATCCTAGATAGTCGGTGTTATATCCAATTTTTTTATGGTCTTTAAAAACTACAGTATTGACTGCGTTAATGGTTTGCGCATCTTCAGAAAGTTCATCCAAAAATGGAATCACAGCTTGCTTAAAAGGGTGAGTAATATTTAAGCCAGAATAGCCTAATAATTCTATTGTCTTCAAAAATGTATCTAAATCTTTTTCGGTTTTTTTTAATATTAAAAAATCATATAGCTCATAGCTAAGATTTAGATTTTGAGATTCTGCCTCACTTTGATGCAGTAGTGGTGACTTAGAAGAGAGTATACCTTCACCTACTAAACCTACTGATACTGACTTCATAGAGATACCAAAAACTTCAGGATGAAGTGTTCATATTTTAGGCTAAGACTAAAATACAAGATAGGTTTATCTTAAAAATTAAGATTGATAAGCCATCCAATAAAGACGACTTGCGGCACTGTTAATAAAGGTAGGAATAAAGCAATTTTCCAGCTTTTTGTGGTTTCTCTAATGACCATCACTTCAGTGTAATCAGTTGAAACACCAGTCATTAAAAAAGCAAAGGCATTACCGGGAGCATTTGCTCTATTGAGTAAATCTGCGGCAATTGGTGTAGAGCCTTCAGAACAAACTTCCATAATAGTGGCGACTAAAATGGTTAGGCCAAGGCCAGCAAAAGTGGGTCCAAAATAGCTGCTAAAATTTTCTGTTGAAACAAAGGCTCTGATTAAGCCTGCAATTAATACGCCGAATAAAATCCAACGCATAACCATGCGAGATTCTTTTATGCCATCAATAGCCATTTTGCTAAAATAGGCAGGGCTAAAATGTGTTTGTTTTAGTCTACTTTTTGCCTCTGACCAAAACCTGAAGCCTACTGGTAAATCGATAGCTTGAGGGTTTTCAGGAAGTTTTTGATGAGCAACCAAGGCGTCAAATATCATGCCTACAGAAATGGCAATCAGCATTGATAAAACAATAAATGCTAGAGTCCACCATAAGCCGATCAAAGCAATTAAAATTAAGGTCAGCGAAAATGAATTCCAGGGGCTGGCAATTAAAAATGCCATGACCTGGCCGATACTAGCTCCACGTTCATAAAGCTTTGCACCGACCATTAAAATACCATGGCTGCATAGATCAAGCAGCACACCAGCAGCCGTTGCTCTCAAAATGCCACGTAGACCTTTTTTTGTGCCCAGAAGAGAGCTTACAAATTCTCGCGGAATAGGTGTAAGAATAGATAGCATCACTATACCTAAGGCGATGCCCCACCAAATTGTGTTGATCAGCTCAAACACTGACATAGATAAAGCGTTATACCAAGAGGCAAAGTTGGTTGAGGCTTGAAACCATGCAAAGTGGCAATAAAGAATGACCACCAAAGATAACGACACCCAAAGCAAATAATCAATTTTATTGGGTGCAGGGTGACAACAAGTATGTTTTTCAGTTTGCTTTTGAGAGCTCTGCATGCGTGTGCTGCCTAATATAATTACTCATTGACTGTTTTTAACTATGATGATTCTATACCTCATTACTAATTTTACTAAGTATCTTTTTTTCGGAGCGAGCTATGTCAATTAAATCTGTTTTTGCCGTGTTATTAATTCTTACTTCAAATTTCTTTTCTTCCGTTCTGTTAGCGGCAGAGGTGATGATGAATGTTAGCGGTACTTGGTCAGGTGTGGTGCTTTTGGATAATGGACAGGAGCTGCCTTTTGCTGTGACTTTTGAGCAAGAAGGGTCGATTGTAAATGGAGTTCTTGTAGGAATTGGAGGTCCAGACTTAATGATTTCGAATGGGAGAATCGACAATAATATTTTATATTTTTCCAGTGTGCGCCCCATAAATGGAGAAGATGTTCCTTTTAATTATATAGGGGTTAATTCAGCAGACTATTTGAATATTACGATCATAAGGGTTGGCGCAACTGGGCCGAATTCGGTATTAAGTACGATGACCCGACGTCAATAAAAATATTTAGTAGTTTGGATTTCTCCAAACTACTAAACATATGAGCTTGGTAGTTCTTTTATTCTTAATCTCTAAAACCGGCATTGCCATTCATAGTAACTACTAGTTCACGGTAAGTGCCTTCCATTGACCATTCACCGGTATAACCTATTGGTACGACAACTGATTGACCAGGACTGAATTCATGCTTGGTGCCATTAGGTTCCGTTAAGATTAGTTTACCGCTTAGCACATAGACAAATTCTTCAAACCTGAATGGAAGGTTACGGTGAGTTGTTGTTCCATCTCCAGTTGATTCAAATATAGAAACATCGATTTCATCGCCATCAAATAGAGTAGCTACTCTAATATGCATTTCGCCATCCGTAAGAATATCTGCGTAAATATTAGGGACACTTGTTAGGTCAATGCCGGCCATATTGTCGGAGTTTAAGCGGACCGGGGTAGGGCTTTCCTGGGCAAAAGCGGGCAGACCGTTAAATCCCAAAGAAACAATTAACGCGAATGCTGTTTTATAAAAGTTATTTATTAAATATTTCATGGTGAGGCCTTTTGTTATTAAGTTTATTAGAAAATGATTCAGTAAAGCTGATCTAGTGTCAGGAACTTAACATTCATAGATATCTTATAAGAGGACAGTTTCTTTAAGCAACTTAAAACTATGCCCTTCGGTATTAATAAAAGCTATTGGATATTTTGAGGCGTAAAAAAACTGGCTGTTAATTATTTTCCTCTGACTGATTATCGTCTTCATTTTCATCTCCATCCATAGCGCCGACAATCTTAAAGGGGACGCTTATTATTGCTGCCCCTACAGCGATAGTTGCACTGGTAACTGCAGCCGCAGTCATGCCAACTGTTGTCGCGCATGAAGAACAAAAAACGGTTGATATTAATAACAAGCAAATTTGCATTGAAGTTTTTAAATTTTTCAAAATATGCCTCTACTTTAAGTTAAAAAAATCTACTTCTCTGGAACTGATGGAATATTCTGCACTTACAATTTTTAATTTATGTTGTTGTATGTAACTTTCCAACAAAGGTGAGTCATGTTTCAACTGCTGGGTTGAAGCCAGAATGTTAGCTCGAATTGCGGCTTCTAAAAGTTCTTCATCGTTATGTATTAATGTCGTTTCAAGTAAGGGTTTTACTGCTGAGCGGATTCTATCAACAATAGAAAAACATTTGAATGGACTTGTGTACGTGGCTGCTTAATATCATCCAAGGTTGCTGTCACAGCGCCACAACTGGAATGACCGAGCACAATAACTGACTGTGTGCCAAAATTTTCTACTGCAAATTCAATGCTGCCTAATTGCGAAGGAGCTACGATATTTCCGGCAACTCGAATTACAAATAAACCCCCCATACCTTGATCAAAAACGATCTCAGCGGGAACCCGTGAATCAGAGCAGCCAAGGATAATTGCAAATGGATTCTGGCGGTCTTTGTTTTCAGGGATGCTGGTTATATGGGCCTTTTTGTTTCCTCTAATGCCAGCAACAAATCGTTTATTACCATCCTGTAATCTTTTTAAAGCCTCATCTGCGCTAATCATTAAATTATGCTATTCCTCTTTTATGCCTAACTTATACCTAACTTATATAAATACAAGATTTGATGATATGCCTCAATATCTTACCGTATAACCCACCTAAGACTAATACAAGTTAAATATCTTGGTAGAAGAAAAGCTCAATTTTGGTACAATCACGGCTCATTTGCCAAGCTGGAAAGAAGTCGTGGGTACAGAAAATATAATCACAGAAGGTTTAAACCTAATGTTGATGGGTATGGGCACAGTTTTTGTGTTCCTGACCCTTTTGGTTTTCGTGACTACTTTTATGTCTTCCTTAATACAAAAATATTTGCCGGAGACCAGCGCCGAAGTGTTGCCAACAGCAGCTTCTTCTTTATCAAGCGGTAAGAACAATCCTGCCTTACTGGCCGTAATTAGTGCGGCAATTCATGCTCACAGATCGAATAACCGATCGGACAATAGACAGAGCAAAAACAAGCTAACAAAATAAGAGTACCGTGATGATTGAAGATAGAGATCCAGTAAAAATTACTGAGCTCGTGTTAAGGGATGCGCATCAATCCCTTTTTGCTACGCGCTTGCGTTTAGAAGACATGTTGCCAATAGCTGAAAAAATTGACCAAGTTGGGTTTTGGTCTGTAGAGACTTGGGGTGGTGCCACTTTTGATGCCTGTATACGTTATCTTGGCGAAGACCCCTGGCATCGAATTCGTGAGCTTAAAAAAGCGATACCCAATACCCCTCATCAGATGTTGTTTCGCGCCCAGAATATTTTGGGTTACCGTCATTACGCCGATGATGTGGTCAATAAATTTTGTGAAAGAGCGGCGACTAACGGTGTAGACGTTTTCCGTATTTTCGATGCGATGAATGATGCGAGGAATTTGGAAACCGCTATTAAAGCGGTGAAAGAAACAGGCAAGCATGCACAGGGAACTTTGTCATATACCTTAAGCCCTGTGCATAATATTGAGACTTGGGTGAGTTTGGCAAAACAGCTCGAAGATATGGGATCAGATTCGATTTGTATTAAAGATATGGCTGGCTTACTGCATCCTTATGATGCTTATGAACTTGTTACTCGATTGAAAAAAGAAATTTCATTGCCTATCCACTCTCACTGCCATGCCACTACTGGTTTGTCAGTACCAACAATTCTCAAACAGGTAGAAGCAGGGATTGATGGTGTTGATGCCGCTATTTCTTCAATGAGTATGACTTATGGCCATTCTCCGACAGAAACCGTCAATGCGATGCTGCATAAGCGACCAGGTGACCCGGGCTTGAATCTCGTGTTGCTTGCTGAAATTGCTGAATACTTTCGAGTCGTTAGAAAAAAATATGCCAAATTTGAAGGCGAACTAAAGGGTGTAGATGCTCGAATTTTACTGGCTCAGGTGCCTGGAGGCATGCTCACTAATATGGAAAGTCAGTTACGAGATCAACAAGCTACTGATAAGTTGTCGGATGTTTTGGAAGAGATTCCTAGAGTACGCGAAGACCTTGGAAATATCGCGTTGGTAACTCCTACTTCACAAATTGTAGGGACGCAGGCCGTCATTAACGTGCTGACTGGTGAGCGTTATAAAAGTATCACTAAAGAAACTGCGGGCATATTGAAAGGTGAATACGGATCTACACCTTCTCCAATGAATAAAGAGTTGCAGGCGAAAGTTTTGGATGGAGCGGAACCCATAACGTGTCGTCCAGCTGATTTGTTATATCCAGAAATGAAAAGACTGACTGAAGATCTGCGTGAGATCGCAAGAACTGAAGGAATCACTCTGGAATCAGGTGAGCGTGAAATAGATGACGTTCTAACCTATGCCTTGTTCCCTGAGATTGGGTTGAAATTTCTAAAAAATAGAGACAACCCTGATGCGTTTGAGCCTATTCCGACAGGTGAAGAACTCAATTATGCTCCAGCGTCTAAAAAAGAAGGGGACGCCGAGGTTTACACGGTGAATGTCAACGGTGAGTCATTCGTTGTGCAGGTTAGCGAGGGTGGCGATGTCAGTAGTATAGCGCCAGTTATAAGCTCTCTAGCTTCTAGCGCAGCGGCAAGTAATGCCGAGCCATTAAATTCGCCATTATCAGGCAATATCTTCAAGATAAATGTCACTGTAGGTCAAACAGTTGCTGAAGGTGATGTGCTGATAATTTTGGAAGCTATGAAGATGGAAACTGAAGTTAAGGCGGCCAAAAGCGGGGTAGTGCAGAGCATTGATACTGCTGAGGGGAGCTCAGTCTCTGTCGGCGATGTGTTGTTGACCCTTGCATAAGGAATTACCTTGGACAGAATAACTCAGCTATTCCAGGATTCAGGGCTATACCAGCTTGAATTTGGACAGTTTGCGATGATGCTGGTCGGCTTGTTGCTGATCTACCTTGCTATTAAAAGAGGCTTTGAACCATTATTGCTTTTGCCAATTGGTATGGGAGCAATTCTGGTAAATGTGCCTGGGGCAGGATTTTTAGCCGAACCAGTGTACGACGCTGCTGGTCATCTCGCCACACCTGGAGGCATTCTTTATTATATTTATGAAGCCGGCATCGCTACCGGAATATTCCCATTAATTATTTTTATGGGAGTTGGGTCTATGACCGATTTTGGTCCTTTGTTAGCAAATCCCAAGACTTTGTTTCTCGGCGCAGCGGCGCAGTTTGGTATTTTTACTACTGTGCTGGGGGCAGTTGGTTTAAGTGCTCTAGGGATAATGGACTTTAGTTTGGCTGATGCTGCTGCCATAGGCATTATAGGTGGGGCTGACGGACCCACTGCTATATTTGTATCGAGTCGTTTAGCTCCTGATTTATTAGGTGCTATTGCTGTTGCAGCTTATTCATACATGGCGCTGGTACCAATGATTCAGCCACCCATAATGAGAGCGCTTACCACGGTTGAAGAACGCAAAATAGAAATGCACCAGTTACGTCCGGTATCTCAAATAGAAAAAATAATATTCCCATTAAGTTTGTTGGTCTTGGTTGCCTTATTTCTGCCAAGTGCAGCCCCATTATTAGGTATGTTTTGTTTTGGTAATCTGATGCGTGAAAGCAAAGTGGTAGACCGTTTAAGTGACACCACCCAGAATGCTTTAATCAATATCACAACGATATTCTTGGGTTTAGGCGTTGGCTCAAAACTCAGTTCTGAGGCTTTTTTAAATGTTGAAACGCTAGGAATCTTATTGTTAGGTGTGGTCGCGTTTTCTATAGGTACCGCTAGCGGAGTCTTGATGGCCAAGCTTATGAATAAACTTTCGTCAACTCCTATAAACCCACTTATCGGTGCTGCTGGAGTCTCAGCTGTTCCAATGGCTGCACGAGTGGCCAATAAGGTGGGCTTAGAAGCAAACCCCCATAATTTCCTACTGATGCATGCAATGGGGCCTAATGTCGCTGGTGTTATAGGTTCAGCTGTAGCTGCTGGCGTAATGATTTCATTTGTTGGCGGTTAACCAGCTAGTTGTATTATAACGGGGCAGTGATCTGAGCCCATTACCTGATCAAGAATATCGGCCTCCTGCACTTTGTCGATATATGTGTTTGAGCATAGAAAGTAATCTATTCTCCAGCCTACATTTCTTTCTCTAGCGCCAGCACGATAGCTCCACCAACTATATTTAATAGTTTTTGGATTAATGTGGCGAAAGGTATCAAGAAAATTAGCTGTTGTAAGCTTATCTATTCCATCAATCTCTTCCTGCATAAACCCAGCACTTTTATTGTAGTTAGGTTTAGGTCTTGCGAGGTCAATATCTTGATGAGCCACATTTAGATCACCACAAATAATAACTGGCTTAGATTCTTCAAGTTTCTTCAAGTAATTTAAAAAATCGCGATCCCATTGCTGTCGATAAGTAAGACGTTTTAATTCGCTACCAGAATTAGGTGTATAAACAGTGACTAGGTAGTAATCAGAGAACTCAGCACAAATGACTCTACCTTCCTGATCATGCTCTTCAATACCAATACCATAAGTACATGCTAGTGGGCTGTGCTTAGTCAAAATTGCAGTTCCGGAATAGCCTTTTTTAACAGCAGAGTTTACGAGTAATTGATATTCATCAAGTTCCTGCAGGGCTTCTTTTACCTGGTCATCTTGAGCTTTAGTTTCCTGCAAGCATAATATGTCTGGGTTTAGCTGTTTTATTAGATCAATAAATCCTTTTTTTGCTATAGCTCTTACCCCATTTACGTTCCAAGATATTAACTTCATATAAGTCCTTGATTTCAGTGTGTAAGTAATAATGCTTCTGCATACTAATAGTGCAGGCATAAAGTGTGGAATAACTGTGAATTATGCATGACTTAGATTGAAAAGAGCTAGTTTAATCCATAGTATGGATAGTAAGTAATAGGCAGCTTGATGAACTTGTTTTTACTTGAATGATGAGAGTATCATTGGTCGCCTTAAGAGAGCATGGTTGTTCTAACAAATTTGTAGATGAAAGTGGTTTTTATGGTGCCTGCTTTTATTTGCGAAACTAAACTAAATGATGTTGCAAAACATCGATTGCACCAAAAATTATCGAGGAGATTGATTATGAAGCAACGCAAACACAACATACTTACCGCGTTTGTTCTGTCACTAGGCTTTACCTTGTTTGCAATGGGTGCAGTGAATGCTCACCATTCATTCCCAGCAACTTATGTGATGGATGAAGAAGCTACTATTGAAGGTACTATGGTGCAGTTCTTATTTCGCAACCCACATTCATTTGTACACGTAATGGTTACTGATGAAGAAACAGGCGCTAATCAGCGTTGGGCTGTAGAATGGGGTGGTGCAAGTGCTCTAGCTGGTTCTGTTGACCGTTCTAGCCTTAAACCTGGCGACCAAGTTCGTATTTCCGGTCAGCCTGGTCGTAACCCTGAAGATCATCGTCTACGTATGGTGAGTCTTGAAGTTATCGATGGTGACTTTGTTTGGGAAGGTGACTTCGATTAATAGAGCAATTAGACTCTAACTTAATTTCTAAACACTAACGGTTTCTATATGGGGCCGTTAGTGTTTTTGCTTAAATAAAGCGCTGATTTAATAACTTACCATAGGTTGTTTTTCATCTTAGGGGGTTTTGTAGTTCATGTCCTTTCACATAAAAAAAGTATTTTCTGGATTGTTGTTGGGCGCATTGATTGTTCCAGCATTCCAGGCTCAAGCTGGAATATCCGGTTATTGGGCGCCAATATTCCATGAAGATTTCGAAGAACGCCTTCCTGGCCCTGAAGCAGGTGATTATGCTGGGCTTCCAATTAATGATGCTTTAAGACTTCGAGGCGACACTTGGCAGTCCGGGCTACTTAATGTTCCTGAACACCAATGTAAACCTCATCCTTCGACTTATGGCTTTCGCGGTATTGGTAACCTTAGGATATTGGAAGAAGTAGATGAGGTTTCGCAGGATTTAATTGCTTTACACACTCATATCGAATGGCAAGCTCAGAAACGTGTTATATGGATGGACGGTAGAGATCATCCAGGTGATATTGAGCCACATACCTGGGGTGGTTTTTCGACGGGTCATTTCGTTGGTGACACATTAGTTGTGCATACCACTCATCTCAAATCTGGATGGATTCGACGAAATGGCATGGCTTTAAGTGATGAAGCGACCTTGGATGAATATTTCTTCTTAAATGATGATGCTTCATTATTGACTCATATCTCTATTGTGTCTGATCCGAACTATTTAACAGAACCTTTTGTAAGGTCGAATGGTTTTGAGTGGTTAACTAGGGCAGAGATGGGGCCTTATCCATGCAGACCGGCTATTGAGCTGGATCGTGAAGTGGGTGAGATTCCGCACTGGATGATCAATTCTAATGAAGCGCGTATAGGGCAACAGGAATTTGCTGAACGTTGGGATATTCCGGTAGAAGCAACTCGAGGGGGTGCAATCACTGCATTACCTGAGTATATTGATGTAGTTAGGCAATAAGGTTTTGGAGAGTATAAAAATGATTAATAAAAAATCGAATAGCTGGAACAAAGCAACTAACCATTTCCATAAAGCACTTGGAGCCTGTTTGCTGACTTCAGCGTTAGTAAGTGGGGCTATTGCTCAGGATATGTCTGATGTTGAAGTGAAGTCGTATCATGTTGCAGGCCAAGTCTGGGTGTTAACAGGGGCAGGTGGACATGTGACTGTACAAATTGGCGATGAAGGGGTTTTAGTGGTTGATACTCAATTTGCTGAAACAGCGCCAAAAATATTGGCTGAAATTGAGAGATTGGCTCCTGGCAAAATAATTCGTTACGTGATTAATACTCACGGACATGGAGACCATACAGGTGGTAACCAGATCATTCGTGATGCAGGCGCAACAATTGTAGCCGGCAATGAAGCTAGAGATGTAACGGCAACATTTGAACCTGGTGCTGAAGTTATCGCTCACGAAAACGTCATGTTAATGATGGCAACAGCAACACCTGAAATTCCTTTCGATATGTGGCCAACTGAAGTCTATATTGGCGAGCAGTATGATCTTTACTTCAATGATGAGCCTATTGAATTGCTTTATCAGGGAAGAGCCCATACTAACGGTGACACCATCGTGTTTTTCCGTAAGTCTGATGTCATTAGTGCAGGTGATATATATCCTACATCAGGTTATCCCTTCATTGATGAGTCAAATTTTGGTCACATTAATGGCATCATCGATGGCTTGAATCAAATAATCAGAATTACCGTTCCTCGTGAGCAGCAAGAAGGGGGCACTATGGTGATTTCAAGCCATGGTCGACTTTCTGATGAGGCCGATGTCGTTGATTACAGGGATATGATTACGATTATTCGTGACCGTGTTCTGTATATGATCGACCAGGGTATGAGTTTGAATGAAGTCTTAGCTGCACAACCATCACGTGATTATGACGGTCGTTATGGGAATGGGTTTACCTCACCTGAGAGTTTTATAACATCCGTATACAACACGTTGAGCGAGTAGGAGTATAACAATGAAATTAAGAACATTTACCAAAGTTGCCGCTTTTCTAGGTATGACAGTATTAGCTACGTCTGCTGTTGCTCAACGTGGCGGTCCGCCTCCTGGTCCACCACCAGCTCCTCAAGATGCTGCTCCAATAAATTTAGACAGACTTGAAGGACAATGGGTCGCCATCGTCAACGAAGATTGGTTATGGCGTATGCGAGTGGCTGAAAAAGGAGATTTTACTAGTATTCCCTACAATGATCGTGCCCGTGAAGTAGGTCAAGCTTGGGATGAATCCATGATAGGCTCATGTCTTGCCTATGGTGCTGCAGGTGTTATGCGCCAACCGCAACGGCTTCGGATTGAATGGGAATCTGATTCAGTAGTCAGATTAGAAACTGATTATGGTCAGCAGACTCGCCGCTTTATTTTTAATGAGCCCGCGCCAGAAAACACGCCTAGCAGTTTGCAAGGTTATTCTATGGCTAGCTGGGAATATGATGCGGCTTTACCAATTGGTTTTGCTGGGTTTTCCAGGTCGACTGATGATCTTCGAAACGGCTCTATGAAAATTGAGACCAGTCACTTAACTGCGGCATGGTTGCGTTCAAACGGCGCACCAGTGAGTGCGAATGCTACAGTCACTGAATACGTTGATGTATTTGCTGATCCAAATGGTAATGATTGGGCGGTATTTACAACTATCGTTCATGATCCTGAATACTTGAATACTGATTTCATTACCAGTTCTCACTACAGACGTGATAATGATCGTAGCGCATGGGATCCTCGCCCCTGTGGTATGTAAGTGTTATGTATGCCGGTTAGTAGCTGATTAATAGCTACTTATATTCAGAAAGTATTAAAAAGGTCTCACGGAGTGAGGCCTTTTTTTTTATCTGGTTGAAAGAGAAACAAAAAAGGGTCCTTAGACTCCTTTTTTATATATTCACTGTTTTAAACCTTCTCTATGATAGAGGCAATGCCTTGGCCAACACCTATGCACATAGTACAAAGGCCATAACGGCCGTTTGAGCGGTGCAACTGATTTACGGCTGCAATGACCAAGCGTGCACCGCTAGCACCTAAAGGGTGGCCAATAGAAATAGCGCCACCATTTGGATTAACCTGGGCTGCATCATCAACTAGGCCTAAATCGCGCGTGACTGCTAAGGCTTGAGCTGCAAAAGCCTCATTGAGTTCAATGACATCCATTTGATCAATACTTAATCCCGTGTAGGCTAAAAGCTTTTTAGTCGCTGGTGCTGGCGCAAAACCCATTATAGAGGGTGAAACTCCCGCGGTAGTTGATGCAACAATGCGGGCGCGTGGTGTTAAACCATATTTTTTAATCGCGGCTTCAGAGGCAATAATCATTGCAGCTGCGCCATCATTGATACCGGAAGCATTCCCAGCTGTTATTGTGCCACTTTCACGTACTACTGGGCGCAATTTTGTTAATGCTTCTATTGTAGTGCTAGCCCTTGGATGCTCATCTGTATCAAATATAATTGGGTCAGCTTTACGTTGAGGAATGGATACAGAAATAATTTCTTCAGCTAAACGGCCAGAGCTTTGAGCTTCAGCAGTACGTATCTGGCTACGTAGTGCAAAAGCATCCTGGTCTTCACGACTGATTGAGAATTGCTCAGCAACATTTTCAGCCGTTTCTGGCATTGTTTCAACACCATGCATAGCTTTGAGCTGCGGGTTAATGAAGCGCCAGCCCATGGTGGTGTCCTCTAGCTTCATATCGCGAGCAAAAGCATTTGTGCCCTTGCCCATAACGAAAGGGGCACGCGACATTGATTCCACACCCCCGGCAACAATTAGCTGAGCTTCGCCGGATTTAATGGCTCTGGCGGCGGTGGATATGGCATCAAGGCTGGATCCACATAAGCGGTTCATCGTTGTGCCAGTGACTTCAACAGGGAAGCCCGCAAGTAACAAGGACATTCTGCCTACGTTACGGTTATCTTCGCCGGCCTGATTGGCGCATCCGTAAATAACATCATCAACAGCTTGCCAATCGACGTTAGGGTTTCTTTGCATCAGCGCTTTCAGAGGAGCAGCACCAAGATCGTCAGCTCGGACCGATGATAAAGTGCCACCGTAACGTCCAAAAGGAGTGCGAATTGCATCGCAAATATATGCGTCAGTCATAATGAGTCCTTATATTTCGTAATCAGCCATACGTCGTTCGACTATATATGGGCCTAGATAGTCTTTAAATTTTAGGTGCAGAGGATGCTGATTGTAATGATTCAGAGCATCCCAGTTTTCAAATTCAGAATACAGTACTATATCTGCAGAACTGACGATACGGCTGACATCTGCATTGACTTCTAGACTGAGGAGTCCAGTAATCTGTTCGCGCATCTGTTGCAATAATTCTGCAGCGTCATCGCAATATTTCTTGCTCATATCTGGTTTATCAACTTTCCAACTCACAATATGTTTAATCATAATATACTTTAATTAACCCTATTAACTTATTGAATATATTTAACTATTCTGGATTTCCAAGATAAGCTATTCCTTCTTTCACATCAATTGGAACACTTTCCAGTTTGCTTCCTTGGGGAGGTCCTTCGGTACAAAAACCATCATGTAGCCTGAACTTTCCCATATGGTGTTGGCACATAAACATAGTGCGATCAAGATTAAGAAATCGACCAGGGTCAAGGTTAAGCTTTATTTGAAAATGCGGGCAGCGGTTTAAATAACAACGTAGTATGCCTTCATCGTTATAGATAAAAAGATTGAAGGGGTATTTTGATTCTGTCGAAAAACTAGCTTCTCTGGTGTTTCCCGGTAATATATCGTCAACTTTGCAGAGTTCAGTGCCGTATGGAGGAACATTTCTTTCTTCGTGCCAGCGTCTCATGAGTACAGCTTTCCTACCTTCCTTACTTTGCACTTAAATGGGGATAAAAGCGCCTTAATCAAACTTAAATTAGAAGCCTGCCTTGTGTAAAACGTTTTTTAGGGGCGAGTACCAGTAAAGGCATTCTGTAGAAGTGCTCTTACACCTTCTTTAGTCACTTCACGAGGGTTGTAATAAGGTTTTGATAGAGCAATTTCTGTTGCTTTATCTAAATCTTCTTCTTTCATGCCAATCTCTTCAAGTGTAGTCGGTGCGCCTACTTTACCTAATAAGTCGAAAAGGGCGCCGGCAGCATCATCAGGCGTCGTGCTCAAGGCCCGCGCTATAGCTTGCATGGCTTCAGGTGCATGCTCTTGATTGTATTTAGTAGCATGAGGTATAACCACTGAGTGAACTTCAGCATGTGGCAAATTAAAAGATCCACCCAAGGTGTGACAAAGTTTGTGGTGAATTGACATCCCAACAGTTCCTAAAGCGGTTCCAGACAACCAAGCACCATAAAGCGCTTTGCTTCTGGCTTCCATATTATCTAATTCAACAACCACTACGGGCAAACTTTCAGCTAGTGCTTTGATGCCTTCTTCAGCCATTAATGAAATAACTGGATTTCTGTTTTCAGCATAAAGTGCCTCTACACAATGTGCGATGGCATTAATTCCGCTTGGTCCAGAAAGAAAATCTGGTAGTGTTACCGTTAATTCTGGGTCATAAATCACTGTCCTAGCGAGCACCTTGGCATCGCGACCAGTAGTCTTTACACCATCTTCAGTAATACCCCAGATTGGGGTCATTTCTGACCCAGCATATGTTGTAGGTACCACGATTGAAGGCAATCCAGTTTCTAAAGCAACCGCTTTACCTAAACCAATCGTTGAACCACCGCCCATACAAACGCAACCATCGTTACCATTAGATTCTATGTCTGACATGATGGCATTAATTGATTCTCTGGGCACATGCATGACTGCTTGGTCGAATATGTTGCTTTCAAAACTATCGCCAAGCAGCTCTTTCGTTGAGACTGCAAGGTCTTTTTGAAACTCTGTAGAGATAATCATGGGCTTTTTGATGCCGAGTAAAGCAACTTCATCTGGAAGTTGCTTTAGAGTGCCGGCACCAAAAATGATACGTTGAGAATTTGGATGGTAAACAAATTGCATTATGACTTTACCTCAGTTCCATTTATTTCTCGATACATCCAATATGCGGCATTTACCGTGGATAAAATGGAGGAATTTTTGCGTCAACATTGACCCAAATAGATTTAGCTACAGTATATTCACGCATAGCCTCAAAGCCCATTTCACGGCCATAGCCTGAGCGACCAACACCACCGAAAGGACTTGCAGGGTTTACACGCTTGTAACAGTTAATCCAGACCATGCCGGCATGAATTTCGCGGGCAAATTTATGCGCTCTTGAAATATCGCTAGTCCATAAACCACTGCCCAAACCATACTCAGTTGCATTAGCTAGCTCCATTGCTTCTTCGTCTGTTTTAAAAGTAGTCACAACAACAAAGGGGCCAAATACTTCTTCGTGGAAGACTCTGTCTGTGGGTTTGCACCTAACAATAGTTGGCATAACAAAGCAGCCTTTTTTAAGCACTTCGTCATCAGGCTGATGGCCTCCAGTTAAGAATTCACCACCTTGTTCTTTGGCTATTTCGCAATATTCTAATACTGTTTCAAGATGGCGCTGCGAGGTTAGCGGACCCATTTCAGTAGCAGGATCAGTTGGATCACCAACTTTGATGCTTTTAGCCAGAGCTGTGAATTTTTCCAAGAACTCGTCAACGACATCTTCGTGGATAATCAAACGGGATCCAGCAATACATGCTTGCCCTTGATTGTGGAAAATAGCGAATGCAGAACCGCCAACAGCGGCAGGAATATTGGCATCTGCAAAAATAATGTTTGCACCCTTACCGCCAAGTTCCAATTGAACTTTCTTAATGGTTTTGGCAGAAGCTTCAATAATTTTTTGGCCAACTGGAGTAGAACCAGTAAAACAAATTTTGCCAATATCTTCATGCTCAGCCATATGTTGCCCGGCAATTCTGCCTTTTCCAACAAGAACGTTTACTACGCCAGCGGGAATGCCAACTTCCATCATCAAGTCTGCGATACGCAGTGTCGATAATGGTGTTAGTTCAGCAGGTTTAATGACGACGGTATTGCCAGCTGCTAGAGCAGGTGCCATCTTCCAGCTGGTAAACATTAATGGAAAATTCCATGGTACGATTTGTCCAACCACACCAATAGGTTGGCGGTCCATGTAGTTAAGGAATCCCGAATCAACCGGAATAACTGAGCCTTCTAATTTATCAGCCATGCCGCCGAAATAACGGAAGCAATAAGCAGTACGCTTCACATCTAAATTGCGCGTGTCACGAATTGGATGGCCAGTATCCATAGTCTCAATTTGAGCAAGTTCTTCGGCGTGTTCTTCAATTTTATCAGCTAACTTTAATAAAAAGTGGCCGCGTTCTGAAGCGCTAAAAGCTTTCCATACATCTAAAGCAGCTTTGGCTGCTGCCACAGCTTTATCAACATCAGCTTCGGTTGCTTCTGCGATTTTAGTAATCAGGGAATTGTCATAAGGGTTAAGTACGTCAATGGTAGTGCCAGCTTCACCGTCTACCCATTCACCGTTAATTAGTAGTTTGTCGATAATTTTCATAATGTTCCAAGCTTATTGATTGAGAAAAAAAGCTGCTGCTCAGAATTGAGCAGCAGCTATTTGAAGTCATAACCTAACTGTTAGTCTAAGAGTTTTTTAAAACTCAACACCTACTCTAGGTACAGTTCCATCTTTAATTTTTTCCATAATTTCAGGCGAGCCATTTTCCCAAACAATCAACATTGAACGTTTAGGTGAGTAACCCTGATGGCGGATGTCGGCAGGCATGCAGGCTACATCTCCAGCTCGCATTACCAAAGAAGCGCGTGGCTTACTGCTTGCTCCATCTTTAATGTCCCAGATAATCTCATCAGACACCTGTACGAACCATTCTACTCGATCATTACCGTGCTCTACAGGAAGTATGTATTCTTCGGTAGTAGGGCAAAGTAGGCTTTGTTTGCAAATGGAAACAATTGATGGGTTCCAAGTCACATCTGATCTAGATAGATGCGCCCAAAGATTAAAACCATGAATCTGATCTTCGAAACCAGGTTCGGCATCAACCACAGGCTGTGATTGGTCAACATCTGTGAAATGTCTGTTAACAGTATAGCCGGTGTCATCAGAGCGAACTTCTGTGTCGCCTGGAATGCCGATCATACGTTGAGCAACTTGGCGAGTACGTGAAATTGCCTCATCATTATTGCCGTTTTTGGGTCCCCAAGCAGTGCCAGTTTCTTGAGGTGCCGCAAAAGGATCGAAGCCTTCAATAGTCCAATCAGACAACATTGCCTGAAAAATCTCCATTAGCTGTTCTGATGGGAAGTTTTCCAAGAAGTCTTTGCCATTATTGACGTATTCTTCGTTCATAGAACCAATAAACATGTCGACATTACCGTAATGGTTTGTCGTACCAAATACGTCATCAAAGTTGACTGTGCCGTAGAAAAAGCCCCATGCTATATCACGCATTAGCGCTTTCAAAAAGGCGTCAATTGGCATTACATATTCGCCATCAGGGTAGTCAATATAAGCAAAATACTCATCACGGCGAAAAGTAAAGCTGCCGGCAGAAAAGTTCTGGTAGCCGGTTTGTTCGTTGTTTACTGCAGCTGTTAAATTTGTCATTGAAATATTCCTATTTTTCTATCGTTATATGTTGCTAATGTATTCTTTTGGTAATTAAAGTCAATAGCTTAGGTGAGACAGATGTCGCTCCATTTTTCAGTAGATTCATCGCCTAATATGGCTTGCAGAACTAAAGTCGCCGGTTTGGCCGCTTTAAAGGAATAAGCAACCTTTTCAGGTAGTAGTGCTTGATGACCACGATTTAAAGTAATTTTACCCATGTATTGACCAGCAGGCTTGCCATCTAAGCGAAATGAGCCATCTTTCTCATCGTCAATAAAGCTGGTGTCATCCATTTTGATGTAGTGCACTTCAACGTCATAATCAAAAGCGATTGCAAATTCGTCATGAGCGCAGCTGTACCATGGTGACTCTCCCTCAGCGCGACAGGATTCTAATGTGTAGACCAAATTTTTAGCTACGACGACACGCTCATAAGGAGCTGCATTTGCTGCAACTTCATAGACATTAGAGAAGACATAGTCTTTGATGTTGCCGCTGACCATCTGCACGCCGCCTTTATTGAAATTATCAATGGATGCAAACGTTGTTTTATATTCCACAGACATACTTACTCTCCTGTATTAAATTTCTCTTTAAATGGTTACTTTCTTGTCTGGCTAAGTTAAATCAGTATATCTCTCTCTGCATTGACAGGGATCAATAATAAACATTCCCGGTAAGCTACTCTTATTTCTTGACAAAGTTCATATAGCGAACTAATGTTACTCACTGCGAACTCAATACAAAAGATGATGCTAAATGAGCACAAATAAGTCAAGCGTTATCGGGGCTGACAATAAGGATTATGTTACCTCATTAGAGCGTGGATTGGCAGTGATTAGCTGCTTTGATAAAAACCGCTGCAAGCTCAGTCTTACTGAGGTCGCGAGGCATACTAATTTAGCTCGTGCGACCGCTAGAAGGTTTTTGCATACACTACATGCCTTGGGGTATGTCGAGACTGATGGCAAGCTTTTTTGGTTATCGCCCAAAGTCCTAAATTTAGGCTTTGCCTATTTAAGTTCTCAACCTCTAATAGAATTGATTCAACCCTATATTAGAGAAGTAAGTGAGAAGACATGCGAATCCTGTTCCGTTTCAGTACTTGATTTACCTGATATAGTTTATATAGCACGCAGTCTTACACAGCAGATAATGTCGGTTAGTTTGCATATCGGAACGCGGCTATCGGCGATTAGCACTTCAATGGGGAGGGTAATGCTGGCCGAGTTACCTGATACAGAAATTGAAAATTTCATCAAGTCTTCTGAAATAGAAAAATATACAAAACAAACACTTACAGATCATACATCTATTCTAGATGAAGTATTGTTGGCTAGAAAACAGGGCTATTCTGTGGTGAATCAAGAGCTTGAAATTGGACTATGTTCTGTCTCAGTGCCGATAATCAATAAACAAGGCAAAGCCTTGGCGGCAATCAATATTAGTTCACAACCACAAAAGATGGATAAGAAGCGCTTGAGAGAAGAGTTAATTCCAAGCTTGCAGGCAGCAGCGAAGAAAATTTCCGAAGTGCTGCCTGCAGATGAGCGTTTGCTAAATTAAAATCACTCTTCTAATTCAACTCTATAATTCGCTGAAGTCTTTTCGGCAATGTCTTCAAGGCTAGATCCCGGCATTACTTTAACTAGGACCAGTTCTCCCTCAATATAGCGGAACATTGCGAGTTCAGTTATTACAACGTCAACTACGCCAAGCGCTGTCAACGGTAGCGCACAGGTAGGAACGATTTTTGGCGAGCCATCACGACTAGTGTGCGTCATTGTAACAATCAGGCGTTTAGAGCCTGATGACAAATCCATTGCACCGCCAACACCTAGCAAGGGTTTACCTGGTACTGCCCAGTTTGCTAGATTGGCAGCTTCGTCGACCTCCAAACCGCCAATGACGGATACGTCAACATGACCGCCTCTGATCATTCCAAAAGATGCGCAGGAGTCAAAATAACTGGCTCCAGGCAGCTCACTGACAGGCATTTTCCCTGCATTAACTGGATAGTCCATGGCGCCACCTGAATCAGGACGTGGGCCAACACCTAGCATGCCATTTTCTGTGTGCATAAAAATGCCATGCTCAGGGGTAATTAAATCGGCGACTAAGGTTGGAATACCGATACCCAGATTGACCACATCACCTGGACCAAGTTCTCCGAGGGCAGCGCGTGCAATGTTCATGCGAGATTCATCAACATTATCGCTTTTCGGTGGCTACTGAAGCTGAAGAACCTAAATCATCGAGGGTTAATTCCGCCTGTACTAGATAATCGACAAAACAACCTTGGGTATGAATGAAATTAGGGTCTAGTTCGCCAACAGGAACAATTTCCTCAACTTCAGCAATTACCACCGTTGCAGCTGTCGCAGCGGCTTGATTAAAGTTATTTTCAGTCATGCGATATTGTAAATTTCCAGCAGTATCAGCTTTCCAGGCTCTAATTAATGCAACTTGACCATATAAAGGTGGAATTAATACCATATCTTTGCCATCAATATTACGGGTCTCACGACCTTCGGCTAATACAGTGCCGGCAGACGTAGGGGTGAAAAAACCACCCAGACCAGCACCGCCAGCACGCATGGCTTCGCAAAGCGTTCCTTGTGGAAGTAATTCAACTTCCATTTCACCTGCTTGAGCAGCTTTGACTGCTTCGGGATTACTGGTGAAGAATGAGCCTATAGCTTTCTTAAGCTGGCCATTGCGAAGTAAGCGACCGCCACCTAAACCAGGTTCGCCAACATTGTTGCCGACGTAAGTCAGATCTTTTACAGAAGTTTCAGCAATGGCATGTAATAAATGCACTGGATTTCCAGTCATTCCGAAACCGCCAACAATTAAGGTGTCTCCGTCAGAGACTTTAGCTGCGGCTTCTGCCAGTGTGATTTGTGGTACTACTTTCATAATTCCTCGCAATTAATCAATCAATAAAGCTTATAATTATTCTAAAGTCAGTTTATTTTTCGCTCATTAGGACAAAATCAAATTCAACTTTTTCAAACGGTCCTTCAATATTAAGTTCTTTTGCTAAAGCTTCGTCATTGCACTCTTTATACTCGCCAACGAGTGAAGACTTAGTTGCAAAAACAGCATCAGAATCAAGATATTTATCTTCATTAGTGAAAATATGTGTGACCAAGCGATCATAGCCAGGTGCAGTGATAATGAAGTGTAAATGACCTGGTCGCCAAGGGTGACGTCCGCAAGCATTAAGCATTATTCCAACAGGGCCATCAGTAGGAATTGGGTAGGCGGCAGGCTTTTCAGATACAAAAATGTATTCACCGTCTGCACCAGTAGTAAAACGTCCGCAAAGGTTATGTTCAGGCATTTCAGGATCTTGCATATGGTAAAGGCCTTCACTGGATGACTGCCAGACATCAAGCACTGCACCAGAAACAGGGGCTCCGCTTTTATCTAGAACCTTGCCGCGAACAACAGCGGTAACGCCTTCCTCAGTTGACTTCTGGACGATGTTGGCGCCCATAGGATATTCCGGTGCGCCGGTTTCATAAAATGGACCAAGCACCGTATTTTCGGTACCAATACCTTCACGCATATTGTTAATAGAGTCCACTAAGGCCGATACACCAAGCGTGTCAGAAAGCAAAATAAACTCTTGGCGCTTATCGTCACATTTTTGCCCTACAGCAGTGAGATACATAATTGCCTGGAACCATTCCTCTTCAGTTAGTTGGACTTCTTTGACGAATTCGTGAAGGTGTGTAATAAGAGCCAACATTATTTCTTTTAAACGAGGGTCTTTGGTTTTAGCACCATACTCTTCAAGTACGGCCATAGGCATATTGTCCATTCCGAAATCTTTAACGTTAACGGTCATAGTTTGGGCTCCTTAGTAAATATAGGTCGCTAGTTAATTTGTATATCGCTAAGTTTGATAAGAATTAACAAAGTCAGCATTCAATCAAGATACTTAGCTTGGTGCAACAAGCATTATTGTCTTGCATCAATCTCTACGCAGAGATTGTAATAATTTAATTAAAAATGTTCGCTTAATGAACAGATATATTTCTATGCGAACATTTTCATTAAATACAGACAAACTGTCAAGAATAGTTTTATCAAAGAAGGGGAGTGGCGCTCCGGAGAGGATTCGAACCTCTGACCTGCCCCTTAGGAGGGGGCCGCGCTATCCAGCTGTGCCACCGGAGCAGTAAATTAGGCCGGCAAATTCTAACATAGGATTTCTATGCTTCGCTTTATAAAAAAACAATTCGCTTTGCTGGTAGGCTATAAAATCTAGATTAGTTCGCGGTCATGGTTTAATTTTTCTGTGATAACGGGTTAGTTTGATGCATGTTAAGCGTTAACGATTCCGCCGAGAAATTGCGTTTCACTTATAGAAAAAGTTTGCTAACTTGCGTGCTCTTTACTTAATAAAAATTGAAAAAAGAGCATTTCGTTAAATTAAAAATAAAAGGAGATTTTCATGAAATATTTTTCTACTTTGATCACTGCAGGCCTCATTTCTCTATCGGGTTCTGTCATGGCACAGGATGTAGAATTTTCAGGC
Source organism: uncultured Pseudomonadales bacterium (assembly GCA_943789335.1). Taxonomy (GTDB): domain Bacteria; phylum Pseudomonadota; class Gammaproteobacteria; order Pseudomonadales; family Pseudohongiellaceae; genus UBA5109. Next base: position 100,684 of record CALSTS010000010.1, on the reverse strand, counting down.
ATGAGTTTTTTTGTCACTAGTGTCGGGACCGGAAATGGTGGTGACCTAGGTGGCCTTTCAGGCGCAAACGCGCACTGTCAAGCACTTGCAGAATCTGCTAGAGCAGGTGAGCGTCATTGGCATGCTTATTTAAGTGGTGAAGCCACTGCTGGAGAAGCTCGAGTCAATGCGCGTGATCGTATCGGCTCAGGTCCTTGGTACAATGCTAACGGTGTTTTAATTGCTACTAACCCTTCTGACCTTCATCTTTATAACCGTACTATTGATAAGAATACTGCGGTTGATGAAAATGGTAATCAGATTAATGGTGTCGGAGATAGCCCCAATCGTCATGATGTTCTGACTGGTGCGCAGACTGATGGTACAGCTTTCTTCCCGGATGAAGCTGACCATACTTGCAATAACTGGACGAGCAGTGGTGATGGCAGCGCTATGGTAGGTCATACTGATCGCCATGGTGGGGGCAATGTTTCATGGAATGCCGCTCATCCGAGTGCGGGCTGTAGCCAGCAGTCATTGGTGCAAACTGGAGGAGCAGGGCTGTTTTATTGCTTTGCAGCTGATTAATAGCTTGTAATCAGCGAAGAAAAAAGGGCGCCTATTAGTGCCCTTTTTTTTGACGCGTTATTTTATTAGCTTATATTCATTTTTAAATAGTGCAGGAATATTGGAAATATCAGATTGATAGTGAATATATAGTTGTATTAATAATTTTATGTTTTATTATCTCTTCCAAATATAAACCTCATCTTCAAATAATTTATAAAAATAAGGGGTACTTAATGCGGCAAAATAACCTAGTCACAAAAGCTATTGTGGTCGCCTTGCTACAAATCTCTTCAATTAGTTTTGCAATTAATTCAGCTTTTGCACAACCTGTTCCAATACCTAGTGAAGCTTTTGATATTTCAGGGATGTGGTCGGCTTTAGTGCTGGAGGATTGGTATGACAGATTGCCTGGAGCGGGTCTTGGAGAATACACAGGGATTCCAATGAATGCCGCTGCCAGACAAAAAGCTGAAACTTGGGATGCATCTATTTTATCTCAACCAGAACGGCAAGCTCAGCCCCATCCTGCACAATATTCATTCAGAGGGCCAAGGCCTAACCTGAGTATTGATCGAATTGTAAACCCTGTAACTCTCGAGACATATTGGTTATAGAACCAATGGTACTTATGGCAGGGCCGACCGGACCATCTGGCTGGATGGAAGACCGCACCCCTCAGAGCGATATGGCTTGCATAAATGGAATGGTTTTTCTACCGGAGAATGGGTTGACGGGATGCTGATAGTGACCACAACTCATATGAAATATGGGGTTTACCAACGCAATGGTGTGCCAGCAAGCCCTTATGCAGTGATGACTGAATACTGGTTTCGAAATGGCGAGCATCTCACTATGGTTAGTCATATTGAAGACCCTATTTATTTGGAAGAACCTATGGTTCGCAGCCAGACATGGATATGGAACCCTCCACAAGTAGTTACCCAAAGACGTGCATTTGAGCCTGTAGAAGAGGTTGCTATGGATCCTGGTTGGGTGCCGCACTGGCCACTGGGGACCAAGCACCCAGATATGGCTGATCGGCTAGGCATTGAAGTTGAGGCCGTTGTGGGTGGCAGTGTCACAATTTACCCTGAGTACCGAGAAACTTTACGACAGATGCGTGAAGAATTCGATCAGTAATCGGGCCGGGGAATAGGAGACGGATTATGGCTTTAATAAATAACAAATTCCGCCGACTATGTGTTTAGTCTATCGATACCATTGTTGTTAAGCACTTTTGTTATTGAGCCTGTGTTGGCCCAACGACCAGAGTTCCTTGCTAAAAATAGCGCAGAAATTGAAGTATTACCTGTTCAGGGTAGTATTTCCATGATTGCTACTGGTGGCAGTAATATTGCTGTAATGGTCGGTGAGCTAGGATCTAATCGTGGTTGATAGCGGCAATGCCGAAGCATCTGAAAATTTGGTGCAATGCTATTGGAGAGCTTAGTTCGCTGCCACCGACGGTATATTATTAGCACTGCAGCATCTGCCTTCGTCATTTGGCTGGAAATGTAGCGATTAACGATATAAGGGGGCAAGACGTTCGGATCGGAGTAAACCAAGATGTTGGGATACCAATTGTAGGGCATGCTAATGGTTTAACTCTATTAGTGACTGAATTTGCTGGATGAAGTTCCATACGAGATTTGGCCAAATAATACATTTTTTGGAGAAAGCAAAGCGCTTTATCTTAAATGGTGAGCCTATCGAGATACTGCATCAACCAGCGGCGATAACACAGTCAGATGTTCTGGTGCATTTTCGTGGATCTGATGTGCTTGTGACCGGGGATATTTTCGATACTACTTCATACCCTCATTTTTACCCAGAGATATGGAGGCTCATTGCAAGGCTTGATTGATGCTCTTAATCGAATGTGATAGAAATTGCAGTTCCTGAATTTAACCAGCAAGGAGGCACCCTCATTATTCCGGGGCATGGTCGCTTGGCAAGTGAGTCGGATGTGGTTGAGTATCGGGATATGGTCACTATCATTCGTGATCGGGTGCAACTTATGATTAATGAAGGGATGTCCTTTGAGGAAATTCTGGCAGCTCAGCCTTCCCTTGAATACGACGGGATTTATGGTCACGATTCAGGCGAGTGGACGACAAGAATGTTTTTGGAGGCGGTCTATGAAGAATTGCGTTAAACAATAGTTATAAAGATGATTTCAGTAAGCTTCCTCAGTTTTTGCTGAATTTAATTTTAGTTTTGTCTATAGCTACGCCTGCTTATGCTCAGCGTTTTGGTGGGCCAGCAGCAGTACAAGCTCCTGGCAGGGTTGAAGCTCCGATTGATTTGACTGGAACATGGGTTTCCTCTGGTTACTGAAGACTGGGCATATCGCATGTTGACGCCGGCAATCGGGGATACCATGAGTGTACCGGTCAATGAGGCAGGAAAAGCTGTTACCAATAACTGGGATCTTGGAGGCAGATAATGCGGCGGGCCTGCAATGCAAAGCATTTGGCGCAGCTCGAATTATGCGGGTTCCAACAAGATTGCAGATAAGCTGGGAAGATGACTATACCTTAAGAATTGATACCGACGCTGGTATCGCAAACTCGGTTGTTAAATTTCTCATCTACAGGACGCAGACCGCTAATAAGCATGATGCTTGAAGCTGCCAACCTAGAAAGAAGCTGGCAGGGATATAGTGTGGCAGACTGGGAGAATATATTAATAAACCGCGGCAGTAATGGCAGTCCGGATGATGAGCCGCCTCCAGTTGGCACATTGAAAGCTATTACGACTCAAATGCAGCCTGGTTATCTCAGACCAAATGGTATTCCTTACAGTGAAGACGCCATTCTAACTGAATATTTTAATCGTTTTACGGCCCCCACAGGCGAAGAATGGTTCGTGGTAACAACAATTGTTGATGATCCAATGTATTTATTTCAGCCTTATGTCACTACCTCGCATTTTCGTCGCGAGACTGATAATTCGAAATGGGCCCCATACCCTTGTGAGACCTTGGGCACCACCAGAAGGAGCTATTGCACCAGGCATTTTAAGAACTCATTTAGGAGCTGCAGGAAAGCATGGACGCACCAGCTTTTTGTTTTGCCCAGTCAGGACGTTTTTCTGCAAAGCGTTCCTTGCCGACTTGTTCTTCATAAGGGTTTTTGAGTACTTCCTGCAATTCGTGAATCATGGTGTAGCTACCAGCTTCAGCCTGCTCGATAGCTTCTTGGGCAAGGTAATTACGTAGAACGTATAAGGGATTTACGGAATTCATTTGTTGTCGCCTCGCTTCATCCGTTTTGCCATCACTTTTCAATCTCTCCACATACTGAGATAGCCAGGTTTTAATATTGTCGGCTTCGTCGGCTGCTATTTCTTCAACATAAAAAGCAGGTTTGATCATTGATAAAAGCTGATCTACATTCGTATTCATGTTGATTTCCAGTTCACTTAAATGACGGAAAAATAAGGTCATATCAGTTTCAGTGTTTTTTAAGTTGCGAACTAAATCCTGAAATAATACTTCATCACTAGCTTGCGTAAAGGTGTTCAATCCTAGCTTGCTAGACATCATGTCGCGCCAGGCGATGTCATAGACTTTTTTGTAGTTTTCCAACGCGCTTTCCAATGCTTGAGCATCTTCAATTAAAGGATAAATAGCGTTGGCTAATTGCAATAAATTCCACTGTGCGATTTCGGGTTGTTTAGCATAAGCATAGCGACGACCACCAGCATCGGTAGTGTTTGGTGTCCAATGAGGATCATAATCTTCCAGCCAACCATAAGGCCCGTAATCAATGGTAAGACCAAGAATCGACATATTGTCTGTATTCATAACACCATGCACAAAACCGACTCTCATCCATTCCGTTATCAAGCGAGCTGTTGATAGACAGATTTCATTAAACCATTGGATGTAGACTTCCTTTGAAGGTTTGCCAAGGTGTTGGAAGAAGTGTTCTATGGTGTAATCAAGCAATTGCTTGGTTATGTCTGTTTGATTGCGAGAAGTGAATAATTCGAAATTACCAAAGCGTATAAAACTAGGAGCTACTCGACAAACAACAGCACCAGGCTCCATCTTAGACTGTCCATTATAGAACATGTCCCTTTCTACTTGAGTGCCTGTCCTCAATAAAGATAGCGCTCGAGTAGTAGGAACTCTTAAATGATGCATGGCTTCACTGCAAAGAAATTCTCTGATTGAAGATCGTAGTACAGCAAAACCATCAGCATGACGAGAATAGGGTGTTGGCCCAGAACCTTTTAATTGTAGAGCCCAACGTTGCCCTTTTTTACTAATAACTTCCCCAAGGTTGATTGCACGGCCATCGCCCAGCTGGCCTGCCCAGTTACCAAACTGGTGACCTCCATAACAAGCCGCAAATGGCTGCATGCCTTTTAAAAGCAAGGTGCCGCTAAAAATCTCGGTAAAACGTTGGGTCATGCATTCCATTGGATTGAGTCCAAGCTCAAGTGCCATGTCACGAGAGTAAGCAACTAAGCTCGCTTTAGGGAAAGGCATAGGATTCACTTTGGAATAGCAGGCCGCATTCACATGCCGGCTGTTATTGTTGATAACAGGATCGGCAGGCAATTGATTATAGAAACTATTATCAAATTTTAATGCGTCAAGAGAATAGATGGCAGACATGCGTAACAACTCGTTTAAGTTATAGTCTATTGTAACGTTGTGCTGACAAGAATATAAGCAGTGGCTTTTGCTTATCTTAATCTCATTGCATAGAATGTCAGACAGACTGAGGTCGCCATCTCCACTGAGATTTATTTAATTTATGTCAGATACTAAACCTTTATGTTAGATACTAAGCCATTATTGCTAGAAACAGATTTTCCTCCGATTTATCGTGATGAGCTGAATACACTGCAGGTGAATTTAGGCTATCTGTGTAATCTAACTTGTGTGCATTGTCATGTTAATGCCGGGCCTACTCGTAAGGAAATCATGAGCCTGGAAGTGGTCGACCTAATAATTCAGGCTTTGAAAAAACTTAATATCCGTACGCTGGATTTAACTGGTGGCGCACCAGAAATGAATCCTCACTTTCGCTACCTTGTAACTAGCGCTAAGGATCTCGGCATTGAAGTCATAGACCGTTGCAATCTAATAATTTTGCATGAACCAGGTTATGAAGATACTGCTCAATTTTTGGCAGATAACAAAGTTACAATTACTGCTTCTTTACCTTGCCACTCTGAACAAAATGTTGAAAAACAACGAGGTAAAGGAATATTTGAAGGCAGCATCGCTGTGCTGCAAGAATTAAATAGCTTAGGTTATGGTGTTGATCCAGACTTACAACTCAATTTGGTTTATAACCCGCAAGATTTAAATTTACCCCCTGGACAGGATAGCCTGGAAGCCGATTACAAACGCATACTAAAAGAAGATCACAACATTGAATTTAATCAACTATTTACTATTACCAACATGCCTATTAGTCGCTTTGGGGGCTGGTTGTTGGCAAAAGGGTTGTATGAAGAGTATATGGATATATTGAAAGGAGCCTATACGGCTTCTAATCTTGAAACAGTAATGTGTCGTAGTCTTGTAAGTGTTGATTACCAGGGTTATGTATATGATTGTGATTTCAATCAAATGCTAGCTATGCCTCTTATTGCTGTTAGCAAACCAAGGCCTCACATTAAAGATATTCTTGAAAAAGATTTAACCGGAAAACCGATTGCAATCGGGGAACATTGTTATGGCTGTACTGCCGGTCAAGGTAGTAGTTGTGGTGGAGCTTTGGGTGATTAAGCTCAAACAGCTCAAATACTAAATCGGTGTCTTCAGTTTCGAATTTAATAAGCATCATTATCCCTGCGCTCAACGAAGAAACAGCGCTAAGTCAAAATTTACCTAAGCTGCAAATTTATCGAGAGCGTGGTCATGAAATCATCCTTGTGGATGGTGGTAGTCATGATCAGAGTTTGCTTGTTGCTAGACCGTTGGTAGATCGTTACATTCAGACTGTAAAAGGTCGTGCGCACCAAATGAATGAAGGTGCTGATGTAGCCAAAAACGACACTTTACTCTTTTTACACGCTGACACAGGCTTGCCAGATTCAGCTGATGTTTCAATTTTGGGCGCTTTAGATTCTGCAGAACACCTTTGGGGTCGCTTTAATGTCTCATTTAGTAATAAAAAGTTTATGTTTAAAGTAATTAGTAGTGCGATGAATATCAGAAGTGCAATGACCGGTATTGCAACTGGCGATCAGGCAATTTTTGTGAATAAGTGTACATTTGAAGATGTGGGTTTCTTTGATCGTATCCCTTTGATGGAAGATGTGGCGCTTAGTAAAAAACTTCTAAAACATAGTCGTCCGTGCTGCCTTCAAGAAACAGTAAAAACATCCAGTCGCCGCTGGGAAAAACATGGCATCTATAAAACAATTCTTTTAATGTGGCGTTTAAGGCTGGCATATTTTTTGGGCACTAGCCCTGGAAAATTAGCAGACCAATATTACCCTGATTCGAAATAAATCATGAAACAGGCCGAGTTAACTCATCAGCATCCAGATAGCTGCATTGTTATGTTTGCCAGAGCGCCTGTTAAAGGGCAGGTTAAAACTCGATTAATTCCTGCCTTAGGTGAGCAAGGCGCCCTAGATATGCACGTACAACTGATGAATAGGCAAATGGCAGTGCTGAATAAATCGACACTTTGTCCTAAACAACTTTGGGTTGATCAGATGCAAGAGCATTCTGCATTTGTACCTTTTGAAGGCGCGGTGAAGTTACAAAAAGGGATAAGCCTGGGAGATAAAATGTTTTATGCTGCAGAAGATGTGCTGCGGTCATCGTCTCAAGTAGTGATCATAGGTAGTGATTGTCCAGACATCGATGAAAGTTATCTTGAATTGGCTTTGCAGGAATTAGATAAAAGCATCAACGATGTAGTATTGGGACCCGCTATGGATGGAGGTTATGTGCTTATAGCAATGAAGCATCCGCACCATGAAATATTTCAGGATATAGATTGGGGTAGTGAACTTGTTTTGCAACAAACTATTAACAGAATACAAAACTGTGATTTAGGTTTTTCGACACTTCCTGCGTTAAGAGATATTGATACAGCGGAGACTTGGAAAGTTTGTTATAGTTTTTCGTGGCCTTATGTTTATTTTTTATTCAAAAAGATCAGAAAATAAATTAAATTGATAACTAATTCGGTTTTACAACTTCACCATTAAGCTGCGCAAAACTTAAGGTGATTTCAAATTCATCACCGTCTGGGTCGCGTTGAAATAATTTCACTAATAACATGTCGTGGTTTTTAGCAAACCATAACTCTGTTAAACGACCGCTGTTTTCCCTGATACGCTGAACTTTGATCGCTGAAAATATTCCTGCCTCTGTTACTACTTCTTCTTCCCCTATAGTTTCATAACGGTATTCTTCAACTACGTCCCGATTAACTACTGAAAATATAATTTCATTATTGCCTTTATTGAGTTCCTGTTTGATGAAAGTGTACATGCTTAGCTCGTCAAGAGTATTACCTTCCAGTTGGAGTTCTACACTTTCATTTTCCACTGTAGCGATAGCAAAATTATTTACCCAGTCAAAAGCAACGCTGAGGCTTCGACCACCTAATCCGGATTGCTTGTATTCGTACTGATACGGCTGAGGAGTATCATCTTTCCAGTTAAACTGACTGCTCTCTCGAATTGTTGAAACTGCGGCACCGAACAAGCGAACTTTTATTGTTGAATTTGCAAGATATTCAAAATCATTTATCTGTATTAAAGAAATTTCGGCATCTGCTTTGAAACCTTGGAAGCGGGCATCGTAATAGGCGGAAAAAGGCAAAGGAGATGCCGCAACGCTAATTTTACTGAGCGTCAGAAGTATTACTATGTAAAGAATGTTTGCTATTGGTCTATTAAGCATAAGGTCATTATCCCAGTATTAGCTTAACTTTTGCTTAATCACATTTAATAATGATTTAAGTTGACTGCTGGTTAGGTAACACCTGAATCGGGTATGATAGCGCTTATGATCTTAACTATGAAATATATTCAATCTTGCTTAAGAACGTTGCTATTAGCATTGAGCCTAATGCTCTGTATCTCGGAAAGTTTTGCTATTGAAGTTGAAGATTTATATCAGGCAACCATCATAGTTGAGTCAAGGAATAATGAACAAGAAAGGCGCAGAGCGTTTAGTGAAGCTATGCGAGAAGTGTTGATTAAAGTGAGCGGCCTAACATCTACTACCAACCCCGCATCTATCCGTCGTGCACTTAACAACCCTGAACCTTTTGTGGAGTCGTTTAGAACGGAAGCAGATTTGCTGCCTTCAAATCCCAATGAAGTGACGTCTGTGTTAAGGGAGGTTGTTTCAATAGAAGTTAATTTTTATGAGTCGGAAATACAGCGTTTACTTGATGAAAATAACATTCCTGTTTGGTCGGTTAATCGTCCTGAAACTTTAGTCTGGATGGTGGTTGAGGAAGAGCTTGAAGAACGCCAAATGTTGGGTGATGACAACTCTAGTGCTAGCACAAGAATTAATACCCTACGGAGTTTTACTGATGAAAGAGGCTTGCCTTTGCTATTTCCGCTGCTCGATCTTGAAGATCAACTTCGGTTGAATGTAAATAAATTATGGGAACTTGATGAAGCTGCTATTTTAAATGCTTCTCAACGCTATCAAGCAGAGAGCATATTAGCGCTGAGAATTTATCGTTCTTTAAGTGGAGAACTGTTGGCTAGAAGCTTATATTTTTTTAGAGGCAATGTTTATAGCTATGAAGAGTTTGAGCTAAGTGAAGAAGACTTTATAAGAGGTAGCATTAATCTGGCTTCTAACGAATTATCACAATACTATTCTGTTCTAATTTCAGGCACTGAAAATAGTGTAAAAGTTAATATGCAAGTAGACGACATTAACAACCCTGAAGACTACGCAGCCTTGCTCAATTATTTGAATGCCCTAGAAGGAGTGAGTTCTTTCCAGCTAACTAGGGCTCATGAGTCTAGCTTAATATTACAGTTGGAGACTGGTGGGCAGTTACGTCAACTAGTCGAAACTATTGCTTTAGAACCATCGCTGCAAGAAGTTGTCGAACTGAGTCGAGCGGGCGATGCTGTTTCTATGCATTACCGTTGGGTTGAGAATTAATTCTTTTAATAATGCCACTTTCAAATCAACTGCCTTTTGACTTTGTTCTTTATAACGAATTTACTTTTGAAAATTTTGTTGTCGCTGAAGAAAATCAAGAATTAGTCACTCTTTTGCAATCTGCTCATTTGCTGGAAAATTTCTATTTTGTTTGGGGTGGAGAAGGAAGTGGTAAAAGTCATTTGTTGCAGGCAAGTTGTGCAAAGCATTTAAATTCTGCTTATTTGCCCTTGCAGGTTTTTATGGAAGAAGGCGAATCAGTGTTGGATGGTCTAGAGCACCTTGATTTAATCTGTATAGACGATGTGCATATAGTGCTATCAAAGCCTGCCTGGGAAGAAAAATTATTTTCCTTATTTAATGCTTGTCAGCTGAATGCGACTAAGATGTTAATTAGTTCTGCAATAGCACCCCTAGAATTGAAATTCGCATTGCCAGATTTACAGTCACGCTACAGTAGTGGTGTAACGTATCTCTTACATGAATTGGACGATAATGGGAAAATGTCCGCACTTAAAAATAGAGCACATGCTGCAGGCGTTCCACTTGAAGATGAAGTCTTGAATTATATTTATTTGCGTAGTGAACGTAGTATGTCCAAATTATTTGCAGTGCTAGAAAAATTAGACAAGCTCTCACTTGCACAAAAACGTAGAATTACGATTCCTTTTGTTAAATCGATTATGTTCTGGTGATGTTTAGAAGTATGAATGGTCAGAAAGTCAGCTCTAAAATTAAAATGTATTTAGACAAGAAAAGCATTGTAGATACAAACTATTAGGGTCATTTGATAGAAATAATTCTTGTATATCCTCATTGAATTGTTGGTAGATATCGTTTAAAGGCGATGTGAATAAACCAACATTATTCATTGGGCTAAACCAACTTAAGATGTTGACGTTGTTTAATACACTTTGCATGAGCATTTCTGTTGGAGAGAGTGGCTGAATAATTTGCTGGGTTCGGTATTGTTCAATTCCAGCCAAGTTCGCTGCTGCTTCAATGGCATTATCAAGGTCGCCAAGATAGTCGACTAAGCCTTGTTCTAAGGCTGCATTTGCTAACCAGACTCGCCCTTGTCCCAACACGTCGACCTCTTCGGGTGTCATATTTCTTGCTTCAGATACTATTTGTAAGAATCGCTCATAGCCTTTTTCAACATTTAATTGAATCGCACGCTGCGTACTTTCGGGTAATTCCATTCCAAGGCCATATGCGCCTGCCTGTGTGGTAGTCCCAACGCCATCAACGTAGATGCCGATATTGTTCAATGTGTCCTTAAATGTTGGATATATTCCAAAAATACCAATTGAACCAGTAATGGTAGCTGGACTCGCCCATATTTGATCTGCAGCAGTAGCTATCCAGTAACCTCCAGATGCCGCAACACTGCCCATGGCAACGACTAAGCGGCTTGCCGCTGCTTTTAAAGTCCACTAATTCGGCGCGGATGACTTCAGACGCAAAAGCGCTGCCACCAGGTGCTATCGACTTCTAAGCTACTAGAGCCTTAATATTATCGTCGTTTTTGGCTTGGCGCACTAAGTCCGGCTAAGAGTGTCGCCACCGATGCTGCCCGGCAGCTTGTTCGCCATCATAAATAGTACCGCTCGCAACGATGAGGCCAACCTGATTGCCACCTAAGAGCGGCAGGTAGCGGGCACGTGCACGTTCAGCTAGATAATCGTGAAAGGGGACTTGAATAAGAAGCTGGAACCTTCCGTTCATCCAAGCCAATTCGATCAATTAGATAAGGACGCGAGTTTCAGGTCTAGCTAGCTAACTTGGTCCACCAAGCCAAAATCGAGAGCCATGGCAGCTGTATCGCCACCGAAAAAGAGCGAGTTGTTGATCAGGGCTGTTTATATAGTTATTAAATGTCGTTCGCGATCAAGGTTTCGTTGTCGGCTAATATCGCTCAACAAAAAGTCGCCCAGCTTTGGTCATTGAGCCACTCCTCGTAATTTTCTCTGGCGGCATCAGACATGCCGCTCAGTTCAAAGGGCTCAACGGCCGATTTGAACTCGCCAACTCTGAATATGTGAACATTGATCGTCGAGCTTTTCGATGGCTTCAGCATAGTAATACTGGTAGCTACTCATGCCTTGGCAGGATTAACGGCACCCTAAACGATGTTAAGGATGATTTCATCTAGCAAAGGTCGCTAGATAATATTGGCTCTGGCTCAGGTTATCGGCAATAGCGTAGACAGTTTTGCCAGCTATCTTTGAAGGCTAGTGAGGGCTTTGCCGATATCCTGCAATTGCGTCAAGTGACAGAGCCTTGTAAATAGTCGAGCTGTAATACAATAGCACTGATAGCCTCATCCCTCGTCCTGCTATTTCAATGCTCTCAATTAAGTCTTGTAGCAAGACTTCATCATCAGCAGGGTTGCCACCAAACAAATCGCCGAAGGACGCTGACTAGTAGGAGGCTTCTTCAACAATACTGCCAACTGGAGCGATCAGTAGGGCAGCGCTCCTTCGAGGAATGTCTAGTTGATCTGAACTGAGGATTGCGGCAAGAAAAAAAGCAAAAGCGATGATGAAGATTAGGTTGAGACAGAAACTACGAACCCAGCGGTAAGCAGTGAGTAATCCTTTAAGAAGTTTAGCAAGCATAGTTTACACCTTAAATTGATGGCTTCCCAATGAAATTAGAACCTTGAGCAGTTTCAGCTTAAGGTGCTACTTAAGGTCTTGTTGATTTTTATGTTTTCGGTCTTTTAGTTGACGATGAATATAAAAAATAGCAGAGCAGAATAAAAGCACGCAAAAGAAGGTTAGCATAATTCCGCTGATTAATTTATCTGCTGTGCAAAAAGATGCTTAAAACCCCATATAATGAAATACAGCAAAATGACAAAGCAGAGCCACTGGTAAGATGCGCAAATTATTACTGAACAAAGACCAGGGAGGAAACGCCAATAATGGCACTAACTTGGACAAGCCATCGAGCGATGCTCAGAGGCTCGTTCAGCCAATTATCAACAGTCAGAATAAGACCCAGAGCATATCAGGCTGGTCAGAACGGCTAGGCGGGCAAGAAGATGCGAGCATGAGAATTAGAGGCCAGTTGCTACCATCTGCGTTAGCGGCTCAGTTTCAGTGCTAATTCAGCACTAAGTCGTTTGCCAAAGGCCTGACAAAGTGCGGCTTCTTCATCGCTAACGGGGTAATGTTGCCGACTGCACCAGCGAGATGGCTGGGCCCATAGGGTGTGCCGCCGCTAGTCGTCGAGTATTCAATTCGTGATTCACTATAAGGGATGCCCGCTAATGAGCATGCCGTGGTGGAGAAGCGGAATTTGCATGCTGAGCAAGGTCGATTCCTGACCGCCGTGCAGGCTCGCGGTTGAGGTAAATACGCCCGCAGGTTTGCTCAATCAGACTGCCGCTCATCCATTGGGCCCCGGTGCCATCCAGAAAGTGTTTCATGGCGCCAGCCATATTGCCAAAACGGGTCGGGCTACCCAAGGCAAGACCGGCACATTCAGAAAAGTCTTCCTCGCTGCAATAGATACCGCACCGTCTAGCAGGCACTTCGGGTTCGACTTGCTTCGGCAACAGAGCTGAGACAGCCGGGACTGTGCGAATTTCGAGCCTCCATGCCGTCGACACTTTCAACGCCGCGAGCAATCAATTGGGCCATTTTGGCAACAGCGCCATAGCGACTGTAGTAAAGGACAAGAATGTAGGGGGAACTCATTTGATTAACTCAAGGACATTTTCAGGTGGGCGGCCCAACACAGCTTTGTGTGCCAGAGACGACGATTGGACGCTCAATAAGTTTAGGCTCAGCTTAACATAGCCTTTAGTAAAGCATCGTCCGATAAGAGTTAGCATCAGATAAGAGCCTTTATCTTTATAGGCATGCTTCGGATTTGCGCAACAAATCGCGCGGGGTTTTACCAAGCAATTGTTACAGAAGTCTCCTGCAACTTGCTGCTTGCTTCGGAGTATCTTCCAGATACAGCACATGACCTCGGGTAGCTATATTATGCTCTTCAAGAATTGACCAAGCGTCTGGCGGGATTTGGAGCAACGCGGATTATGATAAATAGTGAAATCTGAGACATATAAAATAGCCTTACGTAAAATCTGTGACCGGAGGCCTAGAGCCCTGGAGTAATGCTGGGGCAATAGTAGACATTTAAAATTGATTAAACAAGAGAAGCGCTATAGCTTATTATGCACTTTCAAATGGAACTAACAGTGCAGCGACAAAGCATGATGACAGTGTATTAATGAGCGGGTAAGAGACCTGTTGGCATTTTATTCACTTTGTGTGTCTCAGAGCTTCAACCGTCGAACTAAAGGGACATGGAAAATGCGAAAGCTATCTGACCTACATGAGCTTGTTTGCAGTGATACCACTGTTAACGCTGCTTGTTGCTATCCTTTCTGCTTTTCCAGCTTTTCAGGTCTTTGGGGACCAGATTCAATCAATGATTTTTGACCGACTGCTGCCAAGTTCCAGTAGTGAATTAGAGAATTATTTTACCAGCTTTAGTGATCAGGCCAGAAACTTGACCTGGGTCGGAGCCATGATGCTTTTAGTGACAGCCTTTTTAATGTTGCTAAATATAGAGAGAAGCTTTAACCGTATCTGGGAAGTGCGTGAGTCGCGCCGAGGTCTTAATTCCTTTTTACTTTATTGGAGCGTCATGAGTCTAGGGCCCTTTTTATTGGGACTAGGCTTTGCGATCAGCTCCTACATTACCTCTTTAAATCTATTTGATAGCTTTCTTGATATTTCAGAGACTTTGGGAACAACTAGTCTCTTGCTGGAAATATTTCCTTTAATTTTAACCACGGGGGCTTTTACGCTTTTGTATGTTGCAGTGCCTAATTGCGGTGTGCGTTTTGATCATGGGCTTATAGGTGGTCTAGTCCTGGCTATTTCTTTCAAAGTGATTAAGTTGGTTTTTACCTGGTTTATTGGTATGGCAAGTTACCAACTGGTCTATGGAACCTTTGCCGCAGTGCCAATATTTTTGCTATGGATTTATATTTGTTGGGTTTTGATTTTGCTAGGGGCGAACCTTGTTAAAGCGCTTCCAACCTATAATACAGAATATAAAACTCATAGAGTGCACTCTTATATTTTATTAATAGCATTGCTGCATAAGTTTTGGCTGTCTCAACAAAAGGGGGAAAGTGTCAGCTTGCTTGTTCTGGTTAAAGAGAAGTGGCCCTTTAATGAACTATCAATGTCAGACGCCTTATTAGTATTGCAGGAAAAGCAAATTATCCGTAATTGCGGGGCTAATGAATATGTCTTAGTTCGCGATATACAAAGTTTAACAGTGCAACAAGTTATGGGCTTATTAAATACTGCAATGCCTACATTAAAAGACTTCGAACTACTGCCGGATATAATTCTTCAGCATCTCCCTAATATGAAGCATGTGAAGAATAGTTTTGCCGAGATAGAAAATGCATCACAAAAAGAGTTTTCTGTTCCGCTTGCAAAGATTTTTCAAGAATCTCTCTGAGTTAGGCGTTAACTGATAGGATTTTATTTGTTAAGAAATCTAAGGCGCCTTCCAAAGGGATATCCTGACTGTCTGTGTCTCCGCGGTGTTTGTATTCCAGTTTGTCTTGTTCAAGACTGCGCTCGGATATGACAAGCCGATGAGGAATTCCAATTAATTCCATATCCGCAAATTTCACTCCAGGGCTGGTTTTTTTATCACGATCATCATAGAGCACTTCCACTCCGGCATCAGTCAGATCTCGATATAACTTGTCGGCAAGTTGGGATACTTGCTCTGATTTATGAGCATTCAGTGGAATTAGCGCCAAATGAAAAGGCGCTATGTTATCTGGCCAAATAATACCTTTTTCATCATGGCACTGTTCAATGGCGGCGGCAACGATACGAGTAACACCTATGCCATAACAACCCATTTCAGGGACGATGCTTTTGCCGTTTTCATTCAATACAGATAAGCCCATGGCTTGGCTGTATTTGTTGCCTAGCTGAAAAATATGACCTACTTCAATGCCACGTTTAATGGATAATTTACCTTTACCATCTGGGCTGAGATCGCCTTCAATGACATTTCTTAAGTCTGCAACCTCACCAACTTTGCAGTCTTTATCCCAGTTGACGCCGGTCAAATGGTGACCATCCTGGTTTGCGCCGCAAACAAAGTCAGCTAGGTTAGCGGCATCTCTATCGGCAATAATTCTTATGCCTTCAGGCATGTCGACAGGTCCTATTGACCCAGGTTTACACCCTAGTACAGCGTTTATTTGTTTTTCGTCTGCAAAGCTTAGTGGGGATTGAATACCTGGAATCTTAGTGGCTTTCACTTCGTTGAGATGGTGGTCGCCGCGTAAAATAAGCGCAATTAAAGCTTGGTCGTTTTGTCCTTCGGCGCTTTCTCCAGATTTCTCTCCAAGTACAATCAGAGTTTTTATGGTTTGTTCAGGTCTAACGTGGAGTAGGGTACAGACATCTTCAATACTTGATGTGTCAGGTGTTGCTACCAGCTTTTTATCTTGAGTTGATGCCCCCTTATTGTCAGCAGGCGCTGCTGCAGATGCCATTTCCATATTGGCAGCGTAGTCGTTCTCAGAGCTGAATACGATTTCATCTTCTCCAGAATCTGCAAGAACATGAAATTCATGTGAGCGATTGCCGCCTATATTGCCAGAATCTGCTTCGACAGCTCGAAAAGTAAAACCAAGGCGATCGAAAATCTTGGTATAGGTTTCATACATCAGTTCATAAGTTAGCTCTAAAGATGCCTGATCTGCATGGAATGAATAAGCATCCTTCATGACAAACTCTCGGGCTCGCATTACTCCGAACCTTGGACGACGCTCATCTCGAAATTTAGTCTGAATCTGGTATAGGTTAATGGGTAATTGTTTATAACTAGATATTTCATTTCGAACAAGGTCAGTAATAACTTCTTCATGTGTTGGACCTAAACAAAAATCTCGCTCATGGCGGTCTTTAAAGCGCTGTAGTTCAGAACCCATTTGCTCCCAACGTCCAGATTCGTGCCAGAGCTCAGCAGGTTGAACCACTGGCATTGAAACTTCTAGTGCGCCGGCGTTATCCATCTCGTGCTGAATGATTCTACTGACTTTTTTTAATACACGAAGTCCTGTAGGCATCCAACTATAAAGTCCAGAGGCAAGTTTACGGATTAAACCTGCCTTCAGCATCAATTGATGGCTGATAACAACGGCATCAGATGGCGTTTCTTTGGTGGTTGCTAATAAGTATTTAGAAGTGCGCATATGATTCGAATGATAACTGTTTTCTAGCAATAAAAAAGCAGCCTTTAAGCTGCTTTTTAGAAAGGATTAAAGCTTAAGCTTAAAGGGCATATTCTTTTAATTTTTTCAGAGGTAAGACTTTAACTCTGTTAGTCGCTGGTTTTTTAGGAATATCCATAAATTCACCAGGTTTGAAGGGATTAGGAACATTTTTGCGGGCTGGGCGGGCTGGGCGTTTGACGGCTTTTATCTTTAATAGGCCTGGCAGGGTAAATTCCCCAACGCCTCTTTTCTTAATGTGCCTTTCGATCAAATCACCCAATTCGTCCAGCACATTGGAAACTTCTTTCTTGGTTAAACCAGTATTTTCAGAAATAGTACTGAGGATTGCTGTCTTGGTATATTTATCCTGGATAGCGGTGGTTTTTTTTGCAGGAGTTTTCACGGATTTTTTTACAGCCATACCTTAATCTCTTTTGTATAAAATTGTTAATAAAAAACTCAAACGTCGAATCGTGGTATTTAATCAAAGTTTGAAGCATTGGTTGTGTTTAAATAATTCTGAAGACTTTTGGAAATTGCTTAAATTTATCAAAATCTATCGTTTTCAGTTGAGAACTCTTTATATCTTTTTCACTCTAAGCGGGCAAGAGTTTTGTGAGTGTTTTTAAAAAAAATCATAATTAATTTCTTATTAAGTGTTTTGCATCAAAAATGTTGTCCGATAAATAAATACTGTACAATGCACCGCTTTTGATTCTGCATAAAAAATTACAGTCCCATATGCATTATTGAGGTGTTAAATGCCTATTTATGAATACAAATGTGAATCGTGTGGAGCGCACTTAGAAAAGCTACAAAAAATTAGTGACCCAGTACTGAAAGATTGCCCAGAATGTAAGCAAGCAAGTTTAAAGAAAATGATATCGGCTACTAGCTTTCGTCTTAAAGGCACAGGTTGGTATGAAACTGATTTTAAGACTGGCACTAAAAAGCATGGAGCAGAAAACAAAAACACTGATAAAACAGCAGTTGCGAAGAAAGCTTCTGCAGAAAATTCAGGCAATACTTCTAAATCAGATTCAGCTAAGACTGGAGATTCTGTGAAAAGTAGCGCTAAGAAAGACGCATCATCGTAGACGTGAAGAGAATTAATCTGATAGGCGTGCTGTTAAAATTTAAAGTATTTAGTAAAGAAGGTAGGAACTATGCGTAGCCATTATTGTGGTGAATTGAACGAGAGTAATATTGGAGATAGTGCCACGCTATGTGGTTGGGTTCACCGACGCCGTGACCATGGTGGTGTGATCTTTCTAGATATGCGCGATAGAGATGGCATTACACAAGTGGTCTTCGATCCAGATACAGTTGAGAGCTTCGCGCTGGCTGAACAGGTACGCAATGAATTTGTGATACAGGTTCAAGGCTTGGTTCGATCTCGCCCAGAAGGTACACAAAATTCAGAAATGGCCACTGGCAAAATTGAAGTCTTAGGGAAAGAGCTCATTATATTGAATGCTGCTGAGACGCCGCCTTTTCAATTAGATGAGCATATGGAGGTTGGAGAAGATGTTCGCCTGCGTAATCGCTATATCGATTTAAGACGACCTGAAATGTTAAATAAATTACGGATGCGGTCAAAGGTGACAAGCAGTATTCGTAATTATCTTGATGAGAATGGTTTTCTTGATATTGAAACACCTATTCTGACTAGAGCTACCCCAGAAGGAGCACGAGATTATCTAGTGCCCAGTAGAACTCATCATGGCAAGTTCTTCGCCTTACCGCAATCTCCACAACTGTTTAAGCAATTATTAATGGTTTCTGGTATGGACCGTTATTATCAAATTGCCAAATGTTTTCGTGATGAAGACCTTAGAGCAGATAGACAGCCAGAATTTACCCAAATTGACATCGAAACATCCTTCTTAAATGAAGAGGCTATCATGCAAATCGCTGAAGCCATGATAAGTTCGGTTTTTAAAGAGCATTTAAATGTTGAATTGACAGAATTTCCACGTATGACTCATGCCGAAGCAGTTCTTCAATACGGAACAGACCGGCCTGATTTACGTAATCCAATGAAGCTGTTTGATATTGCTGATTTAATGCAACAGGTAGAGTTCAAGGTGTTTAATGCCCCGGCTAATGATACTGAATCGCGAGTTGTCGTGATGAAGGTGCCAGGTGGATCTGAAATTAGCCGTAAACAGATTGATGATTATACCAACTACATTGCTAATTATGGTGCCAAAGGTCTGGCCTGGATTAAAGTCAACGATTTACAAGCTGGGGTTGATGGTTTGCAATCGCCTATATTGAAGTTCATGCCGGAACAAGTGATAAAAGCAGTTTTATCTCGTACTGATGCAGCAACAGGGGATATTTTATTTTTTGGTGCGGACAAGGCCTCAGTGGTGAATGAAGCCATGTCTGCCTTAAGAGATATTGTTGGTAAAGATATGAACTTACTGAGCGCGGATTGGGCACCACTTTGGGTGATTGATTTCCCAATGTTTGAAAGTGATAAAGACGGTAACTGTACTTCAGTGCATCATCCTTTTACTGCTCCTTCATGCAGTTCTGAAGAGCTAGAAAAACAGCCCTTAGGAGCACTATCCAGAGCATATGATATGGTTTTAAATGGGACAGAATTAGGCGGAGGCTCTATTCGCATCAATAAGCCGGATATGCAACAAGCAGTATTCAGGGTTTTGGGTATTGATGAGGCGGAAGCAGATGAAAAGTTTGGTTTTCTGCTTGATGCTTTAAAATATGGCTGCCCTCCGCATGGCGGAATAGCATTTGGCTTGGACAGATTGATTATGATGATGACGGGTTCGCAGTCTATTCGTGATGTCATTGCTTTTCCGAAGACGCAATCAGCTAGCTGTCTTTTGACTGATGCCCCAGGGGAGGTAGGTAGCAAACAACTTCGAGAGTTGAATATTCGATTGCGTGAACTACCTAAGACCGAACAAAAACCTTAGAATAAATTGATAATTAGAGGCTGGATATAGGTAATGGCAGGTCATAGTAAATGGGCCAATATAAAGCATCGTAAAGCAGGACAGGATGCAAAACGGGCCAAGGTATTTACCAAGATAATTCGTGAGCTTACAGTTGCTGCCAAACTTGGCGGCGGAGATGTTGCTGATAACCCAAGGCTCCGAGCAGTGGTAGATAAAGCTCTGAGTGCAAATATGACTCGGGATACCATTGATAGGGCTGTCGCACGTGGAGCCGGAAGTGGTGAAAACGAAAACCTGGAAGAGCTTGTTTATGAAGGCTATGGGCCAAATGGCGCAGCGATACTGGTAGAGACTCTAACTGATAATAAAAACCGAACTGTTGCTGAAGTTCGACATTGTTTTACCAAGGCTGGTAGTAACTTAGGCACAAGTGGTTCTGTTGCTTATCTATTTAATAAGACTGGGGTCATTTCATATGCAGAGGGCGTGGATGAAGAAGTTTTGATGGATGTTGCTCTTGAAGCGGGAGCTGAAGATATCATCAACAATCCCGATGGAAGCATTGATATTCATACAAGCTTTGAAAGTTTCGGCTCAGTAAAAGATGCGTTAGATGCTGCGGGCTTATCATCGGTTAATGCTGAAGTGACTATGCTTGCGTCAACCGAAGTTGATTTAGATGCAGCTGATGCTGAGAAATTGATGAATGTCGTTGATAACCTCGAAGACCTAGATGATGTTCAGAATGTCTACTCCAATGCGAATATTTCTGATGAGGTGTTGGCTCAACTAGACAGCTAATAATTTTCTTCTAACAGTAATAAAGGCTATATAATAAAGACTATATAGTTTTCAGAGAAAAGGTAAGGGGAGATTATATTAGCTCATGGCGATAATTTTAGGGATAGATCCTGGCTCTCGTGTATGCGGTTACGGTGTAATCAATACTGTGGGCAATAAGCTGGAATACATCTCTTCGGGCTGTATCAAAGTAGCGGATCTACCTTTTACTGATCGTCTACAGATCATTTTTGAAGGTGTCACTGAAATTATTAAACGCTACCAGCCGATTGAAGTCGCGGTGGAAGAAATTTTTGTTGGGAAAAGTGCTGTTTCGGCTCTAAAATTGGGTCAAGCGCGTGGAGCAGTAATTGTAGCTTGCACTAACCAGCAATTGCCTGTGCATGAATACCCTCCTAATCAAATCAAAAAAGCCTTGGTAGGCAGGGGGAGAGCCGATAAAAGTCAAATGCAACATATGGTGACCTCCATACTCAAGCTTTCAGCAACACCACAAGAAGATGCATCAGACGCCTTGTGCGTGGCAGTTTGCCATGTGCATACTCAAACGAGTTTGCTTAGGATATCTGGTGTAGAGGGTACTCGCCACAGACGTTTGCAAGAAGTAATTAAACGTTAAAATAACCGAAGATAAAAAACGCAAGCATAAGAATAAAATATGATAGGTAGAATAAAAGGCATCTTATTAGACAAACAAGTAAACCAAATCTTGCTTGATGTTAGTGGTCTCGCCTATGAAATAGAAGTACCAATGAGTACACTTTTTCAATTACCAGAAACTGGTCGTGAAACCATTTTACATACACACTTAGTGGTAAGAGAAGATGCTCAATTACTTTATGGTTTTTTTGAAGGCCATGAACGCACTTTATTTCGTCTTCTAATTAAATTGAACGGAGTTGGGCCAAAAATGGCTTTGGGAATATTGTCAGGATTGAATATTCGTGAATTAGCAGAATGTGTGCGGCACAACGACCTTAATGCTCTTGTGCGTTTGCCAGGGGTTGGCAAAAAAACTGCTGAGCGACTCATTATAGAGCTTAGAGATAAACTCGAAGACTGGTATTCGGAAGAAAATGAAAGTGTGCATGATGGAACTTCTGCGCAGCTTTCGGGCCAAACTAATTCAAGGAGCTTACGAGAGGCTGAAGATGCATTAATTGCGCTTGGCTATAAACCGCAGGATGCAAGCAAGGCAATCAATCAAGTGGCATTGAAATTGGAAAGCGAAGGACAGGAAATAGAAACAAGTTTACTGGTACGCTTAGCACTCAAAGGTATGACAGGATAGAGTCAGCAATATGATTGAAGAAGACCGATTAATTTCAGCTGAAGCTGTTGATGTTGAAGTGCATCAGGATATATCTATACGCCCAAATAAACTGGCTGATTATATTGGTCAGGAAGTCGTAAAAGAGCAGATGGAAATCTTTATTTCTGCTGCCCGCAAGCGTAATGAAGCATTGGACCATACATTGATTTTTGGTCCTCCTGGCTTGGGCAAAACAACACTTTCGCACATAGTCGCAAATGAAATGGGCGTGACCTTGAAAAGCACCTCAGGTCCTGTGCTGGAAAAAGCTGGTGATTTGGCCGCGATGTTAACTAATCTAGAGTCAGGCGATGTTTTATTTATCGACGAAATTCATCGTTTGAATCCAGCAATCGAGGAAATTTTGTATCCTGCAATGGAAGATTACCAATTGGACATTATGATTGGTGAAGGGCCTTCAGCACGATCATTAAAGCTCGATTTACCACCTTTTACATTGGTTGGTGCAACGACAAGGGCAGGTTTGCTGACTTCTCCATTACGAGATCGTTTTGGTATTGTGCAAAGGCTTGAGTTTTATTCTGTGCAGCACCTTAAAAGTATCGTTATTCGTTCAGCCAATATTTTAAAAGTAAAATGTGATGATGCGGGAGCTGAGGAAATAGCGAAGCGTTCACGTGGTACGCCTCGAATTGCAAATCGCTTGTTACGTCGAGTCAGGGATTTTGCTGAAGTTAAATATAGTGACAGTATCGATTTCAAGATTGCTACAGAGGCGTTGGATATGCTGAGTATTGATAAAAATGGCTTTGATCATTTGGATAGACGTTTCTTGATGACCTTAATTGAAAAGTTTGATGGCGGTCCTGTTGGTATAGACAGTATAGCTGCGGCAATTAGTGAAGAACGTGGCACAGTGGAAGATGTATTAGAACCATATTTGATTCAACAAGGTTTTATCACTCGCACTCCTCGTGGCCGAATGGTGACTGAATATGCATACAGGCATTTTGGTTTGAAACGGCGTGATGACAAAGATTTATTTTCACAAGATCAGTAAGCGCTTAGGTTAAGGAATCGTAAGTAACACTTTGATCTTAAGGGCAGTATTAAAGGGGAGAACAAATAGGCATGGGTGAATCAATGAATATCTGGAGCATGATTGTAGACGCTACCTGGATAGGTAAGCTGGTTATGCTTAGTCTACTT
Organism: uncultured Pseudomonadales bacterium; assembly: GCA_943789335.1. GTDB lineage: Bacteria > Pseudomonadota > Gammaproteobacteria > Pseudomonadales > Pseudohongiellaceae > UBA5109. The sequence goes on along the minus strand of CALSTS010000010.1, from coordinate 77,519 downwards.
GTGTTGTCGGTGATGTCTTGGGTAATTATTGTACAGAAATGGATCATTATTAAGGATGCTGAAAGAGAGCTGTTTAATTTTGAGAAGTTGTTTTGGTCCGGTATGGATTTGAGTCAATTGTTCAGAGATGGGACTACTAAATTAAAAAAGGAAGAATTGACTATTATAGGAATGGAAAACCTTTTCCGTTCAGGTTTTAAAGAGTTTACCCGCTTAAGACAACAGCCTGGAATTGATTCTGACGCGGTAATGGAAGGTTCCCAGCGTGCTATGCGAGTAGCTCTCTCACGTGAAGAACGTGTATTAGAAAAACACCTGCCAATTCTTGCAACAGTAGCCAGTGTATCGGTTTATATAGGACTATTTGGAACAGTATGGGGCATCATGAATGCCTTTTTTGATTTGGCTAATCAGAGTCAAGCCAGTCTTGCGGTTGTAGCTCCAGGCATTGCTGAGGCTTTGTTTGCTACTGAGATGGGGCTTTTTGCCGCAATACCTGCGGTACTTGCCTTCAATCGCTATTCAGCCAGTGTAAATTCAATTTCTGATAGCTACTATACATTTATGGATGAGTTTTCCAGTATTCTGCATCGGCAGGCGCACAGTAAACGCGCTGAAGATTAGGTCATAGAAGAATGTTTGAAGGACGCAGACAACGCAGAAAACTGATGGCTGAAATCAATGTTGTCCCATTGATTGATGTAATGTTGGTGCTGCTGATTGTATTTATGATTACTGCGCCACTGATTACACAGGGTGTCAGAGTCGATTTGCCTGAGGCTGATGCAGAAATAGTTGATGATAATGACGAATTAACCTTGGTCGTTTCTATAGATGCTGCAGGTCTTTATTACATTAGTTTGGGAGAAGTATCTGAAGAGCCGGAACCTGTGTCGCTTGATACCATCGGTGTGAATGTCAGCAGCATCATGAATCAAAACCCTGGTGTGCCAGTTTTTTTGGAAGCAGATGCTGCTGTAAACTATGGCTTGGTGATGAGTCTAATGGCAACACTGGAAGATGCGGGGGCTCCGAGCGTGCGTTTAATTACTCAGCCACCGACACTAAATCAGTAATTAGGCTAAATAAAAGTACATAACTGTTAACAAACCATAGATTCAAGAAGGAATATGAAGGAATATAAAGAATGAACTCTTTCCATCCTATGGCACTATTACTCAAACATGAAGGTTACCCACCTGCGGTAGTGGTAGCGACTCTTATACATGGGTTTTTGTTATTTATTCTTTTCCATAACCCAGTAATGAGTAATGAGCTTGTTAATATAGATGAGCCTATTTATATCAATGCCACCACTGCAGAACAAAACCCACAACGCCTGCGACGTATACAAGAGTTAGAACTGCAACGTACACGTGAAGTTGAGGCTCAAAGACAGCGTGAGAGGGATGCTGCAGCTCAGCGTGCACGTGAAGAAGAGGCGCGACAGCAAGAGGTGCAACGAGAAACTGAGAGACTTGCGCAACAACGTAGTGAAAGAGAATTGGCTCAGAGGCAACAACAGGAAGCAGAAGCTCAACGACAGGCGCTTGAGCAAGACCGCCTAGATCAAGCAAGGATAGAAAGGGAGAGGCAAGCTCAAATCGCCAGAGAGCAAGAAGTTGCAAGACGAGCTGAATTGGAAAGACAGCAAGCCTTAGCATCACAACAGGCTGCTTCTGATGCTCGCGCCGTTGATACATATGTTGCTATTATCAACAGAACTGTTGCGAGCTATTGGGATATCCCGCCAAGTGCTAGAAATGGTATGACAGCAGTACTTGCAATAAGGCTTGTGCCAACTGGAGAAGTTATTTCAGTGGAAGTTTTACAAAGCAGTGGTAATGCTGCTTTTGATCGCTCTGTAGAACAAGCGATTAGAAAGGCAGAACGCTTCCCTGAGTTACGGGATATGTCGACAACATTATTTGAAACAAGCTTTAGAAACCTGACTATCACATTTAGGCCAGAGGATTTATTACGTTGATAATACGATTTTATCGCTCTCTATTGTTGTGCTGTGGATTATTTCCGGCATATGCAAACGCCCAATTAAATATCGTAATCACTCAGGGTGTAGATAATCCTGTGCCAATAGCAGTTGTCCCTTTTGAATGGGAAGGTTTTGGTGTGTTAGGCGAGGATATTGATGAGGTAATCAGCAATAATCTTAGAAATACAGGTGAATTTGCCCCAGTCGACCCTGTAAATATGCTAAGCCAACCGAATGAACAAGATGAGGTGTATTTTCGAGATTGGCGTTTTTTAGGCTCGGATTTTTTACTAGTCGGGAAGATTTCAAAAAATGAAAATAGCGAATTAATCCAGGTTCAATATGAGTTTTTTGATGTGCTTCGTGAAGAACGTTTGTTTGGAGAAGTTATTACGGGGAGCGAATCACAGATTCGAGATATTGCTCATAAAATAAGTGATCTGGTTTTCGAAGAGGTCACCGGGGTTAGAGGAGCATTTTCAACTAAGATTTTATACGTCACTGAAGATCAAGCCAGGCCGTTTCCTTATCGTCTAGAAATGGCTGATACTGATGGCGGCAGGCCGCGAATTTTATGGGAAGGAGAGGAGCCAATTATGTCACCAGCCTGGTCTCCGGATGGTAGCCAGATCGCATATGTTTCTTTTGAAACCGGCCGCTCACAAATTTTTATACAAAATATTAGTAGTGGCGTGCGGGAACAATTAACCAATTTTACCGGGATTAATAGCGCCCCAGTTTTTTCACCAGATGGGAACAGACTAGCTATGGTGTCCTCTAAAGACGGTAATCCTGATATATATCTGATGGATTTACGTACGCGAGATTTACAGAGAATCACCAATCACTTCGCTATAGATACTGAACCGAGCTGGACACCTGATGGTTCTTCACTGATTTTCACATCAGAGAGAAGTAATACGCCTCAAATTTATCAGGTTGACCTAGAAACTCGCTGGGAAGAAAGGTTAACCTTCGAAGGGAACTATAACGCCAGAGCTAGAATGTTAAGTGATGGCAATAACATGATCATAGTTCATCGATATGATAACAATGATGATTTTCATATTTCAGTGCTTAATTTAGAGCGTGGAACTATTCGAATTTTGACCGAAACGGCATTAGATGAATCGCCCAGTATCGCTCCAAATGCCAGTATGGTGATTTATGCCTCAAAATCTGGAGATAGAGGCATTTTAAATGCTGTATCCATTGACGGCAGAGTCAAGTTCCAGCTACCATCCGCGCAAGGTAACGTTAGGGAACCAGCTTGGTCTCCATTTCTGGATTAGCAGTCGTTGCTGATGTATCATTCTGGGTTGGCTAGGTTGTAATTGTTTTCTAAACCAAAGGCTCTTATCCACTGGGAAAGGCTTGGTAATAAGAATTAGAGAGGAGTAGACGAAGTTATGCAAAATAACAAATTTTATAAATTAGGTATGGTTGCTGTATTTGCGCTTATTTTAGCAGCTTGTCAATCATCGACTGATGATATGGGCGATGGCTCTGATTCAGGCATGGACGATATGGATAGCGGCTCTATGGGCGGCAGTGATAATACTGGTGGCGGTAATGCAAGTGGCGCTGGCGATAATATGGGCGGCCTTACTCAAGCCCAAATGCGTGAAAGAGATTCAGCATTAGCAACTACTGTTTTCTATTTTGAATTTGACCGTTCAGATTTAAGTGCCGAGGCTCGTGAAGCATTGGTTTATCATGCAAATCGTTTGATGGAAAATTCTTCATTACGTTATCGCTTGGAAGGGCATGCGGATGAGCGAGGAACTCGTGAATATAACCTTGCGTTAGGTGAACGTCGCGCTCAAGCCATTGAGAGATATTTACAAGTTCAAGGTGTTTCTTCTAATCAGCTGGAAGTTATCAGTTATGGTGAAGAGCAGCCGGTTGATCCAGGCACTTCAGAGGCTGCGCACGCTCGTAATCGTCGGGTCGAAATACAATAAGGTTTACTTAGATTATCAAGCCGGGTTCGCCCGGCTTATTTTTTTGGGATGATCATATGCCTAAATATGCTTCTCAACTCAAAGCATCATTTTTAAAAGCATCATTAATTGCATTGATGTGTCTAGTTGCTTCTGGTCCTGTATTTTCACAAGTGCGGGTTGTCGAAGCTGGCTCCGATAATTCTTCTCCTCAAACAAGTTCTCAGGCGGGTGCAAATAATGCCGGTTCGAATAACGGCAATGAGATTATTGTTACTCTCTATAATATGGTGGAAGCATTACAGCGCGAAGTCCAGACTCTTAGAGGATTGGTCGAAGAGCAAACTTACCAGATTCGGCGCATGGAAAATGAGCAGCGTGATCGTTATCTAGATGTTGATAATCGCCTAAGTGAGTTAAACCAAAGAATTGCTTTAAGTGCTAACGGTAATGGCATTGGTATTGGTAATACAACGCCTCAAGTATTTGGAGCTGGGAATATTTCTGAGCCTAGCAGCCTGGAGTCTGCTGCACAGGAGGCACTAAATCCAAATATGAACAATTCATCGATTAACCCTGTTATATCCGATAGGCTTGAGCCAACTTTCCCATTATCAACTGACAACTCTCAATCAACAATTGTATTAAATGAAGCGCCAAGTATAGATCCTAAGTCTGAAGAAGAGCTGTATCAGGAAGCTAGAAACTTGCTATTAAATGACGGTGAATTTGAGTCATCTATTTTCGTATTTCAGCAAATGATAGAAGATTATCCACAGGGTCGACTTGCACCTAATGCGTATTATTGGCAGGGAGAGGCCTTGATTCTGGTGGAGCGTTATTCTCAGGCAATTAATGTCTTTAATCAGGTTGTAGATAATTTCCCTGCGCATGAGAAAGCACCTGACTCCATGTTGAAGTTGGGCATAGTCTATAGCTTGATGGATAATGATCGCCGAGCTCAACAAGTTTGGCGTGAACTGCTTGAAGACTTTGCTGATAGTGGTAGCGCTTCATTGCGTTTAGCTGAAGTTTATTTACGCGAAGGTTATAATCGTTAGCACTCTAATTTTTTCTAACTAAGCGGTTGCCGTCCGGTAATGAGCACAGCATTACGTATCACAGAAATATTTCATTCTTTGCAAGGAGAGAGCAATACAGTAGGTAGACCGACTGTGTTTGTTCGCCTCACTGGTTGTCCTTTACGTTGTCAATATTGCGATACGGCCTATGCTTTTACTGGTGGAGTGATTTATGAACTTGACCAGGTATTGAAAGAAGTCGAATCATATTCAACACCCTATGTCACAGTGACTGGTGGTGAACCTTTGGCGCAAAAGGCTTGCCTGCCATTGCTGTCTGCGCTGTGTGATAAAGGCTATACAGTTTCCCTAGAAACTAGCGGCGCTATAGATATAGAGGATGTCGATAAAAGAGTTATTAAAGTGGTGGATTTAAAAACACCAGCTTCGGGAGAATTAAACAAAAACCTGGAATCTAATATTGAGCATTTGTCTTTGCTTGATCAGGTTAAATTTGTCATTTGTGATAGAAAGGATTACGAGTGGTCCAAAAATAAAGTTGAGGAATATGATTTGCATGAAAAAGTAGCAGATGTCTTATTTTCTCCGAGTAATGAGCAGATGTCGGCAAAGGAACTAGCAGAATGGATATTGGCAGACCGATTAAGCGTCAGATTCCAAATTCAACTGCACAAGTACTTGTGGGGGAATAAACCCGGCTATTAATATGAAGGAAAAAGAGTTAAATAATAAAGCAGTAATTTTGATATCAGGAGGATTGGACTCTGCTACTTGTCTGGCTATTGCTAAAGAACGAGGTTTTGATTGTTATGCCTTAAGTTTTGATTATGGTCAGCGCCATCGTAGTGAGCTGCAGGCTGCGGCAAGCTTGTCACTTAGCATGCAGGTAATAGATCATAAGATTATCCCGATTGATATGTCTGGTATAGGAGGCTCAGCACTCACCGATATGAATATTGCGGTTCCTGAGGTCGAAACGAATGGAATACCAATAACCTATGTCCCAGCACGAAATACCGTATTTCTGTCTTATGCACTTGGTTGGGCTGAAGTGTTGGAAGCCACAACTATTTTTATTGGCGTAAATGCGCTGGATTATTCTGGTTATCCAGACTGTCGACCAGATTTTATAGAAGCGTTTCAAAAAATGGCTAATCTGGCGACTAAAGCGGGTATAGAGGGTCATAAAATTCAGATAGAAACACCACTCATTGATTTAACGAAAGCAGAAATAATTAAACAGGGTATCGCTATGGGGCTGGACTATAGTAAGACAATCTCATGCTACCAGGCTGATCAAGACGGCAAAGCTTGTGGACGGTGTGACAGTTGTCGTCTTCGTAGTAAAGGCTTCTTGGATGCAGGTTTAGAAGATCCAACGATTTACTAGTTATGCTTGAGACTAAAAACTTGTATTTTTCTCCGAAAACAGTACTATGTGCGCCTTTCTAAAGGGGACGTTAGCTCAGTCGGTAGAGCAGTTGGCTTTTAACCAATTGGTCGTGCGTTCGAGTCGCACACGTCCCACCATTTTCAGGGGCTTTAGACTAGTCTAAGCCCCTATCTTTTTTCCCTCTTTTACCTTTTTATATTTACCCGTTATTATTTAACTGAAGCATTATGTAAAACTTGGGTATTGGCTGTTTATGAACAAGCTAGAAAATTTAAGTTCAGAAAGTAATCTCATAGCCGACAGAGTATTTGTCCGATCCTATTTAGATAAAATTCCAGAAAACCGCCAACTGTCTGAGCAAGAAAATGCTGATTACGAAAGCAAAATTATTGCATTGCTGGCCAAAAAAAATGCTGCCCTAGTAGCGCATTATTATACCGATCCTTTATTGCAGGCCTTAGCGGATAAAACTTCAGGTTGTGTAGCTGATTCTCTAGAAATGGCTCGTTTTGGGAGTAATTCCTCAGCAACTACACTAATGGTATGTGGTGTTAAGTTTATGGGTGAAACCGCTAAGATTTTAAGCCCGGAAAAAACCGTCTTAATGCCCACCTTAGAAGCAACATGTTCACTGGATATAGGTTGCCCCATTGAAACTTTTTCAGCATATTGTGACCAGCACCCGGATCATAAAGTTGTTGTGTATGCCAACACCTCGGCTGAAGTTAAAGCACGAGCTGACTGGGTGGTGACTTCCGCTATTGCTGTCGATGTTGTCGAACATTTACTTGATTTAGGTGAGAAGGTTATCTGGGCACCTGATAAGCATCTTGGACGTTATATTCAAAATAAACTGGGAGCACAAGGTGATGAGATGCTGATTTGGGATGGTGCTTGTATCGTACATGAAGAATTCAAGTTGAAAGCACTGAAAGATATGAAACATCTTTATCCTGATGCGGCAATTCTTGCACATCCAGAATCTCCTTTACCAATATTGAATGTTGCTGATGCAGTGGGGTCTACCACTCAAATCATCAATGCAGCTATTAGCCGGCCTGAACAAAAATTCATAGTAGCTACTGATAGTGGGATTTTTTATAAGCTGCAACAGGCCGCACCCGAAAAAGAATTTATTATGGCACCAACTTCAGGTGATGGAGCCACCTGTCGTAGTTGCGCGCAATGCCCCTGGATGGGGATGAATACTTTGCAAAACTTGTATGAGTCTCTATTGAATGAAAGTAATGAAGTCCATGTTGATCTTAAATTAGGAAAAAGGGCGATGGTGCCTTTGCAACGCATGTTGGATTTTAAACAAGATAACTAGGTGAGCTAACGAAATAAGGGCTGTCTGGGTATTTTCCTTTTTTGTCGATATTTATTTTAACGATAATACCGATCAATTGTCTCTTGTATGTCATCTAATCGCTGATTAATTCTAGCTATCGTAAGTGAATTGTTTCTTTCAAGTAGTGCAGAATTTAAATGTTCCAAAGCTCGGCCGAGTTCTCCAATGCCATAAAAATACTCAGCACGTGCTTGATGTACTCCAGAAATATCGCCGACCAGTCCTTGTAATTCAGCAAGCTCATACCAAATATTCGTATCGGAAGGCCGCAGTTGACTTAGTTCTTTATAGACGGTTATAGCTTCGGCATAGCGATTGCTAGCATCTAATGTTTGAGCATAAGTCATAGATAAAGGATAGTTGTTTGGATTTATATCCAGATTTTCTTCAAGAATTGTAAGAGCTTGCTCATAGTTTTCTGAGGTTTTGGCTATTTCGGCCTCAAGCACTACATATGAAATTCTGTTGGGATCTTTTCTTAACAATGCAGATAATGTTTCAGACGCTGCAACAAACTCACCTCTTTGCAGTTGAGCAATAGCTATGCCGTAGATAGCGGCATCTGCCTCTGCGCCATTTAATTGAGGCAAATCACGTTCTAGATTCTCTATAAAACCTTCATAGTCATTTTCAAAATGTAATAAAGCGCGCTGTTTCATCAGTAAAAATTCAACATTCTGAATGTGCTCTACTGCGGGCAGCCCGAGCGCGCGATTTCTACTATCAGCGACTCGATTTTCACTTAAAGGGTGAGAAGAAAGAAACTCAGGGATCTGCCTAGAAAAACTGCGCATTTGCATCATGTTTTCGAACATACCAGGCATATCTTCAGGGTCAAAACCAGCATTAAAAAGCGTCCGCATACCAACACGGTCTGCTTCCTCTTCATTGCCTCGACTGAACTGTAAACGATTTTCCATCATGACAGCTTGAGATGCCGCAATTGCCGCTTGGCCTGCTTCAGCACCACCAGCTGCCACTATTAAAAGGCCAGCAAGGGCGGTAGCAATGGATGCAAATCGACTGGATTGTGACTCTGCTACCCTTCGAGCGTAATGACGCTGGCTAAGGTGGGCTAACTCATGGGAGACTACAGATGCAAATTGGCCTTCATTGTCTGCATAAATAAATAAGCCTGCGTTTATACCAACAATGCCGCCTGGTGCTGCAAAAGCATTTAATTGATCACTATCTATTAAGAGAAACTCAAGGCGATGATCTGTGAGCTCACTATTGGCAGCTAGATGATAACTCAGGCTGGCAATGTACTCTTCAATCAAAGGGTCATTGAGTAAAGGAGATTGCGCACGCATTGAACGAATTATTTCCCGGCCAAACTCATATTCTTGTTGCGTAGTTATTGTGCCCGATACGGAGTCTCCCAGAACCGGAAGATTTTCAATTTGAGCGTATGCTGACTGTGTAGAAAACACGCCAACGCAAATACTTGCGGCCAGTAAGTAAGGCTTTGCTTTTTGTAAGGGGTGAATACTCATATTCATTATTTTAGTTAATTTACATTAATTAACAGATTTGATTGCAAATAATACTATTAATTCCATGTAATAACTCGGTTTTTTACCAAGGCCTTGCTAAAATAAAGAGATGAATGAAGTAGTTGACGTAGAGCTTGATTTAAGTGGTTTAGTTTGCCCGCTGCCTCTTCTGAAGACTAAGCAGGCCCTAAATCGCATGGAAAGTGGCCAAAAAATCAAAGTACTTGCTACAGATCCAGGTTCAGAGCGAGACTTCCAAGTTTTTGCAGAACAAAGTGGCAATAAGTTACTTGAAATGCAGCAATTAGATAGCCAGTTTCAATATTTATTACAAAAACGCTAGATTCCGCTAGTTAGCTAGTATTTGATTTTTAAAACCTAAAGGTTTCTCAATGCTGAGAATATTCAATGATTTGTATGAGCGCTATTTCTCTGAAGAAGAAGCGTTGATCTTCACAATTCTGATTATAGTTGGCATCATCGTAATGATGACCTTAGGGGGGGTGGTCGCTCCTTTGCTGTGGAGCTTAGTTATTAGTTTCATATTACAAGGTTTGGTGAATTCTTTAGTTAGGTTGAATTTGTCTTATCGTCTTTCAGTTTATCTTACCTACTTCATGTTTCTGAGCTTAATGCTTTTGATTATTCTGGTTTTACTCCCTTTCACCTGGAGTAGATTGGGCTTATTTATAGATGAATTACCTAATATGATGAGCCAGCTGCGGACTTTTTTGCTCTTATTACCTGAAAATTATCCAGGTTTATTTACGGAATCTCAAATACAAGGCTGGATAAACAGTTTGCAAAATGCGCTAGGTCAAATGGGGCAAAGCATTCTTTCTTATTCAGTGAGTAGTATTACCCGATTGGTTACTTTGTTGGTTTATACCATTTTGGTACCCATTTTGGTTTTTTTCATGCTCAAAGATGCCGATAAATTACTGAACTGGTTAGAAAATTGGCTGCCTGAAAAAAGACCGATTATGGCGCAGATTTGGCAAGAGATGAACGGCCAACTTGCCAACTATATCCGTGGTAAAGCACTTGAAATAGTTATCGTAGGGATAAGTTCATATGCCGTTTTCAGCGTACTAGATTTGAATTACTCTGTACTCTTGGCTTTTATGACTGGTTTTTCTGTGATTGTCCCATATGTCGGAGCAACTGTTATCGCCATCCCTGTTTTCTTGGCTGGATTATTTCAATGGGGTATAGGTTCAGATTTATATCAGGTAATGATTGCCTATGCAGTTTTGCAGATGCTAGATGGTAATTTATTGGTGCCGCTTATTTTTTCGGAAACGGTTAATTTACATCCACTAGCCATTATCGCTGCTATTTTGGTTTTTGGTGGGATTTGGGGCTTTTGGGGAGTCTTTTTTGCGATTCCATTAGCAACTTTTTTAAAGGCAATCATCCGTGCTTGGCCAGTGCATCAAATCGTAGTAGATAAATCTTGATGATTATCAGTCAAAGCAAGAGTCTTTCTATTATCTTGCAGGTACTTACGATAAAATCCTCCGTTTCGTTTGATCCAAAAATTTATTTCCTTATGGGGGCAGAATGATTAAAGGCAGTATTGTAGCGTTGGTTACGCCAATGACTAAAAATGGTGAAATCGATCTGCCTACCCTAGATCAATTGCTTGAATGGCACATTGATGAAGGGACTGATGGCATAGTGGCCGTTGGCACTACAGGCGAGTCACCGACCTTGTCTATGGAAGAAAACTCTGCTGTTGTTGATCATGTGGTTAAAACTGTTAATGGCCGAATACCAGTTATTGCTGGAACTGGTGCAAATTCAACAAGAGAAGCCATCGAATTAACTCAGGCCGCAAAAGATTCAGGTGCAGATGCTTGTCTTTTAGTGACGCCTTATTATAACAAGCCGACACAACTAGGCCTTGTTGCACACCATACAGCAATTGCTGAAGCTGTTGATATTCCTCAGATTTTATATAATGTGCCCGCTAGAACTGCTTGTGATATGTTGCCAAAGACTATTAAAGAGCTTTCCAAGGTTAAGAATATTATTGGTGTTAAAGAAGCAACGGGTGATATTACGCGTGGTAAGGAAGTTATTGAATTATGCCAGGCTGATGACTTTCAAGTTTATAGTGGCGATGACCCTACAGCTATGGCATTAATGCTGCTTGGTGCACAAGGTTGTATTTCAGTTACGGCTAATATTGTTCCAAAAATTATGCATGACCTTTGTCGTTATGCTATTGCTGGTGATAAAGGAAATGCTGGTCCGCTTAATGAAAGTTTAGCTATTTTGAATAAATGTCTTTTTTTGGAGTCTAACCCTATACCGGCAAAATGGGCCTTGCATGTAATGGGGAAAATTGGACCTGGTATTCGTCTGCCTCTTACAGTTTTGAATGAAATGTATCATGATTATTTTCGTACAACTTTAGAACAAGCCGGTATTATTTAGACCCCATAGATTAGCCCTTAAAAGGTTAGAAAAAGGTATATGCGAACCCTTAAAGTAGTAAAAATTTTTGGCACTTTAACGATGCTAAGTGGCTTGTCAGCATGCAGCATGCTAGGCCTTGAGTTTTTTGGCGAAGAAGGATTTTTCCGGGATCGTCAAGGAGACTATCTTGAAGCTGAATCAATCCCTCGAATTGTTGTCCCCGACACTATGGACTCCTACATTATTGATGATTTATTAGTGATTCCAGATGTAAATAGCACAGCAGGTGAGTCCTTAATCCAAGCGCCAAGACCGCGGCCATTGCAAAGAGACCCTGATCGTTCGGTAGTGGTTCAAAGCATGGACGAGAAGAGCTGGGCGGTAGTTGATGCCAGTGTTAGTCAAGTTTGGCCAAGAGTTAGACAGTATTGGCTTGAAAGAGACATTGAATTGGCTCTGGAAAATCCAGCCAACGGATTGCTTGATACAATTTGGTTTGTTGAAGATGGTAATAACGTAACTCAAGTAAAGTTTAGAGTAATAGTAGAATCAGGCTTTCAGAACGAAAGCTCTGAAATAAGCTTGATTCAGATTTCCTTGCCGCAAAATGCGGAGGTAAGTGAGCGAGTTAATTGGCCTGAACAATCTATGGATCCTGATTATGCGTCTGATATTTTAAGTGAAATATCAGTTTATCTTGCCAATGAAATGAGAAATTATCAGGCTTCAACAGTATCTTTCTTGGCAGGTAATGTTGCTTCAGAAGGCAGAGCGACAATGCTCACTGAAGGTGGAATTAATATGCTTCATCTTAGGGCTGAATTTGATCGTAGCTGGGCTGCTGTTGGTAGAGCACTAGATCGCGCTGAGATTGAAATTATCGAAGAGAATGTAGATGAAGGATTATTTTCAGTTCGTTATGGCGAAACAGATGTAGAAGAAGACCCGGGTTTCATAAGTCGTTTAATCTCGTCAGCTCAACGCAGAGAAACAATACCATTTGGTGTTTTTGTAGTTCAAACTGAAGATGGCATTGAAGTAGTTGCATTAAGAATGATCGATATTGTGAATGACTCTTATTCGGAGGACATCACTGAAGAAGCTCTAAGTTTGCAAGAGCAGCAAGATATAGAAAGTATTAATAGCTTGATAGAAACAATACGAAATTTAATCTAATAAATCCTATCTAAGACCTTACAATCAGAAATTAGTTGGAAGTGGAGTGACATTTTAATGCAAATGGGTGAAGAACTTTATTCAGGAAAAGCCAAATCAGTCTATCGTACCGATGACCCCGAATTATTTATACTGCATTTTCGTGATGATACTTCCGCATTTGATGGGGAAAGGGTTGAGCAATTATCAGACAAAGGCAAAGTTAATAATATTTTTAATGCCTATATTATGGAAAAACTTGAGTCAGAGGGAATCCCAACTCATTTTGTAAAGCGCTTGTCAGATACTGACTCTTTGGTTAAAAAACTCGATATGATTCCAGTTGAGTGCGTGGTGAGAAACTATGCAGCAGGTAGCCTTTGTAAGCGTTATGGAATAGAAGAAGGCATCAGCATAGATCCTCCGACTTTTGAGTTTTTCTTAAAGAATGACGAGATGCATGACCCCATGATTAATGATTTTCATATTATTTCTTTTGGTTGGGCTGAGGCGAAACATATTGAAGCAATGAAAGAGCTGACAATGAAAGTTAACACTATATTGAAAGATTTTTTTCTTGAAGCCGGCATGCTATTAGTTGATTACAAATTGGAATTTGGCCTTTCAAATGGCGAAATTACTTTAGGGGATGAATTCAGCCCAGATGGTTGTCGCATATGGGATAAGTCTACTCGTAACAAAATGGATAAAGATCGTTTTCGGCAAAATTTAGGTGATGTTATTGAAACCTATAAGGAAGTTGGTAAACGCTTAGGTATCGATCTAAATTAAGCCTACTTTTTAATAACAGGAGTTTTAATGCCTGCTCTACAAATTGTATTACTCCTGTTATTTCTACTGCTTCTATTGTGCTTGGCGGCACTTACATTTTTTTTCAAAAAAAATATAAATCTTCAAGAAAAGTTAGATCAAGAACGCAATCTGGCCACTGATTTGAAAGTTGAATTAAGTCGCCAACAAACATTGCTTCAAGAAGAGCAAAATAATCACTTAGAAAAATTAAAGTCTCTGGAAGATTCCAGGCTGCTTATGACCGCTGAATTTAAAAATTTAGCTAATGAGATTCTTGAGCAAAAAAGTAAATCTTTTACTGAGAGTAATAAACAAAATATTGAAAATATACTAAAACCTTTAAGTGAAAAAATCCAAGGATTTGAGAAAAAAGTAGATGACACTTATGACAAAGAATCCAAGCAACGTTTTTCACTCGAGCAACAAATCAAAGAATTACAAAAAGCTAATGTTCAAATTAGTCAGGAAACTCTGAATTTAACCAATGCCTTGAAAGGCGAGAGTAAAACGCAGGGAGTATGGGGTGAGTTTATTCTTGAGCGAGTATTGGAAAAATCTGGACTGAAAAAGGGTAGCGAATATGAAGTGCAGGTTAGTTTAAAAGATGCAGAAGGTAAGACTAAACAACCAGATGTTATTGTACGATTGCCTGAAAATAAAGACATAATTATTGATTCAAAAGTTTCATTAAGTGCATATGAAAAATACAGTAGTGAAGAAGACGAAAAACAAAGTGAGTTATATTTAAAACAGCATCTAAGCTCAATTAGGGCACACATTAAGGGTTTGTCTGAGAAAAACTATCAAAATCTGGAAGGCATTAGAAATCTTGATTTCGTCATGATGTTTTTACCGATTGAAGCAGCTTTTACTTTGGCAGTTCAGCATGATGAAAAGTTATTCATAGACGCATTTGAAAAAAACATTGTCATAGTCTGTCCTTCTACACTGCTAGCCACATTAAGAACGATTCAGAATATCTGGCGTTATGAGCAGCAAAATAACAATGCTATGGAAATAGCCAAAAGTGCTGGGAAGTTATACGACAAATTTGTATTATTTCTTCAAAGTTTAGATGAACTTGGCACGTCGATCGATAAAGCGCAGCGGTCATTTGATACGGCTTATAACAGGTTGCAAACAGGGCATGGCAATTTAGTTAATAGTGTGCAGAAATTACAGGAATTGGGCGCTCGGACCAGCAAGAAAATTCCTAGTAAATTGCTAGATGAAGAACTGCTTGGCAGTGATAGTGGCACAAGTAACGATGAGAAAGGCGATGGAGTTGATGCTTTAAATAGCGAATCCAATAATGATGACTAGTGCAATGTCCAAGTTATATAGTTTCTTGTCTTGCCAAACACCAACAGCCTGGGTGGAAGCTGCACTAGAGAATCAGCAAATACTACTCATTGATCATGCTAATTGCGAAAAAAAAGCAGCAGCGACAGCAATGAATCTAATGTACCGTTACGTTGATCGCGCTCAACTGCTGCAGAAGATGTCTCAATTGGCTCGAGAAGAATTATTGCATTTCGAGCAGGTTGTAAAAATCATGGAAGAGAAGGGTGTGAAATATGAGCACATCGGGGCATCTCGCTATGCCTCCTCTTTAAGACAAGACATTAGGACCCATGAGCCTGCAAGATTAGTAGATACCCTTATTGTGGGTGCATTTGTTGAGGCTAGGTCTTGTGAGCGCTTTGCCAAGCTAGCTCCGAAACTCGACGCTGACTTACAAAAGTTCTATCTATCTTTACTCCGTTCAGAAGCAAGACACTTTGAAGATTATCTCTACTTGGCTACATTATATGCGGATGAAGATATAAGCAAGAGAGTAGTCTTTTTTGCTGAGAGGGAGGCAGAACTGATTACAAAACCAGATAGTGAATTTCGTTTTCATAGTGGCAATCCCGTAGGTGCCATTTAAAAATAAATATCGATTGAATCTGATTTAAATTTAATTACAGTTAAACGGCCGCCTTAAAGAGCTTCCTAATTTGCTTTCTAATTGGTCAAGCTGTCGACAAGGAATTTGGTCATTGCCACTAAGATCTATAAAATTCAACAAACTCAGGTTAGAGAGAGTATTAATGTTACGCACTGCATTATTGGCAATTCTTAATACTCGTAAATCCTCAAGGTAAATTACTGGACTCAAGTCGATTATTAGATTATTGCTTACATCTAATAAATTTAGGTTAGGAATGTTATCGAGTCCAAGCAAGGAGCTAATGCCGGCGTCAGTACAGGAGAGTTGAGAAATAGTCTCTAGGCGGGCATCAGGATTATCATTCAAATAGTTATTAATACAGCCTTGTAAGCCAGGGTCTTCCACTACCTCCTCAATAATAATTCCTGAAGGTGAATATAAAACATTATTATTCACAGAAATTGCGTATGGATTAAAACTACAGGCATTTAGTAGTAATGTTAAAAATAAAGAATAAATTATTTTTTTTATCATCAGTGTCTGGCCCTAGGGCAGTAGTAATTCATACTAAGTCTCGGTAATATTGATCTTTTTGTAAGCTGAAAGCAACGACCAGATAACAAGCAGGGGATAATACAATGAAAAGTTTCGTCAAAGTGAGAGTTACCAAAACAATTTTAATAATTCTTTTAAGTTTTTTAGGTGGCACTTCACTTTTTGCTCAAGGCCTGGATCTTGAAAATACTGAGTCAAGAACGGGTTATAGTATTGGTGTAAATATTGGTCTTAATTTAGCCAGTCAAGGCATTTTGGGTGATGATGTAGACAATGCAGCCTTGATGCAGGGGATCCGCGATGCAATAGATGACTCTATCCAAATGAGTGATGAGGAAATTATTGCCGCTTTGGAACAATATAGCGTGCTAATGGAGCAGCGTGCCCAAGAGCAGCTTGCTGGGATGGCTGAGGAAGGAGAGAGCTTTTTAAATGATAATGCCATGCAACCAGGTGTTGTAACGACATCATCAGGCTTGCAGTATCTAGTGCTTGAAAATGGTTCTGACGCCAATGCCCCAATGCCCTTGGCTACAGATGAAGTCGAAGTGCATTATCATGGCACAATGATAGATGGCAGTGTCTTTGATAGCTCAGTTGATAGAGGGGAGCCTATTTCATTCCCTCTTAATGGCGTCATTCCTGGTTGGACTGAAGGTTTACAGCTAATGAAAGTAGGCGACAAATATCGATTCTTTATACCTTCTGAATTGGCTTACGGTGCACAAGGTGCTGGCCCTATACCTCCTTATTCTGCACTAATTTTTGATGTTGAGCTCCTAGGTATTAACTAACAAAATATCGATAAATTTTTATAATGTCGGATTTAAAAGATATAAATGCAGGCTTGTGTGATTTCATACAAGCCTCACCGACACCTTTTCATGTCGTTGAAAATCTAAGTAAACGACTGCAAGAAGCCGGTTATCATCAACTTAATGAAAGTGATGATTGGCAGTTGAAACCTGAACAAGCTTATTTTGTCTGCCGCAATTCATCTTCTTTAATTGCTTTTAGAACTGGAAAAGAGAACTTGCAAGACCTTGGGTTTAAAATGATTGGGGCGCATACAGATAGCCCTTGTTTGAAAGTAAAACCACAAGCCTCATTATCAAATAAAGGATATGCGCAAACGGGAGTTGAAGTATATGGTGGCGTTTTATTAAATCCCTGGTTTGATCGTGACCTTTCTTTGGCCGGGCGGGTGCACTATAAGCAAAGCAATGGTGAATTAGCTTCTTGTTTGATCAATTTTGAAAGAGCCATAGCAAGTATCCCTAGTTTGGCTATTCACCTTGATCGTGAAGCAAACGAAAATCATTCTATAAATAAGCAAAACCATTTGGCACCTATCCTACTGCAATTAGGCGCAAGTAAAACTTTCGATTTCAATGCTTTGTTATTGAGCTTTTTGCATGAAAATTTAGCACTTAATGATGCTGAAAAAATATTAAGTTATGAGTTGAGTTTTTATGATAGCCAGCAACCATCCTTAATTGGTGTGGCAAACGATTTTATTGCTAGCGCCAGGCTGGACAATTTATTAAGTTGTTATATCGGCTTACAAGCACTACTCACTAGCGATCAAAAACAGCCAGCGCTTTTAATATGCTCAGATCATGAAGAAGTTGGAAGTGTGTCGGCTTCTGGTGCTGCAGGCACTTTTTTAGAGGCTGTTTTAGAAAGAATCAATGAAAGTTTGGTTGCTGAAAGTATTGAAAAAATTCAACAAGCAAAACGCCGATTATTAAATAATTCAGTGCTAATTTCAGTGGATAATGCGCATGGGATCCACCCCAACTTTCCGGATAAACATGACCAGCAACATGGCCCAATATTAAATCAAGGGCCAGTATTAAAAATAAATGCTAACCAACGATATGCAAGTAACAGTGAAACTGGAGCGATGCTGACGTCTCTTTGTGAAGAAATAGGCGTTCCTTTACAAAGCTTTGTTGTGCGCAGTGATATGGCTTGTGGTTCAACTATTGGACCTATAATGTCTGCAGAGCTTGGCCTTAAAACTGTGGATGTTGGTGTGCCAAGCTTTGCTATGCATTCCATTCGTGAACTTGCCGGCAGCAGGGATACAGAATATTTATTTCAAGTTCTTACAGCTTTTTATAATCAATCATAGCCGTTGTTTTTTTAAATCACGTATTAAAAACCTCAGTGGAAGCAGGCAGTTAATGCTTGCATTTGATAAAGCTAGTGGTGAGTGATTGATAAGGCTGGCTAGATAGTTGGCTATTATTGGCGTGCTGGTTAAGCCATGTGAACCATGAGCTACGTTTATATATAAACCTGGTACATATTCAGGGGTTTGCGATACTTTCTTTTTTGCATTTCGATTTAACGCTTTGTAAATTCTACGGCAGCTAATATTGTTTTCCACAGGCCCTGTGATGGGTAAATAGTCCGGACTACTACAACGGCTACCACTTCGGCTTTTACTGGGGCCTAGTTTTTTAAGTTCTTCTGTTAGTTGCGGGTTGATAGTTCTTGTAAATTCCAGATTTTGTTCAACTATCTCATCGATATCACTAAGCATTGGTTCAGTCGATTTTGTAATTCCACCTATAAAATGTTTTTTAGCATTTGCGGGTGAAATATACCCTTTAGCACAAATAATACAAGATAAGGTGCTACTGAGTTTAGTTGACGGATACTCATCTATTTGGCCAAAATTTTGCAGCAAAGGGTAATGCTGTGTTTGCTTAAAGTTAAGAGCATCATGGCTGTTTGCAATGATCACTACTGGTGCTTGAGCTATTTTCCCTTGAGTATTCTCCACAAGCCAGACCTTGTTTTTAAACGTGAGTTTCAGTACTTCTGTATTGGTAATGCAGTTAATATTGTTATGCAGAGTATAGGCTTGGCAAAGTGCTTGTGGATTTAAAAGAGCGCCTTCAGGGAAAAATAAACCGCCATTGACTAGTTCTATTCCAGATAATTTACTTGCTGTTTGTGCGTTAAGATTTTCAATAAAATGAGTATCTTTAAACTTTTTCATGGTTTGAGCCTGACGTTTTTGTTCACGTTTATCATGAGCGACTTGTAATAGGCCACAGGACTGCCAATCGATAGAGTTAGTTTTAGAAATTTGCTGATAATGCTGTAAGGCAAAAAGGTATGATGCTAGATAGTAATCTGCAGTGTCATCAGGGCTATCAGAGATTTTGCAATACACTATGCCTCGAGGGTTACCAGAAGCTTTGCTGGCAATTTTAGGCTCACGCTCAATGAGTGTTATTTGCCAACCAGTTTTTGCAAGTTCAGAGGCCGTTGAGCAGCCAGCTAGTCCTCCACCGATAACGATAGCGCTTTTATTAGAGTATTTTGTTTCAGGTAATTGAAACCATCCCTGTTGCAACTTTTTTTGTAGTTTGTCCGCAGGATTGTACTCAGCAACTAGCATATGTCTTTTTTGAGCAAATCCAGATTTTCTTTTAATACTGAAATTATTTTGCTTCAGTGAGTTTTTTATAAGGCCAGCAGCGCTATAAGTACTGAGTGTTGTTCCAGTTTTACTTAAGTCGGCGATAATAGAGCATAGTTCTTCATCCCACATATCGGCATTTAGCGCAGGTGAAAAGCCATCAAGGTACCAAGCATCAATACGAAAACCATAAGTTTGCCAAACTTGCTCAAGCATGCTTTTTGCATTACCTAGCATAAGAATTAAAACCACGTGGTGGTTTCCAAAGTTTAAATTTATGCTATGTATCCCTGAATGGAGAGGAGGGTAGTCTTGAATTAAGCAATCAGCATAAGGTGAAAGTTCAGGGTATTGTTTATGTAATCGAGTTAAGTCACTTTTGTTGAATGGGTTTAATTCACAGGCAAGATAATAAAGTGTTGAATTTGTAGGCTTGCTTTCACACCAGAACTTGCATGTATTTAAAAAATTGAGACCTCCACCAAAACCGCATTCAGCTATAATAAAGTTATTGCCGTCCAGTTTATTCCAGCGTTCGGCAAAATTATTGGCTTCCAGAAAAATATAAGAGCTTTCTGCAAGTGCATTAGCTTTAGAATAATAAATATCCTGATAATCCTCAGAGTAAGGGTTGCCAGCAGCATCCCAGCTTAAATTAGCAGGCTTGATATGGTTTTCGTCATTGGGCATTTTAAAGTCTGATTAAACCTTGAGTAAGCGATAGTCACCAGGCAGTAAATCGTTTAACTGCCATTCTCCTATTTGATGACGTATCAAACGCAAAGTAGGAAAACCGGTCGCTGCTGTCATTCTTCTTACTTGACGGTTGCGACCTTCACGAATTGTTAAGTTAATCCATGATGTCGGGATATTTTTACGCTCTCTGATAGGCGGTATTCTTGGCCAGATATCAGGCTCCGATATTATTTCTGCAATTGCGGGCTTGCTCATACCATCTTTTAATTTCACACCTGTATGTAATTGAGCAAGAGCTTCAGGGCTGATTTGCCCTTCTATCTGTACCCAGTAACTTTTTGGCATTTTCATTTTGGGATTGGCAATATGATCCTGTAGTTGACCATCATTTGTTAATAATAATAAGCCCTCAGAATCTTTATCAAGCCTGCCAGCAGGATATACATTGGGTAAGTCTATATATGTAGCTAGGGTCTGAGATAATTGCTCAGCAGAATTAGTGTCAGTAAATTGAGAAAGCACATTATAAGGCTTGTTAAATAAAACAAGATCAGACATTTTAAATAGGTATCAGATTAAATTTGCACAGAGCTTATTATCTCAAGACATGAAGGAGAGTAACAGAAGATTGTAGTTTTGCTGTATTTTAATCAAACAGCGTCATTACTTAAGTAGTTCAAACTACTTATTGTCTCAGAATAAGTGTAGATATATAGCAAATAAGCTTAAGCGTCTTTGGTGGAGTCTTCTGCACTATTTGAATTGTCAGTATCGAACCCAGGATCTTCATCTTCAGCGCTCTCAGTCTCAGTGTTATCAGCTTCAATACTTTCAGTAGTTTCAGTACTTTCAGTAGTTTCAGTAGTTTCAGTAGTTTCAGTACTTTCAGTAGTTTCAATACTTTCAGTATCCTCGTTGCTTGCACTGTCAGTTTGTTCAGCATCACTTGCAGCTTGCTGAGGCACATCAGGATCATCTAAGGCTATAATATTTGCCGCGTGCAGGCCTTTAGGGCCTTCAACAATATCAAATGAAACCATCTGACCAGCTTTCAGAGTTTTGTAACCTTCCATCCCTATAGAGGAATAATGCGCAAATAAATCACTACCTCCATCATCTGGTAAGATAAAACCAAAACCCTTTGCATTATTAAACCATTTAACTTGACCAGTACTCATTCAGACTCTCCCACCCGAATTATTTTTTTATAGGCAATCAAGCCCTCTGAGATATAAACCCTTTTATAAAACAAGTCAATTTTAAATGTGCAAAAATCTTGAAAAATAAAATCTTGCCACTATTTAACTAAGTAAGAAGTTTTTTTGCGCGAAAGCGCGTCGTTGTATAATGAAGCATGATATAGTTTTAGTCGGTGATTAAATTCTATCGCTTTGTGTTCCGAAAATATCTTTTATTGTCCATTTTGAAATTGTAATGCAGTCAATGAATCTT
Source organism: uncultured Pseudomonadales bacterium (assembly GCA_943789335.1). Classification (GTDB taxonomy): domain Bacteria; phylum Pseudomonadota; class Gammaproteobacteria; order Pseudomonadales; family Pseudohongiellaceae; genus UBA5109. Next base: position 55,833 of record CALSTS010000010.1, on the reverse strand, counting down.
GAGAAAAAATTAAATATTTATGATGCAACCCCGCTTGGAGAAGTGCTATCCGGCGATAAGGATGCTGAGCGTGAAGGTATAATCAGTGAAGCTTTGGCACCGGAAGAGTTGAAGCTAAAGCCTCCACCGCTTTATCGGGTAATCCTGCTTAACGACGATTACACTCCAATGGAGTTTGTGGTTAATATTTTGTGTAAGTTTTTCACCATGAGTGTTGAGTCGGCTACTGCAGTAATGTTGAAAGTTCATACAGAGGGGAAAGGAGTTTGCGGTGTTTTCCCCAAAGAAATTGCTGAGACTAAAGCAGTTCTTGTCAATGAATATGCACGTGAATCTGAGCATCCATTGCTCTGTGATATAGAAATTGATGATGACCATTAAAGCTGGTATCAGAAATTAAATTAATGCTTGAAATACGCAAGATTAAGAAGAGTTTATTTTATGTTTAATAAAGAGTTGGAATTCACTTTAAATAGGGCCTTTAAAGAAGCTAGGCAGAAACGCTATGAGTTTTTAACTCTGGAACATTTGCTTTTAGCACTTTTGGACGATCCTGCTGCGAGTGAAATTTTATTGGCTTGTCATATTAATATAGATGAGCTTAGATCAGATCTCGAGCAGCATCTAGAACTTTATGTGCCGACTTTAGTCGATGAGCCTTCAGAGAATAAAGATATCCAGCAGACCCTAAGTTTCCAAAGAGCAATGCAAAGAGCAGTATTTCATGTGCAATCTTCTGGGCGGCAAGAAGTGAGTGGCGCTAATGTGCTAGTAGCTATTTTCAGCGAAAAAGAGAGCCATGCAGTTTATTTCATGAATAAACAAGGAGTTACTCGTGGTCAGGTTGTTAATTTTATTACGCATGGTTCAGCTGAAAAGCCAGGCTTAGGGCATGATGAGAGTACAGGAATAAATTCTGATACTCAAAATCAAGAAGCTGATGCTGGCCCACTGGAAAGTTATGCTCAAAACTTAAACGAACTGGCAAGCCAAGGCAAAATTGACCCTTTAATAGGTCGCTCGGCTGAAATAGAAAGGTTGGTACAAGTTTTATCGCGTCGGAGAAAAAATAACCCTTTGTTTGTCGGAGAGTCTGGTGTTGGTAAAACTGCAATAGCTGAAGGCTTGGCAAAACAAATTGTTGACGGGGAAGTTCCAGAAGTTTTAAGTGAAAGCACTGTGTACTCCTTGGATATGGGCGCATTACTAGCTGGAACGAAATATCGTGGAGATTTTGAAAAGCGCTTTAAAGCGTTATTAGCTGAGTTAACCAAGGATGAACATGCTATTTTATTCATTGATGAAATCCACACCATTATTGGAGCAGGTGCTGCATCTGGCGGTGTAATGGATGCATCGAACTTGCTTAAACCTTTGTTAACCACGGGTAGCTTGCGTTGTATTGGATCAACTACCTACCAGGAATATCGTGGAATATTTGAAAAAGATCGAGCCCTGTCTCGACGCTTCCAGAAAATTGACGTCACAGAGCCAGATATTGATACTACTTATCAAATACTAAAAGGGCTAAAAACGCGATATGAAGAACATCATAAATTGCGTTATACCAATAATGCTTTAAAAGCCGCGGCAGAACTTGCTGGTCGTTACATTAATGATCGTTTTATGCCCGATAAAGCCATTGATGTGATTGATGAAGCTGGCGCTTATCAAAATTTACAGCCTGCTAGTAAGCGGAAAAAAATAATTCAAGTCAGCGATATTGAAAAAGTTGTATCGCAAATTGCTCGTATTCCGGCAAAAAATGTTTCTGCTTCAGATAAAACCTTACTTAAAGACCTTGAGAAAAATCTTAAATTAGTAGTATTCGGTCAGGATCCTGCGATAGAAGCATTGGCAGCCTCTATCAAGCTGTCGAGAGCTGGGCTCAAGGAAGGGGAGAAACCTATAGGCTCTTATTTGTTTGCGGGACCAACAGGCGTTGGTAAAACTGAGGTTAGCAAACAACTTGCCGGGATTCTGGGTGTTGAACTAATTCGATATGATATGTCCGAATATATGGAGCGTCATACAGTTTCACGTTTAATTGGAGCCCCTCCGGGCTATGTTGGTTTTGATCAGGGCGGTTTGCTTACAGAGGCGGTCAATAAACATCCACATTGTGTTGTCCTACTTGATGAAATTGAAAAAGCTCACCCCGATGTTTTTAATCTGTTATTGCAGGTGATGGATCACGGCAAGCTTACTGATAATAATGGCCGTCAAACTGACTTCCGTAATGTCGTTTTAATTATGACTACCAACGCAGGTGCGCAAGAAATGAGTCGTAATTCAATAGGCTTTGCCCAACAAGATCATAGTTTGGATGGTATGGAGTTACTTAAAAAAGTATTTACTCCAGAATTCCGAAATCGTTTAGATGCCATCGTTCAATTCGAACCGCTTGATAACAAGGTGATCAGGACTGTTGTCGATAAGTTCTTGATGGAGCTGCAAGTACGGCTCGATGATAAACAAGTTTCTCTGCATGTTGATGATGAAGCTATCGACTGGTTTGTCGAGCATGGCTATGACAAGAAAATGGGGGCGAGGCCGATGCTAAGATTGATCCAGGCTGAAATCAAAAAACCTCTCGCTGAAGATATTCTTTTTGGCAAGTTGATGCATGGGGGTGATGTCCATATTTCAGTTGAGAATGATCGCTTATGCCTTGAAATAAAGGCAAATAAGTCAGCTAAAAAAACCAAAGATAAGCAACAGGAAAGCCAAGAAGCTTAACTATTATTTTTAGAGGGTTTTATTGTATTGCTTTAGACTTTTCTAGGCTTCTAAGACTTAGCGTGCTCGGTAGGTAATACGCCCTTTGCTTAGGTCATAAGGCGTTAATTCAACGGTGACTTTGTCGCCCGTCAATATGCGAATATAGTTTTTACGCATTTTGCCAGAGATATGCGCTGTCACCACGTGGCCATTTTCTAGTTGGACTCGAAACATGGTATTAGGAAGAGTATCAATAACTTCTCCTTCCATCTCAATTTGGTCTTCTTTTGCCATGCAATCCTCGTAGTGCTTATTATTGATACTTGTTGTGAAAGCGCCGCATTTTGCCTGAAATATGCCTGATTGGCAAAGTTTCTAAAGATTTATTGTCTAGTCCAGCCGCCGGGGTATAGTAATTCAAGTGGTTTAAATTGGCTTTTGTAGTTCATTTTTTGGCAATCGGGTATCCAGTAACCTAAATATAAATGAGAAAGTTGAAGGCGCTTGGCAACTTTAATTTGCCAGAGAATAGCAAAAGTCCCCAAAGATCTTTTTTCTAGAGTTGGGTCAAAAAAGGTAAAGACTGAAGAAAGAGCATTAAGTAAACGATCGCAAATCATTACTCCGACTAAAATATCCTTATGACGCATTTCAAGGTAAAGAGTATCTTCACGTTTGGTTAGTAAGAATGATTGATATTGTTCGCGTGAAGGAGGGTGCATATCACCATCACTATGGCGGGCATTTATGTAGTCTTTGTAGAGATTGAAATGCTCTTCTGTAGCAATTGAATTAACCGGGTTAACTATTAAGTCTTTATTTTTGTTCAGCACTCTACGAAAGCGTTGTCCCGGATTAAATTCATTTACTAATACTCGACTGGGGATGCATTGTTCGCAATTGTCGCAATGAGGTCTATATAGGTGAGCGCCACTTCTTCGAAAACCGATTTCATTGAGTCGGGTATGGAACTCTTTGTCGATTATGAATTCAGGATCAACAAAAATAGTTTTAGCCTTCTTATCAGGAAGGTAGCTACAATCATGTTCACTAGTCGTGTAAAGTTTTATATTTTTCAGGGATGTCATGACTCTATTCTACTGCTTGTGCTCTTTGGCAGAAAATGCCGTTTTTAAGTTTAAGTTTAAGTTTTCTTGCAGATGTTGCATAAATTTTTCACGCCTAATCTCTTTGGCACCTAAACTGGCTAAATGTTCGCTACTAACTTGGCAATCAATCAGTTTAAAGTTTTGATTTTTCAGGTTTTGCGTCAAATACACGAATGCTACCTTGGAGGCATTGTTTTGTTCGTTAAACATTGATTCGCCAAAAAAGATTTTACCAAGAGCAATCCCGTATAAGCCTCCCACTAGGTTGTTATCGTCCCAAACTTCTACAGAATGTGCCCAGCCAGCCTGATGTAAATGTATGTAAGCTTGTTGGATTTCGTCTGTTATCCAGGTGCCATCGCGGTTTTTACTGCGCTGATTTGCGCAGGCTAAGATGACTGCTGGGAAGTTTTGATTAAAGCTAACTTTAAATACTTTTCTGTTAATTATCTTTTTCAGGCTTTTAGAGATATGCAATTCATCAGGAAACACTACCATGCGTGGGTCAGGAGACCACCACAGAATAGGTTGGCCATCTTCATACCAAGGGAAAATACCCAACTTATAGGCGGACAAAAGCCGTTCAAGGCTAAGATCACCACCTACAGCTAATAGTCCATTAGGTTCTGTTAAGGCGTTCTCTGGGTCTGGAAAGCTTAGATCGTCCTGCTTCAGCCAATATGGCTCATGCATAAAAGCTCCTGAAGAAACTATTTTCCAGCGTTATCCAGGTACTTTTCAGCATCTAGGGCGGCCATGCAGCCGAACCCAGCGGAGGTAACGGCTTGGCGATAGATGTGATCTGCTATATCTCCAGCAGCAAACACTCCGGATATGCTCGTTTGAGTAGCATTTCCAGATGTCCCAGAGAATATTTTCAGGTAACCATCTTGCATTTCCAGTTGCCCCTGAAAAATGTCTGAATTTGGTTTATGTCCAACGGCGATGAATACAGCGCTTAATACAATTTCCTGGGCCTCATCTGTGAGGGTATTCTTTATGCGCATACTAGTTACTTCACCGTTTTCGCCTAGTATTTCTTCAAGGGTGTGGTTCCATTCAATACGAATATTTCCGTTTTCGACTTTATCGAAGAGCTTATCTTGTAGTATTTTTTCCGCTCTAAGGCTGTCTCTACGGTGAACTAATACTACTTCACTAGCGATATTAGATAGGTACAAGGCTTCTTCAACCGCTGTATTACCTCCACCAATGACCGCGACTTTCTGTTCTTTATAGAAAAAACCATCACAGGTGGCGCAGGCACTGACGCCACTACCCATGTATAACTCTTCAGATTCTAGTCCTAAGTATTGCGCAGAAGCTCCCGTTGCAATGATCAAAGCATCGCAAGTATATTGGTTGACGCTTCCAGTTAGGTGGAATGGTTTTTGACTTAAATCAGTTGACTCTATATTATCAAAAATTATATTAGTATCAAAGCGTTCTGAATGATTCTTCATCCTTTCCATTAAGTCTGGACCTTGCAGTCCTTCAACATCACCAGGCCAATTATCGACATCAGTAGTTGTTGTTAACTGGCCACCTTGCTGCATGCCAGTGATCATGACAGGTTTTAGATTTGCACGAGCTGCGTATACTGCTGCTGTATATCCTGCTGGGCCTGATCCTAAAATGATCAAGCGGTGATGCTGTACTTCACTCATAGTACTAAGGTCTCATTGCTAGCTGAAAAATAAGGCTGAATATTAGCAGAAAAAAGAGGGGATATTCATATTTAAATAAGTAGATGTATCCCTTATATGGATAATTTATTATCATACGACCGCTAGATATGCCATTTTAAATAAATAAGGCGACCTTTTGGATACGGCTAAATCTCGAATGAAGAAAGCAGCAACACCTGAAGTAGACAGAAGCATGCAGAGCATATTGCTGAAAGAAGGCCTATTGCTGGTTTTACTGGCTTTAGCGATTTATCTATTTCTCGCCCTTTTTTCTTATTCGCCAGAAGATCCTGGTTGGTCTCGTACAGGAGATCCCAATAATATAGCTAATGATGTCGGTGCAAGTGGCGCCTGGATTGCAGATGTTCTATTGATTCTATTTGGATACCTTTCTTACCTTATTCCTATAATGCTGGCTTACAGAGCCTTTGTTTTGTTTCGGGAGCGTAAGCAGATTGAGATTTTTTCTTGGTCAATGTTTGCTTTGCGTACTGTTGGATTTTTATTAACCCTGATTGGCGCTACTGCACTCGCAAATATGCACTTTCTTACCGAGTTGCCAGAATCTGCTGGTGGAATATTAGGCGGTACGCTGACAGGGATGACTCTGCCAGTACTTGATCTGATTGGCTCGACCTTGCTTTCACTGACCTTTTTGTTTGTTGGTATAACGCTAGCGACAGGTCTTTCGTGGATCAGTGTGGTCGATATGACTGGCAAGCTTTGTTTAAGCTCATGGCAACAAGCGAGCTCCTTTATAGAGAAGTGGCGAGAAGAGCGTAAAGAAAAACAAGAAACCTTAAGCGTGATAAGCCGCCGTAAGCAGGCTTTGGATACTTTTAAGGAAAAAGAAAAGAGCCGAAAGCCTATTAAGATAGCTCCAGTGAAGAAAAAAGCGCCGGAACCCAGTAAGCGTGTGCAAAAAGAGAAACAAGGCAAGCTATTTAGTGCGGGTGAAGTAGGCGAACTGCCGCCGATTGCTCTGCTTGATGAATGGGTTGAAAGTTTAAATTCAGGTTATTCAACTGAGGCACTGGAAGCAATGTCGAAATTGCTTGAAATTAAGCTGAAGGATTTTGGCATAGATATAACAGTTGAGGCGATTAATCCTGGCCCCGTCATTACGCGTTTCGAAGTGCAGCCCGCGCCAGGTATTAAAGTTAGTCGGATTTCTGGATTGGCTAAAGATTTGGCGCGATCCCTGGCTGTTAGTAGTTTGCGTATCGTGGAGGTTATTCCAGGCAAAACTGTAATTGGCATTGAGATCCCGAATGAAAGGAAGGAGCTTATTCAATTAAGCCAGGTTTTATCTGCTGAAGAGTTCGATAATGCTAAATCGCCGATAAGCATGGCATTGGGCCATGACATTGGTGGTAACCCAGTAGTGGTTGATCTGGCTAAGATGCCTCACTTGCTGGTGGCAGGAACAACAGGCTCAGGTAAGTCCGTCGGTATCAATGCGATGATCTCTGAGTATTTTGTTTAAATCTAGCCCTAAAGAAGTTCGATTGATTATGATTGACCCTAAAATGCTGGAATTGTCCGTGTATGACGGTATTCCTCATCTGCTGACTCCAGTCATTACTGATATGAAAGACGCGGCAAATGGCCTGCGCTGGTAGTGTGGCTGAGATGGAGAGGCGTTACAAGCTTATGTCGGCATAGGTGTTCGTAACCTGGCGGGCTTCAACAAGAAAGTCGTGATGCGGCAAAAGCGGGAAGCCAATCAGTTGATCCTTTGTGGCACCCGGACCCCTTACTTGATGAAGCCGGACAAGAGTGCGGAAGATCTAGAAGAGCTGCCGGTAATTGTCGTTATTGTGGATGAGCTTGCCGATATGATGATGGTAGTTGGTAAAAAAGTAGAAGAGTTGATTGCGCGAATAGCGCAAAAAGCCCGGGCGGCAGGGATTCACTTGATCTTAGCAACACAGCGCCCATCGGTGGATGTGCTGACGGGGTTGATCAAGGCAAACATTCCGACCCGTATTTCGTTTATGGTGCAATCGTAAAGTGGATTCTACGAACCATTCTGGGTGAAGGTGGTGCAGAACAGCTGCTTGGGCATGGCGACATGCTGTTTTTGCCGCCTGGTGGAGGCGTAGCCACACGCGTGCATGGCGCTTTTGTCGACGATGATGAAGTGCATAGGGTGGTGGCGGACTGGAAAACTCGTGGAGAGCCGCATTATATTGAAGTATTACTCTGAGTCATCCGCTGATATTCCAGGACTTGAGCCGGACAGGGGGTGGTGAAGGGGATGAAGAAGTGATGCTCTGTATGATGAAGCGGTGCATTTTGTTACAACAGAGTCGCAAAGCCTCGATTTCAGCGGTGCAGCGTAAATTGCGCATAGGCTATAACAGGGCAGCTCGTATGATTGAGACGATGGAAATGGCGGGCGTGGTAACCGAGATGAATGCAAACGGCAGCCGAGAAGTGCTGGCGCCACCACCAGCCACAAGATTAGAAAAATGAGTATTAAAATATCAATAAGTATAAGTATAATGAATATTAAAGTAAAATATACATATATAAATGTCTTAAGCAAAAGCAACTTATGTGCTCTAATAATCTAGCTGTTCCTTTAGTGCTGATTACAAGCCCAGCCAACGCCATTGCAAGCCTTGATATCAACGCTAGCTGAAACGTCTTCAATACAGGCTGAAGTAGAGCAGTTAATTCTTTCTCAAGACGGCAGGCAAATTCAGGCATTACAGGCTGAATTAGTTATGCAAAAACCAAACAAGCTTAACTGGCATGTAATAGCCCCCTATGAAGAGTTAATGATTAGTGATGGTGAGTCATTGTGGTATTACGAGCCTGATCTTGAACAGGTTAGTATTCAGGACTTCCCTGATGATGTTGAGAATAACCCTATCCTGCTGCTTAATGATGATTTACAAGCAATTGCAGATGCTTACGAAGTATCAATGGGCTATGTTGATGCGGAGGTTAAGCAGTATATTTTACTACCGCTGACTACTTCTAGTTCATATGAGCGCTTTAGCATGACTTTTTCAGGTGCAGATATTTTACAAATGCAATTTGAGTCGAGTGTCGGTCAGTTAACCAGCTTTTCTTTCTCCAATATTACCAATAACGCGGCTATTGACCCTACTGTGTTTAGCTTTGTAACTCCTGCCGATATTGAGATCATAGATAGCAGACAAGCAGTGCCATAATGATAGTAGGGGCATGCCTGTGACTGAATCTTTATTTAATACTGAACAACCATATCAACCGCTGGCTGCACGTTTACGGCCACTTCAGCTCAATGAATTTATCGGGCAGGAGCACATTCTAAGTCCCGGTAAACCTTTATATGAAGCATTACAAAGCGGACAGGCGCATTCAATGATTCTGTGGGGACCTCCTGGTACCGGGAAAACAACCTTGGCGCGGATGCTGGCTAATAAGACGCAATCACATTTTGAAGCTTTATCAGCAGTGCTTAGCGGTGTTAAAGACATTAGAGCAGCTATTGAAAAAGCGCAGCTTGTCCGTGATCAGCAAGGTAAAAAGTGCATTCTATTTATTGACGAAGTTCATCGTTTTAACAAATCTCAACAGGATGCTTTTTTACCCTACATAGAAGATGGAACTTTTGTTTTTATTGGCGCAACAACTGAGAACCCTTCCTTCGAATTAAATAATGCACTTTTATCTAGGGCCAGGGTGTATGTATTGAAAAGTTTGAGCCATCAATCTTTACTTGGAATTTTGCAGCAAGCATTGACTGATAATAAGAGAGGTTTAGGCAATCAAGGTTTGATTCTGACAGACACGCAACAAACAGCTCTAGTGCATTCTGCAGATGGTGATGCCAGAAGGTTGCTAAATTTATTGGAACTAGCCGGCGAAATCGCCAATGCAGAAAACAGCAAAAATCTGACTGATGAGGAATTAGGGCAGATTATTCAGGGTGATACTCGGCGCTTTGATAAGGGTGGAGATGTTTTTTATGAGCAGATATCCGCTCTGCATAAAGCTGTGCGGGGCTCTTCTCCCGATGCTGCGTTATATTGGCTATGCCGGATGATCGATGGTGGTTGTGACCCGTTGTATATTGCTCGCCGTGTAGTAAGGATGGCCAGCGAAGACGTGGGCAATGCCGATCCAAGGGCTCTTGCTATTGCTCTTAATGCCTGGGATGTGCAGGAAAGGCTAGGCAGTCCAGAAGGGGAGTTAACGCTCGCACAAGCAGTTATATATATGGCGTGCGCGGCAAAGAGCAATGCGAGCTATAAAGCGTTCAATGCAGCAAAGGCAACTGTGCAAGAGAGTGAGAGTCATGAAGTGCCAATACATATTCGTAATGCCCCAACAGGGCTAATGAAGGACATGGAATATGGAGCAGACTATCGTTACGCTCATGATACTCCTGAGGCCTACATTGCTGGTGAAAATTACTTCCCTGAAGAGCTTAAAGATAAACACTTTTACTTTCCAACTGAGCGGGGACTCGAAGCGAAAATAAAAGAAAAGATGGCTTACCTGCGTCAACTGGATAAAGATAGCGATTTTCTCAGGTATAAATAAACTAGTTCAATTAAAATATCTTGGCCTGACATAAAGCAAAGCTGTATTAAAAAATTGTTGGAGTGAAAGTCTATGTCTTATTTTGCCGTTGCCTTTGGTGGCGCCCTAGGCGCGCTTTGCCGATACTGGATGTATAATACTTGGACAAAGTTGGCCGAGAATCAATTCCCCTATGTCACTTTGATGGTTAATGTCGCCGGTTCACTATTGATAGGTGTTGCGTTTGTTTTGCTGGTAGAAAGAAATCATATTGGTTTGGAATGGCGTAATGTGATTAATGTTGGCTTTCTTGGCGCATTTACTACTTTTTCAACATTTTCGTTAGATGCTCTAGGCTTAATTGAGCAAGGCCAAGTTTCATTAGCCTTTATTTATATAATAAGTAGCGTTGTGATCTGTATATTGGCTGCCTGGTTAGGTATAACCATCACAAGATTGATAATGTGATAGCTAGTTATTTAGATAGTTATATCGAAAGTTTAATCGTAGTATGTTTTTAAGAGAGAAATTTTAATGTTAGATCCAAAGTTAATTCGTAATGAGCTTGAAACTGTCGCTGAAAAATTGAAGAAGCGTAGTTTTGACTTGGATATTGTCAATATTAGAGCTTTAGAAGAACAACGTAAATCATTACAAATAGACACTGAAAAGCTTCAGAACGATCGAAATATTCGGTCTAAGAATATAGGTAAAGCCAAGGCTGCTGGTGAAGATATAGCGCCGCTGTTGGAAGAAGTAGAAAGTTTTAAAATCAAACTGGAAGAAAAAAAACAAGCACTTGCAGAAGTTCAAGAAGCCTTTGACAAAATCTTACACGCCGTGCCAAATTTACCTGACGATAAAGTACCAGAAGGTCTAGATGAAAGTGCTAATGTTGAGATCAGAAGCTGGGGCGAACCCAGACAATATGATTTTGAAGTATTAGATCATTTAGATCTGGGTGAAAGAGGTGAAGCTTTAGATTTTGCTCGAGCTGTAAAAATAACCGGATCTCGGTTTGTCTTAATGCGTGGAGAAATTGCGCGCTTACATCGGGCGTTAATCCAGTTTATGTTAAACCTTCATTCTGAAGAGCATAACTATACGGAAGTTTATGTGCCGTTTATGGTTAACAAAGAAAGCTTGTTTGGTACTGGTCAATTGCCAAAATTTGAAGAAGATTTGTTCAAGCTGGAAGGGGAGCAGGAATATTACTTGATTCCCACCGCTGAAGTTCCAGTCACTAACATCGCCCGTGATGAAATTCTTGATGAATCCAGCTTGCCTTTGAAATATGTCTGTCATACCCCTTGTTTTCGTAGCGAAGCTGGAAGTTATGGTAAAGATACTCGAGGTATGATCAGGCAGCACCAATTTGAAAAAGTCGAATTAGTCCAAGTCGTTAAAGCGGGTGATTCTGAGCGCGCCCATGAGGAATTAACAAGCCATGCTGAGAAAGTATTGCAGTTGCTAGAATTGCCCTATAGAACGGTGATTCTTTGCGCAGGTGATCTAGGTTTCGGTGCGAAACTCACTTATGACATTGAAGTCTGGCTACCTGGGCAAAATACTTATCGTGAAATATCTTCTTGCAGTAATTATGGTGATTTCCAAGCACGTAGAATGCAGACTCGTTACAGGAATTCAGAAAGTGGGAAGCCTGAATTAGTACATACGCTGAATGGGTCTGGCCTAGCAGTTGGTCGCACTTTATTAGCAGTTTTGGAGAATTATCAGAATGCTGATGGCAGTGTCAACGTGCCTGAAGTATTGCAGCCATTTATGGGTAAAGCAGAGACAATTCTCAATACCTAATGGACTATTTGCCGTTATTTTATAAGGTAGAAGGCCGTCAGGTTTTATTGGTAGGCGGTGGGCAGATAGCGTTACGTAAGGCAAAGTTTCTTTTACGCGCTGGCGCCAATATAAAACTAGTTGCTATTGAGGTATGCACCGAACTTGAAAAGTTATTGAGCGCTAGTGAGCATAAAATTATTTCTCGCCCATATGAGAGTGACGATATTAATTCCGTCATTTTAATTATTGCTGCCACAAATGATCTAAAGTTAAATCAACAGATTGCTGAAAATGCGGCTAACAAAAATATCCCTGTTAATGTGGTTGATCAACCCGCGCTATGTACCTATATTTTTCCTTCTATAGTTGATCGCTCACCCTTGTTGATAGCTGTATCAAGTGGAGGTAATTCTCCAGTGCTTGCACGGCTATTGCGATCACGTTTAGAAACTATTATTCCTTCGGGCTATGGTGCATTAACTTCCTTTTTAGGGGGATATAGAGCTCGGGTGAAAATAAAAATTGATTCATTTACAGGCCGAATGCGTTTTTGGGAAAGAGTGATTAATGGACCTGTAGCAGAATTATTCCTTGCTGGAAAAACTACGCAAGCAGACGCTATGGTCGAGTCTATGTTAGTCGAATTTGATGCTGAAGAATTCTCACAAGGTGAAGTATATCTGGTTGGAGCAGGCCCTGGCGATCCTGACTTATTAACCTTTAAAGCATTGCGTCTTATGCAACAAGCAGATGTTGTACTTTTTGATCGACTGGTATCTCAAGAAATTTTAAATATGACGAGGCAGGATGCTGATAAGATTCATGTTGGAAAACAAAGACAAAATCATGCAATGCCACAAGAGGAAATTAGTTCACTTTTAGTTAAGTTAGCAAATTCAGGTAAAAGAGTGTTGCGCCTTAAGGGTGGAGATCCATTTATTTTTGGCCGAGGAGGCGAAGAAATAGAAGAATTGGCATTGTCAAAAATTCCATTTCAAGTAGTGCCAGGTATTACAGCGGCTTCTGGTTGCTCCTCTTACGCCGGGATTCCATTAACGCACCGTGATTATGCGCAGTCTGTTACTTTTGTTACTGGGCATATGAAAAATAATCAATGTGATTTAGATTGGGGAAACTTAGTACAGGAAGGTCAAACAGTGGTTATTTACATGGGGTTGATTAGTTTGCCATTTATTTGTGAGCAATTGATTAAACATGGTAGAGCAAGTAAGACTCCCATTGCATTAATCCAACAGGGCACCACACCTAATCAAAAAATATATATAGGTACGTTGCGAACCTTACCTGAAATTATCAAAGCTAATAATGTGCAAGCACCGACTTTGATTATTGTAGGCGAAGTAGTTGATCTGCATGATAAGTTAGCTTGGCAATAGCTGAGTATTATTTTGTGTATTGAAGCTGAAAAATGAGAACTATCAGGCATTATATGGATTAACCTTGCATTATCTTTATGCTGCCATTGTAATAGTCCAGTAGTCGATAAAAGAAGTATGTATATGTCAGAGAATATTTTTAAAGATGTAATAAAGCCGCAAGCGTGGAAGTTGGATATATCCAGCTTAAATAAAGGTATTGATAACTATCATGTTGATGTCCGGCTGAGTAAACAATTTTGTTCAGATTTAAAAGTCCTTATCACTGAATTGATTAGGCGAGAAACTGATCAAAAGAAATTCCGAGGTGATGCGGATAAGGCCTTTTCACCTTTGAGTAAAAGCTACGTAGACATGATGACAGTTCTTATCCACCGTGTAAAAACAGATCTGTCTGCCGAACAAGTTTGCTTTCTGCAATTTTCAATTCCTAAATTTGTTTTAGATTCTGTCACTACTGCATTAAATTCAGAGATTACTGGCACTAAGAAGCAAGCTGCAGATTTGCGTAATCAAGGTTCTATGCAAGTGTTAAAAGTGCAGCATCAACTTGCATGGATGAGTAAGCACTATAACTCAATTGTTTACCGGGTTAAGAAACAAATATTTGAACATTTACATCGTTCAGAATACCGCCAACTAAGAATTATTCGTGAGCAATACCTTGGTGCTAGTGCGATTGATTATCAGGATTTCTTATCTAATGTTTTAATGTTAAATCGAGATTTAAATTCATCTCAATTCTTGTTGGAGCACTACATAATTTGGGGTGGCGATCTAGAGGAAAGTCAATTCCCTGAGGTAAATTCATCTATTGAAGAATTACTGTATAAAGAATTACCTGAACTAGAGACTCAAATTCTAAAAGTAGATCCAGATAGTGTGACAGAACCGTTAGAGGTCTATGATGATTTAAGAGGTTTGCGTGCCATTCAATATTATTTGGGGCCAACCATTAATATGCGTGAACAAGTTATAGAAGAATTTTGTTGGTTTGATTCACCATCGACTATAAAAAATCTGTTTGACATTGAAGCCTTGCGTGAAAATATTGCACAAATAAAGCAAAGCTATGATGCTAAAGCTGTTAGAGCCTACCGAAATCAAATTAAAGCGCTTGAAAAGTTTCTTAAACTATTTGGTCGCTTGTTGAAAAAGAAAAAGCAACTCAAACATTTTATTGCTTCCTATGAGGCTAAAAAGATATGGGGGGTGTGTTTAACGAAGAACTTGATCCGAAACTTTTGTGTCAATATTTAGCAGGTGAGTGTTCGATTAAGCGCCTTCAAGATCCAGCTTTGGGTGGCAGAATCATAAATGATGAAGAGCAAGAAGTTCTAAAGCAATCTATAAAAGAAATTTCTGTAAGTATTAATAAAAACTTAAACGATGTTTTGGTCAATATTCTGACAGATATTTCCCGTTTCAGGTTGCATTTGAAATATACACGATTCGCACACCGTATTTTTAATCGCGTGTCGATATTAACTGACGATAGTGATATTGAGTTGTCGAAGCAGGCAAGCACCTTGTTTCAAATGCCTTGTGCGATTGAGGTTGAGGAAGGTGAAGCTAAGATTGTCCATCATACAATTATGAAAGCTGATATTCGAGGCTCAACTGTCGTGACAGAAATGCTGGAAAAACAAAGTCTAAACCCGGCTTCTTATTTCAGTCTTCATTTTTTTAATCCAATTAATGAAATAATTCCGCGCTTCGGCGGAGTCAAGGTGTTTATAGAAGGTGATGCAATTATATTGAGTTTTCTTGAATATCAGCATACTCCCGAAAAGTGGTTTTCTGTTGCAAGGGCCTGCGGTTTAGCGAGATCAATGCTAAGAATTATTCATGCGAATAATCAGTTTGCGAAGAAGTCTGAGCTACCCAACCTGGAATTAGGTATAGGCATTTGTTTTGTTGAAGAAGCCCCACGTTTCCTTTTTGATGGTGATCAACCCATCATGATTTCATCTGCTATAGGTTTGGCAGATCGACTCTCTTCTTGCTCATGGAAGTTACGAGAAAAAATGCAAAGTAAAGTATTTAGTGTTGATGTATTAACTTATGCTGATGAAGACAGAGATAAAGGAGAAAAGGGGCAAGAGAAGATTCGTTACAATGTAAATGGGATTTTGTTGGAAAATGCTGCTTTTGCTAAACTCGAAAAAGAAGTGAAATTACGAAAAATCAGTACAACATTTGGCGACCATCAAGAGCATTTACATTACGGTTTATACAAAGATATTGAAGGTGATCGGCATGATATTGTTGTCAGGGAAGGCCGTGTTGGCATATGGAAAAACGATGATATTATCAGGGGAGATGGCAATGCCGAGCCTTATTATGAGGTTGTCACTAATGGAAAAGTTATTAGTATGTTGCGGGAAAAACTTAAATCTATCTGACTGAATATATTGATATTTCTTATTTTTCAGCGTTTCAATTTACGGCTTAAGGCTTTTACCTTGCTGCTGATAAATATAAAGCGCTATTCGATGAATAGCGCTGAACATTTTGAATTAGGCAATTAAATCTAGTGACTTTTAATACTTTTCTGAGCGTCTACTTGTTGATGCCGTTTAATGCTTTTACGTCGGGCAGAATGCTCTGGTTTGTCGCTTAAAGCCTTGTTTATTGCTTTAGTGATTAGGCTGGTCTCCCAGTTAGAATTTGACAATTGTAAACTCCGAATTTATTTAAGGTGACAGATTCTAACACAAACGATGGTAATAGTATATACATAAGTTATGCTTTATATTTCTATTGTCATATCAAGGAAATACACCCCTAAGTAGTTTCGCTTCAGCTACGCGCCCAATTCCTTCAAGTAATGCCGCAGTGCGCATATCTACATTGTCACGTTGACTGCGCATCAGCGTGCGCTGAAAGGCTTCTACCATAATCTTATGTAGACGATCATTTACTTCTTCTAAAGTCCAGGCAAACTCTTGAGTGTTCTGTACCCATTCAAAATAGGAGACTGTCACGCCCCCAGCATTCCCAAGAATGTCAGGAAGGACAAAAATACCTCTATCCCAAAGAATTTTATCGGCTTCCAGGGAAGTAGGGCCGTTTGCACCTTCCGCTAACATTTTGCATTTTAGATAGGGGGCGTTTTGATCGGTAATTTGATTCTGCAAAGCACAGGGAGCTAATATATCGCATTCAAGTTCAAGTAATTCGTTGTTACTGACTTGGGTTGCATCTGGATAGCCATCTAAGGTGGTATTTTTCTGCAGATAATCATCAATGGCGCTTAAGGCCAAGCCTTTTTCGTTATATATGCCGCAACTTACATCGCTTATAGCAATAATTTTCACACCAAGCTGCTCCAGGAATGCAGCGGTATTTCTACCTACATTGCCAAAGCCTTGTATGACGGCTGTCGCATTTTTCAAATCAAGCTCAATATGAAAAGCTGCATCTTGAATTAAATAAACGAGACCACGTCCAGTAGCTTCTTCTCTACCTTTGGAGCCACCCAGAACAATGGGCTTACCGGTGACAATTTCAGGAACTGTATACCCTACTTGCTGGCTGTAAGTGTCCATAATCCATGCCATAACCTGAGCATTAGTGCCCATATCAGGGGCCGGGATATCTTTATCAGGGCCAATCATGTTAACGAACTCCATAGTATAGCGGCGCGTCAAGCGTTGCAGTTCAGATCTGGAAAATTCAGTAGGATTGATCCTGACACCACCTTTGGCGCCACCAAAAGGCAAATGCATAAGCGCACATTTCCATGTCATCCACATGGCAAGTGCTGAGACTTCACCTAAATTGACGTCTTCATGGTAACGAATGCCGCCCTTGGTCGGCCCCATAGTAAGGACATGCTGAACACGATAACCAAAAACTGTTTCAACTTCTGAATATTTATCTTTTCGGCAAGGAAAACTTGCAATCTGGGCGCGCTGAGGGAATAACAGGCGATTACGAATGTTATTATCAAGCCCCATAATTTCTGATGCGCCTAGAAACTGCTTTTGCGCTAGGTTAAACATAGATGAATCCCATTCGGCTTCTGGAATTATTGATTTACCCTGTGCATTTTCAATATTCATTTTTTGTCTCTAGATGGAGCGTAGTTTTGGTGATGCTGCTTAAATTAAATCACTGACTAAGATACCTGCTTGCAATGAAAAAGTCTTTGATCGTGCTCATGTTATAAAAGATTAGTAGAGCCAAACTTTTTACGGCTGAGGATTAATTTTTGATAAAACAAGAAACTAAAAGGTGAATTCAGCTAAAAAAGCATCTATTGTTTATGAACTTCATGTCTGGTTTATATTGCGGAAATAAATTTGTTAAAATATTTATATAATATTCATAAATCAAATAGATAAAGTTCTATATTAAAGTATTTTATAAATATAAAAATAGTAAAAAAGTGTAGTATACAATTCCCTTATCGCCACGGAGTATTAAGTTCATGGATGTTCGTACAGCAACTGTCGAGGATGCCGAAGTAATTTTGGCTTTAATCATTGAGCTAGCAATCTATGAGAAAGCTGAACATGAAGTAGTCACTACGGTTGATGAGATTCGCGAATCGATATTTGGGAGCCATTCAAAGGCATCTGCATTGATTGCAGAAGTTGATAACAAACCAGTTGCTTATGCGGTCTATTTTTATAATTACTCCACTTGGCTTGGTAAAAACGGTATTTATCTGGAAGATATCTATGTGTCTCCAGAATACAGGCAACAAGGAATAGGTAAAGCCTTATTACAAAGAGTGAGTAAAATTGCTGTCAATCAAAATTGTGGCCGGGTTGAATGGTCTGTATTGGACTGGAATACACCCGCAATAGAATTTTATGAGTCTTTAGGAGCGAAGCCTCAAGATGAATGGACTGTCTATCGTTTAAGTGGTGACGAGCTGAAGAACTTTGCTGCTTAAAATTTCACTTTATGCACTAGTGCTTTAATCGATAAGCCTCTAAGCCTTTCTTCAAGTATAATGCTTGGCGTTTAGATTCACCTCATGTCAATAAATAGCACTAAAATAGGAAAGACATGCCTGAAGTCAGAACCAGAATTGCACCTTCACCCACAGGTGACCCCCATGTAGGCACAGCTTATATAGCGTTATTTAATCTGTGTTTTGCCCGACAGCACGGAGGTAAATTTATTTTACGTATCGAAGATACTGACCAAGTGCGCAGCACAAAACAATCTGAGGCTGACATCCTAGAAGCGCTCAGTTGGCTAGGATTAAACTGGGATGAGGGGCCTGATAAAGGTGGTGAATTTGGGCCTTATCGACAAAGTGAGCGTAGTGATATTTACAAGCAGCACGTTGATCAACTGCTAGAAGACGGGCATGCTTTCCATTGTTTTTGCAGTGCAGAACGCTTAACTGAATTGCGTAAGCAGCAAATGGCTGACCAAAAGCCTTTGGGTTATGACGGACACTGCATGCATCTTAGTGAAGCGGAAATCACTGAAAAGCTGAATAAAAATGTTTCTCATGTCGTCCGCATGAAAATTCCTGCTGAAGGAAGGTGTATCGTTGAAGACATGCTTCGCGATGATGTTTCCATTGATTGGCAGCAAGTTGATATGCAAGTGTTAATGAAGTCTGATGGTTTGCCAACATATCATCTGGCCAATGTTGTCGATGACCATTTAATGCAGATTACTCATGTGATCCGCGGCGAAGAGTGGATTAATTCTGCTCCTAAACACTTATTGCTTTATAAGTATTTTGGTTGGGAAGCCCCGGTGCTCTGTCATATGCCATTATTGCGTAATGCCGACAAAAGTAAGTTGAGCAAGCGTAAGAATCCTACCAGTATTGGATATTATCAACGAATGGGCTATTTGCCTGAAGCGGTATGCAACTATTTGGGCATGATGGGTTGGTCCATGCCGGACGAGCGAGGAGATGTTTTCCTTAGAGGAAATGATTAATCATTTCGACATAAATCGTGTATCACTTGGTGGGCCTGTGTTTGATACTGAAAAACTAGACTGGCTAAACGGGCGTTATTTGCGTGAAATATTGTCCGATGATGAGTTTGTCCAGCGCTTTTCACAATGGGCCTTCCAGCCCGGGATGTTGCAAGCCATAGTGCCTTTAATCAAACAGAGAGTAGAGCGCTTTACTGACATCGCCCCATTGGCGGCATTCTTTTTCTGCAGGTATGCCTGCTATTGATGACCAAAGCTTCGAGCACAAGGTGTTAGCACAAGATGACTCAAAAAAGAGTTTTGCAATTCATTGCCTGGAGAATTGAAGAATTGGATGCCTGGCATCGAGATAGAATTGAGCAATCCTTAATGCAGCTTGCTGAATCCTTGGGCTTTAAAATACGAGATTTTTTATTTCCAGTTTTTATCGCTATAGCAGGAAGTTCAGTTTCAACATCAGTTATCGATTCAATAGCTGTTTTAGGGCTGGATATGACTAGAGCTAGGTTAAGGCACGCCATAGAAATTCTAGGTGGGGTATCTAAAAAGCAGTTGAAAAATCTTGAAAAAGAATACGCAGCTTTAAGGCTTTAGCCTGAGCAATCTTAATAATCTCTTTATTTCTTGACAGCTTGCGGGGTGCTGTCTAGAATGCGCGTCTTTGCTGACTTCTGGTCGGCAAACACTTGCAACATTTAGTTTGTTTGTAGGGTGAAAAAGCGGGGCCATAGCTCAGCTGGGAGAGCGCAACGCTGGCAGCGTTGAGGTCAGGAGTTCGATCCTCCTTGGCTCCACCACCTACATTTTCAAACTTTTTTGCAACAACCTTGTCCCCTTCGTCTAGAGGCCTAGGACACCTGGTTTTCATCCAGGCAACAGGGGTTCGAAACCCCTAGGGGACGCCATATTTATATATAAATCAGACGTTAAACATGATTTATATATTAGCCCAACAAAAACCAACATCGCTGAATTGTGATGTTGGTTTTTTGCTTTCAGGTAATCTAAATTTTTTATTCGCTAATAAACATAACGGGCTGTAATGTCATTTTAAAATTTTAAGCGTGCCAAATAATGCTCTTTTTGAGGTTTATTGTTCAACGGCTGCTTTCTATTCAAAGCGGACGTTACAATGCATAGTTTTCAATCAGTACCCTTAATTCAAATAGAATTACTGTAATATCATAAAACAAAGTTAAAGGAGAGATTTATGTCTAAGGGACAAGATTCGAAGAAGTCAGTCAAAAAGAAGGCTGCTAAAACAATGAAAGAAAAGCGTAAAGACAAAAAATTAAAAAAATTAGATAAATAATAACTATAAGTTCATTCGGTTAACGTTTTGTCCGCTTTCGACCCAAAGCGGACATAATCAAGCTGCCGAGACTTAGGGTCATTTATTAATCTTTTAGTAAGACGAGGATGCCGACTATGGAGTGGTACATAACAGTCTTGAGTAAATACGCCGTGTTTACAGGAAGAGCTCGGCGCAAAGAGTACTGGATGTTCGTGCTCATCAACGCGGTTGTTGTGTTTGTGTTGGGAATTATCAATGTGGCAATGGGTGCTGACGTTCCTGCTATTCCAACGGTTTACTCTTTGGCCGTCTTTCTTCCTAGTCTTGCAGTGACTGTTCGGCGCCTTCACGACACTGACCGTAGCGGATGGTGGTTTCTGCTCGTATTCATACCAATAATTGGTGCTATCGTATTTCTGGTGTTCATGGCAACTCCTGGAAGCGAGATGCTAAATAGGTTTGGCAATAGTCCGATTGTTGCAAGCGGTGAGTGATTCCCGTCAATAGGACTGCTTCTAAAAATATGATTATTGAAGAACAATAAACTTATTGCCTGGACTGAGACTAACTGTAATGTCGGCTATTGGCCAAAGCAGGCATTGATAAAAAGTTAATTAAGCAGTTTGTAAATAATGCCATTATTTTTAAAGAAATTATATTGTCGGGGTGTGTGTGGCGCTGGAAGAAAAGCATCGACTTAAAATGTTAAGGTGAAATTTAAAAGTTTGGAAGTTGAGAAGGCTTCAGAGTGATGTGGTTGCCGTGTTATATGAGTTTTAGAAAAAGTTCTATGAAAAGTTCTAGGAAATATAATATTTCCTAGAACTATCGAGAAGAGATTTATTCGTCAGGATAATCTCGTAAAGTTGGGCCTGTATACAGTTGACGAGGACGACCAATTTTAAAAGGATTGCTGATCATTTCGTGCCAGTGAGCAACCCAACCAGGGGTTCTGCCAGTAGCAAATATAACAGTGAACATGCCAATAGGAATGCCAATAGCTTTTAAAATAATACCTGAGTAAAAATCTACATTTGGGTATAAATTCCTTTCAACAAAATATTCATCTTCCAGAGCAATTGTTTCCAGCTTGACTAGCAATTTTGAGTAAGGGGTCATCTTCCATATTGAGTTCAGTCAGAACATTTTTGCAGGCTTCACGTAAAACTGTGGCCCGAGGGTCAAAGTTTTTGTAAACGCGATGACCGAAGCCCATGAGTCGGAAAGGGTCATCTTTGTCTTTAGCTCGAGCGATATATTTGTCAATTTGTGACTCGTCGCCAATTTCATTGAGCATTTTTAATACTGCTTCATTGGCACCACCATGAGCTGGCCCCCAAAGAGCAGTGATACCTGAAGATACGCAAGCGTAGGGGTTGGCTCCAGTAGAGCCGGCCAATCTTACAGTAGAGGTTGATGCGTTTTGTTCATGGTCAGCATGTAAGAGAAATATTTTATCCATCGCGTCGACTAGCACAGGGCTGATCTTGGTTTCTTCACAAGGCGTGCTAAACATCATGTGTAAAAAGTTTTCAGAAAAACTTAGGCTGTTGTCGGGATAGACAAATGGTTGCCCAACTGAATACTTGTAACACATCGCTGCCAAGGTTGGCATTTTAGCAATAACACGCATTGCAGCATCCATTCGGTGTTCTTCGTTACTTATTTCTAGGTCTTCGTGATAAAAAGCAGAAAGCGCACCAACTACTCCAACCATAATGGCCATGGGATGTGCGTGACGAGGGAAGCCATTGAAGAAGCTGTGCATCTGTTCATGCACCATGGTGTGGTACTTGATAGCGTTATCAAATTCTTCTTTTTGTTGCGGTGATGGTAAATCACCATTTAACAGTATGTAGCAACATTCAAGGAAATCAGATTTTTCTGCGAGTTGTTCAATTGGATAGCCTCGATAAAGAAGGACGCCTTTATCGCCATCAATGTAGGTGATTTTTGATTCGCAAGAGGCGGTAGACATAAAGCCTGGATCGAAGGTAAAAACTCCTTTCCCTGCCAAACTGCTTACATCAACAACATCTGCGCCAATTGTGCCTTCATAGACGGGTAAGTCGAAGGGTTCATCTGTGCCGTCAATTGACAACTGAGCTTTCTTCTCAGCCATAAGAGCTCCTGTTAAGAGATTTTATTTGAAAAGTGTACTTTTTTAGAGTGCACCATTACGGAAGACGCACACTAGCTTCTGATAATTATTTTGTCAAATTATCATTTATATTATATGAAACTTTCTAGCAGAAAATGTGCAAAAAAAAGCTTCTTCAGAATTTATAAAAAAAGCGCTATAAGGCGGTTGATTAAAGGGGCTTAAGGGACTAATATGCACTTTTTCAAAGGCTTTAAAGTTATGATAATAAATTTCTATCAACTATATAAATCTGATAGAAATAAAATTATCTCGCAAGAGAGGTTGTTCGCAAGTGAAAGATAATCGACCCGTCAATTTGGATATCTCCACAATCAATCTGCCGTTGGCAGCCTACACATCAATCACTCACCGTGTATCAGGCATCATTGTCTTTGTTGGCATTGCGATTCTGCTGTGGATCTTCGGCACCTCATTAAGTAGTGAAGAAGGGTTTAATCAGGTTAAAGAGCTAATGACCTCGCCTGTCGTTAAGTTTGTGGTCTGGGGGATTTTGTCAGCACTGGCATATCACATGGTTGCAGGAATCAAGCATCTATTAATGGATTCAGGTATTGGCGAGACTAAAGAGGCTGCGCCACTCGGAGCAAAAATTACAATAGCAGTAAGCTTGATTCTCATTCATCGCTCTGGGGGTGTGGATATGGTAACTAATGTCACAAGTTTTGGTCGAAGCGGGCTCTATGATTGGGTGGTGCAGAGAGTGTCTGCGGTAATATTACTGCTTTATATCTTATTTCTGGCCTATATCTTTGTCTCAAGGCCAGATATGCAGTATCAAGAATGGCAAACGTTGTTCACTAATACTGCAGTTCGTATTTTTAGTTTAGTTGCGTTGCTATCTCTTTGTGCGCATGCCTGGATTGGTATGTGGACTATTGCTACTGACTACCTAACCCCCAAGATGCTAGGCGCTAGTGCCAATAAGATACGGTTTGTCTTTGAGTTGCTGTGTCTTATCGCTTTATTCGTTTATCTTGTCTGGGGCGTACAGATTTTATGGAGTATTTAAACCGTGTCTAAAATCAGAACTCTTTCGTTTGATGCTGTAATTGTTGGTGGCGGCGGTGCTGGAATGCGAGCATCACTCCAATTGGCGCAATCAGGCTATAAAACTGCAGTTATTACAAAAGTATTTCCAACACGCTCACATACAGTATCCGCTCAAGGTGGTATTACTTGCGCTATAGCTAGTGACGATCCTAATGATGATTGGCGCTGGCATATGTATGACACTGTTAAAGGGTCTGACTATATCGGCGACCAGGATGCTATTGAATATATGTGTAGTGAAGGGCCTCAGGCTGTATTTGAACTGGAACATATGGGGCTGCCTTTTTCTCGAACAGAGAATGGCCGTATTTATCAACGCCCATTTGGTGGGCAGTCAAAAGATTATGGTAATGGTGGGCAGGCCGCCAGAACGTGTGCAGCTGCTGATAGAACTGGACACGCGCTACTGCATACTCTTTATCAGGGGAATCTGAAAAATAATACTGTATTTTTTAATGAATGGTTTGCCACTGATATCGTCAAGAACCAGGATGGTGTGGTTGTTGGTGTGATAGCCATTTGTATAGAGACTGGTGAAACTGCTTATATAAAATCAAAAGCAACTGTATTTGCTACTGGAGGCGCGGGCCGCATTTATGCTTCAACTACTAATGCTCTAATTAATACTGGTGACGGCATTGGTATGGCACTACGTGCGGGCTATCCAGTTCAGGATATTGAAATGTGGCAGTTCCACCCGACCGGCATTTATGGTGCGGGCACTCTTGTGACTGAAGGTTGTCGTGGTGAAGGCGGGTACTTGGTCAATAAAGATGGTGAACGTTTTATGGAGCGTTACGCGCCAAATGCTAAAGATCTTGCGGGTCGAGATGTTGTCGCACGTTCTATGGTTTTAGAAATATTAGAAGGTCGAGGTGTTGGTCCAGATGCTGATCATGTTTTATTGAAGCTCGATCACTTGGGTGAAAAAACCTTAAATGAAAAGTTACCCGGCATTCTTGAATTATCGCGGACTTTTGCTCATGTTGATCCGGTTAAAGAGCCAATACCGGTTATTCCAACTTGTCATTACATGATGGGGGGCATCCCTACTAATGTTAATGGTCAGGCAATGACTCAAGATGATCAAGGCAATGACAAGTTAATTGAAGGTTTGTTTGCTGTAGGGGAGGCTGCTTGCGTTTCTGTGCATGGTGCGAACCGTTTAGGTGGTAATTCTTTATTAGACCTGGTTGTCTTTGGTAGAGCGGCGGGTATTCATATTGAGAAAATGTTGAGCCAGGGAGTGGAGATGCGTGATGCATCGGATACAGATATTGAGGAAGGTATGCAACGCTTGAATCGACTCAACGAAAGTACTTCAGGTGAAAAAGTTTCAGGTCTGCGCAAAGAATTGCAAAACATTATGCAAAATCATTTCGGTGTATTCAGGCGCGGTGACTTCATGCGTGAAGGTATAGAAAAACTTTCAGGTTTGCGTGAGCGTATCGCTAATGTAAATCTGGAAGATAAAAGTCATGCCTTTAATACAGCACGCATTGAAGCGCTTGAACTTGAAAACCTGTTTGAAGTGGCTGAAGCCACTGCAATAGCTGCGGAACAAAGGGAAGAAAGTCGTGGTGCTCATGCCCGTGAAGATTTTGCTGAACGTGATGATGAGAATTGGCTATGCCATTCATTATATATGCCAGTTAGCAAAACCTTGTCAAAACGAGGTGTGAATTTTACGCCACTTACAGTGCCAACTTTTGAACC
Source organism: uncultured Pseudomonadales bacterium (assembly GCA_943789335.1). Classification (GTDB taxonomy): domain Bacteria; phylum Pseudomonadota; class Gammaproteobacteria; order Pseudomonadales; family Pseudohongiellaceae; genus UBA5109. The sequence goes on along the minus strand of CALSTS010000010.1, from coordinate 30,457 downwards.
AAAAATCCGTACTTATTAAGACTCTTATTTAGAATATAGGTGACGCATCGTGTTAGTTAGTGTTTATCGTTACAACCCAGAAAAAGATTTGAAACCTTACATGCAGGAAGTGGAGGTTGAACTACCTGAAGGTAAGGACTTGATGGTTTTAGATGTTCTGCAATTGGTTAAAAATGAAGATTCCAGTGTTGCATATCGTCGTTCCTGTCGAGAAGGTGTTTGTGGTTCTGACGGTATAAATATGAATGGCAAAAATGGCTTGGCATGCATTACACCAGTATCCACTGTTATCAAAAAGAATAAACTTATTTTGCGTCCTTTACCTGGGCTGCCGGTGATCCGTGACTTAGTTGTTGATATGGGGGCTTTCTATAAACAATATGAAAAAATTAAGCCTTATTTGCAAAATGATGATCCTGCGCCTGCTATCGAACGTTTGCAGTCGCCGGAAGACAGGGCTAAGTTGGATGGCTTATATGAATGTATTTTGTGTGCTTGCTGCTCGACAAATTGCCCTTCATTCTGGTGGAATCCAGACAAATTTGTAGGACCCGCAGGCTTATTACAAGCTTACCGTTTTCTAGCTGATAGCCGGGATACCTATACAGATGAACGCTTGGCTGATTTAGAAGACCCTTTTAGTGTTTTCAGGTGCAGGGGTATTATGAATTGTGTCGCGGCATGTCCGAAAGGCTTGAACCCAACTCGTGCCATCGGCCACATCAGATCTATGTTGATGGAGCGTGCCACCTGAGCGGGCAAATAAAAGGCGATGTCTAATACCGAAAACTTCCGTGAATTAATGCTTGCTTCCGGTCATATTTCTGGTGGCAATTTGGAATATATTGAAGAGCTTTACGAAGCTTATCTAGCGGACCCTGCTTCTGTATCCGAGCAATGGCGACAATATTTTAATGACCTTCCTCTTGTAAGTGCCTCAACACATTCGGAGAAGGCTCTTTCTAGCATTGAAAAACAATTTGAAGGTTTGCCTAGGCGTGGTGATGGACCAATTATTATTCAGCCTGCTTTAGCTGTTCAGCAAGTTTCTGCTTCTCATGAGGCTAAACAAGTAAGCGTGGTTCAGCTGATAAGCTCCTACCGTGTTAGGGGGCATCAAAAAGCCAAGCTAGACCCACTAGGGATTATGCATAGAGAAGAAGTCCCGGATTTAAAGCTTGATTTTCATCAGCTTTCTGCAGCAGACCTTGATACCACTTTTAAAACCCAGCCTCTATTCGTGTCTCAAAGTGAAGTCACTCTTGCTGATATTATTGTCATGCTAGAGCATATTTACTGTGACTCTATCGGTTATGAGTATATGGGCATTGTGGATTTGGAAGAAAAGCAATGGATCCAACGTCGAATTGAAAGTAGTGCAGGCCTGTCAGCGTTTTCTAATGAAGCAAGATTGCATATTTTAGAGCGTTTAAGCGCGGCAGAAGGTTTAGAGAAACATCTAGATTCGAAATACCCTGGCACAAAACGCTTTGGTCTCGAAGGCGGCGAGAGTTTAATTCCCGCGATTGACGATATTATTCAAAGAGCTGGAGAGCAAGGTACCAAAGAAATCGTTTTATCGATGGCTCATCGCGGTAGATTAAATGTATTAGTAAATACTTTGGGAAAAAATCCAGCTGACTTGTTTAATGAGTTTGAGGGTAAGGTTAATTATAGCGGCTCTGGAGATGTGAAATACCATCAAGGCTTTTCATCTAACGTCATGACCCCTGGTGGAGAAGTTCATTGCAGCATGGGGTTTAATCCCTCACATCTAGAAATAGGCTCTCCAGTTATTGTTGGCTCGGTAAGAGCGCGGCAGGATCGTAGGCAAGATGCTCTAGGCGAAACTGTTCTGCCACTTTGCGTCCATGGTGATGCTGCATTTGCCGGGCAAGGTGTTGTTATGGAGACCTTGCAAATGTCTCAAACCCGAGGCTATGGGACGGGTGGAACTGTACACATTATTATCAATAACCAGGTTGGATTTACAACGCATCGTCAAGATGATGCGCGTTCCACAGAATATTGTACCGATGTGGCTAAAATGGTGCAGGCGCCAATATTTCATGTGAATGGGGATGATCCCGAAGCTGTTTTGTTTGTGACTCAATTAGCCTTGGATTTCCGTAATAAATTCAGAAAAGACGTTGTGGTTGATTTAGTTTGTTATCGTCGTCGTGGACATAACGAAACTGACGAACCTGCGGCCACACAGCCATTAATGTATAAGGTTGTAAAAAAGCAACAGACAACACGAACTTTATATTCGAAAAAGCTAATCGCTGAAGGTTTGTTATCGCAAGCTGATTCCGATGAAATGAATAATAGTTATCGCAAAGCGCTGGATGAGGGGACTCATGTGGTTAAGAGCCTAGTGCATGCGCCTAATACCGCACTTCATGTTGATTGGCGTCCTTACCTAGGCCATAGAGCAGATATGAAATGTGACACCACTATTAATATGGATAAGTTGCAAAATTTAGCGCACAAATTAGCAGAGATTCCCGAAGGTTTTAAAGTGAACAGGCAAGTGACAAAAGTTTTTGCGTCGCGTAAAGCTATGGCTGATGGTGAGCAGCCATTTGATTGGGGTGGAGCAGAGCTGCTTGCATATGCAACTTTAGTAGACAGCAACTACAAAGTTCGAATAACGGGTCAAGATGTGGGACGTGGCACCTTTTCACATCGCCATGCGGTTTTACATGAGCAAGATACGGGCGAGACTTATGTACCTTTAAGTTGCATCTCTGAATCGCAACGAAAATTTGTCATTTACGATTCACTGCTTTCCGAAGAAGCTGTACTTGCTTTTGAATATGGTTATGCCACTACACGCCCAGATGCTTTAGTTATTTGGGAAGCTCAATTTGGTGATTTTGCCAATGGCGCTCAAGTAGTTATTGATCAATTTGTGAGTAGCGGTGAAATAAAATGGGAAAGGTTATGTGGGCTAACGATGTTTTTGCCTCACGGATATGAAGGGCAAGGCCCAGAGCATTCCTCCGCGAGACTGGAAAGGTTTTTACAATTATGTGCAGAAGGAAATATCCAAGTCTGTGTGCCAACAAATCCAGCGCAAATTTTTCATATGCTACGCCGCCAAATGATTCGCCCTCTTCGAAAGCCATTGGTAGTGATGACTCCAAAAAGTTTGTTAAGACATAAAGAGGCTATTTCTAGTTATGAAGATTTGGCCAACGGCCGCTTCCATAGAGTGTTACGCGAGACTGATGATATAGATCCTAAAAAAGTTAAAAGAGCGGTAATGTGTAGTGGAAAAATTTATTATGAATTACGGGCCAAGCGTCGTGAAGAAGGTGTCGATGATATTGCGATTCTACGATTGGAGCAGCTCTATCCTTTTCCGGAAGAAACTCTCGAGAAAATGCTTGCTCCTTATGAAAATTTGACTAAAGCAGTTTGGTGTCAAGAAGAACCGCAAAATATGGGTGCCTGGTATCCAAGTCAACACCATATGAAAAATGTATTGAGAAGGTTAAATCCTAAACTGGTATTAGATTATGCTGGTAGGGGTTTGTCAGCCTCACCCGCAGCAGGTTATACAGCTCTCCATCTTAAGCTACAAGAGAAGTTAGTACTTGATGCGTTGGGGCTAAGTAAAGAATAACTGGATTAAACAACTAAGCCTAAAATTTTGGAATGACTAAACTTTAGGTATAAATAGGCAAGATCATGGCTATAGAAATTAAAGCTCCTTCATTACCTGAATCAGTTCCGGACGGCACCATTGCCACTTGGTATAAACAAGAAGGTGACGCTGTTACTCGTGACGAATTATTGGTTGATATTGAAACTGATAAAGTTTTGTTAGAAGTGGTGGCGCCAGATAACGGCGTACTAAAAAGCATAAATAAAGCTGAAGGAGACACTATTGTCAGTAATGAATTATTAGCGATATTTGAAGTCGGCGCGGCAACAGCAAATACTGAAAAAGAAGCTGCCCCCGCTAAAGTTGAGGCTCAAGTATTAGAGGATAATAGCGGCGTTGAAGTGCTAATGAGCCCAGCGGCAAAAAAACTTATAGAAGAAAATTCACTAAGCCCAAACAGCATTAAAAGTACGGGGAAGGATGGACGTATTACTAAAGAAGATGTTTTAAAACATTTAGAGACCGCTGCAGCGGAAGGGGCAAAAGCTGCAGAAGGAAATGAGGCGCCTACTCCTGCTTCAAATGCTGAATCTAGTATAGCCAATTCGGCGGCTTATACTGGCGCTAGAGCAGAGGAAAGAATTCCCATGACCCGTCTCAGGGCCAAAGTTGCCGAAAGGTTGTTGAAGGCAACTACTACAACAGCGATGCTTACTACTTTCAATGAAGTGAATATGCAGCCAGTAATGGATATTCGAAATAGATATAAAGATTTGTTTGAGAAAAAACACGATGGAACGCGATTAGGTTTTATGTCTTTTTTCGTGCGAGCAAGCATTGAAGCGCTAAAACATTATCCGGCAGTTAATGCCTCTATTGATGGCAGTGAGATTATTTATCACGGCTATCAGGATATAGGAGTAGCTGTATCATCGCCTCGCGGCCTTGTGGTTCCAGTTCTTAGAGATGCAGATGCAATGAGTCTGGCCGCTATAGAGAAAAAATATTAGAGATTATGGAGTTAAAGCACGAGATGGCAAGCTCTCTATAGAAGAAATGACCGGAGGTACCTTTACTATTTCTAATGGTGGAGTCTTTGGTTCTTTGCTTTCGACCCCTATTTTAAATCCACCGCAAACAGCCATATTAGGGATGCATAAAATTCAAGACCGTCCAATGGCTGTTAATGGTGAAGTAAAGATATTGCCGATGATGTATCTGGCTTTATCATATGATCACCGCATGATTGATGGTAAAGAAGCAGTGCAATTTCTAGTGACGATAAAAGAAATGCTAGAAGACCCGGCCAGAATTCTTCTTGAAGTTTAACTAAAAAGAACAGGAAAAATCATGTCAGTAGATTATGACGTAATTGTAATAGGAGCTGGTCCAGCTGGCTATGTAGCCGCTATACGTGCCGCTCAGTTAGGTCTAAAAAACCGCTTGTATCGAGAAGTGGCTGGATAAAAATAATAAGCCCGTTTTTGGCGGCACTTGTTTGAATGTTGGATGTATTCCATCTAAAGCCTTGTTGGATTCTTCTCATAAATACTTGGAAGCAAAACATGCTTTTGACGCTCATGGTATTGGGACGGGTGAGATAACCCTAGATGTGCCGAAAATGATTCAGCGTAAACAGAAAGTTGTTGATCAAATGGCTGGAGGAATTGGCGGACTATTTCAGGCTAATAAAGTAAGCCCTATTTCTGGTGTTGGAAAATTACTTAAAGATAAAAAGGTTGAAGTACGCTCAAACGATGGCAAGACTCAAACTTTATCTGCTGAGCATGTGATTATTGCGGCAGGCTCTGTGCCAATTGAAATTCCGCCAACCCCTACAGATGGCAATGTCATTGTTGATTCGACAGGTGCTTTGGAGTTTCAGGCAGTTCCTAAACGGCTTGGTGTAATAGGAGCAGGAGTGATCGGGCTTGAGCTAGGTTCTGTATGGTCGCGCCTAGGTTCTGAAGTAGTTGTTCTTGAGGCTACTGAAAGCTTCTTGCCTATGGTTGATCAGCAAATAGCTAAAGAAGCTAAAAAAATACTAACTAAGCAAAATCTGGATATACGCTTAGGGGCAATGGTAACCGGAAGCAAGCTTAAAAAAGGTAAATCGCCTTCAGTCGCGGTGCAATACAAAGATAAAAACGGCGATCAAGAAATTGTATTTGATAAATTAATCGTCTGTGTCGGGCGCAAACCCTATACAGAAGCTTTGCTTTCTGATGATTGCGGTGTAGAAAAAGATGAGCGAGGATTTATCAAGGTGGATAATCACTGTTTAACTAATATCCCTGGAGTTTATGCGGTTGGGGATGTGGTCCGTGGCCCTATGCTTGCTCATAAAGGTTCTGAAGAGGGTGTTATGGTGGCGGAAATTATCGCGGGTCAAAAAGCCGCTTTGAATTATGATTTAATCCCTTCTGTAATCTACACTCATCCTGAGATTGCCTCTATAGGAAAAACTGAGGAGCAATTAAAAGCCGACGGTGTTGAATATAAAGTAGGCACATTCCCTTTTCTCGCAGTTGGTCGGGCAGTCGCCGCTAACGACTCAGATGGAATGGTGAAAATGCTGGCAGATGCTAAAACGGACCGTGTATTAGGTTGTCATATCATTGGCCCTTCAGCTGCTGACTTGTTCAGACTGTTACGGTTGCAATGGAATTCAGTACTAGTGCAGAAGATATAGGCATGACAGTATTTTCACATCCAGCTTTAAGTGAGGCGGTTCATGAGGCTGCACTAGCAGTTAATGGCCATGCTATTCACATGCCTAACCGCAAAAGAAAATAAGCCAGAAACAGAAGGGTAAATAATTTTTTGTTTCTATAACTTCTATCTAACTTACATTAAGAGTGGTCTTTGAATGAATTTACATGAATATCAGGCAAAACAGCTTTTTGCTAAATATGGTCTCCCTGTTTCTGTCGGCTATGCTTGCGAAACACCAGCAGAGGCTGCGGCAGCCGCAGATAAAATTGGAGGCAATGAATGGGTGGTAAAAGCACAGGTCCATGCTGGAGGTAGAGGTAAAGCTGGGGGTGTGAAACTGGTTTCGAGTAAAGATGAAATCAAATCTTTCGCAGAGAGATGGCTGGGAAAAAACTTAGTCACCTATCAGACCGATAAATTTGGTCAGCCTGTCAGTAAGATTCTAGTCGAGGCTTGCACGGATATTGATCAAGAGCTCTATTTGGGAGCTGTTATTGATCGATCCTCTAGACGTATCGTTTTTATGGCTTCTACAGAAGGAGGGGTTGAAATTGAAAAGGTTGCCGAAGAAACCCCAGAACTTATTTTAAAAGCGACTATTGATCCTTTGGTGGGCGCGCAACCATATCAGGGTAGAGAATTAGCATTCAAGCTTGGCCTTAATGCGGATCAGGTTAAACAGTTTACTAAGATATTTCTGGGTTTAGCTAAAATCTTTCAAGAATGTGATTTAGCTTTGTTAGAAATTAATCCTTTAGTCATTACCACTGAAGGTAACCTTCATTGCTTGGATGCAAAATTAAATATTGATGGTAATGCTTTATATAGACAGCCAAAAATTAAAGAAATGCATGACCCATCTCAAGAAGACGAAAGAGAAGTGCAAGCAGCAGTTTGGGAGTTAAACTATGTCGCATTGGAAGGCAGTATCGGCTGCATGGTGAACGGTGCAGGTTTGGCAATGGGCACTATGGATATCGTAAAATTACATGGAGGACAACCTGCTAACTTTTTAGATGTTGGTGGTGGTGCCACCAAAGAAAGGGTATCTGAAGCATTTAAAATTATTCTGTCAGATGACAATGTTAAAGCGGTGCTGGTGAATATTTTTGGTGGGATAGTGCGTTGCGATTTAATTGCAGAAGGTGTTGTTGGAGCAGTAGAAGAAGTAGGTGTAAAAGTTCCTGTAGTTGTTAGATTGGAAGGTAACAACGCAGAACTGGGAACGCAAGTATTGGCAAAAAGTGGTTTGAATATTATTGCCGCAACTAGCCTTACGGACTCGGCTAAGAAGGTAGTTAAAGCAGCGGAGGATGCGGAATGAGCATTTTATTAAACAAGGATACTAAAGTTATTTGCCAGGGTTTTACAGGTTCACAAGGCACATATCATTCAGAGCAAGCCATCGAATATGGTACAAGAATGGTAGGCGGAGTCACCCCAGGGAAAGGCGGTCAAATTCATTTGGATTTGCCCGTATTCAATACAGTTGCTGGTGCAGTTATTGAAACCGGTGCTGAAGCATCTGTTATCTATGTCCCAGCGCCATTTTGTAAAGATTCAATTCTGGAAGCAGTTACAGCGGGCATTAAACTAATTGTTTGTATTACTGAAGGCATTCCGACACTCGATATGCTTGAAGTGAAAGTTGTTTGTGATCGTGAAGACGTGAGGTTAATTGGGCCTAATTGTCCGGGTATCATCACTCCGGGTGAATCTAAAATTGGGATTATGCCAGGGCATATTCATTTGCCTGGCAAAGTAGGTATCGTTTCAAGATCAGGGACGCTAACTTATGAGGCCGTGAAGCAAACTACAGACGCGGGGTTTGGTCAGTCGACTTGCGTGGGCATTGGTGGCGATCCTATCCCTGGGTCCAGCTTCATCGATATTTTGAGCCTGCTTGAGAAAGATGAGCAAACTGAAGCCATAGTAATGATAGGAGAGATAGGCGGCACTGCTGAAGAAGAAGCTGCTGCTTTTATTAAAGATCATGTTAGTAAACCCGTTGTTTCTTATATAGCAGGAGTTACGGCCCCGCCAGGCAAGCGTATGGGGCATGCTGGCGCTATTATTTCAGGGGGTAAAGGGACGGCGGATGAGAAGTTTGCAGCCTTAAATGATGCCGGCGTAACTACTGTCAGAAGCCTGGCAGAAATTGGCGATGGGCTTAGAGCAGCAGCAGGATGGTGAGAAAATAATGTTAGAATTAAGGTAAAAACAGTGAAATATTAACTGTTTTGTTGTTCTATATGCTTTTAACTATTTGTTATGCTCCGCACCTCTGCCTATTTGAGTGAAGGTAGGATATAATTTGCGAATTGACTGTTGCGGCGCTTAGCAATATAAATATTTCAAATAATTTTGTCGCTAAGACAGTATAAAAAAACACTAAAAAGTTTCTATAATTAAATGGGATGAGACATGAAATACCAACATTTCAAGAAGCAAATGCTTGCTTCATTACTGGTAGCACCAGTATTTCTTAATATTGGGTCGGCTTCGGCTCAAGACACTGTAATTAATACAAGTATCCTTGATGAAATATCTGCCCAATCTGGTCAGATTTTTGAGATGGGCGCTGAAATGCAGGTGCAGATAAATCAATTATCTGACCAGGCATCTGAGCTTACTTTTGAATATAGAGATCAAGCTAAATTAGTTGATGGTCTTGAGATTTATAACGCAGGTATGCGACGTACTATTGCTGAGCAAGAAAGAACGATTGCTGAGTATGATGAATCGATTGCCCAGGCGGCTGAATTGCAGCGGCAGATTTCCCCTCTAATGGAAAGAATGATGCTAGGCCTAGAACAATTTGTCTCTTTGGATATCCCATTCCAAATCGAAGAAAGACAAGATCGTTTAAATACAATCAGAGGCACTTTTGATGACTCTAGTGTAAACGTGGCTGAGAAGTTCCGTTTAGTTCTTCAGGCCTATCAAATTGAAAATGATTATGGTCGAGGTATCGCCCATTATACTGATACGCTTGAAATTGATGGCGTTGAACGTGACGTTGACCTTCTTAGAGTTGGCCGAGTTGCTCTGCTTTATCAAACCAGCGACCAAAATTCTACAGGCGCTTGGGATAAGAGCACAAATCAATGGATGGCTTTAGGTGATGAATATAGACGCCCTATTGCGCTTGGAATTCGTATGGCGCAGCAGCTTGAAACCACTCAACTTCTAGATTTACCGATACCAGCTCCGGAGTAATAGACATGAAATTAATAAAAACTTTAGGTTTGACACTGGCTTCGGCAACTATTTGCTTGACTTCATTACAGGCGGGGGCGCAAGAAGCAGACCCTAGAAGCTTAGATGAACTGCTACAGTTAGTTGAAAACGCGACATTAACAGAGACTCAAGAGCAACGTGATCGTATTGCGCGCTTTGAAGGTAATGTTAATCAACGCCAGCAGTTGCTTGATCAAATGATCGCCGCCCGTGAAGAAGAAGAGGCAATTAGTGGTCAGCTAGAAAATACTTATGATGAGAATGAGCTTATCAAAGCTCAGCGCAATGAAACCCTTCAGGAACGAATTGGTGACCTAGAAGAGCTTTTTGGAACAATTGCTGGTGTCGTAGGAGATACTCGCAGTAACTTTGAACAGTCACTTATTAGTGCTCAGTTTAATGGCCGTGAAGAGTTTCTTACTGACCTTGCAGGTATTATGGCAAGTGATTCGCAATTGCCAAGTATTGATGAGTTAGAGCGGCTTTGGTTCTTTTTACAACAAGAGATGACTGAATCTGGTCGTATTGTTAAATTTAATGCGCCTGTTGCAGCAGCTGATGGCGCTCAGGTTGATCAGGAAGTTGTTCGAATTGGCTCTTATAATATGGTGTCAAATGGTGAATACCTTCAATATGATTCAAGTACGGGCGACTGAGTGTATTGCCAGCACAGCCTTCTGGTGGAACTTTTAGTCCAGGCTTGTACCAAGATGCAGCTCTTGCACTTCAAAGTGGGACATCCGGTTTTACTATGGTAGGTATTGACCCTACTGGACCTACAGGCGGCTCTTACCTTGCTGCACTGATTAGCAGCCCTGATTTCCAAACCAGATATGGTGAGCAGGGTGGAACAATCGGCTCGATAATTATCGTAGTTGGTATTGTTGCGATGCTTTTTGCTATTTACAAAATGATTTACCTGACATTTGTTGGGGCGAAGGTTAATTCACAGCTGAAAAATACTGCTAAGCCAAATAAAAACAATCCACTTGGTCGGGTGTTAATGGTTTATGAAAATGATAAAGCCATGGATATTGAGACACTTGAGCTTAAATTAGGTGAAGCCATCTTGCAGGAAACACCTGGTCTTAGAGAGGTTCTTGACCTTAGTGAAGATTATTTCTACCGTTGCACCTTTGATGGGACTGCTAGGTACTGTTACTGGTATGATTGAGGTGTTCCAGCAGATTACATTATTTGGTACTGGTGACCCGCAGATCATGGCTGGTGGTATTTCTGGAGCCTTGGTAACTACTGTATTAGGTATTTCAGTGGCTATTCCGACTGTATTAATACATACCTTAATTAAAAGTCGTAGTGACCGTATCCTTCACGTTATGGAAGAACAGGCGACGGGTATTATTGCTAGAAAAGCTGAAAGCAGCTGGCGCAAGCGCTTAAGCTACGACTTTTTAGGAGGATAGCTTATGTTTGACTTATTTCAGACTAGCCTAGAAGCCATTTCTGATTTTATGGATAGAGGTGGCCCTGTGCTCTGGTTGATAGCTTTACTGCTATTTGTGAAATGGAGCCTTATGTTTGAAAGGCTTTGGTTCCTTAATACTGTGCATAAAAAAAATACTGCTGCTGCATTATCTGAGTGGGAAAAACGCTCGGATAAAAAATCCTGGCATGCACATGCTGTACGTCAGGAGCTGGTATCTAGAGTTTCGCTTGATTTAAAATCACCCATACCTATGATTGAAGCCTTAGTGGTGGTATGTCCGCTTCTGGGCTTGTTAGGGACAGTGACTGGCATGATCGAAGTTTTCTACGTTATGGCCGTTACTGGTGGTGGTGATGCTAAACAAATGTCTGGCGGGGTTGCAAAAGCAACTATTCCGACAATGGCTGGAATGGTCGGCGCATTATCAGGTATTTTTGCCAGCAATTGGATTAAACATAAATCTAATAGAGAGATAGAGCTCTTGCAAGATCATTTAACGGTCCAGCACGCATAATAATAAATTGCACATTTAACTAACTGAAAATAAAGAAATAATTATGAGAAGTTTAGCTAAAGATAAAGAAGAAGGTCAGGCGGGTGAAATAGATCTCACCCCTATGTTGGATGTTGTATTTATCCTTCTCATATTTTTTATAGTAACAGCTGTTTTTGTTAAAGAAGCTGGATATGACGTGGTCAAGCCACAAGCATCTATGGCGGTTTTTACAAATTTAGATCCGATACTGGTGGCTATATCGCCAGCTGGTGAGATTTTTATGGATGGAGACATCATTGAGCCACGTAATTTAAGGTTCCGTTTAGAGCAACGATTGGCTGATGCTCCTAATGCTCCTGTCATTATTCAAGCCGACCAATCAGCTACAAACGAACATATCATAACGGTAATGGGTGCAGCTCGTGAGGCTGGCATTGGCAGCGTACAGATAGCTGCGGAGGAATAATCATGATTAGAACAGTTAACGCTTTAGTCGCAGTTTTATTTGGGGGAGCAATAACCTTTTCCTTGTTCTATCTCATGCAGGCGCTTATTGCGACGGGTGGTGGTGAACAAGAAGTGCGAACGTCGATTCGTATTGCGGATATAACAATACCTGAAATGGAAATTGAAGTCGCAAGGGTTGAACCAAAACCTGAAGAGCCTGATGTGCCAGAAGAGGTTCCGGACCTTCCTGATATGGATGTGGATACGATGGATATGAGTTCAGGTGACAGTATTAATATTGCTCGTGTTGATATTGACATGGGCGGCATAGATGCTACTGCCGTTGTGGGCATTAATGATTCAGAAATGTTACCTATCGTCACCGTGCCACCTCAATATCCTAACCGAGCTTTATCTAGAGGCATAGAAGGGTGGTGTTTGGTTATGTTTACCGTAACGGAAACTGGAACGGTAATAAATCCCGAGGTTGTTGATGCTGATCCACCCGATATATTTAACAACGCTTCTGTACGAGCTGTTACGCGATTTAAATATAATCCTCGTGTAGAAGATGGTGTGGCAGTGCCGGTAGCAGGAGTTCAATACTTGTTTAGATATAATGTAGACGAATAAGGTTATTTTATGAAATCAATTATCTCTAAATTGAATATTTTAAATTTCAGTAAGATTGCTAGAGTAGCGGTTTTATTAACGACTTTACCTTTAGTGCTTACTTTTTCTAGTACAGTGAGTGCACAAGATGAAGAAGAAGGTAGAAGAGCTCCTCCCGCTGCCCGTTCTTCCCAATCACTTTCAAGGCCTGTTTATGAGCGCCTTGAAGAAATTATGGAGTTAAGAGATGAGGGTGATATCGCAGGCGCTGATGAAGTTCTGTTGGAATTGCGTAATATGCATGACCGCGGACGTTTAAATGATGCAGAAGAGCTTAGTATGTGGCGCTTTTATGCTAATTTTGCGGCACTTGAAGAAAATTATGAAGAAGCAATTATCTATCAAGAATTAATTTTGGCTATGGATGAAGATGCACTGCCTCCTGATGCTCGAGAATCAGCTATACTTCTTTTAGGTCAGTTGAAGTTTGCTGTAGAAGATTATGAGGGCTCTATTGATGCCTACTTGGAATATCTAGCTATGGCTTTTGAACCAGATATTGCCGCATATCAAAGAATTGCAATTGCCTATTATACCCTGGAAGAATTTGACAGCTCATTGAATTACATTCTTGAGTTTATGGATCAAATTCGCGCTCAGGGAGAGGAAGTTGATAAAGGCACCTATGAATTAGCTCGATCTTTATATACTTTGTTAGAAGATCTTGATAACGCTTTGCAGCTCACTCGAGAAATGATTGTGCTTTTTAAAGAGCAATCGGATTGGGAGTTTATGGTTAATGTGTTGGGTGCTTTAGAGCGCTTTGAAGAGCAAGCAAGCTTTATTTATGCAATGAATGCTTTCGGTTTCGTAGATAGCGAAGGTCAAATTATCAATCTTTCAGGCCAAATGTTTAACACCGAGTATTATTGGGGTGCTGCTAAAGTCCTGCAGCAGGGTATTGATGAGGGTTTGTTAGATAATGATGAGGAAAGCTGGTCACGCCTTGCGCAAAGTTATCAGTTAGCACGAGAAGATGAGATGGCTGTCGAGCCTTATATTACGGCAGGTGAGTTAGCTGAAGATGGTGAAGTGTATTCACGTCTTGCGTCTATTTATATTAATCTAAATCAATTTGATGACGCAGTAGATGCTTTGGAAAATGCTTTTGACAAAGGTGGTTTAGATAGAGAGGATCAAGCCTACATTCGTCAAGCAAGAGCTCTTCTTGAATTAAATAGGCATGATGAAGGTATTGCAGCAGTGCGATTAGCCGCAAGAGATGAGCGCAGTGAAGATGTTGCAGCAACTTGGTTGAGATATATGGAGAATGAAAAAAACCTTTATGAAACTAAGCAGAGGCAACGTGAGTTGTATCAAGGTTTTTTCCGGTAAGTTTTAAATTGTATTTTTAAAAACGCATCTCAGGATGCGTTTTTTTTTGCTCTTGAAAAAATTAATATCGCCCATATTAAAAGCAACTATACGCAATGTGTTAAAAATAATTCAATAGGAGATAGACTGAATGACTGCCGCCCAAAAAGAAACTCTGGGTTTTCAAACAGAAGCTAAACAGCTTTTGCACCTAATGATTCATTCCCTGTACAGCAATAAAGAAATATTTTTACGTGAGTTGATATCAAATGCTTCTGATGCTGCGGATAAGCTTAGGTTTGCAGCTTTAAAAAATGATTCTCTTTATGAAGACGATCCTGATCTGAATATTATTATTGAATTTGATGGTAAGAAAAAAACCATCACTATCAAAGATAATGGTATTGGAATGAATAGAGATGAAGTCATTGAGAATCTAGGAACAATTGCAAAATCAGGCACAGCGCAATTCCTTGAAAATTTAACGGGTGATGAGAAAAAAGATTCACAATTAATCGGTCAGTTTGGAGTTGGGTTTTATTCTGCATTTATCGTTGCTGATAAAGTAGAAGTGCTTACGCGAAAAGCAGGAGAGCCTAAAGAGGAAGGTGTTCATTGGGAGTCCGAAGGAGAAGCCGAATTTAGCATTGAAAATATAGCAAAAGATGATAGGGGAACTACAATCATCTTACATTTAAAGAAGGCTGAAAATGAATTTGCTGAATCATTTCGTTTGCGAAGTATTGTTAAAAAGTATGCTGACCATATTTCAATACCGGTAAAGATGATTAAAGAAGACTTTGGCGGAGAGGAAAAAAAAGAGGAAGATAAAAAGAAAAAGAAAAAAGACAAAGAGTTTGAGGTTGTAAATTCAGCAAAAGCTTTGTGGTCGCGACCTAGAGCTGAGTTGAAAGATGAAGAATACAAAGAGTTTTATAAACATGTCAGTCATGATTTCGCAGATCCTCTTGAATGGAGCCATAATAAAGTAGAAGGGAAGCTGGAATATACATCTTTGCTATATTTGCCAGCAAAAGCACCTTTTGACCTTTGGAATCGAGACTCAGCGAGAGGCTTAAAGCTATATGTGCAGCGCGTATTTATAATGGATGAGGCAGAGCAGTTTCTGCCATTATATTTGCGATTTGTAAAAGGGGTTTTAGACTCAAATGATATCTCTTTAAATGTCTCCAGAGAAATTTTGCAAAAAGACCCTATAGTAGATTCCATGAAGAATGCGCTGACAAAGCGTGTGCTTGATATGCTGGCGAAAATTAAAAAGAAAGATGCAGAAAAGTATCAGACATTCTGGCAAGAATTTGGACAAGTTATTAAGGAAGGGCCCGCAGAAGACACAAGCAATCGTGATAAAATTGCCAATTTGTTGTTGTTTGCGACAACACAGACAGGAGAAGAAAAACAGGATCAGTCCTTAGCCGATTATGTGTCTCGAATGCAGGATAGCCAAAATAAGATTTATTATATAACCAGTGAGACTCACAATACTGCCAAGAATAGCCCTCACCTGGAAGTTTTTAAGAAGAAAGGGCTTGAGGTGCTATTGTTATCAGAGCGTGTAGATGAATGGTTGATGAATCATTTAATGGAATATGATGGTAAACAGTTTCAGGATGTAACTAAAGGAAAGTTGGATCTAGGGCGAGCTTGATAGCGAAGAAGATAAAAAACAGCAAGAGAAAGCTGATGAGTCGGCTAAACCTTTATTGGAGCGATTGAGAAATCCTTAGGTGAGAAAGTTTCTGAAGTTCGTACAACGAATCGTTTAACTGATTCTCCGGCTTGTATAGCGGTAGGTGAATTCGATATGAATTTACAAATGCGTAAAATAATGGAAGCTGCTGGTCAAGCAGTGCCGGATTCAAACCTGTCTTTGAGATAAACCTTGAGCATCCGCTGGTTAAAAAGCTGGACGAAGAAAGTGATGAAGACCGCTTTTGCAGAGTTAGCGGCAATACTTTTTGATCAGGCTAATCTGGCCGAAGGCGGTCAATTAGATGATCCTGGCACTTTCATACGACGCTTGAATAAGCTGTTGTTGGATTTAAGTAAATAGCTTATCTAAAACTGATCTATTAGTTATTAAGGTTGCACTTGGGCGCATACGCCTGAGTGCACAAGTCGCTATCTAGGTTTATAGTAACCGCCGATCTCAACGGCTGGTCCTTGGCACGAGTTTAATTCTTTAATAATACTATCTTCATTCTCTAGCCAATGCAGATGCTAGTGGTGAAAATAAAGCTTTAAGCTTCTTCATTTTCATTTTGATCGGCTAGTGCTTGCGCCCAGTAAAGGCAAGATAGAAATGACTGCCACGATTATCAATTCACCCACTTTGCGAGATGGCGATTGATTTTCCATCAATAACTTGCCAGTAGCATATCTAGGGTGTCAGCAAGTATTTGTAGCTGCGTATTATCATTTACTTGGCTGAAATGCTCATAAGAAGCCGCCAGAGCAAGAAACTCACCTAATGAGTCCCAGCGTAAATGATTCTCTTCAACTAATTGCTGTACATGTTTTGGCGCAGAGCCACCAGCTCCAGTTTCAAACAGGCCTCCGCCATTCATTAGAGGAACTATAGAGAGCATTTTAGCGCTAGTGCCTAATTCTAGAATAGGGAAAAGATCGGTTAAATAATCTCGTAACACGTTGCCAGTGACTGAAATAGTGTCTTCACCTCGCTTCATTCTTTCCAGAGAAAAACGCGTGGCATCAACCGGAGGCATAATACGGATGTCTAGAGCCTTCAGTATCATGCTGTAACAAATAAGTATTAACTTTTTCAATTAATTGGCTGTCATGTGCTCGATTTGAGTCTAACCAAAAGATAGTAGGGCAACCTGTCGCTCTAGCTCTATTTACAGCAAGTTTTACCCAGTCTTGGATAGGGGCATCTTTTGCCTGACACATGCGCCAAATGTCGCCGGCCTCTACTCGATGTTCCAGTAAGGTTTCTCCGTTTTGATTGAGTACGCGGACTTTACCATTTTCTTGCATTTCAAATGTTTTGTCGTGAGAACCATATTCTTCGGCTTTTTGGGCCATTAGACCAACATTTGGAACTGTGCCCATAGTCCTTGGGTCAAAGGCTCCGTGCTCCCTGCAAAAAGTAATGGTTTCTTGATAAACACCAGCATAGGAGCGGTCAGGAATTACAGCTTTCATATCTTGAAGTTGGCCATCGGCGTTCCACATTTGGCCTCCAGCTCGAATGGCTGCAGGCATGGAGGCATCGATTATGACATCACTTGGCACATGTAAATTAGTAATTCCTTTATCTGAGTCAACCATTGCCAAGACTTGGTCTTTTGTCATAGCAGGCCTGAATATCTGTTTCAATTTCATCTCTCAACTCAGCAGGAAGTTCTTGAATTTGCTGGAGGATGGTACCGAAGCCATTGTTGGGATTTACACCTAAATTTGCAAACGTGTCAGCATGCTTTTCAAATAGGTCTTTGAAATAAACGGAAACAACATGACCAAAGAGAATAGGGTCGGAAACCTTCATCATGGTGGCTTTTAGGTGAACAGAAAATAGCACGCCATTTTCTTTTGCATCCTGCATTTCTGCCTCTAAAAAGCTTCTTAGTGCTTTGCAACTAAGAACACTGGCATCAATTACCTCACCAGCTTTTAGAGGCGAGCCTGCTTTAAGTGTAGTTCGTTTACCATTACTGTTTTCAAACTCTATGCTGAAGTTGTCATCATTATCTAAAGTGACAGAAAGCTCACTTCCATAAAAGTCATGGCTTTCCATGCTTGCAACATGAGTAATGGAATCATTTTTCCAGTCACCCATAGAATGTGGATTATTACGGGCAAATTCTTTAACTGCTCCGGGGGCTCTTCTATCTGAGTTGCCTTCTCTTAAAACAGGGTTAACTGCACTGCCTTTTACTTTGTCATAACTAGTCTTAATGTCTTTTTCTTTATCATTTGCCGGCGATTCAGGGTATTCAGGAAGAGCATAGCCTTTTTCTTGAAGCTCCTTTATGCATGCCAGTAATTGCGGCATGGATGCACTAATATTAGGTAATTTAATGATATTTGCTTCTGGTTTTTTTGCGAGGTCGCCCAATTCAGTTAAGTCATCAGGCTGTTTTTGCTCTGCAGAACAATAATCGGGAAAGCCAGCAAGCATTCGGCCGGAAAGTGAAATATCTCGAGTTTCAATTTGAATGCCAGCAGCTTTTGAGAAAGCGCTTACGATAGGCAATAAAGAATAAGTTGCCAGAGCTGGCGCTTCGTCAGTTTGGGTATAAATTATAGTCGCTTTGTCAGACATGCTGTTCCTTGATGTTCTTTCCTAGAATAAATTAATGATAGTTTTGCAGTTCGCAGGGTTTTATATTTTGAGGCAGGCAATTATAGCAATAAGAGGGTCTGTCTAATAGTTTAAACTGATACATCAGTGCAATCTTTTACTCATTGTCACATTTTGTCTAATGTTTCTATGCCTAATAATGATAAGCCTTGATTTAAGGTTAATGCTGCTAGTTGGCATAGCCCTAAGCGTGACTGCATTACCTCGCCTTCAGACTTTAAGACAGGGCATGCCTCATAAAAGCTCATGAAATTACCAGCAAGTTCGTAAAGGTATAAACAGAGTTGGTTGGGGTAACAATCTAAGAGTAAGGCTTCTACAACTTCTGTAAACTGGAGTAGTTTTAAAGCTAATACTTTTTCTTCAGGACTTTCTATGCAAATTTTATATTCAGCATCCGCATCGAGCTGTGCGCGCTTAAAAATACTTCGTATACGGGCAAAAGCATAAAGTAAATATGGAGCTGTATTGCCTTCGAAAGAGAGCATGCTATCCCAATCAAAAATATAGTCACTATTTCGATTTTTAGACAAGTCAGCATATTTTATTGCGGAGATGCCCACTACATTGGCAATTCGTTGTTTTTCAGCCTTACTCAAATCAGGGTTTTTAGATTCTACTAGGGTATATGCACGCTGAATGCCTTCTTCAATAAGGTCAATTAGCTTTATGGTGTCGCCACTTCTTGTTTTGAATGGTTTGCCGTCTTTGCCCATCATAGTGCCATAGCTTAAGTGTTCAAGTGAGCATTTTTCATCAGCTAGGCCCGCTAGTTTGGCGACGTTGAATACTTGCTGGAAATGCAGACCTTGGCGGGCATCAACAACATACAAAACTCGATTGGCATGTAGAGTCTGGCAGCGATATTCAATGCCTGCCAGGTCAGTTGTGGCGTAAAGATAGCCGCCATCAGATTTCTGCACGATGGTGGGTAACATGTCGCCTTCTTTATTTTTGAATTCATCAAGAAAAACGCAACGTGCGCCATCTGACTCAGTTAGTAAGCCTTGTTTATCAAGCGTTTCAATAATGCCTGCTAATTTATCGTTATAAAAACTTTCAGGTACGACATCATTTTCGGTGAGAGTAATGTTGAGTTTCTTATAGAGTTCTTGGCAATGCAGAATCGAAATATCAATAAAAGATTTCCAGAGCTGTAAACATTGCTCATCACCAGATTGTAATTTCACAACATTTTCACGAGCCTTGGCGGCAAAATCAGCGTCATCATCAAAGCGCTTTTTAGCGGCACGATAGAATGTTTCCAAGTTGCTTAATTTGGTAGTCGCGCCACCTTGCTCAAACATATAGGTAATCAGCATTCCAAATTGTGTTCCCCAGTCTCCGAAATGATTTTGTCTGATTAACCTGTATCCCATCCACTCAAAGGTGCGTGCAATAGCATCTCCAATAATAGTGCCGCGCAAGTGGCCGACATGCATTTCTTTAGCTAGGTTGGGTGATGAGTAATCAATAACAACTATTTGCTTGTCGTTGCTTTTCTTAACAAGCTGGTCTTTGTCCAATAAGTTTAACTGTTTTGTTAAAAAATCCTTGCTGATACTTATATTAATAAAGCCGGGTCCTGCAATATCTATTGTCTCTGCAAATTCACTTAATTCCAGCTTGTTATTTACTTTTTCAGCTAATTCTTTAGGATTTAGTCTCAGGCGTTTAGCTAAAGCCATGACACCATTTGCCTGATAGTCACCAAATTGAGCAGATTTAGAATGGTTGACTATCGCCTGGCAAGTAGGGTCGCCTGAAATCTCAGAGAGGACCTGAGAAATCTGTTGATCAAGGATGTGCTTTAGATTCATTAAAGATTAATTGTACGTAGACAGTAGGTAAAAGAGGGCGAATTTTACACGAAAGCTTTAGGTGGGTCAGTAAGAGATGTGTTTTTAAGCGTGCTTAATGAATGCAAGGTCAAAAATCAGTGAATTTTTTCTTACTAATCAGCGCTTAATTGGTTAAAGTAGGGGGTAAATATAGCTAGTGAATAGTGCCATGAAAACAATACTCAGCAAAGATATTCCATTTTTTGATGCAAGCGAGGCTGCCTTAAAATCTTCGCAGCTTTCTTCTCAAGATTTTAGCCGTCGAAAATTCTTACAGGTGTCAGGAGCAACGGGTGCTGGTTTTTCGTTGGCTTCTTTTATGCCCTCAAATAATTTGCATGCTGCAGAAACAGAAGGCACGGATAATTCAGGTCATCTAGAGTTGAATGCATTTGTAGAAGTGGATGCTAATGGCTCTATTCGACTATATGCCCATACCCCAGAAAAAGGACAAGGTATAAAAACCTCTCTACCTATGATTATCGCAGAAGAAATGGGGGCCAATTGGGATGATGTGACTGTTGTAAGAGCCCCTATGAATGAAGCTCGTTATGGCGCGCAAAGGGCTGGAGGATCGACATCCACGCCGCGAGAGTGGAATCCTATGCGCCGTGCAGGGGCTGCTGCGAGAGAAATGTTTGTCTCCGCTGCAGCGAAACAAATGTCAGTTAGCCCTAGTTTGCTTTATACGGAAGATAGTCAGGTTATTAACCGAGATACAGGAGTGCGTATAGCTTTCTCTGATCTAGCTCTTGCAGCTGCTCTAGAACCAATCCCGGATATTGATTCGCTCGTTTTTAAAGCACGCAGTGATTATAAGTTAATTGGAACAAGTGTTGGCGATGTGGATAACCATACCATGGTTATTGGTGGAGGTGGATTGTATGGCTCGGATATTCAACTGCCTGATATGCTCTACGCGGTATATGAGAAATGTCCTGCTACTTACGGCAAAGTGCTCAATGCAAATGTAGATTACATAAAATCCAAGCCTGGTATTGTAGATGCTTTTCTGGTTGCGGGGAATGATAATGTTGGCGAGTTATTAGATGGGGTTGCTATCGTTGCACGTTCTACTTGGCAGGCTTTTCAAGCAAAACAAGAACTAGAAGTTGAGTGGGATACCTCAAGCGCCTCAATAGATGACAATGAAGAAATCTATGAGAGAGCGATGCAGATAGCTAATGCTCCCTGGCCACAGGAGTTGGAGACGGTTGCTTCAGGTGATGTTGAACAACAATACCAAGATAACAATACTGACATTATAGTAAGTAATTATCGATTTCCTTACTTGGCGCATGCTTGTATGGAGCCTATGAATTGTACAGCCCATTATCATAGAGAAAATAACAGTCTGGATATTTGGGCGCCTACTAGGCAACCGGGTATAACCTTAAGCTCAGTCGAAAATGTGTTTGATATCCCGCAAGAACAGATAAGATTGCATCAAATGCGTATGGGCGGGTCATTTGGGCGGAGGAGATTGCAAGATTACTCTTGTGAAGTAACAGCCATTGCAAAACGTTTTGATGTGCCGGTCAAGTTACTTTGGACACGCGAAGATGACATGATTCATGATCAGTATCGACCCGGTGGAGTTTATGCATTTAAGGGTGCAGTCAGTCGCGAAGGTAGGGCTGTCGCCATGCAAACTCATCTAATTGGTCCTTCGGTTAGAGGTCGTGCAACTGCAGGCACTCGCCTCACAGATAGTGAGTTTCCAGCTCTTAATATTGATAATTTTAGGGCTGCGGTTTCTTTAATTGATACAAATACCCCAACTGGTTCCTGGCGCGCTCCAGGCTCAAACGCTACAGGTTGGGCTGTGCAAAGTTTTATTGCCGAATTGGCTAATGCCGCGGGTAGAGATCATGTTGAATTTTTAATTGAGATGATGGGCGCACCGCGATGGTTTGAACCTGGCAATATAAATTCTTTGAATACAGGACGCGCTGTAGATGTTATTAAACTCGCCGCAGAAAAAAGTGGCTGGGGAAAAACGCTACCGGCGGGCCATGGCATGGGGGTATGGCGTTCCATTTTAGCCATGCAGGACATGTCGCTGAAGTTGTTGAGCTTAGCATTGATGAGAACAAGAAAATTGCTATTCACAAAATCACGGTGGCCTTGGATATTGGCCCAATCATCAATATGAGCGGCGCCCTTAAACAAGTGGAGGGTGGCGCAACAGACGGCCTAAGTTCCATGCTGGATCTGAGAGATCAGTATGCAAGGCGGGGTAGTCCAGCAAGAGAACTTCCATCAATACAATATATTGAGAATGCGTAATGCGCCCTTAAATATAGAAACGCACTTTATCCAAAGTGAATATGATCCAACTGGGCTAGGGGAGCCTGTATTGCCTCCGCTAATGCCAGCAGTGAGTAATGCGATCTTTGCTGTAAACGGGTGAGAGAATCAGGACGCTGCCCTTGAGCAAAGCAGGCTATATAATTTAGCTGTTAATCCTGCAAATATAACAAGCTCAATTCGATAAGTCATTTGAAATAAGGATTAGTAATAACTTAGTAATAAAAAAGGCGCCCAAGGGCGCCTTTTTCATGGTCTGACTATAATGTGAGAATTTAACTTATTGCGCAAAGCAAAAGAAATAGCCATTGCCGCCAGTTGCAATCAAATTATCCTGGCTGCAACCTCTTGATGGGTGTGCCGAGTTCCAGGACTCAGGGATGACGCCACCGCCCGAACGATCGAAATGGCCCAACACTGGCGCTACCCATCTTCGGCGTTGGTCATCCAGTTGTTGCAGGTATGCATCAGATCGCTGATCCCATCAGGGTTTGAGCCAGTCAGGATGTCGTGTTGGTTTGGCTGGTCCCCACGACCATTAACGATACGTTGCCCAGCTCATTTAAAGCAGTTTGTTTGGTGAAGTTGACATTACTGTAATGTAAATCAGCAAGGCTGCGAGCAACCAGCTGGACCCTCAGCGTTGTACCATGGGCCTTGGCCAATTCGATCACGAGCATCTACTCCATTGATCCCATTAGTGCTTAAGTAAGCACGCCAAGTTTTACCAGAAGAACCAGCAGTAGCGGCTAGTGAAGCACAATGGGCATCAGCACCAGCCAGGCCGCCCAAATTGGCGCCATCTCCAATACCTACGCTGGTGATGAAAAAGCCCATACTGGTGTCTTCATCACCCTCTGGAGGCTGAGCAAGAGCAGACATAGAACTGAGTGTAAGTAATCCAGCAGCAGTTAATAATTTGAATTTCATATGATTCTCCAAAGGGTTATTTTTATTTTGAAATATATTATGTAGATGCACGAAATTCACACAGCACCAATGAAATGTCAATAAAAAGCATGAGTCATGCAGCTTTATTATACTTACATGTCGCTAAAGCTCGATCATGTCGCTAAAGCTCGATTCGTTATAAGCCTGTAGAACTGATTAAAATTAGTTGGTTAGATTTAAGCTGAATTAAATTTTTATTAATATTTTATATTATAATTAAATCATATTGTTAGGTATAAATATTAAAGTAATATATAGATTAAAATTAGAGCTTATAAGTCTTCAATATCTCTGTTGAATATCGCTGGCTTGTGGAGGAGTAATTCTAATTAAGATAGAAACACGGCAAAAAAAGGAATATATCAATATTGCTTAATTACTTGAGTTTAAATCGTGATTCATATCTAGGGCAGGATGGTCTGCTCTTGGTTTGCCAACAACAACTGCAGGGATGCCGGCTACGGTAGTATGAGGTTCGACATCTTTAAGAACCACGCTGCCTGCTCCGACTTTTGCGCCTTCACCTACAATGACATTGCCGATAATTTGAGCGCCAGAACCAATTAGGACTCCTGAGCGAATTTTAGGGTGTCTATCCCCGCTTTCATTGCCTGTCCCGCCAAGTGTTACTACCCTGCATAATAGAAATATTATTCTCTAGAACGCTGGTTTCGCCTATAACTATGCCAGTTGCATGATCTACCATGATGCCAGAGCCAATTTGTGCAGCAGGATGTATATCGACGGCAAACACTTGAGAACTTAGGCTTTGTATATAAAGGGCAAGGTTTTCACGTTTTTGCCGCCATAACCAATTTGCAACGCGATAGGCTTGAACAGCTTGGAAGCCCTTGTAATATAAAAGAATATCGGCATGTGATCTGACCGCTGGGTCACGCTGTTTCGTTGCAACAAGGTCATTTAATACTGAATTAATGAGAGAGCTATCTTGTAGAAAAGCCTCAAGCATGAGTTGTTTGATTGTGCTTACAGGAACATCATCAGAGGCAAGCTTGCTGGCAAGTAAATCGCTCATAGCTGATTCCAGACTGTCATGTTGATGTACACGCTTGCTGAAAAAACTAGCAAGTACGGGTTCATGCAAGATTTGTTCGTTTATTTCAGCTTTGATGGTAGACCAGATTTTTTCTGGCATATGATCACCTATTTAAATAGACCTTAATGGAGGGTTTGCGATTCTATAGTATGTCGGAAAGGCTCGCAATTAAGGTATGCTGGTTTTGTTCTGATAGAGCTGTTATCTTCCGCCAAAAATAATACCGGCTATCACTAGGTATAGCCAAGGTAGTTATTGAGAAACTATGAAAGCTAAAAATGTTGCAGTATTAGGAGGCGGTAGCTTCGGTACTGTTATTGCCAATATCATAGCTCAAAACGGGCATAACACTTTGTTATGGATGCGAGATGCTGAGCAGGTCGAAATTTAAATCGAGATCGTGAAAACCTTAGCTATTTGCCGGGGTTTGCCCTCCACGAGAAAATTATAGCTATCCAAAATCTCGAAATGGCAGTTGCTGATGCTGATATGGTATTTGTTGCCGTTCCTAGTTCAGGATTTAGGGATGTTGTCAGAAAAATGCAATCTTTTGTAAAAGAAGATGTCATTCTGGTGAGTCTGACCAAAGGTATCGAAGCTGGACTTTCAAATTAATGAGCCAGATTCTTAGTGAGGAAGTTCCCCATGCCAGGATTGCTGTGGTAAGTGGCCCAAATCTGGCTAAAGAAATTGCAAGTTCGAGCCCAACAGGGGCAGTTGTTGCGAGCCCTGATGCTAAAGTAAGAACATTAGTACAGAAAACACTTAGGTCTTTAACATTTCGTGTTTACGCCAATGACGATATGCTTGGTGTAGAACTAGGGGGCTCACTAAAAAATATTTACGCTATTTTAGCGGGGATGGCAGCATCCAGAGGTATGGGGCATAACACGAACTCGATGTTAGTTACTCGTAGTCTAACTGAAATGGCACGATTTGGACTTGCTTTAGGGGCGGACCCGATGACATTTTTAGGTTTGTCAGGTGTGGGCGACTTAATTGTAACCTGTTCCACTCCGCTTAGTAGAAATTTCCGTGTTGGTAAAGCTTTAGGAGAAGGGAAAAGTATTGAGGCTATCCTTGCTGAATTAGGTCAAGTGGCAGAAGGCGTTAACACTTTGAAACCTGTGGTTGAAAAAGCACAAAGTTTAAATATAGAAATGCCCGCTTGCTCAGGGGCTTTATGAAATAATCTATAACAATCAGGATATAGAACATATAATAAGTTCTTTATTGTTAGAGGAGCGCGGTTTAGACGTTGAGTTTGTTGCTGGTGAAGCTAAACGACTGACTCAATAACAGGCTTACTAAAGGTATCTAACTGCAGCGGTTTTGCTACTGTAAAAATTAACAGGAGTATGAGATGAACGAGCAAGGCGAACAAATCAAAAAGAATTTTCTCGAGCAATGGATAGATTGGCTTTTGTCGTGCTATACATCATTGTGTTTGGATTGTTATGGCGTTTTATTGCGGTCTTACTGCTTGTAGTCATTATTCTACAATCTTTACATAGAGTGATTGCCGCAGAAAATAATGGCACTTTGCTTACCTTTAGCGAGGGCTTGGGTAATTTTCTGTTAAGAGTCTTACACTATGTTTTGTATTTAAGTGATGAAAAGCCCATCGATTTTGATGCCTTTTTCTCTCAAAAAAAAGGTAAAGCCAGAAGTGGATGAAGAAGATTCACCTCAGGCTCCAGATGACGTAGTCGCTGTAAATGGAGGAGGACAACCAAACAGCTCCTGAAGCTAGTCCTGAGAGTAAATGCTGAAGCGGCTACTCCGCCAAGTCCCGTCTGAAGATGATGTCTTTGCAGATATCAGCTTTACTGAGCAAGCTGAAGATGTAACTGAACCAGTTGAGAATCCAGAAAGTAGTACGAACGAAGATGAGCAGTCTAAAAAGCCTGATTAACGTTAATTTAATGCCTTAACTGCAGCAATAAGATAGATATTATTGAGTGTATTTATGAATATTTATCTTTTACGGCATGGCCAGGCAGAGCGTAGTGCAGATAAAGATTCATTACGCAATTTAACGCCTTCAGGTGTTGAAGATATTAAGGTTCTTGCTAGAACTTTTGCGACAATGGATCTCACCATCGATCGCTGTTTCGCCAGCCCTTATCATAGAGCCCAACAAACCGCAGAGCTATTCTTAAGCGGCTCTAGTTTGGCGTGTTCGATTGAAAGTAATGCTGCGTTGAGGCCCGATAAACAGCCCCCCAGTCAAGACGATACGATTGCTTGAAGAAGCAGATAAAACATCTAATATTTTGCTGGTTGGGCATAATCCTTTTTTATCAGAACTATATGGGATGTTAACCTTGGCCAATAGTGACTATGGCATTAAAACACTCGCTGCAGGGGAGTTGTGCGGTATCCATTTTGATCTTTTTGGCTTGGGACTAGGCCGTGAGGTGTTGAATATGCGCCAGGTAAGAATTAAAAAATACTGTTTAATTTATCAAAGCAAGAAACTCGGAACGGGTGCTTTGCTTCTCTCTAAAAGCGCCGAGCATACAAGATGTAGTCATAACAGAGTTTTGTTTTTCTACCCCTCGCATCATCATGCACATGTGCTGTGATTCAATGATGACCCCTACACCTAAAGAGCCAGTAACATCTTTAATGCTTTCAGCAATTTGCTGAGTTAGATGTTCTTGGATTTGCAAACGTCTGGCAAAAACATCTACGATACGTGCAACTTTTGAAAGTCCTATGACTTTGCTGTTGGGTAGGTATGCCACGTGACATTTCCCTATGAAAGGCAGCAGATGGTGTTCGCACAAAGAATATAACTCTATGTTTTTTACAATAACCATCTCGTTAGAGGTTGTGGGGAAGAGGGCCCCATTGACGATCTCGTCAATGTTTTCGTTATAGCCTTTAGTTAGGAATTCCATGGCTTTTGCTGCTCTTGCTGGAGTATCAACTAAGCCAGGTCGATTTAGGTCTTCACCAAGACCTTCAACGATATTCCGGTATGCTTTTTCTATTTCTTTTTTCATAGGTTTTAAGCTTAATTCTCAGTAAACTGCGCACCCTACTTGAATGCATTTCTTAGGTAAAGTCTTTCTATGCTTTTGATACGAAACAAACATTAAAACAGATTGTAAATATTGTAAGCAAAGAATTAGAGCAAGCTGACTTGTTTTTGGGCATGGGACAGATAATGCTTGGGATGAAGCTTGCTGGTTAGTGGGAGAGCATAGTAAAAGCGAATGGTGGAGATAAGATTGATGCGGAAATGATGCTTGAAGGTGCAGTGTTAAATCAGCTGCAAAAGGTGCTTACTCAGAGGGTAGAAGAAAAAATTCCACTTGCTTACTTGTTGAATGAAGCGTGGTTTGGAGGCCTGCCTTTTTACGTGAATGATAAAGTTATCATTCCGCGATCTCCAATTGCTGAGCTAATAAAAAATCATTTCATGGCTTTGTTAAAAAGTGATCCGAAAATGATTTTGGATTTGTGTTGTGGAAGTGGCTGCATTGGCCTGGCTAGTTTAATGGAATTTCCTAGCGCTAAAGTCGTGCTTGCTGATTTGTCAGAAGATGCTTTGCAGGTGGTTGCTGTAAATATTGAGAAACATCATTTAAATCGTCGCAGTCTTATAAAGCAAAGTGATTTATTTGAAGGTCTGAAAGGTTTGGAAGGCTCTTTTGATCTGATTATAAGCAATCCGCCTTATGTCGGAGAGAAGGAATATGAGAGTTTGCCAGAAGAATACAAGCATGAACCTTCGATGGCATTAATATCAGAGCAAAATGGGTTGAAACTTCCAATCGAAATTTTAAAACAGGCTGCTGATTACCTTTCTGAGGATGGTATGTTAATTCTAGGAGGTGGGTAATAGCTCGGAAGCTTTAGTGGCTTTATATCCGGATGCTCCATTTCTTTGGCTTGAATTTGAAAACGGTGGAGAAGGCGTGCTGGCTTTGAGCTATGCACAATTGAGAGAATATAGGTTCTAGAAATATAAGCGAAGCTTTGAGTTGTTAGTGTAAGTATCAGTAAAGCAATTTTATTTACAAAATCGATTGCTGCTTGGCAAGCAACTAAAGCCTCAGAATAAGAGACTTTGCTGCGGCAATACTCTATAATACCGCGCCTCTAATTAGTCCGTAGGCCTTTAATTTCGGGATTAAACAGCATGTCTGGTAATAGTATAGCAAACTTTTTACAGTTACGAGCTTTGGCGAGAGTCATGGGCTTGCTTTGGGCTGCATAGTTGATGGATGCCCTCCAGGACTGGAATTAAGCGAAGCTGACATACAAACTGATTTAGACCGCCGTAAGCCGGGCAGTTCGCGTTTTACTACACAGCGTAAAGAAGAAGACCGGGTCAAGATTTTGTCAGGGGTGTTTGAAGGTAAGACAACCGGTGCGCCTATCGGAATGCTAATCGAAAACACCGATCAGAAAAGCAAAGACTATAGTGAAATTAAAGACCTTTTTAGGCCGGCCCATGCGGATTATACTTATGCTCAGAAGTACGGTATACGAGACTATCGAGGAGGTGGGCGTTCATCCGCCAGAGAGACAGCAATGAGAGTTGCTGCTGGAGCGATTGCTAAAAAGTATCTAGCAGAACGGCATGGAGTGCTGGTTCGAGGATACTTGTCGCAGCTTGGGCCAATCAAGGCTGAAAATTTGGATTGGGAGGAAGTCCATAATAATCATTTTTTCTGTCCTGATGCTTCTAAAGTGGCAGAGCTGGAAGATTATATGAGCAAACTTTCTAAAGAAGGTAATTCTATAGGCGCTAAAATAACAGTTATAGCCAGTTCTGTGCCGGTTGGTTTGGGCGAGCCAGTTTTTGACAGGCTGGACGCTGAGCTTGCACATGGTTTGATGAGTATCAATGCAGTTAAAGGTGTAGAAATAGGTGCTGGTTTTTCATCTGTTGAGCAAAAGGCACAGAGCATCGCGACTTGATGCGTCCAGAAGGTTTTGTGTCCAATAATGCAGGGGGTATTGTTGGAGGGATTTCGACAGGACAAGACATTATTGCACACCTTGCACTAAAGCCAACTTCCAGTTTGCGTATCCCCGGTGAGAGTATTGATGTTAATGGAAATCCAGTTGAAGTGGTGACCACTGGTAGGCATGATCCTTGTGTCGGAATACGCGCAACCCCAATTGCTGAGGCAATGCTGGCAATTACACTAATGGATCATTTGTTAAGGCACCGCGCTCAAATTGTGATGTGGAATGTGAAACGCCGATTTTGCCAGCAAGTTTTTAAGTAAACCGCCTATTTAAAGAACTAGGTAAACTGATAGTAAATTTGGATATGACCCTTATGCTGGAAAAACTCTTTACGATAAATTATGGGAAAGTCATCTTGTAAAAGACCTGGATGATGGTAATTCATTGATTTATATCGATCTCCAATACATTCACGAAGTGACTTCGCCCCAAGCCTTTGAAGGCTTGCGCTTGGCAAAACGGAAGCCCTGGCGTTCTGAAGCTAATATGGCTACGCTGATCACAATGTTCCCACCACGACATCTGAGCGTGCACAGGGAGTAGAAGGGATTGTAGATCCAGTTTCTAAGATTCAGGTCAAATCTCTGGGATGCAAATTGCAATGAATTTGGGATTGATGAATTCACTATAGACGATCCGCGCCATGGTATTGTGCATGTTATAGGTCCTGAGCAGGGCAGAACACAGCCTGGCATGGACTATAGTTTGTGGAGACTCACATACATCAACGCATGGCGCTTTGGGTGCATTAGCTCATGGAATTGGAACTTCAGAAGTAGAGCATGTGCTTGCTACACAGTGTCTACAGCAAAGAAAAGCCAAAAACATGCTGGTCAAAGTTAACGGTGAGCTTGGACAAGGCGGTTACTGCTAAAGATTTGGTCCTGGCTGTCATAGGCAAAATAGGCACAGCAGGCGGCACGGCTACACTATTGAGTTTGGCGGAGATGCCGTGAAAGCCTTATCAATAGAAGGTCGCATGACAGTATGTAATATGGCCATTGAAGCAGGAGCCAG
>CALSTS010000009.1 GCA_943789335.1 uncultured Pseudomonadales bacterium | reverse complement strand
GACATCGAAGCTTATGTGGAATTCGCCCATAAGCCACCAAAAAGCTGGCTTGGGGAGAAAAAACGTCGCGAGATTTATAGAGAAACAGGGCGCACGAGTCTTGAATCCAGAATGGCGGCCCTATGTGCTAAGCAAGCCAGATCAGCCCTATATCGATGTCTCAGAGCGCTGTACAGGCCATATTTGGAGTCTTGAGCAGCTTTTATAACTACTTAATACAGGAAGAATATATAGACATGAACCCGGTGGCACAAATTCGCCAAAAAAGTAAGTTTCTACGCAAAACCCAAAGCCAAAAGCCGATCACGGCGCTCTATCAGAGTTACAGTGGTCTTATGTGCTGGGTGCGGCAGAAACCTTGGCAGATTCGGACCCTAAGCAGCATGAAAGAACGCTATTTATCATGCAGGCCTTATTTGCGATGTATTTGAGAATCTCTGAATTGGTGGAAACAGGGCGCTGGAGCCCGACTATGGGCGATTTTGAGCGTGATTTAGAGGGAAACTGGTGGTTTAGAACAGTTGGCAAGGGCAATAAAGAGCGTCAGATTTCGGTAAGTGATGCAATGCTAAAAGCGCTAAAACGCTTCCGCGAGTCAAGAAACCTGACCCCCCTGCCCGCGCCTGGTGAATCCACCCCGCTTATTCATAAAACTCGTGGCCAGGGTGGTATCACCAGTACCCGCCAAATACGAGGAATAGTGCAACAGTGCTTTGATGCTGCACAAAGTAAGATGCAAAAAGAAGGGTTTACCGAAGAAGCTTCGCAGCTTTCTGCAGCAACAGTTCATTGGCTGCGTCATACCGGGATTTCTGAAGATGTAAAACACAGGCCACGCGAACATGTGCGCGATGATGCAGGCCATGGTTCGAGTGCAATTACAGATCGCTATATTGATGTTGAACTCAGTGCACGTCATGCTTCGGCCAAGAAAAAAGGCATAAAACCTGAATAGATTCCTTAATAGTAGATAAACAATCCATATTAATTGCAAAGTTCAGCCTAGAAAAACGATGAAAGTTCCATATAAATAGGTTAAGTTTGTTTTCGTTTGATCAGTGTATTTGCGTAAATGGAATAATAGTAATGATTAAAGTTTTATATTTTTCAGTTAATAAAATATTCGAATCAGCTGTTTTGAGTCTAGGCTTAACAGCTTTGTGCTCGCAGTCTTTATCTGCACAACAAGCTCCGGTGTCTGCAGAAGATATTCCTTTGGATGTCGCTGCTATTTATCAGGAAATTGTTCCCAGCGAAGAATACACAACGATAACGCGATCTGTGCTTAGCCAGATGGTAAGAAATCATTATTCAGAGGTGAATGTTAATGATGATTTTTCAAGCATCTTATTAGACAGGGTCATTGACGGTCTAGACCCCTCTCGTGTTTATTTTACTGAAGCTGATATCGCTGAGTTTGAGCAGTATCGCTATGAGCTTGATGATTTATTACGAACTGGAGATGTTGAAGCAGGATTTCTGATGTACAACCGTTATCAACGCCGAATCCTTGAAAGATTAGTCTTTTCTTTAAAGCGTCTGGAAGAAGATGGCTCTCCATTTGATTTCACCCTCGATGAATATCTTATTGTTGATCGCTCGGAAGAGGCTTGGCCTGCTTCTCAAGAGGAGCTAGAAGACCTTTGGCGTAAAAGAGTTAAGAGCAATGTGCTAAGCGCCCTGCTTGCCGATGATACTTATGAAGAAGCAAAAGAGAATCTAAGTGAGCGTTATCGTGCTCAACTGAGTCAAATTCTAAAAAACGACCAGCGTGAGGCATTCCAATATTACATGGATTCCATGACCTTGAGTATAGACCCCCATACACAATACTATCTGCCACAAGCTGCTGAGAACTTCACCATGAATATGAGTTTGCAGCTTCAAGGCATTGGGGCAGTTCTTACCACTGAAGATGATTTACTGAAGTGGTAGTCAATTGTTGCCGGTGGACCTGCTGATATGGCTGGTGAGCTTCAGCCTAATGATCGTATTACGGCAATCGCCCAGGGTGACGAGAATTTGTTGATGTGGTTGGCTGGCGTGTTGATGATGTGGTTCAGCTTATTCGTGGAGAAAAAGGCACCGTAGTGCGTTTGAGCGTGATCCCAAGCAATGCTGACAATGACTTTGATCGTGAAATTGTTAGTATCACTCGCGATACCGTTCAACTGGAAGATGAATCAGCTAAAAGCGAGATTGTAGAAATTGAACGTGATGGTGAAACTTATAAAATTGGAGTTATTGATCTCCCCACTTTTTATATTGATTTTCAGGCTCTGCAAAATCGCGATCCAAATTACCGTAGTACGACACGCGATGTCAGAGAATTGCTTGAAGACTTAAAAGCTCAAAGAGGTTGATGCTGTAGTGGTTGACCTGAGAAATAATGGTGGAGGCTCACTAAGTGAAGCTAATTCGCTGGTCGGGTTGTTCATTGATCGTGGCCCTACAGTTCAGGTCATGGATGCAGATAATAATAATAATGTTTATGGCGATTCGGATCCTGGTTTGGTTTATGACGGACCTATGGCTGTTCTGGTTAATCGACTAAGCGCTTCGGCTTCTGAAATTTTTGCTGGGGCCATTCAGGATTATCAGCGCGGCTTAGTATTAGGTAGTCAGACTTTTGGTAAAGGAACCGTTCAAGAATTGATCCCATTGGGCTCATGGTCAGCTAAAAATAACTCGATCCAAATTCTATCGAATTTCGGGTGAAAGCACTCAGCACAGAGGCGTGTTACCAGATGTTGATTTTCCTGATTTGTATGATGTTTCAGATGAGATATGGTGAGGCAGCCCTGGATAGCGCTCTGCCCTGGGATACCATCGAAACCACTAGTTTTTACCGGCCTTTTGCAGATTTACAACCGGTGCTTCCTACCTCTGGTGCAGCCGACATACAGAAGCGTTTACAAAATGACCCTGATTTTAATTACATCGAAGCACAAATTGCTCGCGCCCTTGAAAATCAAGGAAGACAATACCTTGAGCTCTAAATATGGACACATCTGTTGGCTGAGCGAGAAGAAGAATGATGCTTGGCGTCTGCAAATAGAAAACAGCCGACGTATTGCTAAAGGTCGAAGAGCCTTATGAGTCAATTGAAGCAATGGAGAGTTCAGATGAAGACGAAGAAGAGATTGTTGCAGTCAATATGCCCGGGCTAGATGAGGAAGAATTAGTTGAGGATGATGAGGAGGCAGATCCATATTTGCGTGAAAGTGCTAATGTTCTACTTGATCTTATCGAGCTTCAAGACTGACAGCATTTTCAGTATGGCGCAGCAACGGAATTAGAAATGCAGTTAGAAAGCTATAAGATAATTGTTAGAATAAACGGCGCTTACAAGCGTCGTTTTTTTTGATTATAAGCTGAGAAATATGAAATGAGGATGGGCTTTAGTTTGAAAATGGCGGAGGAGGAGAGATTCGAACTCTCGATAGGCTATTAACCTATGCCGGTTTTCAAGACCGGTGCATTCAACCGCTCTGCCACCCCTCCGCGACGGGTGTGAATCTTACAGTAATTATATTGTCAGTCAACCAGGAATCATCGTCATACCGCGGCTCTGCCCTATTCTGAATGTCTTGCTTTTAGTGCACGGCTAAGTATGATGTATCCCATTGAAATCCTCTGTTTTGCCCATATAATTAAACAGAGTCTCTATTTTTCTTAATTATATATTGGAGTCCAAAAATGAATGAAGTTGGTTACGGTGTAGAACGCAGTCAAGAGTCGGTGCTGGCTACTAATAAAGTATTGAGAAATACTTATATGCTGCTTGCAATGACGCTCCTTTTTAGCGCATTCACCGCATCTGTTTCAATGGTGATTGGCATTGGTCAAGGTTTAGCGTTGATTTTAATGCTGGTTAGCTTTGGCTTGTTATTTTGGGTGCATAAAGCTGCCGAGAGTAGTCAGGGTATTGTTGCGATTTTTGCCTTTACCGGTTGCCTAGGTGCATCACTTGGGCCAATACTTAGTTATTATGTTGCTTTAGCTAACGGTCCTGGCATTGTGTTGCAAGCTCTGGGCGGTACTGGGCTGATATTTTTTGCTTTATCAGGTTATGCGCTCACCACACGTAAAGATTTCTCTTTTCTGCGTGGCTTCCTCTTTACGGGATTAATTGTCGCAATAGTCGCAATGATCTTGAATATATTTTTAGGTATTCCCTTGTTAGGTCTGGTTATTTCAGCAGCAGTCATCATGATTATGTCTGGTTTAATCCTGTTTGATACCAGCCGAATTATAAATGGTGGAGAAACTAATTATATTCGCGCAACAGTGTCTTTATACTTAAATGTCTATAATATTTTCATCCATTTGCTGCACTTAATCAGTGCCTTATCTGGAAGAAATTAAGTTTAGTCCTTAGTATCAAAGCCCTGCTGGTATTACTTTACCCGCAGGGCTTTTTTCATTTAGAGGCTTTATAAAAGAAATGCAAAGTTTTACCTTAGTCGTCTTCGGAGCTCCCGACTCACAGTCATCCAGCACAGCACTTAATTATGCTAAGGCTGTATTGAAAGCTGGCCATCATATTTATCGATTATTCTTTTATCAAGATGGGGTATTTAATGCATGTAGTTTTAACACGCCTTCTCAAGATGAAGAGAATTCCTCTGTGAATTGGCAAACACTTATTCAAGAACATGAGCTTGATGCCGTAGTTTGCGTTGCCTCTGCTTTAAAACGTGGCATTGTGAATGCCGCTGAAGCTGAACGTTATGAGCTAGCTGCAAGCAATTTAAGACAGGGCTTTGAGATTAGCGGCCTCGGACAGTTGATTGATGGAGTGATTCAGTCGGATCGCGTTGTGAACTTTTTGCCCTGAGTTGGTTACGATGACACTAAAAAATATTCTTATTATTATCAGGCAGGCACCCTACTCTTCTTTATTGCCGGCGGCTGCTTTAGATGTACTTTTGACTGCAGCAGCTTTCGAGCAGCCAATTACATTGTTATTTATGGGTGAAGGTGTCCAGCACTTATTGAGCGCGCAAAACTCAACTGGCAGTGGTATGAAGAACATCAGCAAAGCTTTGCCCTCTTTGGAGCTTTACGAAGTTGATCAGGTCTTTATGGAGAAAGATGCCTTAGCAAACAGAAAGCTTGAAAATGAAAAATTAGTTTTGCAAGTTGAGTCGCTGTCTTTAAATCAGATAGCTGACGCTATCGAAAAAGCCGACCAGGTATTTAATTTTTAACGAATATGACTTTACATCTCATCAACAAATCGCCGGCTAAGTCTTCTGCGCTTAATGAATGCCTATCAGTCTTAGAAGCCAGTAATAATAGTTCAAGCGCTATTTTGCTTATTGAAGATGCAGTTTATTCAGCGCTAAAGCATCCTGCTAATATGGCCTTGCATGAAAAAATCAAAAAGCTTGCCTCGCCATGCTATCTACTGAAAGAAGACTTGCTCATGCGTGGATTACACGCTGAACTTGTTGAGGGTTTTACAATTGTTGATTATGCCGGTTTTGTACAGTTATCCCTCGACTTTAAAAAAGTTCAAAGCTGGTCTTGAGCCCAGTTTGGGTAAGTTGAGATAAGCATGTCTAATACACTTCTAATTAAAGATAAACAGCTAAAGCTGGATAAGAATGGTTACTTGCAAGAGTTAGCAGGCTGGGACAAGGCAGTAGCTGAAGCTTTGGCTAATAAAGAAGGCCTTGCCTTAGGTTCTGAGCATTGGGAGCTGATACATCTATTAAGGAATTTTCATCAGCAAAGTGGATTGATCCCTTCAACAAGAGTGTTAGTTAAATTGATAGCAAAAGAATTTGGTGAAGAAAAAGGTAAAAGCGCTTATTTAATGAGCCTTTTCCCTGACGCTCCGCTTAAAAAAATCTGTAAAATAGCAGGACTGCCTCGACCTATAAATTGCGTGTAATGCCCGCAGGTATTGAGTTATTCAAACTATATGGATACAGCAAGACTCAAAACATATTTACTAGATCATGACTCATTAGATTACCCAGCCTTAGAAGCTGAGCAGAAGCTGGCGGCTGTACTAATTTTACTGACACCAGGCGCTGATGGGCCTGAATTGATATTTACCAAGCGAAGCCAGGAATTATCTAGTCATGCCGGGCAAATCAGCTTTCCCGGAGGTACAGTAGAAGTGGCTGATATCAGTCCTATACATACTGCTCTGCGCGAATCTGAAGAGGAAATTGGTCTCAAGCAAGATAATGTCGAAATCTTAGGTACGTTGGATTGGCATACATTGCCCACAGGCTTTGTCGTGCTTCCTGTAATCGGAAGTCTGAATCAAAAACAGAAATTTGCAGCAGCACCCGAAGAGGTTGATGAAATATTCTCTATCCCTTTGACGACTTTATTGGACATAAGTCTCTATAAAAGTGATATTTTATCTAGGAATGGAATTAAAAGACGTTTCTATTTCTTTGAATTTAAGGGGTATTATATATGGGGAGCAACAGCCGGCATGCTGCGCTCCCTTGCTCTAAAGTTATCAGAGTGATGGTTTTAAATTGAAAGCTCTCTATTGCTGGCCTTGATAAATTCTTGCTTTAACTCTTCGTATGTAAATACTGCTGGGAACTGTGGAAATTCATCAATAACATTTTGTGGGGCTTTAAACAGAATGCCTTGGTCAGCTTCACTTAGCATGGTAGTGTCATTATAAGAATCGCCTGCTGCTATAACTCTATAGTTAAGACTATGAAAGGCTTTAACAGATTCTCTCTTAGGGTCTTTTTGGCGCAATTTGTAATCAGCAACTCTGCCGTTCTCATCGATTTCCAGGCGGTGACAAAATAAAGTTGGAAATCCCAGCTGTCGCATTAAAGGCTGTGAGAATTCATAAAAGGTATCAGACAATATAATGACTTGGAAGTGTTCTCGGAGCCAATCTACAAACTCTACAGCGCCTTCCAATGGGCTTAAGCTAGCGATAACCTCCTGAATTTCTTGATAGCCTAGTTTATGCTCATCAAGTATTCGTAGACGTTGCTTCATTAGTACATCGTAGTCAGGTATATCGCGGGTTGTCGCCTTAAGTTCATCAATACCCGTTTTTTCGGCAAAATTGATCCAGATTTCAGGGATGAGTACGCCTTCTAGATCAAGACAAGCTAATTCCAAAATAATTCTCCTTATTTATAGCAATGCAAGGGGCATTTTCTATCTTTCTTTGTGCACATGCAATGCAGCCTTTTGCTTTCAAAATTTAGCTTGATTAACGCTAGGTTTTTTAAGTTATATAAAATATTTATCGCGACCACTAGATATAGTGCAAAAGCTGAAAGGACCCACTACATAGTCCAAATATTTTAAATATATAGCTGTAACTAGCTAATTTATAAGGGTTTTTTCACGTGAAACATGTAGTAAACTCTCTTTTAAGTTGAACTGCTAAGTCGTTGTAAAATAGCGATTTCAAGTAAAAGTGATCAGAGGTACAATAAGTGCCCTCGTAAATATATTTATATATAGGCCCCTTAAGTGTTAGAAGTTAATGAAATTAGCAGCTTGTCTAATGAATATGCCGATAAGCTCCCAAAGGAAATTATTGCTTTAGCCATGGAATCAACCCGTGATTTGGCTATTTCCTTCAGTGGAGCTGAAGATGTGGTGCTTATTGATCTGGCAGTCAAATTAAAAAAGGATATCCAAGTATTTACCTTAGATACGGGGCGTTTACATCCAGAGACCTATAGTTTTATTGATCAGGTAAGTGAGCATTATGGCTTGGCTATAGATATTTTGTCCCCAGATGCTGCTAAATTGGAAGTCTATGTTAAAGCCAAGGGCCTATATGACTTCTACAAGACAGATCATCACGAATGTTGTGGTATTCGTAAGATTGAGCCTTTAAGACGTAAACTAACGGGGCTCGATGGATGGATTACAGGGCAACGTAAAGATCAAAGTCCAGGTACCAGAAATGATGTTGCAGTACTCGAGCTTGATTCTACATTTTCCACCTCAGACAAACCCCTCTTAAAGTTCAATCCCTTGGCAAACTGGTCTTCAGCCCAAGTATGGGAATATATCCGTATGTTTGATGTCCCTTATAACAGTTTGCATGATAGAGGCTATATCAGTATTGGTTGTGAGCCTTGCACAAAAGCTGTTAACCCAGGACAGCATGAGCGTGAAGGTCGTTGGTGGTGGGAGGAACAAACCGCTAAAGAATGCGGATTGCACCAAGGTAATATCATCGCTAAAGACTAAGATTGCTTATAAAATGGTTGCCGAATATATCGGTACTTCTTTTTTAAATAAGGCTTCTCGTTCTTCCTCATTGCTCTGGCTGGCCATATCCTGATCAATTCGTTTCTTACTTAAATGCGGCGCAAACATCTCAATGAAATCCAGCATATATTTACGTAGATAACTATCACGCCGATAGGCAATACTTGTTGTGCTATAGGCAAATAAATGACTGGCATCCAAAGCGACTAGGTCCTTGTCTCGTTCTGGCTCCCAAGCCATAGACGCAATGATGCCAACGCCTAAACCAGAGCGTACGTAGGTTTTTATCACGTCAGCATCAGCAGCTGTAACAACGACATTTGGTCTCAAGCCCTGTTTTTCAAATGCTGAATCAAGTTTGGAGCGACCTGTAAAACCAAATAGATAAGTGATTAGCGGATACTCATTAATAGCTTTCAAACTCAAGGGTTTTTCTTCAATTAGGGGATGACCTTTGGGAATCAAAATTGACCGATTCCAATGAAAGCAAGGTAACATAATTAATCCTTCAAAAAGCTCCAGTGCTTCAGTAGCGATGGCAAAGTCTACGGTGCCATCAGCAGCCATTTGAGATATCTGCATCGGGGTTCCCTGGTGCAGGTGTAATGAGACTTTTGGATAACGTTTAGTAAAGGCCTGAATGATTCTAGGAAGTACATAACGTGACTGAGTATGTGTTGTTGCAATCCTTAAGCTGCCCTGCTCTTCGTCTTTATATTCATCAGCAATTCGGCTAATGGTTTCAACTTTATTCAAGATTTCAGAGGCTTGAGCAAGAATCTTTTCGCCTGCAGGTGTTATTTGTTGCAAATGCTTACCGCTGCGACTAAAAATTTGAACACCTAACTCCTCCTCTAGCAACCGAATTTGCTTACTGATGCCGGGCTGTGAAGTGAAAAGCCTATCTGCAGTATGGCTAATGTTTAGCTTATTTTGAGCGACTTCCCAGATATAACGTAATTGTTGAAGTTTCATTGTTTATGTTTAGTTTTATTAGAAAAACTAAATATAACTAAATGGAATAAATTAATAAATAAATATTCTTTTAAAATATATCTAATTAGACATACATTGCCTCCTATGGAATTGCTCATGCTTATACTTTCTGGCGCTTTCGTTGGTTTTGCCATTGGCCTAACCGGGGTTGGTGGTGGCTCTTTGATGACGCCTATTTTGCTTTTATTTAATTACCCTGTAGCAGTAGCAATTGGTACGGACCTGCTATACGCCGCCATTACTAAATCGAGTGGCATGTATTTTCACCACAGGCGAGGTCATGTCGATTGGAAAACTATGGGCTTACTTGCTGCAGGTAGCATACCTGTATCGTTAATTATCAATATATTCATTATTGATGAAAGCCTGACAGATAATGCTAACTTTTCTTCTTTTCTTAGCAGCTTCCTGGGTGTCATGCTTATTCTAACGGCCCTAGTGATGATATTTAGCCGCTTTATTCAGCGTCGCCTTGAAACGGAAGAGAAGGCCTCACAAAACAAATATTACAGATATCTTAAAAAGCATCGGTCAATACTGGTGTTATTACTTGGGCTTGTTCTGGGCGTTTGCGTAACTTTGTCTTCTGTTGGAGCAGGCGCATTTGGAGCGGCTATTCTTTTTATGTTATTCCCTAGTTGGCCAACCAAACACGTTGTGGGAACTGATATTGCCCATGCAGTACCGTTAACCTTGGTGGCCGGTTTGGGTTATTTGTTTAATGGCTTAGTAGACTATAGTCTCTTACTAGCACTGGTCACTGGCTCTTTACCAGGAATTTATGTGGGGACCAGACTAGGGTCGGTACTGCCGGAGAAACTCTTAAGAACTGTGCTGATATTCGTATTGTTAGGTTTGGGGACTTATTTCAGTCTTGCTCAAGTACATTAGCAACCCCGTGGGGCACATGACCAGTAGCAACATGTTCACGAGTAGATTCGCAATGGCCTTCTTGGTCATCAAAAAATACATCAGCATTGTAAGCTTGTAAAAACTTACCCTTATCAGATCCGCCAAGAAATAAAGATTCGTCAATTTTAATATCCCAGGCGCGTAAAGTTCTAACCACTCTTTCATGCGCCGGAGCTGCCCGGGCTGTAACCAGACAGGTTCTTATGGGGCAATTGTCTACCTCAAACTTACTTTGAAGTTGTTGTAATGCTTTTAGGAAGGGTTTAAATGGCCCTCCTGTTAAGGGTTCATGAGCAGCTTCACGTTCACTACGAGTAAATTCCGCCAGGCCGTTAGCTTTATAAATACGCTCAGCTTCATCTGAGAACAAAACAGCATCACCATCAAAGGCAAAACGTAATTTAAAATCGTCAGTATTGGCTATACTGGAAGGCATAATTGTTGCCGCAGCGATGCCATTTTCTAATGCTTGACGCACGTCACCACCGTCGGTTGATAGAAACAAATGGCTTCTAAAGGCGCTGATATATCGATAAGGACTGGATCCGCCACAAAACGCGGCTTTGCTTATTGCTAAGTTATGATGATCTATCGAGTTGAAAATTCTTAAACCAGTATCAGCTGTATTCCGAGAAAGCAGAATGACTTCAACCTGTTCTCGATCCAGTAATGAATTAATATGTAACAGCTTTTTAACTAGGTTAAACGCATCACCTGGCTCTAAGGCCTCATCTTCACGGTCGATTTGATACTGGCGATAAGCTTCGACACCTTGATGCTCATAAACCTCATGACTTTCATTAAGGTTAAATAAGGCTCTCGAAGAAATAGCGACTGTCAGTTTTTCTGTCTGCAGATTCATAGTGGATTAAATAGCGCTTTAAATAGCATTCTAATAACAAACTCCAGTACCGCCTAAGCCGCAATAACCATTTGGATTTTTTGCCAGATACTGCTGGTGATAATCCTCAGCATAATAAAATTGGGCAGCTGGTTTTATTTCTGTTGTTATTGCGGGATAGTCCTGCTCTTTCAACATGTTTTGATAATGCGCTTTAGTTTCTGCAACGCTCATATTCTGAGCATCAGAGTAGGTATAAATGGCTGAGCGATATTGTGTTCCTTTATCGTTACCCTGACGCATTCCTTGGGTAGGATTATGCGCTTGCCAGAACTCTTTTAGTAAGCGCTCGTAACTTATTTGCATTGGGTCAAAAGCCAACCAAACGACTTCTGTATGGCCCGTCATGCCGCTGCACACTTCCTGATAACTAGGGTTAGTAGTGAAGCCTCCGGCATAACCGGCAGCAGTCGTGTACACCCC
Organism: uncultured Pseudomonadales bacterium; assembly: GCA_943789335.1. Classification (GTDB taxonomy): domain Bacteria; phylum Pseudomonadota; class Gammaproteobacteria; order Pseudomonadales; family Pseudohongiellaceae; genus UBA5109. The sequence continues at coordinate 108,862 of CALSTS010000009.1, read as the reverse complement.
AGGTAAAGACCAAAAGCGTTTCTCAGCGCCCCAGAAACAGCCCAGCCCAAACATTGCTTGATGCAGGCCTTGTTCGGTAAGCTGGTCTGCTGTGAGCTTTAAAGGCGCATCTCAATACAATATGCTTATCGGCAACAGGCATGGAGCTCATCGCGCCCTGCTAGGGCCTTATCGGCGCTCACTAAACTCTGCTTATCAAATAGGTTTAACATGACATAGATTCAATAGAGTAAAAAATTTAAATGCTTTTAGGTTCTAGAGGTCTCTAAGTAGTCTGCAACGACATTTTCAATGCCGTCGGTCTATACATTCAATCATGAGCGCGTGGCCGATAGAGACTTCAAGAATAGCAGGAATACTTAAAAAACTCGGCAAATTTTGCAAATTCAAGTCATGCCCAGCATTTACACCGAGTCCAAGCTTTTGAGCAAGAATTGCAGCCTCATTGTATTTACTGAGCACTTGATCTGCATTCTTTCCTGAAAAATCTTTAGAAAACTCTCTTGCAAACTCTTCTGTATAAAGTTCAATTCGATCTGCGCCACTTTTTGCTGCGAGTTCGACTTGTTTGAGCTCAGGGTCGAGAAAAACAGCAACTCTAATCCCAGCATTTTTTAAGCGTTGAATGATAGGTCTTAATGTTTCCAGATGCTTTGTAAAGTCCCAACCATGATCAGATGTTAATTGATCTTCTGCATCGGGAACTAAGGTGCATTGTGCAGGCATGCATGCTTCGACTAAGAGTAAAAAGGCCTCAGAAGGATAGCCTTCAATGTTGAATTCAATTTGAGGAAAATCCTTTAGCAGGTGAGCTAATTCATGGGCATCTTGCTGTTTAATGTGACGTTCATCAGGGCGTGGGTGAATAGTAATCCCCTGCACTCCAAGTTCAATAAAACGTTGGGCATAATGCAGCAAGTCGGGAGAATTATGACCCCGGGAGTTTCGCAATAATGCGAGTTTATTAAGGTTAACACTAAGTGCTGTCATATGATTGTTTTTTTGAAATTGATCCCGCTATTGTAGAAGACTTATTAAAACAAAGCAGCTCGGAAAATAAAAAAGGCCGGTATAAAACCGGCCTTTTTTTACAACTTTTAACCAAAGGATTTATTACATATCACCTTCTGGTGGTAAGGCCATAAAGACATCCTCAGTACTTTGCACATAACCTGGGTTATGCACGCCATACATAACATCGAACTCGAGGCCATTATCACGAATATACTCAGCGAACTCCTGACCTAGAGGTGTTTGCTGCTCATAAGGCAAGGTGCCAGTTTCAGCACTACCACGAATCGTAAAGTCGGCTTGCATCGCCATACTGTGATTTGGTAGATAAACAAACAACATTGAGTCAGTGTGCATGCTTGGGATGTGATGGATTTCCATGCGATTCATGGAGTCTTCAATAACCATCACTTCACCATCAGGCACGATTTGGAACTCTGGGCTTAAAGTATCTTCACCTAAAAGAGTTCTTGGTGTGCTCAATGCCATACGCTGAAAGTCCACGCTATTTGCGCTAACAATCAAAGGAATACCGGCACTTACCATTGGAATCAAACTAGGCGTATGGTCTGAGTGAGGATGTGAATTGATGACAGCAGTGATTGGTTTTTCAGAAACGCTGGCAACAGCTTCTATAATAATGCCGGCATTTGCTCGAGGAGGAAAACCGCCACTTTCAAACACAATAAAGCCGTCTTCAAATTCAACAGCTAGAGAATTGTAGTTTGTGCTGATGTGATAAACACCAGGAGCGACTTCTTCAATCATTTCTGCTGGTACAGGTGCTGTTCCACCAGGAGGACCACCAGGACCGCCACGACCACCGCCTGCTGGTGGAGGCGTAATAAGAGCTGCAAGATTAGCTGGATTGGCATCAGCTTCTCGAATACCAACACCGAAAACAGCACCACCACCCTGCCAAATTTCAACAGTAGTAGGCACCATAACACCGTCCATTTCTTCATAATCTCTAAAAACAGAAGACACATGCATATCGCCCATGAATTCATCTTCAACCCAAGTCTCAGTCTTTTCGATTAAATTATCGTCACTGATATAGGCATTAACCGTATAACGCATACCTGATGGTGAAGTCTGGTCCGCTGGTGTCATCCAGCTTAATACAGTCTGGCCATCTTGCATTGAGACAGTGACACCGTTATCTTCAGCGCCGCGTAAAAAACCCGGAGGCGTTAGCCATGTTCGATGTTCTTGAACCCAGGAATCCTGGCCTGCAGGATTGTTTTGTAAAAAATTACTGAATGTAGGAGGATCGTAAAACAGGTTGTGCGCGAAGATTTCGCCTGTTGCCAATGCGGCAGAATTATCAAGATCGACAGTCCAGGTATAATCCATAATTTCGTTATGATATAGCCAAGGAGGACTAGCTCTGCGGGTTTGGCGAAAGCCGTTCCTAATAGTCCAAGCTTCGCCTGAAACGGTTATTGAAGAAAGGTTTTCAGTGCCCGTTGCAGCTTGTACATTGGCCAATACTTCGTCGGCACTTGGGGGTGTTGCTGGCATAGGAGCAGAGCTTGCCATCTCCTCCTCACCGGCACAGGCAACCAAAGCCAGCACGGAAATTAAAATAATAAAAACGTTACGCATAAGTGATACCTCCATCGATATCTTTGTTGTTATGAACAGTAGTTACGATTAAAGCTGATAAAAGCAGAGAACTTCAGCCACAGGAGCTTGAGTATAGGGTTAAGCAGCGTAAATTCAAGCATTTGATGAGTCTTCTTAGCTTTTACGCTTATGCCAAGAGGCCGAAAATACGCTAAGCTATTAACATGTGTGGTCGTTTCCAACTAAAAGCCGATGGTAAAACCAAGGCCTTGATTGATACTTTGCAGACTAGCGGCGCTTTGCTTTATGCCGACGATATTGCTCCCGGCGCTCAGATATCGATTATTACAGAAGAAGCTTCCATCAAAACTGCTACGTGGTGGTTGTTACTGGACGCCACAAGCCTGAAACCTAATTATAAATACGCCTCGTTTAATTCACGCTCCGATAAACTTAATCAGCCGCGTTCTATTGCCTACAAACCCTTTCATGAATCTCGCTGTCTCATTCCGGCCTCTGCCTTTGTCGAAGGTCTGGGTGATAAAAAAACTTACCATACAATCGAATTGCTAGATAAAGCGATTGCTTTCGGTGGTTTATATAAAGAATATCTAAACAGAGAGACTGGAGAAATAATTTATTCTGCCTCAATTATCACCTTGCCGCCTGTGACAAAATGGGCCAATATACATCCCAAGTCCATACCCTTGATGTTGGACTATGAAAACAAAGCATTAACCGATAAGTGGCTTGACCCTGCCTTTAATAAGCTTGCAGATTTTAAAAAAAATTTACAGCCGGATATAAAGCAAACGCAGCATGTCACGCCCATCGACAGACCCAGTCGCTGGAAACCTGTTGGTGAAAGCTTCCTGTTAAGCTAGCAACTAAACGAACTAAGAATAATGAAGATTACCCGCGTTGAAAAACGAGAGGTAGCAAGTTTCTTGCCTCTGCCATTTTTTACTAGCAGCGTTCCAGCTGGCTTTCCGTCGCCTGCGGATGATTACATTGAAAGCAGTCTTGATCTTAACGAGTACTTAATCAAGCACCCCTCTTCTACCTATTTTGCTCGAGCTTCCGGCGACTCTATGGTTGAGCGAGGAATTATGGACAAGGCACTATTGATTGTCGATCGTGCTATTGAGCCACGCCAGGGGCAAGTTGTAATTGCGGCCATCAATGGCGAACTGACCTGTAAGATTCTTGATATTCAAAATAAACAACTGTTAGCAGCCAATCCATCTTATGCCCCAGTTCGCATTACTGAAGATAGCGAGCTGCTACTTGAGGGTGTTGTTATCCATGTAATCAATACACTGTGTGGTCCCTGAAAAAATGTACGCCCTAGTAGACTGCAATACCTTTTACGCTAGTTGTGAAGCTATTTTTAATCCTGCTATTCGTAATGCGCCAGTTGTCGTACTTTCCAATAACGATGGCTGCATTATTGCTCGCAATGCTAAAGCTAAAGCTTTAGATATTCCTGATATGGTTCCATTCTTTCAGGTAGAAACGTTGGTCAGAAAAAATAATGTACGTGTTTTTTCCAGCAACTATGAATTGTATGGTGATATTTCTGCCAAGGTGATGCACTTGATGGAACCGTTTGGCACAGCAATGGAAGTCTACTCTATTGATGAGGCTTTTCTGCGCTTACCTCCTGCCTGTGATTATCACTCCCATGGTGAAAAGATAAAAAACAGATTATGGCAACAAACACGCATGCCCGTCTGCGTGGGCATTGCTCCAAGCAAAACGCTAGCAAAACTGGCTAATCATGCCGCTAAAAAAATGCAAAGACTTAAAGGTGTCTGCGTGTTAGATGAAAAGCATAAATGGGAATGGCTACTGGCACGTATAACAACTGATAAAGTCTGGGGAATCGGTAAGCGCATCTGCCAGCGCCTGCATCATTTAGGCATACATAATGCCTTGCAACTGGCTCAAGCCAATCCTAAATACATGCGTCGTCATTTTAGTGTGGTATTGGAACGCACTATACGTGAACTTAATGGTGAGTCCTGCCTTGATCTTGAATTAGAACCGACCCCACGCAAAGAAATTATCTGTACGCGTAGCTTTTCTTACAAAGTTACTGAATTACATGAGTTGCAACAAGCAGTGAGCCTTTATGCTGATCGTGCCTGTGAAAAATTACGCAAACAAAATGGCTTGAGTGCAACACTCTGGGTTTATTTAGAAAGCTTCGATAAAGGCCTGGGCCATTTCCGGCCGCAACGTATCATCAAGCTGCCTTTTTTGACCAATGACACAAGACAAATTGCTCATGCTGCAGCAGATACCTTAGCGAAAATTTATCGTCCAGGGCTTCGCTATAAGAAATGTGGTGTTGGTTTGCTGGATGTACGCACACGAAAATATGAGCAAAAAGATTTATTTACCCCCCAACAAACAGAAAAATCTCGCAAATTAATGCAAATAATAGACAAGACCAACCAGCGTTACGGCAAACACACAATTAAATTACTGAATAGCGGCATACAGGGAAAGTGGATGATGAAACGTGATTATATGTCACCACGCTATACAACTCGTTGGCAGGATATTCCCCAGGTTAGATGTTCATGAAAGCAGCATGAGACCTATTATATATTTGGGAATTTAATAATCTCCTCCCAAACTGAAAATTCAAGCTGGCTTACTTGGGAAAAGGCTTTTATACTTTTTTATAAATCCGAGACCAATATCTAAAAACAACGTGCAAGGAGTCGTCAGTCAATGCAGAAACACCACGTGAATAAGCTAAAAACCTTATGGCCATTAATGTTTTTTTCCTTGGTATGCTTCGTGCAACCTGTTGTGAACGCACAGTCGGATGCTGATATTCGCGAATCCGTTGGTATCTGCCAGCGTGTGGCCGATCTCTCGTACCGCTTAGCCTGTTACGATCGCGCCTTTCCACCACCTGCTGAGACAGCCAATGTTGATAATTCTATAACCTCACGTGAAGAGATCCCAATTAGTGGTGGCATGCGCGAACAGCAAAGGCAACTTGAAACTGAACGACGGCAACTTGAGGCTGAGAGGCAACGCGTCGAGCAATTCGATTCAAGGGCGCAAATTGTCGAGGTGCAACAACCCAACTTACGTACATCTCGATTCATCACCGCAGATGGTCGAGTTTTCATTCAGTCGAATGCGACAAGAGTAAATCGATTACCTGAAATGCCTTTTGAAGTCGAAATCCAGAGCAGATTAGCCGGCACCACAATCCTTATTATTCAGGGCCCGGACGGCCGTGATCAGCGTATTCGCGTGTTACTTGAAGACTAGTTTTGGCAAAAAAAGCTTTAATTATGTAGAGTCGCAGCAAAGCTTGGTCGGACTTTACCATAAGATGCTTAAGATGCTTAAGGTGCTGATACTACTCTAGCTGAGTAACTTATGGCGTGTTATTAAGTATTAGTTTCAGCTCAGCATAGTTCACGTTTAGCTCAAGGCTATATAGATTGTTGCATTCGTTTTCATGCTGACTTTGCAACCTGTAACCAAAAAGTTCATCTTCAATGAGCCGGTAAGTTTGATGCTTGCTCTTTATTACTTGTTTGCACATTAAGGGGGCGGTTTCGCTGGGCTTACCATTCATATCTTAACTATGAATTTCTTTACTGTCTGCAGGCGCATCTTTACGATCGGCCATGCCGTAATCTCTAACTATCTCACATACTCTTAATCGATAATCCGAAAATATGTTCGAACGTCCTTTGCTTTGAGCAGATCGATGAGTTTCTAAATTTCGCCAGTTTTGTATGCTAGCTTCATCTTTCCAGTATGAAAGAGACAGTATTTTTCCTTCCTCAGAAAGACTCTTAAACCTTTCAATCGATATGAAACCATCAATGTCTTTTAAATGCTGTCTTAGTTGCATCGCTATATCGAGTTATTCTGCTTCCTTCCCTTCAGCAAGAGATACTTCAAAAATAACTGCTAACATCTTTCACCTTTGCAGTTTATAGCCACACTTATTTTACAGGCGTGGTTATTAAGGAACCAGAACCCTGATAACACTATCACCTTTGTTCAGGATAAAGAGCTGGTTATCAGGCCCTTCATCAATGCGTGTATCTGCTCGAGGAGCTAGATTCCTGCCCTGCGCTTGATTATTTTCTTGAATTAATTGCAGTACAGGTTTTGCGCCGCTGCCATTATCTAATAGCACTCGACGGATAGGGTCCTGCCCGCCATTGGGCAAGTTGTCTGCATCTACATAAAAAATCTCACCACTCAAAAGATCGGCAAACAACAGCTTGCCTTGAAGCTGACTAATATCATTGCCTCGATATACTGCTAGACCTGAGGCGGCTGAACGAGCCTGAAGTATAGGGTCATTGTGATCCCATTCTACTATTGGATATGTAATGCCTGTGGCACTGCGTGGGCTGTCTACATTAACAACTCCATCGTTAAATCGATAACTGGCTTCCCATGTGTTCCAGCCAAGATTTGCTCCCATAGCGATCAAGCTAACTTTTTCTATAATATTCTGACCGATATCGGCAATAAACATGTTGCCATTAGCAGAATCCCAGATGAAATGCTGAGCATTACGTATGCCATAGGCATAGATTTCACCCAAAGTATTATCATCTCCATCATTAGCAAATGGGTTGCTTGCAGGAATACCGTACTCACCATTAAGACTATTATTCCCCATTGGATCAATACGCAATAACTTCCCAAATATAGAACTCAGGTTTTGCGCCATGCTTAGTGGATCGCCTCCGGAACCTCCATCACCATTAGAGATATATAACAAACCAAAGTCAGCATCACCCTGAGCAGCTAGGCTATTAAAGCCTATTTGGCCTCCATTATGGTTTCTATATGGTTGCTGTATGCGTAGAACTTCACGTGGCATGCCACCGTCATATGTGGCATTCATGGGATTTATTGCCGTCCATTCATGTAATACAAGATCATGGTCATCAAGCGCATCAGATGGCACAAAATCAGGCAAGGGTCTTCTGTTAGAGCTGTCTGTCCAAGTGTAGAATTTGCCATAACCCGGTGTGCCAGCACGCCCAAATTGGGGATGGAAAGCAAAGCTTTGCATGCCGCCTTCTCTAAAATCATTGGCCCAAACATCAACACCCCAGTCATCAATATCAATGTAGTCAACAACTGCACTTCCGTCATAGCTCACGCTATAGATTGGTCCGGTCATATCATTAACAAAGAGTCGTTCAGTGCCGGGCTCATCTACAAGCTGCATCATGCGAGCGGGAATGCCATCGATTTCAGGCAAAGTAGCAAACTCAACAGCATTTACGGCTATGATGCCCTCCTCAGCTTCTATCGGAACAGGAAATGGATTGCTGGACAGTTGTGCTTGCGACGTGGCTGCAAAAAATGCAGATGCCAATGTGGATGCTACTATAATCAGACTATTTCTTAACATATAAACCTCTTTATCTTTGCTCTTCAATTTATTATCTTTTGTTTAATCTCGGCTGTACTTAACCGGGCAGCCTGCCATATAGATACCTACAGCTTGATCTCTGGTGCAAAATTCCCTTGCAGCAGCAACCTGACTTGTAATGTTTTCAATAACTTCTTCAAATGTCGCCAGCCTGCCATGTACCGGAATATCGATGGCTGGATTTAGATCAAAATGCTCAATACTGTCCATGTAATTATCGCCCCACCAATGCCAATCCCATTCAATAACGAACATATCACCTTGCATTAAAACTCGCTCCTCAGGCAGGTACGCAAATACGGCTTCAGTCATGTGCATATGGCCCACGACTTCATAGATATCTACACGTCTGCTGGCATCTTCCAATATTAAATGTTCATCGACTGCTATAAAGTTTAATGGCTGTGGATTGCGAGCCAGCGCATCTGGATAATTTGGCGCTGGGCGCGATACCATTTCACGAAATATGCCTTCATTTGCGCGTTTGGATATGATGGTAAGTCCCAAGGATACAGCGGCTCTTAACCCACCAGAATGATCAAAATGGTGATGGGAAACAACAACCTCTGTCACCTCTTTATCAGGTACAAGATTATTGGCAGCCTCGATTAGAGCAAAAGTGTTAGCTTCACTACCATAGGCTTCAAACATCAGTAAATGATCATCAAACTCGACAATTCCGGCTCCATTAGTTTCAACTGACGCAGTTTCGGTCACTAAGCGAAGATCCCAGACCCCTTCTGCAACTTGGGTAACATCAACATCCAGAATGGCTCCTCCATCAAAATTCACTTCTTCAGCTGTAAAAGCGGGCAGCTCTACATCAAGTTCATAGCCATCAACATGTAACTCGAAAACAACACTGTCACGCCAGTCGATTTCAGTGGTGAATCCGGATGGAAGCCTGATGCCATCAAACGGGACATACCCGGTAAACCAAGTAGTATAGGTAACTTCACCCAAATTAGTGTGCGGTCCTACCCATCTGACCCAACTTGGTAGTTTATTGAGTTGGTTTATACCTAACCAGAGCGTGTCTCCACTAGTTAAAATAAACTCAACCACAATATTGTCATCTTCAATACTAACTACGCCAAGTTCCGTACCGTTCGCAAAAGCTGCTCTTAAAGCCATTAAGGGATGATTCAAGGCATTTACACCATTCTGTGCTTGACTGCTCGGTGCCCAGGCATGACCGAAGGCCAGTGCAAAAGGGTATAGAAAACCCTGCCTGTGAGTTTGATAGGTACTTAAATTTTCCAGATCGAAATAGCGCTCAATATTATTTTGTGCAGTCCGCTTTTCTGGAGCCATTGGATGCGGAGACGCAGCTCCAGCTTGGCTCAAAGTTTGACTAAAACCAGTCATCAACAGACTTTCTATTGATTGAATGCGATCGAACCCTCCCATAGCTTCAGCAGCTTCTTCAAGAATGTCTTGGGGAGACATTGCTTGTGACAAGGCTGGAGCTGCGCCAACAAAAAGGCAGCAAATAGTTATCACTTTTATAAATTGCATAAGCTTTAATTTTTTCTCTTTAGTTGGCACAATAAAATGCAAGATTACTTATACATGTTTATTTTGTTTTATTAGTCTCTTGTATATTTAACTGGACAACCTGCCATAAAAATTCCCACTGCTTCGTCTCTGGCGCAGAATTCTCTGGCAGCGCTCACCTGACTTCCAATATTGCTGATAACTTCTTGTAAGGTGCTAACTCTGCCATGCACAGGAATGTCGGTAACAGGGTCAAGATTGAAATGCTCGACGCTATCGAGGTAGTTTCCTCCCCACCAATGCCAGTCCCAGCCGATATCGAACATATCACCCTGCATTAATATCCTTTCTTCTGGAATATAAGCAAAAACGGCATCTGTCATATGCATATGTCCTATTACTTCATAGACATCAACTGTTCTCATGTCATCTTCTAAAACCAAATGCTCATCAACCGGCATGAAATGAAGCGGTTGTGGATTGAGCGCCAGTGCATCAGGAAAATTAGGCGCCGGACGCGAGATCATTTCCCTTAAAATACCTTCGTTTTCGCGCTTAGAGATAATGGTTAAACCTCTGGAAACTGCTGCTCGTATGCCGCCCGAATGATCAAAATGGTGATGTGACAAAATAACCTGTGTAAGCTCTTTGCCAGGCACCAGAGTATTCGCGACATCAATGCGCGCTAGGGAATTAGCTTCATTCCCATAAACTTCGAACATTAATAAGTGATCTTCGAACTCAACAACCGCACCACCATTGCTACCAACGCGCAAATCCCAAACCCCATCAGCAACCTCTGTAACAACCACATCGGGAGCGCCACCACCACCAAAACCGCCACCACCAGCTACAAACTCAGGCAGTTCAACATCAAGCTCATAGGAATCAACATGAAACACAGTGACAACATTCTCTCTCCAATCAATTTCAGTGGTAAAACCATTAGGAAGCCTGATGCCATCAAAAGGCACATAACCGGTAAACCAGGTCGTATAAGTAACTTCACCCAGATTAGCGTGTGGCCCCATCCATCGGACCCAGGCTGGCAGCTTATTGAGTTGGTTAATACCAAGCCAAAGCACTGTATTGTCAGCCAAAGTGATTTGAACCACGATATTATCGTCTTCAATACTTACAGCCCCTAATTCTGTACTAGGCTCAAAAGCCGCACGCAAAGCTAGCAAAGGATGGTTCAGTGCGTTGGCACCCTCTTGTATCTGACTGCTTGGCGCCCAAGCATGACCAAAAGCTAAGGCAAAAGGATACAAAAAGCCTTGTCGATGAGTCTGATATGCACGCAAGTCATCAATATCAAAATAACGTTCAACATTATTTTGCGCTGCCCATTTTTTAGGGGCTTTTGGATGCGATGAAGGCGAAGAACCGCCATCCTGATTTAGCGTTTGACTGAAGCCTGTCATTAGCAAGCTATTGATATTACGAATGCGATCTAACCCTCCCATTGCTTCAGCAGCATCTTCTAGAACAGATTGTGCTGACATCATTTGCGCTGAAGCCGGCAAAGCACTTATAAAGATAAAGCATAGGCTTATTATTTTTATCATTTTTGGAAATGTCATTGTCTTGTCCTTCATAGTTTTTTGTTTGATTAGGTTCAAAAGTTTTACTCTACATTCATCCAACCTTCTTTTAAGGTTACTTGATCCCAATGTTCAGTAAATTTTCCATCACGCACACGAAAAGTTTCAAAAGCAAAGGCTTCATAAGTTTCTCCTGGATTATCAGGGTCAGCTAAATCACCTTTGTAAATGGCTGTGACTAAATCATCTTCTGCCATCACAATAATTGGGTTTGAGAGTCTTATACCACCAAGGTCCACCAAGGGAATACCCCCTCTTTCTTGAGCTTCTATTCGGGCTTCCAACCAGGCACGATTGCCTGTAGCTCCAGTGAATTTATCCATCGCTAGAAACCTGGGGTTATGTTGCACATAATCTTCGGCCATGTATTGCTCCATACGGTCGATACCGCTACCCTCAAAGGCAAAAAAATCCAGCAGTAACTGTTTGTTAATATCCTGCTCTGATTGGTTCTGAGCGCTCAGATTTTGATAAGCAAAGATTAAAATTAAGGCCAGTAAGCATGTAACCGCAATATTATTGATTCGCAGTGCCAGTTTTTTCATAAGAATTACCTTTATTATTATTTAGACAGGCTGATATAAACAATTCTGCTGAACATATCAGCATCTATATAGGCATTATCACCTAGAAAATCAGCATCAAAATCCGCTGTTGGACGTGCAGCTATTATTTGTTGCTGAGACATGCCATCTGCAATCATATTAGCGACACTATTGCTGACAGCGCGCAGCATAGCCAGGTAATTTTCAACGTAGCTAGTGCCCTTTTCCGGAATTGCTCCATGCCCGGAAATGAATTGTGTATCACCATCAGCTAAAGTCAATGCGTGTTCCACTGCCTCGATTACACCTTCAACTGAACCTCCACCATGCTGCACATCTATTCGAGGATAACTACCTGTCCAAAGCAGGTCGCCCATATGAATGATATTGGCGTTTTCAAAATGCACGAAAGCATCTGTATCAGTGTGCGCATTAGGCGCATGAATAGCAGTTAAGGTTTCATTGCCAGAGTGAAAGCTAATATCTTCCATAAACGTCACTGTTGGTAAGGCCCCAATCGGCGAAGGCATCACTCGACTGTTATAGAGCGGCAAGAATACTTCCATACTCATGCGGCGCTTCACATATTCATGACCAACGATGACTGTTCCATCGGCAGAAAAATTTCCATTGCCACCGGTATGATCACCATGCCAATGGGTATTGATAAGGAATTTAATGTTATCACCACTAATCCGAGCAACCGCCTCAGTAATACGTTCAGATAAGGGCGCAAATTGACTGTCGATCATTATCAAGCCGTCTTCTCCGACAAACACACCTATATTCCCACCAGCACCATAAAGTACATAAAAATTATCATTGATGGGGATAGTTTCTATTTGCACGCCAGAAAAGTCTTGAGCCTGTGAAGGTAGAACAAATAGCAAAAATGAAACGAATAATAGTTTTTTCAACATCAGTAAACCTCTATAAAAAAATAGTTATTTCTTATCAATCTTCGCAACTCGCTGGATTCCATTCATTGTTATCCGGCAAGAGTTTGAAACTGGAACTCGTATAATATGGCTCTGTTAAATACTGCGGATCTTCAACAATCACTGAGACCGTAAACCACTGGTCTTCGTAGTCATCATGGCGATCAAAATATTCGGTGACAACCGCGTTCTCACTATAAGGTGCCCCGTTTCGACGGATATAACCTGCTGTTAGATTACGTGTCACCACTTTCAGACTAGCTCCTTCCCATGCCGCTAAGGAGTCTCCTTGTAAGCTTGGTTCACTTGTCATTGCTTCTTGCGGGTTAAAATGAAAACGACGGGTTTGTCTGCCGTGATCAGTTTCTAGAAGTAAAGTATCTTCATCTTCCCAGCTTATATTAACTCGTATTGGCATTCGCATGATATTGCCAGCGCCATAGGCTTTGCAGTTATCTCCATCAGTTGTTGGTTCCCACATATCGGCTACTTGAACGCCCTCTTCATTTAAAGGTAGGCTGACATAGTCGCCTTTTGGTGGAGTGAACATACGCCAGCGCCAGTCTTCGGTAATGACAGTGGTCCAATTGCCTGTTAGTTCTATTGGTGCAGCTGTCTGAGGAGATTGCATCTGATCTTGAGCGAGGGAGACTGAATTAACAATCAATCCAAGTAATGCTATTAAAAAATTTATCTTGTTTAACTTCATAGTGGTTCTCATGTTTTCCGGCGTTCTTATTGGCTGCTTAGTTCGTTATAGATAGTTTCAATGAACTTCTCAGTAGTGAATGTTCCACTATTAAGACCATAGCGATCATCATAGTCAAAAGTAGGCTCAGTGGCTAAGACTTGGGCTAAACTGTCGCCTTGATCTATGCGGTAGGCAATACGGTCGCGAATAATAGTGAGCATATCCCGGTAATCCAATACATCAGCTTCATCTGTTAAACGACCATGTCCTGGAATAATCATGGTGCCGCCTTCTTGCCTGTCAGCAGGCACAGCCATATCCAAAATATTGTTCAGCCCATTAAGAACACCCTGCATGCTACCGCCATTAGCGACATCTATAAATGGATAAGCAGTTGTTCTAAAAATATCGCCTGTGCTAATAACATCAGAACGTCTAAAGAAAATAAGACTATCCGCATCAGTATGAGCATTTGGTTGATGGGTGATCATGATAGCTTCACCATTAAAGAATAAATCTTTGCTGGCTGTATAATAAGTATCAGTTGGCCAACCTTCTATATCTAGTTGGTCTTCTTCCGTGGCTAAAATGCTGTTCACTACATTTTCATGAGCGACAATCTTAGCTTGTTCTCCGGTACCGGCGAATAGATCAATAGTATTGCCACCTGCAATATTGCTTCCCATCATTGCTAAATTTGCATTACCGCCGATATGGTCAGAATGAGCATGTGTATTAATAATATAAGTTAGTGGCTTGTTGCTGATACTGCGGATTGCGCTATAAATCTTATCGCTTAAAGGTGCATACATTGTATCTACAATTAAGACGCCCTGATCGCCGGCTTGTAGCGTGATATTGCCACCGGCTCCCACTAGCATATAAATATTGCCTCGTACATGCAGCACCTGAATCTCTATATCATCAAAATTTTGCTGGGCTAAACTAGCGATAGGAAAGGTAATCAAAAAACTGAGGAATAAGCTGCTTATAACAGTGTTAATCTTTTTTAACTGGGTAAACATATTCAAGTAAGCTCCGATGAATGTTCTTATTTCTTAAGCGGCTAGTCGGTAAGTTGGTTATTCGATAAAAGATGGATACATGGTTTCCGCACCACCTAGCACTCCTTCCATAGGAAGATTGTAGCGCTCTGCATGCTCACCTATAAATGGGTTTTGCCCTGGTAAAAAGTGCGGAACCACACCTTGTGGTCTATCAATTTCTGTTACGGTTTCGCATAAATAAGGCGGAATTTGTTGAGACAAATTGATCTTCCAGTTGTTGGTCCGAATAAAGGGTTCTGTTAGATAAATTGGATCATCTACTATTACAACCTGAGTCATATAGTTACCGTGCCTGAAAAAATGTTCTGTAAATTCAGACACATCACTGCGAGCGATACCGTTTCGACGAGCCCATCCCTGTTTGAGATGGGTAGTTCTCACCACGAGAACATTGCCTTCCCAGCGCCCTGTAGAAAACCCTTGCCAAGTATGGGCTGCATATTCTGGCGGATGTTCCCGCCCATCCATCCATATGGTTCTTTCAGGTGCTTGCCAGCGAATACGAGTATGGTAAGCAACTAATTGCTGAGTTTCGGATTCAATTTCTTTCCAAATACGCATATTACTAGGACCACGGCTGCCGTAATCAGAGGGGTGTGGTTTACATTGGTGCTCTGGCAAGGTTAATAATGAGGGACTCCAACTTAAAGCTCTGCGTCGTGCAGCTTCGTTAATCGGTATGCCTTGATATTCGACCATCTCCGGCCCAGGTCTTCGCTCATCAAAGTCTTCATGAAAAACTGCTCCCCACTCGCCGGATAAATCTATTTGGGCCTGCGCTGAAAAACAAAAAGCACAAAGCATGGAAAAAGTTATTATGTATTTTTTAATCATTCTTATGTCCCAATTTTTTATTGTAGTTAGGGCATTACAGCAACCCTTGCAAGTAATAGACATCATGCGAGGGAGTTGGCTGTGAGGTCAGGCCACCATATATTTAAGTCGACGAGCCCAGCTAGCTTAGAGTTATTTATAAATTATTACCAGCCAGCATCAATAGGCAATGCTGGGTCAGCAGTGATATTTACAATTGCACAATGATGATAGGTAAAACCGCCTTCGCCAAAACCTGGGTGTTCTGACATGAACTGTACCACCTGAAGGAAGCATCCTTCGCAGTCGATATTAGGCATACGGAGCATGGTTTCTTGCGGGCCAGTTCGGCGTTCATAATTTTCCCATAATCCATCAACAAGAACTGGTGCTTGAGGGTTAGTATCTAGAGGGAAACGATCAGAACGAGGGCCGCGATCAGTATCTTTCATGGTTGGTTCGGGATCGCCTGGTAACCAATTAATACGTCTAGCTAATGAAACTCGATAATGACCTGGATGATAAATCGTTTCTTCAATAGCAATTCCTAGCATTTGGCCGCCCTGAACATTAGTGACGGCTCCTGTTCGAGTGCCTCCATCAGCAACAGTGCCTCCACAAGGCGCTATTTTTTGCGGATCACCTCTCTCATCTTCTTCTATCCAGGAGGCTGGTGAATTAAGTTTGAAATGAGCATTTGCAGTTGTTGCTACTAGACCGATTGCGGCAGCAATCCCTATTTTTTTAAGAAGTTTATTTTTCACGGGATGATTTCCTGTTGTGTTGAATAATAATTGTTGTGTAATGATTATTATCTATTAGTCTCGTTTAAACAAGACGCAGGACAGTATGTGTTGACAGTATTCTTAAAGCCTCCTTGCGCTCCACTCGGCAATTACCTCCAGATACTCCTATAGGAGACTGATAACGAAGTAGATTGCGTATCTTTGATCTCCGAAATTAATAGTCAGCGCCTTAGTTTACTCTTATGCTAAGAATATGGGGCAGTTTTTTAGCAGAATTAATAACTTTCTAAATGATGAGCAAACTATAGAAGTGCTCTATTTTTTAGTGTTGTTTATGGCCTTGCTCTGGCTATTGAGCGGCGGTTTTCGTTTTTTGCATAAAAAAACAAAAACGAAAAAGATACAGAAACAAAAACAAAAAAAAGAGGAACAATAAATAACCCAAATAAGGCTTGAAGATTTAACCTTTTTTAGTTTGCTTCAGTTTCTTCAAGCAAAGGTAATACTTATTCCGACTAACTTAAAAACTGTTTTTTTATTGTCTAAAAACTATAAGCTTGCAGAGCTTTTTCCAGGTAATGAATAAACATGGCTAGACTGACTTTTCATGGTGCTGCAAGGCAAGTAACAGGCTCATGTTATTTGCTTGAAACTCAAGATAATTTTCGTATCCTAATCGATTGTGGTATGCATCAGGGCGGAGATATCGTTGAACGCATTCATCAGGAAACTTTTTCTTTCGATCCAGCATCCATTGATGTTCTGATTCTCTCTCATGCACACCTTGATCATAGTGGTCTTATTCCTGTGCTTGTGCATCAGGGTTTCAAGGGTCCAATATATTGCACAACAGGAACCTTGAAATTATTACCCATTATGCTGAATGACTCCGCTAACCTTTACGAGTGGGATTTAGAGCATGACAACAAGCGTCGCCTTAAGAAGGGTGAAGCAATACTTGAGCCGGCTTACACAAAAATAGATGTCGAAAACGCCCTTGGTTTGTGTCAGGCAGCACGTTATAACGAGTCTCGACCATTCCATAAAGACTGCAGACTCACTTTGCATGATGCTGGACACATATTGGGTTCGGCAATAGTTGAGTTAAGCCTCAATGAGGCTGGAAAAACTAAAACAATGATTTTTTCCGGTGATTTAGGCAACAAGAGTTCAGCATTAATGAAAGACCCTGCTCTGATTGAGTCTGCCGATCTTGTCTTGATGGAAGGCACTTATGGGAATCGCAATCATCGCAACATGAATGAGACGCTTCAACAGTTCGAAGATGTTTTAAAAGAAACCTGGAAAAACCAGGGAAATGTAATGATCCCCTCCTTTGCTGTCGGGCGCACCCAGGAATTATTGTTCCACCTCGGCTGTCTGCATCATGCAGGTAAGTTGGACTCTTGGCAGATTTTTTTAGATAGCCCAATGGCTATTGAAGTAACAGGGGTTTATGAAGAATGCATGCAACTGCTAGACGATAAAGATGTAAAAAAGCTGCGTATTGAAAATCACGCGTCATTACAAAGCTTTTTGCCACAGCTTGAGTACACACCTAGCGTGGAAGAATCACGAAATGTCGTTGAAAAGCAATCAGGCACTATTATTATTGCAGGAAGTGGAATGTGTACAGGTGGGCGAATACGGCATCATTTTAAATACGGCCTTTCAAATAAGCGTAATACTGTCATTTTTACGGGATTTCAAGCGATGGGGACTCTTGGCCGATTGCTGGTAGATGGCATCAAAAAAATTCGTTTATTCAAGCAGCAGGTAAATGTAGTAGCGCGCATTGAAACCCTAGGAGGGTTTTCAGCTCATGCTGGGCAAACAGAATTAATAAGCTGGATACGACATATTAAAGGCAACCCGCGCATTATGTTGATACACGGGGAAGAAAAATCTCTACAGGCCCTATCCGACAAGCTAAGCAGCGAGTTTGGCGTGGTCTCAGAAATTCCTTCAATCGGTGATGAGATAAATTTTTAATTTCTATAGGCTGTCTTAATTAAGAAGACCTTGTTGAAAAATAAATTTTATAAATAATTTGAAATCAATCCTGTGCTTATTCGGGGTTTAATTTATCTTGAGTTTTCGTGTCAAAATCACTGGCGTCATGCCTTTCATGCAATTGGTCTTCTGCTGGTCCAAAAGGACGATTAACTTTACGCCCTCGAATAACTGCTTCTCTTTGCGCAATTTTTTCAGTCCATCTTTGCAGGTGTTTGTATGATTGAACATCTAGGAACTCAGCGGCTTCATAAGCTTCATTGTTTATTACAACGCTGTACCAAGGCCAAATCGCAATATCAGCAATAGTATATTCATCACCACACATATACTGATTGTTAGCGAGATGCTTATCTAACAAATCTAATTGGCGTTTTACTTCCATAGTAAAACGATCAATACAGTATTTAATTTTTATAGGCGCATAGGCATAAAAATGTCCGAAGCCGCCACCAAGATAAGGTGCAGCACCCATTTGCCAGAATAACCAGTTCAGGCACTCAGTTTTAAGTGCTGGATCGTTTGGAATGAAGGCATTAAATTTTTCTGCTAGATATAAGAGTATTGAGCCGGATTCAAATAAACGAGTTGGTTCTGGCATGCTGGTATCTAACAGTGCAGGGATTTTAGAGTTAGGGTTAATATCAACGAAGCCACTACCGAACTGGTCGCCTTCCATAATATCAATTAAATGAGCGTTATATTCCGCCCCACTATGTCCCAACGCCAATAATTCCTCCAGCATTATGGTGACTTTAACGCCATTAGGTGTTGCCAGGGAGTAAAGTTGAAGTGGGTGTTTGCCAGTTGGAAGCACCTTATCGTGTGTGGCTCCAGCAATAGGACGATTAATACTGGCAAATCTGCCGCCGTTTTCGCCGTCTGTTTCCCATTCCCAAACTTTAGGTGGAACGTAGGATGTTTCATCAATCATTATATTTCTCTTTAATTATAATAAGTAACTATCTGTATTTAATATATATTTTATATTTTTATAATAGAGTTATCAGCATTGTAAGAAGCTATACCTTGGCTCTTATAAGCTGCTCTCAGAGTTCGAATAGCTTTTCGGGTTCGCCATCAGTGGCAAGGTTATACCAATCATTTAATAAATCACGATAATAATCGGGGCTTACGGTTCGACAAGTGCCGGTATCCTCTTCTCCGAGAAAAGCAGCATCATTTGATGTCCACAAATATTCTCCGCTGGAGCTATTAATTTGATAATTAACTTTTAGAGGATTATTAAATTCATCTTCGGAATCAGCTAGGTAGCCAATATTAATGATTTCAATAGAAGCAGCAAAGCTGTAATTAAGTCCGGTGTTAGTGAGATACTGAAAAAACTCTTCGAAATTGTCGTATTTCTGTCCGAATAAGGCTTCAAGTCCGCCTAAAGAGACCGGATCAAGCCAAAGGTGATGCTGAAATGCTCTACCAGTTTCAGCATTTAGAAAAAATAAAGAGCCGAAAGCTAACTCATCTCTTTCGCCGCAATGTAAATATTGATGTTGATCTAAGCCATTTATTGCAGAGGTATTAAATGTTGCAAATAGCAGTAAAAGCCCAAGTATTTTTTGAAGCATTGCCTTCCCCAATTAATTTAAGATACAAACTATATATGATGCAAAACTGGATGCAAACATCAAGGTCAGGCTTCTATGTGTTAAAAGGCTTGAGTAAATAAGGAATGGTCACTATCTGAATCTAAGGTTCAGATAGTGACTAGTATATTTTTTAAGATATTTGTGCTGGTGCGACGATCCAGGAAACCAAATTGTCTTCAGGCAAAGCATCAGTTAACTCACTGTGATGATTAACCTGTTCAGCACAGACAGAGCCTACGATAGCTGTCGTACCCGCTTCACAGCCCAACATCATTTCAGCAACAGTTTGACCGGCCATCTTTTCATTGCTGAAACTCAGAAAATTGCTGCTGTTTTCGAGCATTTTCTCAGGCCCGTTGAGCTTATGCGTTATCTTGCCCTGCTCGTAAAGATGATCACCTCTATATACTTGGCGAGCACCGTAGGTTCTACCTAATTGTTCTAGACAAAAGAGAGGACCAAATTTAGTCAGTCCAGCAATAGCAACAGGTTCTTTTTCCCAAATTGCATTCAGATGCTTATACCAAAATTCAGTAAGGTCTCCATCTTTCATAAGATAGGTGTCATAGCCCCTTTCTTCCATGGCTTGACCAAACTCTATACTTTCTTGAAAACGATCATCGACAATAACTTTATAAAAAGGCAAAGTTTTGTCGGCGGGGAAAGCACCAAGTGCACCTTTTCCTGAGGCACTTGCTGCTAGAGGGATAGTGGATGTTGCTAATCCAATTTTTAGAAATTGTCTTCTATTCGGCATAATAAATTCCTAATTAAATTATTTGAGTAAGTGAAGCGAGAGCCTCTCTATTAGTTACCGTTGTTCCTGGTAAGGTAAGCACCGAGGTCTGCTAGCTGTGCATCATTGATTTCAGTTTTACGAAAGAATGGCATAATGCTGATGCCGTTTCTCACCCATAACTCTATAATCGCAGGCGTTAAATCGGTGCGCTCTTCTAATAATGCAGGCAAAGCGCCCTGGTATTTGGCCGCTAGAGCTGCAGTCCCTGGTGTGCGACGAGTGTCATCATGACAAGCTGTACACCAGGTATCAAAGACCTGCTCACCTCTTTCAACTGCCGTTTGAGCATTAACATTAGTAGTGAAAAATGTTGTCAATAGAAACAAACCAATGCTGATCAAAGTTCTCATGCTCTGCCCTCCCTGTCGCGAATATTCTTAGGCCAAATGCCCCCGCGGCCTGGTGCAATAATACCGTTGGGATCGGTTGCATCCTTTAGTTTCTCGGCGTAACGGCGATAGATGTTGTCATTGTATGAATAGGCGTCCATGATTGCATCGGCAAATTGAGGAGGCGCACGGTATTCACCCATGCCATTAGCGCCACACTCTTCAATTGCACGGTTGTAAGCACGCATTGAGCGCTCATTGATTGATTTATCGGTACGGCTAATCGGCAAGCCTGTAATCATAATGTAACAACGGTGAGTCCAGGTTGCAGGCGTGGCAAACGCATTGTATGGCAGCCCCTCTTCTTTCCAAATTTTACCGATCACCTCTTGAGCCTTGAAAATTGCTTCGCCACTACGAGGTATAATTGCAGAAAACCATAAATGCCCGTCTTGTGGCGAAGGATTACGCTCAGAGCGAGCGCCAATGGAGAAAATCTCCATATTGGGTACTCCTATTGCAACTCGATGATGATGGTTTGCTTTGTCCTCGTCACTCATGGGGAAAGTATAAAGTGGGCCGTCTTCAAAAGTAGCTCCTTCAATGGATGAGATTCGCTGTTTAGCGTATTCCCAATTGGCCTGAACAGTTGGTTCGGGGCCGTAAAATTGAAGTTGCACAGACCAGAAGCCTCTTCCACTTCTTGCCGCATAAGCATCAAGCTCGGCATCACTGCCTCCATTTTCAACAAGAGCGGCTAACTCTGGATCCATCGGGCCGAAACCACTTATGCGATTGCCCCACAATGGCATTCCAATGAGACCAGAATCATCAAGGTAATTCACATGATCTACCAAGGCGATCAAATCCTGTCTGCGATGAACTATGGCTGTTCCTGTGTAGTGAGCATCTGGCTCTGGCATTAAGCGAAAGGCCATTTTTGTGACAATACCGAAATTAGCCTGTGCGAAAAGACCATCAACACTAGGTCCGAAACCATATTTATATTCGCCCCACTCTCCACCGGGAAGCGCTCCCATACCGGTGCGCAGTACCTCGCCATCAGGTAAGACGATTTCCATTCCTGCATTAGAAGCAAAGTGATCTCTATAGGAACCAAAAGTATAGCCAACACCATGATCTAAGGCATTTCCTATAGGGCTGCCCCAACCAGGGTCAGGACAATCAATCCAGACTTTAAGATCGTGTTCTTGTATATAGCGATAAAGGTCAAAATAAGACACACCTGGTTCGACAACAGCGAAATTTCGACGATCATCAACTTCGATGACGCGGTTCATGCGCTTAAGGTCGACCACCATGCTGCCTGAGTAACTAGGAGCAGAACCACCATAGCCTAAGTTTTTGCCGGTAGAAATTGGGTAAAGCGGAATGCCATAACGATTAGCAATACGAACGATATCTTGCACCTGCTCAGTGGTTTCAGGTGCTACAGCTGCGGATGCGACTAGTTCAGTCTCTTCATTCCATGTCGGTGAATAAGCGTCGCGATATAAAGCGACATCTTCATCAGAACTAAAAACCCATTCTGAGCCGATTGCTTGTCGAAATTCTGTAAGGGCAGATTCGAAGGAGCTGGAATCTACACCTGGGGGTAAAGTTGCCATATTATTCCTCTCAAAAATTACTAATATAAAACTCTGGGTTATCCTATCATAGCCGCTAAGATTTCTTCTAGCGCGAAATGAGCAAATAATTATTGAAGTATGCGCTTGCAGGCAAGAGCTTATCTAGGCTCTAGAAATCTGATTCTTTATCTCTGTTATCAGGTAACAGTTTGTTCTTAGGGTCTTCTAAGCCGCCGAAAGCATTAAATAAAGACTTAAAGAATCCACTTAATTCAAGTGTCATTAACACAAACTCCTGATCAAATTTTTGTGCAGGGCTTTCTTCTTCGAAGCTTGCGGATTCCTCTTTTATATCATCGAATCTTAAACGTTTAATGCTTAAGTCTTCAGCTATGCTGCAGCTTAAGACATTACCCCACATGACGCTTAGCTGCTTAGCTCTTTTGCCCGCTTCAAGGTGGGCCTTGATCTCGTCACTTTCAAGGTCCTGACCTTTGCAACGCACAACATTACTGCCGTCCAAGGGGTTAAATAATTCACAATCATTATGTATCTCAAATTTATCTGTGGCTTTTTGATCTGCCAACCAATGAGTCATTACATCACTCGGTGCCCGTTTGCTGTCGGGCAGTGCTACAGGGAATGAGCCCAAACTATCTCTTAATAAATTAATAAACTCTTCTGCTTTTGGTGCGCTTAAAGTATCAATGACTAAAAGATTATCGATACGAGAAATATAAGCGTAGATACGAGCAGATCGGGTAAATGCTCTAGGAAGTAGTGAAGCATATGTGTTGTCTTGAATCTCACGCTTTTCTTTTCGATAGACTTTACGCCCCTGTCGCCCTTCTATTTCAGCGACTTTTTCTGCTGTAGCTTCACGCACAACAGATGAAGGCAGTAAACGTTCCTGCTTTTTAGCGCACAACATAATGTAATCACCTACGATATGAGTTAGCAATGGTTCTTGGTCTTCTTCAGTTTCCGGCGCAGCATCACCTAATGGGCTTACCCAGCCTATACGGGATTTTTCATAATTAGCACATGGAATAAAAGCGTTTTCGGCAAGCTGGGATTCTAAATCTTCAAACGACAAATCGAAGGGTTGGGTAAGGCAAAAAGCACGGAGATTTTTAAACCACATTTAAGTACAGGCCTGACAGTTAATTGATAAAAAAGCGGGGGCTGATTATGCAGTAAATAACAGGCAATTAAAAACTAAACTTTAAGCATCCCACCTTTCAAGTCTTTTTATGCTTTTTTTTGCTCTTAGTTTAGTTTGAATGATTCCAGTGGAAATTATTTTAAAGCAATGGGTCGCTGTGAAAAGGTAAAGGCTCGATTACGATATACCGTCGCATAAAATTTCTGGTCCCATGGTCAACGCCAACTAGCACGTCAGAAGTCGTTCAAGCTGACAGCCCAAATCACCTTCAAGTTCGTGATGCACATTACTCACTCCCACAAGTGTTGCTAAATAGCGCCTGAATTTTTGCTACTAAATTGCCAGGCTTCTCCATGGACAAATAACGATTAATGGTGGATTTATAATGTTTGCTGGTAAACATTTATCCAATGTAAGGTCAGCCACCCCCTACACTCGCATATTGAATATCCTTATACTCCATACCGATACATCCTGTTTAGGCATCTAGTGCTTGAGAACAGAAAGCCATAGCAAGAAATAACAAGGTTTACGACAAGTGAATAAGCTGCATTAAAGGCTTAATTCTTGATGTGGGTATGACATGCATTTGCTTATGAAAGTTAATATGCATAATAAGTATGGCTTAGCTTATATATACCATGTCAATATGTAAAAAATGCTGTTTATAAACAGGACAAAGAAACAATAAAAAAGCTATAGTTAAAATGAATATCATCGAAGCCTAAAGTCTGATGATCTAAAAGCAGTTGCAAGGAATTCTATAACTAATGAGTGAAAAAGTTTTTGGCGGCTTTAAAATTGAAAAAGCCAGCATATTAATTTCCGACTTAAGAGGTTTTACTTACTTTACTGAAAAGTATCCCTCGCTTGAAGTGGCAGATTTACTTAATCGTTATTTTAATATCATGATCCCGATCATTGTTAAAAATGGTGGCGTCGTAGATAAATTAATAGGCGATTCAATATTGGCTATATTCGAATTCAAAAATGATGACCTAAATAATGTGCTGACCTGCGCAATAGAAATGCAAAATGCTATGAATCAAATTAACAGTAAAAACATTGAAATGGATATGCCTAGCATTCATATGGGCATAGGAATAAACACTGGTGATGTGGCAGTCGGATATTTAGGTAATATTTCACATCATGATTTCACTGTCATAGGCAATGAAGTTAATCTAGCTGCAGGGTTGAAGCATATAGTATGCGTGGTCAAGTTTTGCTGAGTGATAATTCATACAATCTTTGCAAAGAGAATATCAAGGTTGGCAGTAGTTATGATGTTCACCCAAAAGGCAAGATAAGACCATTAACTATTTATGAATTATTGGAAATTAAAAAACCTAAAAGACTTATTCTCAGTGTGGAAAATGACAGAAGTGTGCCTCGAATTAACGTCAACATGCCGGTAAATTATCGAATAGTTGATAAATCAAAAATTTTGTCCGAAATTTATAAAGGTCAGGCTTTGGATGTAAGTTATACCGGGTTAAAGATTAAAACGGCCAATAAAATTGAGCCGCTAACAGAGGTAATAATAGAAGTAACTTCATCAATTTTTGGCGCAGATAAAAGCAGCGTATATGCAAAAGTTAAGCATTCCTCTTTTGAAGATGGTTATTATATATCCGGTATGGAATTTACTGTTATAGATGATGCTGCATTGATTTCGATGAAATCGTTTATTGATAATTCTATTTAATTTCTAGAACAAGAATTGTCTTTTTGCATCCATAGAAATAAACTCGGGCAGACCACCTAAGCTTAATCTTTCCGATAAAGTTGTACCCGGCGATTGACTACATCTGCAATAAAGATATTGTGGCTTTTATCCAAAGCCAGGAAATGACCCTCACCAAACTGTCCGTTTTCTAGGCCAGGCCGCCCCAATGAACCTATAACATTACCTTCTAAATCTACTTTGGCAATTTCACCATCAAAGCCGGTCGTCATGTACATAAAGCCATCATCGTGGAGATAGAGAGCGCAGGCCATTGCATTAAAGTTCCATTCAGAAAGATAGAGGCCGTCAACATCAAAAATTTGAACTCTAAAATTCTCACGGTCTGCCACATAGATATTGTCGTTTGTATCTATTTCTATGGAATGCGCTACAGCAAACTCTCCAGGGCCCGTTCCAAAACCTCCCCATTGGGTGATAAATTCACCTGCTGCATTAAATTTCAGGATTTTGGGTACACCTCTAGTATGCCCTTGCCCTACATAAATATTGCCTAAACTATCAAAAGCTACATCGGCAGGTTCATAGAATTTATGTGAGCCATTCGCTTCATTCCATTCTCCAGCTTCGCCCCTAGTTCCCATTGTCATTAACAGGTTTGCATCGGTATCAAGTTTCATCACTACATGATTTATGACATCTGTCACCCACATGTTGTCATCATCATCCAGCGTTAAACCGTGGGCGCGAGAAAATAGGCTTTCACTACCAAAAGCGCGAATAAAGTTGCCAGCAGCATCAAACTCCAAAAAAGGAATAGGAGCGCGATGTAAGACGATTAAATGACCTTTGCTTGTTATCTCTAATGAGCTAACAGAGGCAAACTCGATACCTCTGGGCAAATTAAAAGCCTCATTTACTTCAATTGCGGTGTAACCTTCCAGTGAGTAAGCATTTAGTGGAACGAATGGTCGATCTGGACGTTGCGCAAAACAAGGAACAGAAATGAAGAAAATAAGTAAGGCTTGTAATAAATATTTCATGAGCACTTTCCTCTGATTGAGCTTCTTAGATTTAAGATGCGAGTCCCTTCTGCATCAATCCTTAACTTATTTTTAGGTAAATATTAGTGGAAATTAATCATTTAATTTCTAATGCTCTATTGCTTGCTGCTGGTTAGCGATCAAAAATAGCAATGCTGATCCACACCATAAAGAAGCGAAGAGCCCATTGATTATTAAGGTGAAACCTAATCCAGCGATCAAAGTAAATATGGCGATTAGAATTTGAGCAAAAGCCATGGCAAATAAGGTGAGCGCCATACCATAAGGCTTTAGGCGTGCAATAAAAGTACCAATCATCCCAACAGCCAGCACCCCGAAAAACATTAAATTAGCTGGGTTTTCTTCGTTTCCAATGATGCCAACTGCAAGATTCATCCAAATAAGGATCAGAGATGTCGCCACAGCAAGACCGACGGCAACTTTGTATGTGACAAGTTTCATTTCACTAGATATCAGCTGATAAGTAAGACCAAAGCCAAAAATCAATATTCCAGCCACAATGAAATCTGCCAGATTCCAGATCACTTCGTCAGTGAACTGCATTGTTATAAGGGGCAGAAGCAATATTAGTACTGTTGCTAGAGCAAGCAGGATAAGCCTTTTTTTGTGCATGACATGGCCTCTTATTTAAAAGAAGTGATCATTCCCTGGAGCATCTCTTATGCCTGTTTTGGGTGATAGCTGACATTACAAAAACCTATTGAGTCGGTATTTAAAGAAAGCTAACCCTTAATGCAATGATAGCAATCCCGACAATGTTCAACAATAATCCCGCACGTGCCATCTGCCAGCCCCTGACCATGCCAGAACCCATTACAATAGAATTGGGCATGGTTGCCGCAGGGAGCATAAAAGCGCAGCTGGCTGCAAGTGTGATGGGTATTATCAAGAGGCTGGGGTCCATATTGCGACTTAATGCCAGGGCAGCAAAAACTGGTGACAATGCTGTCACACTGGCGATATTACTGCTGATTTCAGTCAGGAAAACCATCATTGTCAAAACGGCAAATATTAGCACCAACTCCGGCAATAATAAGCTATCCTCCAGCAGCAGAGAAATGTATTCGCCAATCCCATTCTCACTGACCGCTCGGGCCATACACAAGCCTCCTCCAATCAACAGCAGAATACCCCAAGGTACTTTCTTAACAGCGGTATCCCAGTCCAGTAGAAATTCTTGTTTTTTTAGGTTTGAAGGAATAATAAACAGTAAAAAGGCCGCTCCTACAGCAATAACTGTATCCGAGATAAATTGCATTGGAGGCCACGCTTGCAACAATGGAAAAGTACTCCACAAAACAGCTGCAAGAATAAATATAACAAATGTTAGTACCTGACCAGGCTCCCATGCCCCCAGAGTATGTATATCACGAGTATCAATATGTAGATCATCACCACTGTTTGGAATTCTGAAAATAAAATGCGTCATCAAAAACCAGCTAACTGGAAGCATCACAACAACAACCGGAAGCGCAATTCCCATCCATTGAACAAAAGAAACAGGTTGGTTGAGAATTTCCTCGGTATAGCCTGCATAGAACATGTTGGTCCCAGTCCCCACCAATGTACCCATTCCTCCGATCGAACAGGAATAAGCTATGGCCAGCAATAAGCAGGTGGAAAAATTATGATAATGTGGGTTGTCCTTGTCTATTAGTTTGATAATACTCAAGGCTACCGGCAGTATGATGATCGCAGTAGCGGTATTGGATATCCACATCGAGAGCAAAGCTGACGCTAGCATAAACCCACCGATGATATTACGAGGCTTGGTGCCACAAAAAGTCAATACGAATAAAGAGAAACGCTTATGCAAGTGCCACTTCTCAATGGCAACAGCCAGCATGAAGCCTCCAAAAGCAAGAAAGACTATGCGATGACCATAGCTCAATGAAATGCGGTCGAACCCCATGGCGCCTGTCAAAGACAAAACAATAAGTGGAATAAGTGCAGTGACATAAAGAGGAACAACTTCGGCCATCCACCAGAGAGCCATCCAGGCAGTCATTCCCGCCGTTACCCTGCCAGCTTGGCCTAGGACTAGGATGCTGCCATCACTTTTTAGCGCTTGCTCCGGTACCAGCAAATAAATTATGAAGGCTAGAATAGGCCCACTGAGTATTAGCGCATATCGTATATTCTTGTTCATAATTTTATATTCTTATTGTTTTTAATTAGCACTTGTTACTCTCTTATTAACTACTGAAAATAAGGTATATTGGCAAATACCTTATTATTTAAGGAAGTTCTTCGCTAACTATTCCTTTAGCCTTTAATTCATCAACAAAACTATCATCATGCCCCATTGAGGTAATAAGTTCACGGCTATGCTCGCCGACATGAGGCGGCTGAATCCTCAACTCCAACCTTTTACCATTGTATTCAATAGGAATCTTGGGTAGTTTGCCCATCAAACCGGGTCGTAATTCAATATCTACAAAACCACTTCCAGCATTAAGATGCTTATCATCAAGCAGGTCTTCAGGCTTGGCTACGGGAGCAAAGGGACATCCCACCAGATCAAGACGTTTGGTAACTGTGTCGGCATTCATGCTGCTAAATAGATCTTCCAACCGGGGAAGAATACGGTCTCGTGCGGCAACCCTATCTTCATTTGTTTGCAATGTAGCATCAGTCTTTAGGTCATCCAGTTTAAATTCGTCACAAAATTTGTACCATTGCCCATCAGTGACTAATCCGACAAAAATTTGATTTTTGCTACGAGTCCAGAACAGGTCATAGACCGGCCAAGGCTGAGTATCTCTGGTGAATAACGACTTACTGGGGAGTCCGGATATTTCGTAAGAGGCAATATGAGTAGCCATCAACAAAGCACAGTTTTCGAATAGGCCTGATTTAACAATACTGCCTTCACCAGTAATTTGTTTTTGGTGAACTGCTGCAAGGATCCCGATAACACCAAACATGCCTCCCATAATGTCATTTACGGAGGCTCCCGCTCTAGAGGGCTTGCCTTCGGGACCCGTCATGTAAGCCAGGCCTCCCATCATCTGTACTACTTCATCCAATGCCGCTCTATTCTCATACGGGCCGGAAAGAAACCCTTTCATTGAACAGTAGATCAACCCTGGATTTTGTTTTTTTAGTTCGTTGTAACCAATACCGGCTCGATCCAGCGTGCCTTCCCGAAAGTTTTCGGTAACGACATCCACGGACTTGACCAATTCAAATATTAATTCTTTCCCTTCATCAGATTTAATATCGACAGCTAAGCTTTTCTTATTGCGATTAAACATGGCATGGAAGCCTGCACCGAAGGATCCCAGATAACGAGTTTTATCGCCTTTACCCTGAGGTTCAATTTTGATTACTTCTGCCCCCAAGTCGGCCAGAATCATGCCGCATGATGGGCCCATTACCATGTGTCCAAATTCAAGAACACGAATACCTTCAAGTGGTGAATTACTGCTCATGCTGATTTATCCTGTTTTTTTTTCAATCATCGCCATTATTGCGTGGTTTCAAAGATGTTTTCAGAGGGAAAATCAGCGGGATATTTGCCTGCTCGATTAACAACTCCGTAAAGTTGCTGATCTGGCAATATGCTGCGTAATAGTTGTTGACCAGACAATAGTTTGTCCAAATCGATGCCCGTTTTAACACCACTTTTTTGCATCAGAAATACTAGGTCTTCTAGCGTGATATTACCTGTAGCATTCGGAGCAAAAGGACAGCCGCCTAATCCACAGAGAGAAGCATCAAAATATTTTACATTTTGTTCCAGGGCAGCCATTGTATTGGCCAGACCAAAACCAAAAGTATCGTGAAAATGCGCCCTTATTTTTATTTCTGGATTAATTACGTTTTGTAAACGACGAAAGGCACTTGTTATCTGTTTGGGAACGGCATATCCGACGGTATCGGCCAGACCTAATTCATCGACTCCAATTTTCTGACACTCGTCAACCATCCAAAACACCTGGTCTTCATCGATTTTTCCTTCATAGGAGCAACCAAAAGCTGTGGAAATTCCCGCCGCCAGTAACGGTCGTTTAGCGAGAGGTTGTTGATCAATTAATACTCTTACTCGTGCTAGCTCTTCTAATGCTTCTATACGGCTTTTGCGAATATTTTTCTGGCTATGGGTTTCACTGACTGATAGCGGTAACACTACAGAACGGGCGCCATATTCGATGGCTCGCTCTACACCTTTAAGATTTGGAGACAATACCGTTGGTAGTAACACACCAAGTTCATCCGCATAGCGAATCATATCGCCGGCATCAGCAAATTGCGGTACCAGTTTGGGTGGTACCATTGACGTTATCTCGATATTGCGAATCCCACTTTCAAACAACAAACGTAGAATGGCCTTTTTGTCTTCAAGAGACACCACTAAATTCTTTAAAATTTGTAAACCATCGCGCAGCACACAGTCAGAAATAACAACATCAACATCGTTTAATATTTTGTCAGCGTGATTGGCCATATTTAGTCTAACACCAGCAACTGGATTGTTATAAGTTAAGTATAGGAAGTATAGAAGGCCTTTCCTAGTAAGCCAGCGATATTCTTTGTCTTTAATACACTCCGCTAATTTTAAATTAAGTTTTAGTCAAAAAAAAGTAAACGCCTGCTTGAGGTCGTAAGTGGAGATTGATAGTTCAGTATACTTTTTATGCTGATGAGTGTATCCGATTCGACCGAGGCACCAATAACCATTCAGCAATCAGAATATTAGGCACCCAACAGAGCCAAGAAATGGCAGGGTAAGCGTCATCGAAAGAAATTCCATAAATCAGAAATAATGGAATATATATCCTTAACGTAACAGCTGCCAGTGTCAAAGCATAACTTCTTATCATCCAATCCTGGTGCAAACGAATATTCCCAGCACGGATATGTCGGTATGCAACCAAGGTAGCACCAACCCAGCATACTGCCAGCATACCAAAGCCAAAATGGGCAACCACTCCTCCTGATGAAGAAAAAGCAAGAAATAAGCCAGCTGTACCAACTACAATAGCTCCAATTACGTAAATTCGTCCAAGCCAACGATGAATATGTAGGTAACGAGTTCTGAAACGGGTGCTAAATTGAATTGCTCCTGCTATTAATACGATGGCTCCTCCCAGAAAATGAGACATTGATCCGACTGCAGAGAATTCGAACAAGCTTTCCGCAAATTCTGTTCTCGTGCTAGGTATGGCAGCAGATATTGCGTATCCAGCTATCGCAAAAGCCGCTAGAGTCATAAATGACCAGCAAACTGTTTTATTTATCATGCCTTTATATAAAATTAAATTGTTTATAGTGAGTAATATGCCAAATGTATTATCTAGATAAAACGATTAGTTGCAAGAAAATGGAAGTTAAAGGAGGTTTATTGTGAAATAAACTTTACTAATGTAAATATAACCAGCAATTCATAATGTCTGCTTTGGATAAAAAGCAGACATTAGGCTAAATAGCGATATTTATATTATTCTAAGTTAGAATCAGGTGGAAATAAGACTTAGAGATAGTGATTAAAAACCAACACTGTACTCATTTTAATTTCATTTTTTGGAACTTATGCTAAAAGAGACACCATGGCAATTACTCGACGTGAATTAGCAAAAATAGCCGGCGTAACAACAACTATCGGCATATCTGGATTATCAATGGCTCAATCAAACAGTGACGAAAGTGAATTGCCCATAAGACTCTTTGGTGATGGCGCTGGATTAACACCTTTAGCCTACACAAATTTGCTAAAGAAACTTTGTGATGATGCGAATATTGAGCCAGATAACTATTTGCTCGGTGGGGAAATAGAAAAAATTGAACAATACTGTGCCGATGCGTTAGGAAAAGAGATGGCCGTTTTCATCCCTTCTGGCACACTCGCGAATCAACTAGCACTTCGTGAACTGGCTGGATCAAAAAGACGTGTCATTGTTCCTGGATTAAGCCACGTCTACAACGATACCGGTGATGCTTCTCAGAACCTATCAAATCTCAATCTAATTCCTCTCGCTCAAGACCGCGCCAATTTCACTCTTGAGGAAGTTGAGGCCGTTCTCTCACGTACTGCCGGAGGCAGAGTTACCGCAGAAGTTGGGGCAATACTTATTGAAAGCCCCATTAGAAGACTAGGCGGAGAGATGGTCGACTGGGAAGAAACTAAACGTATTTTAGCCTTTGCACGTGATCACGATATTGGCACTCACCTTGATGGAGCTCGAATGTTTATTGCGAGTGCATATACGGGTATTACACCAGCAGAATACGCAGCTCCTTTCGACACAGTCTATTTTTCGTTGTGGAAATATTTTAATAGTAATGTGGGGGCAATTCTTGCGGGACCTAGATCTAAGCTTGAAAATATGTACCATACCCGTCGCATGTTTGGTGGAAACTTATGGGCTGGCTGGCCATCAGCGCTAGTTGCCAGACATTATATGGAAGGATTCACAGATCGTTTGAAAAATGCAGTGAATGTTTCAGAATCTTTTTATAGTGCGCTTGAAGAAATAACTGAAATTCAGCTAACTAGGATTCCGAACGGGACAAACCTTGCAAGAATCACACTTCCTGATGTTGATGTTACAGAAGTGAAGCGTCGCCTCGCAGCTATGAATATTATGCTAGGCCAGCCCAACGCTCAAGGAAGAATAACATTATCAGTCAACGAAACATGGAACCGCATTACGGCTGAACAACTAGCCGAAGCATTTGCTCGATCTTTAACTTAGGGGCTCTGTAACAAAGACCAGTTTATTTCACATTCACCTTTTCCTGTAGCTATGTAAGCTGAGTCTTCAGCAATCGTTACTGACAATTCCATAGTACGTTCCACCAAACTGGCTAAGGCTTTTATTTCCTCAATAGAGAACTGAAAAACTGAAACATTTAAATCTTTAATACTTTCCTTCCCTTGCGACCACCAGATATCTGATTTCTTATTGAAGCAATACACTTTCACTTGTTGCGCAAGATGAGTGGCTTTTTTGATTCGCTCAGCTGCAGGCTCTCCTACATCAATCCACAGTTCCAGAGTGTTATCTAAAGATCGTAACCAGAGATCCGGCTCTTCGGTTGCACTGAGACCTTTGGTGAAAATTAGATTGTCTTCTGCGTTAATACAAAAAACCAGAACACGCACAACCATGCGTTCAATCGTTTCAGATGGATGCTGAGCAATAGTTAAATTAAGAGTGTCGTAGTAATGTCGATTAGTGTCTGACAAGCTAATACGTAATTTATAGATAGTAGGTTTGAGTGCCATTAATTTTTAATCAACTTGGTAAGAGGAAAAGCTTTAACTAAAGACTTAAACCTGCGGCCATTTGAATGCAGCTTTTTCAACTACTTTGTCTGCTTGATCATCTTGCGCATCATTAGTATTTCTATATTTTATTTGCAAACCATTTAGAAAGTTTCTTAATACTTGATCTTTACATTGCCGATAATGTTTATGGTCAGCTCGACGAAAAAAAGCGCTTAACTCATGCTTGCTAAGAGTGAAATTGGTTAGTTCTAAAAGCGCCAGAATATCGTCGGCTTTTAAATTCAGCGCAATTTTTATTTTCATAAAAATAATATTATTGGTAAGTTTTTTTTCAGCCTTGGGTTGCTCACCTTCACGCTTGCCACGTTTATCATTAATCAAGCCGTTGAGAAAGGTCGCAAGCATTATATCGTTGCAAGACTTGAAGTCGGGGTCATCATCTTTTTTAAGCCAACTGCTGATTTTTTCTCGGTCAATTTTCAGCCCTGCCGCATCAAAAACAGCCATCATTCTTGAGTCACTTAGATCGAAAATATAACGTAATCGTCTTAGGCAGTCGTTATTAGTCACTGTTGAGTCCTTGTTGTTGAGTCATTATTCTAATTACCCTAATAGCATTGAAGGCGAAATAAACTACTGTCTGCGAATTCAAAACTTTTGCTGCCAGATCTACTTATCTGCTTCAATCAGCCGCGCTAGTCGGTCTTGCTCTTCGACTAAGGCAGCTTCTACTTCTTCTAATACTGCGTCTACATCGGCCTTCTCTGCATTTTCAGCAAAGGAGCCAGTTAGCTCAGTTTCAGGCTGTAATTCACCGTCTGCATGGAGCCCCCAGATTTCTTTAGCATATTTACTATTAAGTATTTCCGGAGCGTACTGGCCGTAATAATGGCTTATTTTGTTAACATCTCGGGCCAACATGGACTCAGCATTATTATTTGCTGCGGCATCCACCGCTTGCGGCAAATCGATAATGACTGGTCCTTCGTCATCCACCAAGATATTAAATTCTGATAAATCACCGTGTACCAAACCGGCACAAAGCATACGCACCACGAATCGCATGACTTGGGAATGACCTTCTAAGGCCTGTTCGGCTGACATAGCTACCTCACTTAAGCGTGGTGCTACTTCTCCTTCATTGTCAGTAATTAATTCCATCAACAAGACTCCATCTACACATCCGTAAGGTTGTGGGACTCGCACATTTGCATTGGCAAGTCTAGAAAGAGCATCTACTTCGGCATAATGCCAAGTTTCTTCCTGTTGTTTGCGGCCAAACTTTGAGCCTTTTTCCATAGCACGAGCACGACGGCTATTTCGTGTCTTACGACCTTCTTGATAAAGCGCTGCCTGTTTGAAGCCGCGTTTGGCTGCTTCTTTGTAGACTTTAGCGCAGCGGATTTCAGAATTACAGCGCACTACATAAACATCAGCCTCTTTCCCGCTCATTAGTCTACTGATGACTTCATCAATTAGCCCCTCTTCTATCAAGGGGCGAATTCGTTTTGGAATTTTCATGAGGTCTTTTTACAGCATTTTGACTTGAGGATATACAGTATTAACATCTTAATTCTATATAAACTAATGGCCGCTTTAGGTAGAAAATGACATAGGTAATATTAAGAAATTAAAACAAATAACTAACTTTATTTAGGTTAAGTATATGCCTATAAACTGCCTATATTTAATTAACAAAAGATTTATTAGGAATAAGTAACTTACTAGAAGTGTTGATTGAATGGTGCCTGGGGCCGGAATCGAACCGGCACGGTATTTCTACCGAGGGATTTTAAGTCCCACGTATACGATTATATACAACTCCTCCCAATATTTGATTGGTAACATAACGCACTGTTATAAAACATTATTTGTGCCACAATCGTACCACAGTCACTTTCATTTAATTGTTTCTTATTGTTATAAGTTGGCTTAAAATGTCCCATAAGTGCCCCATATATAAATAAGGGCATAAATAGAGTTTATCGGGCATGTACATATGGCAACCATTGAAAAGAGAGAAAGTTCATTAGGAAAGACAGTATATCGAGTAAAGGTACGATTAAGAGGGTCGTCACCAGAGACAGCTACTTTTAGTCGGTTAACGGACGCTAAGCGATGGGCATCACAAACTGAATCAGCAATAAGGGAAGGTAGATATTTCAACGCAAGCGAAGCAAAAAAACACACTTTAGCTGAAGCTATTGATAAATACACTAATGAGTGTCTATACAACCTCAAAGACCCCTCTCACCGCCTGCACCATTTAAAATGGTGGAAAAACAGGCTGGGGCATACTGCCCTTTCGAATTTATCTCGAGCATTAATAGTAGAAAGTCGAAATATACTTAAAGCAAAATCTCTTTCTAAAGCCACTGTAAATCGCTATTTAGCTAGCCTGAGTCCAGTCTTAACCGAGTCTGTAAAAGAATGGGGCTGGATGCAATCTAATCCCTGCCTAGATGTAAAACGTTATAAGGAATCTGATGGTCGAACACGCTTTTTATCTGATGACGAGCGTGCCGCATTATTGGATGCATGCAATCAGTTCAGAGATTACCCCGAAATTAAAATTATTGTACTTATCGCTATTACAACAGGCATGCGAAGAGGTGAAATTCGAGGGTTACGCTGGCGTGATGTAGATTTCAAACGAAGACGTTTTACTATAGTAAACACAAAAAATGGTGATACTCGATCTGTTCCTCTAGTCGATCCGGCATATACAGAGCTCATGTCATGGGCCAAGGTACGGCCTCTTGATGATAATGCTCCTGTTTTCGCCGGTCATTCAGAGCGCACTAAGGACCATCCTCTGGACTTTGACAAGCTTTGGCAAGATGTTCGTAAGCTCTCAGGAATAGAAGATTTTAGATTTCACGATTTACGTCACACCGCAGCAAGTTATCTTGCCATGAACGGGGCTGGTCTTAGAGAGATCGGGGATATTCTCGGCCACAAAACAATGGCGATGGCACAGCGCTATAGCCACTTAACAGATGACCATAAACATAAGACAGTTGAAAGAATGACTGAAGCTGTTTTTGGAGGTAATAAATGAGCAAGGTTTATGTTTGGTATTCTATTCAAGAGTGCCTTCCTGATTCTGAAAGGGATATTGAAATAGATGAAACTGAGCAGGAAAGCGAATGGCAGGAAGTCGAATGTCATGAACAAAATAATTTAAGATTTTTAGAGATTCTAAATGTTGCCATGTGTTCAGGCGCGTTGAATGTCTATGACAGTGAAGGCAGCCTACAGTCACCACCCAAGGATGTGGGCCTAACGCACTACCTATACCCTGATGAAGTTAATAAGTGGT
Source organism: uncultured Pseudomonadales bacterium (assembly GCA_943789335.1). Lineage (GTDB taxonomy): Bacteria > Pseudomonadota > Gammaproteobacteria > Pseudomonadales > Pseudohongiellaceae > UBA5109. The sequence continues at coordinate 72,129 of CALSTS010000009.1, read as the reverse complement.
TTAAAGCAAATGATTTACCTTACATATGGAGTCCAACTAAGAAAATTGAAAAGCCTCCAGTCTTGAAACATCTGCTGCCTGAACTAAAGTTGGCGGCTATTCAATCGGCTACGTATCTAAGAGCTAAAGGTTCTAGTGAAAGTACAATAACTCCCCTTGCAGTGGCTGAGGAACTAGTAAGACTTACTGATTGGAAGAGCTATAAGCCCTCCACGTTAGAAAACAAAATACGTGTATCTTGGTGGAAAAAAACTTCTCGGTAATTTTGTTGCCGGAAAATAAATAAAAAATAATTTATAACTTCATGATATATATGTTTTTTATCTGATTCATCCTCCCCTATAACAATATTATTGCCATTTTTTTTACGTCACAATTCCCCTGTAGCTTCACCCAATAAATGCCATCAACCTAAGGGGGAAAACAAAATGGCACAACAAGTAGAAAAATATACAGACCTAGACAAAAGCATCTGCTTTCAAACAAAAAAGCAATTCCTTGAAGATAACCCTGCTTTTACCCCTGGGGGTCTTAATTGGCTTTTATTTCATCAGAAAAAAGAACTTCTTGAGAAAAGAATAGTTGCCAATTTCGGCTCTAAACTTTTGATAAACACTCCAGCAATGAAGAATCATGTCTTGACGGGCGGTACAGAGGTCATAGGAGGACTGAAACATGACTTATAGCAAACTAAATGCTCATGAAGCATACGATGCAGGATTAAAAACACGTATCGACCAAAGGTCTGAATGTGGCCCTATGCCCCGCTCCAAATACAAACTTTTGGAGTGCCAACATGACTTTGACAGAATAAAAGATGGAATATCACGAATCGGGAAATATACAAGAAGTAATAGTAAGGACTCCCATTTTTTTGGGTGCTGCACCAGTGAGGATAGTCATGTTTGGGCCAAAGCAATACCAGCTCACATGTGCCATTTTTTAGGTCGCGACTTGGTTGGCGTACTTCACGGACTTCCTGGAGATGGAGTTTCAGGTAGCGTCATAAAAAAAATTGAAAACGAAGTCCAAAGGCGCATCCCTGCTCTCTTAGACTTAGGCGATTGGGCACGTATCGAGACAAAGAGAGGCTGGAAACGAGTCAGTATGCAACTAGGGACAGGAGAATCTGAGCTTGATGAGTTCGTAGATGAATGCATTGACCTAATTGACTGGGTTATGGATACACTGAAAAAGAAAAAAATCCAAATGGAGTTCACAAAACTTATCGAGGGGTTGATAAATGACTCCAAAGATTAATGATTTATGGAAGATTGTTGTCGCAGGCCCAGAGTCAGTACATGAACTTAGGGCATTCCACTACCAGAATAAACATAATGTTAAGCGTCAAATATTCAGGGGCAGTGACTATAGTTCAGTCGAGGAGATGAAAGCAGCTTTTGAAAAGCGTGCTCTAAAACTCAATGACGAAGGCTACAACATCTACATAACCATGAACCCGATTAAAAGCGACTTTACTGGTCAGTCAGCAAAAGATGTAGATATCGCCTATCGTGATCTTTTACTCATTGATATAGATCGAACCGGAGATACTAAGCTACCGGCTACAGATCAGGAAATCAAAAACGCCAAAGCTTTGGCAGATAAAATTGCAACTTTTTTAAGCGCTGCCAATTGGCCTGAACCTATCAGAGTAATGAGTGGAAATGGTATACATTTGTATTATGTACTTGATGATTTGGCAAACGATAAAGAGGCGAAGAAACTTATTCAGCACACACTAAAATGTTTGGCTAAACGTTTTAATAGTATGTTCGTTTCGGTGGACATCTCTGTCAGTAACGCTTCTCGTATCACCAAGGTGGTGGGTACTATCATGCGTAAGGGTGAAGAATCAGAAGACAGACCGCACAGAATGGCTGTGATGTTGTGAGCACTACATCAGCCACAAAAATAAACAATAAAAAAGTTTCCAAAGCGATGCTGGAGGACTTGGTTGGTCTTCTAGAGTCTGAGCAGCAGATGCCTTCACAAAAAACCATGCTGGATGCTATACCGATTGGCATATTTTCTAGTCCTACCGAAACACCTGAAGAAATTCTAAAGCTTAAAGCTGCACTGGAATGCATAAGTCCTGACATTCTGCGTGGTGATGGATCGATTGATATAAAGGACCCAGAAGGCGCTAATTGGCTTGGGGCTATTTGGGCCATTGCTTCTCTTGATTGGGTTTCTGGGCAAGGTATAGCTCAACAGTGGTCTATGAAAAGTGACAGGTATACCGAGGATGGTTTTGAAGCAGCTTGGAAGGCATATAACCCGAACCACCCAAACCCAATCGGTATTGGGTCACTCTATAAACTCGCTGAAATACAAGAGTTTAAGTCACATGGCTCTTCGATTTTTAAAGAAGACCAAGTTGCCTCGCCAACCACAAACAAACAAAGCCCACTGGGCCTACTAAAACGATTCTCAGCTACAGGGTCTAGTAAAGATATGAGGCAAAAAATGTTATCAGATAAGTTTGTGATGAAGGATATTGCCATACTTGGCCAGTGGACGACTTTGTATGCCGCACCAAACACTGGGAAGACGTTATTAACTTTATGGTTACTGAGGGAGCAAATCTTAATAGGTGAGCTGGATGCCGATAAAGTCTTTTATATTAACGCTGACGATACCTATAGAGGTGCCGTAGAGAAGATTGAAATTGCTGAACAGCTTGGCATGGAGATGCTTATACCCAACAGCAATGAATTTAAAACAAAGTACGTACCCAAGTTAATGCAAAAACTTGCTGAAGACGATGAGGCAAAAGGTGTAGTTATCGTGCTGGATACATTGAAGAAATTCACTGACCTTATGGATAAAACTGCCGCATCTGAGTTCGGAAAAACTGCACGTGAGTTTATCTCTGCAGGGGGTACGTTGATATGTCTTGCACATACAAACAAGCATACCGACTCTGAAGGCAAAGGTATTTACTCTGGGACCAGCGACATAGTTGATGATTCTGATTGCGCTTATATTATTGATAAGGTCTCTGTCATTGAAAATCCGGGGTTCTCGTTAAGCACCATAGAATTTTCTAATAAAAAAGCTCGTGGTGACGTTGCAAGTACTGCCTCATTCACCTTCACAAAAACGCAGGGTATGCCCTATAGCAACCTGTTGGATTCAGTTAAGACGTTGAACACAAGTGACCTTGATGAGGTGAAACGACAGGCAGAAAGAGATAAGCAACTTGCCAATGATAAAGATGTTATTAAAAGCATCAGGAGCCAGATAATCAACGGCACAATAAGTAAATCTGAAATTATTAAATCAGTCGCTGCTGAGACTGCGGAAGGACCGACTAAGGTGAGGAAGGTGCTAGATTATTGGACAGGCCCTGATTCTTCGCAAGGGCACCAGTGGACTTACGCGCAAGGAGCACATAATAAGTATGAATATGCATTATTGACCCACCCTCTAAAAACTAATTAACTATATATCTATAATAACTGTATATCTGGATATCTGTACAACTCAGCAACCATGTGCCTTTCAGGGGAGAGGCGTCAGTTGCTTATCACTCCGTGCGAGAACTTTTGTATGTACTTGAAACCAGTTATACAGATATACAGTTTGTGCAGTTATGCCAGTTATTGCGTTTTTAGGGGGTGGGTAGATTGTCAGAAGATATTATTAATAAAAAACTGCTCGGTCCATGGGGTGTTGTTAAATTAACTTCTTATCCTTTATCCAGAGCTCCACATCATGTGTATTTTTTAAAGACTTATATCCATCAGGCCTTCGTCCTCGTAATCGAGGTGCCTCAGTCATACCTACCACATGCATGGCATCTTCCAACTGGAAAAGCTCTGTAGACGTCTCTTTATGCTCTTGTCGCTTAGCTTTTGTGTAATCACCATGCTTCAAGTTGGCAGCAATAATTCGTTGCTTTCCTTCTTCTGTTCTAAACCCTGTAGATTTACCACCATGCGCCCAGCACTTGGATTTCCCGCGCATAGCAGGGGCACCACACTGTAGCTTAGTTCGCTTACTTGTTGCGTTACATCTACGGCAAGGTATGTGGTTATTGGTTAATTGCATATTCGGAGTTTAATTTGAGCTATGTCAATATATTGGGTTAGATGCGATTTACACTGGAAATATAACAGATGTTTATAAAGAGGTCAGACCGATGATGAAGGATACTTTTAAGACATTGCCAGTGATAGTTCTCGCTGCTGCAGCAAGGTGCTCTCTACAAATATCTTTAGCAGATATAGAGACACATAGCCGTAAGCATTAAGGGCGAAAGCGCCCCGACTAAGTAGTGAGAGGTCGATAAATATCCACTACAGTATATGACAGGGCTCCAACTGATTGCATATCAGACTCATCCCCCGTGTATATACCGAGTAAGCTACGCTACAGTTAATCCTCCCCAATCCATAACGGTGCAGGGAGGTAAAAATTTAAGCCATTACGTAGATACATAAACGTACTAGCTGTAACAATAACAAAATACTGCTCATAATATTATTTTATTCTCACTACTTAATCTGTGATTGACCATTATATGAGTTATATCGTAATTCAATATACAGGTTATACTTAGCCAAAAACATGCTGTGTCAATGAAGTTGAATTATGCACATAGGACCCTTAACACCAGATGAGTATAGAAATTCAATCTATCTTGATTTCGAGGGCGAAGGAAAGAAAAAAGACGGCACTGTTCCGAAACCTCATATGGCGGGCATCTTTCGCCCAAATGAAAAAGGGGGTGGAGGAAAATATTGCTGTTCATTTTTTCGTCAAGAATGGAAGCCTGCTTCAAACGGAATCCCATGCGCAACCTACATTGCATTTAATGACTTTTTTGAGGAACTTACAAAAGAGTTGGAGAAAAATAAATCGCACCTAGTCTATTGGACAATACACGAAGAGTTAGTATTAGAATATTTTTTATCCGACTCTATTTTTAAGAAACTACGGCCGTATCTATACAATTTGCACCCATTGGCGAGAAGATACGTGAATCGAACACGTAAATTCGGTAAAGGTGTATCAGCAAAGGGTAAGACACTTGAAAACATTTTTGCCGCCATATACGCCAAACGACACCCTTACCCTCCTTTTCCTTTAGGTGCTGCAGAAGCCTGTCGACGAATTGATATTGCATGCACAAAAAACAAAAAATGGAAATATTTTACTTATAAGCAAAAAGCTTATGTAAAAGACTTGGTTAATTACAATGAAGGTGATTGCCGATCAACCTGGTTAATCGCTAAACGTGTTGGAAACTATTTTAGTTAAACCAGACGGATATAAGTAAAGTGGCTCGCAATTCAAATTCATCAAGAATAGTTTCTAACGCTACACTGACAAGTTCAGAGGGAGTAATAGGCGCAAACCTTTGCCATTATAGTGATGGTAGTACCACTAGGATAGGTGGTGGAAGAGTTTGTCCTCGGACAAATTAAACAGTTAATAGAATAATGTTCTGACGATATTTAAAGGGTGATTAATTATGAAACACACTGATAAAAGAGAGAACATATTGCTTCACATAATTATGTGGGGCATTCCACTTTTTTTGTATGGTTGGTCTATGACAACTTAACCAACCCCTATTCAACAGGTTCAACTAGCATATGCGAAACCATTTATGCCGATGTTTATTCTGAGAGTTTAAATAATGCTTTGAATGATAGGAATATACTGGTGAGGGGCGGCTACCAAAGCCCTCAGGATTATGCGTCTCAAATTACATCTGCAACGTATATAGCACAAGGTTGCTCGTAAAGTATTAGCATCTAATAGTAATTAATGTAAAAAACTAAAACGGTTGTGTGTAGACAACGTTGTGCTGAAGCAAAAACAAAACATGGCAACAAAACTAGAGCAATTAGAGCTGCCTATCGTGACGGTATGAGAAAGTTAGATGAGCTAAAGGTGCAGGCAAGAAAAATGGGTATAATTATTGGAATAAGACGCCGGGCAGAAAACCTAATGGAAACGAAAGATAAGCAGTATAAGTGGAGGTTGATGAAACTTCTTGAAAAGCAAGGATTTAATCGCACTCAGATTGGAACTGTTAAAGTCTATGAATACTACCTGCGATATTTAGAAAATCCCAGATTTAGTGTAAATTCTCCAGAAAAACTGATAAGCAATGATACAGGCGTTCAAGGTAATTTTGCTCTTAATTATGAAAGCTTTCCTGTATTGAAAGACTTGGTTAAGGATTTCGTGAATAGAGTCTTAGCAATTTGTGATGGAGATGAAAAATCTATTATTTCAGATAGAGGTCTTAATATTTTAGCTCATCGCTTGATATGTCGAATACAATCTAACGCTCCAACTTATGACAAATCTAAGCCACTTTTTTCAGATTCCACTTTAGTTGATTTATTCGAAAAAGATGACGTTTTTGGATTCTTATACGAAAGTATTGATTATTACATAAACGTATTATCTAGTTTTGATCATGATTCGGAATTTATATGCACGAAATGTAACAAAAAAACTAAATTCGGTTTCAAAACACGTGGTTTTTTTCTGATATGCCTAGAATGTGATAGATATTACAGATTCTATCATCCTATACCAACAAAAAAGTTACGTGGCCATAATGGTAAAAATTACGGATTAAGATTGCAGCTTACAACTGATGTATTCGAGAATCCTGAAACCCAAAAAGGAAAAGCTACAAATGCCGCAAACGCGGTAGAAAACCCAGTAATTGATGAATCCGAAATTTTTTGTTCAAAATGCAAAGAGCCGATGAGTATATATAGACTTGGCGGTTCACATATTAGTTTTTTCTGTGACAGCTTATTTGGTTGTTTTAGTCTAAACTTTTTCCACATAGAAAGCTTTGAAACCCTTGTAACTCGTTTCAAAAAAAAATAGTTCTGCTGCAAAGCAATCTGATGAAAATCGTAATGAAATGCAGCTTGACGAAAGTCTCAACGAAACGCAACTTAACGAAAAGTTCAACATGTTTTTTGAGATACTAAGCACAAAGGTAGGTGTTATTCGAAAGGAAGAATGCCCTAATTGCGGTAGCGATTTAAAACTCAAAGATGGGAGGTTTGGTTTTTATTGGGGTTGCACTCAACCTGATGATAAATGGACAGAGCAAGTATCTTGGGAAAATATCAACAAATATTTGCCCAAAGAAGTTCTTGGCTTAAGGAAGTATTTCCAAAAACTATACAAAGATTATAACAAGCGATGGCTGACAGGAAATGGAAAATTTAAGCTAAAAGGTTATGACGGCCCAATACTTGAATGTGATAATTGTTCATCCGAAATGCAATTAAAGAATGGTCGTATTGATAAATATTTCGAATGCACTAATCCTGAGTGTACAAACTACAGAAGACTTTTAAGCAACGGTGAAATCGCGCCTCCTAAGATGAAACCATTACATATGCCTGACTTAACCTGCCTGAAAGTTGATGACTATTACGTGTTACGTGAAGGAAGATGGGGTATTTTTTTAGCCGCCAGTAAGTTTCCTGAAAACAGAGAAACTCGTGCACCGTTAGTTGAAGAGTTATTGCCTTACAAAGATCAGATTGACCCTAAGTATGATTTTATACTTAAGGCTCCAACACAAGATCCAGAAGGAAATAAAGCTATCGTGCGTTTTAGCCGTAAAGCTAAAGAGCAATATGTGTTGAGTGAAAAAGATGGAGAACCAACTAAATGGAAAGCTTTTTATCGAAATGGCCGTTGGGTTACTGCTGATGAACAATCTTCAACTAGTGCTGATTTTTAAAAATATGCCTACAGAGATCCAAAATAGTATGTATCCTGGTGTTATGGTACCAGATTAAAAGAAATGTTGATTATGTGGGAAAAGGAACGCTATTAAAGAGTTAAGCATCAAATCAGATGTCTAAATTGAGGAGGACGACATGAGTATTCAAAGAGTAGAACTTAATGAAAATATGATGTTAGTATTTATTGTCCTTTTTGTGGGGGCATTGTGTTAAATCAACAACAAGAGGAGGATATAACTGAATTAATAACTCCATGCAAACACACTTTATTTATTGCACATGATATAGGATTCGAATATAGGTCAGAGCAATTTAATGAAAATCTGGGTATTGAAAACAAAGATGACGACGAGATAACTGGTGATGAATTCGGCGGATATGATGGTTTAACTGATAAAGTATCAATAATCTCCAGATCAAATTTTGAACATAGCTCTTTAAGGCAACCCAGTTCAGTGAAGATAATATCCATCTCATGCCCAAATATCTGGGGTAGCACGTTATATCCACCTCATCTTCTAAATCATCAACTTCAATTTTTTCTAGTTTCTTCATATAAACAAACCATCCCCATTAACCTTGATTGCCCGACGGAGCGGCGAAGATGCCAACGATAGGGATAATCATCGTCATGATGCGTTCGCATTAACAACATAATTAAATATGTCGCCAATATATGTCTCTTTAGCTTCCAACTGAAACAACACATGGTTGTTGGCAAAAGCCTTGTCTGCATCATCTCCTTTCACCCACCAGGCAAGATCTGCTTGACGGGTATTAGATACGATAAATGAATTGAGTATTACACCTGGATCTGCAATACGAGCTTCAATCTCTTTGATCTTACGGCAGAACGAAATTTTTGGGTCATCAAAACCATGAATACGACTTAAGCCTTTAGGATCAATAAAGGTTACGTATTGTTTCCCTGCAACCACAAGCCAGACAATGAAGTCTGGATAAAAATTACCGGCTTCAAAGAAGCCTACGCCTTTCCCTTTGCTCTGATTCCTTAATACATACAATTCTTTATCTTCGTAGAACGCAGTGGCATTAAGGTAATGTTGTTTTAAGTCAGTGATAAAATCTCTTTCACCTTCGTTTAGCGGTACAGGGCTAACTTTAACCACATCATTATTCTTAAAATAAATTAAAGGCTGATACTGGTGTCTTGAAAAATCTAATGCAGTGAAATTACCAAACTTCCATTCTTCAGAGAAAGAACCATCTTCAAGCTTGCTTTTCAACTCTGTGATTTTATCAATCCACTTCTGCTGAGAGATATCAATACTGGTTTTGTATTCATTCACAAAGTTTGGGTCAGATTCATTCAGAACCACATACTCAAGGTAAGGTTCTTCGTATTCGTGTTTCTTATGGTTATAGAAACGCTCAACATATTTTTTCAGCAATGCGACAGCAATGTCCTGCCACATTCTGATGCGCTCAAAGTCTTTAACTTCCATCAGATCTGCAGGAATCAACAAACAATACCAATTAGGATCTGCCAATAACGAAACAATAGCATCTCGACTCAGCTGAATGTTGTATAACGCCTTTTCATTTTTGTACTGAGCTATTTCAAAATAGATCGCTTCAGTATTAGAAAAGCTAAGTGCTTTTTGGCAAATACCGCTTCATTCAGCTCGGTATCCAGCGCATACGCTCTGCTAGCACCACTTGTCTTGAACTGAATTTTTGGGTACCAATTCAGCATCACACGCCCATACATATCATCTGTCTGGTGTGCAAGCTCTGGCTTGCAGGCTTTTTTGAATGGCGTTAATGTCGCACTCGGTTTAATGACTTTTAGACTAGGACTTTGCAAACGCTTGATAACAGGCAAGGTAATAATCTTCACCTGATCTTCGCCTACGCCTTCTTCTTCAAGGTATTCCTCAAACTCTTTCATATAGTTCGAGCGAATGCCGAAAACATTTAGTGTTTCAAGTTGCTCAACATATTCAGGATGTTTAATACCAGGAATGTGATTGCTACGTTTCAACGTGAAGTCATAGCCTCGCAAGCGAACGCCCCTGCCGAAAAGTTGAATAATCTCTGAACCTTCAGAACGACCAACATTCATCAAGCCCATTGCACTAACACGCCATGAACTCCAGCCTTCAGTAAACTTTTTGGCACCAATCAAGAGATTAACAGTAGAACCTTTCTTATTGATAGCGTCAAAGAGTGATTTGGTATAACTATCATCAGTTGTTATGCAGTTAGGCAAAGCACCTGTTTGGACAGACTCTTCACACATGCTGTGTAACTTACTGGCATCACCAACATTGATTACGCCAAACCAGTTGCCTTCTTCTGCACCAATGCGCAAGCCGATTTCATTTATACCGCCTTTGATATGAACAATATGCAAAATACCTCTCGCTTCAGCATTAAATACTTGCTTCAACACATCACGATAGACATTCTCAGCATCATTCGTTTTCCATTTCTTGTGCAAATAGGGAAACGCATTAGCAAAGATGGGTTGCGTGCGATTATCGAACAGACCATCAGACTGAGTAAGAAATTTATCAATAAACCCAACCGTTTCCTTGTCTGTATTAGCCACAAACCTGGCAACGAATTTAATGATCGCCTGAATATCAGAGACGGTATCTACATTCGCTTCATTCTTTGCCGTTACCTTCCCGCCGACAAATATCCAAAGCGGATCAGCTAACAAGTAATCCGCTAACGTTTTACTCTTATCATGGAATAGCGCCACTTCTGTTGATAGAAGCGAAGAATGCTACCCGTTAAATAAAGCTGTGTTTGCTCTTCAGTCCAGGCATCTGCAAGGTTAAGAATAAAATGATCCTTACCATAACCATCTCCATGAAAGAACTTATACGAGTAATCAAACATAATGCACTTGGAATACTGCTGTACAAATTTGTACTTGGCACCTGGTTTCCCACTCGCTGTTGGTGCAAGCTCATTACCAGATGCCGCTTTAATGGCCTGACCAAACGTTGCAGAATACTCAAACGAGAAACCACTTTCACAAAGCAGGTTTCGTTTTACCATCCCAGTCTGTACCACTCGCCCCGCGATGCCCTTCATCTACCAAAACAAGGTTATTCGTTTCAAAAGATTCAACTGCAACAGATTTGCCATCAGCAGACTTGCCCATCTTGTCCTGCGTTTGTAGTTTATGAATATCAATAATCTGCACTGAAGATTGGGTAAACAGGCTACCACCGCTTTTAACAAACAGGTCAGCAGAGATATTGGAATCATCTAGCTCTTCTTTATGCTGCAATGAAAGTCCTTCATTTGGCGTAAGCAAGATGGTTTTGTTATAGCTATTTGCCTTACCATATTTGGTACGGTAATACTCAAACTGCAAAATATTGACATGCATGATCAGTGTCTTGCCACTACCAGTAGCCATCCATAAGGCAAGCTTATTAAGGTCTGATTCTACAAAAGGTTGAATGCGCTCTCTTTCATTAAACTGCTTATTAAATTCAGCCATAAACTTATTTAATTCAACACAAAGATCGCTGACACCTTGAAAATATCTATCAAGGTAATACTCGGTAAAGAGCATAGATAAATACTGAAAGTACAATGGATAAAGCGTTCTTCCCATGGCCCCTGAATGGTTACGCCTATAGGTTATTTCCTGCCAATGCTTTACAACATTATCGTCAAACTCTCTAAGCTGGTCATTCTTCACAGTACGGCCAGATTCAGGTATCCAATCCTCAAGCGCTTGCAAGAAACGTGTATTGTTTTCTTCGGTGAAGCCGATCAAGTTATCGTCAGATAAGGTTTTACCTAACACTACTAGCGTTTCTACACCGAACTGTTTGAGCATCCATTGGCTCAACACCAGTTTTTCATCAAACTTTTTTGCCTTAGCTGTCATGATGTTCTCCCTTATACATCACTGACATCAAACATCAGGCGTTTGAATTCAATTTCTGTCATCTTCACCTTATGCTGCGGATCTTCTAAGGTGTGATCCCCGTTTACATAAATGTGATCGAACTCGGTATCTCTGGGGTTGTAACCCTGCTTATCGAGAAAGGCCTCCAGGGTTTCGTTATCGTTTTCCTTAACAGTACGCCAAACAACTAAAACAGAGTCGCCCTGCGGGTTAGTGCCTGTAACAACTTTAAAACCCTTTATCACATCAATGGCTTTAACTGTTAATCCAATCAAGTAATTAAATGTTTCAACCACATCGACAATCGTTGATTTAGTTGCACCCACACTGCCCGAGCCAATATTGAGTTTGTAATTAAAGGGATCTTCGAATTGATCAATATTTAATAAGGATGGACTTTCGGCTGTTTCTACATCGAGCCAATAACCCAGTACATAGTCCTCTTTTAAAGAGTCTTGTTCTAAAGTTTGCTGTTGAATAGCGTTAGAAGTGAGGACTAAATTGTTTTGAATGTCCTCATAAGATTCTAAATTATGGTATTTGAAAAGAAATGGTACGCTTTTTCCATTTGCATTAGGTACGCCATTTTTCCAGTCTAAAGAATAAGATAACTTTTTTAATCTTGGTAGCAAAACTTCTTCAAAGTGATCTCCCATTTCCATAAGCAATAACTTTCTATTTATTTGGTCTTCAGCGTTTAAATTCAATACAGCTTCTGCAGTTGTTCCAGATCCTGCAAAAAAGTCAAGGATATAGCTATTCTCAGTTGCTACCGTAGCACCAATTAATTCCTCATAGAGTGACACTGGATGGCAGTATGGAAAACTTAAACCAAGGTTATCAGTCCATGATTTACCTTTTTTAGCTTCTTGAATCATCGAAGTTAATTGTTTGAGTGAGTGAACCGTCAATATAGCCTTTTGATTTGGCTGAGTTGATTCATCTTGACCAAACAAGATCAAGCCATTTTCAATCATACTTTTGAGAGTTTCAGGTGTTCTTGAAAAACCATTTGGAGGAACGGAGCAAGGCTTTCCGGTTTGTGGATGAATAAGCGGTTGATGAAATTTTGGATCTTCTCTTGGTTCAGGGGCTCTCAAACTAACTGCCCTAAAAATGCGCCCATCATCATCAATATATCGGTACGCTTTTTCTCCTCCAGACAAAGAGTCATTCCCATTTACCCACTTAGAATAGTCTGCTCTTGAGAGTTCGTTAATGCCTCCATGTAAATCGATAAATTCTTTAGCTTTATCTAGCATTGATAGTATAGTTTTGTTTCGCTGATTTATCCTTTGTTTGACCTTGGAGAAAAAAATTAAATATTCGTGCTGATTAGCGATTCCAGACCCGCCATTCATTGGATTCCTTTTGTCCCATATGATTGTGCCCATATTGAATAAATCAGTCGTTGAGAAAATTTTAAATAGGTTTTCATATTCATTTTCATCGATATGACATTGAATGCTCCCATTGAAGTCTAAAAATGAAATCGATGCATAGACTCTATCTCTTATAAAAGAGAGCCAACTTGAGGTTCTATAACTGTTCTTATAAAGAAAGCCGCTAGTATCTGTGTTGTATGGGGGATCAATATGAATGCAGGATACTTTCCCTCGATATGCATTCTCTAGAAGCCTCAGTGAATTAAAGTTATCTCCTTTTATCAAAACACCATTGCATGTTTCATCTATGTTTTCGATTCCGGCTATAATTTCATCTTTAAAGTTGTCAGTGAAAAAAGCAGTATCCAAAACAAGACGCGGATTATTCTTAATAAACACTGCATCAATTTTTTCAGTAATACCGAAATAATTCGACCACTCTTTTTTTTGTGCGCTATTTTTGGATATTTCTTCATAAAAATTAAAAGGTATCTTTGATATCGATATTAGATAGTTAGTTGATGTTATAAATTTTTTCTTCAGCCATAGCTTCTTCTGATAGTCTTCTAAATGAGCCAGCATACGAATTACTTTTTTCGCTATGCTGCGAATAATCTTCACCTTCTTTAACTGCTGTTCAGTAACGGCAAACGATGCATATTCAATATCATCCAAGAACATCACTTCATTCTTGATAAAGAAATCCAACTCCCTTTCCAAAAAGTTGCCCAGATCTTTATGAATAAAATAATCAAAGGTGTTTCTAGCGGTGTACTCATTAAGATGACGCTCAAGTAGCGTTCTTTTGGGTTTGGCTTCGGTAGGTGCAGTCGCCTTCAGCACATCTAGCCACTCATCAAAACCCTCTTGAGCAAAGATAGTTTCTACGGCAGCCTCGTTAAACTTCTCCTGCTTCTGTTTCCCTGCTGGCACATAGTTGAAATGAATAAGGAGCTCACCATCTTCTTCTGACAACGGGCATTCTTCATCTAATATAAATTTACGCTCTTCATCTTTCTGGGCTTTAACATTATCTTTTTCAGTGTCTGCTTCTACTAGCTTGATGCGTACGGTTTTCTCACCACCACTTGTCCCGTCTTGTTTAGCGAGGAAAGCATAATCACGCAAGTGTTCGGATGACTTGATGTAATACTGGTCATGGTTTGCCCAATAGAGTTTTACTTCTTCGCCTTCATAGGGAATAGCATAGGTGTCAGCCTTGTACCGACGCTTAGAAATGAAATCGCCTTTATCATAATATCGGCTAAAGAAAGTATGCAGCTTAGAGAAAACATCATTTTCCAAAGCAGTTGAATCTGTCACACCTTTCAATTGCTCTTTAAACTCTTGCACCTTTGGCGACTCATCAGGGTCCACACCAGCATCAGTCAGCGTTTTAATGAGCTTACTCAATTCTGCTTGTGCACCTGAATTACCATCTGGGGCATATTCAGCAAACGCTTCTTTTACCTGAGGCAAAAGGTCATTTTCCAAAAACGCATTAATATCAGCGCGCTTTAGATTCATGATGCGATAGATACCAAAATCAAGATCGGCTTTGTCCATCTCAAATATGGTTTGTAATGTTTTGATTAATTTTTTATAGGATTCGTTCATCATGTTTTTCCATCAATTTAACTGAATACACCGTAGTTATATAACCTGCCAGTGTATTGTAAATAGCTCTTCAACGTCTGTTTTCTGGTTTAGCCTTTTCTCCAGAGCATCAATCAATTCGTCTCGCTTGTCATGAATCTCATCTTCAACATCAAATATTGCCTGCCGCTGTTTTCTCTGCCTGAGCTCTTCTTGCTTGATCTTTTCTTGCTGCTCTTTTTGATCTTCTAATGTTTGCGCCTGGCGTGACTCTCGTTTCAGGGCTTTAATCTTTGCCTTGGTATCTAACAGGTCTTGTTCAGCACTTGCCACTTTATCGTCTGCCCATTTTTCCAAACGATCTCTTTCAGTTTGAAAATGCCCATTATTGACTTCTAGAACCTGGCTAATTTTAGCAGCTATTTGTCTTTCTTTTGCCTCATTCAACCTTGTTGACAGCGGAAAGATAGTATTCCTTCCTTCTGCTATATCGCCACCACTAAGAAAAAGTTTCTCACACTTTTCTTGATCAACAAGCTGGCCATCATCTGTAAATGCCGTAAATACTAAATGCTCTTCATTATGAAACGACTGAATACTGAGTTTATTTAAAACTAATAAACCTGATTTACCTATAAGCTGTTCTACCACAGATATCTTTGTAGTATGTTCGCTGTAATTAAAAACAACTTTGGCAGGCTTTAAACTTATCTTCTTTGCCGTATCAACCACATACTCACCAAGCATATGATTCATTCTGTAAATATGATGATGAGGGGCAGTCTCTTGGCCTTTCTGTATCAACTCATAATTGCCTTGTGGACATTCAACATGGCTCACTGTTTCAGGTAGTATCTTTAATTTAAAGCGATAAACACTGTCATCAAAATCAGCATGCGCATTTAATTGATGCTTGGTAAGCTGCCAAAATAATCGTGCGATTTTGTCCAGCCGCTTTTCTGCCTCTGCTAACTGAAGCTTAAGAAGATCATGTATGTCTTCATCAAAGTTTTCAATCAGCAGTTGCTGAGTCGCCTTCATTTTTTTGGTGATATTAGATTCCAGCTCTTTTTGCAAAGTCGTAAAAGCTGCCTCAATTTCTTCTGGCAGACGGCAGGTATCATAAATTTGCTGGATACGTTTCTCGAAATCCATGCCATTTTCAACCCGCCCTAACACATCGTCAGAAGCACCAAAAACACCATCGAATAGATTAAACTTCTCAGTAAGCAGCTCCAGTACACGCCTATCAGCATGGTTACGCTTATTCAGGAAGTTAATAACAACAACATCATGTTTTTGCCCATACCGATGACAGCGTCCAATACGCTGCTCTATACGCTGAGGATTCCAAGGCAAGTCATAATTAATTACTAGCGAGCAAAACTGAAGATTTACTCCTTCTGCAGCTGCTTCAGTTGCAATCATAATTTCAGCATCAGACTTAAAGTAATCAATCAAAGCTGTACGCTTATCGATTTGAGCAGAACCTGTGACTTTGTCTGAGCCATTATTTTTGACCTTCCATACATCATAGACAGCCTTGGCTTGTTCCCCGTTATTTGTACCGCTAAACGATACGACTTTGCCTGCATGACCATTAACACTAAGAAATTCACTCAAGTATTCCTGAGTTCTACGTGACTCGGTAAAAATAATAACTTTGCGGGCAGCTCCCATTTCAGCCATTCGATCAAAACCCAAACCTAATGCTTTGAGTAATGCCTCGGCTTTAGTATCTTTTTTAATTGCGCTAGCCTGCTCAATGTAGCCTGCTATGGCGTCAATCTCTGCCTGTATAGCCTCAAGGTTTTTTTGTTGGACTTTCTCCGCGTCTCGTTTCTGCTGCTCTTCTTCATCTAGCAAAAAAGGAAAAGCTTCATCCTCGAGGTAATCGTCTTCAAGATCATCATCTTCAATCAGCTGCTCAAGGAAGTCTGCTTCTTGTTCTTTATCATCCCTTAGAAACTCGAGACGACTCTTAATAGCGATTAAGGTATTCACGACTGCATGAGAAGAGGAAGCAAGAAGCTTTCTTAATATTAAGGATATTAAATGCTTATGTTGGTTAGGCAGAGCCCAAGAGTCTTCCTTCAACAAGAAAGCAGATATTGCTTCGTATAACTCCTGCTCTTGGTTAGTGGGGTTAAACGGCTGAGTAATGGTTTTACGCTGTGTATATGGCACATACTCCAGAACCTGTTTTCGAAGTGTTCTATGTACAAAGCTATCTAGCCTTTCTTTAAGTTCAGGCAAGTCTGACTTTGATGCCATGTATTGTTTGCGGAAGGCTTTATCACCACCAAACAGATATTCATCAATAACCGTGGAAAGCCCATACAACTCCATTAAGGAGTTTTGCAAAGGTGTCGCCGTAAGGAGCAACTTTTGCCTGCCAATCAAAGCTCGCTTTAATGCCTGACCCATACGGTTTTTTGGTCGATGAGAATTTCGAAGCTTATGGGCCTCATCGATAACGACGAGATCCCAGGACACATTCACCAGCTGCTCTTCTAACCTGGCAGCATAGTGATAAGACATAATAATGACTTTTTTCTGCGACAACGGATTGTAAACACCATCACGCTTTAATTGGCGCAGGGTTTTTGCATCAAGAATTTGACTGGGTAAATTGAACTTCTCTTGAAGCTCTGAAGCCCACTGTCGCCTTAAAGCAGCCGGACATACAACGAGCAAGTGCCGCTTCCGCTCGGCCCAATACTGACTGAGCACCAATGCAGCTTCAATGGTCTTACCCAAACCCACCTCATCTGCAAGCACCACACCTTTGTTAAGAGGGTTCTTTAAGGCAAATAGGGCTGCCTCAATTTGATGGGGGTTTAGGTCTACTGAGGCATCGAAAAGTGACTGAGACAGGCGCTCAATACCATTTGCAGCATGCCGTAACGTAAGTTCATAAGCATAGTATTTGGCATGGTAGTCGGTTATCACTTGCTAATCTTCCTGCTTCCCTGTTTAGCTATATACACCTTCTTATCCATCTAAATATTCACGTTTAGAGTAATAACTCGTAAATTTAACTTGGCCTAGCCAATTCCGCGTTTACATTATATTAAAACGACCAATATACACTCTAAAGGAAAAGCATGTGACATCCCCTTTCGAGGATTCACACCATATTATTCAGTGTGCCATTAATCGACAAGTGTTTTTTGCTACCAATGAAGTTATGGCGGTTTAAAATCATTTAAAAGTATGAAGTCTCTATATCGTTTGCCCTATTCATCAATGCCTGGATATTGATGCACCTATTAGGCCAAAACAACAAAACCCGCCCATCGACTGTGCAGATAGTATGTAGGGAGCGCTAGGAGTCCCAGAATTTAAAGTGGGGGGTGCCCTACCCCTGGGTTCTTCAGATAGTGATTTTGTATTGTTATGGGGGGGGGTAAATTTAAATGTGAGGTTTCTAGTATTGCCCCATGAGCGTCCCATAAGCAAATTATCAAAACCTTGACGCTCTGGATATTTATATAACTAATTGATTTATATGGTGCCTGGGGCCGGAATCGAACCGGCACGGTATTTCTACCGAGGGATTTTAAGTCCCTTGCGTCTACCAATTTCGCCACCCAGGCATTGGGCAGTCAGCAGTCAGGTCCTTAAAGTTGGAGGCTGGAACCGGAATCGAACCGGTGTACACGGAGTTGCAGTCCGCTACATAACCACTCTGCCATCCAGCCTTGTAAGGGACTTCGGCTACTATGGATGAAGGCCTAAAAAATGGAGCGGGAAACGAGATTCGAACTCGCGACCCCGACCTTGGCAAGGTCGTGCTCTACCAGCTGAGCTATTCCCGCACTATACTGCAAATGCACCTTCATCTTTGCTTGGGGACCCTATTTCTTCCCCGACCAGAGTTCCAATATTTCAGGCTCTTTGGCTTTGTGAGCCTGCTAAATAAGCAGGGCTTCAAAGAGGACGCTATTCTAATCAGATCACCTGTGAAGTCAAGTAAAGAGTGGTATTCAGCGCCTCAAGATGATTTTTGTTTAAGATCCTGTCTGAGCATCGGCCAAGCGCTTTTCAGATAGCTGAACATTGACCATAATGTCAGCACTGCCGATATATAAATTAAAACATAGCCTACTACAAGCAATACATCAATAGTGCCCGGATGGGCTGCCAATAAAGCAATAATTGCCAACATCTGAGTTGTCGTCTTGACTTTACCTATATAGCCAACAGCAACCACATCACGCTGGTTGTTACCGCTCATCCATTCGCGCAGTGCAGAAATCAGCACTTCTCTGGCCACCATAATAGCTGCAGGAATAACAAACCAAGGGCTTGAATAGTTTGCTGCCAACATCACAAGCGTAACTGTGACCAAGAGCTTATCGGCAACAGGGTCTAAAAAAGCACCAAAATCAGAACATTGATTAAGCTTGCGTGCCAGATAACCATCCAGCCAGTCAGTGATACAAGCTAAAGTAAAAATGATCGCAGCAAGCAGATTGCTGCCGGGAATATTCGAGTAATAGATAGTGATAAATACCGGGATTGCCAGCACTCGTAGGACAGTAAAAAATGTCGCCGTATTCATATCGTTATTCTACACCAACTCAATAATTAACTAGTTATGAATAATGTCATAAAGTGATTCAGCTAAGGAATGGCTTATCCCAGGTACTTTTTGTAAATCTTCAATGCTGGCACGTTTGATTTCTTGCTGACCACCGAAATGCGTTATAAGTTCTTTACGTTTTTTAGGGCCAATACCTGGAATACTATCCAAAAAAGATTCAGTACGTTTTTTCCCACGACGCTGACGATGCGCAGTTATAGCAAATCGATGCGCTTCATCCCGAATATGCTGAAGAAGATGTAGTGCTGGTGATTCAGCCTCTAATACAAGCTCTTTACGTGTATCACCAAAATACAAGGTCTCTTGACCTGCTTTACGACTGATCCCTTTAGCAATACCAATTAAAAGTACTCCTGGTATATTTAACTCTTCAAGCACTTTTTCTGCCTGAGTCAACTGTCCTTTGCCGCCATCAATCAACAGTATATCTGGCAGACGCGCTTCACCTTTTTTTAAGCGTGTATATCTACGGTTAAGCGCTTGCTCCATAGCCGCGTAATCATCACCTGGCGTAATATTTTCTATATTGAAACGCCTGTAATCGCTCTTCAAAGGGCCATTTTGATCAAAGACCACACAAGATGCCACCGTAGCCTCACCTGAACTATGACTTATATCAAAACACTCCAGCCTGGTAGGCAATTGTTCACTTTGTAAGGCTTCTTGCAGAGCACTGAAGCGCGTTTGCATACTTTGCTTGCTGTTGAGCTTACTCATCAGGCCATGTTGAGCATTGGTTTGTGCTAGCTGCAACCATTGCTGCCGATGCTGCCTGACACGATGCTTAATATCGACTTTATGCTTTGCACAATATTCCAATGCCGCCGTCAGACCACTGATTTCATCAGGCGTATCACTAACAATTACTTCTCGAGGAATGCTGTTCAGCCCTAGTTCTTGAAGATAAAACTGTGCAATAAATGCATGCAATATGCTTGCTGGTGTGGTTTCAATGACGAACTTTGGATAATAATTTTTATTCCCCAGCACACGGCCGTCACGAATAAAAACAACTTGTATAGAAACAATACCGGCCTCAGTGCACATGGCTATAATATCGACATCACCTTTTTCACCGGAAACATATTGGCGTTCTTGTATGGTTCTTAGGTCGCGAATTTGATCACGCACCCTGGCAGCCTTTTCAAACTCTTTTGCATCAGCCAGCTTTTGCATTTTTTCTTTCAGCTCATCAGCGATCTGATTATTTTTTCCTTCCAAAAACATCACTGAATGACGCACATCTTCAGCGTAATCTTCTTCACTAACCAGGTCGACACATGGACCGGAACAACGCTTAATTTGATATTGCAAACAAGCACGGCTTCGATTGCGAAAAAATGAATCTTCACATTGACGTACATGAAACACTTTTTCCAGCAAGTTCAAGCTTTCTCTTACTGCGCCGGCACCAGGGAATGGCCCAAAATATCGGCCGTGTTTTTTCTTGGAACCACGATGAATGGCTAAGCGCGGATATTTATCTTTGCTGGATAAGAAAATATAGGGGTAGGATTTATCATCCCGCATTAGAATATTATAAGGAGGCTTTTGCTCCTTAATCAGAGTTTGTTCAAGAATTAAAGCTTCAGTTTCAGTATTGGTAATGGCCGTTTCAATACTATTGATTTTTGACACCAGCAGTATAGTTTTACTATCTAAACCAGAAGCCCTGAAATATGATGTGATACGGTTTTTTAGATTTTTAGCTTTACCTACGTAAAGTATTTTTCCTTCTACATCATACATTCGATACACACCAGGACGCGTGCTTGCATGTTTGAGATAATTTTCGCTATCAAATAAAGGAGACTGCATGGGCCTATTCTAACTGATGAGAGCGTTCGGAGAGAGTTAAATAATTCGCACTTCGGGCTGTAGTTCAATGTTAAACATCTCTTGCACCGACTGCTGAATACGAACTGATAAATCATACAATTCAGCGCCACTGGCTTCGCCATAATTTACGAGCACCAGTGCATGTTCTTTATGAACTCCGACATCTCCTTTTCTATAACCTTTCCAGCCTGCCTTATCGATCAACCAGGCTGCTGCAATCTTATAGCTAGATTCATGTGCGTAGGCAACAATATCAGGATATGTTTTTTGCAAGCTTAAATATTTTTCACTTGAAATTATTGGGTTCCAAAAAAAGCTTCCAGCATTCCCTAAGTCAATAGGGTTAGGTAATTTAGACATTCGAATTTCACACACAGCATTACTAACTGCTTGAGGGGTAATCTCACTCTCAGTCATATCTTTTAAAGCGTCACGCAAAGCAGGATAACTAAGATTGGGCTGAGCACGTTTTAACAACTTGAATGTAGCATTTGTAATAACGTAACGATCTTTAAGTTCAGCTTTAAAGATGGATTGCCTGTAACTTAGCTGGCAATCATGCTTGCTAAATGTAAGCCGTTTGCCAGTAGAAATTTCCAAGGCTTCAAGCTCAAATAGAAACTCAGAAATTTCAACACCATAAGCCCCGATATTCTGAACAGGAGCGGCCCCGACTGTGCCTGGAATTAAACTTAAGTTTTCTAAGCCGTAATAGCCTTGTTGTAAACAGAACTGCACAAAATCATGCCAATTCTCTCCACCCTGAGCTTTTACGTAAAAATGGTCTTTAGTTTCATCGACTAACTCTATGCCTTTTATATTTAATTCAATAATTAGTCCAGGATAGTCTTGCTTAAACAATAGATTACTGCCTTGCCCAATTATCATAAAAGGCAAAGCATGCTGCTGACAAAACACTAATACTTCTAATAAATCATCAACGCTCAAGACGTCTGAAAAATATTTAGCATGTGCAGGAATATGAAAGGTGTTGAATTTTTTGAGATTAAAGTTTTCTTGGATGTGCATGAAGTTAAGCCAAATAATAAACTAATGCGATCAAGTAAGCTGATGGGTATCGGCTATATAATCAAGGATGTCTTTGCTTGCCGCTTCTACTAAATCCAGAACTAACTCAAAATCTTCTTCTTTTGAATAAAACGGATCTGGAACTTCTTGATATCCATCTTGCCCGTTTTCTTTATCTGGCCAGGTAAGGAAGAGCTCAATATTCGCCTTTGCATTAACTGGCTCCATGGCTTTTAAATCATTAAGGTTTTGTGTGTCCATTGCAAAAATATAATCAAAGTGGTGGAAGTCATCAGGACTTACTGTACGTGCTTTCAGGGATTCCAAATCCATATTTCTTTTTGCTGCAGTTGTTCTGGCACGAACATCTGGCTTCTCGCCTATATGCCAGGTACCAGTACCTGCAGAATCAATATCAAATAAATGAGTAAGCTCACGATTAGCGACTTCCTGTCTGAATGCAACTTCTGCTGTTGGAGAACGGCAAATGTTACCCAAACAAACCATTAATATTTTGACTGTTTCTGAAGACATTAAAATTCCAATTATTTTCCAAGCAGGTCTTTTATATTAGCCAGATCTGATTCAGTATCTACCCCCGGCGGAATATGTTCTATTGCCTGCGCCATATGTATTTTTATTCCGTTTGCCATAAATCTTAACTGCTCAAGCTTTTCTGACTGCTCTAATTCACTTTGTTGCCAGCCAACAAAATTGTGTAATGTTTTAACTCTATAAGCATAAAGTCCAACATGCCTTTTATAGACAACTTGTTCAGACTTATCTCTGTCAAACGGAATTGCTGATCGAGAAAAATATAAGGCCATGCCTTC
Source organism: uncultured Pseudomonadales bacterium (assembly GCA_943789335.1). Classification (GTDB taxonomy): domain Bacteria; phylum Pseudomonadota; class Gammaproteobacteria; order Pseudomonadales; family Pseudohongiellaceae; genus UBA5109. The sequence goes on along the minus strand of CALSTS010000009.1, from coordinate 49,192 downwards.
ATTGTCTGTTACTACTTTTACAGCATTTGGATCATTAACGTCAGCTTGATTTTCGATATATTCGAAAAGAGAAGATAATCCGGCGTGCGGATTGGTTTGTAAATTTTCAGCAACCTGATTAATAACTTTCGGCGGAATCATTGGCTCATCACCTTGCACGTTGACTACAACATCAGCATCAGATAATTCTAGTATACGCGTGACTTCTTCAATTCGGTCGCTACCAGAAATATGTTCTTCATCTGTCATACATACTTTAGCGCCAAATTGTTCGCAGGCATTTTTTATTTCAATGTTGTCTGTTGCGATATACACCTCAGTCGCAGCACTTTGCTTAGCGCGTTCAAAAACATGCTGAATCATAGTTTTCCCAGCAATATCCAATAAAGGTTTGCCTGGTAAACGCGTAGACTGAAAACGTGCAGGAATGACTACAATAAAAGACATTAACGAGGCCTGTTGTCTTTTTCTTCAGAGCTCAGTGCGCGAGCTTCACTTTCTAACATCACCGGTATTTCATCGCGTATCGGAAATGCTAAAGCATCGGCATAACAGATCAGTTCTTGTGCTTCCTGATTGAAATGTATTTTCCCTTTACAGATAGGGCAAGCAAGAATGGCGAGTAATTTTTTATCCATAACCTTTTTCTACCACTTAAATTTCGATACTAAATGTTTTTAACTTCGATAAGAGACTTTCGATAAATTCTTCATCTATCACGGCATCTACACGCAAATACCAGTCAATTTTTCTGGCAAAATCCATGCACTTCACAGCATCTTTTTCGGTCATAATGACCTCATGGTCATCGTCGAAATTAATGTCTTCTAGTGTGTAAGCATGATGGTCATCAAAAACGTGGCTAATAATATCAAACCCGCAATCACAAAGAGAGCTAAAAAAACGTTCTGGATTGCCAATGCCAGCTATAGCATGAACTTTATGTTTGGGCACAGACTTATCACCACCTGCATCAGCTTCTCTAGACTTGGCCATTTCTTCAATGACATGAGGCATAGGAAATATTTCGCCTGATAGCAGATGGCACAGATGTCGTGGTTTTAATGTCATAACATAAGCAGGCTGCTTAAAGCTCAAGCTGCTTTCTCCATTGCAAATAATATAATCAACTTCATCAAGACGTTCAGGTTTCTCCCTCAATGGGCCCGCAGGGAGTAGCTCTCCATTACCAAAACCTCTACGGCCATCTAGGACTGCAATTTCAATATTTCGTGCCATAGCATAATGCTGCATACCATCATCGCTAAGAATCACGTTACAGTCATAATGTTGTTCGAGACTTTTTACTGCCGCTGTCCGATCAGCATCGATCACAACAGGACACTCGGTATTCCGGGCAATAAGTAAAGCTTCATCACCGCTATGCTTAACTGGTGAGTCTTTGAGAACATGAAAAGGATAACTTGGCGCTTTAGACCCATAACCCCGACTCACAATGCCTGGCCGAAACCCTGCATAGAGCAACTGTCTAGCCAAATAAACAATAAGCGGAGTTTTGCCGGTACCTCCGACACTGATATTGCCAACAACAATTAAGGGGACACCGGCTCGGTATATTTTTTTACTGCCGCTGGTATAGCTTTTTCGTCGAATTCTACTAACGAACCCAAATAATGCGCTGAAGGGCTTCAACCACGATATGACAGTATCTCCATACCAGGTATCGACGATCTTTTTCATGACGATGGGAATTGCTTCTTGTGTAGTTTGGCATAGTACTTATCAAGCGCAATAAGTTCATGATGTGTGCCGCTTTCGACTATCTCTCCTTCTTGCATAACTAAAATCTGATCAGCTTTTTCGATGGTAGATAAACGATGAGCGATGACAAAAGTGGTTCTGCCTTGCATAAGTGTTTCTAAAGCGGCCTGAATATGTTGCTCAGATTCACTATCCAGTGCTGAAGTTGCTTCGTCAAGAATAAGAATAGGCGCATCTTTTAATAAGGCTCTTGCAATGGCGAGGCGTTGACGTTGGCCTCCAGAGAGTAATGTCGCATCATCCCCTACTTTGGTATCTAAACCTTTTGGAAGTTGCTCTATAAACTCCATAGCATGGGCGCTTTTTAATGCCGCCATGATTTCTTCTTCACTTTTATTAGATAGCTCGCCGTAAGCAATATTTTCACGGATAGTAGAGTTAAATAATATAACTTGCTGGCTTACTAGCGCTATCTGCTGGCGAAGATTGTTTAAAGTAAAATCAGTGTTAGCGACATCGTCAATTAATATTTGACCTTTAGACACTTCGTAAAATCGAGGAATCAAATTTACTAAGGTAGATTTACCGCTGCCAGACTTTCCAACAATAGCGGTAACTTGTCCAGGACTAGCTTCGAAATCAATCTCACTTAATACATCTTTACTGTTTGGCTGATAACGAAAACTGAGCCCCTTGAAACTGACTTTCCCAATCACCCTATTAGATTCATAGCTACCATTATTGTCTTCAACATCTTCATCTAATAAGTCAAAAATAGAACTGGCCGCAGCTAAACCACGCTGAATGGCAGAGTTAACTTGGGTAAGTTGCCTGATTGGTGTCGATAGCATGCCAGCAGCGATGATGAACGATGCTAAATCCCCTGTACTGAGGCTGCCTATCATTTGCGGCGATAGGACCAGCCAGACCATGATAGCTAGAGAAATAGTGACAACCACCTGGATCACGGGAGTGCTGATATTGGAGACAGATTCTAGCTTCAAACTTTGCTGGCGATTCCGGGCACTTGCCTCAGTAAAGTTATCCAGTGCTTGCTTTTCAGCACCAAAACTTCGAATCACACGTATGCCTTTAATCGTTTCAGACAGAATGTGTGTCACATCCCCTATCGAGGACTGTATACGATGACTGTATTTGCGAAACAACTTTGATGCGTAACTAATCAACGCGGCAATCAAAGGCAAGGCAGCGATGAAAATTAAGGTTAACTGCCAACTTTGATAAAACATATAGCCCAATAATCCGATGACTGTCAGGCCTTGTTGCAGCAACACTTTTAGTGAATCACTAACGGCAGAGGCTATTTGTATGACGTTATAAGTAACCGTCGACATGAGCTTGCCGATTTCACTACGATCATAAAATTTAACTGGTAACTGTAAGAAACGCTCTAGTAGTTGTGAACGAATGTGATGCACTACAGTGTTGGCAATATAAGCCATGGAATAACCGCCCAGATAGCCGCCAATACCTCGTGTGGCAGCTAATAGAACTAGCAATAAGGGGATCCGTAAGCGTTCATTAAAATCAATTTCTCTGGCTATATCTATGGTATCTACCAGCTGCCCTGTTAAATCTACAAACCAAAAATTAGTGCTGGCAAACATCGCGAAACCGACGATACTAATGATGGCGACTGGCCATAGCGGTTTTAGGTAGGCCAACAAGCGCCTATAGATGGCCAGGCTGTCGGCTTTTGAAAGTGTGGGCGCTGCTTGGCTCATTGTTCTTCCGTTTCCTGACTAGTAGCAATATTCAATTGACTAAAACCAAGCTGAGCAACTGCATCCATAACAGTTACAACAGACTGATAAGAAGTATTCGCATCTGCTGTAATAATTACCGGCAAACTGCGATCACCTTCAGACATCTCTTCAATGGCATCTATTAAGGTTGATAATTGAGTATTAACCAGACCTCGTCCATTGACTGCATAGGAGCCATTTTGTGCCACCATGACTTCAATCTGTTCCGGTGAAACGTCCATTATTTCACCTGAGGCTTCAGGCAGATTGATTAGTAAGTTTGTGTCACGGGTAAACGTGGTTGTTACCATAAAGAAAATCAACAGTAAAAACACCACATCAATCAGAGGTGTTAAGTTAACACTTACCTCTTCAGTTAATTGACGTTCAAATTTCATTCGGAGTTTGCTTCGTTATCTTTATTGTCTTTATAGTCCACAGCTCGTGCTGAATGCAGTGCATCAACCAACTTGATCGATTCTCGCTCTAGATCGACTACCAAGGTATCTATGCGGCGCTGAAAAAAGCGATAAAATAGCAGTGTCGGGATTGCAACGGTTAAGCCTGCTGCCGTTGTGATTAAGGCTTCGGATATCCCTCCAGCTAGCACGTTAGCATTACCTGTCCCCTGCGCCATAATCTCTGTGAAGACCCTGATCATGCCAAGCACTGTGCCTAGAAGCCCTAATAAAGGTGTTATCTGCGCAATAGTCCCTAGCAGATTCAAATATCGGGACATATCGTGGACTACATACCCGGCCGCCTGTTCAATGCTTTCAACCATAATTGTGCGACCGGATTTAGCGCTGACTAAGCCAGAAGCCAGAATCTGTCCCAAGGCAGATGAGCTTCTTAGATCTTTTAATTCAGCAGCATCCAATTGATTTTGTTTAATCTTAGACCAAACTTCAGGCAGCATGTTCCTCGGAGCAATACGTGAAGGATTTAGCGTCCAAAATCGCTCGATAATAATAGCAATAGCGAGGACAGAACAAAGAATGATAGGCAGCATCAATATGCCGCCGGCCTGGACTATTTCAAACACTAGGACTCATCCCCTTACTTAAACACAGTCAGAAAAACAATCCCGTTTCCCATCCCGCAAACGCTTGATATTAGCATATCCCAGATTCAAACCTCAGTGTTTAAAGTATCATTAAACACTTATGTTTCTCTTATTAGAACTTATGCTTTCTTAGCGCAACACGCGCCAAAATCGATTATTAGCTTGTCGATACAGGATTGCTTCAGGCAAAACGTCATCTTCGCCAATTATCCAACTAATAGAGCCTGTTTCGGCTGTATTTAGGCTAATTGTGCCACTGTTTGTATAGAGTTTCACTATATCTGGGTGTGGATGGTTAAATTGATTCAAATAACCACTGGAAAAGATCACGTAATCTGGCGACACTGCCTCTATAAAACGCTTATGAGAAGAGGTTTTTGAGCCGTGGTGTGGCGCAATTAAGATGTCAGCATTGATATTAGAACCTGACCGTAATAATTGCCGTTCTACTTGCGCTTCAATATCCCCTGTTAGTAATACTGAGTGCTTTGCATTGCTTATATATAATACGCAGGATGAATTATTGCTGTTATAAGTGTCCCTGTCAGGGTGTAAGATTTCAAAGTTCACTCCATCCCAGTTCCAGTGCTGCCCTTCACGACATAGGCTGTAGTTATACTGACTAGAAAACGGTGTTAGATCACTGACCAGATAATCTGTTGCAGGGTAAGCTGATAAAATAGAACTTAATCCCCCGCTATGGTCAGAATCTCCATGGCTCACAAGCACCTTATCAATATTGTTAATATTTTGTGAGCGAAGGTAGGGTAAGATAATGCCTTCGCCGGCATTAAAACTATCACTATATTTGGGACCAAGATCGTAGAGCATGACATGCTGGCGTGTTCGTACTATCAAGGCCAAACCTTGCCCCACATCGAGCACATCCAACTTGAATTCATTTGGATCAAGCTTATTATCTCTACTAATTAACACAGGAATAAAGCTTAAAAAGGCCAGTATGAGCAGCCAGGAATTTTTATTCCTAGTCAAACCAAAGAGCAACAAAATAATACCCAGAAGCAGCATTATCCATTGCCAAATCGCTAATGCTGGCAAATCCAACAAGGCTTCTGGCAAATGTTGATTAATAAGCTCAAGCATTGATAAAAAGAACTTAAGCAAGCGCTCCGCACAGAAACAAAAGTAAACTAGCAACTCTGTAGAAAAGTAACTTAGTAACAAAATAAGCAAGCACAGTGGCACGATCAGCAAGGTGACATAAGGAATAGCCAGCAGATTAACCAAGGGCGCACTGATACTACTTTGCTGAAAGAACAACAACATGAATGGCAGTAAGCCTAGAAATATAAAAAACTGGGTTCTAAACATCAGAGCCAATTTTACTAAGCCTGATGTTTGCAGCTTGTCAGGCTGATTTACAAAAAACACTAATACAGCCACTGCTATGAAGGATAACCAGAACCCACTACTTACTGGTGCCAGAGGGTTAAACAACAGCACCAGTGCTAAAGCCAAGCAATAGCTGTTTATGACAGAGCTATGCCGACAGAGGCACTGAGCCAACATAAATGCGGCAATCATGATGAATGCACGTTGAGCAGGCAACCCAAATCCAGCCATTCCGGCGTAGAAATAAGCAGCAATAACCGCTATAAAAGCAGCCAGCCTTGGAATCGAAAGATATAGGGCAAGCGTGCCTATTCGATTAAGGCTTAGCTTACTTAAATGGTAGAACATTAACGCGACGAACCCGACATGCATACCCGAAATGACAATTAGATGATTGGTGCCGGTAGTGCTGAATAGCTCCCACTCGCCATCTGTAATGCCTTGTTTGTCACCAATAGCTTAATGCCTTGATTAGATTTAAATGCTTTAAACCTTGGCCAGGAAAAAGCCGGTCAAGTTTTTGACGAAACTGATTTCTCAAGCTTGTAAAATTAAGACCAGTTTCGTCTCCATATAATATGTTTTCATCGTCAAAGCGAACATAGCCATTCGCACGAATCTGCTTTTGCCATAACCATGCTTCATAATCAAAAGCACCTGGATTAGCAAAACCATGAGGCCGTTTTAATCTCACTTTAAATTGCCAGCGCTGACCGGGATCTAATAGAAGCTCTTGATATATGTTTAGCTGGATTAATTGGTCCTGCAATAACTCATTGGAAAAGTCACAACTTGATAAGGGCTTAAGGCAGCTTTTTTCCACCTTAAAAAGAAACTGACTGTTAATGCCATTAACTTCAGGAAGACTGACTATACTACCTCTCACCCAAAAGTCGTTTCTCTCCATTTCTGCTGGCAAAAGCTGCTCTAAACTGTTCAGCCGCCCAAGTCAGCACCCAGAATAAGCCGAGACAATAGGCTGCGAGAGATCGACAAGTAGGAAAACGAAAACTAAGAATTGCAGGGATAAAAAGTAAGAGTAAATAATTAGAATCAGGTTGACCAGGAATGAAGCCGCCAAATATTACGCCCAGACTAAAAGCGATCAGAGATAGAGCGCATTGTCTACCTAAAAGTAAAAGTTAAAAAAGATACTTTCAGTCTAGATGCTTACTTTAATTGCGCCAGTTTTCTTAAAGCAATGACAACTTTAAATAAATTATGGGCGACCAAGTTCCACATATTTGCCGTTGTGAGTATAGCCATCTCCACCCATTTTACCGACAGAATCTACCAGCTCTTGATTGATATGTTCGTCAGTATAAAGATCATCACGAACATAGATGTATTTAACATCTAGGAGCACAACAGTACCTCCAGCTGGTTCATCACTGATCCGAATGACTTCCCGCAAAGTGCATTCGTAACGAATTGGCGACGCCTTCACTGATAAGGGTCTTACTTTATAGCTATTGCTAGTTTCAATATTGGCATACTCAAACTCGCTTTTATTACTTTCAATACCAGCACTCGTCTTGTTCATCTTTTGCTAGCAAAGGGCTATTTACAATGTTCACCACACATTCCTCTGTTGCGATTAAATTCTGCAAGGTATCTTTATCGAGCGCACTTCGCTGAGTCACTTGCGTATAAAGCAGAACAGGCGGAACACAACTTGCTACGGTAAAAAATGAAAAAGGTGCCAAGTTATCAAGACCATCATTTGAGCATGTGCTAATCCATGCGATAGGTCTAGGTGTGATGCCGCCATTAAGGAGGCGGTATTTTTCCCGGTTTTCGAGAGTTGAAATATCAAAGATCATGCTTAGAACTTATTCATAACGCAGAGTCTGGGCGGGATCTACCTTAGCAGCAGAATATGCCGGATAAAGAGTTGCCAGCAGACTTAAAGCAATAGAAATACTACAAACCAACACGAGGTCGCTGCCTAGCAATTGCGAGGGCAAATAATTGATAGGATAAACATCGGCACTGAGTAACTCGACTTGCCCGCCACTGCCTCAAGCCAGCTGAAGAATTGGCTGACATAGAGCGAGCCAAGAACACCCAGGATGAGGCCAACAAAAGTCCCGGCAAGCGCAATAATAAAGCCCTGCACTAGGAAGATATTGCGGATGCTGCTCAGCGAAGCATCCCATCGTTCTGAGTATGGCTATATCACCCTGCTTGTCTCTGACCACCATAAACAAGCTAACGACTACATTAAACGCAGCAACGGCGATTAATAAGAATAACAACAGACCTACCATCGATTTTGAGAGTTGAATATTGTTATAAATATTACCGTAATCCAGTGTCCAGTTACTGAAGGTGTAATCCCCTGCAATTCGGTTTTGCAGATCACGAATAACCGTTGAGCTGGCAAACAAATCCTGTAATTGAATTCTTAAACCATGAATAGTATCGCCAAGTCGGTAAAGCAATTGCGCATCATTCATATGTATCACTGCCAGACTACTGTCGAGTTGAGACCCAATAGTAAATATACCGCCTACTGTGAAAATTCGTTGCCTAGGGAACTCACCCAACGGTGTGATATTTAAATAACTTGATACCAGAGTAAGTTCATCACCCAGTCCGAGATTCAAGTGCTCTGCGATCCCGGCGCCAATTAATATAGAAAAATTACCGGCTTGCAGTGAAGACAAGTGTTCCTTGCATTCATGAAAGTCTTGCAGGATAGAGACCCTTGCTTCAGCGACGGGATCTACGCCGCTTAAGATAATGCCGCGGGACTGGCCGTTGGCTAAGCAGCATGCCTTGCAATTGTATTAAAGGGGCTGAGGCGGCCACTTCGGGATTATCATCAACAGTCGCTTGTATAACTTGCCATTGCTCCTGATTCATCAATGCTTCATTACGCATAGTGGTCATCGTGACGTGAGGCACAAGTGCCAGAATGCGCTCCCTAAGCTCGCGGTCGAATCCATTCATCACCGAAAAAACAATGATTAATACGGCAACACTGAGACTTAAAGCCAACAACAGATAAGCGCGAAATAAAACCAACTAATAAATTATCGGAAGCAATAGAGGCGTAGCGCTTGCCTATAAAAAATGCTGGCTTGTTGAACACTCTATGCCCCTTCCTGGTTGAAGAGCTTGCCTTCGTGTAAAACCAGTTTACGATCCATTTGATCAGCAAGCTCTTGATCATGGGTGACAATAATAAAACTACTGGTCAGGCTTTGCTTTAGATCGAGCATAAGCTTTTGCACACTTTTAGCGGTATTCCGATCAAGATTGCCGGTAGGTTCATCCATTAAAATGCAGGCTGGATTATGGACAAGGGCTCTGGCAATTGCCACGCGTTGTCGTTCTCCTCCGGATAGCTGAGATGGTTTATGGGTGAGACGCTCTGCCAGACCAACTTGTTCAAGTATGCTTGCGGCTTGCTGCATCGCCTCATTAAAAGGCTGCTTGGCTATGATTAAAGGCATGGCAACATTTTCTTGAGCACTAAATTCACCCAGTAAATGATGAAACTGGTAAACAAAACCCAAGGTGCGATTACGTAATTGGTCCTGAGCTTTTGCGTTTAATTGATGAACATCTTGGCCATTGATGAACACTGTTCCAGTACTTGGCGTATCTAGGCCGCCGAGTAAATTAAGTAAAGTTGTTTTACCTGAACCAGAAGCGCCAATAATAGCAACGCTTTCGCCTTCTTGCAGAGCAAAATCAAGCTCACTGATTACATTTAATTCATGACCGCCCTGCTGAAATGATTTACTTAACTTTTCACATTGCAGGATTATTTTACTCATAACGCAGAACTTCCGCTGGTTGGATACGCGACGCTTTCCATGCTGGATACAGAGTCGCTAAAAAAGAAATTAGTAAGGCAAACAGGCAAGTGATAACAACATCAGAACCTTGAATGTCGGTATTGATGATACTAAGCATATACATGCCGTCAGGGATAAATAGAAGTTCTAGCATTTGCCCGATGGACTCAAAGTTTACAGCAATTAAAAGACCTAAGGCCGCACCTAAAATAGTGCCACTAATACCAACAAATAAACCCTGTACCATAAAAATAGCCATAATAGTTCGCTCCCCTGCTCCCATCGTTCGCAGAATTGCGATGTCAGCTTTTTTTTCTGAAACTACCATCACTAGTGTAGAAATGATATTAAATGCACCTATTGCTACTATCATCATCAACATGAACCAGGTCATAATTTTTTCCATCTTCAGAGCATTGAATAAGCTTGCTTCACTCACACTCCAGTCTTCACCTCTGTAGTCCGGTCCGGGCAACTCACTTGCTAAGACGTCTAGGCTTGTATCAACAATATTTGCAGCGTTAAAAATATCACCGACTCTCAAGCGCAAATGTACGGCCTCGGCAATGCTATCGACATTAAGCAGTTCAGCACTGTCATCTAAATGAATAAGCGCAAGTTCCGAGCCTATGCTGAATTGCACATCAAAAATTCCAACGACTCTAAAGGTGTGCATGTTAAGTTGCAGACGAGAAGAGTTGCCTGTTAATTCAGGCACAATAAGATTCACGGCATCCCCAGGAAGTAGCCGCAGTGAATTAGCAAGTCTGCGTCCCAAGATGATGCCACGCTCTCCTGAACGTAATGCGCTTAAGCTGCCTTGTAGCATGCTGTTTTCTATGTCTGAGGTTTGCGCTTCTGCTTCAGGAATAATGCCCTTAACTTCAGTGACCTGGTGTATACCATTTTTACTGAGCATAGCCTCAAGGCTAATATAGGCAGAGACACTTTCAACGCCATCTTGCTTGTGTTAGTAGATTAGCTGCCTGTTGCCACTGCGGAAAATTGTTATCGGCATAAATGTCTGCATGAGGCACTGTTATAAGCGTGCGCTCTCTTTGCTCACCTTGAGCACCATTAAATACTGCCAGCACGATAATGATGACGAGCACGCCCAGTGTTAATCCGGCCATTGATATCAGTGAGGTGAAAGAGATAACCCGATTATCTTTCTTTGAAAGTATGTATCTCAGACCTATAAATAAAGACGTGTTTTTCAGCATTCTTGGCTACAGCGCTTGATTGAAAGCAAGCCGCAATTTTGCAGGCATGCTGCTGGTAGGTCAAGGAAGCTATTAGCTCTAAGAAAAAAAGGTGGGAAATGAAAAGTTCACTATACTGAAAAGCAGAGAATATTTTAATGATAAATCATGTATGAAAAAACTTGTTGAATTCCCACAACGTCAACATCAAGAATTTAGAAAAGTGGTGTTTAAGTCAGTTTATGATGCTGCAGATAGTCATGGAATTGATATAGAGGCTTATATCTCGGCTGTTTACAATGCAGGTGAAGACCCTGATTTATTTTCATCTTCTGCTAGCCTGCTAGAAATTTATCGGCAGTATAAGGACTTAATTGAATCGACAGTAAGCTCAGACCCGGATGTTGATACGCTATCGGAAGTTGATAAGGCCTACCTTTGCTTTCGAGTGTATTTACATAGCATATGTATGGGAAGACAAAGGATGCCTGAGTCAGATACTGAACTATATTTGCAGGACGCATTGAAAGAATTCTTTCAAGCTGGTGCAAAAGTGTTGTCTTTACAAGAGCAATTGAAGATATTGCGCTATTTAAAACGCCTCAGGCAGCAAGCTATCGCTCTGCCGGGGTAAATTAGGCTGAGCGATTATCTGGGCCGCTTGAACTTTTAATGGGGCCATTAACTGAATCAGGAACTGCTTCATAAGCCGCTTCATGTTTTTTAAGCAGACGTTGAACTGTTTTAAATGAGATAGGAACCATTGGCGTACTGACCTCAGAAGAAATTGCACGCAAAGATTTGCCATCTTTCTTCATCTTAATAATCTTTTTAAGCACCCTTTGCTCCATTGGGTTCTCAATCAGGCGTCCATTAGAATGAATCATATAACCAAAAGGTCGGCTGCCACCAAGGAAACGGCCTTTATTACGCTGACTCTGTTTAACCGTTTTTATACGCTCAGTTGATCTGCGCTTTTCCAGGCTATGGAAAACATCTAGCAAGCGATTAAAAGAAGGATTGAACTCTGCAGCGGTAACTTCACCACTAAGTTCAAGAATAAACAACCGCACTCTCATTTCTTTGAATAGATTTAGACCGGCCTGCATATCCTCACAACTGCTAAAAATACGTTCTATTGAGCAAGCAAGTACAACATCACCGGGTTCCAGCATTTCTAGCATTTGTTTTACTTTTGAACGTTTGGCAAATTCTACAGACCATTTAAGCTTGCTATCCACAAAGCTATTATTGATATGCATACCATGAGCTAGTGCATAAGTTTGTAAACGCAGGTTTTCTTGCTCAAGCAAACTTTCCAAATCTTTTTCTTCTTGTTCTTCTACCGTTGAAGTCCTGGTATAGCTATATACAGACATGATTTTTTCCTGATATAAGAGCTTTTATCTTGATTTTTTAATTAACAAAGCGGCTCAACTTACTGTTTTTTATTGTTTTGTTGTGTCTCTGTACAGACAATAGTGTGCTTTTTTTATCATTCTGAGTTTAGCTTTGCAAGATAAATATCCGAAAAATAAGATAATTATAGCTATATAAGACCGGATTATTGTTTTATATCTACTGAATTTAAGCGCGTTATAACTTAGTCGCGCAGTCTAGGTTAATACTAGAAACTAAAAGGCAGCAGCTAAAGATTGAAGGATATTTATCATAGGCATTGGATAAACCCCCAAATAAATTATGATAGCCGTCATGCTGGCTAAAACAGCATGAGTGCCAAAGGGAATAGCATGAGTGGCTGGGTCTTGCTTAGAAGTTTTCCCGGGTTGCTGCAATATGGCATAAATAATTCGCAGGTAGTAGTACAAGCCTATTGTAGAACCAATGATGAGCATAGTAAGCAAGAACCATAACGACCCCTCTACCCCGCTGGTAAATATATAGAATTTACCGATAAACCCTGCTGTCAGAGGAATGCCTGCTAATGAAAATAAAACTGTAATCATAACCGCTGCCAACCAAGGATTACGCCAAAACAAACCTTGGTAATCACTAATCATATCTAACTCTTTGCCCGAATTAGATAACGAGCTAATTACCGCAAAACCCGCTAAAGACATAATAAAATAGGCGGTGATATAAAAGCCCATGCTTTCAACACTCAACATTCCAGGAACACTTGCCGCAGCGATAATAACGATCATCAAATAGCCAAGATGTGCAATAGATGAATAAGCCAACAAGCGTTTTACATTAGCTTGTAGAAGTGCCAATAAGTTACCCAGTAACATCGAAGCAGCCGCCATGACGGTGAGCACGAGCATCAAAGCATCGTACTGAAATGCATCTGAAATCAGTAGCAAACGTAAAGTTACAGCTAGCATAGCTGCTTTTGATACTGTGGCTAGATAAGCCGTCACCGGCACTGGTGCTCCTTCATACACATCAGGGGTCCAGATATGGAAAGGCACTAAAGATAGCTTAAAGGCAACACCTGAGATAATCATCAGCCATGCAGCAATTATTATAGGGCTGGATGCAACATCTTGAGCCTCAATAGCTGGCGCCAAATCATTGAAAAACATTGTGCCAGTTAAGGCATAAATAAGGGCGACACCAAAAAGAATTAAGCCAGATGTCAGTCCCGACATAATTAGGTATTTAAGCGCAGCTTCCAATGGAAATTTAGCGCTTTTATCAGCATGCACTGGATAAGCAATCATTGCATAAAGACTCACACCGAGCATCTCCATACCAATGAAGAAACTAACGAAATGTGTGCTACAAGCAAGTACAACAGCGCCAAGTGTTGCGGTCATTAAGAGAATATAAAATTCTTCATTGTGGCTATTGTGCGATTCAAAATAAGGGTAAGCGAGGATACTAACTGTTAATGCGCCTAGAATGATTAGGGCAGAGAAAAACAGGCTGTATTCATCAAAATATAACAGCTCAGTTGCCTGCAGAGGCAAAACAGGATCAACAAAAACAAAAATCAATAGTGATGCAGCTAAACCAGATGTGGTTAGAACATTCACTAAACCATGCTCGCGTTTAAACCCGGCAACCAGCATGACGACCACTGAAGTCAGAGTCAGCATGATAATTTGCAGTAAATCTATAAGGACATCAGTACTCATTTAATTTGTTGCACCATCTTCAGTTACACTATATTTAAGGAAAAGCGACACCAAGACTTCTCAGTGTCGGTTCGGCCATATCCAGCATACTTTGCGGATACAATCCCATCCATAACAACCCAATCATCATTAATGCAAAACATGCCATCTCAATAAAGGTCAGATCATCAAATTCGTAGTTATTTTTATTCTCTCCATGAAATACTTTTTGTATGACAATTAACGAATAAACTGCTGCAACAACTAAACCAAGCGCTGCAAAAGCTGTCGTGGTAATGCTTACCTGGAAACTCCCTAGTAGCACTAAAAATTCTCCTACGAAATTACCAAGCCCAGGCATACCTACTGCCGCAACAGTAAAGAATAAGGCCATAAATGACATCTTGGGCGCTACACCCCAAAAACCGCCCATCTTATCCATATCTCTTGTATGAATGCGATGCTGCAAACCACCAGCCAACATAAACAGCGCAGCTGCACTAAAACCATGCGCCAGCATTGTCATGACAGCACCCTGAAGAGCTTGTGCATTCCAGGCGTAGACACCTAGCAATACAAAGCCCATATGACTGACCGAGGTATAAGCAATTAAGCGTTTTAAATCGCTCTGAGCAAATGCCACTTTAGCCGCATACAGAATGCTGACCACACCCAGTGTCATCGCAATTGGCGCAAATGCCATAGATGCATCTGGAAAAAGAGGTACGGTAAAACGTATCAGACCATAAGCGCCAGTCTTCAATAGAATACCCGCTAGAATAACTGAACCAGCAGTTGGGGCTTGTGAATGGGCATCGGGTAACCAGTTATGTATAGGTACAGCCGGCAGCTTGGTGGCAAAAGCAATAAAGAAACCCAGCATAACTAACATGCCGACTTCTCCGGTCAAACCATTACCAAGCAAATCAAAATAGCTAAAGCTGAGCACTTCGGTAGCCTGATAATTTAAGAAAACCAAAACCAGGATAGATAAAAGCATCAAGAGCCCACTCACCTGTGTAAAGATAAAGAATTTCATCGCCGCATATTCTTTATTCTCATGCCCCCAGATCGCGATGATGAAATACATCGGAATCAGCATGACTTCCCAGAAGAAGAAAAACAGGAATAGATCTAATGCGGTAAAGACCCCAATAACCCCAGCTAAAGTCCACAACAAATTAAAATAGAAAAAGCCTGAACGCTCTTTTATTTCATGCCAGGCTGAGCCTAGGGAGATCAAACCTAAAAATACGGTTAGCGCAATTAATAATAATGAGAAGCCATCTGCACCAAAAATAAAACTAATGCCAAAGCGAGGTATCCAATCAGCCTGAAACAACACTAACCACTCATCCTGTTCGCTAGTCACTGGGGTTAAGCCTATTGATTCCGGGGCTAGAAGCATAAAGATAACTAGGGCAAGGTCTAGTAAAATAGCAACTAAAGCGATAACTCTGGGGACACCAATGCCGCGACTTTCAGAAAGCCAGGCCCCAATACCGCCAGCAAAAAGAATGAGCATTAACCAGATTAGTATCATGCGAACACTCCTATACTAATTACTAGGAGAACGCCTAAGGCCATGGTCATGGTGTACCAACGTATTTGACCCGTTTGAGTTTCAATCACTACGCTATGTAAATAGCGAGTCAAGCTTGCAGTGCCGTTATATACACTGTCGATAAAATCTTTTTTGTTGAGTTTAGCTAGGCCAACATATGGGAATACAATAACTCGGTCATACAGCCAGTCCATACCCCATTGTGTGTAGAAGAAACGGTGCAGCTTTGCACCAAAACCAGAACCAGCCAGTTTTTCAACGTCCACTTTTTGTTTAATAAAAATCAGATAGGCACAGAGCACGCCAAATAAAGGCAAGCCAATCATAATTGCCTGATAAAATAATGAAACATGATGATCTTCTGCATGCGCATGGAAGACTTCTTCAACCGGAATATGAATAAATCCACCGACTAAAGAAAGAATGGCCAGAGCGACTAATGGTCCTTGCAAATGCCAGCCCATAACTTCATGTCCGTCGTGGGTTTTCTTGCCATAAAACACAAGGAAATATAAACGGAAACTATATAGCCCTGTCATGAAGGCCCCTGCTATACCGCCTAGCCAGAGTAGATAGCCACCATGTTCATTAGTTAATGCTGAGGCTAAAATTTCTTCTTTACTCCAGAAGCCTGAGGTTGGGAAAATCGCAACCAAGGCTATTGTTCCTATCAAGAATAATGCATGGCTCCAAGGCAGATCTTTACGCAAGCCGCCCATTTTGAAGATATCCTGTTCGTGATGCATAGCCAGAATGATCGAGCCCGCCGTGAGGAACAGTAAAGCCTTAAAGAAAGCATGTGTCATCAAATGGAAGATGGCTGAACTGTAAGCCCCTACTCCTAGAGCCAAGAACATATATCCGATCTGACTGACCGTTGAAAACGCCAATACTTTCTTGATATCGTTTTGAACCAGTGCTGTGAATCCTGCCATTATCAAGGTGATCATGCCAATCACACCAACTAGATATTGCACACTTGGCGCCAACTCATAAAGCACATGAGTTCGCGCAATCAAATAAACTCCGGCTGTAACCATTGTTGCGGCATGTATCAAAGCTGAAATTGGTGTAGGCCCGGCCATCGCATCAGGCAGCCATGTTTGTAGAGGTAACTGTGCGGATTTACCTACAGCGCCTCCCAAAAGTAATAAAGTAACCGCTACTGCAATGCCCGCTCCAACTTCCCATTCTTCTTCAGCTAATACCATCAGCTCCTGTATATTTAAAGTACCCAGACTGGCGAACAATAGGAATAAGCCTAAGGCCATTGAGGCGTCACCGACACGTGTCACAACAAACGCTTTACGTGCACAGTAACCGTTGTAAGGGTCTTTAAACCAAAACCCAATCAAAAGGTAAGAACATAAGCCAACACCTTCCCAGCCCATAAATAACAATAAAAGATTATCAGCAAGAACAAGAATCAACATCGCCGCAATAAACAAATTCATGTAAGCAAAAAAGCGAGCGAAACTAGGGTCATCATGCATATAACCAGTCGCGTAAACATGAATCAAGAAACCAATGCCCGTAATAATGAACATCATGACCAGAGAAACACCATCAAGATAAAGCGTGAAACCAGCTTCAAATGATCCAACGGCCATCCAGGTCCATAGTGTTTGAGAATAAGAATGTATTCCGGCCTCAGACATGGACATAAAATCTAAGCCCACCAGCATAGCAACTAGAAATGATAAGCCGATAGAACCTGCCCCGACTATTCCAGCAGGAATTTCAGATAATTTTCCACAGCTAAACGTCAGAATTAAAAATCCGATTACAGGAATGGTCGGGACTAACCAAAGTAAATCAATCATGTTGCCCTGTCCTACCCTCTCATCTTATTCAATGAGTCTAAATCCAATGTTTTATACTTATTGAAAAGCTGCAACACCAGACCTAAACCAATAGCAACCTCTGCGGCCGCCAAACTTAAAATCATTAAAAACATAACCTGCCCATCAGCTTCTCCCCAGCGCGAGGCGCCAACGACAAATGCTAGGCCAGTTGCGTTCAACATTATTTCCAAAGACATTAATACAAAAATTAAATTACGTCTTGTAAGCACGCCAACCAAACCCAGCAAAAACAATATAGTTGCCAGAATAAGTCCGTGCTCCAAAGGTATAGCTTGCATCATGACCGTCATAGCGTTATTTCCTTGCCAGGTGGAATGCGCCCACCAAACCAGCCAACAACAGCATAGAAGCCAGTTCCACCGCCAACACATAAGGACCGAAAAGAGCGATACCTATCTCTTTTGCTTCCACCATGGTGTGAGCAATAGTGGCGTCGGTCGTCATCAAACCAAGCAGCAATTCAACCAATAAAATAGCCGCTAATATACTTGGGCCAATCCATACGTTTGGTGAAAGCCAAGCCCTCTCCTGATCAATAGTAGGCTGACCTAAGTTAAGCATCATCATGACAAACAAAAACATCACCATGATAGCCCCAGCGTAAACAATAACTTCTAGTGCTGCCGCCATTGGCGCACCCAGTGTGTAAAAAATGACAGCAACAGAAAGCAATGAAACAATAAAATATAACAATGCGTGTACGACATTAACTCGTGTAATAACCATGATGGTTGATAGCACTGAAATTATTGCTGATGCATAAAACAGAATACTCATGGCATCAGGCTCCTTCTATCAGTAGGAGGCAATTCATTTTGAGCCTCACCTTTGCCTTTACCGCCGATAGCCTTGCCGGCCACATTATAGAAGTTATAGTCGTGGTATTTGCCAGTACCTTGAATCAGCATATGTTCTTTTTCCCAAACCATATCCTGTCTAACGTATTCCGCCATTTCAAAATCTGGGGTTAATTGAATGGCGTGCGTTGGACATGCCTCTTCACAAAACCCGCACATGATGCAACGCGAAAAGTTGATTCGGAAAAATTCGGGATACCAGCGACCGTTTTCATCTTCAGTTTTTTGTAAGGCGATACAGTCAACCGGGCAAGCCACTGCACAAAGGTTACAAGCCACACATCGCTCTTCACCATCAGGGTCGCGCGTTAAAATGATGCGTCCGCGCCAGCGTGGAAACATGTAAGGCTTAACATCCGGATACTCAACAGTATCGGCTTTAGTAAACAAATGCAGAAATACCATCCACAGAGTAACTATTTGTGACCAAATAATATGTATCTGTTTGCCGATCGCCTTAAACATTTATCTTAACTCTCCACCTTGTCTATATTAGCTAGCACCAACATTTAACCTGCCTGATATAAAACCACTGCACCTGTAATTAATAAGTTCACTAATGACAATGGCAACATCACCAGCCAGCCATAACTCATGAGCTGATCATAACGAGGCCTGACCAGGGCGGCTCTAACTAAAACAAAAAATATTAAAAAGAAAGATGTTTTAGCGCCCATCCAAAACAGACCTGAAATTATTTCATTACCAAATTCCAAACCGAATGGAGCTAGCCAACCACCAAAAAACAATACCGGAATTAGAGTCGACAACACTACCATGCCTATGTATTCGCCGATCATGAACAGGCCAAATTTCATACCTGAATATTCCGTGTTATAACCGGAAATAATTTCAGCTTCACCTTCGGGTAAATCAAACGGCCAGCGATGAGATTCAGCCATCCCAGCCACCATAAAAACGATAAAACCAAAAAACTGAGGAATAATAAACCAACCATCAGTTTGAGCTTGTACTATCTCACGCAAGCTAAAGCTATCTGACAATATCACTATGCCAAGTATCGATATACCCATAAAGACTTCATAAGAAATCATCTGCCCAGCACCACGCAAAGCGCCTAATAAAGAAAATTTATTATTGGAAGCCAATCCGCCTAACATAGTGGAATACGATGCAAGACCCGCCATAGCGAAAACCCACAATAAGCCAATATTAAGATCCATAACTCCGATACCCGGAGCGAAAGGTATGACTCCGAGACTTAACAACATAACAATAGGTAGAATCATCGGCGCAATGACAAAGGTAAACTTATCCGAGAAAGGAGGTATCCAATCTTCTTTAGTCAGCATTTTAAGAGCGTCGGCAATAACCTGAAAAATCCCGAAAGGACCCACTCTGTTAGGGCCCAGACGATCAGAGAAAAAACCCAGGAAGCGTCTTTCTACCCAAATCATCATAATTGAGACGACCAAGCCAACAACCAGTACTAGACCGATATTAAGTAAAGAACCGACTTCGAAACTAAACATCAGTCAGCCCCCTCCACACGCTTATCACTAACTATAATATTGGCCGCTCGCCATAACTCAGGATTTTTCCAATCAGCGGCTTTATCCAGTGAAACCGCAGCACTCATATCTTGAAAATTTAACCCTTTAAGGCCAACTGATACGCCTACTGTTCCAGGCTGAATAGATTCCCTCACGATGAAAGGAACTGCCCCATTATGCTCCACCTGAACACCATCACTTGCTTGTAAACCGAGTTTGGCAGCATCTTCAGGGCTTAAAGAGACATAAGCCGATGTAGCTTTTTCTTGAATTGCAGGGGTGTACGCGCTGAGCTCTTCTGAGCCAAATAGGTGGTACAAAGGAAAGACTTTATAGCCTTCACTTGTGTCATCGGAATTGCCTGCTTCATACCAGGTTTTTTCAGCGCTATTATTGGATAATAAACGTTGCCCATTAGAAGCTTGTTTTAATGGGCCACCAGCAAATTCCTGAAATTTGAAAAGGCTTTGGTTGGAATTCCAACCTGGCGCCCAAGGTGAATTCAAAACAGCTGCGTCTTTGATAGCCGGAACGCCTTCCATGGAGTAAACCATTACGCCATCTTCATCTTGTTCCTGTTTAGGCTCATGCACACTAATATTGGCGCGCATAGATGTACGACCACTATAACGGTGATGCTGTCGAGGAGCTTTAAGACCGGCAAAATTGTAGTTTTCACCTGGTGTCAGCTCAGCTATAGCGCCACAATTAGCGATAGCAACAGCGCAAGCTGCGGTAATTTCATTAAAATGTTTGTCCGATAACCACAGCGCACTTGAACGAATATTAGAATCAGACTTGAAGGTTGAATAATAATGTTGAGCACGGCCTTCATAATTAACGAAAGTGCCTGAACTTTCAGCAAATGTAGCTGCCGCCAATACAAGATTCGCCTGTTCACCCGTGCGGTTTTTAAGGTGATCAAGTACAAGCAAGTTATCCAGACTATTTACAAAGGCATCGACATCAGCAGATGGCGCTCGACGGTATAAATCATTCTCCAACACTATGGCTGTTTTACTGCTAGCACTCATAGCCTGCTCGAGTGATTTAGCATTGCCCTGCATCATTAAGGCCAGTCCCATGCTGTTAGATTCAGAGCTGACTAGAGCCAGATTAGCTTTATCGTCTCCACTTTGTAGAGCCGTAGCAATATTACTAGCCGCATCTAATAAAGCAGGTTCTAAACTGCTAGTACCACTAATGATCAAGGCCTGTTTAGCAGACTTCAAGCTTTCAGCAATTTCATTGACGAGCGCTTTTTCCTCTTTACTCAAGCCTGCAACATCAGGTGCAGTTGAATCAATGGCATGTGCTATCGCCATGCCTATTTTTGCGCTATGTGCGGCGGAACTGATGTGAGTAGTATGAGCAATATCATCTAATCGGGTTGTATGCGGACTTAAGATATAAAGGGGGCTTAATTTATCCATAGCCAGTTGACGAATAGCAGCGTCATGCCAAATGGGGAAATTTAAATCTGCACCCATTTGACGGCCTAGGTTTTTCACGGATTGGCGAACACCTAGCGCAAGACGAGCAGCTGTATTGGTCAGATCTTCACCCAGTATTAAGACAGCATCTGAACTCTCTATATCTTTAACACTAGCGATCTTAACGGGTTTGCTCTGATAGATATCAATGATTTTGTTGAGCATGTCGAGCTCTTCTGTGGCGATACCGGCATAAAAATTTTCTTCACCAACCAGCTCACGCAAGGCAAAGTTGGCTTCCATTGATGCACGGGGTGATCCGATACCAACCGCACTTTTAGCGGCGTTTTTTAATGCCTCTTTAGCCGCATCAGGCTCAATTTGAATTGGAGCGGCGTTATGTGAGTCACGCATCATATTCACAGGAATACGTTCCGAGCTGTTGACAAATTCAGCACCGAATCGGCCTTTGTCACAAAGGAAATAACCATTCACTTCATCATTGAAGCGGTTTACGATCCTACGTAATGTGCCGTAACGCTCACCGGGATTAGTGTTACAACCAACACTGCAGCCTGTGCACACCGAAGGAGAAGACTGTAAATCCCACTTACGACTGTAATGCTTGCTAAATGGCTTATCCGTGAACACTCCAGTTGGGCAAACTTCCACCAAATTACCAGAAAATTCACTTTCTAAGGGGCCTTCCTGCCAGCGACCAAAATAAGTATTGTCATGCGAAGCCTGCGGACCAAAATCTGTACCACCTGCGTAATCCTTGTAATAGCGTACACAGCGGTAACATGTAATACAGCGGTTCATCTCATGGTTGATAAAAGGCCCAAGATATTGATTATTATGGGTTTTCTTCTTGCCATCATAACGACGATAGGTATGTCCAGACATGACCGTCATATCCTGTAAGTGACACTCTCCACCCTCTTCACAAACCGGGCAATCATGCGGATGATTAATCATGATGCTTTCGATAGCTTGTGCCCTGAATTTAGAAGCGGCCGCTATAGAATAACGAGCGCCTTCACGCGGCTCTGTCATACAGGCCATAACTAATCGACCTTTTTCATCTTCTTCATTGGCATATTCAATGACTGCACATTGGCGACAAGAACCAACCGACCCCATGCTTGGATGCCAGCAGAAATAAGGCAAATCCATCGCATGAGAAAGACACTCCTGCAAGAGATTGTTTTTTACGTCTACTTCAAAGACTTTGCCGTCTATGGTGATGGATGCCATCTTTTAACCTAAATTACCTTTATATCTAAATATATCAATTAGTTAAATTACTATATTAATGTTAATTATAGCTACAGCCGTGCTTCACATGACTTTCATATTCGTCCATAAAATACTTAAGACTGCTTTGTAATGGTTCAGCAGCTCCTGGTGCTAATGCACAGAAAGTATTGCCAGGGCCCATATACCCGCACATTTCTTTTAATATTTCTATATCCTTCATTTCGCCCTCACCTTCTTCCATTTTATTGAGGATATGTTCAACCCAAGGTAGGCCATCGCGACAAGGCGTACACCAACCACATGACTCATGTGCGAAAAATTTAATGAGATTACGCACAGTGCCAACCGGGCAAGTTTTATCATCTAATACCATTATCAAAGATGTACCCAAGCGCGAACCCGCTTTAGCAACATCACCAGGAATCATCGGCAAATCCAAATGCTCAGGCATTAAAAAATCGGTAGAACCACCGCCAGGCAAGAAGGCTTTCAACACATAACCATCTTGCATGCCGCCAGCATAATCTTCTAATAATGTTCGAAAAGTGGTCCCAACCGGCATTTCCCAGCAACCAGGATTCTTAACTCGCCCACTAACACCAGAAATACGTGTGCCACATTCTTCACCCAAGCCTAAACCTTTGAACCAATCCACTCCATGGGTCAATATCCCCGGGATGTTACAAATTGTTTCTACATTGTTAACCAAAGTGGGTCTGCCCCAAAGACCACTGACCTGTGGAAATGGCGGTTTGAAACGTGGATTTGCACGCTTTCCTTCCAAAGCGTTAATTAACGCTGTCTCTTCACCACAAATATAGCGACCAGCACTGGTATGCAAATAAATATCCAGGCTGAAATCAGAACCTTGAATGTTTTTGCCTAACATACCGTTGTCATAGGCTTCCGCTATGGCTTTCAATAAATTTTCTTCTGCGACAGTGTACTCACCTCGTAAAAATATATAGCCAGTTGAGGCCTGAATTGCATATGAAGCAGTAATCATGCCTTCGATAAGTAGGTGAGGATCACTTTCCATTAATAGGCGATCTTTAAATGTCCCAGGCTCCATTTCGTCAGCATTGACGACTAAGTATCGTGGCAAACCATCAGGGTCAGGAGAAAAGCTCCATTTCAAGCCAGTGTTAAAGCCGGCGCCACCACGACCACCAAGCCCAGCATCTTTGACTTGCCCCATCACATCACGCGGCGCCATTTTCACAGCATTAGCAAAACTCTGATAGCCACCAGCAGCTTTGTACTCCGCAAAGGTAAAAGGAGCTCTGCCTTCTTCTATATTCTTGGTTAATGGGTTATTTATACTCATCTATTTCTGCTTTAAATCTGCTTTAAACCTTCCAACATCAACTAATTAAGCTTTCGCTTTATAGCCTGCGATAATCTGATCAATCTTTTCATTAGTCAGATTTCTATATAATTCTCTGCCCACCATCATGCTAGGAGCTTTATCACAATCGCCAAGACATGGCACTGGAATTAAGGTAAACATGTCATCTTCAGTCGTCTCACCATAATCGATACCCAAGGTGCTGGTGATATGAGCTTTTAAATCATCACAACCCAACATCCAGCAAGCGACGGAGTCACATAAGAGAATAACGTTCTTGCCAACGGGACGGCGAAAAATCATATTAAAAAATGTAGCAACACCTTCCAGATCATCTGGCGGTATATCCAGATATTCTGAAACTGCTAGCAAGCTCTCATCACTCACCCAGCCTTGATATTTCTGTACAATTTTTAAAGCTTCCAGACCCACTGCCTGTGCATACGGGTAATGCGTCTTCTCATGCTCGATCTCATGAATTTCTTCTTCAGTCAGTTGCCGTGCTTTTAGGGCTGTACTGGCAATAATATTGGTCATTTTCTTTCTATTTACTCAAATCTTTTTAGTTAGTCTTGATTATTTAATTACTTATTTAGTTATTTAGTTATTTATCAACATCTGCCATCACAAAGTCGGTGGTAGCTACTACCGCAGTAAAGTCTGCCAGCATAAGCCCTCGACTCAAAAATGGAATTGCCTGAATATGAATAAAGGATGGCGTGCGAATTCTTGTGCGATAGGCGCCACTGCCACCATCATTAATTAAATAATAAGAATTAATTCCCTTAGTTGCTTCAATTGCCATAGAGACTTCACTTGGCTCCATAACAGGCCCCCAACTGACACTCAAGAAGTGATTAATTAAGGTTTCAATATCTTGTTTACTGTCTTCTTTTAAAGGCGGTGTTGTTAAAGGATGGTCAGATTTATATGGGCCCGATGGCATATTCTCCAAGCACTGTCGAATAATCTCACAGCTTTGGCGCATTTCTTCAACACGGATAGCCGCACGATCATAACAATCCCCGTTCACCCCTATTGGGACTTCAAATTCAAAATTTTCATAACCTGAATATGGGCGGTCTTTACGATAATCCCATTCCAAACCTGTTGCACGAAGAGCTGGTCCGGTCATGCCCCAATCATAAGCATCCTGGGTATTCATTTTACCAACCCCAACAGTACGCTGTTTGATAACGGTGTTAGCCATGACCATTTTGTTGTATTCAAGTAGTTTCTTCGGAAACATATCGACAAATTCACGTACGCGAACTTCCCAGCCATTTGGTAAATCTTGAGCAACGCCACCAATACGGAACCAGCTCGGATGCATACGCCCACCGGTAATTGATTCAATAATGTTGAATGCTTTTTCACGATCAACAAAGGCATAAAATAAAGGTGATAACTGCCCTAAATCGACAGCCCAAGTGCCAAAAAATAACAAGTGACTACAAATACGAAAAAACTCCGCCAACATGACACGGATAACTTTAACTCTATCTGGTACTTCTATACCGGCCATTTTCTCAACAGCCATGACATATGGCAGGTTGTTCATTACGCCGCCTAGATAATCAATTCGATCCGTATACGGGATATAAGTGTGCCAAGTTTGGCGCTCACCCATTTTCTCAGCCCCTCGATGGTGATAACCAACATCAGGCACCACATCCATCACATACTCTCCATCCAATTGCAGAGCAAAACGAATAACGCCATGCGCAGCCGGATGATTAGGGCCAAAGTTCAAGAACATGAACTCACTGGTATCAGATTTTCGTTCTAGCCCCCACTCTTCAGGGTTGAACTTCATTGCTTCCTGCTCAGTATCGACGATGTCATCATCTAAACGATAAGGATCCATTTCTGTCGCTCTAGCAGGATGATCTTTACGTAAAGGATGTCCAACCCAAGTAGGAGGCGTATAAATACGGCTTAAATTCGGATGTCCTTCAAACACTACGCCGAACATATCCCAGCATTCACGCTCATGCCAATTCGCGGCTGGCCATAAAGAAATAATGGTGGGAATTGTTAAATCAGTTTCTTTGAGAGCTATTTTAAGACGAATATCGCAATTACCTGAGTATGATAGCAACTGATAAACGACAGTAAAATCACTCTCCGGCTGCCCATCTCTATGCACACGTAAACGCTCATCAATTGCCGTAACATCAAGTAGCATTTCAAAACGAGGACGATAGTCGTCACGTAAAAACTTGAGAACTTCTAAAAGTTTTTCACGACCTAGCCAAAGTGTCGTCATCCCTTCGGCTGTATTTTGACGCACGAAAGAAGATTCACCGTACTTGAGATATAGCTCAGTAATAACAGCAGGAGTCTCGGTCATACTTTGCTGTAAAGAGGTGCTTGCAGTACTCAAAGTGATCTCGTCTTAATTAAAATTATCAGGTTTCATCCGGACTAGTTAATTCAGTCGCGGCTATTCTATCTTTCAGCCGTGCTTCGCGCTGAATAACATTTTTCTCTCGCTCGTATATGCCTTGATCATTGATCATCCAGCTTACTGGGCGACGCTTCTTACCTATAGAATCTTGCAAGAGATTTAAGCCCTGTAACAACGCTTCTGGTCTAGGAGGACAGCCAGAAACATAAACATCCACAGGCAGAAATTTATCAACACCCTGCACAACAGAGTAAATATCATACATACCGCCAGAATTTGCACAGGACCCCATGCAAATCACCCAGCGTGGTTCCATCATCTGCTCATAAAGACGCTGTACAACCGGCGCCATTTTTCTAAATACAGTACCCGCAATGATGATCATATCTGCTTGACGCGGCGTGGCTCGAAATACTTCGGCACCAAAACGTGCAATATCGTGCCGACTTGAAATTGCCGTTGCTGCTTCAACATAACAACAAGATAATCCGAAGTTAAATGGCCACAGAGAATTTTTTCGACTCCAAGCAAGCATATCTTCGAGACGCGTCATGATCACATTCTTCCGAATATGATCATCAAACTGATTCATCCCAGGACTGGGTGAGTAAGTATCTTCAGGTTTTACCAGTTCCCAACTCATTAATGCGCGCCTCCATGATTAGGCTGCTCTGCTTTATTTGATTTGCCAGTTTTTTTATCAATATTAACAACTCCACCTTCGCCTATAGTGTCTAGACGATCCTCGCGTTGGCGCTGGCTTCTCCACTCTAGTCCACCAGAACGCCAAAGGTAAACTAAACCGGCGATCAGAATGGCGATGAATATGAACACCTCTGCATAACCGAGCCAGCCGGTTTCACGTATAGAAATAGCCCAGGCAAAAAGGAAAACAGCTTCTAAATCGAAAATAATAAAAAGAATGGCAGTAAGGTAAAAAGGAACAGAAATTTTTAGTTGTGCAGATCCAACAGAAAGCATACCGGACTCATAAACCTCATCGGTAGCATGATCTTTACGTTTCTGCCCCAACAGGTGAGACACAGCTGTTAACGCAACAATTAAAACAATAACGATGGCGGAATATAAAACTAGTGGAAATAAGTCGACGTTCAAACTGCTTACTCGTTTATATGTTATCTAGGACAAAAAAACCGCGAGAATTATAAGCCAACACGCTGCTCTATTCCATTAGTTATAAGAAGTTAATTTGATTTTTTTCAAGTTTATTGCTTAAAAAACTCTGTTATAACCATCAAAAGCTACCGCATTCATGCTGAGATGCTCTTCTACCGCTTTCTCTGCATGCTTGATGATTGTTTCAAAACCTATCTTCCCTACTTCAGCTAAGTCTCGGAACATGGGATTGTTATGTAGATCTAGAAATTGGCGAACTGAGTTTCGCAATGCTTTGGATGGAATGGTTCCATGATAAGCAGAATTGCCACCAAGTTTAGGCTTGTCACATATCATTGCAATGCTGTGTTTAGACTTTGCAGCATTCATGGCCGCAGACTCTCCGGCTGGACCGCTGCCTATAACAATGATTTCATACTGCTTGCTTGCCATGAAACTCTCATTGGCTATGATCAGATCTGTTTGTAAAAAACAGAGCCTGCTCTAACTGTGCATGTTTTCGTTTTCTGGATATGACATATAATTTACGCCAGCCATTTTGGTAACCATTCGGACAACCTGGTTGCTATAGCCGTATTCATTATCATACCAAAGGTACAACACCATATTTTTACCTTGTACTTTTGTTGCCGTCGCATCAAGCGTAGCTGCTTCACGCATACCGACAAAATCACTGGAGACTGCATCAGGTGACTCGGTATAACCAAGCTGGTTCTGCAAGGGTGAATGCAGAGCAATAAGCCTTAAATAATCATTGATCTCTTCTTTGGTGGTCTCTTTTCCTAGGCTAAGGCTTAGTATTGCCATAGACACATTCGCTACTGGCACCCTGATCGCATTACCGGTTAATTTTCCTTCAAGTTCTGGGACAGCTTTAGCCACTGCAGTTGCAGCACCAGTTTCCGTGATTACCATATTTAGAGCAGCACTCCGCCCACGCCTGTCGGCTTTATGGTAATTATCGATCAGGTTTTGATCGTTTGTGTAAGCATGCACAGTTTCAACATGCCCATGAACCACGCCATAACGCTCATTAATCAACTTCAACACTGGTGCAATTGCATTAGTGGTACATGAAGCCGCAGAAATAATCTTGTCATCAGGCGTAATCATATGGTCATTAATACCTGAAACAATATTTTTAAGATCGCCTTTACCAGGAGCCGTCAGCATTACTTTGCTGACTCCTTTAGATTTTAGATGCAGTGATAGGCCTTCTATATCACGCCACTTACCTGTGTTATCGATAACCAAGGCATCATGTATATCATATTCTGTGTAATCAAGTGTGTCAGGCCCATCTGAATATATGAAAGGGATGACATTACCATTAGCGATAATTTGACTGTTCTCTTCATCGACTCTGATTGTTCCCTCAAAAGACCCGTGCACTGAATCGTTACGCAATAAGTTCACACGTTTTTCCAAATCATTTGTGCCCGATTTACGCACAACAATGGCACGTAAGCGCATCACTTGTCCGTTCCCCGTTTGTTCGATCAGCAAACGGGTCAATAAACGACCTATGCGACCAAAGCCGTAAAGAACAATATCTGTCGGTTTTGCAATAGGCTTGTAATCAGTGTCAATCAGGTAGGCTAATTCTTCCCTGACAAACTCTTCGACATCAGGAGTTTCATCCTGAGATGCAGCATATTCCATATATTTGACGGTTAATTTACCTAAATCAATTTGGCTCGGACTTAGATTTAAATTACACATTGCAGAAAGTAAAGGGTGGCTTTCAAATTCAGACAATTCATTTCTAGCCACTTCGCGCACAAAACGATGGTTTTGCATTATTTTGACGGTTGAACGCTTGTTTAATGTTCGCCCATAGAGGAATATTTGAACCCCTTTTTCATATTCAAGCATTCCAATCATGGGAATCATCTCGCGGGTTAACGCTTCTCTTGCTTTCCAGTCACCAAAATAATCATCTAAGCTAGGTCTTACCACAATGAAATCCTATATTTGTTTTTTTGCTGAGAAATTTACTGCTCTGTTTAAGACGGCGCGTATTATCTTAGGTCAGCCTTAATATGTCCAACCCTAATCTCTTTGCTAGAAATAATCCTTCACTTTATGCCATGATAGCGCCCCCTTTAGAGGCATACTATTAGTTGTGACACAATTTTCTATTTTTTCTCCTTCCTTAGACCAGAACTCACTCAAGCCAGGCAACCGTCAGAGCTGGGGAGGGTTTTCGGGCTCAGTTTCTGCACTTTGTATTGCTAATTGCGCCCGTGAATATTCTGGCTTGGTTTTGGTGCTAACTGAAAATAGTCAGCAAGCTCAGCGTTTGAAATCAGAATTGGCATTTTTTTATAAAGCTGAAAAAGAAAGCAAACATATTTATCTTGAAGAATTTCCTGATTGGGAAACACTTCCTTATGATAATTTTTCTCCTCACCAAGACATCATCTCACAACGTCTGGAGATTCTTTCACAGCTTAAGAATCTAAGGAATGGCATTTTAATCGCGTCTATTGGTACGGTATTACACAGACTAATACCTGCTTCATATATCCAAGGCCGCTCCTTAAGTTTTTCATTAGGTGAAGAAATTAACTTAAGTAGCTTACGTCTAAATCTTCAAAACGCAGGTTATCGAAATGTCGATGCAGTTTATGAGCATGGTGAGTACGCCTTACGCGGTTCCATACTCGATATTTTCCCTATGGGCTCAAAAAGGCCGTACAGAATAGAGTTGTTTGATAATGAAATTGAAAGTTTGCGTAGTTTCGACCCTGAAACCCAAATTTCTCTAGAACGAATAGAAAAAATAAACTTATTACCTGGTAAGGAGTATCCTCTTGATCAACCAGGCATAGAAACATTCCGGCAAAACTTTAGAGCAGAATTTGATATTGATTTACGTAAATGTCCTATTTATGAAGATGTAACACAGGGTATAGCAACAGCTGGAATTGAATATTATTTGCCGATGTTCTTTCCAGAATTAGCAACAATGTTTGATTACCTACCCGAAGATACTCTTATTATGAATAGCGGTTCTATTCAAACAGGGGCCGAACAATTTTGGCGTGAAATCAATAGTCGATATGAAGATCGTCGTTACGACCAGCAAAACCCTTTAGTCCAACCAAATAAAGTTTTTCTACCTTTAAATGATTGTTTTAATGCCATCAACAAATATCCACAAATAAACCTTAATTCTCAGGTGAAACAAAAACAACAAATTCAAATTAAAGCCAGAAACTTTCCAGACTTTGCTGTTGACCATAAGCAAGAAAAACCCCTAGGTGCTTTAGAGAAATTCTTAAGCAAAAACTCTCAAACCCCAATTTTATTTTGTGCAGACTCTGCAGGTAGACGTGAAACCTTAATTGATTTATTAAAAGGCATTCAGGTCTACCCAGAAGTTATCGATAAATGGGAAACATTTATTACCGAAAAACCAAATCTAGCCATCACCATTACTCCAATAGAATCGGGATTCTGGTTAACAGAACCAGAAGTCATAATTATTACAGAAAGCCAGCTATTTGCTCATCATGTTAGCCAATTCAGGAGACGCGGAAAATTCAAAGACAATACCGACTTCATCGTCAAAAGCCTGACTGAATTAAATATCGGTGCACCAGTGGTGCATATTGACCACGGTGTTGGTCGATATCATGGACTGCAAACTTTTGATGTTGATGACCAGCAAACCGAATTCCTCGTGCTTGAATATGCTGATCAAGCTAAGTTGTATGTTCCTGTATCTTCTCTTCACCTTATCAATCGTTACAGTGGCGCTGATGCTGACACCGCCCCCCTACATAAACTTGGTAGCGACCAATGGATAAAAGCTAGGCGTAAAGCCGCTGAAAAAGTCGTAGATGTAGCTGCAGAACTACTCGACATCTATGCCCGGCGTGAAGCTAAAAAAGGTCAGCTATTTAATCTACCAACTCATGATTATCAGATATTTAAAAACAGTTTTCCCTTCGAAGAAACAGAAGACCAAGTAGATGCCATCAACGCTGTTATCAACGATATGACCACAACAAAGGCAATGGATAGACTTATTTGTGGTGACGTGGGTTTTGGCAAGACTGAAGTTGCATTACGCGCAGCATTCATAGCAGTGAACAATCATAAGCAAGTTGCTATTTTGGTACCAACCACCTTATTGGCACAGCAACATTTTGATAATTTCAAAGATCGCTTTGCTGATTGGCCAGTAAAAATTGCTTTATTATCTCGTTTTGTTGCAAAAGAAGGTCAAGATAAAAATTTAGAAGAATTAGAAAACGGAAAAATTGATATCGTTATTGGCACGCATAAACTTTTACAATCAAATGTTAAATATAAAAGCTTAGGACTCTTGATTATCGATGAAGAGCATCGTTTCGGAGTTCGCCAAAAAGAAACATTGAAGGCTCTTAGAGCTGATGTAGATATCTTAACCCTAACCGCCACTCCCATTCCCAGAACACTCAATATGGCGATGTCAGGCATGCGAGACTTGTCTATAATCGCTAGCCCGCCCGCACGAAGACTATCAATTAAAACCTTCATTCGACAGTCAAATGCGCCTTTAATAAAAGAAGCTATCTTGCGAGAATTGTTACGTGGAGGCCAGGTCTTTTTCTTGCATAATGAAGTTAAATCTATTGAGAAAGCTGCTGAAGAAATTCGAGAGCTTATCCCTGAAGCCCGGGTGGCTGTTGCACATGGCCAGCTAAGAGAACGCGAATTAGAAAGAGTGATGTCTGAGTTTTACCACAAGCAATATAATGTACTTGTTTGTTCAACAATTATTGAAACCGGAATCGACATACCTAACGCTAATACTATCATCATAGAAAGAGCAGACAAATTTGGCTTAGCGCAATTGCACCAGCTACGCGGACGTGTAGGACGATCTCACCACCAAGCTTATGCTTATATGTTAACTCCCTCTCCAAAAAGTATGAGTAATGATGCCAAAAAACGTGTTGATGCTATCGCTACTGCAGACACTTTAGGGGCAGGTTTTACTTTAGCTAGTCATGATCTTGAAATCAGAGGGGCTGGTGAACTACTCGGTGATGAGCAAAGTGGTCATATCCAAACAATTGGGTTTGCCCTTTATAGCGAAATGCTAGAACAAACCATAAAATTAATGAAAGCAGGCAAACAATTAAATCTCGATAAACCTTTACATGAAAGCACTGAAATTAACCTACGTATTCCAGCTTTAATTCCTGATGCATATTTGCCAGATGTGCATTTGCGATTGCTAATGTACAAGCGAATTGCCAATGCTCAATCAAGCGATGAATTAAGAGAGTTGAAAGTGGAAATGATAGACCGCTTTGGACTATTAACCGAACCGGTTAATTTTTTATTCTCCGTAACAGAATTAAAACTGCAAGCTGAGAGCTTAGGAATTGCCAAAATTGAAGCAAATGTAAAAGTAGGTAAAATGTATTTTAAAAGTGATACTGTGGTTGACCCTTACTCTCTGGTTAAGATCGTACAGGAACAGCCAGAAACATTTAATTTATCAGGGGGCAATGAATTGAAATTTCACCACGACAGTATAGACCCTGCTGAACGTCTAGAGTTTATAAAAGACACATTAACTTTATTAAAGAAGGCAGCCTGAGTGTAAAGCATGAAATCTGTATTAACAGTGAGCATTCTTGTAATTACCCTTTTAGCAAAACCTTATACTTTTGCTCAAACATTCAGTTATGACGGCAACCGCTGGTATGAAATTGAAGTAAG
This sequence comes from uncultured Pseudomonadales bacterium, assembly GCA_943789335.1. GTDB lineage: Bacteria > Pseudomonadota > Gammaproteobacteria > Pseudomonadales > Pseudohongiellaceae > UBA5109. The sequence continues at coordinate 16,082 of CALSTS010000009.1, read as the reverse complement.
TATTTTTACTAATCAAAGCTCCCTCTCTCCTAATCCAGAGTTATTTCTTCCAGAATATGTAGAGCTTAAATATCCAGAACCTATATTAAAATTAACCCCGGCTTTATTGGATTATTCTATAAACTTTCCTGCTGAAAATAATGATAATGCCACTGCTTTAAGTGATTTCGATTTCAATCAGGGCCGTAATATTGAAGCGCCCATAATTGGATCAGAGTTTGAACCAGTGTTTGGGCCAGAATTACGAGAAGCGAATACGGAATTTAGATTAATAGATAAAGCTCGCGATCCTTTCATCGCATTGCCTGATGAAGAACACGAATTCACAGGTTTTAATCGTAATTTAAATCTTAGCTCTGATCATCGTGTTCTCTTCCACGCTGTTTGGCGCCAACCAGTGTTAAATAAAGTTCAGGCCAGTGCTATTTTTGTTGCTGGCGGCGACCGTTACGGCCAGTACAATGAACTCGAAGGCAGCTTGTTAATCAGTTACAACATTAATCGAGTAGATGTTGAAGCAAGAATATGGCGTAACAGTTTCAATGTGGTTAGCAATCTGGAATGGAATGTTCCATTACAACCGTTCACTGATTCTTTAACCGAAACTGATGAAGATGGTTTTAACTTAATAATAGATCAAGTTTATCCAATGTTGGAAACCAGACAAATGATCAGTAATGAATTGCATTATTTGGATCATCCCGCTTTGGGGATGTTAATTGAAGTCAGACCTTATGAATTACCGGCCTTATTTGATTTCTCATTAGAATAAATATTTATAGTTTCAACACACAAGCGGCTAGTAGTTTACGCACATCCTTTAAACCCTCACCCAAGACTTTTTTGATTTTTTCAATTGTAATATCCTCAGCACTAAGTCCCGCTGCCGGATTTACCACTAGCGAAATACACGCATACGGGATACCCAACTCTCTGGATAAAGCCGCTTCTGGCATTCCAGTCATGCCGACGATATCACAACCATCACGCTTAAGTTTTTGAATTTCTGCAGCAGTTTCTAAACGCGGCCCTTGGGTACAGCCAAAACATGCCTGATTAAACACAGAAATATTTAGTTCTTTTGCTTCACTTATTAAAAGCTCACGAAGCTGCGAATCATAAGGATATGTAAAATCAATATGATCATGCAGAGAATTTAAACCATCAAAAAAACTATGTTCACGTCCCCAAGTGTAATCAATTAACTGATCTGGAATCACTAAGCAACCTGGGGCCATTTGTGAATTAATTGCACCTACAGCGTTAACCGCAATAATTTTTTTTACACCAGCTTCTTTTAACGCCCAGAGGTTTGCCCGATAATTAATTTTATGAGGCGGGACATTGTGTTGCACGCCGTGTCGTGGAAGAAAAAAAACACTAGTTTCATTTAATAGATCCTGACTAATCCTAATAGCTTCCTTGCCAAATGGTGTAGATATATCTATATAATTAGTGTGTTCAGACTTTTCATCAGGGGTGTCAGGCTTGAGTTGATAAAAACCACTCCCCCCTATTATGGCGAGGTCTATAGCAAGGTCTGAGTAAACGCTCATGATAGCTTACTTGTAATAAGCATTTTCCTGGATACTGTGATCAGTAATATCTCTAACGGCGGTCAATTCAGGCAACTGTTCTAACAAGGTTTTCTCAACACCATCTTTTAATGTGACATCAACCATGCCGCAACCCTGGCAACCACCGCCGAATTGTAAGACTGCGATATTATCTTCAGTTAGATCTTCAAGCGTAACGTGCCCTCCATGACTTTGCAGCCCGGGGTTTATCTCGTTATAAAGAATGTAATTAATCCTATCTTGTAGTGAACTGTCGTCTGATATTTTAGGCATTCGTGAATTTGGAGCCTTAATGGTTAACTGCCCACCCATACTGTCTTTAGAAAAATCAACTACCGCCCCTTCAAGGTAAACTTTACTCTTAACCTCAACAAAAGCCTCGAAGCCTTTAAATTGAATGGCCTCATCGCCTTCTTGTTCTTCTCCAGGGCGACAAAAAGCGATACAGGTTTCAGCCTTAGGCGTCCCACCATCTAGTACAAAAACTCGTATGCCAATGCCTTCACAATCTTGCTTGGCAAGAAGTTCACTTAGATATATTTGACCTGAATCCGTAATCTCAATCATGCTTATATGCCAATCATTTTTTAACTAGTTAATAGTGCGCCAAGTATATTCACCTTTTCGATCATTATTCATAGTTATCGAAAACATACCGCGGCTATGAGGAAGTAACCCTGCTTACAATTTACAAAGTGTATAACTATTAGGATTACTATATAAGGTTGAATTACTGTGAATCAAGCATCTGCTAAAGCTAAACTCCAAATTCGACCGTTAATTCTACTGGATAGTTCTAGTGATAGTTCTATTCTAGCGCCTTATGCTTAGTTTAATCTAGCCGATTCAGGCTATAAATCAAATGCACAGTTGGTACTTGAACTTGTGATTGTGTATTATCGCGGCCTTTATTTTTAGATTCTTTTGATTATGTATATTTATGACGATTATGATCATCTTATGTTGGAAGAACGCATTACCCAATATCGTGATCAAACCCAACGTTACCTTGCTGGTAACTTAAGCGAAGAACAGTTTCTTCCTTTACGCTTGCAAAACGGCCTGTATATACAGCGTCTTGCTCCAATGCTACGTGTTGCAGTGCCATATGGACTGCTCTCTTCTATACAACTAAGGAAATTAGCCTCTATAGCCAGAGATTATGATAAGGGCTACGGTCATCTCTCAACTCGTCAAAATATCCAATATAACTGGCCGCAATTAGAGCAAGTGCCCGATTTACTTGCTGAATTAGCAGAAGTTAGTATGCATGCCATCCAAACTAGCGGAAATTGTATTAGAAATACGACGACCGACCAGTTTGCCGGTTCCGCCGAGAATGAAATAGAAGATAGCAGACCCTGGTGCGAAATTATTCGTCAATGGTCTACTTTCCATCCTGAGTTTGCCTATTTACCAAGAAAATTTAAGATTGCCGTTTGTGGTACCGAAGTCGATCAAGCAGCAACACAGGTTCATGACATCGGTTTGTACTTGCTTAAAAATGAACAAGGCGACATTGGTTTTAAAGTGTTGGTTGGTGGCGGGTTAGGCAGGACTCCTGTTATTGGCAAGGTTATTTGCGAGTATTTACCATGGCAGCATTTGTTAACTTATCTCGACGCGATTATGCGTGTATACAATTTAGAAGGCCGTCGGGATAACAAATATAAAGCCCGTATCAAAATCTTAGTCAAAGAATTAGGTATTGATGCCTTCCGTGAAAAAGTAGAAGCTCAATGGCAATTCTCTAAAGATAGTCAAGCGACCTTAACAGAAGCAGAAGTCGCTAGATGCAAAAGTTTTTTTAGCACTCAGGATTTTGAACAATTACCTAATGAAGACGAATCAATAAGCTCAGCCTTGCAATCTGATTTACTGTTTAAAAATTGGGTAGATAGGAATGTCGACGCGCATAAACAATCTGGCTATTGCATCGTGACTTTATGTATAAAAGATACCGGCGCTGCTACTGGAGACGTCACTGATAGGCAGATGGAATTTGTTGCTGATTTGGCTGAACGCTATAGTTTTTCTGAATTAAGAATCACCCACGAACAAAATCTAACCTTAGCAGATGTCCGTATTAAAGACCTATATGAAATATATAAGGCCTGCAAGAACGAAAGTTTAGCAACTCCGTATCTTGGACTTCTTAATGATATAGTCTGCTGCCCCGGTGGCGACTTTTGCTCTTTGGCTAATGCCAAATCTATTCCGATAGCTGAAGCTATTCAACGTCGTTTTGATGACTTTGATCGATTAAACGATATTGGTGATATAACACTCAATATCTCTGGCTGCATGAATGCTTGTGGTCACCATCATGTTGGCAATATAGGCATAATTGGCGTTGATAAAAAAGGCGCAGAATTTTATCAAGTGGCACTGGGTGGCGATGCTGGCCGAGAAGCTAAATTAGCTAAAATTTTAGGTCCAGCTTTTTCTCAGGAAGATATTCCCGATGTTATAGAGAAAATTATTCAAATCTATTTGGAGGAGCGCCAACAGGATGAGAAATTTATAGACGCTTACTATCGTCTCGGTATGGCCCCTTTTAAGGAGAGAGTTTATGCCAAAGCTGATTAAAGATGGCGAGCTAATTGATAATAATTGGTTATTAATTGAAAAGGGATCTAGCGTAGAAGAAATAAACACTAATGGCGATGTTAAAAGTTTAGTGCCTTTCTCACTATGGCTAGAAAATAAAGAACGTATAAGTCAACAAACAGGGCATATTGGGATTTGGTTTGATAGCGATGAAAGCCCTTTGTTGTCAGAAGAAGAAGTGAATAGCTTTCCTCTCATAGCTCTAAATTTCCCCGTTTTTCGTGATGGCAGGCCTTTTTCCCATGCCGCCATATTGAGACAGCAGTTAAAATTCTCCGGAGATCTGAGAGCAATTGGCGATGTACAAAGAGATCAACTTACTTATATGATAGGTTGTGGCTTTAGTAGTTTTCTGGTTCCAGAAGAAGCGGATCAAGCTGTAATGCTAGAAGGCTTTAATGATTTTTCGGAAAACTATCAAAGCACTGTCACTAAACCAACGCCTTTATTTCGCCGACGTTAGCCAATCTAACAGTCGCAAGCTTAAGAAGCTTGTTAAGAAAAACCTGTTAAGAAGTATGGTCGTTTGGTGATTTATTTAGCCATTTCAACAGAGTATTGTCTAACGCACTCTCCATTGCTTTACCAAAGCGGTCCGCAATGCTTAGTTTTTTCTCATAAGCGACTAAGTAAACATCAGCTTCTTTGCACGCCTCGACGATACATTCATCACTGGTTTTAATTTCATCCACTAATTTTTGTTCTAAAGCCTTTGTACCAAACCAGGTTTCGCCTGTTGCAACCTTATCAATTTCTAAAACAGGACGATTTTCCTTAACAAAATCTTTGAATAAATCATGAGTCTCCTGAATTTCTTCAGTAACTTTTTCTCGGCCTTTATCTGTGTTTTCACCAAACATAGTAAGTGTGCGCTTATATTCGCCAGCTGTGATCATTTCATAATCTACGTTTTTATCTTTCAACAGACGATTAAAATTAGGCAACTGCATCAGCACACCAATAGAGCCAATATAAGCAAAAGGAGCAGCAATAATTTTAGAGCCTAAGCAGGCCATCATATAACCACCGCTGGCCGCCACTTTATCCACACAGATAGTTAAGGGTATGTTCAGACTTTTAATTCTTGCGAGTTGTGAAGCAGCAAGGCCATAACTATGCACCATTCCACCAGGGCTTTCTAAACGGAGAATAACTTCGTCTTGCCCAGGTCTGATAATGCTGAGAACAGCGGTTATGACCCTGCGCATACTTTCAACTTGCGATGCCCGAGCGTCACCGTTGAAATCAAAAACGTAATAACGCTTCTTATCACTATCTTTATTATGCTTCTTATCTTTCTTTTTTTCTTTTTGTTGCTTTTTTTCAGCTTTTTTACTTTCTTTTTTGGTCTTTTTAAAACTGTCTTCATCCTCAACTATATGTTTTATTTCATCACCAAGGTCATCTAGTTCTTTATTAAGATGAGTGACTGTAATTGAGCCTTTTGCTTCCTTTTTAGTTTTTACAGCGCTGCCAACTGCCGCTATTATTATTACGACAACCGCCACAGTGAACGTTAATGTTTTGGCGAGAAACATGCCATATTCTGTAATAAATTCCACAAGCTACCTCAATAATAATTAAACAAATATGTTTTAAAGATTGTATCTACTCTTAGCTAATATTAATTTTCATTTTGCGACTGCCATAGTTTCGTATTTGAAATTTCTTGAATACTCTCTAGTCGAGACTGATGTGCTGCTTGTTCTTCTTTAGTTGCTAGAATAACTTTAAGCGGCTTTCTATTCTTGTCGAGTTTTTTAATTTTGTTAGCAGCAGTTCCTTCTGTGAAATTATCATGTGCCAAAGTAAAACTCGATTGCCCACCAGTCATCATTAAATAAACATCAGCTAGGATTTCAGCATCAAGCAATGCTCCGTGTAATTCTCGTTGAGTATTGTCAACAAAGTAGCGCTTACATAGCGCATCCAAATTATTCTTTTGCCCAGGATGTTTTTTTCGGGCCATAGCAAGGGTATCTAAAACATTGCAATAACCTTCCATACTTTTATAGCCACGATTTAAATCGGACAGTTCTGCATCTAGGAACCCAACATCAAAAGGCGCGTTATGAATAACTAGTTCTGCACCTTTAACGAAATCAATGAATGTATCTGCGATATCTGAGAATAAAGGTTTGTCCGCAAGAAAGTCGCTGCTAATACCATGCACTTCCAGTGCCCCAGCATCAATTTTACGCTGCGGGTTTATATAAATATGCAGGTTATTACCTGTTAACCTTCTATTAATCAGTTCAACACAGCCAATTTCAATTATCCGATGCCCCTGGCTCGGCTCTAAGCCCGTAGTTTCAGTGTCGAGAACTATTTGCCTCATATATCAACTTGCCTCATAGCTCATCAATTCCCTTATTGGCTAAGAGATCTGCCATTTCATTGCCTGGGTCGCCACTATGACCTTTGACCCAATGCCAGTTTATATCGTGGTCTAATACTAGCGCATCTAATTCTTGCCAAAGATCTACATTTTTCACAGGCTTTTTATTAGCAGTTCGCCAGTTTCTTTTTTTCCAATTTGGCAACCACTCAGTAATGCCTTGTAAAACATATTTTGAATCCGTATAGAGTTCAATTTGGCAGTTAAATTTTAAAGCTTCCAGAGCTTTAATAACGGCTGTTAATTCCATTCTATTATTAGTGCTATTTAATTCACCGCCATATAAGTGACGTTGATTATCACCATACTCTAGTGATGCGCCCCAACCCCCCAGACCAGGATTACCTCGACAAGCACCATCCGTATAAATAGTAACTACCAAACCCATAAATTCATTTAACTCTTTTATAAAGTATTAATGCAGCGTTTTATTGTGCGGCTGGTTAGGTGCAATGCTGGCATTGTCACCCAAGGCCAAGCCTTTTGCTTTTCTGGGAATAGCCTTCCACGGCTCACGTATTGGCGTCATTGGTAATGCCTGTTTTTTAGCTGAAATGACATAAATTCCGCCAGTAGGCCAATTTAAACGTTGGGCAAGCTTCCCCATAAACGACGAATAACGAATTAATTTTGAGCTATTTATGGGCAAGCAATAAAGGCCGTAATGCACCTGCTCTATTTTGAAATCTAAAAGTTCCAGCCAATCACTCAGTCGCATACTAGAAAGCAAATTTGATTGCCATGGGCTTTTGCCTGAGTTTCTGCCAAATTTATGCCGTGCACCCCAGGTGCTAAATGGATTAAAACCGATTATCAATAAATGACCTCCTGCAATAAGTACTCTATCCACTTCACGTAATAATTGATGTGGATCCCCAGAATAATCCAGAGCATGATGTAAAACCACCATATCAACGGACTCTCCGGCCAATGGAATCGCTTCCGCCTGCGCAACCAAGCTAGCATTTTTTACTTTAGTGGAAGGCGTTAGGCTAAACTTATGGCCAATTGGGCTATCATCATACACAGCGATGTCAGCACAACTTAATTGCAATAAATGATAGCCAAAACGGCGATTTATCATATCCTCTAACAAAGACAATTCAGTCTGCAAAAGATTTTCACCTAACGGAGTCTGCAACCACTCTGTCATTTCAGCAAAGCTTTTAGTCTCTTTGTTTTTTTTGTTACTCATGCAGTCATGATACCCTATTAACCAACTGGCCTAAAATTAAATACCTTCACTATGTTAGAAATACAGCCTATCAAAGCATTTAATGATAATTACCTCTGGGTGTTCAAAGATTCAGGATCCTCTAAGGCCTGTATAGTCGATCCTGGGGATGCCGCGCCGGTAAGAGCTTACCTCGAAAAAGAAAACTTAAGCCTGTCAGCTATTTTGCTAACACACCATCACCCTGATCATATTGGAGGCGTCAATGACTTAGTCGAGCACTATAGTGTCCCGGTTTACGGCCCGGAGTCTTCGTCTATTCCGCAAGTAACTGAGACTTTACATGAAGGAGACTCTATCGAAGTTGCCAACACTAGCTTCAGAGTAATAGAAATCCCCGGCCATACCTTAGACCATATAGCGTATTATGCTGATGCCTCGAGCAATATTGGCATCGAAAACCCTGTTCTGTTTTCAGGGGATACTTTATTTGCGGGAGGGTGTGGTCGAATTTTCGAAGGTACCGCTGAGATGATGTACAACTCACTGCAAAAACTAGCTACTTTAGATCCTCAGACACAAGTGTTTTGCGCGCATGAATATACTTTAAGTAATTTAGCCTTTGCAGAGGCCGTTGTTCCTGAGGACTCCATACTGCAACACCGCATTCAGCAGGAGCAAGCGAAACGTGAAAATGACATACCAACAGTTCCTACCAGTATTGCGCTTGAATTAAAAACAAACCCCTTCTTAAGATGTTCTGAAGAGTCGGTATCACAAAAGTTCCCGGAGTTGGCGCAGCAACCCATCGCTGTTTTTGCCGCATTACGGCAATGGAAAGATCAGTTTTAGCTCACACCAAGTAATGACTTTCCTGGAATAGCCTCTAATAAAGCTTGAGTATAACTTTCTTGCGGATTAGCAAATATTTGTTGAACGGAGCCTTCTTCAACCAATTTTCCGTCCTTCATGACTAGCACACGATCTGCAAGGTAGCGGACAACTCCCAGATCATGTGAAATAAATAACATGGTCAGATCAAATTGATCGACGAGGTTTAAAAGCAAATCCAGTATTTGCGCCTGTATGGTCACATCTAAGGCCGATACGGGCTCATCAGCAACAATAAAAGCAGGTTTGGTGGCTATTGCCCTCCCGATAGCAATGCGTTGACGTTGACCTCCTGAGAACTCATGTGGGTAGCGCAATACACTTTCTCGCGACAATCCGACTGAGTCCATTAGGGAAAAGACTTCTTTATCCAAGTCTTTTTTAGAAACTATTTTGTGTAATAACAAAGGTTCAGCAAGAGTGTCATAAACTGACATGCGAGGATTTAAACTGGCGTAGGGATCCTGAAATATCATTTGCATCTGACGACGCAAAGGTTTCATTTCTGCCTTTGAATAATGACTAATATCCTTTCCATTAAAAACTATTTTCCCACCCGCTAAATTTAATAAACGCAAAATTGCACGGCCAGCAGTTGATTTTCCCGAACCTGACTCCCCAACAAGACCAAGAATCTCATGTTGTTTAATTTGCAGGGAGACATTATCGACTGCTCTAACCAGTCCTTCCCCTTTATTACCAGAGAAATGTACACTGACATTCTCAGCAGTAATTAAATATGAATGTTCTTCTTGTTGAAGCTCCTTCTCAGAATGAGGGACAGCTGCCAGCAGCTTTTTTGTATATTCATCTTGAGGGTTTGTAAATATTGCATCGCGAGTGCCTTGCTCAACAAATACACCATTTTGCATAACGGCTATTTCATCGGCTATATCAGCGACCACACTTAAATCATGGCTGATAAAAATAACGCCGATATTTCTATGAATTTGTAATTCTTTTAATAATTTCAATATCTGTGCCTGCACCGTGACATCTAATGCAGTAGTAGGCTCATCAGCAATGATAATTTTGGGCTCTGTGACTAGCGCCATTGCTATCACAACCCGTTGCCGCATACCTCCTGAAAACTCAAAAGGCCATGACTTCATACGTTGAGCCGGGTCTTTTATTCCAACCTCTTCCAGTATTTCAATACCTTTTCGCCAGGCATCTTTTTTACTCATGCCAAAATGCAAGAGCAAAGGCTCAATTAGCTGGTCTCCAATTTTTAAAAATGGATTTAGCGAAGTCATAGGGTCTTGAAATATTATCGAAATACCTTTGCCACGTATCTTCCTTAATTGAGACTCGCTGAGTTTTAATAAGTCTTGACCCTCAAACCAGACTTCTCCAGATTCAATTTTACCAGGCGGCATAGGGACCAGTCCCAACATGCTGTAACAGGCAACAGATTTACCTGAACCTGACTCGCCAATAATTGCGTAGGTTTTTCCTTCTTCAACAGAGAAGCTAATGCCGTCTACTGCTTTAACCAGACCATTTCTGGTATGAAAATGCACCCTCAAATCTGAAGTCATTAATAGGGACATATCAATCCCTTGATGCCTTGGGATCGAGAGCATCCCGTAAGCCATCACCTAAAAAGTTCAATGCAAACAAGGTTAAAGTCAGAGCAAGCCCCGGGAATATGAGCAACCATGGGTACTCTTCCATACTTTCAACACCATAAGAAATCAGCAAGCCCCAGGAAGATTGTGGCGGCTGGATACCCAAACCAAGGAAGCTCAAGAATGCTTCCAACAACATTACGTTAGGAATAGTTAAGGTGGTATAAACAATAATAGGCCCAAGTGCATTTGGGATAAGGTGCTTACGAATAATTGCTCCAGATGACAAACCAAGAGAGATTGCCGCCTCCACAAATTCCTGCTGTTTTAGATTTTGTATCTGCCCTCTAACAATACGAGCCATCACCAACCATTCGACGGCGCCAATTGCTAAAAAAAGTAACAAAAGATTCCTACCAAAAACCACCATTAATAAGACGATGAAAATCATAAAAGGCAATGCATAAATAATATCAACAAGACGCATCATTAACGCATCGATTCTCCCACCTGCGTATCCAGCGATAGCGCCGTAAGTGACACCGATCAGCAACGCAACTGAAGTGGCAATAAATCCAACCATCAATGACACCCTACCCCCATAAAGAATCCTGGTTAGCATATCTCGCCCAAAGGTGTCTGTACCAAGCCAGTGTGTCACTGACGGCACCGAAGCACCTAAACGTAAATCCTGATCTTCATAGCCATAAGGAGTTAGTAAAGGCGCCAGCAGACAAACTATCATCATGAAAAGTAAGAAACATAAGCCAAACATTGCTAGCTTATTTTTCTTTAAACGCATCCAGGCGTCATCCCAAAGGGAAACTCCCTTAGGCATGGCATCTATCTTTTCTACTATGGCTGCTTGATTACTCATTATTTTCTAAATTGATAGCGTAACCTGGGGTTTAGCCATGCGGCTAACACATCAGAAAGTAAATTAAATAGCACAATAAGTGTCGCTAGAAAGACAGTAGTACCAAGAATCATCGTGTAATCTCGATTAAAGGCGGCCTGTATATAGAAACGACCCAAGCCCGGCACCTGAAAAACAGTTTCAACGACGAAAGATCCACTCAGCAGACCTGCAAAAGCTGGTCCCAAATAAGCCACAACCGGGATCAAACCTCCTCGTAATGCATGTTTTATAATGACTTTATATTCAGGCAGCCCTTTCGCCCTTGCTGTCCTCAAATAATCTTGTGACAAGACTTCAAGCATGCCCGCTCTACTAAGGCGAGCTATATAGGCAGCATACATCGCACCAAGTGTAATACTCGGTAATATCTTATCTCCTGGAATGCTTCCCCAGCCTGAAACAGGTAACCCACCTAGCCATATAGAAAACACCAATACTAATAACGGCCCCAGCAAGAATGAGGGCATACAAATACCGATCATGGCAAAGCCCATAGGTATATAGTCTTGCAAAGTGTTGGGCTTCAATGAGCAATAACCCCCGAGAAAGTACCGATTACAACAGCAATTAACAGGGCATATAAACCCAACTCCGCCGTAACAGGCAGGCCTTGGAAGATTAATTCATTGACGCTGCGGCCGGGGGAAAATTAAATGAAGGCCCAAAGTCGCCTTTGAACAAATCTGCCAGATAGGCGAAGTATTGCTCATGCGGAGGCAAATCCAATTCATATTGTGCTTCAAGTGCAGCTTGCACCTGCTCGGAAACCGCCTTTTCACTTGAAAAAGGGCCACCTGGAGCAGCACGTACTAGAAAAAAAGTAATGGTGATTACTGCAAATATGACAGGTATAGCCTGCAGAACCCGGAATCCAATAAAACGCCACATAAGGTTTAGGCCCGCTTTTGTTTACTGATCTGATTCCAGATAGACATACTTCCAGTTGTAGTGATCCATAATATTCGGAGGAATACCCTTCATATCAGGATTTTTTAAATTTTTAGTCTGATAAATATAAATTGGAATAATCGCATGTTTTCCATCAAAATGGTTTCAGCTTCTGTATAAAGCGCAAAACGTTCTTGAGTATTTAACTTAAGAGGCGCTTCATTTAGCATAATTTCATCATAACGGACATTTGAAAAACCTGTCATGTTGTTACCACCATCGGTAAGGTACATATCAAGATAAGTATTTGGATCCACATAATCGCCGACCCAGCCTCTCTGCGATGTCATAATTCATATTACCGGTACTCTCAAGATATACCTGCCATTCCTGATTGATAATTCCAACGTCAATATTTAATGTATCTCTCCACATCTCCTGTATCGCAATAGCTATCCTTCGATGATTTTCTTGTGTGTTATAAAGAATTTCAAAGAAGGGAAAGCCTTCTCCATTAGGGTACCCCGCCTCAGCTATAGTGCTTTGGCTTGATCAGGGTCATAAGCAAAAGTAACAGGAGGTTCATATCCGACGGTGCCTGGAGGCGTCAGGAAGTAGGCAGGAGCCATAATGTTCTCTAATACTGTTTCATTTAACAGCTCACGATCTACTGACATTGATAAAGCCCTGCGTACTCTTACATCATCAAGCGGCGGCTTGGTAGTGTTGATCATATAAAAATAGCTACTCAAATATGGAGCAATACAATCGTATCTGGGTCTTCTTCTAAATAAACCGGGACTTTATCAAGCGGCACATCTTCAGTCCTATGAATCAAGCCATCCTGAACATACGCTCTTCAGTTGTCAGATTTTCAGTGGATAAAAAACGATAGCATTAAGTTTAACTGCGTCTGCATCCCAGTAATCTGCCCTTTTTTCAACTCTTATATTGGAACTAATCACCCATTCAGTTAATTCAAACGGCCCATTAGAGACTATATTCCCTTCCCTAGGCCCACGAGAAAGCCTATCAGTATATGAACCGAATGACTCTACAGTGGCTCTATGAATAGGGTAAGTGCTGTAATGATCCAGTATTGCAAGAAATAAGGGGGTTGGCGCTCTTAATTGGACTTCTAAAGTATAATCGTCAATTACTTTTACACCCACTTCATTAAAATCTTCAATGTTACCTCGAGTAAAAGCTTCGGCATTGAGATGGGGTAATACATATATGAATATTCTGAAGCCAACGCAGGAGTTAGGGCTCGTTCCCATGACCCGCGGAAGTCTTCAGCTGTCATGAGATCCCCATTGCTCCAGGTGGCATTTTGTCTTAAATGAAAGGTGTAAGTCATGCCGATCAGCACTGATATCCCAACTTTCAGCTACACCTGGTTCAGATTCGAGCGTGTAAGGGTTTTTTTGTGGTTAAACCCTCAAAAAGGGCAGTAATAACGTGATGTTCCGGAACGCCAGTGGCTATATGTGGGTCAATGGTCTGAGGTTCAGTGCCATTACCGAAATGCAACACTCCATCGATAGTTCCTTGATCAACTCGGCTTAAACTTGAACCTCCACCGCAAGCTGCAAGCAAAAGAGTAACAATCAAAATGAAGAAATTATAACGAGTTGTTTTCATACCCTAGTTCCGCTCCTAAGCACTATACTTTACACACGACAAACTCTGAATATGTCAGGGATCCAGCTTAGATTCAAATTAATTATGAATATGGAGCGTGTTCAAAATATTAGAGCTTAACGCTCAATATCAGCTTTAATCTGAACGCCACTCATATAGGCGCTAAAGTCAGATGTCGCTCCCAGCTGGATGAGATAGTTTTGCAATGCTAGTTGATTTTCTTCTGTCATTTCTTCCAAAGAACCTGGAATCAACTCTTGTAGTTCCACAATAACAAGTCCCCGAGGATAACTGCTGCCCCTGTATTATTGGATCTGCTTCAGGTTTAGGGAGGGAAAAAATAATCTGCATAATTTCAGGGTCTAAACCGGAACTAGTGCGGCTTAGATTTTGACCGCCGTCCCATTCTAGGCCCTGTACAGCCAATAAATTATCTATATTCTGGTCGTTATTTAAATTGTTAAGAAAAGTTTCTCCAAGTGAAGCAGCCTGCTCTTCACCTTTCTGCATTCTATTGTACTTTCTATTTCACCACTGACTTCTGCTAAAGTTTTTAATTCTGGCTCTCTGTATTCAAGCAATCTAATGACAACACTACGTGACTCATCAAGAGCAATTAATTCGCTGTTGAGGCCTTCTCTGACATCAGAGCCAAATGCGGCATTAATAACCTCAGTTTCAGCTGCCACACCTACTCCCCCAGCACTATCCAAACAATTCCGTTGTTTGAATATCTAGGTTTAATATATCAGCGGGTTCTTGCAGGTCTATTGACTCAAAACTTAAATTATTGAGCTCTTCGGCGCGTGCATATAGAGCTCGTCAACAGCCTGATCTTGTTGATCTCTAACTATTCTCTCTCTGCTTTCTTCAAAACTTGGCGCCTCATCTTCTGTAAGCTCCGTAAGCTTAATTAAATGCACCCCAAATTGAGTTCTAACGGGCCCTGATACTTCATTAAGAGCAAGCAGGCTAAGAGCAGTTTCAAACTCTTCTGCAAAGGTTTCACCAGTGGTATAACCGACATCACCGCCAAATTGAGCCGAACCACTATCGTCTGAAAATTCTGCTGCAAGATCTTCAAAGTCCTCACCTGCATCTATCCTGATTTTTATCGATTCTGCTTGGATGGATGCTCATCAACTTCATCTCCAGAGGCTTGTAACAGAATATGTGAGGCACGCCTTTCAGTTTGAGCCTGTAATGAGCTTAGTTCAAATTTCGTATTGAGCTTGAATTTGCTCGTCAGTCACCTCAACTTCAGCTAGCAAATCATTTTTATTCAACTCCAAATACTCAAGTGAAACCGTTCACCTTGCATAAATAGCGCGGAATTTGCATCATAATACTGTGAAATTTCATCATCAGTGACATTTGTGTCTGCGCTAATTAGCGGCGCGAATAGCTACATATCGAAAATTTCGTTTTTCTTCATAATTCTCGCTATGTTTTCTAATTCATGGCGTGTGGCAAAACTTGAAGTGGAATAGGCAGTTAACATTTGATTTAGCAATCCTTGCTGCTGCAGTGAAGCTCTATATGAAGCTGGTGTCATACCAAAACTTGCCAATAAGGCTTGAGCTCTTACGTTACTAAAGACTCCATCGACCTGAAAGTCTGTAGTGAGCGCTATATCTCTATCAAGCGTATCAGATGATATAAGCATGCCATTTTCTAATGCAGTTTGGATTAGGAGCTCTCGTTCCACAAGGTTATTAATTGCCTGATCTCTAAATTGTGTAGTATCAATACTCGATAGGTCAATTTGAGCGCCTAAAGAAGATAGTAGCTCTTGGGTAATTCGTTGAGCTTCACTTTCAATCGCAATTTCATCAATACTCACGCCATTAACAGAAGACAGTTGATCCAGTGTTAACGTAAGTTACAAGACTATCCAAGCCAAAGATTGCAAAAATAAAAACAATAAATCCAACAAATATTTTTTTGGCTAGAAATCCTTGAGAGTTATTTTCTTATAGTTTGTAGCATGAGTAATCTTATCTCTTAAACAATTTGATCCAGAATATCATCAATAAGTTATTCAATATGATATTTAAAACGTAAAGAGGCGCATCAAAGATGCGCCCCTTATTTTTACATTTTAATACTATAAAATAGTTAAGCTTCTATAAAACTATCTTATCTATTATTTACACTATCTTTTAATGCTTTACCAGCTTTAAAAGAAGGGACTTTAGCAGCAGCGATTTGAATCGGGGCTCCAGTCTGAGGGTTACGGCCAGTCCGAGCGGCCACGATCTTTCACATTAAAAGAACCGAAACCTACTAAGGCAACGGATCCCCAGATTTAAAGCTCCTGTAATGGACTCTGTCATTGCATCAATTGCTCGCGCTGCGGCGGCTTTTGGCAAATCGGCATTTCGGCTACTGCATCTATTAGTTCTGATTT
>CALSTS010000008.1 GCA_943789335.1 uncultured Pseudomonadales bacterium | reverse complement strand
AATTAATGTTTAACTAAAAAACTGAATTAGAGAATCACGAAGGGGATTCGAACCCATAGTCCGCTTTAAGGTAATTGCTGTTTGAAAGATTAAGGATGGAAAAGACTTAAGTGCTTAGAGTTCGAATTTCTTTCGGCTAGGAAGGTGTTAACAGAGGCTATCAATACACAGGTTTGGATCTTGTTTCCCGGCTAGAATATCTTCAATTAGTCGTGCTGGTAAAAATGCTAAAGAGAGTAATCTTCGAACATATCGGGGTGATATATTTTCTTGCTCGGCTAAAGCTTTAATTGTTTTAACTTTTCCGTCTATCAGCATTTGATTCCAAACATGGCCTCGAGAGACAGCTTTGATAAGCACTGTATTAATATTCTCTTCATTGGTGGATTTGCCATTTTCAAGACAAAGTTTATTCTCACCTTGGCATCGCTTCAATTTTATTTTCTCTGTTAGTTCTATTGTTGCTTCATTTTGAGGAGGGGGTAGGTCTAATGCTTTATGCAACAATGCCTGAGAAATAAATATTGTTATATCTTTGTTTGTTGGCGTGACTTTAGTCACGATTTTTTTGAGAAGGCTGGGCGTATTGCTGATATCAGTAGCTAGCGCCTTGGCTTGCTGAATCAAGTGCTCAGTTTCATGTGGTACGTGGTCTATATGATTACAAAGCCCAGCTTCATTCAAAAGCAGCTCTTGGATTTTTAGGCACACAAAGTTTTCTACCTCACCTGCTGGGATTCTTGATAAGGAGCCTGCTTTTTTAGATTGTTGCTTAACAAGTGCTTGGCTTGTGTAATAACGATAACGTTTACCATTTTTAACAGCATGACTGGGACTCATGGCATTGCCTCTATCATCATGTAGTATGCCTGCCAAGATACTGGGTTGTTTAGCCCTTAATCCAAATTTAGCCGAGTCATTATTTGTTTGCAGTAATGCCTGTACTCTTAACCAGGTATCTTCATCAATTATTGCTTTATGCTGACCAAGGTAGGTCTTATCTTTATGGCGTATGTCGCCTTTATAGATGGGATTACCCAGTATTTTGTATAAATTACCCCGCGATATGGGTTTGCCGCCTGATTTAATGCCTTTGCTGCTAATCCTGACTTTGCTAACGATGTGCTTATCATCTATGTTTATCTTGAGTTTCCGGACATTACCTAGTGATAAGTACTGCTCAAATATGTATTTAATGGTTTCTGCTTCAACCGGGTTAATGATTAATTTCCTTTCTTCTACTTCATAGCCTAAAGGGACATAGCCGCCCATCCACATGCCTTTTTCTTTTGATGCTTTAAATTTATCTCTGATTCGCTCACTGGTGATTTCGCGCTCAAATTGAGCGAAAGAGAGCAGGACATTCAGTGTTAATCTTCCCATTGAGCTTGTTGTGTTGAATTGTTGGGTTACCGAGACGAAGGACACTTCATGTTTATCAAAGAGCTCGATGAGCTTGGCAAAGTCCGCTAAGTTACGTGTCAATCTATCTACTTTATATACGACGACTACCTGTATTTTGCCATCAGTAATATCGTCTAGTAGTTGGGTGAGGGCAGGGCGCTCAATATTGCCTCCGGAATAGGCACCATCGTCATAGCGTGTTTTGTCACATATCCAGCCTTCATGTTGTTGGCTTTTAATAAAGGCTTCACTGGCCTCTCGTTGGGCATCCAGTGAATTAAATTCCTGGTCTAAGCCCTCAGCATGTGACTTTCGGGTATAGATCGCACATAGCTTCTTCATGCTATTGTCCCCCTCCAATTGTTATGCCAAAGAATGCAGGGCCTGAACATTGTGTCCCGGTGATGAGCCGAGCTATAGCTGAAAGGCTGTTATAGGCCTTTTCTTGGTATTCAAAGCCATGTTGAGTGACGGTGACGGTATACACATCACCTTTCCATTCCCGGACAAGGCGTGTGCCTGGTTTTAGGTGTGATTTACTGCCATCTGGCTGGTAATTAGGATTTTGCTGAAATTCTAAGTAGAGCCGATGGAGCTTTTTGCTAGTTTTGCGGCAAAGTTGCTGATTCATGGGGGTGTTCTGGTAATAGTCTAGATTGCCGATTAAGAAATCTTTTCTCGCAAAGGGTGGGGATGATCTATTAAACACTTTCACCCACAAGACCTTGAGTTCTTCTAGTGATAACCCGTGATATGCATCGAGCGTCGTGTGTGCCATTTATTACCTCCTATGCACATGGACGCTCTGTTGGGGCAGGAAGTCAACTCAATAAGTTGGGTGATGATGTCGGTGTGATATAGGGTTTTTGAAATAAAAACATATTCCCTGTAAGGCGAATTACCGGAATTAAAATAAATTTGTCTAACGTCCGCTTTCGGCCAAAAGCAGACATTAATTAGTCTTTAATAAAGTGATCTAATGAAAGAATATCCAATATCTGAATCACTAATTATGTATAGAGCAATCACACGAAATCCTAACAGGACAAAAATTCCAAATAGAGTAATTGATTGAACTCTTCGCGTGTTTACATATTCATATGCTACAAGTAACAGGCAAAACATTAATAATATATATAATGATGACAGATTACGGTCTACTCCACTGAATATTTCCCAACCCCAAATACGAAACAAAGCAGGCTCTAAGATACTCAATGATGCAAAAATCATCAGAGGAATGTGTAAATTGCTATGCGTTCTCTTAATGATAGCCAAGCCAAAAAACAATATAAATGAACAAAGTGCGGCTATATCTCCCCACACGATTGATGAAAAAACTAATATTCTTGATTCAACATCTGCTCCTGCTGCTATTCGTGCTGGAATAAACATTAAAGTGACGACACCACTCCATATAATGACAATAATTCCAACACCAAAAATAAACCATCCCATCTGAAGATGTATTTTAAATTGCTGTGATTTGATCAAGATTGCTTGGATGAATACTCCTATATACCAAACGGTCATGATGACGCCATGTGCGAGAACAGTCAGAGGCAAAGGCTGGGAATCGCTTAATGGCCTAAGAAAAAGCGAATTACCAAATCCCATAAGGACCAACAAAAGCATTAAGCCGGAAATACTTATAAATAGTAAAGAGGCCCCGGGAGTTATTGAATAAATAGATTTTTGTAATACTTTCTCGTGCACCTTTTACTCCTAATATCTGCTAACGGCCAATAGCAGACCTTTAATTCACAATGTAAGACATTTAGTCTATGTAAATCATTATCAAAATTTCAGAGTGTGAGTCTTTGCGTGTTGGGGAAAAGCAACGCCAATATAGATATAAACTATTGATAGTGTTTTTTGACTTAGGGCATTAGCTTGTCAATTCCTGTCTTGCAACTCCTAAAATAGCACCTAAAACCCTGGTGCAACAGCTCCTTCCGGTGGAGCCCATGTTTCACAGGGCGTCGGGTTCCATTTTGAATTGTCAGATTCACGACGAAAATGAGTAGTAGTCACATAAGGCATCTCTAGATACGTAGGGTCATCCACAATTGTCGTAACAACAAACCATTCATCGCCTAAAGGTGGAGTAAAGCGATTGAAATATTCAGTAAGAATAGCGTCTTCACTATAAGGAATACCATTAGGCCTTAAATAGCCGGGTTGCATTTGTGAAGTAATAACTTTTAATGCCCCACCTGCAGGAGGCGCTCTTTCAGTCCGATTGAAACTCGGTCCACGGTTTATCATGATATTTTCCCAGTCTGCTACGCTGTAGCCCTGCCAGGATCTTTCCCTGTTTGCTTCTTGCAACATCATACTTAATAAAGGACGCCTACCTTCGGATGAGAAATTCAGCAAACGGGTTTGAGAACCGGCATCTGTATCTATGCGCAAGGTATAGTCATCTTCCCAGCTTATTTGTAATCTTGTTGGAACCCGCATAATTCTTGCTGCCCCAAATGCCCTGCATTGCATTCCATTTGCATTATCAGCCTCAAGATCCCAATTATTAGTAACTGCAATAGCCGCTTCATTGACTGGCACACTCATGGTATCTCCAATAGCCGGCGTCAACATACGATAAGCCCAGTCTTCTGTTACTACAGATACCCAGGTGCCCGTTAAATCTATTGGCGCTTCAGCTCTACCAGGTGCTGCAGCTGGTATCGGCCCACGAAGACTTAACTGCGCAAAAGCTGGCGTCGTAAAAGACAATCCAAGTGCCAAGCACAACATTAGCTGCATGCATTGAATAAATGGTGTTTGTAATAATCGTTTAGCGCAGATCTTCATACACTGCCTCCAAAAACATGCGTGTCGTCCAGTCCCCAGACTCGTAGCCATAAATCCCGTCATATTCTAGAGAGGGCCGAGCTGCTAAAACTTCTTCAAAAGATTTGCCTTCATTGATCATGACCTGCACACGATCCCGAATAATAGTGAGCATATCCCTGTATTCAACTACATCCGATTCACTAGCTATTCGCCCATGACCAGGAATAACCAAAGTGCCCCCTTGCTGGTTGAATTCGGGAATAGTGATGTCAATAATTCGATTAAGCGCATCAATTACCCCTTGTAAAGATCCACCTAGCTCAAGATAAAAGTGCGGGTAGGAAGTGATGTCGAAAATATCACCTGTTACAAGCACATCGGATTGGCGAAAATGCACAAAAATGTCTGATTGAGTGATTGCAGCAGGCTGATGCTCCATATCGATAGGCTCTCCATTTAGATAAAGAGCCTTACTATCTCCAAAAAAAGTATTATTTGGCCATTTCTCGTAAGGAATCTCGTCAATGAACCCGGTCACTAAAATTGTTAAACCATTGGCATGCCCTACAATTGGGATACCAGCCCCGCCTTGTGTTGCTCCAATGCCTGGGAGCGATTGTCCAATCTGGGAAATCGCCGCATTACCAGCCAGATGCCCAGGCAGCGCAGCGGTATTGATGAGAAAACGTGGCGGCAAAGGACTTAATTCTTTTATTGCTGCAACAACATTTTCAGTTGCTTCATTATTGCCACTATCAACGATTATGAGCCCCTGCTCTCCCGTCAGAACAGCAATATTACTGCCCGCAGTTGCGATCATGAAAATGTTACCTTGTACGTGTATCATCTCAACCTCGTCACTACCTGCTGCAAACGGCTCCGGTCTTTGTGCCAATGTCGGTTCAATTACCAACATGCTGAGCAGAATTAGTGGAGTACACATAAGAAATTTATGCTTAGTTCTTTGAGGTAACTTCATCATAGCTCTCCTATTCCCCTGCCCGGCTTCGGTCAAACTCTTCACGCATTTGACGCAGTGTTTCACGATACTCAGGGTAAAGTGTGACACTACCTCCGCCAGTTGCCTCTACTGTAATACCAAGTCTGTCCGCCATTTCTGAATGTTCTGTACCCAAGGGCCAGTGAGGTACCCATCCTGGATCCATAGCAACTTCCTCCACAGGCTCAAAAGCTTCTCTCGGGCCAACTGTTTGTGGTGGATTCCATATCCAGGTCTGACTTCGAACCATGGGTTCTTCCAGATAAATTGGGTCTTCGATATAACTCACCATGGTGAGATGCTCACCATTACGAAACCAAAACTCTGTCATGCGGGCATAAGGGCTGGCTGGAACACCATTTCTCTGATAAACACCATATTTCATATGCGTTGTGGTAACAACCAACACACCATCTTCCCACACTCCAGTGGAAAAGCCGTTCCATTGGTGCAGACTAAGGCGCTCAGAGGGGTGAGGCCTGCCATCAAGCCAGATGGTTCGATCCGCACGACCATAAGTTCCATTAGTTGTATAACCAATAACGCGGTCGGTTACTGGTTCCAATATTCGGTCAATACGCAAGTTAGGGAACGGACCACGAAAAGAGTATTGGGCCGGGTGTGGTTGTGACTGGCGTTCAGGTTGAGACAATATGGATGCATCCCATGATTCAGCTTTTTGCCTGGCCGCTTCATTTATTGGAATGCCCGTATATTCTCCAAGAGCTCCACCCGGTAATCTGTCATACCAGTCTTCCAGTACCAAAGCCGACCACATACCAGAAATATCAAAACCCTCATCAGATTGTCTTGGCTGTGCAGTGGTGGAATTTATAGAACTAAAAGATAGTAAGACGACTACAATAGTGGCTGGAACAAATTTGTATTGCCGCATATTTTTACCTTTTTGATTATTATTTAATAGTAAAATTTAGCTAGGTATTCAGATAATAGAATAGAAGATTATTAACTCAATAATTCATTCACAATAAAAGGTTTTAAAACAATTTCTTCTAAACTTTCTCTTTTGTTGCATTTTCTCTCCTCTTTTATTGCATTTTATAAGATAAAACTCGTTCAGTTAAATTGCTGGGTTCCGACATGGCGCCACCATCATCACAGCTAATTCAGTTATTACAAGAATGATCAGTTTCGCCCGGTAATAAATCTATACCGTCGGGTTGAGGGCCTTTCAATCAATAATATCTTTTTGAATTAGCTTTAATTTCTAATGATTGGAATTTATTTTACTGGGTATTATTGTACTATTGATGAATTATCAACCTAATAAGTAAAGTTAAATTAGCAGTAACACATAAATACTTTACCAACTTAACACAAAAAACTGGAGGCAGAGAATGAAGGAAACATCAGATAAGAAGTTCCCAAAAACTAAAATAGAAGCACCCAGTACAATTTCAAGACGTGATGCATTAAAGCAAAGTGCCATTGCCGTTGCCGGTACTGTTGGCGCTGCAGCGGTTGCCAGCTCAGCGGCAGCACAATCAGCCAGTTCTTCCACCTCTGGATCATCGAATAATATGGCAGGAAGAAAATTTCGTGCCTGGGTTCACCGCGAGATGGGTGAGGGTATAACAGGCGGAGTTGAGGAGCTAACGCTGTTGCCGATTGATGGTCGCCAGGTAGTGATCCGTACTGAAGCCAGTCAGTGTTGTTATTCCAATGTAAGCATGATGCTCGGTGCCCAAGGTGTGACTATGGCTAATCCAGGGGGCGCTATTATCCTTGGGCATGGCGGCGTTGGGATAGTAGAAGCCGTAGGGCCTCAGGTAAGGCGTGTTAAGGTAGGGGATCGGGTTATTGTTGGTGTCACGCCAGAATGCAGTGAGTGTTACAACTGTTTACGTGGTCGTGCGGACAGATGTTATGGAACGGTTGATCCTCTGGTTATCGCGCAGACCAGTGATGGTGTTGATGTCGTAGGAGATCTTAATATAGGCGGGCATGCCGAGTTAATGGTGGCACTTGAGCAATCGTGCGTTGCGGTAAATTCTACCCATCCACCAGCTGAGCTAGCATTACTGTCCTGTGTCTCTGGGACTGGACTCGGCATGACAATGACACTTTCACCTGTAACCCCAGGTTCTATTGTGGCCATATTTGGTGCCGGACCAATCGGTTTGAGTGCTGTTCAGGGTGCACGCCTTATGGGTGCAGCTCAGATTATTGTGGTAGAACCAATTAGTGTACGCCGTGAGTTGGCTCTGCAGTTCGGGGCAACGTCAGTCTTCGATCCTAACGTCGAAGGCGATCAATTGGTGGATCAGATTCGCTATTTGTGCCAGGGAGAATCAGATTCGTTTTATTCCGGTGGCCGTCCCCGATTCGGAGGAAGACATCTTGGCCCAGACCTTGTTATAGAGGCTGTTGGTGGTGATCGTTTTCCTCCCAAACTGGAAGTGGGCCCTGATCCTACAGGCATCCTTCCACTGCAACAGGCTTGGGATCTTTGCCCAGCCGGCAGCGATTTATTAACCTGCGGAATAGGACAGGACGGTAATGTATCTTTTCCAGGGGGGAGATGGTCAAATTCTTCAAAAAATCATTTATCAAGTCAGTTTGGTGGAACCCATATGAAACGTGATATGCCACGCTATGTCAGTCTAATTGAAGCAGGCCTTTTCGATGCTGAGTCCCTAGTCACATCAACCTATCCCCTGGAAGGAACAGCGGATGGTCATCAGGCAACGTCGGATCGAACCACGGTGAACTCGGTGATTGTGATGAGTTAGTGGCTTGAAGTGGGGTAAAAAATCACTCTGAACTTTTTGCTTATGCAGCTTGCTCTTCTAACAACAGGATTTAGTATATTGTTCACTCTTATGGCTTCAGTTTCGAGATCTCGCCGGCATCTCTGTTTCCGATAAATAGTATTACTGAAACTTATTAAAATGTCTGCTTTCGGCCAAAAGCGGACATTATCATTTCGTATATAGGATCATAAGTATAAAGACCTTTGTATGGATAGATTGATTTACCTGACTTTTCTTTGTTTTTAACTAGGTTAGTCTAAAGACTTGGATAAGTCGGTCGTTTTCGTCTGTTCCCATTGGAATCTTATGCGCATCAGGAGTAGGGAAAATGAGATTAGCAACGAAAGTGGATTCTCTTAACCAACTATATTTATCGCCACTAACGTTGAATACAGGATTAAGGCGGAATATACCATTTTCATAACCCAGCCCTTTGTTATGAATGATAATTTGATAATCATCATCAGTTTTTAAGCGATAAAGTGCATCTATAATGGTCACTCCATCTGGACGTACTACAGGAAAATCACCCCCCCCTGGGATAACAGAACCACTGATGTTTGGGCCTGAAAATCGACCACCAACTATCGGCCAGAGATTATCACGAGTACCGTCTGCAGCATTGTCTTCAGGCCCCATTGATTCAGGCTGACTGCAAATGACGTTGATATTCATAACCAGTTCTAGACCAATCGGATCATATATTTCAGATGATTCAATGGCAGACGGCCCTGTACTTGAACTAGTTGTTTGTGATTGCGCTATTGCAGATACACTGGATAACAGACTAACAGTCCCTAAAAGTCCTACTGCTTTTCTGCGTGAAATCGTCATCTCGTTATTCTCCTTATAAATTGATACTTTTTTTATTAACATCGGTCGAAATTTTTATTCCTGGATGCTGAGTGTCTGCTTTGGGTCGTAAGCAGACATTATTCATCCTTTTCTATTTGTTTATCAATTTTTCGTTTTGACCAAAATAAAGAAATTATCACGACGATTAAAACTACTATCATTCCTATGGCTGTCCATACGTCCATTTTATGCCCTCCTTGGGTCAATAGAAGACAGTATGAGCGTGATATTAACTACATAGCAAGTAACGTCCGCTTTGGATAGAAAGCAGACGTTAACCAAAAACAGCTCCAAAGGTATATTTTTACCCCAAAATCGGACTTTTTAACAATGTTAATCATAAGACTTTCTTAATGTCCGCTTTCTATCCAAAGCGGACATTTCTTTAACACGAATGTAATCTGTTAGTGTAGTAATTTTAAAAAGCTACCAAAGCAATAGAAGAATCCAAATAACTATAAAGTTCACAATACTTAACATCACGGCAGCAGAGCCTAGATCTTTTGCCAAGCCCGAAAGCTCATGATGCTCTGAGCTAACGCGATCAACAACGGCCTCAATCCCAGAATTTAATACCTCTACTATCAATACTAATAAGCAACTACTTACCAAAAGTGCTTTTTCTACGCCTCCAACACCTAAATAAATAGCCAACGGTATTAGTAAGATGCAGGCAAAGAGTTCCTGTCGGAACGCTGCTTCCATTTTCCAACATGCTATTAATCCTTGTTTTGAATAACAACAAGCAGAAATTATTCTTTTAATGTCAGTTTCGCCAGGCTTGCTCATGATTTAGATTCTCTAAATTGCTTTATGATGAATATACGATAATTTTACGGCTTTCTATGGGGGGGTACTGGCCCTACTGGTAGTTTCAAATCGGAAAGCCCAAGAATTATAGGGAAAGCTAAGCCGATATATTTGTATGGGTAAAAGTAGTGTTTAATAAAAAATACAATCCAAACCAACTATAACCGCCACTGGCATGACCAGCTGGGAAGCATTGCCCATAATCCAGACTTGCAGGGTAGTTTCCAAAAAAATCAATATAAGGTTTAAAGCCTCCATATCGAATTAGATCCCAAGGACAATAGCTCATCAAGCCAAAATCACGAACAATATCTTGAAAGCAAGAAAGTTGTCGCATATTCCTCATAGTGGAATTCCATGAGTACCTATCGATTTCATAGCTTTATCCAAATGTCGCTCATTATTCATTGGATTCCTTACCGAAACTGGTCTTTATAAGTTTATTGATATCGACTATTGGACTGGGTAGCCGGCAAGCGCTGATAAGTGAAGTTATTAGTGCTGCTGCATAGGGTATTGATTGAATAATCAACAAGATAATCCACAGGCTGAAGTCAGGGGATTCGATGTGAGGCAGTTTTGCGAGTGTATAGATGGCAAACATAAAGGCGAGAAATAACGCACTTTCCTCAAAGGCCGAGGCAGTGGCTGCGGAAAGCACACGAGCGGCTGTTTTTTTCGGTGTCCGCACAAACGGTTGGTCACTGGTAAACAGGCCAACCAGCATTGCTTTGCCGATAGTATGCGATAGTGACAACCCGGAGATGCCGGCGGCAATGGCTTTGATTAGTGTGACTTTGAGTCTGAAGAGGTAAAGGTGAAAGAGTTTTATCAGGTTAAAACTGAAAAACAGGATGGGGAATACTGAGAAGGCCAGGTGAGGTGCCTCAAAGCTCTCTGGTGCGTATATCATGCCCGCACACCACATGATGGCTAGGACACTGAATATCAGGTTAGCGCTTTGTGCCAGCCATGGTAACCAGCCGGCAATAAAGTGATAGCGTTGTCCCATAGATAGGTGGCTCGCATTCGAGATGAATAGTTCAAGAAAATGTTTTTTCAAGATTTGCATGGCCCCATAGGCCCAGCGGTAGCGCTGCTTTTTATAATCGATAAAAGTGTCAGGGGTGAGTCCACGGCCATAACTTTGCGAGGTGTAACTAGCTTCATAACCCGCCTCAAATATGCGCAACCCCAGCTCGGCATCTTCAGTGATACACCATTCTGCCCAACCGCCAACTTGGTCTAGGGTCTCGCGGCGTATCAATGTCATAGTCCCGTGCTGAATTATGGCGTTGCGTTCATTTCGAGTCACCATCCCGATCTGGAAAAAGCCTTGGTATTCGGCATTACACATAGCTTTGAAAGCGTTGTCTTCTTCATCCCGATAATCCTGGGGGGCCTGAACTATAGCAACCTTTGGCTCATCGAAGGCAGGTGCAAGATCACGTAACCAGTTGCTATCAACAACATAATCACTATCAATAACGGCAACTATGGCTGCTGCTTTGCTGGTCCGGTGTAGGGCATAATTCAGGGCGCCAGCCTTGAATCCGCTTAAAGGGTCTACATGATGAAAATGAAACTTTTCCCCCAGTTTTTCACAATGTAATGCCACTGGCTGCCAGACTTTTGTATCCTTCGTATTGTTATCGATGATAATGACTTCATAATTCTCATATTCGAGATTAGCTAATGCATTCAGGGTCTGAATCATCATTTCAGGCGGTTCGTTAAACGTCGGGACATGGATAGACACCATGGCTTGAGGTTTTTGAGTTTTGTTATCCAAGCGGAGCTGTCTGCGACGGTGGCTTACCCAGTGCGCCTCAATCCATTCATGAGCCTCAGACAATATCAGCAGCACCATAGCCAGCATCAGAAAAAGTAATACTATGCCCGTGATAATACCTGCCAGAGTCATATACATGGTGGCATAGTCGGCAATCAACCAAGCCACCAAAGTCGTCAGTCCGAAGACAATACCAGCCAGCAGGATTTTGCCCCTGTTAGTTATGGTGTTACTAACAAGATAATAAAGACTCAAAATTAAGATGCCTACAGTGATAGAAATCAATGCAAATAATTGCCATGCAGGGATGTTGATGATGGGACCATTAAAAGCAAACTTGGCTTGCCGCTCGACATCATAGATCCCCCAGTAGGCACCCACTGCTCCTTCGTTCTTACGTTTCCAAGGCTGGTCAAAGGCCTCCATAAGAAAATACTCATAGCCCTCAATTCCAGCGAGATCCAAAAACTGTCTCAAAAACCAGGCTTGGTTAGCAGGTGAGGAAACCGCGGCATTACGAGTACGCCCTTCGCTGGGCCAACCCACCTCTGCAATGACAAGAGGTTTGTCCGGGAACAGCTCTTTTAATTGCGCCACCCTTTCCGCGGTAAATGCGACTGCTTGTGTAACATCGATTTCTTCCCAGTAAGGCAGAATGTGTACGGCGATGAAATCCACGTGTTCTGCCAGCTGTGGATAATCAACCCAGGTTTTCCAGGTTTCAGCTGTACTGACCGGTTTTTCAATCGCATCTCTGGCTTGATCCAGATAAGTAATTAATGCCTGCAACGACAGATCATTTCGTAACAACACTTCGTTGCCTATCAAAACATGCGTGACATTGACTTGCTGTGCTAGTGCTATCGCCCCAGCTATTTCCTGCGAATTATTATCTAAACGAGTGTCCAGCCAGGCACCAACAGTGACGTTCAAGCCATGATTGGCGGCAAGGTGTGGTATCTCAAAGAAAACGCCCTCGGTGCTATAGGTGCGCACGGCCTGTGTTAAGCCGGAAAGCAACTCGAGATCAGCATCTATCTCTTCCAGATCAGGCTGGATATCGCCATTACCGTCCTGATTTTTTTGATAGGGTGAAAAAGCAAAGCCTGTGATGCTCTCAGGCCAATCGGGTGCGGTGTAGGGTTTACTCAACATGGACCAGACAGCTACCGTAAGTGCGGCACAGATGATCATCACCAGCAAGGTCGAACCAGATAAGTTCTTCATCTTCAATTAGAAAACACAGAGAGTAATGTGATTGGTAAGTCGTGCATGTTGCTGATAGGTTGGCTTGTCGGTGTCATTCCTTCCACAAAACCTTTTTGCAGCAAGTCTTCGATAATTTTATTATTGTTTGAGACAATATGAACCGGGACGTCCCAGCGGACATCCTGACCACTGACAGCGGCTAGAGGTTGATGATCGCCCAGTATTATCCAGACAAAGTCATCATCTGGATAGTTGCGCAAGTACCCACTTAAATAAGTAAAGGTATAGGCCAGCGTCCCGGCATAGGCGGGTTGCAGATTAGTCCATTCCGGTAAAAGTGAAAGTGATTCTTCTACAACCTGCTGGTCATAAGGTTTATCAGTCAGCAGACGAGACCAATCTGGCTGATAGGGAGGTGTCGGGCGGAACGGCATATGTGGGGTGATAGTGTTAAACAACAGGAACAATGGCTGACGAGGATGCTTCGATATTTCAAGGTCGTGTAGTTGAGTCAGTGAGTACTGATCAGGAATTCTCCACCATCCAAACTCTGGGCCTTTATACGCAATTTCCTCTGCACCATAGATAGAATCAAAACCGTAAAAAGCCCCTTCTGGCCAATCGGCTTGTAAGCCTGGCATTAAGGCTATTGGCTGGTAGCCTTGGGCCGCAAACTTGTCAGACAATGTTGTGCGCTGCTGTGTCATAAGCAGGTTGTAGGTAGACAATTGGTTTATATCCAGTCCGGTCATAAAGCTGGCATGGGCCAACCATGAGTTACCACCAAAGGTAGGGGACTCAATAAAGGCCGAGACCACTCGACGGTTTGTATCACGAACACTGTTGTAAAAGTTTTGCTGGGCTGGGGCAATGATCTCCGCAATACTAGCTGTATCATAGGCAGTAGCACCGTAGGATTCGATAAACTGAACGATAACATCACTGCCGTTGAGACCTGACAAATCAAAGTCACTCAAAGGTTCACTAGGCGGTATCACGTCACTGGCCTCATTGGCCATCACTGAACTAATAAACTTTACCTGCCCCCAGTAAGTCTTGGTTAAGGGCAAGGAGTAGTATTTTAGGGTATGGATGGGTTGATTCACATGCCCTATAAAATAACCCAGCGTTAATATTGCCATTAGAAGGCTGAGCATTCGCAGTTCTTTCGGGTCGGAAAATCGGCGAGTAACACTAACCAACGCAAAACGCAGAGCAAAGAAGATCACAGTCACACCAAATAAAGCACCAGCTAACACCATAACAATCTGAAACGGGTTTGCGACTTCAGCCAGCATTTTGGCAACGTCCGGCAGGTATTGAGCGTCCCAATAAAGATTAACACTGCGCCCAAATAGCGCCGGGGCAGTCACCTCAATATAGCGAGCGAGCGTCATCACCGTCAGCATTAATGCAAGTAGCGTGAGGATGTGCGGGGATATTTTCGTCATCAGTCGTGAATAAAGTGTCAGGGCAAGAATCAATATTGCTATTTCAACAGACAGTTCGAAACGAGTGGTGATGCCCAATGTGGGCCAGACGTTATGAAAAGTTAGCGCAAAATTCAAAACAAACAATGCTAGTGCAAGGCTTGTGTAGTTTTGTATTAATCGGAGATTTACAGCAGAGAACATCTATCAAGCAATCCAGCTAAATTTAATAAAACTTAAGGGGTATTCTATCTTATCCAGAAAATTAAATAGCAACATTCATTTTTTCTAAGCTTACTAAGAAAAGTCCGGGATCCCGTAACTTGCCATTTAATTCAAAATTAATTTATGAGTTGAAAACTAACCAGGTTCAAAGCAAAAATGCGAATAATATGAAACGTCCATTATACGCTTTTGGCCGATAGCGGACATTAAGGCTTCCCTGATATTCCCTGTTAATTTTTATCTGAATATTGGAAAATTATTTTAATATATTGAAATATAGGGATAAATTACAGATTACTAAGAGAATAGGGCAGTGGAGGCAGGGAATTCCCTGTTTTTTACCCTGTTATTAGGGAAAAAAAGAGCAGGTTTCGCAGGAGACTCTACACACCGCCATACAGTCTTGCAGTTTCTCCAAGGTCCAGCAGTTCTGCTGTATCTCTTTGATAACTCTAACTTAATTTATAAGCTTCGTTGATTAAAGTGCTCCCTGAGATCACTTTTTAAAGCGATATAGATAACTTTCTCTACTGGCTATTTTCGAGTCCCTTTCTAAGGTAAGTTTTTGCTTTTTATAAAGAATTCTCATCAAAAAAGTGCTCTGTCAAAAAACTGAGTTAGAGAATCACGAAGGGGATTCGAACCCTAGGTCTGCTGAGCATTTTATTGTTAGGAGAATTGTCTAAGTTTTAGTTTGGAGCGAAATTTCTAAGAGTGTTTTCTGCTAAAAACTGAATTAACAGCCAACTTTGATTAAAAGGTTTTAGCAGAGGTTTTTAATAGTAAGGTTAGGGTCCTGTTTCCCGGCGAGGATATCTTCGATTAATTGGGCAGGCAGAAAAGCTAATGTCGATATTGACAAGTTAACGTCTTAAATCGAAAAAGACTATCAATTTTTCCTTTCAAGCTGCCACTGCATTTTCCCAAGACGTAAATGCGCGAAGTCTGAAATATCGATAATTTTCTGCTGAAACTAAATGTCTTCCTAGGTTAAATAAATTATAAACAGCAGCATGGGTGTTCAAGAATCGCTGAGCTTGAGGTATAGATTTAAACTTCCTCATCCCTCGCTCTCTAACTCTAGTTGGTTGATGTGAAAGTTCTGAACGATTATTAGCATATTGACTAGTGTCATGAATCGAGTCAGGAATAAGTTCTCTATGTGCAACACCATAACTTCTCAATTTGTCCGTCACTATCTTCCTGGGTTCACTTTTATTTTTTCTTAAAAGCCGTTTAAAGAAGCACTTTGCGGCTTTTGCATCTCGTCGTTTCTGTAGAAATATATCAACTACTTCGCCATCTTGATCGACTGCTCGCCAAAGGTAATGCTGCCTTCCATTTATTTTGATAAAGACTTCGTCTATGAAGAATGTATCACCATAACCTTGATGCTTCCTTCTCAGTTTAGCTGCATATTTCGGCCCAAATTTATTGCACCACAAGCGGATGGCTTCGTAACTAACTTGAATCCCACGTTTAGCAAGAAGGTCTTCAATGTCTCGGTGGCTGAGATTGAACACGAAGTAGAACCACACGGCATATTGGATGATTTCAGTAGGGAAGCGGTGACGCTTATAGAGTCGATTTGATGTATTCATAGGTTGAATATATCAAATTTATGGAGTTAACTTGTCAATACCCTTAAAGGAAATATATGCTGAGGATTATGAAAAATTACCATATGAGTAGTTAGAGTACAGACAAGTTTTTCGCATACTATGAATATAAAATATTTTTTCGCACATTTTGCAAATGGCGATCGCGTAACCTATTGAATTGCAACAGTTACACAAGCGTAGGAAATTCGTGCAAAGTGTTGGGTGAGTTAAATATTACTTTCTATATAGCTAATTTGTTGAGCAACCATCCAGTCCATCACTTCAAGTAATTTTTCGTATTTTTCCGGACTTTTCTCGAGGCTTCCTAACACCAGGCAAATTGCTTCAAGTGTCGAGTAATAGTTGGCTTTTGCAGCTTTGCGAATTAAATATCGTGGGGCTGGATCAGCCTTAAAGCTATATCGTGGAAGCTCCTGAAGTTCGGGTGAACTAAGCAGTATTGAAGTACTCTTTTTCCAGGTAGCATCGAGAAATACTAATGAGCGGGGAGCTTGATCAGAAAGCTCGGAGATGTCTTTACTTTGTTTGTCTGGATAGATCAAAACAGCCTTTTCCCAAGCAAGAGAATTTTCTTTTTGAAAAGAAAACACGGCCTTATCTTTAATTGGGAAGGTGTGGAGTTTATTAAGAGCTAACTGGGCTATTCTGGCGGTACCAAGTGGGTGTTTTTGTTCTCGTTTATGTTGTACCAAGTGTATAGGCCAGATGTTATTAAGCTTGTTTATTAGATGACAATAACAAAGTGGCAGGGGGCGCAAACAATTTCCACAAGACGCTCTTTTAGGATTCATATTCCTGAAGTGTTTTCTGGCATAGATTACCCTGTATTTTCTATGAATTAGTTTATAAAAAATACCCGTTCATTCGACTGCTGCTTTGCTGTTGAAACTGCTACTATCCCCCTAAATAAATAATAAAAAGACAATCAAGGAAATTCTCATGGTGGTATACGGTGTAGCTTTGTTGTCAGCTTGTCTGATTGTAGGCATGTTGATCGGAGAAGCTTTGGGGGTCTGGTTACAGGTGGAAGCTAATGTCGGTGGTGTGGGTATTGCCATGTTGTTTCTTGTTTTTGCCAGTAATTCCTCTCGCTTTAAAAGCCTGGTTGAAGGCGTTTATTTCGTGGGATTAGAAGTTTCTGATGAGGATTCTAGGAAAGTTGGTGCACGCCTAGCTTGTCCACGTTGTTCATACGCATAAGCAATGGCAAGTAAGCCCGGCTCCGAAAAAGCCGTACCAAAAAACAATATTCCAATTGGCAGTTCATTAATAAAACCTGCTGGCACAGTGATGCTAGGGTATCCAGCAACTGCAGCTAATGTAGAGCTGGGTATGTAACTGTTTCCTGAGTCTCCGTTTTCGAGATCAATTAAATCAGCCGCTCCGTTTGAAGGGGCAACAAAGGCATCTAATTGGTGTTCGGCAATAAGCGCATCTATGCCTTCAACTTGAGCCAGTCGCTTCGAAACTTGTAGAGCCGTTTGATAATCGACATCCGTTAATTCGCCTTTAGCTTGAGCCATCTCAAACAGCTCCTGAGCAAAATGAAGCATTTCTAACTGCGCGTTATTGCGATTAAACTCTATCAGTTGCTCCAATGATCGATATTCTCCACCTCGTTGTTGTAGGTATTGATTCAGGTCATTTTTAAACTCATAAAGTAAAACTTCGAATTCTGCATTACCTAATTCCGGGAACGAATTAAATTCAACATCAATAAGAGTGGCGCCACCCTCTCTCAAAATATCAAGTTGGTTTTCCAATAATTCATTCAAGACAGGGTTGTTGTTAAATAGTTGCCTGACTACACCGATTCTTTTGCCCCTTAGGCCATCACTTTGCAAAAAGGCAGTGTAGTCATTGCTTAGTTGGCTTTCAGCTTGAATTGTTATTGCATCGTCTTGATCAACTCCCAGCATCGCGTTAAGTAGATGAGTGGCATCCGTGACTGTTCTTGCCATGGGTCCTGCAGTATCCTGAGAATGCGCGATGGGGATGATGCCGCTGCGAGATATCAATCCCAGTGTGGGTTTAATGCCTACGACCCCATTCATTGCCGCTGGGCAAACAATAGACCCATCAGTTTCAGTACCAACGGCTAAAACAGTTAAGTTGGCAGAAACTGCTACGCCGGAACCAGCACTTGAACCGCAAGGAGTCCGATCTAATACGTACGGATTATGAGTTTGCCCGCCTCGAGCTGACCAACCACTCGAAGAACTTGTAGACCTGAAATTTGCCCATTCACTTAAATTTGTTTTGCCCAATATAATTGCACCAGCATTTATTAATTGCTGAACAATAAAGGCATCATCAAGCGGTAATGGAGCGGCTTCTAGAGCCAGGCTTCCAGCCGTTGTCAGCATGTTAGTAGTATCAATATTATCTTTTAGTAATACTGGTATACCGTGAAGGGGAGAGCGAATTTGTCCATTCAGGCGCTCTGCATCTAAGCCTTGGGCTATTTCCAGAGCATTAGGATTAATTTCTAAAATTGAATTCAACTGAGGATCAACTTCGCTTATACGATTGAGGTAGTACTCCACAAGTTGGACCGCGCTTAATTCACCATCCTGCATCATTGATTGCAAACTGGTGACAGAGGCTTCTTCAAAAGTAATGTCGATTCCAAGTGAGACTTCATCTGTATTTCGCTCACAAGCGCTAATAAAAAAAATACTTAATAAGGCAAAGGCAAGGCTAATCTGTTTTACTCTTTTCATTACAATTTAATCTCTTTTGTTATCGCTCTGGTTTTTTTAAGCTGCTAATTAAAATAGCATTAAGTTTGTGTAAGACAAAGTTTATGAAAAAATTGGGTTTATTTTCACAGATTAAATTCACCATCCTACTGAAAATCAATATAAACTGTAAATGTGTTCAGAAAAAGTACTGTTTTGAATAATTGCACAATGGATTCAAGTTTTAAAAAAATGCAAATTAACTTATTTATTTATCAAGGGGCTACATAAAAACTATTATGGTTTAAAGTGGAAATATGAAGATAAGATATTGATTTTAAAATACTAATAAGTTTATCTTGAGTAGATCTTTGCTAATTGAAGAATTAAGGATCTACACACCCTAGAAAAAACAGGAAGTGCATTAAAATAAATAAAAATTAATTTTTTGATCAAAGGAATTCATAATATGAATACTTATATTATTAAATTTTTTACCACAACTTGCTTGGCCGTAGTGTTTTTTTTCAGTCTTATTGCCCAGGCAAATGCCGACACCATTGCTATTATTGGTACAGGAAATGTTTCTTCCGCGCTCGGACCTAAATTTGCCGATTTAGGTCATGAGATTATTTATGGTTCGCGAGACCCTCAGCGTGATGATGTACAAGCATTAGTGATACAAACCGGTAATAGGGCTTCAGCGGCTACTCCAGCCGATTCAGTCATTGATGCCGATATAGTAGTTATTGCTGTGCCAGGACTTGTCACCTTGTCGGTGGTAGCTGGTCTGGGAGATTTATCGGGAAAGATCATTATAGACGTAACCAATCCCACCGAAACTCTTGAGAATGGCCTTAGGGTTCATGCAATAGAAACCTCTAATGCGGAAATCATTCAAGCGATGTTGCCAGAGGCATTCGTTGTTAAGGCATTTAATACCTTGAACTATATAACGATGATTGACCCAGCAAGTGCAGGAGGCCTGGTGACTATTCCTCTGGCAGGTAATGATGATGTGGCCAAAGCTAAAGTGGCAGAACTGGCCCAAGCTATTGGGTTCGAAACATCAGATATCGGACCGGTCCGTTACGCTCACGAATTGGAAGGTATGCTGGTTTTATTCGCCAATGCCAGAGCACTGGGTCACCCTTTTAATTATTATTTACGCAAGCCTGAATAGTTTTACTGAGCTTGCGGGAAGACTGACATAATCCACAAAAGAATTAGTTAATCTTTGCGTTAAGATATTTAGCCATCTATCACTCCTGCTTTCTTTACTAAAACTGCTACACTTCGCCAAGCATAATCAAAAAAACAAGGATTAACTCATGGTGGTTTACGGTGTTGCATTGTTGTCAGCTTGTCTAGTTGTAGGCATGTTGATTGGTGAAGCTCTAGGGGTCTGGTTGCAAGTAGAAGCCAATGTTGGTGGTGTAGGTATTGCCATGTTGTTCCTTGTATTTGCTAGTAATTCCTCTCGCTTTAAAAGCCTGGTTGAAGGCGCGTCAGGTCGAGGCATCGAATTCTGGAGCGCGATGTATATTCCAATTGTTGTTGCTATGGCAGCGAGACAAAATGTCGTTGCAGCTTTCGAGGGTGGTATAACAGCAATAGTTGCAGGAGTTGTGGCGGTTACTGTTAGCTTTGCGCTGGTTCCTTTACTTAGCAGGATAGGTACAAAAAGCGTCAAGGAAAACAAGGAAGTAGACATCTGATGGACATTATTGAGACAGTTTTTATTAGAAATTCTTTGTTGGTGGCTTTTGCTGTCGTTGGTCTAACGCTTTGGGTTTCCTACCTTATTGCCGATAGATTTACGCATGGCCGTATTCATGGTTCCGCTATTGCAATAACCTTAGGCTTAGTGGCTGCCTATTTTGGTGGCAAGTTAACCGGTGGAAATAATGGCGTTGCCGATTTAACTCTATTAGGAGGGGTCGGTTTAATGGGCGGGGGCATGATGCGGGATTTTGCCATCGTCGCTACTGCATTTGGCGTCAAACTAGAAGAATTAAAAAAGGCTGGTTTAGCAGGTGTTGTCTCTATTTTTGCTGGCGTAGTTCTATCGTTTATTGTTGGCGCTCTAGTTGCTATTGCTTATGGATATTCTGATCCAGTCGATATCACAACAATAGGTGCTGGGGCAGTGACTTATATCGTAGGCCCTGTTACAGGATCTGCACTAGGAGCCAGTTCTGAAATAATCGCATTGAGTGTTGCCGCTGGTTTAGTTAAGTCCATATTGGTCATGATTGGAACGCCCATTATTGCCAAACACATTGGGTTGAATAACCCGCAATCAGCCATGGTATTTGGAGGCTTAATGGGAACAACAAGTGGTGTAGCTGCAGGCTTGGCAGCAACTGATCCTAAGTTAGTGCCTTATGGCGCAATGACTGCAACTTTTTATACCGGGCTTGGTTGTTTACTTGGTCCTTCGATATTATTTTTCATTGTTAGGGCCTTTGTTTAATCACTTATTATGGATTATGACCATGAACATTGGATGCAAATTGCCTTTAATTTAGCCAAACTCGCAGAAGAAAAAGGCGAAGTGCCGATTGGTGCAGTTTTGGTAAAAGATAATGTCGTTATCGGCGAGGGCTTTAATCAAGTCATTACTTTACATGATCCAACTGCACACGCTGAGATTCTAGCTCTCCGTGATGCTGCGACTCGCTCATATAATTATCGTCTGCCAGAGAGTACTCTTTATGTCACGCTTGAGCCTTGCAGTATGTGTGCAGGGGCTATCGTGCATGCCAGAGTTAAACACTTGGTTTATGGCGCGAATGAGCCAAAAGCAGGGGTGGTAGCAAGTCAGGGGCATTTTCTGGAGCAGGATTTTCTAAATCATCAAACCACGTACGAGGGTGGTGTACTGCAAGCAGAATGCAGTCTCTTGCTCAGTAATTTTTTCAAACAAAAACGTCAGCGATAAATGACAGATATAAAAAAGCCGGATTAAATCCGGCTTTTTTGATTAATTTTTTATAAAAACTTAAAGTGCAAAATCAATGCCGTATGAAACGACAAACTTCACATTGTCATTATCACGAGGCGCCATGCTGGCATAGTCTTCATTGCCATCATTGTCATCATCGAAACCTAGATTTGTAGAGGTAACCATGAAGCTGAAACCGTCTTTAGAGACACTGACGTTATAATCAATATAGTCATCAGTAACACCATTAAATGCTTCAGCAAAATCACCATCATGACGACCAATATGGAAGCCAATTTCAGTGCCGCTTTCTAATGGAATGACATAGTCAGCTGATAAATAAGTCGCTTTACCAAAACCGAAGTCTTGTCCAGGTGCTTCATCAGGCTCTGCATTAGCTAATACTGAAAGACCAACACTGAAATTACCAAAACCTAGAGAACCATAAACTTCACCAAAGTCGAAACCAGCCTGGCTATCGTAATTATAGTATAAGTAGCCGATGTCATAAGCGACATTGCCAGCTTCACCACCGAAACCAAAATACATGTCATGCTCATATGAATAAACATCATCTGAATCATAAGAGATGTTAGCAGCCCAAGTACCAGCATAAAAACCGTTTTCATTAGCATAATCAATTCCGCCAGTAACCACTGCTTCATTAATTGACTGAGTTAATCCACGCCAAATGTAATTATTCGCAATTCCAGCATTAGCAGTCACTTCTGCTTGGGATGGAATAGAAGCTGCAAGAGCTACCAAAGTAATGACTGAAGTAAGCAAAGGCTTTTTGAAATTTTTCAGCGACGATTTATTCATTATTCATTTTCTCCAAAGTTTTGTTTGTGTGGCCAAGTTGTTGTTAGCACTCATTCCTTAACTCCTAGGTTTGTAATGGATAAACCAGCAAACCCCTTTCTCGTCCTTGTGAAGCTAATGTGCTTACAAGTCATATAGAGCAACAGCCGTGCCAACAAATTAATATCTATTTAAAACAATGAGTTATGTAATATTTTGAGGTTTTCTAGTGAAAAAACGAGAATTGAATGAAGAGATTTGCAACTATTTTGGTGCGGCTGCACTAAGCTAGGGCAAAACAAACAAAATTAGAATTATAAGAAAAGTAGGTATAAAAAAGCCGGCTTATAAAGCGGGCTAAAGTAAGAGGCTTAAGACAAAGGGGATGGCAAGCCAATGCAGCTTGATCGTTATTGGGTCTGCTTATTTTTCATTTTTTTGCTCACTACGGATTATTGTAAGTGCAGCTTCCATGGCTTCTTCACGCGTTGCATAGTGATTGCTTGGATCGATGTGCTTGTCTGCTTCCAGCGCGCTTAAAGTCGACTCTACCGATTCATTCATTCCACAGGGATAGACTTTGCGCTTGGTTTGCGCGGCATCTCTGGCAACAGTTTCAATGGCCAGTGCTGCGGAGACATCGAGAAAAGGCACGCGGGAAAAGTCGAGAATAATTGCCAGGGCCCCACCTTCGAGTTGTGAGCGGGCATGGTGACCAAGGTCAGCTGCTGCGCCAAAACTCATAGGGCCGCTGAAATCAAAAATATTGACCTTATCACCGAGCAAATCAATTATTTCTTTTTCACGTGTTGTGGCATTGTGACGAATCAGGTGAGTCTTGCGCAGTCTTTCCATTTGATCATGGGCAACCTGTTTAACGAAGGCAATTGAGGCCAGAACTACGCCTACAGCCACTGCAGTAATCAGGTCGACAAAGATTGTCAGGCCGACAACAATGAGCATCAATGCCAGGTCCCAACGCGGACCACGATGTGCATTTTTGATGTAATTCCAATCAATAATATCCAGGCCTACCTTGATCAGGATGCCTGCCAGTACAGCATTGGGAATGTAACTGGCATAAGCACCAAGGCCCAGTACGACGCCAAGTAAAAGAAGCGCATGAATCATTCCGGAAATTCTTGTGCGCCCACCAGTACGAATATTGACCACGGTACGCATAGTGGCACCAGCACCGGGTGCGCCACCAAACAGGCCGGCAATGGTATTACCGATACCCTGACCAATCAGTTCTTTATTTGAGTCATGTCTGGTGCCGGACATATTATCTGCAACAAGCGATGTCAACAGGCTGTCAATGGAACCAAGCAGCGCCAGAACAAAGGCAGCTTCAGCGATAATAAAAATGAAATGGCTGAGAACTCTGGCAAGTGTAGTTGTGGTAAGCCGGAAGGAATATCTCCGAGGATGGGCGCGCCGCCAATGACAAGGCTGAGGATAGTGCCAATTACCAGTGCAGCCAGGGGGCCCGGCACAAATTTGGCTAACTTGGAAGGCCACTTAAAGGCTATGCCGAGCGTTAGTGCACCAATAAACAAGGCAACAAAATTGATATCCAGAATTGCCGTTGGCGTGTAAAAAAGGGCATCGACAGTTCCTGCAGGAGCGTTGTGTCCCAGCATTGGGCTAATTTGAAGAATGATGATGATGCCGCCAATACCACTCATGAAGCCACTGATAACAGGATAAGGAACCAGGCGAATGTATTCACCCAGTTTAAATAAGCCCAGAGCAACCTGAAAAAGTCCTGCCATCATGATAGCGGTGAATATGAGACTGGTATTTCCCATGAGATCTGGGTGGGAAGCAATACTGGCAGCAAGGCCCGCACACACCACTGTCATAGGACCTGTTGGGCCAGAAATCTGCGGCTCGGTGCCACCAAAAAGAGCCGCAAAGAAGCCGACAAAAATAGCGCCATAAAGACCTGCAATAGGGCCAAGACCGGAGGCCACACCCATGGCCAGGGCTAAGGGAAGGGCAACTACGCCAGCTGTCAGGCCGCCATATATATCGCCGCGTAAATGTGATGTATCCAGTTTGATCATGGACAGAGTTTCCTTACTTGTTTAAAACGTCGATCGGGTTTAGTTTCTTTCCAGTCTGTGGTGTGC
This sequence comes from uncultured Pseudomonadales bacterium, assembly GCA_943789335.1. GTDB lineage: Bacteria > Pseudomonadota > Gammaproteobacteria > Pseudomonadales > Pseudohongiellaceae > UBA5109. The sequence continues at coordinate 169,094 of CALSTS010000008.1, read as the reverse complement.
AAGTGCGCGTAACGGTCTTGCACTGAAACAAACTTGCCTTGGTTGGGATCAAAACAGTTGACTCCACCCGTGCCTATATCGTAGATCCAGCCATGGAGTTCCAGGTTTCCCTTTGCCATGCTAGTAGCAACACTAGGATGAGTTTCAAGATGCCTTAATTGTAACAGCACATTTTCCTCTGTCATTTCATGCAGGTGTTCTTCAATGGAGAGTTCGTCATGTTTTGCAGAAACTCTGGCAAGTGCGGCCGCGCTATGTGACAGCCAATTATTAACATACGGTAAGGACTTGGCAAGGTCGGGGTTCATAGCCCCTTTCATGGCACCGCAATCAGTATGCCCGCAAACAATAATATATTTAACGCCCAGAACCGCTACTGCAAATTCAATAGAGGCAGTTACGCCTCCGGTTACCAGTGCATGAGGCGGGACGATGTTACCAACATTGCGATGAATAAACAGATCACCGGGATCTGTTTCAGTGATAAGACTGGGGTCAACACGTGAATCACAACAGGTGAGGAACATCACTTCAGGTTCCTGTTTATTGGCAAGTTCCTGGAAAAATTCCTGGTTGTTGGGAAATGTGCTTTTCTGGAATTCCGAGACTCCTTTAACCAATTTTTTCATTTTACAAACCTCATTCTCTTAATTCTTAACTCATCCTGATGTCATACTTACTATATACGACATCAGGCTAAGAAACTCACTATAGTGAAATTTTTTTATCAAATATATTGAATAGATGATAGGATAATCCTTTCATAACGAGGTAGGTAAACAAGATGTCCGGTAAGAATATCTCTTTAAAGCAACTGCGTTACTATGCGGTCTCTGCTCGCTATAACAGTCTGCGTCAAGCAGCCCGTGAACTGAGAATTTCTCAGCCTTCACTGAGTGCACAACTCAGCGCACTGGAAAATAATTTAGGTGTCGAGTTGTTTGAGCGTAATCGGAGTGGTATCTATCTAACGCCCATAGGTCGTGAGCTACTGAAAGAGACGCACACAGCAATTGAAGCAGTAAATGTTATTGCTGAATCGGCAAACTTTGCCTCTAAAGGGCCGACAGGAACTTTCCGCTTAGGCGTAACTCCATCGATAGGACCATACTCATTACCGTGGATTCTGCCTACAATCCATAAACAATATAAAAATATGAAGCTCTTTGTACGTGAAGAGGTATATACCGATTTAGCTCAAGGTTTGATTAATGGGAACTATGACCTGATATTAACCACTTTGCCATTGGATGCCCCTTCAATCACTGTTATGCCGCTATTGCGAGAACCAATTTACCTAGTAACAAGTAATACGCATCGTTTTGCCAAGAAAAAATCAGTAAAGGCCATCGAGCTTGAAGGTGAGGAAATCTTAACGATTGAAGAACATCATCAATTTTATAAACAGGTAGAAGACCTTTGTTCAAAATTCCATGCAAAATTATTGAGAGATTATGAAGGCACCAGTTTAGATGCGATTCGACAAATGGTTTATATGGAAATGGGGATAGCCTTTATGCCAGCACTGTATTTACGCTCTGAGATTAAACCTCGTGATAACTTACATATCCTTACTTTAGAAGATGAATCGATATTTCGTATCCATGCCTTAGCCTGGCGCAACACCTCTCCTTTACGAAATTTTTATCGAGAACTTGGGGCTTCTTTCCAGCAATTAATTAAGGAGCACTTTAAAAAAGATGTTACTTTGCTTTAAGTCGAGGCATATTTAAGCGGAAATCATATATCCAGCAAATTGTTTTTATAAGTTAAAGGCTTTATCTACAAACGTGAGTTAAATTCCAGTATCATAACGCCTTCATTTTTTGACGCTCGTCGTTCTAACCAAGGTTGATTTAAAAAATGCTAAGTTTGTATGGATCTCCTGCACATTCTCAGCTAACCACGCAAAAACTCCTTAGTAATATTCAGCAAGACTTACCGGCTGTTACCGGCATTGAAACCCGCTTTGTGCATTTTGTTGATCTTGTTGAGAAGCTGGATCAGGACGAATCAACTTTGCTAAACAGATTGTTGCAATATGGTCCCAAGTTCGAAGCAAAACAAGCAGGGCAGAGCGGCCAAACGTATCTTGTTATTCCGCGTTTTGGCACAATTTCACCCTGGTCATCTAAGGCCTCAGACATTGCTCGAAATTGCGGTTTAAATAAAGTTAAACGTCTGGAAAGAGGCGTGATTTTTACTCTTCACTCAAGGGCGGAAGTCGATGCGGCCTTGTTACTGCCACACCTTCATGATCGGATGACTCAAGCTGTGGTGAGTGAATTGGCAGAAGTAGAAAGACTGTTTGAATCAGCTGAGCCGAAACCCATGCAAACGGTGGATGTGCTGGCAGGCGGCAAGCTGGCTTTGCAAGAAGCTAATAAGAACATGGGATTAGCGCTAGCTTCTGATGAAATTGATTATTTAGTCGAAAGTTTTAACTCTTTGGGCCGTAATCCTAATGATATTGAATTAATGATGTTTGCTCAGGCTAACTCTGAGCATTGCCGCCATAAAATCTTCAATGCCTCCTGGACATTAGATGGTGAAGAACAGGATCTTTCGCTATTTGCGATGATTCGAAATACCTATGAATGTAATAGTGAAGGGGTGCTTTCTGCCTATAAAGATAACGCCTCGGTGATGAAAGGTAATACCGCAGGACGCTTTTTCCCCGATTCGAAATCTCGCACTTACCAGTACCATCAAGAGCCAATCCATATTCTGACTAAAGTCGAGACGCATAATCATCCAACCGCCATTGCGCCTTTTCCCGGCGCTTCTACTGGGTCGGGTGGAGAAATACGTGATGAAGGTGCCACTGGTGTAGGTTCTAAACCTAAGGCAGGTTTGACGGGCTTTTCAGTCTCTAATTTGAAAATTCCCGGTCAGTTACAGCCCTGGGAAGTCGATTATGGCAAACCTTCACATATTGCCTCCGCGCTGGATATTATGCTTGAAGGACCAATTGGTGGAGCTGCTTTTAATAATGAATACGGTCGGCCTAACCTTTGTGGCTATTTCCGCACCTTTGAGCAAGCCATGCCAAGTTCCGATTTAAAAGGCGAGCAAGACATTCGCGGATACCACAAACCCATCATGCTTGCGGGCGGCCTCGGTAATATTCGTGAGCAACATGTTCAAAAACAGGATATTCCTGTTGGTGCCAACTTAATTGTTCTGGGCGGCCCAGCGATGTTGATTGGTCTGGGTGGAGGCGCAGCATCATCTATGGATTCAGGCACCAGTAGTGCAGATCTTGATTTTGCCTCGGTGCAGCGTGATAACGCAGAAATGGAACGTCGTTGTCAGGAGGTTATTGACCAATGTTGGGCACAAGGAAAAAGTAACCCTATCAAATTTATTCACGATGTTGGTGCGGGCGGTCTATCGAATGCCTTGCCTGAGTTGGTTAAAGATGGCGAGCGTGGTGGAGCATTTAAATTGCGGGAAATACCAAATGCCGAAGCGCAATTATCGCCGATGGAAATCTGGTGTAATGAAGCGCAAGAACGTTATGTAATGGCCGTTGCTGATAAAGACCTCAAGCGTTTTGAAGCAATCTGTAAGCGCGAACGTTGCCCTTTTGCAGTGGTAGGTGAGGCTAAAGAAGAGTTACATTTATCTCTAGAAGACACGCATTTTTCTAATCAACCTATTGATCTGCCAATGTCAGTACTTTTTGGTAAAGCGCCAAAAATGCACAGAGATGTAAAGCGTGTCGAAAATCAATTTAAAAAGTTTGATGCCAGAGGGATTACTCTGGAAGATGCCGCCGAACGTGTATTACAGCTACCAACCGTCGCCAGCAAAAGCTTTTTGATTACCATTGGGGATCGTTCAATAACCGGCATGGTTGCTCGTGAACAAATGGTTGGCCCCTGGCAAGTACCAGTAGCTGATGCCGCAGTAACAGCGCAATCTTTTGATTCCAACTATGGCGAAGCCATGGCTATAGGAGAAAGAACACCGGCAGCATTAATCAATGCCCCAGCCTCAGGTCGTATGGCAGTGGCCGAAGCCATTACTAATATTGCCTGTGCCCGCATTGAAAAAATTAGTGACATAAGATTATCTGCCAACTGGATGGCAGCAGCGGGTTTCCCCGGTGAAGATGTTAAATTGTATGAGACAGTCAAAGCCGTCGGGATGGAATTATGTCCGGAACTAGGTATCACAATTCCAGTCGGCAAAGATTCAATGTCCATGCGCACGGTCTGGAAAGATGAAAACAGCGAGCAGGATAAAAGTGTAACGTCACCTTTATCGCTGGTCGTATCTGCTTTTGCGCCAGTACAAAATATTCGACAGACCTTAACGCCGCAATTACGCTTAGAGAGTGATAGCCGTCTCTTTTTGTTGGATTTAGGCTTAGGCTCGAACCGTTTGGGTGGTTCTGCTTTGGCGCAGGTCTACAATCAGTTTGGTAACAAGGTGCCGGATGTGCACAGCGCGTCTGATTTGAAAGCCTTCTTTGGATTTATTCAAGATGCCATGCAGCAGCAATTATTACTGGCTTATCACGATCGCTCTGATGGTGGTTTGTTTGTAACTTTGATGGAAATGGCCTTTGCTGGACATTGTGGCTTATCTATACATCTGGGTGAAATCAGTAGCCCACAAGATCATCTCGAAAACCTATTTAATGAAGAGCTAGGTGCTGTTATTCAGGTGGCCAGCAACAAAGTTTCGCTGCTTAATGAATTAGCTGAAGACTATGGTTTGGCAGATATTTGTTTTGATATCGGAGAGCCGGTAAAAGGCGATGACGTTTATTTTTTTTATGAAGGTAAAGAAGTACTGAGTGGTACTCGCTCAAATTATCAAAGCCTATGGGCGAATACCTCATATTCGATACAAAGTCTGCGAGACAATAGTGAATGTGCCAAGCAAGAATATGCACGCATTCAAGATGAAAAAGACAGCGGCCTTTTCAGCGAACTCAGTTTTAATATTAATGAGGATATTGCAGCGCCTTTTCTTAATAACCAAGCTAAACCACGTATCGCTATTTTGCGTGAACAGGGCGTGAATGGTCAGTTGGAAATGGCAGCAGCGTTTGACCGCGCTGGTTTCGATGCGATTGATGTTCATATGAGTGACATAATCAGCGGTGAAGTTAAGCTTGAGCAATTTAATGCGCTTGTTGCCTGTGGTGGCTTCTCTTATGGAGATGTATTGGGAGCGGGTGAAGGCTGGGCTAAATCAATTTTATTTAATGATAATGCGCGGAAGCAATTCGAAGCATTCTTCTTACGTGAAAATACTTTAGCCCTGGGAGTATGTAACGGTTGTCAAATGATGTCTAACTTACATGAATTAATCCCTGGGACTTCACATTGGCCGCACTTTGTTAGGAATGCATCAGAACAATTCGAAGGTAGAACATCTTTGGTGAAAATTCAGGATAGCCCTTCGGTTTTACTTCAGGGTATGGCTGGTTCTGTTTTCCCAATTGCTGTCGCGCACGGTGAGGGCAGGGCAGAATTTAGCTCAAATGAAGCAGAAAAAGCTGCCTTAAACAGTACATACCTTGCAATGCAATATGTCGATAACAATGGCAAAGTGACAGAGAGTTATCCATCTAACCCTAACGGCTCCCCTAATGGTATAGCAGGTCTTTGCAATGAAGATGGTCGATTTACGATTATGATGCCTCACCCAGAGCGTGTGTTTCGCGCTGCCACCAATTCCTGGCGCCCCGATGATTGGCAGGAATATAGCCCCACCATGCGCATGTTTAGAAATGCAAGGTATTGGCTGGCTTAGGTCAAAATTGTAAAGTAACTATACTTTAGAATAGTATTTTTGATCAGGTCGTTACAAAATTCTAGTTAATCATCTTGTAGTTACTGTGTGGTCGCGGATAATATATTTTTTAAAATGCTAATCAAGTGTTATGTAATAGAATATGGTGTAGGCCATGCTTGAGAATAAAATTCCCCCACCAATAATAGCTTTAGTATGTGCTCTACTGATGTGGGGGATATCGACATTTTCTTTAGAAATTTCATTGCCCTTTTTTGTGCGACTTTCTTTAATAATAGTTATTTTTATTCTCGGCTTATTTTTTATTTTTTCGGGTCTTTTCTCTTTTAGGCGTGCACAAACAACAATCGACCCTATGAAGCCAGAAGCGGCTTCATCATTAGTTAGTACGGGCATTTATCGGCTTTCGAGAAACCCAATGTATGTTGGGCTTGTATTTTTACTATTAGCATTGCTTGTATATTTAGCATCGGCTTTGTCTATTATTGGCGTTTTAGTTTTTGTCTTATACATAAATGCGTTTCAAATTAAGCCGGAAGAGCGAGCTCTGATGAGAAAGTTTGGTGCCGATTTTGCCGAGTATAAGTCTAGAGTTAGAAGGTGGCTTTAAGATGCTATTGTCAAAAAATTACTGTGCAGGATTTACTTACTAGTGTTGCTCTAAGTTAAATTAAATTAAATATAAAGAGGGTTGGTTATGAAAAAAAATTACACTGCTAATCGTATTGCTGAGCAATCTTTTTATTAATCCAGTGCTGGCGCAAAATCAACCTTGCACGTCTGAAGATGGATTTTCTGCTTTTGATTTTTGGGTGGGCGAGTGGGATGTTTACCTTAACAATAGTGCTAACACGAACCAGGTTGGTAGCAACACTATTGAGAAACTAGAAGCTGGGTGTGCCTTGTTGGAAACTTGGACGGGAGCAGGTGGGTCCTCTGGCATAAGCATTAATTATTATAATCCTGTGCGAGATGAATGGCGTCAACTATGGGTGTCAGCCGGAGAATACGCTATCGATATTGTTGGCGGTATAAGTAATACTTCTATGGTTTTAATTGGTGAAATTTATAACTACGCTGATAATGAAACTTTTGATTTTCGTGGCACCTGGACGCCAAATTCGGATGGTAGTGTTAGACAATATTTTGAACAGTATAATTATGAAACTGATGCGTGGGATCCGTGGTTTGATGGCCGCTATGTGCTACAGTCAATGAATTAATGCTGGATTACAAATAGCGTTATATTTTTTACTGAAGTATAAGTTTGTTCTTGCAAATAATTGTAAAAAAGATGAAAAGTGATTGAATAGTTTGTCAGTATTTCATAATGGAGAATTAAATTAACGATCAATCAAAAAGTTTAATCAGTAAAAAGATGATGCGTCTGGTAATTTACGAAACAGCTGGAACTATTCTTGTCGTGCTTGGTTTATACGGAAAGTTTTGGGCGAATGGTGAAGCCTTTGCCGATTTCTTGAATGATCAGACTAATGTTAATTTAATCTTAACAATTGGCATTGTGACTTGGCTTTATTGTTGGACTGAAGCTATTAAACTTTTTAGAAATAAACGTTGACATTATCTTGTGCTGGCTATACCCTGCGATCAGCTAGAAAGTGTAGCTAAATATTTTTAACTTCTTTTCGTTGCATATCTTGTATTTCATCGTTCTCTGTTATTTAAATCTAGTATTTAAAAGAGTATTTAAAGAGTTTCTAAATTTAGGCTTATTTCCATGCTAAAACTCGTCTCCTTAAGATTTCTTAGCGAGGCAATATTTTTTTAAATTTTAAAGGTAATTTTTATGTCTGACAAAGTAACTGGAACAGTAAAGTGGTTTAACGAATCTAAAGGTTTTGGTTTTATTGAACAAGAATCCGGTCCTGATGTTTTTGCACATTACAGTGCAATCGCGAGCTCTGGATACAAAACACTAGCTGAAGGCCAAAAAGTTGAGTTTGAAGTAACTCAAGGCCAAAAAGGCCCACAAGCTGAAAATATTGTTGCTATCTAATAACAAGCAATAATTTTCGAATAAGAAAGCAGCTTAAGGGCTGCTTTTTTTTGCCTGATTTTTCTTAATTCTTAACTTCACTACTTTTCATACTAGTGCCAAAGCTAATCAAGGGTTATATTAACCCAATGGTTAAGCTTAGTTTTTATGTGCCTGAATCGCATTTAGAAGTAGTTAAAACTGCTTTGTTTAGTATTGGCGTTGGTAAAATTGCTAATTATGATTCATGTAGTTGGCAGACCCTCGGCCAAGGCCAGTTTCGTGCACTTGAAGGTAGCAATCCATTTATAGGCCAAGTAGGTAAGGTGGAATCTGTCGTCGAGTTTAAAGTAGAAATGATATGTGACGATGCTTTGATTAAAGCAGCAGTTGCAACCTTAATATCAGCACACCCTTATGAGCAGCCTGCATATGATGTAGTGAAACTGGCAGAACTTGAATGACTGCTTTCAAGCATTTATTGCTCATAATTTCATTATTATTTCCAACAGTGCTAGCTGCGCAACAAAGTATTAACCTTGGGCAACCGCAAGCTGAATTTCATATGGCTAGGCTCATTTATAACAATGGCTTTGGGCCGATGGGTCGAAATTTTGCTATATCAAGACGTGGTCGAGGTTGGTGGGCAATTGATTATCCCGCTGCGGAAATTCATTTTCTAGATGGTTTAAGTCGGCTCTCACGTATAAATGTAGCAGAAGACAGTATTCATTTGAGCATAATGGATGATGAAATCTTTGATTACCCTTGGTTATTTGCTCAGCAGGTTGGGCAAGGTGGTTGGGACCCAAAACCAGAAGAAATAGTGCGCTGGCGCGAATATCTGTATCGAGGAGGCTTTTTGGTGGTTGATGACTTCCACGGGCCTGCTGAATGGCAATCCTTTCAGCAGGCTATTAGCAAGATTTTTCCTGCTCGAGCCATTGTCGACTTGAGCAAGGAGGATGAGGTATTTAATGTACTTTATGTGCTGGACCAATTAACCCAGATTCCAGGCCGTCGCCATCTATACCAGGCTGCTGACGGCACAATACAGGCCCAATTACGTGGACCTCAAGCATGGCGTGGCATTTATGATGATAATGGCCGCCTTATGGTAGCGGTAAATTATAATATGGACATGGGAGATGCCTGGGAACATGCCGACGACCCTGTGTATCCTGAGCCTATGACAGCACTGGCTTATCGCTTTGGCTTGAATTACGTTATTTATGCGATGACGCACTAGCTTGATATAGCGTAAATCAGGTGTTGCAACTTCTTGTAAAATTCCAAGGACTCAATTACCCTTTGCCTAGTAAACAGGGGATTACACTAGTTTTATGCGTAAATACATTAGCTTTCAGCTTGGCCTGCTATTAAGCATCGGCGGGATACTATTCTCAGCTGGTGTTAACTCTGCAGAAAGCGACTTTCCTGTCCCTGATAATATCCTTCCGGCGATAGACTTCTGGATCAAAGTCTATACCGAAGCAGACACAGAAAGTGGCTTTTTGCATGATGCTGAAAATCTATCCGTTATCTACACCAAATTAAACCGCGACCGTGCAACGATTAATAACACCCGTGATGATATTGCTAATGATTTGCGTGTATTAGCAGGCGGAAAGCGCAGTGGTCTAACCCGTGCTCAGCAGGAAATCTTGGATCTATGGCCCGCTGATGTTTCCAATGAACGTTTGACAAGGGCAGCGAACAGCGTTCGTTGGCAATTAGGACAAAGTGATCGCTTTATTGCCGGATTACAGCGTGCTGGGGCTTATCGTGAGCATATTGAAGAGGTTGTGCGCAGTAAGGGGATGCCGGTCGAGTTGTCCATATTGCCACATGTTGAGTCATCTTTTCATCCTGGGGCTTATTCCAGTGCGGCTGCAACAGGTATGTGGCAGTTTGTACGTTCAACAGCTCAGCGTTTTATGCAAGTTGATTATGTGGTTGATGAGCGTCTTGATCCTTATTCAGCGACTTATGGCGCTATGGAACTACTTGAATTCAACCACAATGCTTTAGGAACCTGGCCGTTAGCTCTAACCGCCTATAACCATGGTGCTAATGGTATTGCCCGTGGTGTGCGTGATGTGGGCAGTAATGATATAGGCCGAATAATTGAAGAATATAAAGGACCGCGCTTTGGTTTTGCATCGCGTAACTTTTACCCGCAGTTTCTAGCTGCCTTACATGTAGATAGAAATTATGAGGATTATTACGGCGCTATCCAGCTTGATTCTCATCCAGGATTTTATGAAGAAGAGATGGAATCGTTTGTCTCTGTTGAAGATTTAGCGATGACTTTGAATGTTAGTGTTGCTGAACTACAACGTGATAACCCAGCTTTACAACCATCAGTTTGGTCTGGAACTAAACGCATTCCTAAAGGCTATTCAATTAAAGTAAGGCGAGATGAGCTACCTAGTGGTGATTTATTAGCCAGTCTCAACAGCTTGCCATTAACCACCTTATTCAGTGAGCAGATTCCAGATTTAAGTTATGTCGTTCGTCGTGGAGATTCTTTGTCAGTTATTGCAGAACGTTATCGCACAACAATATCGGAGTTAGTGGCGATTAATCAGCTTCGAGACAGAAATACCATACGTATAGGTCAACAAATTTTATTGCCACAACAGGATGGTTCTATACCGACCTTGGTGGTTAATGATGGCTCTCCGCTAGAGGTTCCGGCTAATGGTCTTTATGAAGTGCGCCGCGGTGATACCTTGTCGATTATTGCAGAACGCTACCGGGTATCGGTCGATAGTCTGGTATCGCTTAATTCACTGAATAATCAAGGTATGATTTTCCCAGGGCAAAGTTTAAGACTTCAATCTAATGAAGCATCTGAGCAAGTTGCTTCCCCAACACTAGTTGCTTCTGTGGAAGAAGCTGCAATTGAAGATGGCGAAAGTGAATTGGTGACTAGTTTGGGTGAAGAGATAGATGCTGAAGTAGAAGCCGAATTAGATGCAACATTAGAAGCCGTTGAAGCAGTTGTTATGCTTGAGGAAACTGAAGCCCAGTTACTGGTAGATTTATCGGCAGATCCAGCTGATTATAGTGTGGCCCGCGACGGCTCAATTGAAATACAAGCGATAGAAACACTGGGACATTATGCCGACTGGCTTGGCATCAGAACCCAGGTTATACGCAATTTGAATGGTCTGGCTTTTCGTGACCCTGTGATGATAGGTGATCGATTGCGGCTTGATTTTTCTGAAGTAGATCAAGTAACTTTTGAAAGTCGTCGTCGCCAATTTCACAGAGATCTACAGCAACAATATTTCACCACTTATCGCATTCAGCAAACAGAAGAGTATAGTATTCAACGTCGTGATTTCCTCGAAGCTCTGACCAGACAGCGCTCTGTACCTATTTGGTTGTTCAGGCAATATAACCCAGAAGTAAATTTTGAGCGTTTACAAATTGGACAGGTAGTTGTGTTTCCGGTGGTACAGCGAGTATCCCTCTAGTAATTAGCTTCTTTACACAATATTCAGCTTGGATTACTAAACTTTTATATAGTAGTCTGTTTCGCTGATTTCTCCCTTAATAAGCATTAACTCGATGGAACATAATAAAAATAATATTAAGTGGTACAGCCTAGCCAGTATTTGGTTTGGTGGAATTGTCAGCGTTCCAGCATTATTAATAGGTAGCACTCTGATTGCGTCGTTAAGCTTTCAAGTATCCTTATTGGTAGGTTTTATAGGTTTCTGCTTCGTGGTTCTTTATATGTCGCTCATCAGCATTGCTGCAGTTGAGCATAGACAAAATACAGTCATCCTGGCATCTAGCAGTTTTGGGGAACAGGGCGCTAAATTATTGGTAGGTTTTGTTATTGGTTTATCGACTCTTGGTTGGTTTGGTATCCAAAGTAATATAGCTGGTGCTTCTTTTTCAAACATTATTACAGAGATGAATGGCCCTGATATTCCGATGTGGATTTCGTCAGTTTTTTGGGGCGTAGTGATGGTTCTTACGGCAGTATTTGGATTTAAATATTTAAAATGGCTTAATTATATTGCTGTTCCCTCGATGGTTGTATTACTTGTTTACGGGCTCGTAATCACTTTTAAAGAGCATTCGTTCAACGAAATTTTAAAGTTTGAACCAATAACGAGGATGCCTCTTCTTCAGGGTATAGGATTTACGATTGGATTTATTGCGGTGGGTGGTGTTATTTCTGCAGACTACAACCGTTTTGCAGCGACCAAAAAAGATGCAGTTCTTGGTTCAATTATGGGCATTATTCCATCAGCTATGTGTTTGTTAGCGATCGGTGCAATTTTAGCAGTCACCCAGGGAACCTATGATATTGTCGAAATATTTTCTTCATTAGGCTACCCATTTTTAGCGATGTCTATTTTAATACTGGCAACATGGACAACTAATGTTGTTAACATTTATTCATCTGGTTTGGCTTTTACAAACTTACTAAATTTTAATGAAACAAGTCGTTCTAAAGTAACTTTATGTGCTGGCTTGGTCGGTATTACTTTAGGCGCGATAGGCATACTAAATTACTTTTTAAACTTTATTACGATTCTCACTATAGCAATCACGCCAATTGCTGGAGTTTTAATTTCTGATTACTTTATCTCGAAAAGTTATAGTGAAAACCCTGTGAACATTAACTGGGTTGGACTGGCGTCCTGGGCTAGTGGTGTTGCACTGATGGTTATCGTGAGCTCTCCAGTTAAAAATATTCTGGGTATATTTATGTCGGCTTTAGTCTATTACTTGCTAAAAAAAATAATTAAATAATTTATTGAACAGTTCATAAAGAACATGCGAAAAATTGGCATAAAAGATATTGATTACATTTCCATGGGGTCCACAGTGTTGGGCACTGGTGGCGGCGGGGACCCTTATGTAGGAAAGCTGCTGGCTAAGCAAGCCATAAAAGAACATGGTGAAGTCACTATGATTAGTGCTGATGAGCTAGATGACAACGCTTTTGTGCAACCTATAGCCGCCTTTGGTTCGCCGATGATTATGGTTGAAAAACTATTTGCGGGTGATGAGTTTATAAAAGCCTTTGAAATGATGGAAAGTTATCAAGGTAAAAAAATTGATGCAGTTATGCCGGCAGAAGCGGGTGGGCTCAATGGGGTTATTCCATTTGCTATTGCAGCAGAGAAAAAAATTCCGCTGGTTGATGCTGATGGTATGGGTAGAGCTTTTCCACGATTGGAAATGGGCACTTTTACCTTGCATGGAATTGGCGCTTCTCCAATTACTCAGGCTGACGAAAAAGGTAATAGGAATGTTTATCACACTATTGATAATGTCTGGGGAGAAACTTTATTAGGTGCAACCGTTATTCAAATGGGAGGCAATTGCGCAATAGCTCCATTCCCCATGACGGGTGCACAAGTAAAAAAAGCCTCTGTGCTTGGCACTGTCACTTATGCGCAACAATTAGGGTCGGCGATTCTAGATGCGAAAAAAGAAAAACGGAATCCACTTAGTTCCTTAATACAAGCAGCAAAAGCGATCGAATTATTTTCCGGAAAAATTAGCAACATCAGTATCAATACTGAAGGTCGATGGAGCAAAGGGGTGTGTGAAATTGTAGGCTTAGATGCTTATAAAGGTTCGAACATGATTCTTGATTTTCAAAATGAATTTTTGATGGCGAAAGTTGATGGTTTAACAGTTGCAATGACTCCTGATCTAATCGTTCTGCTTGATGCTGAAAATGCTGAACCCATTACAGCTGAAACCATGCAATATGGTACACGCGTTGCCGTGATAGGTATGCAAGCCGATCCTCAATGGAGAACACCAGCAGGTATTGAATTGGCCGGGCCGAAAAAATTTGGTTATGAAGAAGATTTTTCACGTATTGAAGATTTAAACAAATAATAAAGTATAAGAAATAGCTATGTATTACAAAATAGGCATTGATGTAGGCGGAACCAATACCGATGCTGTGTTGGTCTCCCAAGACAATCAAATCATTTCCAAAACGAAACAATTAACGACTTTAGATGTTAGCAGCGGTATTGAAAATGCGTTAAAAGAAGTTATTTCTAGTGCGGATATTCCTACTGAATTTATCAAATATATCATGCTAGGAACAACGCACTGCACCAATGCACTAGTAGAACGAAAATCTTTAAACAGGATAGGCGCTATCAGAATTGGTTTGCCTGCGAGTAAGGCAGTACCAACCATGGTTGATTATCCGGAAGACTTAAAAGAATTATTGGGGAAGCATCTTTATATGGTGCACGGGGGCTATGAATTTGATGGGCGGCTTATCAGTCCTCTTGATCATAATGAAATTGTAGAAAAGTTAAATAGCATGAAAGGCAAAATAGATTCGCTTGCTATAACGGGTATTTTTTCAAAAACCTTACCTGACCAAGAAAAACAAGTAGCAATCTGGGCGCAAGAAATACTTGGCGATGACGTAAAAATAAGTTGCTCACACCAAATTGGCGGATTAGGTTTATTAGAGCGTGAGAATGCCACTATTTTAAATGCAGCTCTGCAGGGCGTGGCGGCTAAAATGGTTGAAGCATTTAAAAATACCGTTGCACGCCTTAATTTGAATTCACATTTATATATTGGTCAAAACGATGGCACACTGATGTCTTTGGAACAAGTGCAAAACTTTCCAGTATTGACGATTTCTTCAGGGCCAACAAACAGTATAAGAGGTGCAGGTTCTTTATCTGGCACCGAGAATGGCATTGTTATTGATGTAGGCGGAACCACTTCAGATGGAGGGGTATTAATTAATCACTTTCCTCGAGAAAGTACCCGGGCAGCTCAAATAGGTGGAGTACTGACTAACTTCAGGATGCCAGACGTAGTGTCGGTAGGTATAGGTGGTGGTACGATTATTCGTTTTCAGAATGAAGTTTGTACTTTAGGACCTGATTCAGTTGGCTATCTACTAAAAGAAAAAGCGATAGCTTTTGGTGGTGCCGAATTTACGCTATCAGATTGTTTTCTTGCCCAAGGTGAGTTAACTATAGCTGGAGCAATGAATAGTGAATTATTAAAAGAAAAAATATCGGAAAAAATAAACTTAGCTTTTCCAAGGATAGTCGAGCTTGTTGAAAATGCCATAAGAACCGAAATAGAAAAAGTTGTCGATAAACTAAAAACAGATGCCAAAGATATTCCGGTTGTTGCTTGCGGCGGTGGTGCTTTTCTTTTACCCAATAAAATTGATGGGGCATCAGAAGTTATATTCCCTGAGCACTTGGAAGTAGCAAATGCTTTTGGTGCTTGCATTGCACAATTTAGCAGTGAAGAAGAATTAGTTATTAATACAGCTGAAGTTGATGAACAAGCAGAAATGGAAAAACTACTCGTGAAAGTGGAAAGTAAATTATTGGAAAATGGCGTTACTCAAGACAGTATTAATATCCTATTGAAAGAAAGCATGCCGCTGGCTTATCTTCCTGGAGTGTTTAAATTAAAAGTTAAACTATGCGGCGATCTAGAAACTAACTGAATTTTTAATATATTCTATTATGTTTCATCTTGAGCATGTAAATCTCGTTGTAGACGATATACCCGCTGCACTGCATTTCTACCAGGCGGCATTTCCTTATTGGCGGCTAAGATCCTCTGAAAATGGCTTGAAGATGCCGGTTATGAAATTGCTAATGAGGGTGTTGAAGAGCCTTGGCGGAAAAATGTGTACTTTTTAGATCCGGCAGGTTTCGAAGTCGAGTTTGTTGAATATCAGAGTGATTTGCCAGAGCAAGATAATTTAGAAAGTTGATTAGGTCGCTACTTCCTTCCAGTTAAACAACTTAATAGCAAAACCTAAGACAATTGCTATCCATACTAAAATGCCAATAACATTCGGCATCAGGCTGATGACGTTGGCACCTTCTATAGCAACACCACGCAAACCATTTACAACGAAACTTAATGGCAGAAGATTGGCTAGCGGTTGCACGACTGAAGGCATGGCATCTATTGGATAAAAGATGCCAGACAATAACATTTGTGGCCAGGTTAGCAGCATATTCATAGCCATAATAGCCTGCTGGGTTTTAGCCAATGAACCTAAACAAAAGCCCAAACTTAAAAAGATCGTTGTCCCCAGAATGATAAAAATATAAAGGTTGAATAGGTTGCCAATAAAGGTGATATCTAACAAGAAGATAGAAATACCCAATAAAAGAGATAGTTGAATCATTACAATCAGTAGGCGAGACAGCACTAATCCAGTGATAAAGTTTTGTGGTTGAACAGGAGTTACAAACAAGCGTTTGAGAATGCCCTTACGACGAAATTCAACCAAATTGAAACCACTGCCGCCCATGGCGATTTGCATCAAGGCCATTGCCAACAAGCCAGGAACCAGAAAATCCAGATAAGTCTGGGTACGCGATTCGACGTCTTCAATAGCAAGATCAAATAATGGTTCAAAGCCCCGTAAATCTCGTTCAACATCAACTAAACCCTGCTCTAAAAGAGGAATAACTGCATTCATTTGAGCAGTTTGAGAGGTGTCGATTAAAAGACGTAAATCAATGTTAGCTGGGTTGCCTCGAAACTCTTCGGGAACTATCAGGGCTAGGCCAATATTACCGCTAATCACCTGTACACGGAGGCTTTGCTCGGTACCTTGGGTGACGATAAATAGAGGATTGGCATCAATACTGGCGATAAAGTCACGGCTCAGTGTTGAATTAGCATTGTCGACTATGCCGATAATAATTGGGTCTTCTTCACCGCTGTTAAAAAAGCCAAACGCCAGCATCATCAATATCGGAAAGATTAATGAGAAAACAATAGCTTGACGATCTCTTGAGAAAATCTTGAGAAATACTTTGGTCATGACCAGGGTGAGATTCATTCTGCTTTCCTTGGGGCGGTTCTCTTTGTCTTTCAATTTATTCTCTTAAACCAGTGCCTGTTAAAGCCAGAAAGACATCTTCCAGATTGCCGTGCAGCGGTGCTTGTGGAGGCTCTGGGGCATGCGAAAGAATCAGATCCTGTGGCTTGCCTTCAGCAATAATTTTGCCGTGATCCATGATAGCCAGACGGTTGCATAGGTATTCAGCTTCTTCCATGTTATGCGTGGTGAGGACGATGGTCATACCTTTGTTATTGAGATTTTTTACAAGCTCCCAGATGTTACGCTTGGCCTGAGGATCCAGACCCGTGGTAGGCTCGTCTAAAAACAGGACTTTCGGCTCATGTACAAGTGCGCAGGCAATGGAAAAGCGCTGCTGCTGCCCGCCGGATAACTCTTTAGGTTTGGCTTGGGCCTTTTCTTTTAAATTTACATGATCAAGTAGATCCAAGGGATCATCATGGCGATTATAAAGTTGGCTGAAAAGAGCGATTAACTCAGATAAATTAAGGTGATCAAAGTATTCGTTAGCTTGAAGTTGTACGCCGATAATTTTTTTAACTTTATAGGGTTCTTGTTTGACAGAAATACCATCTACCCAAGCATCGCCTTCATCAATATCAGTCAGCCCTTCCATCATTTCAAGGGTGGTGGTTTTGCCAGCGCCATTAGGACCGAGAATTCCGTATATTTCACCGGCTTCTATGCTTAAAGATGTACCATTTACAGCATAAAAAAATTCTTTTTTCTTGCCGGGTTCAGGGTATTTTTTATGTAAATTTTCGGTTTTAACGATACTCATATTAAAGCTCTAGCTCTGGAACGGAGGCAAGCATAACAATTTATTTTCCCGATGGTTACATTTAAGTTTATTTTAAAGGTGATCTTGCCTAGAATGCTTGCCACTTATATCACTATAGTTTTTCAGTTAGACCTTAGCTAAAGGGAAGTAATGTCAGCAATAATTTCAATTAAAAACCTCAGCAAAACCTATGAAGGCGGATTTCAGGCTTTAAAGGACATTAATCTGGATATTAATAAAGGCGAGATTATTGCCTTGTTAGGTCCTAACGGCGCTGGCAAAACCACTTTAATCAGCGCCATCTGCGGCATTATTACGCCAACAGAAGGCACGATCACTGTAGGTGGTCATGACATACAAAAAGATTATCGAGCAGCACGCTCAATGATTGGCTTAGTGCCACAGGAAATGCTTATTGAAACCTTTGAATCAGTCACAGGGGTTATGGAATTTAGTCGTGGTTTATTTGGTAAAGGTAAAGACTCTGAGCATGTTGAGAAAGTCTTAAAATCGCTTTCTCTTTGGGATAAGCGGAACAATAAATTGATGACACTGTCTGGTGGTATGAAACGTCGAGTATTAATAGGTAAAGCTCTAGCACATGAGCCAGATATTTTATTCCTTGATGAGCCGACAGCTGGTGTTGATGTAGAGTTGCGCAAAGAAATGTGGAATACCATTCGTGAACTCCGTGAAGCCGGTGTAACTGTGATTTTGACCACTCATTATATTGAAGAAGCCGAAGAGATGGCTGACAGGATTGGCGTTATTGATCATGGTGAAATCATTCTTGTAGAAGATAAGAAATCTCTCATGCAAAAAATGGGTGAGAAAAATTTGAAATTGCATTTAAAAGAAAAACTCAATTCTATTCCGGAAAGCCTTGCTAACTATAATTTGCAAATAAACGCTGATGGTTTGGAGCTTTTGTATAGTTATGATGTACAGCAAGAAGATACTGGTATTACTGCCTTACTTGATCATATAGAAGAGGCCGGCATTCAGTATCGAGATTTGGAAACTAAACAAAGTTCACTGGAAGAAATATTCGTTAATTTGGTAAAAAAATCATGAATTTATACGCGGTTAAAGCAATTTATAAACATGAGATGGATCGAACTTGGCGTACTCTTGCACAGAGTATTGTGTCACCGGTATTGTCTACGTCGCTTTATTTTATTGTGTTCGGTTCTGCTATTGGATCACGCATGAGTGACGTTGATGGTATTGCTTATGCAGCTTTTTTGGTTCCAGGTCTTTTGATGTTATCGCTGTTAACTCAAAGTGTCTCTAATGCGTCTTTTGGCATATATTTTCCGCGTTTTTTAGGCACAATTTTTGAAATTTTATCTGCCCCCGTTTCAACGATGGAAATTGTGTTGGGCTATGTTGGCGCGGCTGCTACTAAATCATTGATAGTAGGTGCAATCATTTTAGTGACTTCGGCATTCTTCGTAGACTTGCAGATTATGCACCCCTTTCTAATGTTAACTTTTTTGGCCTTAACCGCACTCACCTTTAGTATGTTGGGCTTTATTATTGGTATATGGGCGGATAATTTTGAAAAACTACAGATAGTGCCTTTGCTTATTATCACACCTCTGACCTTCCTTGGCGGTAGCTTTTATTCAATCAGTATGCTGCCGGAATTCTGGCAAAAAGTGACATTGTTTAACCCCGTGGTCTATCTGGTTAGTGGTTTTCGTTGGAGTTTTTATGAAGTATCTGATGTCAATCTATGGGTGTGTATAGGTATGACATTATTCTTTTTGCTTGTTTGTATTATAGGGATTTATTGGATTTTCAAAACAGGCTATCGTTTGAAGAATTAGTAAGGCTAAAGCCGCTTTTCTAGACTGAATTAGTTTAGTTTCATCTACCCCGTGATTCCCAAAGAACTTCTCCAGTGTCCACCTTTGTAAGTGATGATGCATTGGCAGTGTTAGTGCCATCTCTTGAGCCAAATCCTGTAATTAAAATTAGATCACCCGGCCCAACCGTATCTGGACCCATTCCACTTCTTAATAGGGATAGTACGCCGAGGAATTCGACTGCCCAGCCCTGAACATTACCTTGCTCATCTTCTGTTTCAAGGAACACCCAGGCGTGGGGGTTAGTCCACTCAATATTCTGAACTGTTCCTCTTAGTTCAACGGGCCGACTTACATCGAATTCTAATGAAAAAGAATGGTGTGACAAAGCAGCAACAGGCCATAACAGTGATGTAAGAACAGAAAAACATAAAATAAAATTTCTCATTTATATATCCTTTTTTTATAAAGTTTCATCTGCCTTGCGTTAATCGACGCGTTCAAAGGGCCAAGCACCTGAAACATGTACTTCCGAAACAGCTGTTACTTCGCCTTCGTCGTCAACTGAGAAGACGAAACCTAATCCGCAGATGCAATCAAAGGCATTTTCAGATAGCGGAATTAAGCGTGATGTTACAGAATCAAAATTTCCTCCCGTGTCGGAATAACCCGGCGTTCTAATTAGGGACATCTCACCGTCTTCGAGTACGAATTCCGCCGTGGTTAGTGTGCCAAGCCAGACTCCTTGATATGTGCCTACATATCTTGAAAGAATTTCTTCAGGGACATCCGCAACCATGTCGTCAGCTTGCTGGATTTCGCCGCTCCAGTTATTACTAAGACCTCTTGAAGATTCGTTACAGACATTTTCATTTAAGTTGCTGTCTGCCTGGTATTCCATCTCAATAATTGCCTCAACGGGTTCTATGAAAGTGCCAGGATCCTCATAAGTCACTTCTATTTCGATATGGCCAAAATCCAAACGGCGATAGCGTTCAGTGATCCGCAATTGGTCCGTATGCGGCAAGCCGTCTCGGTGCAACCAGGTTTTATCATTGAAGCCATTACTCTCTACCACAAGAGTATCTCCCTCCCAGTGTGCGACTGAATAGCCCAGCCAAGTTGGAAAAGGATTTACTTCTAGTTCTCGGCCATCCATGTATATTTGACGAAATGTCATGTCAGCGTTTAGAACTACGAGCATAGTTGGGTGCTGTATAAAACTTCGCAACCCGCTTGCCACAGCGCCTGCTGGGTATGAACCTGGCCCACTTGGTAGACATGCAAAACGCGGGTCATTTGCATAGAAATTGTTTTCATTTTGGGTCATGACCTGGCGAGCCCATTGCTGGATCTTCTCAGGCTCATAAAGACTGCCACTAGCACTGATAGGCATCCATAATCCTGATAGCTCCGGATGGCCATCTGCAGTTCTTGTAATAGGGGCACTTAGGTCGGGCTCACCATCCGCAGTCCGAGGAATACCGGGTGTTGATAAACTCAACCATTGTGCACTTAACTGGGTGCTTAGCAGCATGAAGATACTAAATGTTAGTAGTTGTTTTAACATAGAACCCCTTAATTAAAACCTTATATATATGCCCAACTCTAGCTTAAGGTTAACTAAGTCGCAACAGTCTTCTTTGAGTCGAAAGCGGAGATTTAATTTAGTTTCTTTATGGCGAATAATTGGCATAACACCGCTGGTTCTTATGACTTTATGTTTTGATCGCCTGTTTGAGTTGTTAGTGGACGGTAACCGGAAGAGACTTGATACCTCTGAGAGTGTTGTGAGGCACTCTAACAGGCTGTCCACATTCAAACCTTTTTACTCTACTGAGTAAGCCTTCAAGTAAGCTTCTTATTTCCAGTCGAGCCAGATTTGAGCCAGGGCAGGAATGAGGGCCCATGCCAAAACCAACATGCTCACTGGCATTCTTGCGAGAAATATCAAACTTTTCTGGATTCTCAAATTTTCGCTCGTCCAAACTAGCAGAGGCGTAGCTTAAGAAAACGCTAGAGCCTTCCTTCAAGGTAACGCCGCCGATGTCAAAGTCTTTAGTCAAATGTCTATTAAAGGATCTAATGGGAGCTTCCATGCGCAGAATTTCATTAATTGCATTTGGAATCAGGGAGGGGTTTTCACGTAACAAATCCCATTGCTCAGGGTTTTCACTGAATAACCATACAGCATTACTTGTGGCATTAATCGTCGTGTCGAGAGAGGGGATCATATAATCAAACATCATAAATGTGGCTTGTTCATGAGTTATCTTACCTTCGTCAGCCGCTTTAAATAATAGATCTCCCCAACCACCTTTTACGAGCATATCTCGTGTTACTTTTTGTTGGACATAATCCATTAAGGCTTTTACATCAAGCATACCTGTTTGTGTTCTTGGACTATCAGGATGTCCGAATGCATTAAAAACACCAGCGGCCCAGCCCAACATATTTTCTTTGCCCTCATCGTCAATGCCGATCAAATTAGTGACAATATTCATTGGCAAGAACAAGGAAAGATCTTCAACTGCATCAAAATGTTTACGCTGAACAAGTTTCTCAATATGGGCATCAGCAGAGTTTTTGATTTGATCGCGGACTTCACTTATTCCTTGTGGCAGCAGCGGTTTTATAAAAACTTTGCGCATGCTTGTATGGGTAGGCGCATCCTGCATCACCATGTTGCCACCCATCCCAGTATTAAGATCTGGATTTAAGGTGACGCCATTACCAGAACAAAACACATCAGGGTTTTTTAATCCGGCAGTGACATCTTCATAGCGAGATACAAACCAGACATCGTAACGATTTAGCCAAACAGCAGGGGCAAAATCGCGCATTTTTTTATAAAAAGGATATGGGTCGAGTATGAGATCATCAGCGTAATAGTCCATATCGCTAGTAGGAATAGAATCAATTATTGCTTCGGTCATATTTGTTTCTCATAGGTTATTATTGTTCTTAATTTGAAGAATTATGAAGGCCTCAATCAGACTATACAAGCAATGTCTGTTTAGGATAAAAAAGCTGGCTTTAAAATATGCTTTTTAAGCTAGCTTGATTCCTTGTGACATATTTAAGCAGGAGGGTTATCGACCTGGGTGTCAGTTTCTTGTGCTTTCGTCATGTTCGGTTTTTTCTGCTCAAGCTTATTGTTCGGCAAAAAACTGCCCAAAATAATGCCACAAATAAATACTGGTGCTATATACAAAAAGATAGGAGTCAGGGCATCGGCATAGGTGTTAATAAAAATATCCTGCATAGCTTCAGGCATGGCACGCAAGATAGCTGGTGTAATGGATTCTATATTGCCAATCGGTAGAAGCAAGTCTCCTGACAGTCGTGCAGTGAGCATGGAGGTTAGCCGAGCTGAAAACAATGAACCAACAATAGCAATACCCATAGTGGCGCCGATTTCGCGGAAGAATGCATTGGCTGAGGTAGCCGTCCCGACTTCATTAAATGGCACTGAATTTTGTACAGCTAAGATCAGTATTTGAAAGATGCAGCCAACACCTGCACCCATCATAAAAATATATAAACACACTAAGGCGACAGGTTGGCCGACTTCTAATGTCGAAAATAGGAAAAGGGTAAATGCACACAAGGCTAAACCAATGAGAGGATATTTTTTGTAATAGCCACTTCTGGCTGCTAATTGCCCGGTTAAATTGATGGTAAAAATAATGCCAAGCATCATCGGAATCATCAAGTAACCTGAGGCTATAGCTGAGTATCCATAGACCATCTGGAAATAAGTTGGCATATACGCGATAGATGCAAACATGCCAATACCCACTAGGAGTCCAAGCAGTGTAGTAATGTTAAAGGTTGCATTGTGAAACAAGCTCATTGGGATTATTGGATCTTTCGCGCGATTTTCAGCATATAAAAATAGCAAAGATGAAATAACTGTTAGTAAACCTAATCCGATTATTTGAGGTGAGACCCAGGCATAGGTAGTGCCACCCCAGCTGAAAAACAATGTCAGAAAGCACACAGCAAAAACCATGCTAATGGTTCCACTAATGTCGAGTGTGAATTCTTTATCAGGTTTGCTCAATCTAAGGCCTTTCCAGACGATAGTTATGACAGTCAAGCCGATAGGTAGGTTAATCCAAAAAGTCCAACGCCAACTGACATAATCAGTCAGGTAACCACCAATCAAGGGCCCGGCAATAGAGGCTATAGCGAACATCATGCCTATTGGAGCCATGTATTTTGAACGTTCACGGATCGGCACTAAATCGGCTAGAGTAGCCTGGGTTAAGACCATCAAGCCACCGCCACCAAGGCCTTGCAAGCCCCGGAAAGCAATCAGTTGCTCAATATTCTGACTGAAACCGCCTAAGGTAGAGCCAAGTAAGAATATACTTAAGGCGGTCAGCATCATGGTTCGTCTACCCATCAGGTCACCCAATTTGCCATAAATTGGCATGGAGATAGTCGATGCCAAGATATAGGACGTGATAACCCAAGCCATGTAGGAAACACCATTTAATTCACCGACCATAGTTGGAAGGGCGGTAGAGATTATGGTTTGATCCAGTGCACCCAATAACATGCTCATCAGTAATGAGCCATAAATCCATTTAAAGCCTTCTGGGGGCGTCCATTTTTCGTAGGTTTCTGACATTTACTAACCTTTCTAGCAATACTATTAGCAATACTAATAGGTAGGCACACTCGGTTGCGTGCCTACGAAAATAGGAATTAAGATTAACTCAGGCTTGGAATAAATCTTCTATGGATAGATAACGCTCGCCGGAGTCATATGAGAAGACCAAGACTGTTGCGCCAGCAGGAATTTCTTCAAGTTTTTGTGCAACTGCAGCCAATGAAGCGCCTGAAGAAATGCCGATGAAAATGCCTTCTTCTTTAGTGCAACGTCTAGCCATATCAAAAGCTTCTTCTTCAGTAACAGCAATTGTGCCATCCAATATTTCTGTATTAAGCACCTCTGGTATAAAACCTGCCCCAATACCCTGTATTCGATGTAAGCCCTTTTCCATTCCTGCTATTACTTGAGATTTGACGGGTTCAACTGCATAGACTTTCATATTGGGAAATGTTTCCTTAAGGACCTCAGCGCAACCGGTAATGTGACCACCAGTACCAACACCGGTAATTAAATAGTCAACGCCATCGGGGAAGTCAGCCAGTATTTCCTGTGCGGTAGTTTCTTTATGAACTGCCACATTAACAGGGTTAGAGAATTGAGAAGGCATCCAGGCATTATCATATTCAGTCATTAATTGATTGGCTCTCTCAATGCAGCCTCCCATACCCAATTCTTTAGGCGTTAATACCAGTTCGGCACCCAGCGCTGCCATATAACGGCGCCGCTCAATAGACATTGATTCTGGCATGGTCAATATAAGTCGGTAGCCTTTAACAGCGGCAACCATAGCGAGGCCGATACCGGTATTGCCTGAAGTTGGTTCAATGATGATACTGCCTTTAGTGAGCTCGCCACTTTGTTCAGCGGCTTCAATCATGGCAAGTGCGATTCGGTCTTTAATGCTGCCGCCAGGATTGGCGCGCTCGGCTTTCATCCAAATCTCTGCTTTATCGCCAAGCACATGATTTAATCGAATGTGAGGAGTATTACCAATACTCTCGAGAATATTGTTGAATTTCATATTATCCTCCCAGGGAAAAGGCAGTAAAAAAGAGGCTTTAATTGATAGCTAGGGAATATAGCATAGGGTAATTGCCAATTCGATAAGCGATCTGCTTTCATTAGCTCATCAAAAACTTATTTAGTGAACGGTCTGTCTGTCATTTTCAGCACAATTCAAGTAGGCTTTAGCGTTTTTTGGCCAGACTTAATTTAGCGTCGAATAATTCCAGATGTATCTAGCACTTAAAACCCTACATATGACCTTTGCCCTGTTAAGCTTTACAGGGTTTCTACTGCGCTCCTATTTAATGTTCATTGACTCCAAATGGCTAAGTCATAAGGCGGTGCTTATAGCGCCACACCTGATTGATGGGCTTTTTCTGACATGCGGGTTTTGGATGGCATTTATGGTTAATTTTGGTCTTTTTAACCAACCTTGGTTAAGCATGAAAGTTTTATTGCTAATGGTTTATCTGTTTTTTGTGGGTATGACTCTCAGCAGGGGGAAAACCAAAGTTATTAGAGTAGGTTCTTTCTCATGTGCTGTTTTCACTTTTATCTATATCGTCGGGATAGCGATTAATAAAACAGCTTACAGTTGGTTTGTATTATGGTGATTAGCTATGGATAGTTATTTTATTTTTAAAACAATTCACATGACTTGTGCTCTATTGAGCATTAGTGGCTTCTTATTGCGAGGCTATTGGATGTACCAAGAGTCACCACTATTGCAGATAAAACCGGTCAAGATACTCCCACATATTATTGATACAGGATTATTATTAAGCGCTGTAGCAATGCTATTTATTTTAGGTTTTGGCATGTTGTCCCAGGGCTGGTTGTTACATAAAGTAGGGCTGCTGATTGTTTATATTGTGTTGGGAGTGATCGCGCTGGGAGATAAATATTCAAGATCAAAAAGAATAGCGGCTTTCTTTGGTGCAGTAGCAGTGTTTTTTTACATAGTAGGTATTGCTATAACGCAAGACGGCACTAAGCTGGCTAGTTTTCGTTATCTATTAATCGATCGTAGACTCGTCATGTAATTCAATTGGGGTGCTGAAGGAATTAGGCTGGAGAATAATTCAACTCTTAACTGCATAGCATCATCACTTAAACTGTAGCGTTCATCTGTAAAGCCACCATCACGGGGACGACCTTCGACAATAAGTTGATTGTTTTCCCAATGATCCGAAGGAAAAATCGGTGACTTCATTAATACTACTTAAGCTGACACTATTGCCCCGGTTATCCATATAAACAGGGCGGGCAAATTCACCATATTCAAAGGTGTATTCAACAGCTGTGACAGATATGTTTAAGCTAGGTTCATAGGAAGTAAAATCATACAATTCCTGCTCAACAGGCCCGCCTCTATAGTACTCATTGTCGCGATTAAAAAAGCCTTTAGTGGCTCTGCTCCAATAGCGATTAAGGCAAGTTCAACTTTGTCATCTGTAACATCACTTAGGTCTGTATTGATAATCCAGCTACCAGCAACTCGGACTCTTGAGCAGAAGCGGGCACCGCGATAAATAATAAGTATAGATAAATGAAATGTAGAGTAAGCGCATAGCTAAAGTTTAGAATTTTTTATAACAGAATGCTAAAGTTATCTGAGTTTTATTGGGAGTTAAATTTTATTGTCTTCTTCAGCCAACTATACAATCAGCACTTTTAAATTATATTGAAGCAGAAATGCTGCCTGCAGCCTATCTGCAAACTGTTGAGCAATGGTATATCCCATTGGCGCAGATATTTTAGATAAAGTCAGTTCATCACGGCGTTTCTAAGAGCATGCTACTAGAAAAGCACATTCATTGTAGGGATACATGGTTGTCAGGGTAGTGGAAAATCTACACTTGCTGCCTTGCTGGTGCTTTTATTGCAGGAAATGCAGGGCGTGACGCAGTATTAATTTATCAATGGATGATTTCTATTTAACACACTCTAAGCGCGAAGAATTAGCGCTGATGTGCATCCCTTATTATAACACGTGGAGTACCTGGTACGCATGATGTTGGTTGGCTTTACAAACCATAAAGGCTTTAAGCCAAAGTGGGGAAGTGGCTATTCCAAGATTTAATAAAGCTGTTGATGATCAGGGAAGAAAAATCGAAATGGCCGCTGGTTAAAACACCTGTTGATGTCATTATTATTGAGGGCTGGTGTTTAGGCGTAAGTCCACAACAGCAAGTCAGAGTTGCAGCAGCGGTAAATACACTTGAATCAGAAGAAGACCAAGGTGAATGGCGCAGCTTATGTAAATGAAAAACTTGCAGATGAATATCAGGATTTATTTGAATTAATCGACATGCTTATTATGTTAAAGGCACCAGATTTTTCAAATATTCTAGACTGGCGCTTACAACAAGAAAATAAATTAAAGCAAAAGAAATAACATTCAAGCTGAACGAGCAAGTTAATGAATAAAGATGAGTTAATACGGTTTATTTCACATTATGAGCGTTTAACTCGTCATGCATTAAGAACGGTTCCGGCAACAGCAGATGTGGTTTATCAATTAAATGATAACAAGGTATTCAAGCTAAATTGAAAGGCTGAATTGAAAGGCTGAATTGATCTAATTGGTCAATTAAAAGCTTCTGGAATCAGATATAAGCTCTTAAAAAGGCAACATGATGCCATCAAGCGCGTCGAAATCTTCGCTCATTGGCGTGTCACTGGCTTCGATATTATTTTTGCTCAGAATAAAAGCAACAGTCGCTATATATTCTTCAACATTCAGCAGTTTTCCGTTGCCTTCAGGCATTTCTTCCCAGGTGAAACGAGCAAGTTCACCAAGTGTTCTGCCACCCCAATTCATTTCAAAAAAGAAGCCTTTTATAGGGGTAGCAAATTGACCATTATCTAAATTAGTGCCATGGCAGATTTGGCAATGTTGAACATAAATCTCATTGCCTTGCTCAACTTGATCACTGCTAAACGTTATGTCTTGTGAATGACTGAAACTACTCAATAATAATAAAAAAGCTGTTGGGATTAAGTTCTTCATGGCTCTATGTTTTATATCCAGTTTTGGTTCCAAATGCTTGGTCGTGAATTTAAAAAAATGCGAGTTTATCACAATCTTTTGGGTTCACGCCTGCTTTAAATAATAGAGTATCAGATTTACATGAATAGAGGCTTAATAAGCCGACGATAGGCTAGTGCGAAACCAGTCCAGACCATTAATAATGCAGCAAAAGACACCAAGCCTGCGATCGTTTGCCCCCAAAAGCCGAGACACTTCTCCAGTGTGTAAGAAGCGAATAATTCTACGTGCTCGCTGACCTGGGCGTCGCATCAGCTAAGCTGGTTAAATTAAGCATCTCGGCGTTTGTACGATCAATTGATAAGGTGAATTGTTTTTGCGGTTGCCCGCCAAGGCTTTGATTGATTCCAAACTCAACTTGATTCGCATTTTCATCGGGTAAATTTATTGAGATTGAATGCCAATTTCCAAGTCTTTGTTCAGTAATCTGTTTTGCCGAATATAAAAGCTCACCAAGACTCATATAGTTAGTATTGGTTAAAACTACATTGTCAGAAGTATCTGTTTGCAGTTGATTAGCATTAGCTTGTCTTCTTTGTGGGGCTTCTTCACCATAAACCTGATAGACAAGATTATTTGCCCAGCTGTAATTGAATACAGTGGCAGTGGCGACGATGATTGCTAGTGGTAAAGCGCACCAGATGCCAAAAAAATGATGCCAGTTCAAATCGCGGACTTTACTATTGGCTGGTGAGGTATTAAGCAATAAACGAGTTTTAAAAATGGCCCAATGCCAAGTTTTTGGTAGCCATAAATAGATACCACTTAATATTAGAAATAAAAAAATTAGATTAGATGTTCCGGTAATAGATCGAGCAAAAGCTCGACTCTCACCAGTTGCATTAAACCAACGATGCCACCCTGTAACAGCACTAAAAAAATTCTCCAAGCCAGTCGAACCAACTTGCATTTCCTCGCCAGAGTAGGGGTTCAGCTGCATGTTGACACTGCGACCTTGTCTGAAGGATACAGGAGCCCCTGGATGATTAACCACAACTACAGTATCTGGTGAAAAATCAGGGTTTCTATATCGACTTATTGCAAAGAGATCATCTAATCGATGCTGCTGTAGGCAGCCGTTGGTTCACCACTGAAGATAATCGGACTGAGCAAAAAAATTTTCTATTTGACGCTCATAGGTGATTAATACCCCGGTTAAAGACATCATAAAAATCACTAAACCGGCGAGTATACCGCTAATTAAGTGTGCCCAAAATATTGTCTTCCTAAACATTGTTTCATCCTACAGCTATTAGTATGTAAACAATAATACAAATGATAATCGTTCTCAATAATAAAATATATCAAATAAGAATTATTGGAGCTGTCCTGTATCAGGTTGATCGGCTACAATCCCGTATAGAAAGGTAGATTAAAAACATTGATTGGGATTGATATGAAAAAACTATTAATAGGTCTTGGAGTTGTCGTCGTCTTGGTAGCCGGTGGTGCATTTTTACTTCTTAGTAATCTTGATGCCTAGTCAAAACTGCCATTGAAACATACGGTTCAGAAGCTGTTGGTTCACAAGTGTCAGTAGACTCAGTTGAAATAGATTTAACGGGAGGTACTGCAGCTATTTATGGGTTCAGTGTCGCAAATCCAGAAGGATTTAGTGATCGGGTGATGATTAGTTTTTCTGAAGTAAGTGTTGCTATAGATATAGGAACACTTAATAGTGAAATAATCAGCATAGATAGCATTGTTGCCAGACAGCCATCTGCTTTATATGAAAGTGCTAATGGGACAACTAACATTGATACCGTAAGTGCAAGATTTGCTGGTAGTGGAAATGAGGAACCTGCAGATGTAACAGCTGATGAATCTACAGTACAGTTAAACATAGCCAGTATTTTGATTGAAGATATTCAAGCCCATATGGCGGGTGAGGGCGTTCCAGATTTAACATTGAGCTTAGGCGATATTAATTTGCAAAGCCTACAAGGCACACCCAATGAAATTGCTTCTCAGATAATGGAACCATTAATGCAGCAAATATCGGCTAATGCAGCATCTGCATTGTTACAGGCAACTGCAGATATGCTAACGGATAGTTTACAAGGAGCAACTGAAGGCTTGGATGATATAACTGAAGGTCTCGGTGATAGCCTTGATGGTGTTGGTGACGCATTAGAAGAAGGGCTTGGGAATCTGTTTGGGGACTAGTTGTTTGGTATCTAATCGGGTTAGACTGTCGTTAATCCTGTTCAATAGTAATAAGCCTGGGAAATAAGTATCTTGGAAAATAAACAATCTCGAGTCTGGCTTGATCTGGCAGTCGCATTTATCTTAGTCGCTTTATTGATCGGTGGGGGTATGCTGATTTATCAGCTTAACTTTGACGCCATGGAAGTGGAAATTGATGACGCAATCGCTCAGCGAGGACAAGAAATATCTACTCAGGAAGGCTGTATTGCTTGTCATACTGTTGATGGCAGTTTAGGAGTTGGGC
Organism: uncultured Pseudomonadales bacterium; assembly: GCA_943789335.1. GTDB lineage: Bacteria > Pseudomonadota > Gammaproteobacteria > Pseudomonadales > Pseudohongiellaceae > UBA5109. The sequence goes on along the minus strand of CALSTS010000008.1, from coordinate 138,732 downwards.
CAAGCTGGCAGGGCATGATGGGAAGGATAGAGACTCTGGAGGATGGTACTAATATCGTTGTTGATGAGGACTATTTCCGCGAATCAATTCGTTATGCTAATAGAAGAATGGTGCAAGGTTACCCTAGGGTTATGCCAAGCTATTTATTGGAAGAAGAAGAATTAGTTGCCCTGATCGCTTTTGCTCGACGCTTATCCCCGTAAATTCAAGTTACTTTAATTATTGCTTAGTGCGCTTTCGTAGGCTAATAAGATTTTCTTTCTGCTTTTTCCCCCAACGAAACTCTCCGCTTTCGCCTATTTTTCGTATGACACGATGACAGGGGATTAAATAGGCAATTTTATTTTTAGCAATTGCAGAAGCAGCCGCTCTAGTTGCTGAACTATTGCCAATTGTTGTCGCTAATTTTTCATAGTTGGATACAGCACCAAAAGGAATGCTTAATAATCCTTGCCAAATTTGAATCTGAAATGTAGTGCCCCGAAGCAATAATTTAACCTTTTGAGCTGAGTCTGCGGAGAAAATTTGCCGATGTGTGCTAATAGTTCTGTCTTGACTGCGTTGCAAATTGGCTAAGAGCCATTCTTGTTTGAAAGCAAATTCAGTGTCCTCTTTTGAAAATTCAACAAAACTGATGTGACAAATTCCTCTATCAGTAATAGCCAATAAATACTCACCGAAAGGCGACAAATGAAAACCATAATATATGGTCAAGTCTTTGCCGAGCTTCTTATATTGCGCTGGCGTAATGGCTTCAGTATTGATGAAGAGTTCATGACTTCGGCCGCTTCCGGATAAACCTGCCTGATATGCAGCATCCATGGTCGAGTAACCCTTATCTAAGAGTACTTTCATATGTTCCCGAGTGAGAAACTGCAAAAAGCGCTTAGGGCTAATCCCAGCCCACTCAACAAATAGCCGCTGAAAATAAAAGTCACTCAAGCCTGCATGCTTAGCTATTTCTGTTAAATCGGGTTGCTCAGCATAATGCGCCAATAAGTAATTGATCGATTTTTCAATAAGCTGGTAATGCTGCGCTGTGGATTCATCTTCTGGCATGTGGAAAATCTACCTGCCTTAGCGGCAAAAAGAAATCCGTTTCTTGCGATCAAACTAATTTAGGTGCTTTTTAGCTAAAATTTTAAAATATTTTAGTCTGCTAACGGTTTGTAGATGGGGAGCGTAAGCAAGCGAGTTACAAACTGCTGTCATTCAACAATAACTAATAACCATGAGATTAGCATTAATTTAATTAACATAACTTAGGTAGACCATTTATGGGCAAATGCTTTACTCAACCACCTGTTTTATGGCACCTTCCTTACCTGTTGTTATATTAATGACACTTAAATGGCGCTTACTATTATTCATATGCAGCGTATTAGCATCGAAGAGGAATACAGCAGATGAAGCTTATCAATTTCAGCCTGATTTCAGTGTTGGTTATACTGACTTTTTATTTATTAATTGTCGGTCAGGATGTTTTATTACCAATAGTCATCGCCTTGGTTTTTTGGTATTTGATAAATTTAGTTGCCAAATCATATAGCCGTTTAAGAATTGGGGAAATGAGTTTGCCCGGCTGGTTTTGCTTTGCACTTTCTTTGTTAACTTTTGTGGCTATGTTTTGGGCGACTGTAAAGCTGATTTCCATGAATGTTGATGGGGTACTTGAGGTGGCGCCAACCTACCAAGTGAATCTCGAAACCAAAATCAACAATTTACTTAATTATTTCGGAATTCAGGAGGCGCCGACTTTTGAGCAGCTCACCGAATTGATTAATCTTGGACAGTTTATTTCTGCCACGGCGAGTTCCTTAACCAGCATTGTCGCTAATAGTGGCGTAATCCTAATTTACTTAGCGTTTTTGTTCATTGAACAAAAAAATATGGATAAAAAACTATCCGCATTATTCACGGGTAAGGAAAAAGAACAACAGTTAAGAAAATTATTACAAAAAATCAGTGACGATGTGCGTAAGTATGTCACGATTAAATTAATTGCCAGTCTGTCGACAGGCATCCTCAGTTATACCTTCCTGATGATAATTGGCGTTGATTTTGCTGCCTTCTGGGCACTGTTGATTTTTATGCTTAATTTCATTCCTACCATTGGCTCAATCATTGCGACGATATTTCCCGCGCTAATTACACTGGTGCAGTTCGATACCATAGGGCCATTTTTTTTGGTAGCTGGCGGATTAACCGGCATTCAGATATTGATCGGAAATTTTCTTGAACCCAAATTTACAGGCAGCACCTTGAATTTGAGCCCAACTATTATTCTGTTGAATTTATCCTTATGGGGGGTTATTTGGGGTATACCAGGGATGTTCCTCTGTGTGCCATTCCTGGTTATTAGTATGATTGTTTTTTCTAATGTGCCACAAACCCGTGCCATCGCTGTCTTACTTTCAAGCGATGGCCGGATTGATCAGTTGGAAAAGGAAGCTTAGAAACTAAATCATAGTTTATAAGCTACAGGTTATAAGCTATTTCCAGAGCAATCTGTCTAGGTCGTCCAACAAAACCATAGAAGGTGTTGGTGCCGAACAGGCTGTTTGAAATAGGCGCATTACCTGCATAGGTTAGTACATCTTCATTGCTCAGGTTTTTACCAATAATAGATACGCGCCAGTTGTCGTTTTGTGCCCCGAAGCGCAAATTGACATTGGTTCGGCCATCGATGACATACTGAGGATCCAGATTGTCATGGATATTATGGCTACCCGTATAATTAAGATTAAGATTAGCGAACAGCTCAATTTCACTGCTCAACATATAGGTATAATCAAAGAACATACTCAGATTATTTTCAGGCGTGTATTGGCCTCTCTGACCTGTAAAGTTACATAAAGGAATACCATTAACTACGTCACCATTGGGGGTTTGGTAGTTGTAACAGTTACCATTTCTGAAATCGTCAAATTCGAAATCGAGGTAAGAATAAGCATATCCAACAGTTAAGTTATCTGTTGCAGCATAACGCCCATCAAGCTCTAATCCCATGACGTTAGTTTTATTAGCATTGCCCACATTGAAACCTAAAGCGCCATCAAACTGGCTGACTTGAAGATCATCGTAGTCAGTGAAAAACAAGGCTGCGTTTATTTCAAAACGGCCATTAGCCAAGAGGCTTTTCGAACCTAATTCTAAAGAGCCAGCTTCTTCTTCCTGGAATTGGAAGGAGAAGGGGTTATTTGCTCTGGCGTCGAAGCCGCCAGCTTTAAAACCTTCTGTATAACTCGCATAGAGCATGGTGTTATCCGTAGCATCCCATTGCAGATTTATCATGGGGGTAAATGCATCTTCTGACAGCGAGCCAATCAAATTATGACCGGGTGATAGGATCCCCGTTGAAGCTGCCGTGTAGCCAGCTGTTTGCGTGCTGTGTAAGGCAAAGAATTCATTGTAAGCAATAGGCGCTAAAGGGTTAGCCGTCGCTGCTCTTGTCGCCAAGTCGAGTATATCTATGCGGCGAGTGGCATCTTTATCTTCATTGGTGAAACGAGCGCCAAGGGTTAAGCGGAAACGGTCGCTGACATTCCATGTGCCTTGAGCAAATACTCCCCAGAGATCACTTTCATGTGAATTCAGGCGTTTGGCTTGTGTGCCGGGTAAATTGGCCATCAGTGCAAGGGCTGGATTCAAGCCAGATAAGGTGCCAAGTATGGAATTAGTCGGGATATCAATTTCTTCGGTAGAGTCCATTTCACTACTTTGGAAATATAAACCACCAACCCAATCAAAGGTTTCCCCACCTGGAGAATTGAGTCGAATTTCTTGGCTGAATTGATCGTAATCTTCTTGTAAACCGACCTCAAAAACACTACTTGGGGTGTAATCACAATCACAACGTTCAGAGAAGTCGTACTGCACCAGTCCAGTTACTAGTGATAGTGTGTTGCCATTTAAATCATAGTCAATGTTGAGCGTGATATTGTCGAGGCTGTTATCACTAAATTCATTGGCATTAGCCTGACGGTTGTAATCAAAATTGCTTTCCAAAGCAGGTTGACCAAGTATGCCCGCAGTTATTTGTGCGTAGTTTAGTCCAGTAAAGGGTCCGGCTGGAGCTGCAGAATCTTGCACGATTTCAATTTGTCGACCGCTAGCATCAAAGCTATTAGTTTCCAGTTTTAAGCCAATGGTTAGATCCGGAGTAGCATCCCACTCAAAACTTAAACGTGCCGCGGTTTCATCACGATCTGCTTCGTTAGTGTTGCGGGTAGTATTGTTAATATAACCGTCTTCGGTATAAGTACGTAGTGCTAAACGAGCACGAAAATCATCAGTAATAGCCCCGGAAAAAACAGCGTTTATTTCGGTTTGATTAGATTCAAATTCATATAAGCCGGAAATCGAGATTTCAGTTTCATCAGTTGGACGCGCAGTACTTAAGCTTAAAGCGCCTGCAATAGTATTTTTACCAAATAGAATACTTTGCGGCCCACGTAAGACTTCAGCGCGTTGTAGGTCAAAGAATGGTGCTCTAATGAGCTGCTGTCTACCATAATAAATACCATCAACATATTGTCCGACAGACTGTTCAAAGCCTTGGTTGTTGCCAGAGCCTATGCCACGCACATACATTTGTGTGCTTATGCCGGTTTCGGTCATGGTCATATTAGGAACATATTCAGTGATATCTGCAATTTTATTAATATTGTTGTTTTGTATGACTTCTGCACTAATAACATTCACGGAAATGGGAACGTCGGCTAGACTTTCTTCGCGTTTTTGAGCAGTTACTATAATTTCTTGTAAGGCGGGTGTGTTGCTTTGTGCTAGCGCAGGCGACGCCAGTTGAGTACAGATAATCCCAGTAACAGCGCTGTAAAGCGCGGAATGACGAAAAGTTTTTAGACGCATAATTATCCCCTTGTTAACTAACTAAATTCTTATTTTCACTTGTCATTTACTTATTCAGTGGATGTAAATGATTATATTTTTTTAAAACTAGAAAAATCTTAGCACTTACAAGAACTTAATGTAAGCTCTATGTATTTATAGACAAGTGATGTCAATACGTTGTTGAGGGTATATAATTCGCGCCCTTTATTAAATAGAAATCTAAGAAACGATATGAAAAGCGCTGAAATTCGCCAAGCATTTTTGGATTATTTTGCTGAGCATGGTCATGCCGTGGTTGACAGTAGTTCTCTGCTGCCTGGCAATGATCCGACTCTACTCTTCACTAATGCTGGCATGGTGCAATTCAAAGATGTTTTTTTAGGTCAGGATAAACGACCTTATAGTCGCGCCTGCAGTTCTCAGCGTTGTGTTCGTGCAGGTGGCAAGCATAATGACTTGGAAAATGTCGGCTATACAGCGCGTCATCATACTTTTTTTGAAATGCTTGGAAATTTTAGTTTTGGTGATTATTTTAAACATGATGCAATTCGCTTTGCCTGGGAATTTCTTACTATAAATTTGGGACTGTCCCCAGATAAATTATGGATAACAGTTTTCCATGAAGATCAGGAAGCTGAAGACATCTGGTTAAATGAAATTGGTGTGAGTTCCGAACGCTTTTCAAGGTTAGGTGAAAAAGATAATTTTTGGGCGATGGGTGACACTGGACCTTGTGGTCCATGCAGTGAGATCTTCTATGATCACGGTGAAGATGTGCCAGGCGGTCCGCCAGGCAGCCCGAATGAAGAGGGTGACCGCTATATAGAAATCTGGAATCTGGTTTTTATGCAATATAACCGCAGTATTAAGGGCGAGCTTGTGGCCTTACCTAAACCTTCTGTAGATACAGGTATGGGTTTGGAAAGAATCTCTGCGGTTCTTCAAGGTGTGCACAGTAATTACGAAATTGATTTATTTCAGAGTTTACTTGTTGCTGTTATTGACGTTACAGGCTGCAAAGAAAAAGGCTCTGCATCCTTAAATGTAATTGCTGATCATATTCGCTCCTGCGCCTTTCTGGTAAATGATGGAGTGCTGCCTGCAAATGAAGGTAGGGGATATGTTCTACGCCGTATTATTCGTCGAGCAATCAGGCATGGCCACCAGTTAGGCGCTAAAGAAGAATTCTTTTATAAATTAGTTGCACCTTTGGTTGAGGTGATGGGAGAAGCTTACCCCGAACTTACTCAAAATCAGGCAGATATAGAATCAGTCTTAAAAGCTGAAGAAGTTCAATTTTCGCGAACCTTGGATAATGGCATGCAAGAACTTGAAGCTGCTATTGCTGCCTTGGATGCCAATATTATTCCTGGTGAGGTGGTGTTTAAACTTTACGATACTTTTGGCTTTCCGGTCGACCTAACTGCTGATATTGCACGCGAAAGAGATTTGGCCTTAGATATAGATGGCTTTGATGAAGCCATGCAAGCTCAAAAAACCCGTGCCCGTGCAGCCAGCCGATTTGAAGCAGATACAGTATTGGAGCTAAAAGATAATCCGCAGACGGCTTTTACTGGTTATGAGCAATTAACAGATGAAAGTTGTGAAGTGATTGCTCTTTATTTTGAAGGAAAGTCAGTTGCTAGTATTAGCAGTGGGCAGGCAGCGACAGTCGTACTTAATCAAACCCCTTTTTATGCTGAATCCGGCGGGCAGGTTGGTGATACTGGAACTTTATATAACCAAGATACGAGTTTTGTCGTTAAAGATACTCAAAAACAAAGTGAACAGTTTTTACATCATGGTGAATTATGTAAAGGTGAGTTAGTTGTTGGCAGCATTTTTCACGCGAGCGTTAACAGTGATGAGCGTCAAGCAACCATGCTAAATCATTCTGCTACACACTTAATGCATGCAGCATTACGCAGACTATTAGGCGCGCATGTGACGCAAAAGGGCTCTTTAGTGAACCAAGATTACTTAAGGTTCGATTTTTCTCATAATCAAGCGCTTAGCGATGAAGAACTAAAACAAATAGAAATCTTAGTTAATCAGCAAATTTTACAAAACAGTGAAGTCAGTATGCAGTCAATGGGTATTGAAGAAGCTAAGGCTCAAGGCGCAATGGCGCTATTTGGAGAAAAGTATGGAGATGAAGTACGTGTCATCACCATGGGGCAGACTAGTGATAATGATTTTTCGGTTGAGCTCTGCGGTGGAACTCATGTGAACAGAACTGGCGATATCGGGTTATTTAAAATTATTCAGGAATCAGGAATAGCTGCTGGTGTACGCCGTATAGAGGCAGTAACAGGATTAAAGGCCTTAGAGTTGGTAAGTGACCAACAAGAGCGTCTGGAAGAAATAGCAAAAATACTAAAATCTGATAACGCCAATATTGAGCAAAAAGTAGAGCAGCTACAAAAGCATAATCGTGATCTGGAAAAGCAGCTTGAGCAATTGAAAGCGAAATTGACCAGCTCAACAGGTAATGACCTTACGAGCCAGGTTATTGAAATAAAAGGCGTAAAAGTACTGGTTGCTGCAATAGAAGGCTTGGACAGTAAAGATTTAAGAGCTACCTGTGACCAACTAAAAAATAAGTTGGGGTCTGCTGTTATCTTGTTGGCTGCACCTTTAGAGGAGAAAGTCAGCCTTGTAGCAGGAGTCACTAAAGACTTACTTGATAAAGTTAAAGCCGGGGATTTAGTGAACATGGTTGCTCAACATGTTGGAGGCAAAGGTGGAGGCAGGCCTGATATGGCTATGGCCGGTGGAACAGAGCTTGAAAATTTAGATGCCGCTCTGGCTTCCGTTAAACCTTATCTAGAGAATATTCTTTAAAATATTTTTTTAAACCTCGTTTAACAAAAACAGAACTTTCTATTAAACTATAAAAACCCTTGATATTATAATGACATTACTTGTACAGAAATATGGCGGCACCTCGGTAGCTTCAGTGGAGCGTATACAGGCAGTCGCAGAAAAAGTTGCAGCAAGCAGAAAAGCAGGCAATCAGTTGGTAGTCGTTTTATCTGCAATGAGCGGCGTAACTAATAAATTATTGGGTTGGGCTCATCAAGTTCAGGCTGATCCTAGTGCCCGGGAGATGGATGTGCTGCTATCAACCGGAGAGCAAACCACTATTGCTTTGCTGGCAATGGCGCTAGAAGAGTTAGGTTGTCCAGCACGGTCTTATACTGGCGCGCAGGTTAAAATATTGACTGATGATGCACATACAAATGCTCGCATAATTGATATTGAACAAGAGCTGATCAGGAAAAATTTAGATAATGGTGAAGTTGTAGTTGTCGCTGGGTTTCAAGGAGTTAACGCAGCGGGTGAAATTACAACGCTTGGCAGAGGCGGCTCAGATACTACCGCGGTAGCCTTAGCTGCTGCTTTAAAGGCAGATGAATGTCAGATATTTACTGATGTAGATGGCGTGTATACCACTGACCCTCGAGTGGTTAAAAATGCCAAACGATTAGACAGCATTACGTTTGAAGAAATGCTTGAAATGTCTAGTTTGGGGGCAAAAGTTTTGCAAATTCGCTCAGTCGAATTTGCCAGTAAATACAATGTGCCTTTAAGAGTGCTGTCGAGTTTTAAAGAAGGCCCTGGAACGTTCATAGGATCGGAGGATGCGAGCATGATGGAAATGCCTTTAATATCAGGAATAGCTTTTACTCGTGACGAGACAAAATTAAGTATTTTGGGCGTTCCTGATATTCCAGGAATGGCTCATAAAGTTTTTGGACCAATTAGCGCTGCAGGCATAGAAGTAGATGTTATTGTGCAAAATGTTGGTAACGACCAAACCAATGACATTACTTTTACCGTACAAAGGAAGGATACTGCTAAAGCGTCAAAAATATTAGAAGCTATAGCCCAAGATATTAATGCTGAAGAAATTCAGGTTGATGACAAAGTTGCAAAACTCTCACTTGTAGGTGTAGGGATGCGTTCTCATGCGGGTATTGCAAGTCGCATGTTCGAAACGCTTGCTAATGAATCAATTAATATCCAACTGATCACAACTTCAGAAATAAAAATTTCTATTGTGATTGAAGAGAAATATCTAGAGCTTGCTGTTCGAGCTTTACATGATGCTTTCGAGTTAGAAGATACTAACTCTGACTCTTAAGCTTGAAACCCTTGAAGGGGCAAATAAACCTAAAGGAAGTGTTAGGTAAGAGGAGTTACACCAGATGTTGATATTGACTCGCCGTGTAGGCGAAACACTCATGATAGGCGATGAGGTAACAGTCACGGTCTTGGGAGTGAAGGGAAATCAAGTGCGGATAGGAGTCAATGCGCCCAAGGAAGTGGCAGTTCATAGAGAGGAAATCTATGATCGGATCAAACAAGAGGGCCAAGAGGGCGAAAGCAACAATTCGAATGATGATTCTGAAGAGTAAAAACTAAGGTCATAAGCTCTGTCAAAGGTGTGCACTTGTGATATGATTGCGCGCTTTATTTGGAGAGGTGGCCGAGTGGCTGAAGGCGCGCCCCTGCTAAGGGTGTATGGGTTAATCGCTCATCGAGGGTTCGAATCCCTCCCTCTCCGCCACCCAGTCTTGAAGATTCTCTTATTTCCACTAGATCTGCTGTAACTCTTTGATAAATCAAACTTAATATTTCTAAAGGCTAGATAAGTGGACCCATGGATATTACTTTTTGATGCCATATTCGTGATTTCCTCTGATGGGCAGTTTTGTAGTCCCTTTCTATGTAACTCATTGCTTTTTTTATAAAAATTGACCTGAAACTAGTGCTTAACAAAAAACCGAAAGAGAGGAGATCAAAGGGGATTCGAACCCTCATTGCAATTTAGGTGAGATGGGGGTGTTAGCTGATGCTATCGATGCTCATGTGAGGGTCTTGTTTCCCGGCTAAGATATCTTCAATTAGTTGTCGTGGTAAAAAAGCTAATGGTAAAACACGTCTAACATATCGACTCGACATCTGTTCTAAATCTTCAATTTCTTTAATCGATTGAACTTTCCCAGTTACCAACATTTGATTCCAGACATGTGCTCTAGATATAGCCTTTATAAGAGCTGGATTAATATTTTCTCCTTTTTCAGAAGTGCCATTTTCAAGACAAAGTTTCTTTTCCCCTTGGCATCGCTTCAACCTGACCTTTTCAGTTAACTCTATTGTTGTGTCTTTTAGGGGAGGGGCTAATTCTAATGCTCGATGTAATGCTGACTGAGAGACAGTTAATGTTATGTCTTTGTCAGATAACATTGCTTTAGTAATAAACTTTTTGAGAAGGCCGGGTGTTTTCTTAAGCTCACCAGCTAAATCTTTAGCTTGCTGAATTATGTATTCAGTTTCATAAGGGTTGTGATCAATGTAATTATAGAGGTCTGCTTCGTTAAGAAGCATCTGCTGGACTTTTTGGCTAACAAAGTTTTCTATTTCGCCTGCTGGCACTCTCGATAGGGAGCCTGCTTTATTGGATTGTTGTCTAACAAGTGCTTGGCTTGTGTAATAACGATAGCGCTTACCATTTTTAACCGCATGACTGGGGCTCATGGCATTGTCTTTATCATCAAATAATATGCCCGACAAAATGCTTGGTTGTTTAGCTCTTAATCCATATTTGGCAGAGTCATTATTCGATTGAAGTAATATTTGAACCTTTTGCCAGGTTTCATCGTCAATAATAGCGTCATGCAGTCCAGTGTAGGTTTTATCTTTATGGCGTATATCTCCCCTATAGATAGGGTTACCGAGTATTCTATATAAATTACCCCGTGATATAGGCTTTCCGCCAGATCTAATACCTTTGCTGCTAACTCTTACTTTACTGATGATGTGCTTGTCATCTAGCTGGTGCTTTAGCTTCGTGACAATACCTAATGATAAGTATTGCTCAAATATATATTTAATGGTTTTAGCTTCTACCGGGTTAATGACTAGATTCCTTTCTTCTACTTCATATCCTAAGGGTACATACCCTCCCATCCACATGCCTTTCTCTTTTGATGCCTTGAATTTGTCTCTGATTCGCTCACTAGTAATTTCACGCTCAAATTGTGCAAAAGAGAGGAGAACATTGAGTGTAAGTCTGCCCATTGAGCTTGTTGTGTTGAACTGTTGAGTGACTGAGACAAAGGACACTTCATGTTTATCAAATAGCTCAATTAGTTTGGCAAAATCCGCTAAACATCGTGTTAGGCGGTCTACTTTGTAGACGACGATTACCTTTATTTTGCCATCAGCTACATCTTCTAGCAGCTGAGCTAGAGCAGGGCGATCTATATTCCCTCCTGAGTATGCCCCATCGTCATAGCGTGATTTATCGCATATCCATCCTTCATGTTGTTGGCTTTTGATGAATGCTTCACAGGCCTCTCGTTGAGCATCAAGCGAGTTGAACTCTTGATCTAGGCCCTCCGCATGAGATTTTCTGGTGTAGATAGCGCATCGTTTATCTGTAATCATCATTTTGTCTCCTTTGTTAAGCCAAAGAAGGCTGGTCCTGACCATTGTGCCCCGGTGATTAATCTGGCTATGGCTGAGAGGCTTTTATAGGGTTTTTCTTGGTATTCAAAGCCGTTTTTAATGATCGTGACAGTGTGGACTTCTCCTTGCCATTCTCGGACAAGGCGTGTGCCTGGTTTTAGTCTAGATTTACTGCCATCTGGCCGATAATTGGGATTATTTTGAAACTCTTGGTAGAGCTTATGGAGTTTTCTGCTGGTTTTGCGGCAAAGTTGCTGACTCTTTGGCGTGTTCTGATGATAGTTCAGGTTTTTACTTAAAAAGTCTTTTCGAACAAAGGGTGGGGGTGATTTATTAAATACTTTCACCCACAGAGCCTTGAGTTCTTTTAGTGATAAGTCGTGATATGAAGCGAGCGTCGTATGTGTCATTTGTTACCTCCTGTACACATGGACGCTCTCTTGGGGCGGGAAGTCAACTCAATAAATCAGGTCGGAATAACTCCAAGATATCGCTATTCAAGGGGGTGTCCTCATCATAAAACTTATTTGCTTGTTCTTTATATTCTTCAAGCATAAATTTAGGTGTATTTTTAAGAATTCTTGGATCCTCATCAGAAAATTCCAAGTCTAACAGAAGGCATAGCATAATCTGGCTAGATACAGTATCAAGTTCTAATTGGCTAATACTGGAATCACCATGATTTAGCTCTGAGCGAGTATTAATGTTTTCAATTATCAATTCGCATTGGCTATATCTTAGCCAGTTAATAAAAACTTGATGAAAATCATCAAGGTCGCCAAATTGCTTATAAAGCTCAGCAATAACTTTTTTTCGTTGTGTCTGTAGAATTATCTCGTTTAAGAAATTAACACGCGGCCTGATGTGAATGTCTTCTATATTGTCTATTCTATTTTTAATATCTATTTTATATTGGTTAGGATCCACTAAATATTTATTTAGAGACTTCCTGTCTGGCGGGTAATAAAACTCTTCAAGTTTTCCTAAGAACACATCCCAATGTATCAATGAAAAATTGGATTTAGTTTTATATTTTTCAATAGGGGACGCATCCATAACTTCACGATAAGAAAATTGTTCTTCAATTAAGTTGCCTTTTGCATTTTCTAATGAGTCCATAATTATAGTTTTAGTTTGATTACTTTTATTCATATTATTCTCCCAAGCTTTCTAATAATTTCTCGATATTAATATTTTTAGAAATAACACTGCCATCTTCTTTTAAATATGAAGTGCTTGTATATTCGCCCGAGTCTTCCATTTGCTGAATAAGTTTTAAAGCTTGTACGGTTGCCCCATTATTTCCGCTTAGTGAATTAGCCAGCAAACTTTTTATGAGTGCCTCCTGTTTTGTCACAATTTCTTTCTTATTGCCCTCGGTGATTGTAACTTTTTCGTTGAGTACTTTTTTCAAGATAGTTGACAAGTTTTTAGACCCTTTCGGCCGTCCATTTGGATTGCCTGATTGTCCTTTTTTAAATTGACACTCTATTGGGGGAGTTTTATAGCCCATTTTTAAATCTCCTTTTTCTCAGACTTATTCAATAGTTCATCATTGGAATTTGTAATAATGATTTCATCTGTTTTGCTAGTTAGAACTTCTCGTTCATTTGCGACTTTCAGAAAAGTTTGTCCAGTTGTTGCTAAAACCGGTTCTAGGCCAGTAATTTTTATAAAACGTTTTAGCGTTACATCAACGTAACGAGGATCAAGTTCCATCAGGTAGGCAACTCTATTTGCATGCTCTGCGGCTATGAGGGTCGTACCGCTGCCGCCGAAAGGATCCAGTACAAGGTCTCCCAAATTAGAACAGTCCTGAATGGCACTTTTAACCATCTCAAGTGGTTTTACGGTAGGGTGCATATGCAGCTCTTCCATTCGATCTTCGTGGAAGCTATTAGCGCCAGCAAATTGCCAAACGTTTGTTTTGTATCGCCCGAATTTGCCTAACAGGATGTTATTTATGTGAGGTGCAGAACCATTCTTGAAAATCAAGATAAATTCATGCTGCGACCTGTATAAAGAACCCATCCCTCCGTTTGCTTTTACCCACACGCACACATTCTTGAGCTCCGAATATAACTCTCCAGCAGAAAGCATTTCTGAAAGGTGGCTCCAATCAATGCAAACAAAATGTATTGATCCAGAGACAGAAAACTGAATTAAATTTCTGAAAACATCAGAAAGAAATTCTTTGAATTCTTCTTTTGACATTTCTCCAGATGCCATAGGGAACTCATCATGTTTTATTGCTCCAAGACCTGACACATGGCCCTGAACAGGCACATTGTATGGTGGGTCAGTGAAAATGAGTTGTGCGTGTTGCTCATCAAGAAGAGTTGAATAATCTTTCGATTTAGTTGCATCTCCGCATAAAACTCGATGCTTACCTAACAGCCAAAGATCTCCAAGTTTTGAGATAGGGGGCTTGTTGAAAGCTTCAGAAGATAGCTCATCAATATTTTCAACTTCTTCAATTACAGGTTCTATAAGCAGATCAATTTCAGCAGTCTCAAAGCCCGTTACTGTCAGGTCAAATTCGATATCTAATTCTGATAAGTAACTGAACTCTAGAGCTAAGAGGTCTTCATCCCACCCAGCGTTTTCTGCTAACTTATTATCGGCTATAACATAGGCCCTTATCTCAGCTTCTGATAACCCGCTTAAGCATATGGTTGGGGCTTTCTTCATATCTAATTTTTGGGCAGCAAAGACTCGCCCATGACCTGCGATTACTGTGTTATCTTCGTCTACTAAAATTGGATTTGTGAAACCAAATAGTGTGATGCTTTTAACAAGCTGCTCGATTTGATTAGGGCTATGAGTACGCGGATTATTTGAGCGTAGTTTTAAATCACTTATCGGTTGATAAATAACTTTTAGATCCAGGGGGTTGTTGCCATCAAGCAGGGTTGACGTGCTACTGATTGAATTTTTAGTCTCCATAGTGTGTTCTCCTTTATAAGCGAGAATCACCTATGGAAAAGCGATTCTCGCATAAATTGCGATTCCGCTCCTCGGATCTTAGGTAGTGAAATTGCTTTCAACTAACCATGTATGTGACTCTACAACCTTCAACTTAAAAAAAACAAGCTTTTCTTAAAATATTTTTTAGATTAATTTATAACTCGGATTATTAGATGCAACATATAAAACAATATTTAGACGACCCCAAGTCAGATTGCAGTCAAGACTCAACCAAGCTCGCAGAAAAGTTATCGACACATTGGGTAGAACTTGAAGGTGGTAGTGAAGGTGGGATGGCAGGGTTTAAACTTATTCAACGTATGGAGGACGTTATTTGGAACTCTCCTTTCTTACAATTTACGATTGAGCGTCATGGATCGGTTGCTCAAGGCTCTACGCGAGCAGAATTGCATCGTTGGGAGGTGAATTTCGAGACTAAGACTGCCTCAATTATTGAGAAGAGTCATCGACAACTTATACCAGCAGCAGCTCGCTTGGATGTAAAGCCAATCGCTAAACAACTTGCAGCTGAGCTGCTTGCACATAAAAAGAGCAATATTCTTAATTGGAAGTCCGACAACGAAGTTAAGGTGGAGTTTGCAAAAATAATTAAAACCGATTCGGGTAACAAACAAACCATAGCTGGTCGTAGAAAGCGCTGTCGCAATGAACTAGAAAAAATAGTTGAAGTTCATGGCTGGAAACATACGGGTAATAACGTATTTAAAATTGGAGAGGTGATTAAGTAGCTTTGGTTAGATATTAGGGTAGCCTTTATGTTGAGGCATCAACCCAAGAGTGTAAGTTAACTTGTTTTTATAGGAATTTACTTCTACTTAACAAAACCTGAGCAAAGATGAAGCAAAACACAGGAATTCTTAAGAAAATACGGATTGACCATGAAGGTTATTGGAGTAGGGGAGGCCATTCCTAAATGTCTGCTTTCGGCCAAAAGCGGTCATTGTGCCTTTTCTTAATGAACTGCTTTTAAACTTCAATATCATAACTTAAACTAACTTCGTCACCATGCATGCCTCTAAAACCCCAGTTGCATGATTCTGACTCACTTATGCAGATTTCAATATCTTGGTAGGCAATACCCACGTAATCTTGGATTTTGTCAAATAATAAACGGATGAGTCTTTTTTTAGTTTCTACTTTGCGGCCAGACATCATTGAAATTTCAATTATTGTATATGCATCTGTTCTTCCGTCGGGCATAAAGAAGTCGTCACGTTCAAGCGAGATAAAACGATGAGCTCTTTTATCTTCAGGAAGACCTAAAGCTTCCATAACACAAGAGTGAATGGTATTAGAGAGCTGTTCTTTAATTGGCGCTAGTTTGTCTTTAATGCCATATATTTTTATTTGTGCCATTCAGTAAATCTCTAGAATCGTATAACGCTTTTTGTTAATAGATGCAGCATATATTGCGGCCATGCTTGACTGTTTGTTATTTTTCACTCTCTTTCATCGCAAATGCCAATGTTATTGAGCCTTTTTGTTCTAACTGGCTTATTACTTCATTTCGATCTTCTTCAGACCGATTCTGGCTTAACTTATATTTGCACTGTATATCTGTAACATTCACCTTAACTCCTACGATGCCTTTCAATTTTGACTCTTTATATTCTGGAGACCAAGGTTCTGGCAATTTTGATTCATATATTGAAGTAAGTTCATTCACTATATTTTGTAATTCTTCCCTATCTTGAGTAATGCTGCAATTTCCATAAACATGAACTGCTTGATAATTCCAAGTTGGAACACCTGGCGAGCCATACCATGAAGGTGAGATATAGTCATGCGCCCCTTGGAAAGTGACTAATACTTCTTGGTCCTCTATAGTTTTCCATTGCGGGTTCGTTTTAGCTAAATGTCCCAAAAGAACTGAGCCATCTTGGTTTATGAGAAAAGGAATATGAGATGAAAATAACTTCCCATTTAAAGTAGAAATTAATTGTCCGAATGGGTTTCCGTTTAGAAATGAAAGAATTTCGTCACTATCAGTTATTTCAAAATGTTTTGGTATATACATAGAACGTTTAAGCTACTCTCAAATCCTTTTGTTCGTGGGTGCAGCGTTATTTGCATCCATTTTTAGACTGCTTACAGACATATTAACAATGTTAACCATAAAATCCATCTAAGGTCTGCTTTGGATAGGAAGCAGACCTTTGTTATTACGACTGCTTTCGGCCAATAGCAGACGTTAGGAATTAAATATATTGAGAGTATTTATTATTTACTCAGTAACAATTTTTAGCGCTAGGGTAAGACAATTTTTCTTTAGTAGCTGGATTTCTTTCAAGTTCGTTTTGCTTCCCCCTCCTACTACCATTAACCCTTCAATCATAGAGGCAATTAGAGTTGCACGAATTTTAATTTCTTGGGTACTCAAATCTGAACGTATTTTAGAGATTTGATCTCCTAAATAGCTGGTATCAAGCTCATACAATTTATCCAATAATTGCCCATCTTTAGTTTCTATAGAGGTGGCTAGAGCCCACAAGTTCACAAAAAAACGCCGGATTACTTGATCAAAAATATCATCAATTTGATAATTAAGAATTATTTCCAGCCTAGCCAAAGGATCCTCAGGTGCTCCTTCAAGCGCTTTTGTATATCCATCTATATACCTTTGATTAGTATCTTCAAACAGGGCTCTAATTAAATCCTTTTTACGTGGATAATAATATTGCAAATTAGCCAAGTGAAGCCCTGCCTGACTAGCAACCGTACGCATTGAAAAACTAGTGTATTCAGCTTCGGTTAGCGCATCCTTAGCTGCATCAAGTATTTTTTGCACGGTGACCTTTCCTGCTTTACGTGTTGCAGTTCCTGACTTCACCCCATCTTTGTCTAGTTTTGCTTTGATATAACTATCCCCCATGATTTAAAAATATTATATGTCATTTGACAAACTAAATCCTACAACTATAATTGGTCATATGACAAATTATATAATTATTGAGGTAGGTAATGAAAAGAAGATCTCAAAAAAATTTAAAAAATCCTAACAGACGTAAATTTCTTGGTGCGTCTACTGCTGGATTAGCTGCCGCTGCAATTACACCAACGGTTTTAGCTCAATCAAACTCAGAAGTGGCAGACCCTAACCATTACGATGTCATAGTTATCGGTGCCGGATTTGCAGGTGTTACTGCCGCCCGAGATGCTAGCTGGCTTGGACATAAAACTCTTATTCTAGAAGCTAGACCCAGGCTGGGCGGAAGATGTTTTACTAGCTCATTTGGTGGGCACAGTGATGTAGATTTTGGTGGCAAATGGGTTGGTTGGTCACAACCACATGTATGGGCTGAAATAATGCGTTATGGCATTGAGGTTGATGAAAGCGCTGCACTTGCACGTGCTACAAACCAAATATGGATGGAAAATGGACAACGAGTTGACGGTGATCCAGCTCAATATGGTGCTATGTTTGATCATGGGGCCAATGTTTTTTACGAACCTTCACGTGAAGCTTTCCCCAGGCCATTTGATCCATTATTTAACCAAGAACATCAAGAACTAGATTCCATATCTGCGGCTGAGGCACTAGCAGACATGGATCTTGAGCCCACAATAAAAGACTTGATGACCAGTTTTACTGCAATTAATGGTCATTCCGACCCTTCAGAGAGCAGTTATTACGACCAATTACGCTGGTTTAGTTTAAGTAATTTTTCACTAGTTAATATGTGGGATAACGTAGGACGCTACCGAATCAAAGGTGGTACCAAAACATTAATTGAAGCAATGCAAGAAAGTAGTAATGCAGAATTAAAACTTGCCAATCCTGTTTCTTCCATTTCACAAGATGAGAATGGCGTAACTGTAAATACGCGTCGTAATGAAACTTACACCGCTAAAGCAGTGATTCTTGCCCTTCCTCTCAACTGTGTAGCTGATATTGAATTTAGTCCAGCAATCTCAGAAACAAAAATACGAGTAAGCCAAGAGAGACACACTGGTTCAGGTACCAAAGTCTATGCCAGGATTGAAGCAGATCAACCCGTCATGAGTGGTCATGGCACAATTGATATGCCGTTAAATTTTATATGGACAGAATACGATGATCCTGAAAGCCATATTCTAGTTGGTTTCGGCACCAGTCCTTCAACTTTAGATATTAATAATAACGATGCAGTCAGTGATGCTGTACAACGCTACTTGCCTGATGCTCAGCTTATTGAATCTTTTGGTTACGATTGGAATCTGGACCCATATTCTAAAGGCACTTGGTGCATGTACCGCCCTAATGTTTTCACTCAAGACTTTGAAGAGCTAAGACAAGCCGAAGGACGTTTACATTTTGCTGGTGGTGATATTGCACTTGGTTGGCGTGGTTTTATCGATGGTGCAATAGAGACTGGAATGACAACAGCTAAAGCGGTACATGAACAAATTTCACAAGCTTAATGAGAGGATTATCAATAATGAAAACTATTAAAACTATTTCATTCTTCACTACCTTCAGCTTTTTATCATTTACTGCACAAGCCTGTGATCTATCTAAAGCAGAAACACTCTGGAACAAATGTGTTATTTGTCATATGAACTCAGCTGATGGTGCTGTACTGGTAGGCCCAAACCTTTTTGGCATTATGGGTAGAGAAGTGGCCAGTGTGGATGCGTTTTTTTATAGCTTTGAAATGGAAAGCTATGGTGACTTTTGGACGCCAGAATTACTGAATAAATTCCTAGAGAATCCAATGCAGGAGGTTCCCGGCACAACAATGGCATTTGCTGGTTTTTCTCAAGCAGAAGATAGAGAAAATATTATTTGCTACCTTCAAGAGTATGCTAAATAAAATAAAACCATCAACATAAATTACATATTTAATTTTAAGGGATAGGATCATGCAAACAAAAAAACTTTTAATAGTCAGTCTCGTCATCAGCTGTTTTGGGATTATGAGCCCGACAGCAAAATCTCAATTGGTGCAATCAAGCCACATTCTTGATGGTGCTACGCTTAGCTATCAATATGTTGAAGAAATTAATTGGGCTTTTGAATTGGACTTCAGAAATGGCCAGGTTAGATGGCAGAGTTTTGCCGGTGATTTTGAAAACTGGTTGAGCCCATATGTTGATTATAATGCACGTCGTATAGGGCCTAACCTGTTTTTGCTTCAGTGGCTTGAAATGCCCATAGATCCGCCGCCAGCTGAAGCGGAAGAGCTTGCACAACGTGGATTAACACTTTCCTATGAGCTCGCCGACATGGTAACTCTAGTCATTGACCTGGAAAACCGTGTCGCCTACGGATCAGCGATTTTGGCATTCCTGGATCATGAAGATTTTTCGACGAAAGTGCTCTTTGAGCGAGCGCAAATAACCGATGTGAACGGATTTCCGGAATAAAAGAAGTTATCAAGGGTGACCTTGTAGTTGGGAATGATAAAAGTTTTGTCTAATGGGCGCGGGAATTTTTAGAGCAGTTTTTGGAAAAACCGTCTAACGTCCGCTTTGGATAGGAAGCAGACCTTTGCTATGACGACTGCTTTCGGCCAATAGCGGACATTATTGATATCTATAATTCTATATTTGATACGAATTATAATTGCTCCGTTAATCGTTCAAGAACCTCTTCCTCAGAAAGATTCTCTGCAAAGTGCGTCAAGTACCTGCCATTACGATCCATCAGGTAGGTGATGGCAGTATGTGGGACGGCGTAACCCCCTGGATCTTCTGGATCAGCTTTTCGTTCTGCGAACACTCGAAAGGCTTTTTTGGCCTTGTCGATTTGTTCTTGGTTACCGGTTAATCCAGTGAAGTGAGGGTAATTTATCTCAAGAAACTTTTTCATAACCTCTGGAGTGTCTCGTTCAGGATCCACACTAATATATAGGGGACGGATTCCATCAATTCGATCGCCAAGAGCGTCTAAAATACGTGATAGACGTGCCAGATTTCGAGGGCAAATTACTCGGCAATGTGTAAAACCAAAAAATACAAGACGGTAGAATCCAGCATAAGAGTTTTGGTCGACCTTGTTTCCATTATGATCAGTTAAAGTGAACATACCTGGAACGGGAGTTGGTGGCTTGGAATAGTTTTTGATTACTTCCATGACAATACCAGTGTTGTTATGTCTGTAAGTTCGAATTCGATAAGTACCGAATCATCCAGCCTTTTAAGTTGGGCGCTTGAAGTTGACGATGAAATATTATCAGAATCACATAAAGCCAATGTTTCGTGATCTCGCTGAATATGCCAATCACCGCGTTTCCAAACGTTAGTAATTTCAAGAGAGACTGTGGAGTTTTTCTCCATTCCATGTGTGGGCTTTAAGGTTAACACCATGGCTTGGACCTTGGAATCATACTTCGCTCGAAGTACATCCAGTGAAGGCTCTAGGCTTATAAGCTTTGGTTGAGAGAAATGTTCCTCTTGTAATGGTTCTTCATAAAGCTTGCGTAAGCCTCCAGTAACATTCAGTCTGGAATAAGGGAGTAGTGCGTTGCTAGTGTGAGGGTCCATTGCTCGTAGTAAACCATCTTCAGTTAATAGTTGATCGCAGCGGCGGTAATAATAACCTCCATCTTGCCAGGCAGGTTGTAAATGTTCGTCTGCGAATTCATGTAAGCCCTTGAGTAAACTAGTATCTCCTAACTCCGAAGCGCAGACAGCAGCCCAACCAAAATCATGGGCATTACCTCGCTCTTTAAGTCCTAGGGCTGCTGCAGGAGCCGGAGTAACAAAGGAACTGCCGTCTGGGAGTTTTGTTACCCACTTATCTACAAACTTGGGGTAATGTTCTCGAACAAGAGCAGGATTCCAGGCGTGCATCATTGAACCCATCCAAAAATCTGTCCAAGGTAATACATCAGGAGTAATAACCTGACGTTCATGTTCTTGGACCATCATATTGAAGTGTCCAGAATCATTAATCACGCCAAATTCAGACCAAGCTTGAAGGTAACCACTCGTTACTTCGTCAGCAAGGCTTCCTCCATACACAAAATCGTGAAACCTAAAACCGAGTATGGGAATCTGATTGCAAATCTGAAATACGCAATTAGGTTCGCAAGCAATACCAAGGTAGCCTCGCTCCACCATGCTCCAGTATAAGTGGTCATTAAGAGATTTCTCATCATAGACAAAATGTTTGCCCCCTTCGTCCCAAAACATTGGGTCAATAGAGAAGGTCAATGCACCTTCGGCAGCATACTTGTCATCTTGAAACAGATAGTGATATAGCAAGGCCATACTTTGTACATAAGCGCTGTACATTATATTGTCTTTGATAACTGGGTCCCATTGTCCTGGTTGCTTTCCTATGGACTTATTGAAAGGGCCGTTTCCCGTGCTTATATAATGCCAATAAGTCCACACATCGGGAGAGAGTATTTTCTCAATTAAGCTATTAAATGGCTGCTTAAAGACTCCTGGTGCTGCAGGTAGATGGTGCACATGTGTCAGACCTAACGCAAAGGACATGAATGCTAACTGGAAACGTAAGGCACCAAAATCCTCTTGCAATGTAGTCAGGCCTTGCATTCCTGACCAATCATCTGGTAGCTGAGCTGCAAGATTTAAAATTCGCCGCAGGCTTCCTGCTTGCGTATCGTCCATTAAAGGAATGGAGCTTAGCCAGTCTTCGGATGCCTTGAATTCGTTTTCCATTTTCGCTGTGTTTCCATTTAATTATGTGAGTATTTTTAATTGCTAACGGGTTGACTTGGATATTAATAACTTATAATGCTGTTCTTATTGAAATGCAGTTACTCATCACCCTTTAGCTATTTAAATATCGCTTTAACTTACATACTGACTGACCGGTCGGTCAGTTGTCAAGCTTAACTTTATAAATTAGTAATTATTTATAAATAATATCTTATAAACTTTTAAAAATAACTTGACACTGATCGACTGGTCGGTCAGTATGTGAATATAAGTTCAGAAGTAGGTATGAAGATGAAAGAGAAAATATTGAAAGTAGCTAGAGAGCAATTATTGTTAGGGGGTTACAGCAAGCTAAATTTCGCCAGAATAGCTGATGACCTCAATATATCTAAATCGAATGTTTATCATCATTTCAAGAACAAAGAAACACTCGCCTTAGAAGTTTTGAATAGATATGAGACCGATATTCTTGGTCTGTACAATGGTCTGAAGAAAGAGCATGAGGGTGACTACTTTGGTTTCTTTAACGCTATAGAGGGTACGTTCTGGGATCCTTCCATCTACAATTTGAAAGGCGGTAGGGTTGTCATTATAGAGATTGTTTCAGATGTGGACTTACCAGAAGCACTAGCAAAAAAGTGTAGAACGCTATACGGAAAAATTCAAAAGATTATTAGATCTGTAATTCAAGAAGGGGTTGATAGTAAGCAGATCAAGAAAAAGATTGATGTTGGTAATGAAGCTTCAAGGGCATTAGTCATTATGGTCGGCATGTTTACTAGCGGGCATTATTATACATCTCGTACTAAGGCAAAAAAGCAGAATTATGGTTTTCTTGTAGATTGGGCAAATAGTCTTAAATAAAAAAAAGGAGTAAAACAATGAATTCTTACAGACTAGTAATTGCTTTTATAGCAACAAGCTTATTCCAACTCACTGCCGTTAATTCTACTGCAGCGCAAGGGTTTGATATTTCTGGAATGTGGGCTGCAATCGTATTAGAAGATTGGAATGACAGGCTCCCCGGCCCTGTGCTAGGAGAATATTTTGGTATCCCGATTAATGATGCGGCCAGGCAAAAAGCAGAAACATGGGATTCTCTTATCCTGTCGCAAGCTGAACGCCAGGGGCAACCACATCCTGCTCAGTACTCTTTCAGAGGCCCCGGCCCAAACCTTAGCATTATTCCTATTGTTGACCTGGAGACGCGCGAACTTATTGGTTATGAGACTCACGGAACTTATGGTAATGCCGATCGGACTATTTGGCTCGACGGCAGGCCACACCCCTCTATGCGCTATGGTCTACATAAATGGAATGGTTTTTCTACGGGGGAGTGGGTGGATGGTATGTTAGTTGTGACGACCACTCATATGAAGTACGGGGTCTATCAGCGCAATGGGATTCCTGCCAGTCCGCATGGCGTTATGACCGAATACTGGTTTAGAAATGATAACTACCTCACCATGCTTAGTTACATTGAAGACCCCATTTACCTGGAAGAACCCTTTGTTCGCAGTCAAACCTGGTTATGGAATCCACCCCAAATGGATGAAGGGGTAGAAGTATTCGAGTCTGTAGAAGAAGTATTCAACGATCAAGGATGGGTTCCTCACCTGCCAATTGGTACCAAGCATACATGGTGGTCTGACAGGCTCGGACTTCCTGTCGAAGCAACTAGTGGGGGTAGTGCCACTATTTATCCTGAGTATCGAGAAAACCTTCGTCAAATGCGCGATGAATTTGATAGAAATCGGGCAGGCGAATAGGAGAGTGATCATGACTAAGAAAAATACAAAATATAGTTCTTTTCGTTTGACTCTCTTGAGTCTTTTGGTAGCCATTTTCAATGTATGCCTTATTGAAACTGCTGTACCTCAAATATTAGCTCCTCTTGCAAAAGATAGTGACGAAGTAGAAATATTATCAGTACAAGGCAGTATTTATATGATAGGTACTGCTGGAAGTAACATTGCATTGATGGTCGGCGAATCAGGCTTGATAGTTGTAGATAGCGGGAATATTGAAGCGTCTGAAAATGTCATTAATGCAATCAGAGAGCTCACTTCTGAACCAGCTCGATTTATTATTAACACAGCAGCTTTACCTGAACATATGGGTGGTAATTTGGCCGTTGCAGATATTGGAGAGCCCTTTGATCTTAATCCGGCTGTAATTGATACCAGAGAAGGCTTTAGCATACCAATAATTGGACATGGTAATGGGCTTCTTCTTTTGGGAACTGAATTTGAAGATCTAGTCCCTTATGAGGCCTGGCTGAATGATACTTTTTTTTCTGAAAGAAAGACTATTTCTCTTAATGGTGAGGCCATTGAAATACTTCATCAGCCAAATGCTATAACTCAGAGTGACGTCATCGTTCACTTTCGTCAATCCGATGTTCTTGTTACTGGGGATATTTTTGATACTACTTCATATCCAAAATTCAAGCCTGAATACGGTGGTTCACTACAGGGAGTTATTGATGCTCTTAATCATGTAATTGATACCGCTGTGCCTATTATAAATCAACAGGGGGGTACTTTGATAATTCCTGGTCATGGACGTCAAGCCAATGAATCTGATGTTGTGGAATACCGCGATATGCTCACTATTATTAGAGATCGTGTGCAACTGGCGATTGACGAAGATATGTCCTTTGAAGAAGTTATCGCAGGTAATCTAACTTTAGAATACGACGGATTATATGGGCATGACTCAGGTGACTGGACAACAAGAATGTTTTTGGAGGCAGTATATGATGAATTACGTTAAGAAAATCACCCTAAAATTATGCGGGAAATTAGCCCATAAAATACTTGTTTGCTTGCTGGCTGTTTCCCTATCATTTACTACTTTTGCGCAGGTTCTAATTATTGCAGGGCCTTTGCATCCAGCACCTCCTGGTAGAGCTGAGGCGCCAATTGATTTAACAGGCAGCTGGGTATCCTTGATAACTGAAGATTGGCCTTATCGAATGCTGACTCCAACGGTCGGAGATACCATGAGCATACCCGTCAATGAAGCAGCCAGAGAAGCTGCCAATAATTGGGATCTAGAGGCTGATAATGCGGCGGGCCTACAATGCAGAGCCTTTGGAGCAGCTGGAATAATGCGGGTTCCTACAAGATTGCAAATTAGCTGGGAAGATGACTTTACCTTGCGTATAGATACAGATGCGGGTTCACAATCTCGCTTCTTAAATTTTTCTTCAACAGGACGCCGCCCCTTATTGAATATGTTGCTGGAGGCAGCAAGTCTGGAAAGAACCAGACAGGGATATAGTGCTGCAGATTGGGAAAACATTATGCTAGGCCGAGGCCAACAACTTGTTCAGGGATTCAATCTTACTGAGCGACCCCCGGGTGGAAATTTGAAAGTTATTACTACTCAAATGTTGTCTGGTTATTTAAGATTTAATGGAATCCCTTATAGCGAAGAGGCAATTTTAACTGAATATTTTAACCGCTTTACCGCGCCTAATGGAGATGAATGGTTAGTTGTTACAACTATCGTGGATGACCCCTTTTATTTGGAAATGCCTTATGTGACAACTTCCCATTTCCGTCGTGAAGAAGACAATTCCAAATGGAACCCTTCTCCTTGTGAAACCTGGGCACCTCCAGAAGGTTCTGTTCCTATTAAGTTTTAACAATATTTAAGCGCTTATATGATTTTCTAAAAGATTTGCTGAAATATATATAAGACATAAATTTAACATTGCAAAATTGGGAGTCGTAATGGACGAAAACGTAATTAGCGAAAATGAGCATGTGGTTCCACGCCGTGCAGTATTGAAACATGGCGCAGCAGTGGCTGCTGGCAGTGCTGTTGGATTATTTGGAAACCAGCCAACTTATTCACAACAGCAAGAAGTAGCAAGTATTGTGACTGGAACACAGGCTGGTCGACGGTTTCGTGCTTGGGTGCAGGACGGCCATATTAGCAGTGGTAGCATCGAAGAGTTGACCCTTCTGGGCCTACAATCTCGTCAAGTCCTTGTCCGCCCAGAGGCATCGGCACCATGTTACACGCTAGTGCAGGGAGGTTATGGTGGTACGCCGATGGTTGATACGCCAGATAACGTTGATGGGAATTCACTTCCGGAAATTTCTAATCACACTGCAGTGGGAATAGTAGAAGCTGTAGGACCAGATGTACGCCGGGTACAAGTGGGCGACCGCGTGGTTATTGGAGTGGTGGCGCAATGTGGGCAATGCTATATGTGCCTACGAGGACGAGCAGACCACTGCCAGTTTTCTATGGGGGTAGTAGACGAATTTCCTCCTATTGCTACGCGTGATGATGGTACTGAGATTCGTGCTTCGATTGGAGTTGGCGGATTAAGTGAGTTGACTGTAGCTTTTGAAGAGTACTTATGCCCAGTTTTTACTGACCTCCCGCCAGAACAACTTTCATTATTAGGAGATACTGCTGCCTCAGGGTTCGGTACAGTGATGGGTGTAATGCCAATTGAACCAGGATCTGATGTTGTTGTACTTGGGGCCGGGCCAGTGGGGATGTCGGCGGTGCAAGCTGCGCGAATAGTAGGTGCAGCACAAATTATAGTAAGTGAACCAATTGCACATCGGAGAGAATTGGCACTAAGACTTGGCGCTACCACAGTGATAGATCCTAACGCTATTGGTGACGATTTAGTTGAGTATGTTCGTGAACTTTGTAAAGGTTCTACCGACCGTTGGTTTGCGGGTGGGCGAAGTTGGGCTGCCACAAATACTGGAGACAATCGTGGTCCTGATTTTACAATTGAGGCAATAGGGAGAACTGGAGACCGTCCATTAGTAGAATTACCACCTGATCCCACGGGGGTTATGCCTATGCAACAGGCATGGGAGTTCACCCGTCGAGGAGGTGAGATATGTTACTTAGGGTTTGGTCAGACGGGAGAGGTATCGTATCCGGCTTCTGCTTTTGCGAATTTCGGGCGTAGTGTACATGCTGGTCAACAAGGAGGTCTTAATATGATGAGAGATATTCCAAGATTGGTGACATTAGCAGAAAGTGGTGAGTTTGATCTAGGATCAATGGTCACTTCAACTTGGCGCTTAGAGCAAACTAGACAAGCGCTTCAAGTTGTTTCAGACCGAACCGAAATGGCCTCGGTAGTCGTATTTGAGGACTAGGAGACAATTTATTATATGGTCCATTTTAGTTCATTTAATACGTTACGATATTTTATAAAAATCATTCAATAATTTTTTAGGATAATAAATATGAAAAATAACAAACAAAACTTACTTATCGCGTTTGTTCTGTCACTAGGCTTTACCTTGTTTACAATGGGTGCAGTAAATGCGCACCATTCTTTTCCAGCAACTTATATTATGGATCAAGAGCAAACTATTGAAGGTACAATGGTGCAGTTCTTATTCCGTAACCCACATTCATTTGTCCATGTGATGGTGTCAGATGAAGAAACTGGTGAAAACCAACGTTGGGCTGTTGAATGGGGCGGTGCAAGTGCTTTGGCTGGTTCTGTTGACCGCTCAAGTCTTAAGCCTGGTGACCAAGTACGCATCTCAGGTCAGCCTGGTCGTAACCCAGAAGATCATCGCCTACGTATGGTGAGCCTTGAAGTTGTCGATGGCGACTTTGTTTGGGAAGGTGACTTCGATTAATAAATAATGAAGGAGATATCCATGTTGCTCAAGAGCAGAAAAAAAATTAATTTGCTTACAGCTTTCACTTTTACTGCGTTCATTGCTGTATCGATACAAGTGTTTGCACAGGATCAAGAAGAACGACCTAATTTGTTGTTTATGGAAAACTGGCATCAATCCGAAGCTGCGCTAGGTAAACCAATGAGTAGCCATGCCTCAGATAATGAATATTATCTGGTTGGGCAAAATGCTGTACAAAATAATGATCTTGAACTTGGTCTGTACGGTTACAGCTCAGGTGATATTACTGTCTACGAGCATGAAGGGCGTATAGATCTTTGGACTGGACTGGCCGGATCACCAGTTGCTGTGACCTTAAAATCAGGCCTCGGTTTTATGGACCTTAGAGGGCTTGCAAGAATGCGGGCAATCGTTCGTACTAATAACCTCCATTCGCTGCATCCTGTTATAAGGTTTGCAGATGGTACTCTTGCAGTCGGTAGTCAGTCTATCCAAACTGGAGGAGCTTTTTTGAGCATTGAAGTGGCATTCGAAAATCAGGATTGGTTTGTACTCGACCCAGAAGAAGTTAGTGTAGGTGGGGCTATAATGGATCCAGATCTAAGTCGCATTGATGAAGTGGGTCTCGCTAACCTTGCTCCAGGAGGCGGCCACGGTTTCGCAGGTTGGAGCAACATCTCTACAGTTGAAGTCTTCGCGAATACAATATTACGATAATTCGTACAATTTCTTAAAAATGAGACCAATGTCCGCTTTTGGCCGAAAGCAGACGTTTGCGAATACCTAGTAAAAAAACTCTCAGGGCGATCGCTTATGTTCCTGAAAAAAACCCCGTTCAAAACTATTGTAATCATCACTGCCGATAAGATACGGATTTTTATACCGCCCTTTATTAATATGAAAGCTATCCATTCCTTCACTTTTCTTAATTTTTCTTCTCTTGTTCATGTCTAAATAATTAAAGTATTTCTTAACAGTAGTCATCAATACCCCCTTTATATCCTTCTGACATTTCGCAGGGTAATCCGATTAACTCAAAGTGTGACTTTTCTGCGCCTTCATATTCGAAAAAGGTGCTCACACTAGTATGAATATATTTACCATCTTCAAATGTGACTTTTGCTAGAGCATATTCTTTTACTCCACTAGAAATTTTACAAATTACACTTAGGCATGTCCCATCCTTGTTATATCCAGCAGTATCTACAATCGATTCTCCAAATCTATTTCGAGAAAAGACCGCGCCACTTTCGAGGCGAGAAAAATAGTCATAAAGCGGATTATCAATTTTTTTTTAGGGCACATTGGGAATTCGCTTGGCGTGCTCCAGTTGTGTTGCATCGCAAGGGGGGTTAATGAATCGATGGTTGTATCCTCATCTGGCAGTTCGTCTATCTGAGCTTGTATCATCCATGACTTATTAGTTAACGGAGCAGTGCTTTCTGCTGGGTTTGGATCGGCTATAAGCTTATCTACAGACCCCCATATATATTCTATCCGTCGTAATGTTTTTGGATTATCAACAATATTCTCTAGTTGAGTAACCCAACGTAAATTCTCTGGTTCATTGTTCATCCGGTTGGTGTCAATATGATCGACAACATGATCGAGTGAAGGCTGCTCACCATGGAAGGCTGTTGCAACAATACGATGTACTGGTGTATGACATACTTTCCTGTAGCCATGGCGTTCAGTGAACTTACCAAAAGTCCAAATATCGTCCAGTGGTCGCTTCCTCTTATGCTCCCGTCGCTGTCGGCAAACCGCACCGTTATCACGAACTAAATAGCAATCACCTCGATAAGTAACGCTAACCTCTTGATTAAAAATATTAATTTTCATAGTTCTTCCCTCTTAAGTTTTAGTATTTATTAATTGTCTTCTAGAAAGATAAGATCTAGAATGTAACACTATTATTTATAAAAGACGTTACACTTTCAATAGGGTTTATTTATGAAAAAAGCGTTACAAGAGGATGAAGATTTATATTTTACTTTCAGAGAAGGTAGGTTTAGTGCTTGGAGTTCGAAAGAAACCGATTGGTTTATTGAAGCGGCTATCAAAGGACTCGAACTCAGTAGAAAAATGCAGGAGGCTTATAGCGAAGAAAATTTGCTTGACCCTAATAGTGAGCTTGCACGTGAAACTCCTGAAGTTTTGTGGAAAGTTCGTTATTACAAAGGAATCCCTAACGTAAGTGAGGAGGAATCATTCTGCTTGTGGATTAATAATTTGTTATCTGAGTATATTAATCAAGGCCGAGAGTCCCAGGAGATGATTGATGAGTTAAATGAATTCATGTCTAGAATTAGGTATCGGCACATGTTGATGCCATCCAATATCGGGACGCCAAAATGGGAATACATTGCTGATTTAGATAGGCAGCTCACTCCAGACGAAATCGCTGCGTTTAGCTTCTCACAAATGATTGTGAAAGGATCATTAATGAATGTGAAGCAATGTCAAATGTCAGATTGTGGACATTATTTTACTGGTCGCCCAAATGCAAAGTGGTGCTCAAAGCCCTGTGGGTCTAAGTATCGAGTACAAAAGAAACGAAAAAAAGACAAATCACGATGACTTGCTCTTATCCACCAGTGTCAGTGTTGCCGAAAGTGGATAAGATAAAATATGCTGTGAGATTACTAGGAATATAAATTATCGAATACCTAATATTAAATTATGATTGATATATATCTTTTTGATTGGGGCGATACTTTAATGGTTGATCTTCCAGATAAGCAAGGGAAGATGTGTGACTGGGATATCATAGAGGCTGTTAGTGGAGCTGAGGAAACCTTAGCTTTTTTATCGAAGGAATCTAAAATTTATATTGCTCAGGTGCAGCTGAATCTATTGAATCAGATATTAAAAAAGCATTTGATAGAGCTGGGCTTAGCAAATACATTTCAGGTTACTTTTGTAAGTCTAACTTGGGGATATCTAAAGGCACTGCCCAGTTTTATAAAGCAATCCTATCAAAGATAAGTAAAGAAGCTTCGGACGTCGCAATGGTTGGTGATAGTCTGGAAAATGATATTATTCCTGCATCAAAAGTTGGGATTAAAACTTTTTGGTTAACTTCAGAGAAAATACAAAACCTACCGAATAATACTTCAATAATTTTCTGTCTTAGAGATTTATGTAGAAATAATAAGTTAACGAACATCTAATATTAAAGTAAATCGTTAGCTTGTACTAAGAGGCAACTATGAGCATAAACTTAACTGAAGTTGATGGTCGCGTCATTCCTTCTGATATCCCGGGTTGCATATCCATGGCGAAAAGATCGCCAATTGGCGTTGTTCTTGGTATCGCACCCTGGAATGCACCGCTTATTCTTGGTGTACGTGCTATAGCTGTTCCGCTAGCGTGCGGTAATACAGTCATTTTTAAAGCTTCCGAAAATTGCCCTCGAACCCATAGTTTGATGATAGAAGCATTTACTACAGCTGGCTTCCCTAAAGGCGTGGTTAATATAGTGACTAACGCACCTGCGGATGCGGCCAATGTTGTTAACGCATTAATCGACCACCCTGAGGTAAGACATATCAATTTTACTGGTTCGACAACTGTTGGACGAATTATTGCCAAACGAGCGGCCGAATATTTGAAACCTTGTTTACTTGAGCTTGGAGGCAAAGCGCCACTTATCGTATTAAAAGATGCGGATCTGGATGAAGCAGTTGCGGCAGCTTCTTTTGGGGCTTTCTTTAATCAGGGGCAAATATGTATGTCCACAGAACGTATAGTGGTTGTAAAGGAAATCGCTGAAGCATTCGTCGATAAATTTACTCATAAAGTAAAGTCAATGAAAACTGGTGATCCAAGGGAGGATAATACACCTCTTGGAGCTGTTGTGGATTTCAGCACGGTTACAAAAGTTAATGCTCTGATTGAAGATGCGCTGGCTAAAGGAGCACGGCTTAAAACGGGCGGCCTGGCTGATTCAGTTTTGATGCCTGCTACCATACTTGATGGGGTTAGCTCGGATATGAAAATTTATGCCGAGGAGTCTTTCGGACCAGTTATTGGTGTTATTCATGCTGACGATGAAGCAGATGCGATTAGAATAGCCAATGATACTGAATATGGACTATCCGCAGCGGTATTCACACGGGATTCGGCTAGGGGTCTAAGAATTGCAAATCAGATTAAATCAGGGATTTGTCACATCAATGGCGCCACTGTGCACGATGAAGCACAGATGCCATTTGGAGGAGTTGGTGCATCTGGTTATGGACGGTTTGGCGGGGATGCCGGAATTGATTCTTTCACACAACTCAGATGGATTACGTTGGATACCCAACCGCGCTTATATCCTATTTAGTGATAGTAAAAAGTAAACTTGCTCTAGTTGATTCCCTGTTTTTCCCTGTTAATTTTCAGATTAATTTTTAAGAATTTTCATAATATATTGTAATAGAAGGATAAATATTATTTTTACCAGATGAATAGGGTGGTGTGGGTAGGGAAATCCCTGTAAATTACCCTGTTATTAGGGAATAATAGAGCAGGTTTCGCAGGTGACTCCGCACACCGCCATTTAATCAAAAGCTATATATATCAATAAGTTATAAAGTATCCCCCCTCTAAATATGTAGCAGTCTTTTGTAGCATTATCCTGATTCTTATCCCAAGCATTAACTTAGACTCTCTTTTGTTCTAACGCCCTTCAGATCACTTAAGCCTACGTAATATTAACAGAGCAGGTGGGGTCTAATTAAGGGACGGGGGTGTAATTTCTGGCTGTGTAGTTACAGTAGTAACTGCGTCGGCACATTAGGCAGTGATTTTAGAAAAAAAGGTGAAGTCTCTAACGGCTGCTATCGGCCAGAAGCGGACGTTAAGTTAAGTTCCAATTAATTGAGTTATCAAATGATGGTAGTTAACTTGTCAGTACTCATCCCAATGCTATTATTTTAATTAACAATCTTATGCCATTGGGTTTGGCAAAAAAGCTAGCCAAAGAAAAACCAATGCTGTAATTATAATTGGGATTAGCATAAGGATGATCATATTTCTTACTGTAAACATAATTATTTATTCCTAGATGTTGAATGTCTGCTTTGGGTCGTAAGCAAACATTTTAATGACGTTAATTTAAAAAATCACCTAATGTCCCCTTTGGATAGAAAGCAGCCATTTGCAATATCACCAATCTATACTACCTTTATAGGTATTGACAAGTTAACGTCTTAAATCGAAAAAGACTATCAATTTTTCCTTTCAAGCTGCCACTGCATTTTCCCAAGACGTAAAGGCGCGAAGTCTGAAATATCGATAATTTTCTGCTGAAACTAAATGTCTTCCTAGGTTAAATAAATTATAAACAGCAGCATGGGTGTTCAAGAATCGCTGAGCTTGAGGTATAGATTTAAACTTCCTCATCCCTCGCTCTCTAACTCTAGTTGGTTGATGTGAAAGTTCTGAACGATTATTAGCATATTGACTAGTGTCATGAATCGAGTCAGGAATAAGTTCTCTATGTGCAACACCATAACTTCTCAATTTGTCCGTCACTATCTTCCTGGGTTCACTTTTATTTTTTCTTAAAAGCCGTTTAAAGAAGCACTTTGCGGCTTTTGCATCTCGTCGTTTCTGTAGAAATATATCAACTACTTCGCCATCTTGATCGACTGCTCGCCAAAGGTAATGCTGCCTTCCATTTATTTTGATAAAGACTTCGTCTATGAAGAATGTATCACCATAACCTTGATGCTTCCTTCTCAGTTTAGCTGCATATTTCGGCCCAAATTTATTGCACCACAAGCGGATGGCTTCGTAACTAACTTGAATCCCACGTTTAGCAAGAAGGTCTTCAATGTCTCGGTGGCTGAGATTGAACTTGAAGTAGAGCCACACGGCATATTGGATGATTTCAGTAGGGAAGCGGTGACGCTTATAGAGTCGATTTGATGTATTCATAGGTTGAATATATCAAATTTATGGAGTTAACTTGTCAATACCTTTAAATGTTCAAAACTGCTTTAAAAATCAAAAATAGTGTTACTATTGACGCTGATCACTTATCATAAAAGAGAAGTACTAAGTGGCCATTATTAGTTAAATCAAAAGGAGAAGTGTAGTGAGAATTTTAGCAAAAACAGTGGCTGTCATGATGTTGATCCTTTCTATGGCAAATCTTACTTTAATGCAAGCTAATGCCCAAACTGGAACAGGTGCTGGAACTATTGCCGGCGTATCAACAGCTACCGCAGTTATTGTAGGTGGAGTCATAATCGCGGGCGTTATTATTGCTGCAGCAATTGATGATGATGACCCTTTGCCAGTGACGGTGATTTCTACGACTACAACTACGACTACGACTACTCAAGGTTCTAGTAGTACGACTACCACGACCACAAATTGATAGTTTAATTTCATAATTAAAAAGGGCGGCTTGGCCGCCTTTTTTATTCGTGAATAAAGCGCTTGGTCTTCATAAACTGGCGATAAAATTCATATGAGTTTGGCTCCCTATCTTGTGTATTTGTTCCCGTAGAGGAAACTTTTTTTCATAATTTAAATAATGATTAAATTATGCAGAGAATGATCATTAACTCTCAATTAAATATTTTTTAAGCTTATGTTCAACCGGGTTAATGAAGTTCTAGTTTGCCTCTAATGTCCGCTTCTGGCAGAAAACAGACATTAGGGTGAAAGGGGGAGAGTCATCTTTATGAATAAGTAAGAGTATTAAAAGAGGTGTTAACTTAATTAACTAAACTAAATTTTCTTCGAATTAGTCATGCTAGTTAGCCTTTTATTTCTAATAAAACACAAACTCAAATAACCGGAAGTTCAAAACTTAAAATTTACACG
Organism: uncultured Pseudomonadales bacterium; assembly: GCA_943789335.1. GTDB lineage: Bacteria > Pseudomonadota > Gammaproteobacteria > Pseudomonadales > Pseudohongiellaceae > UBA5109. The sequence continues at coordinate 104,335 of CALSTS010000008.1, read as the reverse complement.
GATTTAGCAGATTTGCGTGTGAGTAATAATGCGATCAAACTTCCTATGCCACACAGTCCAACTACAATTGACATATAAAAATCAGTGCCGTCATATAAATTACTCACTAGCAGACTAAGAAGTGCACCTAAACCAAATTGTGCGGCTACTGCCAAGCCGGCTGCTGCACCGGCATTATCTGGATAGAGTCGCATTAAGCTGGCTATACAGTTTGCACCTAATACACCTGTACAACTAATAAACCCGAAGAGCCCTAAAATCACTAACCATATACCACCAATTCCTGTAAATCCGGAGAACAGTAAGAGTAGCCCAGAAAAACCGCAAAGTAAGGCGAAATAATTGAGCATATTTTGAGTGCCAACCACTGTGACCAATCTTGCGTTCAGAATGACTAAGGCCATTACACCAATAATATTAAGGCTGAAAACCCAGGCATACTGTTGTGGAGTTAGTCCGAAAAAATCAATAAAGACGAAAGAAGATACGGTGAGGTAAGCAAACATGCCGGCAAAGCAAATCGACATGCAGAGAATATAGCCAAGTGCTTTTATTTCACACATTATTTTTAAATAAGCCAGATAAACGCCAGCAATACTGCTTTTACGGCTATTACCCTGGTGAGTTTCTGGAATCTTTAATACAGTCAGAAAGAGTAGTACCGCGCTATAGGCAATCAAGCCTGCAAATAGCCAACGCCATGTACCAATCAATAAAACATAGCTGGCTAGTAAAGGAGCTGAGAGGGTGGCTAACATTGTCACCAAATGCATCAATGAAAGCGCGCGAGCCGCTTCATGGACAGGGAAAATATCACGAATGATAGCTCTTCCTATTACAGTAGCAGAAGCACCGCCTAAGGCCTGAATAAACCGCCAGATAAGCAGGTTTTCTGCTGTATTCACTTGCATGCAAGCTATGCTGGCAAAAAGGTACAAAGTAATGCCGCCGATCAGTAGTTTCTGTCTGCCGTACTTGTCTGATAAGGGGCCATAAAACAGCAAACCTATAAACAATCCTATAAGGAAGGAAGTCACTGATTGTTGGGCAATCGTTTCTGTTGTGGAGAGATCCCTGGCAATTGCCGGCAAAGCTGGCAAATACATATCTATACTCAATGGCCCAAATGCCTGTAATCCGGCGAGCAAAGGAATAAGACGATGTGGTTTAGCAAGATTATGCAACTGTTAGCTACTCAAATTTAGACAATATTAGTGCTGAGTTTGGTTTTTTCTGTAAGTGTTAGGGGTTAGACCTGTCTGAGCTTTAAAGAATCTTGAAAAGTATGCAGGATCATTAAAGCCTAATTCATAAGAAATTTTATTACTGCTTAAATTGCTGAAAGTCAGCATACGTTTAACTTCTTGCAGTAAGCGCTCTCTAATAATTTTTTTTGGTGAGCTGTTAGAAATACGCTTGCAGATTTGGTAGAGCCTGCTTTCGGAAACGCCTATGGATCGAGTGTAGTCAGAAAGATGCCAATGCTCTTGTAGATGGGCTTCGATTTCATGACTAAATCGGTGGAAAAGTCTTAGATCTTCATTGTTGACTATACTGCTTTCAACTTGACGGCTACTTAAACGCGCAATTTGAATAATAAGCAGATAAACAAAATTTTCTAGTACTAGGGGTTTAGCTGGAGAATCTGAAAGCCATTCATCTTTTATGTTTTCTAATAATTGCTGAATAAGATTCCATTGTTTTTGTTGTTCTACCTGCATATTGTCTGAAGTCAGACAAATTCCTCTATTGAGGTTCAATTCTGAATCCAGTTGCAAGCCGCGTTTCATTAAATCCCAAATTATAGATTGTCGGATGGTGAGAACGTGTCCACCAGCATTTTGCATTGATTGAAAAGAGTGTGGGATAGCTGGAGGTGTAAAGAATAAACTAGGCCCCTGAACTTGATAAAGCTTATCGTCGATATGGAAGTTTATATCACCAGTTTCGATGTAATGAATTTGAAAATACTGAGCATGACGATGCACAGGCATGTCGCGGCCAAAGAAAACAGCTAGATTATCTAAAGCATCATAATGAATGGCTGCGTCAATATAACGTCGGTCATAATCTTCACCAATATTTATATTGGGAATCCAGCCGGAAGAAGCTTGTTGTTTTTTATTTGTTACTTGTTGAGTCATAACTATTTAAAAAGTTGAAGTTCAGAATGCTTTTTATATCTATAAAAAGAAAAGCTACTAACTAAAATAGCGTAACATGGCGCAATAAAACATGAGTAAGCGCCAGTTTAAAAATAAAAGAAAAATAAAAAAAAATAAAAAATAGGCTTGAGTTGTAGGAAGAAGGGTATAAGCTCCCTTCTTCCTTAATATTGAAGTTTAATCCGCTACTATTTATTCTTATTCCACTTCGTCATAAGGCAGGCCCACATAATTTTCTGCAACAACCCTTAAGCCAGTTTCAGTGCCAGTAAAATAATCAAGTTCACTTTTTTGTACGCCTAGCTCAAAAGTATTATCTGATAACTTATGAAGCATAGTCGTCATCCACCATGAAAAATGTTCAGCTTTCCAGATTCGTTTTAGACAAAGTTTTGAGTATTGTTCGATAGCTTCGGGTTTGTTTTCTTTGTATACCTTCAGCATTATGCGGTAAAGATAATTCACATCACTGCTGGCAAGATTTAAACCCTTTGCGCCTGTAGGAGGAACGATATGTGCGGCGTCACCCACCAGAAAAAGATGACCATATTGCATAGGCTCAGTAATAAAGCTACGTAATGGAGCTATACTTTTTTCTATAGATGGTCCAGTCACCAAATTGTCTCTTATGCTTTCAGGTAAACGACTTCTTAGTTCTTCCCAAAAGCGATCATCTGACCAGTCTTCAACTTTTTCATCCATATTGACATCAACATAATAGCGGCTACGAGTTTCAGAGCGCATACTGCAAAGAAAAAAGCCTCTATCACTGGTGCCATAGATAAGTTCATCCGAAATCGGAGGAGTATCTGAAAGCACGCCTAGCCAGCCAACATTATAAAGTTTTTCATGTTCTGTTCTCATATCTTCTGGAATGGTTTTGCGTGAAACACCATGGAAGCCATCACAGCCAGCAACATAGTCACAATCAATTCTCTCTTCAGTACCTTCTTTGCTGGTAAACGTCACATAAGGAGCATCTGTTTTTGGATCATGAATTTCGACATCACTCACTTCGTAGATAGTTTGAGCGCTAGAAGCATCTCGAGCATCCATTAAATCTTTAGTGATTTCAGTTTGACCGTAAACAACAACTTGTTTGCCGCCGCTATACTTTTTCAAATCTACTCTTCTGATTATCCCATCAAAAGCAATTTCAAAACCGTCGTGAACCTGGCCTTCTTTTTGCATTCTGTCATAGACGCCAGCCTCTCGAACCATCTCAACAAAGCCTTCTTCGAGTAAGCCGGCACGAATTCGGCCTAAAACATGGTCAGGTGTCACTCTTTCAATAATAATATTGTCGATGCCTGCATTGTGTAAAAGTTGCCCCAACAATAGTCCTGAAGGTCCAGAACCTATAATTGCTACTTGAGTTTTCATATTACGGTTATCTCCTTAAATTTTATTTCAGCGACAATGAGTATTAATCAATTAGCTGCATTCAGTTGTAGTTCTAAATCATGCAATACCTTGTAACAATTCAGAACTTTGCCAACACTGGAATTTGGTTCACGGCCTTCTTTTATTGCTGAAAAAAATTCGCGATCCTGTAACTCTATACCATTCATTGATACATCAACTTGAGAAACATCAATCGCTTCTTCTTTGCCAGTAAACAAGTCGTCATAACGCGCAATATAAGTGCCGTTATCACAGATGTATCTGAAGAAAGTACCTAAAGGGCCATCGTTATTGAAGGACAGCGATAAGGTGCAAAGAGCGCCTGAGCTTGATTTCAATTGGATGGACATATCCATTGAGATGCCAAGTTCAGGGTGGATAGGGCCTTGTACTGCATTTGCCTGAATGACTTCTTCACCAGTTTGATAGCGGAATAAATCCACGGTATGCGCTGCATGATGCCATAACAAGTGGTCAGTCCATGAGCGAGGTTCACCTAAAGCATTCATGTTGCTGCGCCTAAAAAAGTAAGTCTGCACATCCATTTGCTGTATGTTGATTTCACCCGCTTGGATTTTGTCATGCACCCATTGGTGAGAAGGGTTGAAACGACGCGTATGCCCAACCATACATATAAGCCCCGTTTTTTCTTGAACATCTTGTACTTCTTCGGCTTCTTGCCAGCTATCAGCAAGTGGAATCTCTACTTGCACATTGACTCCGGCGTTCATACATTGAATAGCTTGAGCTGCATGCATCTGAGTTGGCGTACAAAGAATCACGGCATCTAAGTCAGGTAATTCAAGTGCATCAGCTAAATCAGTGCAGACATGCGGGACATTATATTTATCAGCAACAGCTTGAGCTTTCTCAAGACTACGACCAATCAATGAAACGACATTTATACCGTCGATGTTAGCGATGCCATCCAGATGTTTAATACCGAAGGCTCCTGGTCCCGCAATTGCAACATTCATTATTTATGTAACTCCTACTATTGTTATACGACTAAATTATAGAATCAGTTCTGAGTTTATTTATTTTCCAAAATTAAATGGCCTACTGCCGTATTTGATGCCGGCACATGATAAAAGCGATGTTTTTCAGTGACTTCATCATTTAGCGCACCACGCATAATTAACCACATAACTAACTCTACGCCTTCTGAACCAGCTTCACGTACATAATCTATATGTGGCACTCTAGCTTGCGCTTCTGGGTCGTTGACAAGCTTATCTAGAAAATCATTATCAAACTCTTTATTGATTAAACCTGCCCTAGGTCCTTGTAACTGGTGGCTCATGCCGCCAGTACCCCAAACCTGTACATTCAGATCCTCATCAAAACTTTCAACAGCTTTGCGTAAGGCTTTGCCAAGGTCATAACAACGTTGCCCTGAGGGTGGCGGATAAAGGACGACATTGACCGCTAAGGGGATCACTTTGCAGGGCCATGCATTGGTTTCTCCGAACATCAGCGATAAAGGCACAGTCAGGCCATGATCAACGTCCATAGTGTTAACTATTGTTAAATCAAAATTATCGGTAATTACTGATTGAGCAATATGTGAAGCCAATTCTTGATGGCAATAAACATCAGGAACGGGTCTTGGTCCCCAGCCTTCATCAGCCGATTTGTATTTTTCACCACAACCTAAGGCGAATGTTGGAATTAAATCCAAGCTAAAAGCTGTCGCATGGTCGTTATAAACGAGAATAATGACATCGGGTTTTTGTTCTTTAATCCATTGCTTAGAAAAGTCATACCCAGCAAAGACGGGTTTCCAATATTCTTCATTGGCTTTGCCATTATCAAGGGCTGCGCCGATGGCAGGAACGTGTGAGGTGCTAACGCCGGCAGTTATTTTAGCCATTATGTTTCTCCTTGCTTTTCTTCATTCTTATAAAGATTACCTTCTGGAGATCTGCCGCCATCCAGCATCATTTGTGCATATTCTGGTTGAGTCATGCCAGTCATAGTTGCGGCTGCAAACTGGAAACTAAGACCATCAGTTGAAAATATTTTTGCCAGAAAATAAACATTACCGCCTAAAGACATCATCCTGTTGTAGTCGCGATCAAGCACAGCTTGTTTTTGTTCTTCTGTCATCGGCCATTCATCAAGATAAGCCCGTTCGTCAGCTTTGAAGCGTTCACGGTGTTCAGCTTGCATAAGAGACATGGCAAATTGATTTATATGAAAGCCAATACGTGCCATATCGGCATCGAAGATAGTGGTTCCAGGAATATCTGAGTAAGGTTTATCTAATGCCATTAGGGTTCTCTCTTATTGTGTAATATATTTCTTTTTAACTATCTTTTTCTTAATCAATTTCGTCCGACCAATAAAGCCGCATTGGGTTATCAATCAATAGTTTATTTTGTAACTCGTTTGTTGGTGCTATATGCGGTATTACATCGACTAAGTGTCCGTCATCTGGCATATGATTTTTCATATTTGGATGTGGCCAGTCTGTGCCCCATAAAACTCGGTCGGGGAAAGATTCGACAATATGTCTCGCAAAAGGAATCACATCACTGTAATGGGGAGGGCCTTCCAGTGATAAGCGTTCAGGGCAGCTCACCTTAGACCAGAAGTTAGTGTTTTCTGCCATTAACTTTACGAAGAGCCCAAACTCAGCACCATCAACTGGCTTGCTTACATCTGGCCGGCCCATATGATCGACCACTACGGTAGTCGGTAAGCCGGTAAAGAAATCATAAAGTTCAGGTAGCTCTCCTGCTTCAAAATAAATCACAATATGCCAGCCCAGGGCTTTTATACGTCCGGCTATTTCATGCAAACTGTCGAATGGCAAAGCATCTACTAAGCGTTTAACAAAATTGAATCTGACGCCACGAACGCCTGCTGCATGGAGTCTTTCAAGTTCTTCATCGCTAACAGACTGATCAACTGTTGCAACACCGCGAGCTTTGCCATCAGAATGCTGCAAAGCATCGACCAGTGCTCTGTTGTCGGTACCATGACAGGTGGCTTGCACGATGATATTGCGTGTAAAGCCTAGTTGATCGCGTAATTCCCATAGTTTTTCTTTAGGAGCATCGCAAGGGGTGTACTTTCGTTTCTGAGCGTATGGGAATATGTCACCAGGACCAAACACATGGCAATGTGCATCAACAGCGCCTGCTGGAGGAACAAAACTTGGTTTGCTTGGAGCCGGATGGAAAGCTAACCAATCAGGGTCTGCTGTAAATTGACTCATTTTTTTATTACTTCTTATCTTGTCCAAATGGTATCAAGTCGAGAGTTATAGACGCCTTGATTTGAAATAAATTTATCCGTGTTTCAAGCGTTTATTTACCTTGTTCTTTTAATAAAGCGTCGAGACGCGGGTAGACTCGCCTTGCATTGCCTTCAAAAACTTTGTGGCGATATTCGGTTGAAAGATCAAGCGCTTCAATATAACGTTTGGTGTCATCAAAATAATGACCGGTTTCCGGGTCGATCCCTCGCACAGCACCAACCATTTCGGAACCAAAAAGAATGTTGTCTATATCGATAACCTGAAACAACAAATCAATACCTGGCTGGTGATAAACACAGGTGTCGAAATAAACATTTTTCATCACATGGTCTTTTAGATTCGGTTTTTCCAACATGTCTGCCAACCCTCTATAGCGGCCCCAATGGTAGGGCACTGCTCCACCACCATGTGGAATAATGAAGCGCAGGTCAGGAAAGTCTGTAAACAGATCGCCTTGTAGGAATTGCATAAATGCAGTGGTGTCTGCATTAATATAATGGGCACCCGTTGCATGGAAATTAGTATTGCAGGAGCCGGAAACATGGATCATTGCAGGCACATCCAGCTCAACCATTTTTTCAAAAAAAGGATACCAACTTGGATCAGTTAAGGGCTGGGATGTCCAATTTCCACCAGAAGGATCAGGGTTGAGATTGCAGCCAATAAACCCTAGATCATTAACACAACGCTCCAACTCTGCAATTGAATGCTCAATAGATACTCCAGGAGATTGTGGTAATTGGCATACGCCAACAAAATAATCAGGGTAGAGGTCAACGACGCGTTTTATTAAAGTATTGCAGGCCTCAGTCCATTGTTGTGAAACAGCATTGTCACCTAAATGGTGAGCCATAGCAGATGCGCGAGGTGAAAAAATAGTCATATCCGCGCCGCGTTCACGCAATAGTCTTAGCTGGTTAAGCTCAATACTTTCACGGATCTCGTCATCTCCGATTTTTGGCACTTCAGGCAAAACTTTGCCGGATGCAAATGCCTCTAGCTGGGATTCACGGAAGTCTTGATGAGGAGCAGGTGCCGTGGTGTAGTGGCCGTGACAATCTATTATTAGTGTCATATTGCTAATCTCGTTTTATAGCCTGGTTAAGTTCATCAGGAATAAGAACATCTCCGCGCATAAGTAAACGCGCTGTGCGTAATAGGGATACGCGTTTAATATCAGGCTGTGTTGAACTCTTATCAAGCTCAATCTCAACGCTGAAAAAACCTATCGGATGTTCAATATCCAACATATGTACTGAATTATCAGGCTTAATATTGGCGAGTGATTCAGCAACAGTGCCGGGCAAAATACAAGCCGTTGCTACACTTGCGGCTCCGAGCACACCAATAGCCTCATGTACTCGATGAGGAATAAAAGTCCGTGTCGTTATGGCACCATTGTGAAGAGGCTCTGCAATTAGTGACATTTTTGGTACTGTTTTCTGGCTTACATCGCCAAGATTCATGGCCTCTCCAAGCTGCAGACGAATACTCTCAATACGTTGTTTGAGCTGTTCATCGGCTTCTAGCTCTTGTGGAGTTTCATAACCTGTTTTACCAAGGTCTTTTGCTCTAATTAAGACAACTGGCATGCCGTTATCTATGCAGGTCACATCTATACCATCTATATGGTCAATCAAATTTCCTGTTGGTAGTAAGTGACCACAACTAGACCCGGCGATATCGAGAAATTCGATTAAAACCGGTGCTGCTGTTCCAGGGACGCCATCAATTCGTGCATCACCGCTATATTCAACTTTACCACCTGGTGTTTGTACTTGGGCAATTGCAATGCCGCCACTATTCACCATATGAATGCGCACATTTGTTTTATCTTCGTTAGCGCTAATAAGCCCTTGTTCTATTGCAAAAGGCCCAACCCCCGCCAACATATTGCCACAATTTTGAGAATCACTGACTAAAGCTTGATCGACAGAAACTTGTAAAAAAAGGTAATCGACATCAGCGTCTGGATGAATAGACGCTTTTACAATTGCGATTTTACTGGTTAATGGGTGAGCACCACCTAGGCCATCTATTTGCCTATCATCAGGAGATCCCATTGCCGCCAGAAGGATGTTGTTTCGTATTGCTTGATCATCAGGAAGCTGGTCAGCTAAAAAAAACAAACCTTTGGAGGTGCCTCCACGCATTAATGAACAGGGTATAGCTGTTTGCATTGTTATCTAGAATCCTTCCATGTTTCGTAATCAATGTAAGTTAAGCCCTTATCAGCAAGACGTTCACGCATGTTGTAAATATCCAAACCAAGCTCACCACTAGCCAGACGCTCACGTTTGGCAGTTTCGTTAGATTCACGTGCTTGTGCATTCTTTAATGTGCTTTCTACATCTTGTTGGTGTACAACGACCACACCATCATCATCTGCCACAATTAAATCACCTGGATTAACCAAAGCGCCGCCACAAACGATGGGAATATTTACATTTGCGGTTGTTTCTTTCACGGTGCCTTGTGCATAAACCGTTTTTGACCAGACGGGGAATTGCATTTCAGTTAGGGTAGCAATATCACGTACCCCAGCGTTCATAATGAGCCCTCGGACCCCTTGGGCACGCAAAGATTCTGCAAGCAAATCACCGAAGTAGCCATCTGAACAGGGGCTGGTTGGAGTGACCACTAAGATATCACCTTCACGACACTGCTCCACGGCAGCATGAATCATCCAGTTGTCCCCTGGGGCAACTTCACAGGTGACCGCTGTTCCGACAATTTCTGCTGGTCTGTAGATTGGTTTGATATCTGCCGACATTAAACCTTTACGGCCTTGAGCTTCGTGGACAGTAGCTATACCAAGTTTGGAGAATTGCTCAACTAAGACACTATCTACACGAGGAGGGTTGGTAACGACTATTGACATATTTAGACTCTGAGTAAGGGTTTAGCATGGAAGTAAAATTGTAAGCAAATAAGATTGCTAAGTGTTTTTTGAAAATGAATGTTGTGTATCTACTTTCTCATTTATACATAGCCAGCCAATATAGATGGACGACCAGGACAATTCAAATAAAATTTAAGCCCCTTAACATTACTTTTTGATATAGACTCTATAAATTATAAATTTATCTGGAGAGCTAAGTGTCCGCAGAAATGTCGAATTTAAGGCATTTACGAGTTTTTCTTGAGGTGCTTGATTCAAGAAGTATTAGTAAATCATCTGACAAAGTTTATCTTTCACAATCAGCTATTACCCAAGCTATAGCCAAGCTGGAAGATGACTTAAATACGAGCTTATTTCACCGGCAAAGCGATGGAATGCTGCCAACTGAGACAGGTTTGATATTCGAATTCAGAGTACGCAGAGCATTAAGGCTGATTTTGTCAGGCTTACAAGGAATATCACGTATTAACGATGGCAAAGTGATAAAGCCTTCACAGCTTATTCATGCCATCACAACTACTCAGCTAAGAAATTTAATTAGCATCACACAATCGCAAAATTTCAGCATCGCTAGTCGTGCACTTAATGTTTCGCAATCTTCACTGCATCGGGCAGCCCGCGGCTTGGAGAGGCAATTAGGGACTGTTTTATTTGAAAAAACCACTAATGGGATCACTTCAAGCAAAGCAGCACTAAAACTGGCGAGGTTATCAAAGTTGGCATTTAATGAAATTACCCAAGGCAGAGAAGAGATTAATACTTTTCATAATCGTGAAATGGGTAAAATCACTATTGGAAGCATGCCTTTAGCCAGGGCGTCGATATTGCCCACTACAATTATTGCTGTGAATAAGCGTTTTCCAAGTTTTAAGATTAGTGTCATTGATGGCATCTATGATGATTTGCTCTATCATTTACGTAACGGTGAAATTGATCTTCTAATAGGCGCACTTCGTTTTCCTAAACCAAGTGAAGATATACAGCAGGAAAAATTGTTTGATTCGTCAATTGAGATTTTAGCCAGAGCAGACCACCCCTTAGCTACAATTCAAGCCACTGAAAATGCAGTGACACTAAAAAAACTTTCAGCTTATCCTTGGGTCGTTTTAAGACCCGGCACACCTACACGCGCTTTGTTTGATAAGGTATTTACCACTGAAGGTGTTGAAATGCCGGAAAGAATTGTTGAATCAAGCTCTCAAGGCTTAGTTCGTTCATTATTGTTAGGAGAAGACTGGTTAACGATGAGTTCAGAGCACCAGTTTCAGCATGAATTAGGAAATGGCAGCCTGGTTAAAATCAAATTCGAATTGATTCAAAACCCCAGGCCTATTGGCATTACTATGCGCAAAAGCTGGAATCCAACAGGCACTCAACTTGCCTTTGTGAATTCATTAAAAGAAAAAACCCGGCTTTTAACTTCCTCAGTTAGCTCCTTTGATTAAGCCCTTTAATTAGCTCTAAAAAATAAGTAATCGAAAAACTCATTAAACCAGTTGATAACATTATATAAATACATCTAAATGATTGGCTTGCTTAGCAAAGAATGAATAGGGTAGTCTCATGACTTGCTAAGTATTTTCATAGGGGAATAACAATGGCTAATAAAAATAAAAACATTTCAGTAAATAGACGTTCTTTTCTTGGCTCCACTGCAGTCGGAACAGCCGGGATGTACCTTGCTTCTCAGGCGCCTTTTTCTGTAGCACAGGATCTGAGAATAAGTGATGTAGGCGAGACAGCATCTACTCGCTATGGTCGTGTTAGAGGCTTGCAGCGTGATGGTGTTCAACAATTTTGGGGTGTGCCATATGGTGCGCCAACAGATGGAGCAAACCGGTTTATGCCGCCCAAGGCGCCCGCCGCATGGTCAGGCATTAAAGATGCATTTCAAATAGGTAATCGTTGTTACCAGGGGCCTAATGCATTTGAGCCTTCTCCAGTAGTGCTGGCTATGAACCGCCAGGAACAAGAAGGTGAAGACTGCTTAAATTTGAATGTATTCACCCCTGCAACTGATAATAATTCACGTCCGGTTATGGTCTGGATGCACGGTGGTGGCCACCGATATGGTTCCGGTAACTATTTAATGTATGACGGCACTTTGCTGGCTAAAAAAGAAGATGTCGTGGTTGTTTCAGTCAGCCATCGCTTGAATATTTTCGGTTATATGCATTTAGCTGATATTGGCGGTGATAAATGGGCGCAATCTACTAATATGGGCACCCAGGATCTGGTCGCAGCATTACAATGGGTGCAGGACAATATCGCAGAATTTGGTGGAGATCCTGATCGAGTCACTATATTCGGTCAATCAGGCGGAGGCGGTAAAACTTCTTCATTGATGGCTGTTCCAGCTGCCTCAGGATTATTTCATCGTGCAATCGCCCAAAGTGGCGCCATAATAAGAGGCATGACCTCTGATGATGCCAATGAAGGTGTCGGCAGGTACTTAAGTAAACTTGGTATCAATGCTAATCAACTTGATCGCTTGCAAGCATTGTCACCTCAGCAAATTCAGGATGCCTTATACGGCGATCCCGACCTCAACCGCTTCCCAATGGGCCCAGTAGTAGACGGTAATTTTATTCCTAGACACCCTTGGGATCCGTCCGCACCAGCTTATTCAGCAGATGTGCCGTTTATGGCAGGTTCAACTGAAACAGAAAATGGCTGGGTAGGTCCTCCGCCTTATGAATTGTCGGATGCCGACATGCTGGATTTATTCAGAAATCGAATAAGCAATGGCAATGAACAACAAGCCCAAGACCTGATTTCTCTTTATCAAGGTAAATTTCCGGATAGAAGAAATCGTATGTTGTGGTTGACTGCTGAATCAGATAATTCCCGACGTTCGAATGCTCAGTATTTAAATGAAATGAAATACGAACAAGGCTCAGCAGCGTCTTATTTATACTTTTTTGATTGGCATTCTCCTGTGCATAATATGCGCATGGGGGCTTATCATACTTTGGATATTCCCTTTATATTCAATAATGTAGACGTTGCTGCTTCCATGACGGGGGCTGATAGCTACCGCTATGAATTGGCACATGTGATGAGTGCGGCCTGGGCAGCTTTCGCTAGAACGGGGGATCCTAACCATGCTGATATGCCAACTTGGGCGCCTTTCACAACTGAAAATTACCCAACCATGATGTTTGGGGATGAAGTTCGGGCTGTGAATGATCCTAACAGGGATGAGAGGTTGGCTTTAGCTGCAATCAAACAACAAGCCTGATTAATATCTTGCTATGGCTAGGATGCCTTTGTTTGATGATTTTTATAGCTGCTGGCTTGTATGCTGTAAGCAAAAGCGCTGATAAAAAGTACTAGAGTATGCTTAATAATTTTATCGACATCCTGGCTGTTCCCAATCAAGTTTTCACAAGACTAAAAGAAAAATCCAGCTGGTTTACTCCATGGATTGTAGTTGCTTTGGTAGTTGCATCAATACAAATGGGCTTTTTCTACTTGGTGGATACAGAGTTCCTGTTGGATCAACTTGTAGAACAAACTATACAGCCAGGCGTTTCAGAAAATGATTTACGTGTGACTCTCCAAGCACAAGTTGAGAATAAAAATATACCTGCAGTATCATCCTCAGTAGGTGTCATTATTGGCTTACTATTGATTTATGCAATTAGTGCTGGGTATTTATGCATGGTCTCGAAACTTACTGATAACGAAATTACTTTTAAATCTTGGTACTCCTTAATAGCATGGTGCAGTGTTCCGTCTATATTTACCGCAATAGCTGCTTGGATAGTGATTCTTTCTTCTGGTGGTCTAATAGAATTAGAAGCGTTGACGCCTCTTAATTTGAATTACCTTATATTTAGGTCTGAGGATGATTTTTCAGGATTCTTATCTGCTTTCGATTTGATTAATATATGGATAGTTGTCTTAACTGTCCTAGGTTATAAAAGCTTTACTTCTTGCAGTTCATTGCAAGCTTCTGCCGTCGTATTATCTCCTTATATTCTTATCCTAGGAATATGGGCATTAAGCATAGCGCTTTGAAGATATGAGCGAACTCGAAGTCCGTCAACTCAACAAAACATTTGGTCATTTGCATGCAGTAAAAGATGTGTCCTTTAAAATTCCTGAAGGTGCCATTTTTGGCTTAATCGGTAGAAATGGCGCAGGTAAAACCACCACTATACGCATGATGATGGATATCATCGGTCCGGATAGTGGTGAGATTCTAGTCGACGGCAAAGCTGTCGGGAATGATTTCAGACGTCGAATTTCTTATCTACCAGAAGAGCGTGGCCTATATAAAAAAATGAAAGTAATGGATGTGCTTAATTTTTTTATGGAGATAAAAGGTATTAAACCAGCTGCAGTTAAAAACCAAGCCTTAGATTATCTGGATAGGTTTCAATTGCTGGATCGACAGGACGCTAAAATTGAAGACTTATCTAAAGGCAATCAACAAAAAATTCAGTTTATAAGCGCCATACTTTCAGATCCCGAGTTCATAATACTAGATGAGCCCTTTAGTGGTCTCGACCCAGTCAATACGGACATACTCAAAAAAATAATTATTGATTTAAAACAGCAAGGAAAAATGATTATTTTCTCAACTCACTTAATGGATTTTGCTGACAAGATGTGTGATCAGATAGCGTTGATTCATCAAGGCGAGTTAATTCTTAATGGTCCTTTACAGGATATAAAAAAACAATATTCTGGGCGCAATATAAGTCTGGTTTATGAAGGGGATATCAGTTTTTTAGAGTCGAACCCTATGGTCGAGTCGGTTAACGATTATGGTAATGCTACGGGTATTGCGCTTTACAATGATGAAGATATACAAAATGTACTTCAACTTTTAATTGAGCGACAGGTTGTCATCAAGAAGTTTGATGCGAATGAAATTTCATTGCAGGAAATATTTTTAAAAGTGGCTGGTAGCGATGATTAATTATCGAACCAAAGCGATCGTAAAGCGTGAAGTAATACAGCAAATATTTAGTAAGCGTTTTATATTTGCAACTTTGTCATTGCCCATATTTATGCTTATTGTTTTTGGTTTGCAGTTTTTGTTTATGAGTTTTGAGGGTGGAGGGGATGCGCTCAGGGTATTCGCAGAAGATCAAAACACGCTTGATTTATTAGAAAGCCAACTAGATGAAATTGAAAACAATAATCCAACTGATTTGCAAGTTGCTTACCAACGCTTGGGTAGAAATGAATTCGATGTTTTTATTGACGAAAATAGAGAGTCCATTTTAGAAGGAGATATTAATGGCGTTTTGTTTGTGCCAGCAACAGCTCTGGATGACAAAGAAGTATTTTTCTATTCTAACAACGCTGGCAATCAGGTTTTACTTAATCGAATTAGAACGCTTGTAAATAATGTTGTACTTAACGCTTATATAGACAGCAGAAATATGGATGATGACATCATCGAGTTTGTCAGAATGAATGTTTCAGTTCAAAGCTTGCGCATTACTGAAAGTGGCACAGCTGAGGGGGATGCAAGCGGACAGCAGGGTGTTGCAATATTTTTCAATATACTTCTTTATATTAGTTTACTGATGGTGGCTGCGCCAGCGATGGCAGCAGTAAATGAAGAAAAAGTTAGTCGCGTTGTAGAAGTTGTCTTATCTTCTGTAAGCCCTTCAGAACTTATGGCAGGGAAAATAGTCGGCAGTGCTATTGCTGGTTTTACTCAAATGTTTATTTGGTTGATTCCGGTTGTATTGGTTGTATCAGGCTCTGTGCCTTTGCTGTTGGTTTTTAGTGATTTAGATATACAACTGGGATTCTTCATGTTGCTTTATTTTTTACTTAATTATCTTATTGGTGTGCTGACATTTCTCAGTATTTTTTCTGCATTTGGAGCTATGTTTGATAATCCGCAAGATGCTCAATCGAGTATGTTCCCGGTGATGCTGCTAATTATCGTTCCATTTTTCCTGGCTTTTTCTGTCGTTAACAACCCAACAAGCATGCTGGGCATAGTGGGCTCTTTGTTGCCCTTTTTCTCTATATTAGTCATGCCAGCACGTATGGTTCTGATTGATGTTCCATTTTGGCAATTTGTTTTGGCTATATTAGTAAACCTAGTCACGCTGTATTTTGTGGTTATTTTATGCGGCAAAATATATCGCTTCACAATTCTTATGACAGGTAAACGCCCCTCATGGAAAGAAATTTTCAAGTGGATGCGATACAGCTAAAATTACTTTTAAAAAAAAGAGCAAAAAAAAGCCGGATTTTTAGTCCGGCTCAAGCATTGCTCTCAGGGTTTAATTTTTTAAAAACTTTCTTAAAGCCTTCTTAAAACCTTCTTAAAAATTTAGGCTGTCTGTTCCCAGTCAATATCATGCAATTCTTTTGTTATCTCTGATTCAGCCTGTTCTAACCAACATTCTATGTATTGGTTGCTTAACAGAGTCTGAATGTAGGCTTTACTTAATTGGCTTAAATCCGCCCCATAAGCATCTAAAGCGATAACTATAGGCGCAAGCATACAATCGACAATAGAAAATTGACCAAAAAGATAGTTGCCGCCATCACCAAAGTTGGTTCGACAGCAATATATAATTGCATCTAAACGAGCGATTTCCTTTTCGATAGCAGTAGAAACTTTGACTTGGGATTTTAGTTGGCAATTCATAGGCCAATCTTTTTTGAAATGTTTGAAGTCAGCATGAATTTCATTAGCAATTGATCTGGCAGCAGCTCTCTTTTTAGCATCTTGAGGCCATGCTCGACCCTCTAAAAATGTTTCGTTAATGTATTCACATATTGCTAGAGAATCCCAAACCTTTATTGAGTCATGAATGAACACTGGTAATTGCAGACTAGGAGAATGCATAGCAATTTTTTCTACTGAGTCGCTTTGAAAAAGTTTAATGACCGTTTCATGATAAGAGACTTCGAATTCGTTAAGCAGAAGCCAAACGCGCAGAGAACTGGAAGAATAATTTCGATCGCCACTGACAAAATGGGGGTTATTAATAGTCATCTTCAGTTCTCCTTGTGCTTGTTAGATTTTTTATTCGCTTAAAGTGAATAATTCATTATTTCTGGAGCTTAGCTCTACATTAACGCGGCGGTCGTAAAACAATGTCTCCAGATTATCACTTTGACCGAGAGTTCTTGATTCACCGAATGCGCTCGACTGAATATTGTCAGGGTTTACTCCTAAGGCCCTAAGGGCTAGCTCAACTGCTTCAACACGTCCTTCAGAAAGTCGTTGATTATCCGCACTTGTGCCGCGCTCATCTGCATATCCATTAATCATTATTATTGAGTTTTCAATGTTATTTGCCGACAGAGCTAATTCCTCAAGGGCCTGCATATAATGTGGTTCAATGAAGCTTGAATTGGTCCTGAAGTGCATAGATAAGGCCGTATCATTACAGCAGGCAATAGTGTTTTGCATGCTAGAGACTTGATTGGTGAGACTTACACTTTGCAGATTAGAGTTTTCAATTTCTTGCATAGCGATTTGGTAACGTCTTTCTAAATCTCTTTGTTGGCTTTGTAAAGCAATTACTTGCTGCTGACTTTGATCCAAGTGATTTGCCAGTAATAGTTTTTCATCTTGTGCACTCCTTGTGCTGGTAGAGATCAAACCCAGCATAGCTGCACCAATAGCACCAGGAGGCCCAGCAACTAAACCTCCCAATATTGCTCCGCCAAAAAAACCAACAGCTTCGTTGCGAGTACCTTCTTGTTCCAATGCTGTTATTTCTTCAACGGGACTGGCGATTGCCGTGTTAATAGCTGTGAATACTAGGGATGCCAGGATTAACGGTAATATTACATTTTTATAGGTCATTAGATTTCTCCTCTTAAGTTTGTAGATGATCGGTTGTTCCTGGCTGTGTATTTAAAGCTGAGTCTAGTCCTTTTTACGGGGAAAAATGGGGCAGTCCACTGATCAAATATGGCAAGATTATGGCAATTAACGATAGCGATTCAGGCTTGCTGCCTTTAGTTAAAAGTTTCGGGTATAGTTTAGATAAATCAATTAGTTGTGTAGGAAAAAATATGAGTCGGCGAATCGCGATTGTTGAAGATGAGGCAGCCTTGCGTGAAAACTATACTGATGTTTTACGCAAGCAAGGATATGAAGTGCTGGCTTATCCAAACCGTCAAAAGGCAATGGCTGCTTTTGAATTACGCTTGCCGGATTTGGCAGTGATTGATATAGGTCTAGAGGAAGAAATTGATGGAGGCTTTAAATTATGTCAGGCACTTCGTTCTATGTCAGAGACCTTGCCGATTATTTTTTTGACAGCACGTGACAACGATTTTGATACGGTTAGTGGATTGCGTATGGGGGCTGATGATTACTTGAGTAAGGATATTAGTTTGCCACATCTTAGTGCTCGTATAGCCGCATTATTTAGGCGTCTTGATGTGCAAGACAAACCTACTGAGCCTGAAAATTTAGTAGAACGTGGGGATCTGATGATGGATTTAAGTCGTCTTTCGGTTAGCTGGAAGAATCGAGCGATTACTTTAACCATTACGGAATTCTGGATGCTGCATGCAATGGTTAAATTTCCGGGTCATGTTAAAAGTCGTGATGCGCTGATGCAGGAATCTAAAATATTTGTCGATAATAGTACTATTACATCCCATGTAAAACGTATTCGAAAAAAGTTTGTACAGCTTGATCCTGAATTTGACTGTATTGATACGGTCTATGGAATGGGTTATCGCTGGACTACAGACTCTCGAGCTTAAATGGCCGATTTCACAAAAAAACTATTTGGCATTAGAACAAAACTGGTTTTTGCTTCCAGTTTTTTGCTAATAATACCGTGGCTAGGTTACCTCTATATTCTGGAAATGGAAGAATACTTGAGTCGCGCGCAAGAGCAGACAGTATTGGGAACGGCTCGTGCGCTTGGAGCTGCACTCAGTGAGCGACCGGAATTATTTAATGACAGTAGTTATAGTCGCGCTACGGAAGGCAGAGACCTTTATGTTTATCCTGTGTTTTATCCTTTAGCGATTGATGATGGCAATATTCTGGATTGGCGTGACTATCAGCAATATGAGCAACATTATCAAGAAGGTAGTGATAGGCCCAATCCCGCAAATGAATTTAGCAGTTTTCGAAATTCAGATTTATTGGGAGACCCTTTAAGTTTTCGTTTAATGTTAGGCGAATACAATCGCTCCCTATATGCCTATCTGAGAGTTATTGATGAAAATGTCGTGCTGAGAAATCGTGAAAGTTTGCGAATTGATCGTAGCGATAATTTGCGCCTGGCCTTGGTGAATAGAGAAGGTGTATTTGAAAATTATGTTATTGCACCCTATGACGACGAGTTTATTTACCCGTATCGGATAGATGGGGATATTAATGATATTTCCTCCTTGCAATATGAGTCGCGTATTACGGGGCGCTGGAATCAAACGTCAGAAGGCTATGAAGTAGAGCTTAGGCTCCCTCTAGAAATGCTTGGTGATAGTTTGGCTGTTTCGATTTACGATATTGATGATATTGAAGAACGTCGACTTGCAGCTATCGTTTCAACTTCTAGTATAAATAGCCCTGAACTGCTGGGGACTTTACGTCGTCCAACCCCTGAAATAGATCGTATAGTTGCTGGTATGGGCTTGAGTAATTCCCGAGTTCAGGTAGTGGATCGTAGTCAGCGTATTTTGTTGAGTGAAGGAGATATTCAAAATGCCAGCGGTTTAATGTTGGAAGAAGGTCAGCAAGAGGAGCAGGGGCTATGGCCCGTGATTAAAAACTCCTTATTAAGACCGCTTTATAACCAAGTGTTGAGTCAGCCGATTAACAATTTTGTGGATGAACTTTACCAAGAAGGCACTGTGGAAGGGGAGCATATTATTTCTGCTTTAAGCGGCGTCCCTAATACCAATTTTAGAACTTTGAAAAATGGTGAGACACGAATTCTTGAGGCTGCATATCCCATAATGGCAAATGGTCAGGTCTTGGGTGTCGTCGTCGTAGACCAAAATATGAACGGGATAAGAACATTCCGCAATCAAGCTTTGGAGTCGTTGTTCGATACCATGTTGGGCATCATGTTGTTGGTAATAACTGTTTTATTTTTATTTGCCTCAGGCCTTTCTACACGCATTCGTTCTCTGCGCAATCAGGCGGAACAAATTATTGATGACAGTGGGCGTATTCACAATACTATAAAGCCCTCGCGCAGGAATGATGAAATTGGCGATCTAAGTCGTTCATTTTCAAATATTCTTGATCGGCTAACTCAATATACTCATTACCTGGAAAATATGTCTTCACGACTTTCTCATGAATTGAGAACCCCAGTAACAGTGGTTCGCTCCTCTCTTGAAAATTTGCGAATGGCTGGAGATGACAAGGAGTCTGAAACTTATATTCAGCGTGCGGAAGAAGGCATAGGACGGCTAAATCTTATACTGACTAATATGAGTGAAGCTTCACGCATGGAGCAAATACTGAAGACATCTGATAAAGAAACATTTGATTTGGCAAAAGTTATTGCTGCTTGTTCTGAAAGTTACACGCAGATTTATCCTCATGTTAATTTCAATCTCAATATTACAGATCAGGCTGTCATGATTAAGGGTAGTGCTGATTATATTGTGCAGCTTATGGATAAACTTGTTGCCAATGCCATTGAGTTTTCTTACGAGGGAAAAGCCATTCAAATAAAATGTAATAGTGAAGATAACGAAGCGATAGTTTCGGTAGCGAATTCCGGGCCATATTTAGCAGAAGAGATGAAAGATCGAATATTTGATTCCATGGTATCTGTGCGTCCAGAAAGTAAAAAGCGACAACCACATCTTGGTATGGGTTTACACATCGCAAGAATGATAAGTGACTATCATGAAGGTTATATTTATGCGGATAACTTATTGGAAGAAGAGGGTGTAATTGTGGTTTTGAGAATTCCCTTACTGATCTGAGTTATTAAAGTGATTACGTAAAACAAACTGTTTAAGAGTTACTGATAAAACTTGTTGGCCTAGTAAAAAAAAGCCCCTTGTATGGGGCTTTTTTATAAATCTGCAAATAACATTTTAATCAATAGTTTTGATCACTAGACTTAATAATTACATAGCTGGGTTTCTTGCCACAAAAAGAAAGCGGTCAGTGTTACGACCTAAGATGGCATCTCGATCACCCATGTTGGCAGAAAGGGTATGGTCGTCAGCATTATTTCTCATTAAGTTTGATTCTTCTACGACCTCTAGCCCCGCGGCTTCAATCCATTCTCTGACATCTGCAGGCGGAACTCTATGTAGGCGGGAATTGTCTATGGCAGGGTCACCGATATGATCAATTACTGCCAAGACCCCACCGGGTTTCAGTGTGTTTTTAATTTGTTCAAAGTAAGGCACAAATCTTTCTGCATTGCCATGATGTGTATTTAATGCTGTAACAGCAACATCAACACTATTGCTGTTAATGTCTTCAAGTCCATTTACAATTTCAACATTATCCATCGCAACCATAGAGGCGGGTGGAGGGCCGCCGCGAACACCACCGTCCGCGCCTTGGGCAATGATAGTTCCATTTGAGCCAACTGCCGCATCAAAAACGCGTGTCCACCAACCAGTTTGTGATCCAATATCAAGTACAGTCATGCCTTCTTCAACACCTAGCAGATTCATTACCTGGTAGGGGTGGCGAGCACCGTCTCTAGCTCTATCTTCTGTAGGTCGAGCATTAAGTTTCTCGATAAAATCTGGCGCTTGTGCATATGCGCCGGAAATCATTCCAAGGGCAGCAAGCATGCATAGAGTGAAATTAATTTTTTTAATTATTTTTTTCATTTTTATTCCAATTGTTGTTGGGTGATTTTTATAAAGAACACTTAAAATAGTCTTCAGAAGATGATACTTCAAGCTATTACTGTGTTTAGAAGGTTGAGGCTAAGAAAAACCATATTTTTTACAATATTTTACTGTGTTTCTTCCAGATAAGAGGACCCAGCCTGGATTACCGTGCCGTCCGCCAAGGTTACAATTTTTGCGTTGGCAAGGTTAGCGCCACTTCTGGCAAGATAGCCATCTACTGTAATTAAATCGCCTTCCTGTAATGTCTCTCGATACCAGCCATAACGGATTAATGTGTTGGGGCTGCCAAGTTCAAAGGCCCAAAGTTCTTCTTCACCATTTTGATTGGTGACGATAACATCAAAAAATGCATGCGGATTGGTCCACCGTACTCGAGCGACAGTGCCAGTCATAACCACCTCTTGATTTGGGTCGAATTGACTGACAAAGGAATGGTGAGGGAAACCAGTTAAGGGGATGAAAGCAAAAATCATAAAAGAGACGCATGCTGTTAGTTTTTTCATTATTAATACCTTTAGAAAATATAAATGGTTTAGAATATTTTAAACTGTTTTAAGGCCTGCCGCGCCAAACGGGTTGAGCAAAGAGCGATGTGTCATTGCCTTCTGCACAGACAAACTCAAGTATTTCTTGGCCTTCGACGAGCCTGGCTTCATAATTACGTGTCCAGATCTCAGTATAAGCCTCTGGATCTTGCGCTGTAATCTCAATTAATAGTACGTCGTTTTGCGGACGACTGTAGCGTTCAGTAATAGTTAGTGCTTCGGTATGTACGCCAAATCCTGGCGTGACCTCGTTAAACCCAGTAGATTCCACGACCAGAGTATCTCCCTCCCAACGACCGACCGAATGACCATACCAACCTGGGTTCCATATTTCAGGTCGACTTCTACCGTCAAGAAAAATCTGCCTGAAACCTGGGGTAACAAATTCAATTAATTGCACAATAATATCGTCTGTCTGTATAAATTTATAGGGAAAAATTAAGGTGCTTAATATGGCGCTTTGGGGCAAGCAATAAGAGGCTGACCCTTGTTGACCTAGTGCTCTCAGCTGTTCCTGAATATCTTCAGCCCAGGGCTGCAGAGGAGCTGGTGTTTGAGCAATTCTCGTTGGAACGTTATACCAGAGGCCCGAGAAATTCGGCTTACCATCAGGCATTCTGGGTGTTGGTCCGGATAAATCCCCGGACTGTGAGATCATATCTTCAGCAAGCATTCCTGGATCATCACCAATTGTGCCGAGATTGATGTGCCATTCCAAATTAAGATCTAGTCGCACAGTCTGTTGAGGCATAATTTCAACATTCTCCTGTCCATAGGTGCGATACATACAACATGAAATCGGAAAATTCAGGTTATAAAGCCCTGGCGGAACATTTTCGATTATATACTCTCCGTCGAGCGTTACATCAGCTTCATAGACATCAGAGCTAGCTATGTCAGTTAAGGTTATAGGCGAGCTTAGACCCGTTACAATAGAGCCATTCGGATCAATGAGACTTCCTGAAATAGAACCGGCATTATTCTGAGTAAAGGCAGGCTGGGAAATTAGGCCATAGCATATAACTAGCACACTTAGGGTAAGTTTGTAGCCATTTATTATTCTTATCTTCATTGGTGGTTTTGCTCTGATATTTTGTGATTGGATTTTTTATTTATTGCTTTTAGTTTTAAGGCATCAACTGTATATTATTTCCTCATAAAAACAATTTTTTTCAGCAAAAATTCGAGTATTTATTGAGTTCTTAACAAGTAATTTAGGCGACGAAAAACCTGCTTGGGGGCTGTATGGGCCGAATTATAATAATGTTCGTAGTATATCGGTCTAATTAATTACAGTTTTGATAGTTCAATGTGTCATGGCATAGATTACAGCATTGGCACCTAAGCGGAATGCATCTGTTGAAGGGAGCAGGGGCATGGTCCCATCAGCATACCAATCCCAAAAATTTGCCAGGTCATTATTATGCCCGGCAAGAATTGCAATACTGCCATTCGGCCGGAATAAACCATAATAAGAAATCGCTCCTCCCGGGACATAATTTGCCATGTCCTGAAAATCGTCCATGGGGTTGAGGATCTGAAATACAGGATCTTCAATAGACAGAGAGATAAAGCTACTTTCAGGAATCGCACGCTGAACCTGAGAAGCCATTTGCGCCCATTGCCATGGACCATCGAAATCATCCATTAATACAAATCCGCCCTTGAGAATGAACTCCCTCAGGTTGATGACTTCCCGATCGGTCAGCTCCATTTCTCCGGGTTCAGACACATAAGCAAAGGGGTAATCAAATACTTCATCACTTCCCAGCTCGACTATCTTAAAAGAACTGTCTTCAAGGTCAATGCGGGTGGTGCGTTCCAGGAAGTCATTTAAATGGAGATCTGATTGAGGATAGTTGTGAGACCAGCCCATATGACCAATGTCGCCATTGGTGCCAAAATGCCAACGGGCCGCGATAAACTCAGTATGCGGGGGCTCGGGTTGATTGCTTATACTTCTGCTACGAAATATTTGAGAATAAGCGTAGCTGGAAGCAAAAGCCGCAAAGACTAGAAATATGACTGGAATAGATTTGGTCATAAGATTGTTATTTGTCCATATAACCGAGATATCTGGAGTTTATATTATCTCAGCATAAGACTGTTATAGGCCGACGCGATAATATTATTTAGTTGGTTCTCATAGCCAGCCCAATCTGTATATTGTTCGAGCTCTACAGATGCCTGAATCGCCTCCAGTGATAAACTCTCGGCAATACCAGTTGAAACCGCGTTTGCTAAATCTTCGAGCCAGCGTCGAAAAGCGATAAGATCTTGTTTGTTGCCAGAATCAAAATGTGAATTGATAAGAATGTCAAAATCTAATGTTTCCAGGTCCCTGATAGATTCAATCCAGACGCTCATAGGCCTTTCGTCAAACTGAAAGTTGCAACACATGCGATTTATCCATACATAATCGCTGGCAAGCAGCACTCCGTGATCGGGAAAATACACATCGATCAAGTCATTGGTATGACGATTTTGCGACCACAGTAATACAACTCGCTTTCCGCCAAAGTTTAATTCGAGCCTGTCTGAAAAAACAATATCGGGCCTCGCTGTATCGGCTGTTAACTCTGCCTGAGTTAGGTAGTCATCACCGTTGTTATCCATAGCATCGAAATTTGCTAATGTTCCGGTTTGGGCTTCTTCTCTGGACAATAAACCATCATTGTTACTATCGCGTGTATTACCGGGAGGAGGGGCTTCAGCAATAGAAGCGTCCAGGTTTTTCAACATGTTTTCATGGCCTACAAAGGTTGCAGTATCAGCGAATGTTGTTGATCCGCGGGTATGGTCCCAGTGATAGTGGCTTTCAACAACGTAAACAACATCTTGACCAGGAAAACGAGTAGACAGTTGTTCTTGTAACCACTGAGCAGTAGCCGGGTTAGGTGGGTCGACAATGAGAATGCCTGCTTCTGTCACCAGAAAAACAAAAACTGGCGAAACGCCAGCTCCGGTATTAACCTGATATAAACCATCACCAAGATCAGTAATACTCCTTTGCGGGGGAGCACGTCTATCTGGAGCTTGGGCTAGCACATTGGAAATGAGGGTTAAAAACAGTACCAATAAAGTTAAATATTTCATACGTGCTAGCATGGAGAACCTCATGGATTAATTAAAATAACTTTTACGCGACAAGCAGTGGCTTAAGGTATAGCAGCTAAGGGCTATAATCAAAGACTTCTCCTGCATGAGATAAACTCAGTTTATTGCCTTCTAAACTGGCTTCAGTTCTGCCGACAATTTGCGCGTCGATATTAAAACTACTAGCAATCGCCATGACAATTTCAGCGTGCTCTGGTTTGCAATAAACTTCCATACGATGTCCCATATTGAAAACCTTATACATTTCTTTCCATGGCGTGCTTGATGCGCTCTGTATTGCTTTAAATACGGGTGGAGTAGGGAATAAGTTGTCTTTTATAAAGTGAACATTATCTGCAAATTTTAAACATTTAGTCTGAGCACCACCGGAACAATGAATTAACCCCTGAATTAGGTCAGGGTGCTGTTCTAGAATTTTGTAAATTACTGGAGCATAGGTTCTAGTAGGACTCAAAATAGCGTCACCGACAGTGAAGTCTGATTCCGGCAGGGGGTCTTCTAATTTATAGGGGCCACAATAAACGAGATCACTTGATACGTTCGCATCGAAAGATTCAGGATATTTTTCTGCATAATATTTGCTAAGCATGTCATGCCTTGCACTGGTTAAACCGTTACTGCCAATGCCGCTGTTAACTTTGTCTTCATAAGAACTTTGACCGGTTGACGAAAGGCCGACAATGCTTAAGCCAGGTTGAATTAATCCACCGGTAACAACGTCTTTTTTCTTCATGACGGCGACAGCACAACTGTCAACAACGATAGTCCCGGTTAAATCGCCAACGTCTGCAGTTTCGCCACCACCACTATAAATTTTCACGCCAAAATCGCGCAATTTGCTCATAAAATTTTCGCTGCCTTGAATAAGTGCTCCTACAACTTCTCCAGGGCAATTGAGCGCATTGCGATTAACAGTGTTGGAAAGCAATATCCGACCATTGACGCCAATACATAGCAAATCATCAAGGTTCATAACAATAGAATCCTGTGAAATTCCATGGAACACTTTAGGGTCACCGGTTTCTTTATAAGAAAGGTAAGCAATGATTGATTTTGTACCACTGCCATCGGCATGAATGACATTGCATTGCTCGGGATTCCCGGTGAGGTAATCTTCGGTTATTTTGCAAAAAGCGTTGGAAAAAAGACCATGGTCTAGGCCATCTACTACCTGATGCACTTCATTTTTGTCTGACGATACACCTCGAGCCTGGTAGCGCCCTATGCTTTCATCGGGCCTGGCAACAATATAACCACTCCGATCCACCGCTTGGATCAAGCCTCGGAATTCAAGCTGACGGAATGCCTTAACAATGGTGTTAGCGGCTAAGCTATGCTCTTCTGCTAGGCTACGTATGCTGGGCAATTTATCTCCAGGCTGGAGTTCCTCTGTGTTAACCTTAAAATGAATCTGATCAACTATTTGTTGAAAAATTGGTGTAGATAGTGTGCTATCAAGTTCAAGTTTCATAGATGGCCTATGCATGGTTTATTTAAAAAGGTGAAATATCTGTATCACAATCATGATACAGATTATCGGTGATTAGCTCAATGAAAATAGGCTTTGTTTTTACAGGTGAGGTAGATACTGATTATTGCCAAAGCATCAAACAACTAACTAAATTGCCCTCATTAGAATTAAGCGAGAAGGGTAAATTTACTCATATCTTAAATCTTGATGAATCCGGTTTGTCACTACAATCACAGGAGTTAAGGGCAGGTGAGACTCATAAGCAGCCGACACGTGTTGATTTTCAAGATGCCTCACTGCTCTATCGTAAAGAAAGCTTCGGTAAACATCAGGGTTTAGCCAAAGCTGTTGGATTGAATAAACACAAACCTATGCATGTGCTTGATGCTACTGCCGGTTTAGGTCGTGATGCTTTTATACTTGCCAGTATGGGTTGTGAAATAACAATGATTGAACAATCGCCTATAATTTACAGCCTGATTTTTGATGGTTTGAAAAGAGCCGCCTATACAGAAGACCTAGCGTTAAAAGGGATATTGCAAAAGATGTCTTTGCTTCATGCTAAGGCGCAAGACTACTTCAAGGAAATTGAGCAAGGTAAGAAAGCAAAACCTGATGTTATTTACCTGGACCCTATGTTCCCGCCCCGCAATAAAAAGGCCAATGTAAAAAAGGATATTGGTCTGTTACAAGAAGTGCTTGGATTTGATGAAGAAAGTAATGACTTACTAAAGGCAGCTAAGGGCTTTGCTAAACATCGAATAGTCGTTAAGAGGCCGGGTAGCAAGGTCAGCAAGGGGAGCATAAAACCGAGTTTTATTGTGCCAGGTAAGACTGCACATTTCGAGGTGTTCGTTTAAAGCAATATTTCCTGCATCAAGTTCTTGCATGTATTAAAAGTCTTAGACAAGACCATGGCTTATTTAAAATATTTATCATCACTGACCAAAGAAGCGCGGCAGGAAAAGTAACAAAATATAAAGGCTAACTAGAATAAAATTAAGGGCTTAGTTGAAGGCAAGGCAGGGAATTAGATTTTTGTTAGAAATAAGTTATGCCAATTACGTAATTTGAGCTGACTTATTTGAGAAGGGCTTTTATACTTCACATACTTACGATGTAGGAGAATAAACTACAGTGTCGGGGAATCGTATTAATACTGCAATAAAGAAGAATCTAGTGGTTTCCGACTGGAGTTCAACAGATATAGCTAACCCTGAATATTTTCACAAGGTCGTTGATTGTCAGTATGCCTGCCCTGCGCATACGCCTGTTCCTGAATATATACGTCTGATAGCGTCTCGACGGTATACTGAAGCCTATATGGTCAATTGGGAATCCAATGTGTTTCCCGGCGTACTGGGTAGAACCTGCGACCGTCCCTGTGAGCCAGCTTGTAGGCGAGGCCGCGTTGATGAAGAACCTGTTGCCATATGCAGACTCAAACGAGTAGCTGCAGACAATCGGGGTGATATCACTGATTTGCTTCCTGAAATCCCCAAGAATAAAAATGGTAAAAAAATTGCGCTGGTTGGTGCTGGGCCAGCATCGTTGACGGTAGCTCGCGATTTGATGCCTCTTGGCTACCAGATTGATCTGTATGACGAAAACGCATTGGCCGGCGGTTTTATGCGGAGTCAAATTCCCTCCTTTCGTTTACCAGAGCAAGTGTTGGATGATGAGATCGGATACATACTATCAATGGGCGTGGATACGCACTTTAAAACCCGCGTAAATAGCATGACCGAATTGATGAGCAAGAATTACGATGCAATTTTTGTCGGCACCGGAGCGCCAAGGGGTAAAGATTTGGCTAACTTGTCTGGGCGTAAAGAGGCTGATGCAAACATTCACATCGGTATTGACTGGCTGGGTAGTGTTGCCTTCGAACATATCACCAGTATCGGCAAACGTGTAGTGGTATTGGGGGGAGGAAATACAGCCATGGACTGCTGTCGCACGGCTCGCCGTCTTGGCGGTGAAGATGTCAAAGTTATTGTGCGCAGTCCCTTTTCAGAAATGAAAGCTTCGCCCTGGGAGAAGGAAGATGCTATTCATGAAGATATTCCGATTCTTGATAATCATGTGCCCAAAGCGTTTATACATGAAAATGGCCGCCTCACAGGTGTTGAATTCGAGAAAGTAAAAGCGGTTTATGCTGAAGATGGCTCACGCAAGTTAATCCCTCTGGATGAAAAACCGGTGCTAATCCCCTGTGATGATGTCCTCATGGCCATCGGTCAGGAAAATGCATTTCCGTGGATTGAAAAAGATATAGGTATTGACTTTGACCAATGGGAAGTCCCTCTAATCGACGAGTTATCATTTCAATCTAGTCTTCCCAACATTTTTTTTGGTGGCGACGCAGCATTTGGTCCAAAAAATATTATC
Source organism: uncultured Pseudomonadales bacterium (assembly GCA_943789335.1). GTDB lineage: Bacteria > Pseudomonadota > Gammaproteobacteria > Pseudomonadales > Pseudohongiellaceae > UBA5109. The sequence goes on along the minus strand of CALSTS010000008.1, from coordinate 75,273 downwards.
ACTGCGGTTGCTCATGGGCATCAAGCGGCAATATCGATAGACGCTTTCTGCAAGGGCAAGGATATTCATGATCGGCCCGCACCACTAACCAATCTGATCAGTCAGAAGATGGGAGTTCACGAATGGGCCTACCACAGTGAGGTCAGTGACGATGACCGCTTTTTAGTTGCGCAAGCTGACAAGAACAACACCCTAGTGGATAGAAAACTTGAGGTAGAGCTTGGGTTTGACGAGCAGCAGGCATTTGCTGAAGCACAGCGTTGTCTTAACTGCGATATCCAGACAGTTTTCGAGGAAGTGAAATGTATTGAGTGTGATGCTTGTGCTGATGTTTGTCCGACTGACTGTATTACATTTACTGAGCCAGAAACAGAAGAGACTTTGCGAACTCATCTGCGTGCTCCTGCAACCAATCAGGAACAGGCGCTCTATATTTCTCAGGTTTTGCCAACCTCACGAGTTTTGGTGAAAGACGAAGATGTTTGTCTGCATTGCGGTCTTTGCGCCGAACGTTGTCCAACGGCGGCCTGGGATATGCAGAAGTTTCTATATAACGTTTGCAAGGCAGGGCAGATTAACCTCTTGGATCCTCTAACTCGAAATAGAAGGAATTAAAAACCAATGAGTCATGCAGTAAACGATTTTGTTATAAAATTTGCTAATGTAAATGGTACTGGCTCAGCAAGCGCAAACACCCTGTTTGCCAAATCATTGTTTCGTATGGGTTTGGCGATAAGCCCCAAAAATATTTTTCCTTCAAATATTCAAGGGCTACCCACCTGGTACGAGGTTCGCGTTAACGGCGATGGCTATACGGGAAGACGCGACGATATCGATATTATGGTTGGCATGAACCCTCAGAGCATGGCCAAGGATATCAAAGAGGTTGTCAGCGGAGGTTATTTTGTTTACGACAATAGTAAACCTCTAGACCTACGATTGATGCGTGATGATATCAATTTTATTGGTTTACCTTTGACTGACATTTGTCTGCGAGAATACGATGATGCCAGACAACGGCAGTTGTTTAAAAATGTGATTTATGTCGGCGCTCTAGCGGCTTTCCTTAATATTGAATTTGATGTCTTGACCAAACTGATACATGATCAATTCAAAGCCAAGGAAAAGCTGATTGGACCCAACGTGCACGCCTTGGAACTAGGGTTTCAATATGCTTCTGACAATTTTCAGGCTCCGTGGCCGGTGAGGGTAGAGCGTATTGAGTCGTCGAAATCTCGTATATTAATTGATGGCAATACAGCCTGTGCATTGGGTGCTATTTATGCCGGAGCAACAGTTGCCGCTTGGTATCCTATAACCCCATCTACATCAGTTGTTGATGCTTACGAAACTTATGCCAAGCGCCTGCGCATAGACCCAGGCAGTGGTGAGAAAAATTTTGCTATCGTGCAGGCGGAAGATGAACTGTCTGCAATGGGCATGGTTATAGGTGCCAACTGGAATGGGGCAAGGGCTTTTACAGCAACCAGCGGACCCGGTGTATCACTGATGAGTGAGTTTCTTGGCCTGGCTTATTTTGCTGAAATCCCTGTGGTTTTAATCAACATACAGCGTGCTGGACCCTCTACTGGTATGCCAACACGAAGTCAGCAATCCGACATACTAGCTTGTGCCTATGCTTCACATGGTGACACTAAACACGTTTTGCTGTTCCCGTCTTCACCGCGAGAGTGTTTCGATATGACAGTAGCATCATTTGATCTAGCTGAGCGCCTGCAGACCCCAGTGATTCTTCTATCGGATCTTGATCTTGGTATGAACGATTGGATCTCCGAACCTTTTGCTTGGGATGATTCCCGACGCTATGACCGCGGCAAGGTGCTTTCCGCAGAACAACTGGAGTCACTTGAGCAACCCTTTGGCCGGTACTTGGATGTTGAGGGTGATGGTATTTGTTATCGTACTTACCCATGCACACATCCCACTAAAGGTGCTTTTTTTACGCGTGGTACTTCTCGAGACCCTTATGCGATTTACACTGAAGATGGTTCGCTTTATGTCGAGAACATGGAACGTCTGAACAAAAAATGGGAAACCACTAAAAGCTACGTTCCTGCCCCCAGCTTTTATGCTGACAATGGTGCCCGTTACGGCATGATTTATTACGGGACCACAGCAGCACCGGCAGAAGAGGCGCTGGATAAACTCGCGAATACGGGAATAGCCCTGGATGGTATGCGCATACATGCCTTTCCTTTTAATAAAGAGGTAGAGAACTTTATTAAAAACCACGAGATGCTCTTTGTGGTAGAACAGAATCGTGATGGGCAGATGCAAACGCTACTGGTAACCGAGTGCGGTGTTGCCCCCAGCAAACTTAAATCTATTTTGAATTACGATGGAATGCCAGTGACCGCTCACGTAATACAGGAGAAGATAAGAAATGCACTGCCAGAAATTGATAACGTATTGCCATTGAAGTCTAAAACGATAAAAAACTAGCAGGTACCTATGAGCTATATTCGCCCAAAAATTCGACATCCCGAAACACCGATTAACGATATCGGGTATACCAGAAAAAACTATGAGGGCAGTTTATCAACTCTTTGTGCTGGTTGTGGACACGATTCCATCAGCGCTGCTATTGTTCAGGCCTGTTTCGAGCTTAATATCGAACCTCACAAGGTTGCCAAGTTATCAGGAATTGGCTGCTCCTCAAAAACCCCCACTTATTTTCTTGGCAACTCTCACGGGTTTAATTCAGTTCACGGCCGTATGCCATCAGTAGCGACTGGTGCAAATATGGCTAATCGTGACATGATCTACATTGGTGTATCTGGAGATGGAGATACCGCTTCAATTGGTATGGGGCAGTTTGCTCATGTAGTTCGGCGCAACCTTAATATGCTGTATCTTGTTGAAAATAATGGTTGTTATGGGCTTACTAAAGGTCAGGATTCTGCCACATCTGACTTTGAGTCCATTAGCAAGAAAGGCGTACCAAACCCTTTCGAAGCCATTGACTTGTGTGGCATCGCCTTGCAACTTGGTGCAACAATGGTTGCACGTAGCTTCTCTGGTGATAAAGAACAATTGGTCCCATTAATAAAGGCTGCATTGTGCCATGAAGGCTTTGCATTTATTGATGTCATGTCTCCTTGTGTTACCTTCAATAATAACAAGGGCTCTACCAAATCTTACGAGTACGTGCGCGATCATATTGAAACATTGGGTGTGGTCGACTTCGTGCCTATGAAAGATGAAATTACTACTCATTATAAGCCCGGTAGTTCCCAGGAAGTCACCCTGCACGATGGCTCGGTTGTTCGCTTGCAGAAATTAGATGAGGATTATGACCCGCATGATCGGAGAGCTGCTTTAGACAAGCTCAAGGAGAGTCAGGAGCAAGGCAAGGAGTTAACTGGATTATTATATCTGGATCCGGATTCCAAAGAACTGCACGAATTGCTTGGTACAACACAGAGGCCCTTGCGCAGTCTTACAGAAGAAGACCTCTGTCCCGGCGTTAATGTTCTGGAAAAAATTAATCTGAGTTTTCAGTAATTTTTAATAGGTTTCTGTGCTGAATCGCATTATTCAAAAAATATACTGGCGTTTTTGACTGCTTCTCAACCACTGAATTGAGCTGAAAGAAAGCTGTATGGTGGATAAGTGAAGGGGAATATCTAAGGCCGTAGAGCCATTCGGTTGATTGCTGGAACTGGCTTAAAGCAAAACTTCTTCGAGTATTTTTTCATAAATAAGGGCAAGTTGATCGAGGTCAGCCACAGCAACGTGTTCATTATTTTTATGAATGCTAGCGTTAATAGGTCCTAGCTCTACTACCTGAGTTCCTGTCGGGGCTATAAATCTACCATCACTGGTCCCCCCGCCAGTCGATAAGCTGCAATCAAGACCAGTCACGGCCTTTACGCTTTTTGTAAGAGCATCCGTTAAGACACCGACTTCAGTAATAAAAGGATTGCCAGAGAGTTGCCATTCAAGTTCATAATTCTCATAATGATGATCAAATATTGTCTGCACTTGTGCTTTCAGGCCTTCGACCGTCACCTCTGTTGAGAATCTGAAATTAAATAGCAAAGACATTTCTCCAGGAATGACATTATTGGTGCCTTGGCCAGCAGATATATTCGATATCTGCAAGCTAGTGGCCGGGAAATAATCATTGCCTTGATCCCATTCAATTTGAGTTAATTCAGTTAGTGCGGGCAAAAACTTATGAATTGGATTTATGGCCAGTTCAGGGTAGGCGACATGACCTTCTTTGCCATTAATAGTTAAGGTGCCATTTAAGGAACCACGCCTACCATTTCTGGCAACATCTCCAAGCTTTTTACTGCTGGAGGGTTCGCCGACCAGACAGTAATCTATATGCTCATTTCTGTTTTGTAGTGTTTCGATGACTTTAACTGTGCCATGGGTGGCAACACTTTCTTCATCACTAGTAATTAAAAAAGCGATCGATCCATCAAACATTGGGTTTTGTTCTAAAAAGGTTTCACAAGCAGTAATCATTGCCGCAAGGCTACCTTTCATATCGGCGCTACCGCGACCATAAAGTAAACCGTTTCTTATGTCAGGATTAAAAGGCTCTGAGTTCCAATCAGCAATATTGCCTGCTGGTACGACATCGGTATGTCCGGCAAAACAAAATAAAGGAGCAGTGATGCCGCGCCTGGCCCACAAGTTTTTCACATCAGAAAATGGTAGATGTTCAATGTCGAAGCCTAGCTTTTCAAGGCGCGCTACTAATATTTCCTGGCAGCCCTGGTCATCTGGACTAACAGAAGGCCGAGAGATTAGTTCGCTGCATAAGTCGATGGTTGATGACATGCCAAACCTTAACTAAGTTTAATGATAATTATTTTCATTTTTTAATTGTTAGAATGCAATTCTGCGTTTAACTCAATAACGGTCTGGTTAGTTAGACATTCAACGGCACCTGATGTTGAATTCCGTCTAAATAATAGACTATTTTTACCCGTGAGCTCTCTAGCTTTAATGACTTCTACAGCTTTTTTATCCACATCTAGCACTGTGACTTTAGTGCCAGCAGTAAGATAAAGACCTGCCTCAATTATACAGTCATTGCCAAGAGATATGCCGAGACCAGCATTGGCGCCAATTAAGCAGCTTTCTCCAATTGAAATGACTTCTTTGCCCCCGCCAGAGAGTGTGCCTATTATGCTGCAACCTCCGCCCAGATCAGTACCTTTGCCAACAAAAACGCCAGCACTGATACGGCCTTCTATCATAGCCTCGCCTTCAGTACCGGCATTAAAATTCACAAAGCCTTCATGCATGATAGTAGTGCCTTCACCAATATAGGCGCCAAGCCTTACTCTTGCAGTATCAGCAATTCGTACGCCAGTTGGCACAACGTAATCAGTCATTTTTGGAAACTTGTCGACTGAATTTACTGATAAATTTTGATTTTTGAGTTTGGCCTCTAGCTGATAGTGAGGCAATTCACTGATAGCAATAGCGCCTTGGTTAGTCCATGCAACATTTGGCAACAGTCCGAACATGCCATCCAAGTTTAAGCCATGTGGTTTTACTAAACGGTGGGAAAGTAAATGTAATTTAAGATAAACCTCAGGTACTGAGCTTGGGCTATCATCGCTTTCAAGTATGCAAATGACCAGTGGTTTTTTACTTAGCGTTAGGCTTGAAAGCAAATCGATTTGAGCCTGATTTTGTGAGGCTCCAAAGTTATCTAAAATCTGATTAACTTGTTGCTGATCGAGTTCGATAGCTTGATTGCCGTTAGTGTATTCAAGCACTGACAATATGGATTTTTGAGTGTCTAAATCTGGATTTAATATGGGAGCAGGGTAATAGCATTCTAACCAATTACCCGAAGAGTCTTTGCTGCCGATTCCAAAAGCGAGGCTATATAAATTCATCATAGTTCCGTGTTGAGTTTCGAGTTGAAAAAAAGCCAGGCAGCATTATAGCAGGCTTTCATACTCACTTTGATCAAATCCGATAACAAGTTTTTTGCCGGTGTCGAGTAGTGGTCGCTTAATCATGGAGGGTAATTCCTGCATGAGTAGAATGGCGGTTTCTTCATTGATTGTAGCTTGTGTTTCTGCATCGAGTTTGCGCCAGGTTGTACCTCGACGATTTAATACATTTTCATAACCAAAGGATTTACACCAATGTCTGAGTAACTCAGGGCTAACACCCTGCTTTTTATAATCATGGAACTCATAGCTTACATTGTTGCTATCTAGAAAAGCTTTGGCTTTTTTTATGCTGTCACAATTAGGGATGCCGTACATGATCATATTAATTCTCAAGCTGCTTTTAAGCTAGCGTCTAACTTCTCTTTAATAAGCATTTGGAGTTCTTCAGAGATCTTCTTGCTAGTGATAGGTTTGTTCTTATTATTGGTAATGAAGAAAATATCTTCTACATTTTCGCCCAAAGTTGTAATTTTTGCGTCATGTATAATAATATTTTTTTCAACAAAAATGTTGGCAATTTTAGCCAAGAGTCCCGGTCTGTCGGGGCAAAGAACCTCTAATATAGAATAAGGAAATTGTTCAGGATTGGTGAAGCTGGTTTCTGTGGCTAGGCTGAAATGTCTTAATTGCCTTGGAGTGCGTTGTTTTTTCTTTGGTGGTTTCTCTATCGGTAATGAATATTCTTTAAGAAGGCTGATAATTTCTGACATTCTTGAAGAGTTCTTTTTGATTAATGTGCCATTTGTTTCTAAAACCATGAATGTTAGTAGGGCTTTATTTGATGCTGTATTAAATAATCTAGCATTTTGTATGTTTAGATTTAGCCGATCAAATGCATTTGCAATATTGGCAAATAAAAAATGTGAATTTTGTGTGTAAATAAAAACTTGAGTTGCACCTTCAGACTGATGTTCTGTGCTGTTTTTAATCAGAATTAATGGTTGTTCTAGATCTGTGTGCTTGGCTATTGCTAATGTTTGCCAGGCAATATCTTCTGGGCTTTCTCTAAGAAAATAATCTTCTGTAGGGTTGTCCCATATGGACAAAGCCTGCTTTTTGCTCATGTTTTTTTCAATCAGCAGTGCAAGCGCTAGGGCTTGGTTATCTTTTATTCGTGATTTTTTGCCAACGACCTTTTCTAAGCCGAGGTTTAGCGCACGTTTTGTGCCCTGATAGAGTTGTCTGAGTAAAGAAGCACGCCAAGCATTCCAAAGTTTAGGGTTAGTAGCATTAATATCGGCAACAGTTAATGTATATAAATAATCTAATCGAGTCTGATCGCCAACACTTAAGGCAAAACTTTTTATGACATCAGGGTCCTGTATATCCTTACGTTGAGCAATGCTAGACATCAATAAATGATTTTTAACTAACCAGGCAACTAGAGCTGTATCCCATTTCCCTAGGTAGTGCCTGGTACAAAAGGCCTCGGCATCTTTGACGCCAAGGACTGAGTGATCGCCACCTCGACCCTTAGCAATATCATGGTAAAGACCGGCTATATATAACAACTCAACTTTTGGTAAATATTTAATAATATTGGCGGCTAGAGGATATTTATCTTCAGCTTCAGGGTGATGCAAACGACGCATGTTTTCAACAACTTGCAATGTATGGTCATCCACAGAATAAATATGAAACAAGTCATGCTGCATTTGTCCAATAATATTTCCAAATTCTGGTAGGTAGCCTCCAAGTATTCCATACCTTTTCATTTGTCTTAAACGCGCCACCATTTTGTATGGCGAGCGTATTAACTCCATAAATAAACTGGTATTACGAATGTCTTTTCTAAAATCATCATCAATCAGCTGCCGGCTATTCCTAATTAATCGAATAGTTGAAGCTCTTATGCCTTCAATTTTTTCATTCTGCGCGAACAGCACAAAAATTTCTAAAAGCGCAAATGGTGTTTGTTTGAACACTCTTGTGTGCACAGCTTCAATATAATTATTGCGAATTTGGAAGCGAGCATTCAAAGTAATAATTTTTGCTTTTTCTTTGGAGCGAATAATTTCTTCATCAAAAAGTTGCAGTAAGACATCATTTAACTCTCGAAGAGTCTGCACGTTGCGATAATATTCTTTCATTAATTTTTCAATACCAAGGCTGTTTTTGTCGTCTTCGTAAGAAAATATTTCGGCTAAGCTGCGCTGATGTTCAAACAATAAACGGTCTTCTTTACGCCCAGCCAACATATGTAAACCGTAGCGTAAGGACCAAAGAAAATTTCTGCTTTTAATTAAATCGAGATATTCATTTTTTTGTAAAAAACCCCGATCAACTAGTTCTTGAAAGTCTGAAGCGCCAAAATAACGTTTGGATATCCAGCCAATGGTTTGAATATCTCTTAGTCCGCCTGGAGACACTTTTAAATTAGGTTCAAGTGCGTATTCGATATCATCATATTTAGCATGGCGTGTAATTTGTTCGTTATTTTTCGCTGTAAAAAACTTTTTAGCTTCCCATATTTTTTTCTTACTAACGGCAAGAATTAATTTATCGTGAAGTTCAGGGTTGCCATAAACAGTTCTTGATTCCATTAATGCGGTTGCAATAGTGATGTCATTTGCCGCCTGTTTTTTATTTTCATTAATTGTCCGCACACTTTGGCCTACTTCAAGATTTATATCCCAAAGAAAGGTTAGAAATGATTCAATATTTTTCTTGTATTTCTTTTGATTGTTTTTGCCCAGCAATATTTGAATGTCTATATCGGAATAGGGGTGTAATTCTCCACGCCCATACCCGCCAACCGCCAATAAGCTGATGTCTTTTTTATCTTCCCAGTCGTATTGTTGCCATGCGGCGGTTAACAGTTGGTCAATAAACCAAGTTAAGTCTGAAATTATTACTTCAATATTGGCTTTAGATTTAAAGCGTTCGTCGAGCAAGGCCCGAGTTTCACTTATGGCTTCACGAAAACACTTTATAGGGGATTCAGTTAAGGTTAATTTTTGCTTGAATTTTTTTACGTCAAAAAGTTTAGCACTTGAGGGCTCCATAAATATTTAAAACCTTTCTTCGGAGCGTTTAGTCAGTACTTCACAGCCATCATCAAGAACGGCTAGGGTATGCTCCCATTGCGCAGAAAGGCGACGATCTTTGGTGGTGACAGTCCAACCATCTGTCTTTGATAGACGAGTATAGCGAGATCCAGCGTTAATCATTGGCTCTATGGTGAATGTCATACCAGCTTGAAGTTCCAGCCCGGTATTGGGTTTACCATAATGCAGAACCTGAGGCTCTTCATGGAAAATACGGCCGATGCCATGGCCACAATACTCTCTGACCACAGAATAATGTCTTTTTTCGGCATATTGTTGAATTGCATGACCAATATCCCCTAGGCGTATGCCGGGCTTAACCATGTCAATAGCAAGATATAAAGCTTCTTGTGTAGTCTTTACAAGGCGTTGGGCATGAGTAGGGGTGTCACCAAGCAGAAACATTTTGCTGGTATCACCATGAAAGCCATTTTTAATAACAGTAATATCTATGTTGATAATATCGCCATCTTTCAAAATTTTACTGTCGTTGGGAATGCCATGGCATATGACATGATTGATCGAGGTGCAGATAGATTTTGGGAAGCCATTGTAATTTAAAGGAGCGGGGATGGCGTCTTGTACATTCACAATATAGTCATGACAAATACGATCAAGTTCGCCAGTGCTGACTCCTACTTGAACATAGGGGCCTATCATTTCAAGCACTTCAGCCGCAAGGCGTCCTGCATGGCGCATTAAATCGATATCTTCAGAGCTTTTGATTGTTACAGGCATAAAACAAGTGGAATAGGTAAAAAAAGTAATTTTAGTGCATCTGAGGCTTCAAAGTATAGGTAAGTCTGCCTTTCACACAGAATATTATTACTTTAAGTTGGCTGAACTTTATGGTATAAAGCCGCACGTTTTAAGGGCTCAGGCCTATACAAACGAATAAACCAGATGAAATAATTTGTCTGGTATTAATTAAAATTAACGTCACACATATATCGACACATGTTCCCGGGTGCTTTTCGGGTCAAACCTTTAGGTTGGGATCATGGGATGTATGGAGGCCTAACCCAAAGGAAAATCTATGAGTACTGCAAGCATGAAAGACATGCTGAAGGCTGGTGTGCACTTCGGTCATCAATGTCGATACTGGAATCCGAAAATGGAACAATATATTTTCGGAGCCCGTAATAAAATCCATATCATAAACCTCGAACATACTGTTCCTGCATTTAATCAAGCTCTAGCACAAGTTAAACTAATGGCTGAACGTCGCCAGAAAGTTTTATTTGTAGGCACTAAACGTGCTGCCAGTAAAATTATCAAAGAAGAAGCAAGTCGTGCCGGAATGCCTTACGTTGATCAACGTTGGCTTGGTGGAATGTTGACTAATTACAAGACTATTCGTGCCTCTATTAAGCGTCTAAAAGACCTTGAATCACAGGCAGCTGATGGAACGTTTGAAAAGTTAACCAAAAAAGAAGCCCTAATGCGCAGAAGGGATCTAGAGAAATTGGATAAAGGCATTGGTGGTATTAAGAATATGGGCGGTTTGCCAGATGCTCTTTTCGTTATCGATGTCGATCATGAGCGTATTGCCGTAACAGAAGCCAATAAAATTGGTATTCCTGTAATAGGTATTGTTGATACAAACAGTAACCCAGATGGTGTAGATGTAGTTATTCCCGGAAATGATGATGCCATCAGGGCAATCCAGCTCTATGTTGTTTCAATCGCAGATGCTTGTGTAGAAGGTCGTGGTGATTCTGATATTGAGGCCGCAGCTAAAAATGAATTCGTTGAAGAAATTGATTCAGCCGCAGGTGAAGGCGGACCAAAAGTTACGGTTAAGGCCAAAACTAAGCCAAAATCAGAAGCATCGGCTGAGGCTCCAGTAGAGTCAGAAGCTGCATCAGATGAAGGTAAGCCAGCAGAGGAAATCAACGCATCTGCAGAAGCTACGGATACTGCAGCGGATTCAGTTAAAGAAGACGTTAAACCAAAGGCTAAGGCAAAAGCTAAAGCAAAAGCAGCGCCAAAGGCTAAAGCAAAAGCAGCGCCAAAGGCTAAAGCAAAAGCAGCGCCAAAGGCTAAAGCTAAAGCAGCACCTAAAGCTAAAGCAGCACCTAAAGCTAAAGCAGCGTCAAAGGCTAAAGCAAAAGCAGCCCCTAAAGCTAAAGCCGCTCCAAAAGCTAAGGCTAAAGCTGATGAAGGAAGCGATAAATAAGCTTAATTTTGCTATAGGTGTTAATCAACATTGGGCATCGACGCCCATTTAATTAAGTGCTTAAACTTTTTTCTCTCTTCGCAATCTAAGCTGAGGGAGAAAAAAAGATGAGACATATATAAATAATGAAGTAGAGGAGCCGAATAACATGGCTAACATTTCAGCAGCATTAGTTAAAGAGTTACGAGATAGAACCAGCCTGGGTATGATGGAGTGTAAAAATGCTCTGGTAGAATCAAATGGCGATATTGATCAAGCCATTGAGTTATTAAGAAAAGCCAGTGGCATGAAAGCAGCTAAAAAAGCAGGACGCACAGCTGCAGAAGGCGTGGTTCTGGTAAAAATAGCCAGCGACAATAGTTTTGGCGCCATGGTTGAAGTTAATAGTGAAACAGATTTTGCAGCCAAAGAAGAGAATTTTAGTAATTTTGCAAATCAAGTTATAGAGGCTGTATTTGAGGCAAAAGATTCAGACATAAGCAAGCTTATGGCTTCTGGCCTTGAGACTGCAAGACTTAACCTTGTTCAAAAGATTGGTGAGAATATTACTGTAAGACGTGCTTCAGTGGCCAATGAAGAAGGCCTTACTGTCGGCTCTTATGTGCATTCAAATAGTAAAATAGCAGTTTTAGTAAGTTTAAGAGGCGGAGATGAGGCTTTGGCAAAAGATGTTGCCATGCATGTTGCTGCATCTAGCCCAATGGTTGTGAATGCTGAAGAAGTTCCTGCCGATGTCTTGAGTAAAGAAAGTGAAATCTATACGGCACAGGCAGCCGAAAGTGGAAAGCCAGCTGATATCGTAGAAAAAATGGTCAGCGGCCGTCTTCGAAAATTTATTGAAGAAGTCTCTTTGACAGAACAAGCCTTCGTTAAAGACCCTGATATAAAAGTAGGTAAAATGGTTAAGGATGCAAATGCTGAGATTGTCAGTTTTACTCGCTATGAAGTAGGAGAAGGAATTGAGGTCGCTGAAGTTGATTTTGCGGCTGAAGTAGCTGAACAGTTAAAAGATTCAGGGCAAAATTCATAATAAAATCATAACAGGGAATTAAAAACCTAAATATGAGCACTAAAATTAGGAAATACGACAGAATTTTATTGAAGTTAAGTGGTGAAGCGCTTACCGGCAGTGCAGATTTTGGTATTGACCCTAAAGTACTCGATCGTATGGCTCTTGAAATAGGGCAATTGGTTGAAATTGGTGTTCAGGTTGGTGTGGTGATAGGAGGTGGCAATCTTTTCAGGGGTGCTGCTTTACATGCTGCAGGGATGGAGAGAGTTACAGGCGACCATATGGGAATGCTTGCGACTGTGATGAATGCTCTTGCGATGAGAGACGCGCTGGAAAGGGCGAATATTCCAAGCCGGGTAATGTCTGCCATCCCGATGAGTGGTGTTGTAGAACATTATGACCGCCGTACTGCAATCAGGCATTTGAAAGCTGGCGACGTTGTACTTTTTTCTGCAGGAACAGGTAATCCTTTCTTTACAACAGACTCAGCAGCTTGTTTACGGGGCATAGAAATTGATGCTGACTTGGTGCTAAAGGCAACTAAGGTAGATGGTGTATATTCTGCTGATCCTATTAAGCACCCTGATGCTGTTAAGTTTGATAAGCTAACTTATGATGAAATTCTAGATAAAAAATTAGGTGTCATGGATTTAACAGCGATTTGTTTAAGTCGCGACCACAATTTACCCGTCAGAGTATTTGATATGAACAAGCCAAAGGCGCTTTTTAATATTATGGTTGGTGAAGAAGAAGGCACACTAATCGAATCTGGTTCTTAAAAAGATTATGCTCATTTGAAATATTGGTGTTGAAATATTGATAGAGGGGGAAAGCTGGTGATTGAAGAGATATTGTTAGACGCAGATGACAGAATGGAAAAAAGCTTAAGCAGCCTTGATTCTGCCTTCAATAAAATAAGAACTGGTCGGGCCCACCCTAGTATTCTTGATAATGTCTTTGCTGATTATTACGGATCAGACACGCCAATACAGCAATTGTCTAATGTGACTGTAGAAGACGGCCGTTCTTTGCTTATCACCCCTTGGGAAAAAAACATGCTGGGGGCTATTGAAAAAGCAATCATGAGCTCAGACTTAGGCCTAAACCCTTCAAATAACGGTGATGTCATCAGATTGCCGATGCCTGCTTTGACTGAAGAAACTCGCAAAGAATACACCAAGCAAGCTAAACACGAGGCGGAAAATGCTCGTGTTGCATTACGAAATATTAGACGTGATGCAAACCAACATGTGAAAGACCTGCTTAAAGAAAAAGAAATTAGTGAAGACGATGAACGTAAAGCCGAGCAGGATATACAAAAGCTAACCGATAGTTATACAGCTAAAGTAGAAGAAAGGTATAACGTTAAAGAAACTGATTTGTTGGCAATCTGATTTAAGTTTAAGGTGGACCCTTAGTGTCAGCAGATAAGAAAATATTACCCCGCCATATTGCGATTATCATGGATGGCAATAATCGCTGGTCCAAACAGAATAATAATTCTCAGTTATCTGGGCATCGTAAAGGCGCCTTGCAAGCGCGTAGTATTACTAATTATTGCGTAGATCTTGAGATTGAATATCTTACGTTGTTTGTATTTAGTAGCGAAAACTGGTTGCGGCCTAAAAAAGAAGTTAGCAGTTTAATGGCGCTTTTTTTGTCTGTGCTACAGAGACGAGAAATTAATAAATTACATGAGCGAAACATAAGAATTAATTTTATCGGTGAACGTAGTCGATTCCCCCAAAAGCTACGAAATCAAATGCAGATTACAGAAGATCTGACAAAAAAAAATACAGGTTTGACGATCAATGTTGCAGCAAATTACGGTGGTCGCTGGGATATTGCAAATGCTACAAAAGAGATCGCTTTAAAAGTGAAGCGGGGAAGCCTGGAAATTGAAGAGATAAACCAAGAGTTGTTGCAAAAACACGTTTCGCTTGGAGATATTGCTGAGCCAGATTTGTGTATTAGAACTGGGGGTGAAAAACGAATTTCTAATTTTTTACTTTGGCAGTTTGCCTATACAGAATTATATTTCACAGAAACATTTTGGCCGGATTTCTCGGAAAAAGAATTTGACCTAGCTTTGGACGATTATGCCAAAAGGCAAAGACGCTTTGGTATGGTCAGTGAACAAGTAGAGTCCTAGCATGGTAGAGTCTTGAAATGTTAGGCCAAAGAATCATCACTGCAATTTTACTTTTGTCAGCGCTGCTGCTAATAGTGTTTTTTACTGATGCCTTGTTGTTTTCATTGTTTTTAAGTTTAGTAACGCTTATTGGCGCATGGGAATGGACTAAGCTAGCAGGAATCAAGAATATCATTGGCCGTGGTTTATATTGCCTCGGGCTCATGCTTGTTTGTGTGTTGGCATACTTAGGTTTGCAAAATCATATAGTTGCCATTTTGAATTTAAGTTTGGTTTTCTGGCTGTTTGCTTTATTTCTAATTTGCACATATCCACGTTATAACCACCACTGGAATAATTTTTTCGTTCTTGGGCTTATAGGTTTTCTGGTTTTAATCCCTTGTTGGTTTGTGTTGCTTAATATAAGAAATAATGATGATTTTGCATTTAATTTCTTAAGCTTAATTACATTAGTCGCTGCCGCTGATGTGGGTGCTTATTTTTCGGGTAAGAAATTTGGTAAACATAAACTCGCTGAACTCGTTAGCCCAAATAAAACATGGGAAGGAGTGATCGGCGGTTTGATATCTTGTTTTTTGATTGCGAGTATTCTTTATGTCCTTAAGAGCGCTTTACAGGCAGAAGCAATTAATTGGCTTTTGCTTTTGATCCTGCCTTTATTAGTGTCCTCTTTTAGTGTTATTGGCGATTTATTTGAAAGCATGTTGAAACGTGTTCGAGGCTTAAAAGATAGCGGCAATATATTACCTGGGCATGGAGGCATCCTCGATAGAATAGATGGGCTTGTCTCTACAGCCCCGGTGTACATGTTAATACTGGTTTATTTTAATTAGTCTTATATGTCTTCTGAAGAGCATAAACAAAAAGTATGCATATTGGGCTCTACAGGCTCAATAGGTGTTAATACGCTGAATGTAATAAAAGTTAATGCTGAGCAATATGATGTTTTTGCACTTACGGCTAAATCCCAAGTGGATTTGCTATTTCAACAATGTATGGAATTTCAGCCAGCTTATGCGGTTATGCTGGATAGCACCGCTGCTAAAGAATTAAAAAGTAAACTCTCTAATGCTGGGTCTTCTGCAGAAGTGCTAGATGGAATTGAAGGTCTTAATTTTGTTGCTGGTCATGAGCAGGTCGATTGCGTTATGGCAGCGATAGTTGGAGGCGCTGGCTTATTGCCAACTCTTCGTGCCGCTCAAACTGGAAAGAAAGTATTGCTGGCAAATAAAGAAGCGCTTGTAATGGCCGGCAAGTTATTTATGCAGTTTATAGAGCAATCAGGCGCACAGGTTATTCCAATTGATAGTGAACATAATGCAATTTTTCAATGCTTACCCATTAATAGCCAGGCGCAGTTCACCAAGCAACAAGGTCAGGGTGTAAACAAAATTGTTTTAACAGCTTCTGGCGGCCCATTCTTAAATAACACTTTAGCTGAATTAGCACAGGTCACGCCGGAACAAGCTTGCAAACATCCTAATTGGAGTATGGGGCCGAAGATATCAGTTGATTCGGCAACAATGCTGAATAAGGCTTTAGAGCTGATTGAAGCGAGTATTTTATTTGATCTACCAGCAGAGCATATCGATGTGTTAATTCATCCGCAGAGCGTTATACATTCCATGGTGTATTACCTGGATGGTTCTGTATTAGCTCAATTAGGCAACCCTGATATGCGGACGCCGATTGCTCATGGTCTAGCGTGGCCAGACAGAATTGAATCTGGAGTTGAGGAATTAAATCTTTGTGATATTGGGCAGCTAAATTTTCAAGCCGCTGATGAAGAGCATTTTCCTTGTTTGCGTTTAGGTCGAGAATCAGCTTTATCGAATGATTCTGCGCCAATAATCCTGAATGCCGCAAATGAAGTTGCAGTTGCAGCATTTCTGCAAAGAGAGGTCAGTTTCACCCAAATTCCTGTTATTATAGAAAAGGTTTTGAATAAACAAGAACGCAGAGTAGTTAATAGTATCGAAGAGATACTGGAAGAAGATAACAAGGCTAGATCTTTAGCTAAAAAGTTTGCATCTGAGTAAGTGTTTTTTGCAACATGTGCGTTACAAATGCGTCTAACAATATGAATTACGGCATCAATATCAAGGCATTAATATAATATAAATGGAAATGTTACAAACAATTTCAATTAACGTTCTAGCTTTACTAGTCACTTTAGGTATTTTAGTGACTATCCATGAGTTTGGTCATTATTGGGTGGCTAAACGTTGCGGGGTAAAAATAGAATGCTTTTCTATCGGCTTTGGAAAGTCTCTGTTTAGCTGGTATAGGGGTGATACTGAATATTGTATTGCAATTTTGCCATTAGGCGGCTATGTGAAGATGTTTGGCGAGCGTGAGAGCGAAATTAGTGAGGATGAAAAACCTTTAGCTTTTAACCATAAAACATTAGGCCAAAAAACTGCGATTGTTGCAGCTGGCCCTTTTGCTAATTTATTGTTGGCTGTTGCACTTTATTGGCTAATGTTTATGACTGGTGTTAGCGGGGTTGCACCTGTTATCGGCAATATTGAAGAAAACTCATCTGTTGCCTTGGTTGGATTACAACGTGGCGATGAGATAATTAGTGTAGATGGTGATCAAACTAGAACTTGGCAGGAAGTGAGAATTGCTTTGCTTGAAAGGCTGGGGGAAAGTGGAGATCTCGATTTAAGTTACGTCTCACCAGGCAGTGATTTGATCAACAATGCCAGTATCCGTATTGAGCGTTGGTTAGTTAATGAGGCTGAACCTAATGTCTTAGGCGCATTGGGCATTATTCCTTATCGTTTGGATATTCCTGCAACTATTGGAGAGATTGTTTCTGAGGGGCGGGCTGAACAAGCGGGCTTGCTATCTCAAGATGAAATTCTAAGCGTTAATCAAACAGAACTTTCAGGTTGGCTACATTGGGTAGATATAGTTAGGAAAAATCCTGAGCAGGATTTGTATATTCAAGTGCTCAGACAGGGGCGCATTCTCGATTTAACACTCAGACCAGAGCTGAGCATCGATAATAATGGCGATCAAACTGGCTATATTGGTGCTGGTGTTTCAGTGCCAGAAGTTATGCCTACTTTACCTGAAGACATGAACAGATCGGTACGCTATTCAGCTTTCAATGCTTTGCCTTATGCTTTTGCAGAGACCTGGAATAATGGCATCTTTATACTTGATTCCATCAAGAAAATGATTGTGGGCTTAATTTCAGTAGAAAATTTAAGTGGGCCTATAACAATTGCACAAGTTGCAGGCCAAACTGCAACTTTTGGCTTTGAATACTATCTAAGCTTTCTCGCGGTTTTGAGTGTTAGCTTGGGCATTTTGAACTTATTGCCAATCCCGGTGTTAGACGGGGGGCATTTATTGTACTACCTGATTGAAGCGCTTATCCGACGTCCGGTACCAGAAAAAGTTCAAGCAATGGGAATGCAGTTAGGGATATTTTTAATTGTTTCTATTATGTTTATTGCATTCTATAACGATATAAACCGGTTACTTTAGTTGCAAATGCCTGGATATAAGATTTTTAATTATGCTTAGATTTTTTCGTCGTTTTTTATTATGTGGATTGTTCTCATACTCTTTCCCCATTTCTGTTTTCGCGCAAAGCTTTGTTGTTTCTGAAATATATTTAGAAAACCTCCAGCGTGTTTCTTCCACCACAATTTTTAGTGCCTTGAACGTGAATATAGGTGATGAGATCACTCAAGCTGATATAGCTGAAATAATTCGCAACCTGATGGCGACAAGTTCCTTTGAAGATGTTGAGGTTACACAGGGGAATAATAACGAGCTTATTATTAACGTTACAGAAAGACCGTCTATCAGTAGTGTCGTTATTGAAGGTAGTGATGCAATTCCTGAAGACGTATTAATGGATAATATTAATAGCTTGGGTTTATCTGTAGGAGAATTATTTGATCCGTCAGTGTTAGAAGGTTTGCAAATTGCCATGGAAAGCCAATATGTTGCTCAGGGGCTTTATGGCGCTACGGTGGAGCTGGAAATCGAGCCGCAGGAACGAAATCGTGTTGGGTTACAAATTAATATTACAGAAGGTGATCCATCAAAAATTATACATATTAACATTGTAGGGAATGAAGCCTTTAGCGATGAAGAGCTGCTTGAATTATTTGAGTTGAAAGAGACGCATTTCATTTCTTTTATTACGGGCGATGACCGTTATTCTCGTGAAGCAATTACCGGAGATCTAGAAAATTTACAATCGTTTTATATGGATCAGGGCTATGTAAATTTTAATATTACGTTGCCCGTCGTTTCGCTTTCACCTAATCGTGATCAGATCTATATCACTATCAATGTAGATGAAGGCGAAATATACAGGATTAACGATGTTTCTCTTGCCGGTGATTTAGTTCGGTCAGAAATTTTCTTAAACCAACTAGCCTCCTTTATACAGCCTGAGCAAGTATTTTCTCAAATCTTAGTGACTCAAATAGCCGAAGCCATGACTACCACCTTAAGCAACAGAGGTTACTTTTTTGCAGAAGTTGATGGAGTCCCTCTAATTAATGAAGATGAAGGAACAGTTGATGTTACATTTTTTGTGGTGCCCGGAAATAGAACCTATGTAAACAGAATTAGTTTTAATGGGAATACCAGAACTATTGATGAAGTCTTAAGGCAGCAAATGCGACAGATGGAAGGGGCTCCAGCTTCTGCAAATGCTATTGAGCAATCGAAAGTTAGACTAGAACGCCTAGGTTATTTTTCATCAGTTGAATATGAAACGTCAGAGGTGGGGGGAGTAACTGACCAGGTTGATGTGGATTTTTCTGTTGAAGAGCAATTATCCGGATCAATAAATTTTTCCGTAGGTTACGCCCAAGTGCAAGGTTTGAGCTTAAGCGCGGATCTACAGGAAGGAAACTTTCTAGGTACAGGTAAGCAGGTGGGGGTTGGTATAAGTACCAATGCTTTTTCGACCAGATATCAATTCTCATACTCTGACCCATTTTATACTGTTGATGGTGTGAGCCGCGGATTTGGATTGTCATATACTTCATCAGACTATGCCGAGTTGAATCTTACGGCCTATAGCACCAACCAAGCTAATGCTAACATGAGTTTTGGGTATCCGATCAATGAAACGCAATTCTTGACCTTTGCTTTAGGCCTAACAAGTACTGAAATTGAAACTGGATTTGGTCCAGTTCAAGAGATAGAAGGCAGCCCAAAATTAGATCCAACTATTAACAGCTTCTTGGTAGAGCCGGCTCGATTGAGAGAGTTTACCGATCCTGTTTCTGGAACAGTATTCCCAATTTCTGATGCGGTAATAGCGCCACTTTCATCTCTTCCTAATACTGCGTTTAGAGAAATAATTCCAGGCTTTCTGGACCGAGAAGGTGATTCATTTATTGATCTTACATTAACAGTAGATTGGAGAAGAAATAATCTGCTACAGCCAGGTATTTTCCCTACAGGAGGAAGTCAGCAGTCCTTGTCCGTTGAGTTTGCTGTGCCGGGGAGTCAATTAGCTTTTTATAAGATGCGATTGTTTGGCGAAACCTTTTTGCCTATGAATAATTTATTGCCATTTTTATCTTCGGCTTGGGTTTTTCATCTAGAAGGGACTTTTGGTTACGGAAATGGTTATGGTGGGACAGAACAACTGCCTTTTTTTAGGAACTTCTATGCTGGAGGTCAAGGTACGATTCGAGGTTTTGAAAGAAACACCTTGGGCCCAAGAAGCACAGATGCTGTTCTTTATCGTGAGGAGCCAACAGAGTTATTGCGAGATAGCCAAGGAAATTTAATATTAGATTTTTTTGGTAATGCACAGTTTACATTTGACTCTGAAAAAGCCTATAGGCGGTCCCAAGTGCTTGATGCGAGTGGTAATCCGGTTTTTGATGCGACAGGCAAACCCGTATATGAGAATGAATTAGAAACTCGATCGCTCAGTTTTGGCCGCCCTCAGCCATTTGGTGGTAACGTTCAGCTCACTGGTACAGCAGAGATAATATTCCCATTAGGGCCTTTGGAATCTAGAAACACGATTCGGTCGAGTGTATTTCTAGATGCCGGAAATGTGTTTTCAAGTTATTGCTCTGATAGGCAAATTGCTAATAATAATTGTTCTGATTTCACCTTAGATGAAGTCAGATACTCAGCAGGTTTATCTGTGAGCTGGTTTACGGGGATGATGGGCCTAATGACCTTTAGCCTTGCTAAACCGTTCAATAGCAGTATCATTGACGAGGAGGAAGTATTTCAATTTGATATTGGTGGAACTTTCTAGAAAATATTTAAAAAATAAAAGAATCAAGATTAGTCGGATTTCAAGTTGGGTGTATTTAATTTAGGTGTGATTAAAATGAAGAAAAACATTGTACTTTATATTGCAGTAATTGGATTAAGTTTTGCCAGCAGTGTATTTGCTCAAGACCAAGCTTTAACAGCTAGCCCAAAGATCGCTATTTTAGATATGGCTGCTGCTTTATATAATTCTGAATTGGCTGCAGCTGTGCAGGATCAATTATCCATAGAAACTGAGGAAGATTCAGCCAGAATAAGAGAGCTAGCTGAGGAAGGCTCAGCTTTACAGGAGCGCTTATCTATTGACGCTGAAGTTCTTAGCGACGCTGAGCAAAGAGATATTGTTGCTGAGCTTGAAGAAATTGGGGTGCAATATCAATATTTGGAGCAGCGTGTAGAGTCAATCGTTCAGCAAAGGCGTGAAATATTTGAACAAACTTATTCTTCCAACTTGATTCAGGCAATTAGTGACGTTGTAGAAGATGAAGATTACGACGTAGTGTTAAGAGCCGAAGTAGCGTTATTCTATAAAGGGGCCTTGGATATCACAGCTAAGGTGACTGAAAAACTGAATGAGCAGCAATAGCTCTGCAGTAGACCTGTAATAAAACAGTGTGTCTAATTCTCCTCCTTATGATCTAGCGACTCTAGCCTCTCTGCTTAAAGCCGAGTTGGTTGGAGACCCTACAGCTAAAATATATGCTTTAGCCACATTGCAGTCAGCTGGAACTGGCGATTTAAGTTTTTATCATAACCCTCGCTATTTTAAGGATTTGCTTAATACCAAGGCTTCAGCATTAATTCTGTCACAAGAAATGGCTGAAAGTTATCCTGGTAATAAGCTCATTTCGGATAACCCCTATATTTCTTATGCGCGAGCTTCTCACTTATTTATGTTAGAACCGCCTTTAGAAAAAGGAGTTGCCAAAAGTGCAAAAATTCACTCTTCTGCAAAATTAGGTGCTAATGTAAGCATAGGCGAAAATGTTTTAATCGCTGCTAATGTAATCATTGCTGATGATGTGAGTATTGCGTCGAATACGATTATAGAAGCCGGCTCTGAAATAGGTGAAGCAAGTCGGATTGATGCTAATGTACACATTGCACATGCTACAAAAATAGGAAAAAGGGCGCATATTTATGTAGGCGTCGTTATCGGTAGTGATGGCTTTGGATTTGCCCAAGAAGGTGGGGAATATTTAAAAATTGCTCAGCTTGGTAGGGTAGTCATTGGTGATGATGTCGAGATTGGAGCAAATACTTGTATAGATAGAGGGGCTCTTGACGATACTGTTATTGGTAATGGGGTAAAGATAGATAATCAGGTGCAGATAGCTCACAATGTCGTCGTTGGTAAAGATACAGTCATTTGTGGTTGTAGTGCTATCGCGGGCAGTGTGAAGATTGGTAAAAATTGCGTGATTGCCGGTGCTGTAGGGATTATCAATCACGTAGAAATTACTGACAACGTGACAGTAACCGCCATGTCTTTAGTTAATCAATCTATTAGAGAGGCTGGGAGCTATTCTTCGGGGACTGGTCTTTCAAGTACCGCTGAGTGGAAAAAAAATATAGTGCGTTTTCGTCAACTTGACAAACTGGCTAAGCGTTTGCAGAAGACAAAAAATGGAATCGAATAGTTCGTTCGTTAAGGTAGTAAAATTATGATGATTATTGAAGAAGTTAAAGAATACTTGCCGCAGCGCTATCCTTTCTTGCTTGTGGATAGGGTATTGGAATTAGAGCCTAATAAATACATTAAGGCATATAAGAATGTCACTACAAATGAAGAGTTTTTTCTTGGGCATTTCCCAAATAAACCAATTATGCCAGGTGTTTTAATTATAGAAGCTATGGCTCAAGCATCAGGTGTTCTGGGCTTCAAAAGCCAAGAGAAAAAACCTCGAGATGGCTATCTTTACTATTTTGTTGGTGCCAACGATGTGCGCTTCAAAAAACCAGTAGTGCCTGGCGATCAATTGATTTTAGAGTCTGAGATATTGACAGTGAAACGTGGGATTTATAAATTCCAATGTAAAGCAAGCGTTGATGGCGGGCTAGTTAGTTCAGCAGTAATACTTTGTGCTGAACGACAAGAATAGTCTTTGCCGGTATATCTATGAGCATTAATGCAGGAGCTAGAGACCCGATCATCGACCCGACAGCTACAATTGGTAGTAATGTTGAGATTGGCCCATGGAGTATTATTGGCCCTGATGTTGTTATAGGTGATGATTGCAAAATTGCTTCTCATGTCGTTATCAGATCAAACACTAAATTAGGTAAAGGTAATCAGATTTTTCAGTTTTCTTCCGTGGGTGAAGATCCCTCTGATTTGAAATATCAGGGTGAAGCTAGCCTGCTTGAAATAGGGGACAATAATACAATTAGAGAAGGCGCTACTATACATCGTGGCACAGACGTAGGAGGTGGCATAACTCGTATAGGGTCGGATAATTTATTTATGCCTTATACGCACGTAGCGCACGATTGCATTATTGGGAATCACACTATTTTTTCAAATAATGCTGCGGTCAGTGGCCATGTAGAGGTTGGTGATTGGGCAATTCTGGCCGGCTTTTCCGGAGTTTACCAATTCTTAAAAATTGGCGCTCATAGCTTCATAGGCGGCTTAACTCATGTCAATATGGATGTTCCAGCTTATATCATCGTCAATGGAACTCCGCCCACGGCAAGAGGGGTAAATAGTACTGGATTAGAACGTAGAGGCTTTAGTAAAGAGGCGATTAGAGCAATTCGACAAGCCTATAAAATTCTTTATCGTGATGGCAAAACGACTGATCAGGCTTTAGCTGAAATTCAAAAGATGGTTGATGAACATCCTGAAATTCAGGTTTTGGTAGATTCAGTTCTTGCATCGACCAAAGGCATAACTCGATAAGATTACGCATGACTAGTCCTCTACGCATTGGAATATTAGCCGGAGAAAGTTCTGGTGATATACTTGGCGCAGGGCTCATGCAAGCGCTTAAATCACAAAATCCACAGATTACTTTTGAAGGTATTGGCGGTCCACTTATGACTGCTCAAGGCTTGCAATCTATGGTGCCTATGGAGCGTTTATCAGTTATGGGCTTAATAGAGCCGTTCAAGCGCTTGCCTGAACTGTTAGGTATTCGAAAGAGTGTGGTGCGACATTTTTTAAGCTATAAGCCGGATGTGTTTATAGGTATCGATTCACCTGACTTTAACTTAAACATCGAAAGGCAGTTAAAACAGGCTGGCATTTATACAATACATTATGTGAGCCCTTCAGTGTGGGCTTGGCGCAGGAAGCGTATTCATAAAATTGCGCGATCAGTGGATTTAATGCTTACGCTATTTCCTTTCGAAGTAGCATTTTACGAGAAACACAATATAGCTGTCCGCTGCGTTGGTCATCCACTTGCAGACCTTATTCCTTTGAGTGTTGATAAAGCATCTGCTAGAACTGAGCTAGGACTAGATAAGCGTGGTTTATTATTGGCTCTGTTACCGGGTAGCAGGGAAGGTGAGGTAGGCAGATTGGCACCGGAATTTCTAAAATGTGCAGAATTGTGTTTACAACATTGGCCAGAGTTAGAAATAGTAATCCCGTGTGCTAATGCCGCAAGATGGGTGCAAATTGAAGCCTTACTTAAAGAAAAATTTCCTGACTTGAAAGTCACTCTGACGGATGGTTTCGCTCGTGAAGTCATGGCGGCTGCAGATGTGCTATTAATTGCTTCGGGTACAGCGACCTTAGAGGCTGCTTTGATGAAAAAGCCCATGTTGGTTTGTTATAAAATGTCAGCATTATCCTATGCGCTTATTTCCAGAATGCTCAAAGTGCCTTATTTTTCTTTGCCTAATCTATTAGCAGGGAAACGCTTGGTTGAAGAAAGAGTGCAAAATAAGGTTAATGCTGAAGCCTTATTTCAAGGTATTCAAAGCTTATTAGATGATGAAGAGAAACAGGAGCAGCTGAACTTAGAGTATCTGCAAATCCATCAATCACTACGTAAGAATGCTAATGCAGCTGCTGCTGAGGCAGTATTGGATTCAGTAAGCCATCAGGAGTAAGCAGGCTTTGTTGATCTTTGAGGAAGATGAATCAAAATATCGATTGATTGCGGGGGTAGATGAGGCTGGCAGAGGGCCGCTTGCTGGCAATGTGGTTGCCGCGGCAGTTATATTAGATAAAGAAAAAATTATTCCGGGTTTGAATGATTCAAAAAAATTAAGTAAAAACACACGCGAAAAGTTAAGCAAGCAAATAAAACTAGAAGCCTTGGCCTTCGCTATTGCTGAGGCTGATGTAAAAGAGATTGATAGTATAAATATTCTGCAGGCAACAATGCTGGCAATGCAGCGTGCTGTTGCAGCCTTAGAACTTGAGCCAGAATTTATCTATGTCGATGGTAACCGGAAGCCAGTTTGGGACTATAAGAGTAAAGCTCTTATTAAAGGTGATCAGCGCATACAGTCAATAGCGGCTGCTTCTATTCTCGCTAAAGTGCATAGAGATGAGTGTTTAATTGCATTGCATGAACAATTTCCAGCTTATGGCTTTGCTAAGCATAAAGGTTATCCAACGGCTGAACATTTAAGAGTTTTAAGGGAAATTGGGCCTTGTCCTGAGCATCGCTTAAGTTATGGACCAGTAAAAGACGTGTTGGATCGCAAATAAGGATGTCAGTTTATTGATAATAGCTTTACACTATATTTATAAAAAGCAGTCCTGGTTATGACAGATTTACCTTCATTTATACATTTAAAAGTTCATTCTGAATATTCGCTAGTTGATGGGCTGACTAAAGTTCCTGAACTTGTCAATAAAGCTGCAGAACTTGGCCAGCCGGCAGTTGCTCTCACAGACCTTTCTAATTTTTATGCCTTAATAAAATTCTACTCCGGAGCTATCGCCAAAGGTGTAAAACCTTTGTGTGGTTGTGATTTGTTGGTGGTTGACGAGAAAGGCGATGATAATGCTTCAATTCTAACTTTTATAATAAAGAATAGTGAAGGATATCAAAATCTTATAAAGTTAATCTCGAAATCATATCAAGAAGGGCAAAGGCGTGGAAAGGTCCTTACACAAGAGCAATGGATAGAACAACACAGTGCTGGTTTGATTGTGCTTTCTGGGGCTAGGGAAGGCACTATAGGGCAAGCATTACTGAATGAGGATTTAGCTTTAGCGAAATCTAAACTCGAACATTGGATGAAAGTGTTCCCAGACAGTTTTTATCTAGAATTACAGCGTACTGAGCGCCCTAGAGAAGAAGAATATATACATGGAGCAATAGATCTTAGTCTAGAGTTTGACTGTCCTGTCGTTGCAACCAATGATGTTAGATTCTTGACGTCTGCCGAATTTGAAGCGCATGAAGCTCGTGTTTGTATTAATGACCGCCGTACTCTGGATGACCCCAGACGCCCTAGAACTTATTCAGATACTCAATATTTGCGGAGCACTGAAGAAATGCAGGCTCTCTTTAGCGATATCCCTGAGGCTATACAGAATACTGTTGAAATCGCGAAACGCTGTAATCTTGAATTATCATTAGGAACCCCGTGCCTACCAGACTACCCGGTACCTGAAAATTTAAGTGTCGATGACTATCTTCGACGCTTAAGTGAAGAGGGTTTAAATAATCGCTTACTTGATTTAGCCGAAGTGGTAAGCGCAGAAAAACGCCAGTTGTACCAAGACCGTCTGGATTTTGAGCTGAATATTATTATCCAGATGGGTTTTCCAGGTTATTTTTTAATCGTGATGGAATTCATTCAATGGGCCAAAGACAACGGTGTCCCAGTTGGTCCAGGTAGGGGCTCTGGGGCAGGTTCATTGGTTGCTTATTCACTAAAAATCACTGATCTGGATCCACTTGAATATGACTTGCTGTTTGAAAGGTTTTTGAACCCCGAACGTATATCCATGCCAGATTTCGATGTGGATTTTTGTATGGATGGACGTGACAGAGTTATAGAGCATGTTGCTGAGCTATATGGACGAGATGCGGTGTCTCAGATTATTACTTTTGGCACCATGGCAGCGAAAGGTGTTATCAGGGATGTCGCGCGTGTGCAGGGTAAGTCATACGCCTTGGCTGATAAGCTCTCAAAACTTGTGCCATTTGAGATAGGCATGACCTTGGAAAAAGCGATGGCTGAAGAGCCTCAGCTAGCATCATTTGTCGCAAATGATGAAGAAGCTGAAGAAATTATGGAAATGGCATTTAAGCTTGAAGGTATTGTACGTAACGTCGGGAAACATGCTGGCGGAGTGGTGATCGCGCCAGGAAAGCTGACAGACTTTACCCCTCTTTATTGTGATGAAGCCGGTTCTAACCTGGTTACTCAATACGATATGAGCGATGTAGAGAAAGCAGGCTTAGTTAAATTTGATTTTCTTGGCCTACGGACGCTTACCATTATTAATGGGGCAGTCAGTATGATTAATGCTGAACGTAATGCTTCTGAAGAAGGCGCTAAGCAACTTGATATAAGCCATATTCCTTTGGATGACCTGTCTGTTTACCAGTTGTTAATCAGCGGAGAAACAACCGCAATATTTCAGCTTGAATCAAAAGGTATGAAGGAATTAATCAAGCGGCTTAAACCAAATACTTTCGAAGATATAGTTGCCTTAGTAGCCTTATACCGGCCTGGCCCACTTGGTTCCGGCATGGTGGATGATTTTATTAATCGTAAACATGGGGCAGAAGTCGCTTACGCTCACCCTTTGCTTGAACCAATATTACAAAATACTTATGGCGTCATTTTATATCAAGAACAGGTAATGAAAATTGCCCAGGTATTAGCAGACTATAGTTTGGGTGGGGCGGATATGTTGCGTCGTGCCATGGGTAAGAAAAAACCGGAAGAAATGCAGAAGCAGAGTGAAATCTTTTTAGAAGGCGCCACAAAAAACAATATAGAAGCAAAAACAGCAGAATCGATTTTTAATCTGATGGAGAAATTTGCAGGCTATGGATTTAACAAGTCTCACTCTGCGGCTTATGCCTTGGTTTCTTATCAAACGGCCTGGTTGAAAAGGCATTATCCTGCACATTTTATGGCGTCAGTATTATCTGCTGATATGCAGAACACTGACAAAATAGTGATACTCGCGGATGAATGCCGTCGGATGAAGCTTCCACTAAACGCTCCGGATGTAAATATTGGAAGTTATGGCTTTACGGTTGATTATAACAATGCAGGAGAAGCGCATGTCATTTATGGGCTTGGTGCAATAAAAGGTCTTGGAGAAGGGCCAATAGAAAATATAATCAAGACTCGGGAAACCAGTGGTCCATTTAGAAACCTTTTTGATTTTTGTAAACGTGTTGATTTGGCGGTTATTAATAAACGTTCTTTAGAAGCGTTAATCCGTTCTGGCGCTTTTGACTCTACCAGTAAAGATATTGATCGAGCTATTTTGCTTGCCAGTATGGGCGAGGCTATAAAAACAGCTGCGCAGGCTCACCGTATTCAGGAAAGTGGTGTCGATGATCTTTTCGGTGAATTAGTACCGACTGATGAAACAGAAGTTGACGTCTATGCTAATTTTCGACATGTCCGTTCATGGAGCGAAAAGCGAAGATTGCAAGAAGAAAAAGAGAGTCTTGGGCTGTATTTGTCAGGTCATCCAATTGAGGAATACTTGCCGGAAATTGCCAAGATTACTAAAAATCGCATTGTGAATTTAAGACCTAATAATTCGCCACAAGTTCTTATCGGGCTTGTGCATGATATGCGTGTCATAAAAAGTAAACGCGGTGACAATATCGCCATTTTGACTTTGGACGACCAAAGCGGCCGTATAGAAGTTTCGTTGTTTGGTGAAGTATATGAGTCAGTTAGAGAGGTGTTGACTAAAGATGAGATTATTCTGGTCGAAGGTGCGGTAAGTCAAAATGAATATGCAGGAGATGGTAGCTATCAGGTGCGAGCAAAAAGTATCATGAGCTTTCAAGATGCCAGAGAAGCTTATCTCCGTCACATTACTCTCAACCTTCAGCAGGAATCGCTTTGTGCATCGGCATTACAAGAGCTGGAGCAAATACTTGTCGACTATATTTCTTCTCCTCAGGCAGCACCAAATGCTGAAAAGGTATGCAAGGTAGTTGTTAACTATGCAAGAGAGGGCGTGCAGGGTAAAATTGCTTTTGGTAAAACCTGGCAGGTTAAACCTGATGACGAATTACTGCATCGTTTAAAGCAGCATTACGGTGAGCAAGGTGTTAGTCTCAGCTATTAATCTGTTTCAGACACCTTATAAATCCTATAAACCGGTAAAAAAATTTAATATTTAAATAAAGAAGTAAGCTATGAACACTGATTATCTTGATTTCGAACAACCAATTGCAGATCTAGAAGTGAAAATTAATGAATTGCGTTTGGTCGGTGCAGATAACAAACTGAATATCACTGAAGAAATCGAAAACCTTCAAGAGAAAAGTCACAAACTCACCACAAAAATTTTCTCGTCTCTCAGTCCTTGGCAAATTTCTATGCTGGCAAGGCATCCACTAAGGCCCCAAACTGAAGATTATATTCGTTACATGTGTACTGAGTTTGAGGAATTGCATGGTGATCGAATGTTTGCGGATGACCAATCAATCTTATCTGGCGTTGCTTATCTGGATGATATCCCGGTTATGATAATTGGTCATCAAAAAGGGCGTAGCACTGAAGAAAAAGTAAGGCGCAATTTTGGCATGCCAAAACCTGAAGGATATCGTAAAGCTCGCCGGGTTATGTTATTGGCAGAACGTTATAAAATGCCTGTGCTGACATTTATTGATACGCTGGGAGCCTACCCTGGTGTGGATTCAGAAGCACGTGGTATCAATGAAGCTATTGCTGAAAATATGGCAATTATGTCGCGCTTAAAAGTGCCCATCATTGCTACTGTGACGGGTGAAGGTAATTCAGGCGGCGCTATTGCAATTGGTGTCTGTGATTATCTCAACATGCTTGAATACTCTACTTACTATGTAATCTCTCCTGAAGGCTGTGCCACCATTCTTTGGAAATCCTCAGACTATAAAGCCGAAGCAGCCGAAGCAATGGGGGTGACCTCAAGTCGTCTGGAAGAGCTTGGTATCGTCGATAGAACCATACCTGAGCCTTTGGGAGGCGCTCATCGAGACATGCAATTAACAGCTGGTCGCTTAAAAGATGCATTACTCGAACAAATAAGGCAGCTCAAAGATATGGATGTTGAAGCACTACAAGAAAGGCGTTACAAGCGTCTAATGAGGCATGGCGCGTCTAGCTGAGCAGGATGTTCTGCGCCAGCTTGCTGATTTATCTGCGGATACTAAGGGTTTATTTTGGGTAGCCTACAGTGGTGGGCTGGACTCTCAAGTATTGCTTCATCTAAGCCAAAAAGCATTACCCTCAGCACAGTTGCGTGCGATTCATATCAATCATGGTTTAAGCCCCAATTCTCAGGCTTGGCAAGAGCATTGTCAGCAATATTGTGAGCAGTTAAATATTGATTTTGAATGTAGAAAAGTTGAAATAGCAAATACAAATAGCAATCTGGAATCACAAGCACGCCACGCGCGTTATGCCGTTTTCGAATCTTTAATCAAAAAAGAAGATTGCATCCTGATGGCGCACCATCAAGATGACCAGATGGAAACAGTGCTTTACCGTTTGTTAAGAGGAAGCGGCCCTAAAGGACTTGCAGGGATACCTGTGAAACGAAAAATAAGTCGTGGGAATTTATTGAGACCATTGCTAAGTTACAGTAAAGACGAATTAACTGAGTTTGCCAAACATGAAGGCCTTAGTTGGATTGAAGATGAAAGTAATAGTGACATTAGCTTTGATAGGAACTTTTTAAGACAAAGTATTATTCCCAGTCTTAAATCACGCTGGCCCTCAGCAGGTAAAAGCATACAACGCAGTGCTGAGCTTCTTGCTGAATCCGAACAACTTCTGCAAACCCTAGCAATGCTTGATGCTGGAGATTTAATAGCGGAAAACAAAACCGCTTTCCCTTTGGAATTGATGCACAGCAAAGACATGGCTCGGCAGCGTAATCTCTTACGTTATTGGTTTCAAAACCTCAATGAAAATCATGGTATTCCAATGCCTGGTTTTGAAGAACTTAGATGTATTGTCGAAGAGGTCATTCCTGCGGCAGCGGATTCCCAGCCCCTAATTAGTTGGAACCAAGGTGGAATTAGCGTGGACCTAAGACGTTTCGCTAATAAACTTTATGTGCTTAAGAATTTCCCTGTAGAAATAGATAAGACAGCTCTTACAATTAAAGCCGGTGTTACCCTTGCGTTGGGTTCTAATCTGGGAAGTATTAGATTGGAAGAAACAACAAGTGGTGGAGTGAGGTTCCAAGCGGGAGATGAGTTTGAAATTCGATTTTCTTGTGCTAATTCTGAAGCTAAACCAGCAGGAAGGAAAACGCGAAGCTTTAAAAAAATATTCCAGGACTATGCTGTGCCTCCATGGCTGCGCAGCCGTATTCCTTTGCTTTTTGTTAATGGAGAATTAGCGGCTGTAGCAGACTTATTTGTTTGTCATGATATGGCTGAAAAAAAAGGAGAAAAACAGTTAAGAATTAACTGGCAAAGAGCAGATGTTTATTGTGGTTACTAGGGTGTTCTGGTAACCTGTAGCTCCATCTATATTCATCCAAGATGGGCTGTAAATGACGAGATATATTTTTATTACCGGTGGTGTAGTTTCCTCACTTGGTAAAGGCATAACCTCTGCATCATTAGCAGCAATTCTCGAAGCACGTGGTCTTAATGTGACCATGCTCAAACTAGATCCCTATATTAACGTTGATCCTGGCACCATGAGTCCGTTCCAGCATGGAGAAGTTTTTGTAACCGATGATGGTGCAGAAACCGATCTTGACCTTGGGCATTATGAACGTTTTATTCGTACCACCATGAGTCAGGCGAATAATTTTACTGCCGGACGTGTTTATGAAGAAGTTATTAAGAAAGAACGCCGGGGTGATTATTTAGGCGCCACCATTCAAGTTATTCCACACATTACCGATGAGATAAAGCTGCGTATAGAACAGGGTGCTGGTGATGCGGATATAGCCTTGGTGGAAATTGGCGGGACAGTGGGGGATATTGAATCCCAACCCTTTCTTGAAGCTATTCGTCAAATGAAGGTTGAACTAGGTTCTTCACGCGCCTTGTTCTTGCATCTAACCCTAGTGCCTTATATTCGTACCGCCGGTGAAACCAAGACTAAGCCCACGCAACATTCAGTTCGGGACCTAAGGTCAATTGGTATTCAGCCCGATGTGTTGGTCTGTCGCTCAGAAGATGAGATTCCAGAATCGGCGCTTAAAAAAATCGCTCTGTTTACCAACGTTGAATCACGTGCCGTGGTTTCCTTAAGAGATACCGCTACCATTTACTCAGCACCATTACTATTACATGCTACAGGCTTGGATGCTTTTGTGGTGGAAAAATTTAACATTGACTGCCCGCCAGCAGATTTATCTGAATGGCAGGAAGTCGTTGATCTTGTTCTATCACCCAAGCGGCAAATCACCATTGCCATGGTTGGTAAATACATGGAATTACTCGATGCTTATAAATCGCTGATTGAAGCCATTAAGCATGCAGGTCTGCATGCCTCGACAGAAGTTAATACACTCTATATTGATGCAGAGACGATTGAAAAAGAAGGCACTGATATTCTTCGAGGTGTTGATGCTATTGTCGTACCGGGAGGGTTTGGTGAACGTGGCATTGAAGGCATGATAGAGACAGTAAAATATGCCAGAGAAAAAGAAATTCCTTATTTGGGTATCTGTTTAGGATTGCATATTGCGGTTATTGAATTTGCCCGTAATGTGCTGGGATTAAAAGGCGCTCATAGCTCTGAATTCGATAAGGATTGTTCAGATCCAGTTATTGGTTTAATCACCGAATGGACAACTGCCACAGGCATAACTGAAACTCGAAATGAGAACTCTGATCTAGGCGGCACAATGCGTTTAGGTGGGCAGGAGTGCCAATTACAAGAGGGTTCTCTGGCAAAGAACTGCTATCAAAAAGATGTGATCATAGAAAGGCATCGGCATCGTTACGAAGTTAACAATAACTACATTGAAGCACTTGAAGCTAAGGGCTTGAAAGTCTCAGGAAAATCCTTGGATGAAAATTTAATGGAGATCATGGAGTATCCTAGTCATCCATGGTTCTTAGGTTGCCAGTTCCATCCTGAATTTACCTCGTCACCTCGTGATGGTCATCCTTTATTTTCAGGCTTTATTCAGGCTGCTGTGGAAAAAAGTAAGCTAAATTAATTAAAGGTCTATTGGTGACGCAGATGCAAAAAGTCATGCAAAAAGCATTACAGCTAGGTGAAATCACCATTTCTAATGATGCCCCTATGGTTTTAGTGGGTGGATTAAATGTGCTGGAATCTGAGGCTCTGGCTCTAGAAACCGCAGATGCTTTTTCAAGCTGTTGTGCCAAATTAGACATTCCTTATATTTTTAAGGCCTCGTTTGATAAAGCTAATCGCTCTTCTAAAGACTCTTATCGTGGTCCAGGTCTTGATAAAGGTTTGAGTATGCTTGATGCGGTTAAACAGAAATATAATGTGCCGCTTTTAACGGATATACATGAAGCTGATCAGGCTAGGCCTGTCGCTGAGATAGTCGATATTATTCAGCTGCCGGCTTTTCTTTCGCGCCAAACGGATTTGGTTGTGGCAATGGCCGAGACCAGAGCCTTTATCAATATCAAGAAAGCACAATTTCTGGCTCCTGCAGAAATGCAGCACATCATCAATAAGTTCATCGAAGCGGGTAATGAAAAATTAATGTTATGCGAGCGTGGTAGCAGTTTTGGTTACAACAACCTAGTGGTAGATATGCTCGGTTTTCCGATTTTAAAGAGCTTTTCTTATCCAGTGTTATTTGATGTGACACATGCGCTACAAATGCCTGGTGGGCGTTCTGATAGTGCCGGCGGTCGTCGCAAAGATGTCGCCGCACTTGCTAAATCTGGTATTGCGCAGGGTATTGCTGGTTTGTTTTTGGAAGCTCACCCTGATCCAAGCAAAGCTTTATGTGATGGACCATGTGCGCTGCAATTAGATAAATTAGAACCCTTTTTGCAACAAATGAAAGAGTTAGATCAATTGATAAAGTCTCAGCAAGAGATTGATACGGCTTAATCAAATCATCTCTATCGACTTTAGATATAAGGCTATAGATATAAATAGACATTCAAGAAGAAGGACTAGAGGAAACAGAGTGACAATTATTAAAGATGTTAAAGCCAGAGAAGTTCTAGATTCACGAGGGAATCCGACTGTGCAAGCGGATGTCATTCTAGAATCTGGTCATGTAGGCACAGCTTGTGCTCCATCTGGGGCATCTACAGGCTCCAGAGAAGCCCTTGAATTACGAGATAAAGATCCTGCTCGCTATGGCGGCAAAGGCGTTTTAAAAGCGGTAAAAGCCGCTAATGAAGATATCAAATCTATCTTAGTTGGTTGTGATGCTGCAGCGCAAAGCAGTCTGGACCAAGCCATGATCGATCTCGATGGTACTGACAATAAAGCTACGCTTGGCGCAAATTCCATTCTTGCCGTTTCACTGGCAGCTGCAAGAGCAGCCGCGGCTGCAAAAGGCCAAAGCTTGTATGCACATATTGCAGGCTTGGATGGTGGAAATTCTGCCTACACGATGCCAGTACCAATGATGAATATTATTAATGGTGGTGAGCATGCTGATAATAATGTGGATATCCAGGAATTTATGATTCAACCAGTTGGCGCGCCGAATTTCTCAGAAGCACTGCGTTATGGTGCTGAAATTTTTCATACTTTAAGGTCGGTGTTAAGTGCTCAGGGTTTAAATACAGCGGTGGGCGATGAAGGGGGGTTTGCACCCAATTTGCCTTCTAATGCT
Organism: uncultured Pseudomonadales bacterium; assembly: GCA_943789335.1. Lineage (GTDB taxonomy): Bacteria > Pseudomonadota > Gammaproteobacteria > Pseudomonadales > Pseudohongiellaceae > UBA5109. Next base: position 40,738 of record CALSTS010000008.1, on the reverse strand, counting down.
GCTGCGCTTGAAGCCATTCTGACTGCGATTGAAAAAGCCGGTTTTAAAGCCGGTGAAGATATTTGTTTGGCTTTAGATTGTGCTGCTTCGGAATTTTATATAAACAGTCAATATGAGTTAAAGGGTGAAGGTAAATCATATAACAGCGAACAATTTGTCGATTATCTTGCAGACCTTTGTCAGCAATATCCCATTCTGTCTATTGAAGATGGTCTAGACGAGAGTGACTGGGACGGGTGGAGTATTTTAACCAACAAATTAGGTGATAAAGTTCAATTAGTTGGTGATGATTTGTTTGTAACCAATACTGAAATTCTCGAAAGAGGAATTAGTACTAATGTGGCAAATTCCATTTTGATTAAATTTAATCAGATTGGGACGCTAACGGAGACTTTAGCGGCTATTAATATGGCGAAGCAAGCTGGCTATACTGCTGTTATATCTCATCGATCTGGTGAAACAGAAGATACAACAATCGCGGATCTGGCTGTTGCGACCTCTGCGGGACAAATCAAAACGGGGTCTTTGTGCCGTTCTGACAGAGTTGCAAAATATAATCGTTTATTAGTTATCGAAGAAGAACTTGCAGGAGCAGTTACTTACCGTGGTATCAAAGAGTTTGCAAAAGCTTGATAACAGTAAAGCCTTAATTGTCTAGTCGCTACTGGGCAAGGCTGAAAGGCATTTAAAGGGGGCAGCTTTGAAAATACTGATAGCTGTACTGATACTGATTTTTATCGGTTTGCAATACCGTTTATGGATAGGTGATGGCAGCTTTGCTGACATTAATCGCTTAGACCAACAAGTTAGCGTACAAGAGATTGAAAATGCTGAGCTGGAAGAGCGTAATTCAGCGCTAGTCACGGAGGTTGATGAATTGCAAACGGGTATGGATGCCATAGAAGAACATGCGCGTAATGAATTAGGCTTAATAAGAGAAGGCGAAACTTTTTTTCTTATTATCGAAGAAGAACAGCCGGTTGAAGAGACAGATTTAGCTCCTGATATAAGTTTTCCAGAATAGCCAGAATTGCCCATATAGGCTTATATAGAGCGTATAAATTGATTAGCATTCCTATCAGTTTACAAAATTACAGAGAATAAATTGCCAGAATCCTCCACTCAGACAGAGCAACAAAAACCCAAGTATTGGGCGCTTGTACCAGCAGCCGGTTTAGGCAGACGGTTAGGCGCTAAAACACCGAAGCAATATTTAAAATTACATGGTAAAGAAGTATTATCTTGGACACTTCAAACCTTAACTGCTTTAGATTTTTTGGAAAAAATTGTTCTTGTGTTGCATCCCGAGGATAATTATTTTGCTACTTATATGGCCCAGGAGTTCCCAGATGTTTTACTGGTGATGGGCGGAGATGAACGACAAGATTCAGTGGCTAATGGTCTAGAGTTTCTTGCAGGTTTAGCCGACAGTAATGATTGGGTATTAGTCCATGATGCTGCTCGACCTTGTCTCTTGGCTAAAGATGTTAATAAACTTATAAGTTGCTTAAAAGAAGATAAAGTTGGAGGTATTCTCGCTGCTCAGGTTAAGGATACACTTAAACGTTCTGATGAATCTCTTACTGTTGTAAAGACTTTAAAGCGCAATGAGCATTGGTTGGCAGCCACCCCGCAATTATTTCGATTTAACATATTGCTTGATGCTTTAACCAGAGCAAAGAAATCAGGGTTTACGGCAACGGATGAAGCAGCAGCAGTAGAAGCCATTGGTTTACCGGTTAAGATTGTTGAAGGCCGTAGCGATAATTTAAAAATAACCTCACAAGAAGATTTAGCTCTTGCGGAATTCTTATTAAAACAGTTGGGTAAAGTTAATGCTTAGAATAGGCAGTGGTTTTGATGTGCATCGTTTTGCCAGTAAGTCTCAAGAAGTCGCAAGTATTACCCTTGCTGGTATAGAAATTCCTCATACGCATTCACTTGAAGCACATTCAGATGGAGATGTGCTTAGTCATGCACTTTGTGATGCTCTATTGGGCGCTTTGGCCTTAGGTGATATTGGTCAGCATTTTCCTGATACAGATCCTCAGTTTAAAAATATTAGCAGCTTGTTGTTATTGCAAGAGGTCTATCAATTGATAGTAGAGCAGGGCTGGATTCTACAGAATGCTGACATCACGATAATAGCCGAAAAACCGCTAATATCTCCTTATCAGCAGAAGATGCGTCAGTCTCTCGCGGACACTTTGGAACTTTCAATAGATCAATTCAGCATTAAGGCGACAAGCAGTGAAGGCTTAGGTTTCACTGGGCGAGGTGAAGGTATTGCAGTGCAGGCAGTTGCGCTAATAAAGCAGGATGCATAAACATGTCCTTGCGCAACCTTGCTTACGCATATTCTGAGCCGGACATCTCAGCCAGTTACAAAGTTGATAATGAAGATTTTCAGGTTAAGGAAATTTTAAATTTTGAGCCTGATGGAGACGGTGATCATCTGTTTTTATATGTAGAAAAAAATGGGCTGACGTCACAGGATGTTCAAAAACAGCTGATGCAATATTTTGATCTGCCCGCTAAGGATGTTTCTTTTTCAGGAATGAAAGACAAGCAAGCTCTTACGCAACAATGGTTTAGTGTGAAGCAGGGAAATGGAGATCTAGCAGTAACGAACGAATTAAATTCAAATCAATTGACGGTTCAGCGAAGCCTTAAAAATAAACGTAAACTGAAACGTGGTAGTCATCGCACTAATCAATTTGCAATACGACTGCGCGACTTAAGTGGAAAGCCAGACGCCTTAATTGAACGTTTAAACCGGATAGCCTTAGAAGGGGTGCCAAATTATTTTGGCCAACAGCGTTTTGGTAGAAATGAAGATAATGTTACTAAAGCCAAACAGCTTTTTGATGGATCGCTAAAAATTAAAGATCGCTATCAGCGTGGCATTTATATCTCTGCTGCTCGTGCCTATTTATTTAATCAGGTTTTAACAAGGCGTGTAGAGACGGGGGCATGGAATTCTTATATGCCGGGAGATATTATGAGCCTTGAGGGAACGTCTTCCAGTTTCAAACCAATACAATGGGATCAGGTGTTAGCAGATAGGCTCGATAAAAAAGATATACATCCTAGTGGGCCGATGTGGGGTTCTGGAGAATTGTTGTCAGATGACTTGTGTGCAGCACTAGAAATGGAAGTAATAAATACTGAGGCGGACCTAAAGTCAGGTCTGGAACAGATTGGTTTGGAGCAGGAGAGAAGGGCATTGCGCAGTATGCCGCGAAACCTTAAATATAGTATTGAAGATGATTCGACTATCTTGGTCGAGTTCAGTTTATCTAAAGGCGCATATGCTACTTCTATTTTGCGTGAATTAGTTAAGCTAAGGCCCTTAGAAAATAAATCTGCAATGTCAGCTGGAGCAGTTTGACATGAATAGTAGTATTCAACAAGAAGGCATTGGCATGACCTCTCTTCGAACTAGAGAACGTTTAGTACAGCGCTTGATAGACCAAGGTATTCAGCAAATAGCTGTGCTTGAAGCAATACGCACGACACCTCGACATCTTTTTATTGAAGAAGCCTTAGCGCATCGTGCTTACGAAGATGTATCACTGCCAATTGGTTTCGACCAGACGATTTCTCAGCCTTATATAGTCGCTAGAATGACAGAGATCGTTCTAAGTGCTCTAGCTAAAGGAGGTTCTTTGGAAAAGGCTAATGTACTGGAACTTGGCACAGGCTGCGGCTATCAAACGACAATACTGGCTCAATTGGTAAAAAGGGTCTATAGCATCGAACGCATCAGTGCATTATTACAAAAAACCAAAGAACGACTTTCACAACTTGGCATCAATAATATTCAATTAAAATGTGCTGATGGACGTTATGGCTGGCCTCAACATGCGCCTTTCGATGCGATAATTACGACAGCTGCCGCTCCTTCTATACCGAAAGCTTTAGTTGAACAACTGGCTGAGGGAGGAGTGATTGTTATCCCTGTTGGTAATTCGCAAAGGCAAGAGCTGCAGGTATGCAGAAAGCTAAATGGTAAAGTCGAAGTGGAGAGCGTAGAGCCGGTTGTGTTTGTACCTTTGCTGGAAGGAGTAGTGCGTTAATATGCTGCGTGATGGTGAAGATAAAAAGAATAATAAATTCTTTAATAGCAAACGCATTACGCTGTTTTTAAAAGGTATGGCAATGGGAGCTGCTGATACGGTTCCTGGTGTTTCTGGAGGCACAATAGCTTTTATTACAAATATTTATGAGGAGCTTATCTTTTCTATTCAGGCCTGCAATCTAAACGCGGTAAAGATTTTATTTAAAGGTGAGCTTAAAGCGGCGTGGAAACATATCAATGGTAATTTTTTATTAACACTTTTCATTGGAATAATTAGTAGCGCTATTCTTTTTGCCAACATAGTTGGTTTCTTGCTGAATCATTATGAAGGCTATGTCATGTCTTTCTTTGTTGGCTTGATTTTGGCTTCAAGTTTGTATATTTGGAAACAAATTCATGCCAGGAGTTGCTTAAGTTATTTGCTTTTTCTCGGAGGGATTTTATTAGCGGTTTTGTTGAATTTTATTCCACAAGGGCAGAACCAAGCGAATATTTTTTATATATTTTTCAGCGGAGCAATAGCTATCTGCGCAATGATACTACCAGGAATTTCTGGAGCGTTTATTTTATTGTTGTTAGGGACTTATGAGAACGTTTTGGAAGCCGTTCGAACGATAGATTTAACAATATTAATTCCTTTTGTTATAGGCTGTATTGCAGGACTGATGAGTTTTTCTAATTTACTGGCATATTTGATTGGCTATTGGCGACAACAAACCCTTACTTTTTTATTGGGTGTGTTGCTAGGTTCTCTTTATACAATATGGCCTGATCAGCTAAGGGCTGAAGAATTTACATTCCCTGTTCTAGGGGTTTCTATCTTGTTGGTGATGATTGGGTTTTCTCTAGTATATATAATTGAAAAAAGGTGAAGCCATCAGAGTGTGCGAGTAGACGTATTTGCTTTATAAAAACTGCGTAAAGAATGTATGAAAAAGCCGGAAAGCTATAAAGTTTATTTAAGCTGCATATGTATGTTGCTGGTCAGTGCTTGTTCAAGCGGAACTTATCGTGCTCCGGTAGTAGATATTGGTCAGCAAGTTGTGGTGTCAGAAAGAACGACGGTAGTGCTTGGTAATGGGCGGCAGCATCGTGTTAATGAAGGAGAAAGCCTGTATGCCATTGCCTGGATGTATGATTTGGATTACAACGCTTTAGCAAGTGCTAATAATATCCAGGCTCCTTATATTATTTTTCCTGGCCAGGAATTAACGCTTAATACTCAAAATATATCGTCAAATACTCAAGCTAGTAATTCCAGCAATCAAACTCAGAGCTCCGCAGTTGTCACCACCAATAGCAGTGGTAACGCTCAAAGCAGACCCGCTGGTGGGAATAATTCACTACTGCGTTGGGTTTGGCCTGCTCAAGGCAACGTTATTGCTACTTTTTCTAGTGCGGATAATGAAAATAAAGGGGTCGATATCGCAGGCGACACTGGTGATCCTGTTTTAGCAGCAGAGTCTGGCGAGGTGGTTTATGCTGGCAATGGGCTATTACGTTATGGTGAATTAGTCATTATTAAGCATAACGACCAGTTTTTAAGTGCCTACGCACATAACAATTCAATCAATGTTAGTGAAGGTGAGAATGTAAATAGGGGCCAACAAATTGCTAATTTGGGTTCCACTGGCATTGATAGAAACATGCTGCACTTTGAAATAAGGCTGTCTGGACAACCTGTTGATCCAGAGAATTATCTGCCGCCACGTTAAGTTTTAAATAACTTATTCCAAATCTTATAAATAAAGTAGCGCTAAGAAAAAGCTGTACTATACTTACCTTTACTGTTTTTAATGGTAGTTAGATTAAATTGCGCTTTTTGGTGAAAATAAAATAATAAATTAAAACAATAAATTAAAATTTCGGGAAAACTGAAAAGGAATTTAGGCATGGATAAAACGGAAGATACTCCATCATCATCATCTTCTAAGAATGAAGGGAAAAGGCATTTAGCTCTTGAGAATAAATTATTAAAAGCTTCGAAGCCTCATGGCAAAATCAAAGAGATCAAAGAGGTCAACGAGGTTAAACAGAACAAACAGAACAAACAGAACAAAGAGGCCAGCGAAGTCAACGAGATCAAACAAAAGCCTAGCTATAAATCTCATTACAAATCCAGCTATCAATCCAAGCATCAATCGAACTATAAAGCTAACAATAAAGCTAATAATAAAGTTTCTGGCCGTGAAGGTCGGCCTAAGTCCTCACTTGATCCTACTACGATGTACCTAAATGAAATAGGGCATACGCCCTTGCTCTCAGCTAATGAAGAAGTACGCTTAGGCAGAGAAATCGCAAAGGGCAATGATAATTCCAGAAAAAAAATGATCGAGTCCAATTTGCGTTTAGTCGTGACTTTGGCTAAACGCTCAGTAAATCGGGGGCTCTCGTTTTTAGACCTTATTGAAGAGGGTAATTTAGGTTTAATGCGAGCTGTGGAAAAATTTGATCCTGAATTAGGCTTTCGGTTTTCAACTTATGCAAGCTGGTGGATTAAACAGAGTATTGATCGAGCCATTATGAATAATGGACAGGCTATTCGTATGCCCATTCATGTCATTACAGATATCAATGCCTGCACCCGAGCACTTCGCGACTCACGGAAGAATTAGGCAGGGAGCCAAGTGATGAAGAGCTGGCTAGTCGAATGCAATTATCGGTCAAGCAAATCGTTAAATTAAGAAAAAGAGAGATTAAAGTTTGTTCAGCGGACACTCCTTTACCAAATGATAGTGAAAGCAGTTTGCTGGATGTGTTTCCGGATGATGCTGATGTAGACCCTGAACGTATTCTAGAGAAAGAAGATCTACGGCAAAAATTGGAGAAATGGGTTGAACAGCTTTCTGCACGCGAGTCAGAAATAGTAGCCCGGCGTTTTGGTTTATATGGTTATGAATCCAGTACGCTTGATGAGGTTGGTGTGGAAGTTGGGCTGACCCGTGAAAGGGTCAGGCAGATTCAGATAGAAGCCCTATCACGTTTACGGCGTTATTTAGAACGTGAAGGCCTAAGTATTGATTACTTAAGTGATGAAAATTAGAAGAAAGTTAGATAAAAATCAGCTGAATATTAGGCAAAAATTAACAGAAACTAGATTAGCGCTCTAGGTACTGTTTTTTATCAGGTTTGTCTGCCCATTCTTCAGCATCGGGCATAGCATCTTTCATCTCAGAGATATTTGGCCATTGTTCGCTAAGTTCGGCGTTAATCTCTAGGAACTCAGCCTGATTCTCTGGAATCTCATCTTCAGCATAAATAGCATCAACAGGGCATTCCGGTTCGCAAAGAGCACAGTCAATGCATTCGTCAGGGTTGATGACCAACATATTAGGGCCTTCGTAGAAGCAGTCTACAGGGCAGACTTCTACACAGTCAGTATGTTTACAACGGATACAGTTTTCACCGACTATAAAAGTCATCCTAAATCTCCTTAATACAATTTATGCTGAGCATTTTAACAAGAATTACTCTTCACGCACTAGTTTATTCAATTGATAAAGTAAGTCTTGAGCTTGTTTAGGGCTTAAATCATCGGGGTCTATTTCCAGGAGCTTATCAACAGCTGGGTGAGGCTCGCTGATGGTAAATAAATCTGATTGACTGGAGGAAGGCGGCTGATGTTTATATTCCTCACTTTCCAGTTGTTTTAGCTTGGACTTTGCTTGCTGCACAACAGTTCTTGGTATGCCTGCTAGCTGTGCCACTTGTAAGCCATAGCTTTGATTAGCAGGTCCGTCTTCGACGCTATGTAAAAACACAATACCATTGTCATGTTCAGTTGCATTCAGGTGTACATTTTTGACGGATGGGAATTGTTCCGCTAATCCCGTTAATTCAAAATAGTGTGTGGCAAACAGGGTGGGCGCTTTTATTTCGGAAGCAATATTTACCGCACAAGCCCAAGCCAATGATAAACCGTCAAAGGTACTTGTGCCTCGACCAATTTCATCCATTAAAACCAGACTTGAAGCCGTTGCATTATTGAGAATATTGGCTGTTTCAGTCATTTCCACCATAAAAGTTGACCGACCACCGGCCAGATCATCTGAAGAGCCGATACGCGTAAATATACGATCAACAGGCCCGATGCTGGCTTGTTCTGCTGGTACAAAACAGCCGGTATAGGCCAGCAGCACAATAATAGCGGTTTGCCGCATATAGGTGGATTTACCGCCCATATTAGGCCCCGTAATGATCAACATATTGGCTTCTGGGCTTAATGTTAGATCATTAGCAACGAAGGCTTCATCCATGACTTGCTCAACCACAGGGTGCCGGCCTTGCTTAATATGTATGCCTGGTTCGGTGGTCAGTTCCGGGCAGCAAAGATTCAAGGCCTGAGCGCGTTCAGCAAAGTTAGTCAGTACGTCGAGTTCTGCAAGGCTATAAGCATTTTCCTGTAAGGCTTTTAGATGTTGGACAAGGTGCTCAAGTAATTCTTCATAGAGCTGTTTCTCTCGGGCTAAAGATTTACTTTTTGCACTCAGTACTTTGTCTTCGAACTCTTTTAATTGAGGGGTGATAAAGCGCTCAGCATTTTTTAAGGTCTGGCGGCGAATGTAATCAGCGGGCGCCTGCTCAGATTGCAATCGGCTTATTTCGATATAGTAGCCATGCACACGGTTATATCCAACTTTTAATGTGCTAATGCCTGTGCGCGCTTTCTCATCCTGCTCAAGTTTAGTGAGGTAATCTCCCGCAGTGCTGCTTAAACTTCTCAGCTCATCCAGATCAGCGTCATAGCCAGTTGCAATGACGCCGCCTTCACGGATGACGACAGGCGGATTTTCTTCGATTGCCTGTATTAGCTTTTCATGTAAGTTGGGGTGCTCACTTATTCCTTGAGACAGTGTTTGTAGTTGGGGGGAATCAATATTTTTTAAAATGAGCTGTAAGTCTGGCAACTGTCCAAGGGCTTCGCGTAGTTTAACCAAATCACGTGGTCGAGCAGAGCGCAGGCCAATACGAGCAACAATGCGTTCTATATCGCCAATCTGTTCAAGGATGGTCTGTATGCTTTCATAGTGATAATTGTTAATCAGGCTGCTAATAGCGTGCTGGCGCAACTGAAGTTGCTTGGTATCTCGAATGGGTCGATGTAACCAACGTTTTAATAAGCGAGAGCCCATTGCCGTGGAGCATTGATCAAATACGGCACTTAATGTATTAGTTTGCCCGCCGTTCAGATTTCTATCAATTTCGAGGTTGCGTCGGCTAATACTATCGAGAATAAGGCTGTCTTCATTTTGCTCTACCCGCAAACTTTGGCAGTGTGGTAATTCTGAAAATTGAGTTTCTTTAGCGTAATTTAGCAAACAGCCAGCAGCTCGTATTGCGCTGCTCAAGTGTTGACAGCCAAAACCATCGAGGCTATCGGTTTTTAGTTGTTGCTGTAATGAACGAAGCGAGCTGTCTAAATCAAAATCCCAGTCAGGTCTTTTGCGGATGCCTGCACGTTCCGCAATTGCTTTAGGCCAGTGACTACTTTCACTGACGAGCAGCTCTGCACAATTAATTCTGTCTATTTCACTTTCAAGAGCATCTTCGCTCTCAACTTCCAATATAGAAAATCGGCCGGCACTTAAATCCAGCGAAGCCAAGCCATATTTAGTGCCATCAAAATATAATGCTGAAAGTAGTCGGTCTTGTGACTCTTCCAGTAAAGCTTCATCACTTAAAGTGCCAGGGGTGATTAGCTTGACGACTTTGCGTTCAACGGGACCTTTGCTGGTAGCCGGGTCTCCAATCTGCTCACAGATAGCAACCGAAATGCCTTGTTCGACTAGTTTTGCTAGATAACGGTCTGCGGCATGATAAGGCAAGCCACACATAGGAATTGGATTGCCGCCAGATTTACCGCGTGCGGTTAAGGTAATGTCCAGCAATTTTGCGGCTTTTTCGGCATCACTGAAGAACAGCTCATAAAAGTCTCCCATGCGGTAAAAAAGTAGCTCATCAGGATGCTCTGCCTTTACCTTTAGGTATTGCTGCATCATGGGAGTATGGACTGAGGCTGGGTTGTTCATCTTAACTGCTAATTCCCTGTTAACTAGCTACTAATTACGAGCGAAAAGTTGGCTATTGGGTATTTCTATGAAGCTAATAAATGTAAAAATTGAGTGCAAAAGATTCTACGTGATTCATTCTTATCATACAAAAATCTCTTTTGAATAAGTACGCTTTATCTGCTTTAATAATTACTAATTCGTAGCGCGTTTTTTTAAGGTAAAGTCGCTGCTTTCTTCAGTATTGAGAACGTAAAAACAATTTACTCTTAATAGTTAACATAACGTTAAATCATGCTTATATAGATAGCTAAATCAAAAGGTAATTCAATGGTAGATCAGGACAACAATCGAGATAAAGCGCTTAGTGCTGCACTCACACAAATTGAAAGGCAGTTCGGTAAAGGCTCAATGATGCGCCTAGGAGATTCTGAGCGGATTGCGATTCCTGCCATTTCGACGGGTTCTTTGGGTTTGGATATTGCATTGGGTATAGGTGGTCTACCAAAAGGGCGAGTAGTAGAAGTTTACGGTCCTGAATCATCTGGTAAAACTACGCTTGCTTTGCAGGTTATCGCTGAATCTCAAAAAGCCGGCGGTACCTGTGCATTTATCGACGCAGAGCACGCACTTGATCCTATTTATGCTGGTAATCTTGGTGTGGATGTCGATAACTTGTTGGTAAGCCAACCAGATACCGGCGAGCAGGCACTGGAAATTTGCGACATGGTAGTGCGCTCAGGTGCTGTTGATGTTGTCGTCATTGACTCAGTTGCCGCATTGACGCCACGAGCAGAGATAGAAGGTGATATGGGTGACAGTCATATGGGCTTGCAGGCTCGCTTGATGTCACAAGCTTTGCGCAAAATGACGGGCAACATTAAGAACTCAAATACACTGGTGATTTTCATCAACCAGATACGCATGAAGATTGGCGTTATGTTTGGTTCTCCAGAGACGACTACTGGTGGTAATGCATTGAAATTCTATGCCTCGGTACGGCTGGATATTCGGCGCATCGGAGCTATCAAGGATGGCGATGAAGTGGTGGGTAATGAAACACGCGTTAAAGTAGTGAAAAACAAGGTAGCACCACCATTCAAGCAAGTCGAATTTCAGATTTATTACGGCAAAGGTATTTCTCGTTTGGGTGAAGTGATCGATTTAGGTGTGAAACATGAGCTGGTTGAAAAGTCCGGCGCCTGGTATGCCTATAAAGGTGAGAAGATCGGGCAGGGTAAGAAGAACTCCATTCAATATCTTGAAGAAAACCCGGCAATTGCTCAGGAGATTGAAACAACCCTTCGCGATCAACTGCTTGGTAAGTCTGGTCAGCCAGAAGAGAGTAAAGAGAGCAAAGAGGCTGAAGAAGCTGGACAATCTGGAGAGCCAGAAGAGACTGCAGTCGCTGAAGAGTAAGCTCACGGCAAGGGTAATGTGCGCGTGGACAATACTGAAAGTGATAGCCAAGACCTATTAAGTGAAGCAGGCAAAAAAAAACGGCCTGTAGTTACTGTCCGTCACGCTGCAATGGATTTGTTAGCGCGGCGGGAGCACTCTTTTCAAGAACTTATCCAAAAACTATCTAAACGATTCGAAGAAGAGGATATTCGGCCTGCCGTAGAAAAGCTCAAGGATGAAAACCTGCAGTCAGATCAGCGCTATCTGGAAGCCTATATTCGATTCCGTAAGAATAAGGGTTTTGGGCCCTTAAAGATTGAAGCTGAGCTTTACCCCAAAGGGCTGGGTTCAGATCAAATTCGAGCATGTCTTTATGCTGAGGAGAATGATTGGGCGGATCTTTGCAGGCAAGCCCTCGATAAGCGCTTTTCATCACTCAATAAGACTAACCTTAAAGAAAGGGCGAAATGTGAGCGCTTTTTGATGCAAAGAGGCTTCTCTCATGAGCTGATTAGGGCGGTAATAAACTTAAATTAAAATTTAAGATGGTTGTTTAACTAATTGAAATATAATAATTAAATGTAATTTTTATTCTGAGTTATTCAAAATAATAAAGTACTTATATTGCTTGATCCAGATACCTAACTTGCCTACTCAGGCGGGGTGATTCCCACTAGTCGCTGCATTATTAACGGCTATTCTCTGACAAAGTTTGTCTAAATATCTTACAATTCGCCGTTCTTTTTATATAGCTTATATAGCCAGTCACCAGATATGTCTAAGTGGTATTTAATTCATAGTAAGCCCAAGCAAGAATACAGAGCCTTTGAACATCTGGAGAATCAGGGCTTTGATGTCTATCTCCCCCAATTGCAGGCTTTTAAATTAAAAAAAGGTAAGCAAGAGAAAGAGATAGAGCCATTATTTCCTCGCTACCTATTTATACAGCTTAATGAGACCTCAAGCGCCTGGCATAAAATACACTCAACCCGTGGTGTGAGCGGCTTGGTTAGATTTGCAGAATTCCCTGCTGAAGTACCTGAAGGGCTAATAAACCAGTTAAAAAACCAAGCTAACCCAGATGGCATCATCGATAAAACAGGGGAATTCCAAACCATCTTCAATGCAGGCGATCTAGTGACAATTACAGAGGGTAGCTTTATCGGTTTAGAGGCTATAGTAAAAGAGCAGGATGGTGATCAACGCGTTCAAATATTAATAAGTATGCTTGGGCAACAACAAAATATAAAACTGCCTTTGTCAGCAGTATCACCGCTTTAATAATTAACTAGGCATTTTCTAGATGTAGATGCGCTTTTTGCCTTAAGGTCTGTTTTAACTTTAATCTTAAAAAAATTATTTCTTCTTTCGACTTCTCCCTTGCAAGCCTTAGTGGTACTATCGTTCACCGAATGAACGACCTATTCGCCTATGCTTTTCCGATCCGAGTAGGGCGGTAGCGTCTTTAAATTTTAAGAACTCTTCTTTTATGTCAATTTTAAGCGATGAAAATCGCTATCAATTACTCAAGTTACTTGAAGAAAACCCAGAACTGAGCCAGCGCCAGATAGCTGCTGCTTTGGGTGTTAGTTTAGGTAAGGTGAATTTTTGTTTGCGTGCATTAATTGATGTTGGCTCAGTCAAAGCAGGTAATTTTAGCCGTAACTCTAATAAAAAAGCCTATGTTTATCTTTTAACCCCAAAAGGTATTGAAGAGAAGGCGAGGGTGACCTTGCGCTTTTTGGCTAAAAAGCAGGCGGAATACGAAGCGTTAAAACAAGAGATTAATGAATTAAAGAGTGAAGCAAAAACGCTTTAATAGCGCTCTTTCAGCATTGCATTAATAGTAGATGATTTAAACTCGGTCATGTATCATTCCAGCCTTACTGATTGTAGATAAAATAAGTACTTAGACCTTGTTATTAAAGTAAGAAAAAGAACTAAAAATTAATTTAAGCTATACATCTTTGAGTAGAAGCATGAAAGCAAATCTCCATCAAATACCACCTATTTCGATATTCCATTCGATATTTAAGGGCATGTTGAAGAAGTTTCTGTTGTTATCAGCAGTTGCAATGGTTGGTCTTATTTTTCAACCTGTTGCATTTGGACAGGGCGACATACTTAATAATCTTACGCCTGATCAATTAGCCCAGTTCAATCAACTTCCTCCAGCGCAACGGCAAGCCCTGTTAGGTCAGTTGCAGACAGGAGATACAGCTGGTTTTGAACTTCCTGTTACTCAACCCCAAACAGTTACTCCTCGAGGAGGCTTTAATGCTCGAGGAAATACCGGAATCGATGATGGTGCTGGAAGCTTAAGTGGTTCTGAAAATACTACTCAATCAGATCTTGGAGAGAGAGATGAATTAAATGTTACTGAGCAGAGGCCAGAAACACCTAGAGAGAGAATCTTACGGAAGGCCCAAGAGTTATTTAATCTAGGAGTGGATGTGGCTGCCTTAGATACTTATGGTGAACTTGCCCAAATGGGTATTATTGCTGCCATTCAAGGTGATGATATTCCGGATCAAGAAGATGGCGAAGAAACTAATGACTTTTCTGAAGATAGATTAAGTAATATTTCTAGAGCTAACAATGGCCCGCTACAGCCATTTGGTTATGAGCTTTTCGCCGGTATACCCTCAACTTTTGCTCCTGCTACAGATATACCAGTACCGACCAATTACATAGTTGGCCCTGGCGACACGGTCGTTCTGCAGCTTTATGGTCAGCTGAATGTCCGTTATGAGCTGGCCGTGTCTCGTGAAGGGCTTATCCAATTTCCTGAAGTTGGGCCGCTCAATGTTTCAGGACTCAGCTTTGAAGAAATGAGTGAATTGATACAAACCACAGTGGATAACACTCTGATTGGGCAACAGGTGAGCACCACTATGGGAGCCTTAAGATCCATTCAAATTTTTATACTGGGTGAGGCTTGGCAGCCAGGAATTTATACAGTTAGCTCCCTTGCAAAAATGACTAATGCGCTCCTTTCAAGTGGCGGTGTTTCTGATTTGGGTTCATTGCGAGATATTAGACTTATCAGAGACGGTGAGCTTATCACTACTCTGGACTTCTATGATTTATTGATAAATGGCGATATTAGTGGTGACGAACGTTTGCAACCAAACGACGTTATTTTTATCCCAACAATGGGCCGTACTGTGGGGATTTCCGGTGAAGTGTTGCGTCCTGCCATATTTGAATTAAAGGCAGAGGAAACGCTTGAAGATGTATTAGGTCTTGCTGGAAGATTACTTCCTACTGCCTTCCCTTCATTGGCGCATGTGGAAAGGGTAAACCCATTTGGCCAACGTACCATTATCGATCTAGACCTGTCCGATGAAGATGATCTACAGGCCGCCGTTATAGATGGAGATTTGATTCAGGTTGATATGATATTGGATCAAATAGAGTACGGAGTGAGCATAGAGGGACATGTCTTTCGTCCAGATACCTTTGCATGGGAAGAAGGTGCGCGAATTACAGATATTTTAAATATTAATGGTTTACGTCCATTAGCTGATTTTAACTATGCGCTTTTGGTAAGAGAAATTCAGCCCAGCAGAAGAATACAAGTCCACCAGGTAAATCTGGCAGAGGTATTTGAAGAGCCCGGATCAGATGAAGATATGTTGCTTCAGCCACGAGACCGCTTACTGGTTTTTGGTGAAGACTCTTTAGAAAACCGTTTGGATCGTCGTTTATTAATACACCCGCTTATTCAAACCTTACAGTATCAATCAGAGCAAGGGAGTTTTAGATCTGTTGCCACGGTTGTAGGTGATATAGCAGCACCTGGGGATTACCCCCTCACTGCTAATATGACAATTGAAGATTTATTAGCCGCAGCTGGCGGTGCGCTGGAAAGCTCAGATTTAACTCAGGCAGAGTTAACAAAAAATATCAATACGCTGGAACAAGGCATGATTTCAGAAAGCATGGTCGTTAATTTATCAGACAGCCTAACCTTAAACTCGGCTATAGCACCTTTAGATCGACTAACTCTTAGGCAGCTTCCAAACTGGGGTGATCTGGAAACAGTAGTTATTGGGGGTGAAGTTCGATCTCCTGGTACTTATGTCATAGGCAGGGATGACAGACTCAGTGATCTTATCCAGAGAGCTGGTGGGTTAACACAATATGCTGATCCCAAGGCTGGGATTTTCCTTAGAGAGGAGTTAAGGAGAAATGAGCAAAGACTGTTGGATGATTTTAATGAGCGTTTAACTCGTGATTTACTCAATCAAGCTCTTACCCAAGGCGGAGGTCAAATTCAGCAGCCTCAGGTAAATATTGAAGTAATGAATGCGTTGCTCGCACAAATTGAATCAGCAGTACCGACAGGGCGATTAGTCATAGATTTACCCTCGCTTCTTAGTGGCCTAGACCCAAGTGAAGATGTGATACTAAGAGATGGAGATGAGTTGGTTATACCGAGAACGCGACAAGAAGTTGGCGTGATTGGAGAAGTGCAGTTGCCAACATCTCATTTATATAATTCAGAAGATACGGTTAGCGATTATATTAATCGCAGTGGGGGGTTCACTAGAAATGCCGATGACGATAATATTTTTGTCATTAAGTCTAATGGGGCTGTTATTCCATATTCTCAAAATCAATCACTTTTCTCTTTTGCACAAGATCAAAATTCGCAACTAGAAGCAGGCGATAGTATTGTTATTCCATATTTTGCACGACTAAATAACCCGCTTGTAACTTGGATGAATATTTCTACCGTTTTATTTAATCTAGCTACCACTGTATTAGCCATAGAAAGTGTAGGGAATTGATTAATGGAAAATACTAATTCCCCACAAAGACAGGTCATGGATGATGAGATTGATCTTTTAGAGTTATGGAATGTACTCTGGAAAGCGAAATTTATAATTATCGCTATTACTGCTGTGTTTGCTGTTGGGTCAGTAGCCTATGCATTGTGGCTGCCGGATATTTACCGAACAGAAGTGTTGCTTTCTCCGGCGGCTGATGATGACTCAGCCGGGGGCGGCCTTTCTGCTGGATTAGGCCAACTTGGCGGCTTAGCTGGCTTAGCGGGCATTAACCTAGGAAGTCCCGGTGGCGTTTTACAAAAAGACCGTGCCCTTGCAGTTATGCAGTCTCGATTTTTTATCAAAGATTTTTTTGAGCAACACGACTTAGTCATCCCTTTTATGGGGTCAAAGCCAGGTGCAGTGACAGGCACGGTAGAAATCGATCCTGAATTATACGATGTGACTAATCAGCAATGGGTGAGAGAGGTATCCCCGCCTAGACAAGCGGCACCTTCAGATGAAGAAGTGCATGAAGCATTTTCTGAGATTCTGATCGTCGAAGAGGATGACATAACAGGATTACTAACGGTCTCGCTAGAATGGTATGACCCGAGTCAAATAAAAACCTGGGTAGACTGGTTAATAGAGGATTTAAACAGTTACATGCGTGAAGATACGTTGTTGGAGTCGCAAAGGGCCATTGACTATTTAACGGAGCAGCTTCAAAAAACGTCTTTAGTTGAAATGCGGAATGTTTTTTTCAATCTCATCGAGCAGCAGACACAAAAGGTGATGCTGGCTGATGTGCGTGAAGAGTACGCGTTTGAGATACTGGATCCGGCGGTTATCCCAGAGAGAAAATCAGCCCCTGGACGCGCGCTCATCTGCATTCTTGGGACATTATTAGGCGGGATGTTGGCGGTGCTTTTTGTCTTGTTACGGCATTATGCGTCTAGAGAAAAAGAAGCGTTAGCGTAAAATCGTAGCCTGTTAAAACGACACTAAAGCGCCAGAACAACAACTGACAATAGCCCTGTTTATAATCTCCTTTTTTGAGACTGCATTATCAACTGAATGGTGTTAATCCCTTTGTTGTTTTCATAATGATGTCTGATCTGATCGCTGATAAGAGCCCTTATCGATTGTTAGGAATTAGAAAGACAGTTAGTCGCAGAAATCTGAATTGCCTCAGTATCCAGGATCAAACCCACCCTTGTTAATAAAATGCTAAAAATCCTCAGAGTTTTTAACCCTTGACTGAAAAAACGAAAATAACCGTCGTTGGATCGGGCTACGTGGGCATGTCATTGTCTGTGCTACTTGCGCAGCATAATGACGTGGTCGTGCTTGATGTGGACCCAGTCAAGGGTCGATAAGATCAACAACAAGCAATCAACGGTTGTGGATCTCAGAGATAGAATCATTCTTAGCAGAGAAGTCAACTGCCGTTAAAAGCAACACTAGATAAAGAAGCGGCTTATCGTGACGCCGAGTTTTATTATCGTCGCGACACCAACCAACTATGATCCAGAGACCAACCGCTTTGATACCAGCTCAGTCGACCAAGTGGTTGAGGATGCTTTACGACTAACTCAAAGTGCCTTGGTGGTCATCAAGTCAACGATCCCCGTTGGGCACACAAAGGAGCATTACAAGAGAACGTTATCAACCGACCGCGTTATTTTTTCCCCGGAGTTTCTGCGGGAGGGCCAGGCGCTAAAGGACAACCTCTACCCCTCAAGAATTATTGTGGGCAGCCAGTGCGACAAAGGGAAAGAGTTTGCTAGGCTGCTTCAACAGGGGGCTGACAAAGGAAATATAGAAACACTTTTTATACCTTCAACTGAAGCAGAGGCGGTGAAGTTGTTCGCTAATACCTATCTTGCTATGCGGGTGTCCTTCTTTAATGAATTAGACTCCTATGCTCTAGCGCATGGGTTAGATACCAGAAGTATTATCAACGGAGTGTGTCTCGACGAGCGAATTGGAAAGGGCTACAACAATCCGTCTTTTGGTTATGGCGGTTATTGCCTTCCCAAAGACACCAAGCAGCTACTCGCAAACTATGATGAAGTTCCACAGACGCTGATTCAGGCGATAGTGTCGTCAAACACAATGCGCAAAGATTTTATCGCCGATGAGATCCTGAAAATAAATCCAAAGGTGGTTGGGTTTTATCGTCTGGTGATGAAAGAGGGCAGTGATAACTTCAGATCTTCATGCTATTCAAGGAATTATGAAAAGAATTAAAGCCAAAGGAATTAATGTCATTGTGTATGAACCTTCCCTCGAGAAAACTATTTTTTTTGGATCAACGGTGGTAAAAAGCTTAACTGAATTCAAATTGATAGCCGATGTTATTGTAGCGAATAGAGTATCGGAAAATTTAACAGATGTTAAAGCCAAGGTCTTTAGTCGTGATGTTTTTGGCAATGGGTAGACCTATTTTCGGTTCAGTTTATGGGCTTCGCCCAAAGACAGCTCATTTCATGTTTAATAATAGAGAGCCATAATGATTAAAGCTGTAATCATGGCAGGCGGTGCAGGCACCCGACTTTGGCCTCTGTCTCGAGCTGCACATCCTAAGCAGTTTTTGGCACTACATGGTGATGACACCATGCTTCAAGCCACGGTTAAGCGTTTATCTGGGCTGGATATTCAGTCTTCAGTGGTTATCTGTAATGAGGAGCATAGATTCTTTGTTGCCGAGCAGTTACGTGAAATTGATAAACTGGGTTCGATTATTTTAGAGCCTGTAGGTCGTAATACCGCCCCAGCAATTGCGGTAGCGGCTCTTTCATCTGATGATGATCCCTTATTACTAGTCTTATCGGCAGACCATGTAATTCAAGATCAAGCAGCTTTTACAAAAGTGGTATCAGACGCCATACCATTAGCGGAGTCTGGAAAGCTTGTGACTTTTGGTATCGTACCTACCGAAGCACATACTGGTTATGGTTATATCAAACGGGGTGGTGAGCAAGGATCTGGTTTTTTTGTAGATCAGTTTGTAGAAAAGCCATCGGCTAAGGTTGCTCAGAGCTATATTGAATCGGAAAAGTATTACTGGAACAGCGGGATGTTCCTGTTTAAGGCGAGTCGCTACCTTGAAGAGTTAAAGAAATTTCGCCCTGATATTTACGAAGCCTGCGAATCCTCAATGACAGGTGCCGAGTCTGACATGGACTTCCTGCGCATTAACAAAGAAAAATTTGAGGCATGCCCGAGTGAGTCAGTCGACTATGCGGTGATGGAAAAAACAGCCGATGCCGTAGTGGTGCCCCTTGAATGCCGGGTGGAGTGATATAGGGTCTTGGACATCACTCTGGGACATCAGCAAAAAAGACGAAAAGGGAAACGCCACTCACGGCGATGTCATGCTGCATAATTCCAATAACTCTTATGTTCGAACAGAGGGCAAATTAGTAGCGGCGATTGGTGTGGATGATTTAGTCATTATTTCTACTAAAGATGCGTTGATGGTAGCGCACAAAGATTGCGTCAAAGATGTAAAAGTCATAGCCGAAAAATTAAAGGCCAATTCACGAACTGAATGGGAAATACATCGTGAGGTCTATCGTCCATGGGGGAAGTACGACTCAATTGATAATGGTGACCATTTTCAGGCTAAACGCATTACTGTAAAACCAGGAGCAAAGCTTAGTGTACAAATGCACCACCACCGAGCCGAACACTGGGTAGTCGTATCTGGTAAGGCTAAGGTGACGAATGGTGACAAAACTTTTTTACTATCTGAAAATGAATCGACCTATATCCCAAAAGGGGTTATTCATTGTCTAGAGAATCAGAGAAGATATCTTAGAAGTGATAGAGGTTCAATTTGGGAGTTATTTAGGGGAAGACGATATTGTTCGTTTTAAAGATATTTATGGCAGAGTACCGGAAGATAATATTTAGTTCTTCAGTAAAAAAATAAATTTTATTTAAATTACAATTGATTGATGTGTGGGTTCCTAAAAAGTTTCCTATTTTTGAGTTGCCAATTTTTTTCCATGGGTGGGGCAAGTGAAAATTGAAGGTGGGAATTAAAAATAAAGATTCTCAAACAGTTATAAAATTGACCACTTTTCAAATATAAGAAAAAAATTAAAACGACTATAGCAGGGTAGAATAGTTACTTTAATATCATTAGGTTTGATTTTTCCATGATGATTGCAAAAGAAATGGTTGTATACACCGGAGCGTCGGTCGTTGAAAAAGCCGTACCTCTGATGCTTTTACCTATACTGACAAGGCTATTAGATACTGCAGAATACGGTCAGATCACACTACTTATGGCAGTAGTTACAGTACTCACGCCGATAATTGGGCTTTCTTTGGAAGGTTTTATCAGGGTTGTATATCACAAAGAGAGCTCTAAGGAATTTCCCCTGTATGTTGGTAATGTGGGGACAATTTTTGTTATATCTTTTCTTGCAATATTTTCTTTGTCATTAATTTGGGGTGGTGAACTTTCCAGATTACTTGGTTGGAATATCAAGATTATCTATTACGGTATCGCGACGGCTGGGCTTCAGTTTTTAGTGTTACTACGATTGGTAATCTATCAAACATCTAGAAATGTTTGGGGTTTCTCATTTCTTCAGCTATCAAGGGCCTTTTTCGATTTAATGTTGGTGCTTGCTTTAGTTGTTATGTTAAAAGGTGGGGCGGAAGAACGGATCCAAGCTTATTTCCTTTCGTTCGTTGCTTCCAGTATTTTTGCTCTAGTTTTTTTTGCTAGGGATGGGCTCCTTCGTTTAGATTGGAATAAATCTTTTATCAAGCGTGGATTGAAATTTTCCTTACCTCTAGTGCCTCATACTTTTGCATTAGCTGCCGTGTTTACAGTAGATAGATTTATAATATCGTTATCAACAGACGGTCTGGATATATTAGGAGTGTTGGGAGTTGCTGTTGCATTATCATCACCAGCTTTGATTTTAGCAAATTCTATCAATAGGGCATTTATGCCTTGGTCTTTCGAGCAGTTCCGTAAAAATAAAGATATAAATGTTGTGGCGGTTAGTTATTTTTTATGGATTCTTATGTCGTTATTTTGTGTAATCTATACAGTGGTTCTTTGGTGGGGATTTGATTTGATTGTAGGCGAACGATATTTATCAGCCAAAACCCCTACGATCTTACTTGTGTGGATTGGTTGGTTCAAACTTGTGTACTATTTAGTTGCTAAAGGAGTAGTTTTTTCTGAGAAGATGAGGATATTTCCCGTGATATCCATATCTATTGGTCTTGGATACTTACTAAGTCTGTGGATATATACTTTGATAATAGGCTCAATTGATATTCTAGTAATCTCTTGGCTTATGCTTTCCTATCATTTTTTGGTGGCACTGGTTACAGCTGTTGTTTCACAAAAAATTTTTTATCAGCCATGGTTTGATTTTGCTTCAGTTGGCCAGGTATATCGTAAACAGTTTACTGATAAATAAATAATTACTCATATCGTCGGAATATTCAGAGATTAAAAAGTCATGAAAGACATTAAATTAATAAGCAAGCAAGGTTGGTATGCCCCAAAAATAGAGTCTTTAAATTTTGACTTGGGTAAACTTAGTGACGAATTTGAAGATTTATATCTTAGAAACCTCCACAAGGATAGATATGTTAATGTTGCGGAATTAAATCTTCAGGAAATTTATAATACATCAGAGATAAGAAAGGCTTATTTAATCGTTTCAAATGCATATTCCGAGTTAGATAGCTCACTTGTATTTAGCAAGTTATGGTTAGTTAAGTCTGAACAGAAGAATGCTGACCCTACACAGCTACCTTACGTTCCTCATATTGACAAACTTAGGTTTGCTAAAGCAATGCTTTATCTAGATGATGTTGAAATAGGGGATGGACCTTTAACTATCGCTAAACAGCCTCCTGAAAATTATGAAAATCATAGAATGAGAATGAGTGACCAACATAAAGAAAGGAGAGAGAACTGGATAACTGATCTTCCCGAGGATGCTTTTGTTCCTTGCATTGGCAAATCTGGCACATTGATATTTTTTGATACAAACTGCCCTCATTTTGCAGGTTTAGTGGAGAGCGGGCATGAAAGGCGTGTTCTACGATTTGATTTTCAAAGACCTGGATGGAATCTTCGGCGCTCACTGGCTTCGACTCTAAAAGTGTATTTGTCGAATTTTCTTCATGTATTTAGTTTTTTTAGGCAATCAAATGAAAGATGAAAATATAAACCTTAATCATTTGCTTGTGTTCGGCGATAGCCATGCTCGTTCGTTTCGGGGGAGTCAAAAATATCTTCCTTTTTTTATGGGGCCAGGGAAAAAAAACTGCTTCATTTCTGATCAAACCTATAATCATTTGAAGAGAAACTTATTGAGAGTTCTTAGTGAAGTAAATCCTTTTACATCTATTATGTTTTGTTTCGGAGAACCAGATACTCGGTATTATTTAGGGAAGGGTTGGCAGCCTTGGTTATCAACGGAAACGGAATGTGTCGCTAATATTGAAAAAAAAATATACGCGTCGTTTTCAAGATATTCTAATCTGATCAATACAATTTCTTCAGATTTTGATTTTCAGATTTATGTTTTGTGTGTCATACCCAGCATTCGAAAAACACAAAATTTATATGTCAAGCGATTTAATCTGCTGCTGAGAGAATATTTAGAAAGAACCCCTGACATTTATTTTATTGATATTGAAGATCACCTATTGGATGGTAATGGTTGTCTCAAGCAAGAATTTCAAGCTGACCCTGTCCATGCTAACTCAGCTATTCAGGATTTAGTTGACAGTAATCTTATGGAAATTGAACTTTGCCAAAATAAATTAACCTATGATAATGGAGTAAAGAATGCGAAAAACCTTGATTTCATAGAAAAATATTTTGTATTCGATCAAAGTTTCGAATGTTATAGATACAAATATGGGGGCTTAGCGGTAAAAGCTTTAGATTTTTTTTCTGTATTTCTTAATCGGCTTCCGAAGATTTCCAGTTTATAAGTAGGTGTTTACTAAATGATTTTTGAAAATAATATAGAAATATTTTCTGTAAAAGAAGGGGACTCAATTGGTAGTCTTCTATCAAAAATAGAAAAAGCTAATATCAAATTCTGCTGTGTCGTTTCAGAATCAGGTCAGCTTAAAGGTGTCGTTTCATATGGTGACATTGCCAGATCTTTAATAACTCAGCCTTTTTCTATGAATGATCCAGTTAGTCTCATTATGAATTCTAAATTTCGTTATGAAATTTATGGTACAGGTCATGCTTCATTAAAATTATTACTATCTAAGCATCGATTTGTTCCGCTTGTCGACGAGATGAAAAGACTTCAAGCATTGGTCTACGGAAGTAGTGAAATTCGTGAGTTTAAGCTTGCTGATCATAAGATATCTAACCCAAGTGACTTTTTACTTATTGCTGAAATTGGCAATAACCACAATGGATCGCTTGAAATGGCATATCAACTTATAGATGAAGCCAAACAAGCTGGAGCCCATATCGCGAAATTTCAAATGAGACATCTGGATAGCCTTTATGGGGTGGACACGGGTTCGCAGGATTTATCTACCGAGTACGTTGTAAACCTGCTTGGTAAAGTTAGCCTAAACAATGAAGATATGTTTCGTTGCTTTGACTATTGCTACAAGGTAGGTGTTACGCCTTTATGTACGCCATTTGATGCCCCAAGCTTGGAAAGTCTTGAAAGTTATGGGATGGAGGGTTACAAGATTGCATCGGCAGATCTTACTAACCACCAACTCTATCGAGCAATAATTGATACTAAAAAGCCCATAATAACATCTACAGGAATGTCCACTGATGAGGATATTGATAAGGCACTAAATTTGCTTGAATTAAGTAATAGCAACTTTGCGATTTGCCATGCTAATTCAACCTATCCTGCCCCCTATGCTGATGTCCATCTCAATTATCTACACAACCTGAAGCAACGTACTTCTTCAGTGATTGGTTATTCCGGACACGAAAGGGGGTGGCATGTTCCAATCGCAGCATTTGCAATGGGTGCTCAAGTTATTGAGAAGCATTTCACGCTTGATAAAACGATGGAGGGTAATGACCATAAAGTCAGCTTGTTGCCTGATGAGTTTACCAATCTCTACAAGGCACTATCAAATGTTGCTGAATCATTGGGGGACGGCCATAAAAGGTTCATTACTCAAGGCGAATCAAATAATAAGATTGCACTTGCAAAATCCATCTTTTGTGCAAAAAATATATCTGCAGGGGAGATGATTAGTGAAGACCACTTAGTTGTACGTTCTCCAGGGAATGGCCTCAGCCCTAAGTATTATGATCAGTTAGTAGGCAATACTGCCATGCGGAATATAGAATCTGGCGAAGTTTTTTATGACGATGATGTAGAGGGTCGCCTTAATAGCAGTTTAGAAAAGTATCCCCATCAATTTGTCTGGTCTATTCCGGTTCGCCATAGAGATGTTTATTCGCTTTACGATAAATTTCAACCGCCGGCTATTGAATTCCATTTGTCATT
Organism: uncultured Pseudomonadales bacterium; assembly: GCA_943789335.1. GTDB lineage: Bacteria > Pseudomonadota > Gammaproteobacteria > Pseudomonadales > Pseudohongiellaceae > UBA5109. The sequence goes on along the minus strand of CALSTS010000008.1, from coordinate 15,969 downwards.
TAAAGATCTAGAACTTCCAGACGAAGAAATATTAAATAAAAGTCTAAGTGCTGAAGTTATCGTCCACTCGCCAGAACAGTTTGATAACGACTTTATTATTGATCTTTTTACTGAGGATCAAGAAATTACTCAAAAATCTATAACACTTTTAAATAAGGTTTTTGAGAAGGCTCAGAGAATAGGGCAGCTTATCAATAGAAATCAGAAAGAAATAAAGGTCATCGTTAATTGTGGAGGGCACACTCAAAAGTCTTTTCTTTCACCAGTCGAAGTGAGTGATCGTATCAAGTTGTTCCATAAGAACTTCGCTGAACTTGAGCTTGGCAATTGTCGTTTTCTTGCGCAAACAATGCCTCCTTATCCGTGGCACTTTGGAGGTCAATCTTTCCATAATCAATTCACCAGTGGAGATAACATTCGAGAGATACTGTCTAGTGCAGATGAGAGGTTGGGATTATGCCTGGATATTTCTCATTCCTACATGTGGTGCAATTATTCAGGAGAGAGTTTCGAAAATTTTACCTCCTCAATCTTGCACAAAGTTGCACATATTCATATTTCGGATGCCGCGGGGACGTCAAGCGAAGGATTACAGATTGGGTTAGGTGATATTGATTTCGACAAACTAAAAGAATGCTTGATTGACAGTCGAGACTACGCCACTTTACTTCCTGAGATATGGCAAGGACATGAAAATCAGGGTTCGGGTTTTCGGATAGCATTAAATAGACTAAGTGATTTTGGTTATTGATTGACAGTACTAAAACTAGATTGGAATAAAAAATATGAAGAAAAAAATTGCTAACTTGTTGTATAAATTGTCTCGTATTAATACAGCGAGTAATATCGAACTAATGTATCAGATTGATAAGCGAGCTATGGAGCAATCTGTCCGTTTCATTGAAAGAAATTCTGAGTCTGACACGAACTATTTTGAAAATCATTGGGATCTTAGAAAGAGTGCTTTTGAAAAAATTGTTGAAACGGGATTGTTACTTGAGTTTGGTGTCAATAAAGGTGCTTCTGCAAATTTTTTTTCAGGCTTGTTAACTTTAGCTAATGATGCCCGAATGTATTACGGGTTTGATAGTTTTGAAGGCTTGTCGGAAGACTGGGGAGGCACTTCAATGAAGAAGGGTCACTTTGACAGAAAAGCTAAGCCTCCAACTCTGAATAACAATGTGCAGTGTGTAATTGGTGATATTATGGATACGTTAGAACCCTTTTTGACTGAACATCAAGAAAATATTGCATTTATACATATAGATACTGATACCTATACTCCCTGCTTTCATGTGCTTAAGCTATGTAAGCCTCACTTGGTTGAAGGCTCTGTAATTTTATTTGATGAGCTTGTTGGCTATCCAAATTATCAGTCTCATGAGCTTAAGGCCTTAAACGAGGTGCTACCTAGATCGTCTTATAAGTATCTGTCATTTGGGATATCGCATCCGAGAGCGAATCTAGTAAAGTCAGCAATACTGATTACAGATACCAGTCAGTTTTAGATAAATTTTGAATTTAAATCAATAACAGTGAAGGTAAAAATAGATGATAACTGCAATTGTTCCTGCCAGAAGTGGCTCCAAACGTCTTCCAGGCAAGAACATTAAACTTCTTGCTGGGCGTCCCTTGGTATTCCACACCTTAGATGCGGTGATCGACCATGACCTGATAAGTGAAGTTCTTTTTACAACTGATTCAGAAGAGTATGCTCAGTTGGTATTTGAAGAATATGGTAACAAAGTTCGTTCGATAATAAGACCACCAGACTACGCTTCTGATACTACAAAAGTGTACGAAGAGTTGAAACGTCTTTATGAGGCTGGGGAAATTAAAACAGAGTGGTATATGCAGTGCCTACCTACTTGTCCGTTAAGAAACCACTCAGTGGTCAATGGTATGTTGGCGGAATGGGGGGGAATTCAAGAGCCTATTTTTAGCGGAATGGCCTATGATTTCCCGATTCAGTTTGCATTTGGCTTGGATAAAGAGATGGAATGGTCTCCCATTTTTGACGATTCTCCGATGATAACCGGTAATACTCGATCACAAGACATTCCTAAAACGTATAGACCCAATGGAGCTATGTACCTTCAGCATGTTAAAAATCTTACCAATAAAACACTTTATAAGAATGCTAGAGTTTACTTGATGAGCGCACAGCAGTCAGTAGATGTAGATACTGAATTAGATTTTAAATTTTGCGAAATGATTATTGAGGATAATAATAATGGATAAATTTCCTGGGTTGACTTTGAGCATTCCTCTTTTCTTTGAAAGGGATGGTGCTGTTGATTTCCATTCTTTAGAAAAATATATTCATGGGCTGGAAGGGATAAAAAATATTGCCGCTCTTTACTCAATGGCTTATAACACACGTTATCGTATGCTGGACTTTGAGGAGGTGATTAAAGTAAACCAGTTTATTCTTGAGAAATCCAGGGATGTTAATGTCCCATGCTATGTTGGGCATCCCTACATCGTTAATGATAAAAGTTTTTCAAAATACCTTGAAGTAATCTCGAAAAGTAACCCCGCCGGTATCTCTCTTTTATACCCTGAAAGATACTACGGATTTGATGAGCCTATCCTTAAATTCATGGATTATCCGGCAAGCTTTGGTCTGAAATCGGTTATTCATGAAATGAAGCTGGTATCTGGATTTAACGGTGAATTGATTGACTGGCCAGTTAATCTTATCAAGACTGCCTTATCACTCGAAAACGTCATCGCTATTAAAGAAGATTCCAAGAACGACGATATTGCAGCAGTAGTTTTTGAAGAATGCGCTAAACAAGGTGTTACTTGCGTGCTTGCTGGAGGAGGTAAGCGAAGAGCTTTAAAGTTCGCCGACAAAGGGATGCAGACGTGGTTGAATGGGACTACTATGTTTTTTCCTCAGGCAATTGATAAAATTTATCCAGCTATCATGAATCAAGATAAAACTTTAGTTTCAAGTTATTGTGAAAAGATTGAGGATCCATTTTTCAAACAAATCGCTACGAAATATGGTTGGCATCTGGCACATAAGGCGGCATTAGAATATTTTGGGTATGGTACTAGATGGGAAAGATTTCCGCATGCGCAATTACCAGATAGTGAGTATTCCAGTTTGGCCCCAGTGTTTGACTTACTTGAAAAGAACATAGATGAGTTCATGGAGCTCTGACTGCAATTCGAAGTTATTCAAAATGTTGAAAAGAGTTAAGAATACTCTCTTATCTGAAAATGAATTTCTATCGACCCGGAAAGATTTGTTGGTCTTTGTTTTCTCTGAAGAAGACTTGTCCTCACTATTTAAGTTAATTAAAAATAGTTCTTACAATAAAGTCTTCTTGATTAATTTAAGTGGATTTGAATTTGAAAAAATTGAGAGCTCGTTTGAATTACAAATTAATATTTTAACACCTGATACTTCTGAAAAAAATTTCGAGCAAGCTAAGAGAGATTATTTTACTTGGCTAGACTTAGTGGCCATTACAGAGCTGCAGTCAGGAAAGACGGTGAAAGACATACTGCTTTTAGATAATGAGTTGTCCGCTTGGTGGCTCAGTGGGTTATCTCAGAAGAAAATGAATAAGACTGCTGGGTTCGGAATATTTTTTCAGCATAGTCTTATTAAATCGATTGTAAAAGATCTTAATAAATTTAAGACGGCTCAAGAATTGGATTTTTGCTTGATCGGTGCAGATTACTATTCTTATCATGCTTTGTTAACCGCCATACCTGATTTATTTCTAGGAGCTAAGCATGTGTCTCATTTCGAGCAGGTCATCAAGCCGCCTCTTTCATCTAACACAATTCTCATGGTGCTACGGTCTGTGCAAGCAACTATTGGTTTGATGTCCAGTATTTTTATAGACTGGGTTATATGTCTATTTGATAAAAGTATTCATAAACAGCCTGTACTTGCTGTGACTACTAATGATACTTGGGAGTTTAGTTATTCCGAGAAAGGTAGCCTTGAAAATCAGTATTGGCCAGGGCTAGTTGATAAACTGAATAGTGAGGGTATTAGGGTAGCTTGGTTGGTAACTAATTTTGGTAAAAACCATGACGTTGTATTTGCTTTAAGAAAGATGTACCGCTCAGACAGAGCAAAAATGTGGCCTGGTTGTTTCTGTTGTATGAAAATTTTCATATATTGGTTGATGCAACTTTCAGTTTTTCGAAAGGCTTTTATTACTGGTGCATACCAGAGAAAAGAATTTAGCTTTGAATCGATGAATTTGTTTCCATTATTAAAAGATGATCTTCGAAAAGTCATGTACCGAGGGTTTCCTGAGCATTTGTTCCTTAAAAAGGCATTTACAACAGCCTTTAGAAAACTTAAGCCAATAGCGATTCTTGAAAGGAAGCCATTTAATGAATTTGGAAGATTAGTTATCTCTGCGAGCAAGGAATTTAAAGTTCTTGGTATCCAGCATGGTGTTGTCAATGATCATCAAGTCGGTTATTTATTCACCGATCACGAAGTCGGCAATAATCAAAAAAATAATGCAATCAAATATTGCCCGGTGCCTGATAAGATGCTTGTTTTTGGGCAACGCTTGTACTCCCGTATGGTGAAATATGGTTATCCTAAAGACTGGATACAAATTATTGGAGATATTAAATACGATAGCGTTTTTGAAAAAGTTAATACAGGGCATGTTCGACAGACATTTCAAGGTCCTCCATTTAAAATTTTGTTATGTTTACAATATACAGAGAAAGTAGTCATCAGATGGGCTAAATTAGTTGCTGAAGGTATATTAAAATCTTCAGAAAATGTCGAACTGATTATCAAGCCTCATCCTCGACAGCTTGATATGGGGATAGTGGCTAAAGAGAAAGCTATTCAGGCAGGATTGGCGCCAGATAGAGTTAAGATTTCGACTAGTGATGATCTTTAGTGTATTAGAAGAAGTTGATATGGTAGCAGTTCACTCATCTACTGTAGGTATGGATGCTATAGTTTATAAGCGTCCACTGATACTGATTGAACAAAAAAATCTCGAAAATGACAACCAAGTTTATAAAGACAGTGGTCTTGCACTTATAATTTCTTCAAGCGATCAGCTTGCTGAGATAGTCCAAGGAGTTGCTAAATCTGGATTTGACTTTAATGAGTGGAACAAAAGAAGGAAAGAATTTCTTAACTTTCATCTAGCAAACTATAATGCAGATGCCTTTTTAAATTTCGTGAAAGAACTTCGTTCTTTTTAAATTGGATACTTATTATTTTACTCATTGTAGTAGGCTATATTCATTCTTTAAATTATAGAAAGTCTCAATATGGTTTGCTTTGAGACTTGTATATATCGAAAGTTCTAGATGCCTGAGATGATGTCGAATAAATCTTTAATAACAGTAATTATTCCTGTGTATCATGATTGGGGAAGGTTGGAACTTACGTTGTCGTCGCTGGAAAATCAGAAGTGTTCAGATTTAAGCTTTGAAGTCATTGTTGTAAATAACGACCCTTTGGACCCTTTCCCGGAGAGCCTGAACTTGTATGAAAATGTTGTTTGCATTTCAGAAAGTAAGTTAGGTTCTTATGCAGCAAGAAACAAGGGGATAAGTATTGCTAAAGGAGATGTTCTTGCTTTTACAGATTCTGACTGTTTGCCAAGTCCAAGCTGGCTAGAGAACATCGCTACCCATATTGCTCCGGGAGAGATAATATCTGGGAAGGTTGAGCTTCAAGTGGTTGATTTCAAAAATTATTGGGAGCTTTTTGACAAAGCGGCACACATGCGTAACGATAAAAGCGAGGCTCACCACTCTATCGCCACTGCTAATATGGCAGTATATAAGAGTGATTTTTTTAAGGTTGGATTATTTCAAGAGGTAACGTCTGGGGGGGATTATGCATGGTCACAAAATGCACGTCGCTGTGGATTAGATGTTAGGTATTTTTCAGATGTATTAGTATATCATCCGACTCGAAAATCGTATGTGGAGATTGAAAAAAAAATGTTGCGTATTACCAAAGGCTACGCTGAACTAAATAGTGACAGTTCGTACCATGCTGTGAGAGGACTGGCAATGTCACTGATCAAGGTTCCTATATTGCCTCGCGAGGTCAATCTTTCAAAATATGATTTGCGAGATTACATCAAATTTCGTCTGGCCTTTACTAGAATAAGGGTCAAGCAACTTCTTACCTACTTCCGTTATGTGCGCTTCTTTGCATCCTCGACTTCTTCAAAAATAAAGCAAAGTTCATAGGTTCTGGCGGTTAGGGTATTTAAATCTGGGGTGTTCCTATTAAAAATACCTAAATTTTGGTCATATGTATTTTCAAGCTGGAACTCCATGATCTCTAGGAGATCATTTTTGCTCATGGGCATTCGTTCTCCGAATACATAGAAAATGAAAGGTAGTTCTAGTCCTGGCGCGTTGTAACTATAAGCATATTTATTCTTCTCTAGTGAGAGCCAAAAAGATTTGGTGCAAATATCTAAGGCTTTCTGGAATGTTGTGCTGGAAAATAAGGGGTGATTAGGAAAGATTCGATATAAGCGTGCTAAAGGATGTAAGACGTAACAGTGATATCCAGCTTCTTTGTCGTAGGGTGAATTTCCACGCAGTTTTGATAAGCGAATCTGAAAGCCGTTAATCTTAGATTTAATGCTGGGAGCATAGAATAAATGATGACAAACTCCGTTATCGTTTACTCTTAAAGCTGTCATACTGTGATCTAAGAAAGTCCGAGATTGTTTTAACGAATGTACAAGTCCTGATTCTGCTATTGCTGCTGCTAACCATGCTTGGTGATTGTATGTGTAGTCAATGGTTAACTTGCCTTTATAAGCATCATTTCTATGCCAGGCCCCTATGTTGTTTGAGTATTCGAGTTGTTCAAGTATTTGCAACTGACGAGAAGAGGCCGCCTCTTGTTGTATATCTATGCCAATACATGCGTTAAGTGCCTCGATAATCCAAGCAGGCCCAATAACCCCATTGCAGGAATCATTTCCTTTCTGACGCAGTATGTAAACACCATTCTTGTGTTCGAACTCAGGTTCCAGGAGGTAGTTACACAAGCGTACAGCTATTTCTCGGTAGCGTTGATCACCTGTAATACGGTAAAGCTTGCTAAAACAAAAAGCCCAGTGAGCAGAGTTTCTAAGAGGGCTTTCAATCTGATGATATGGACCATTATGACCAGTAGGCATAATAGATCGATTCTTACAAAGAACGATTTCTCTAGTAAGGGCTTTGTCAGCAATTTTGATGACTAAGTTAATTGAGTACTGCATAATAGAACTTGCCAAGTACATGTTTTATAACTCCATATCTTAAGTTTACATATTTTTAGTGAGGTGATTCATTAAAGAAATTGCCCAGTATTACTAACTCTCTATAAATAAAGGATGATATATTTTTATTTGGGAGTAGAGTTTTGTTTTAATACTGTCAAAGCTATTTCTTTAGTGAAATTAACTTTTACTAATTGGGCCAAATAGCCCCGATAATATACTTTAGCTAATAAATTTTATAGCGAAAACTTTACTTTAGTAAGAAGCATTTTGATAAAAAGATATAATTAGAATTTAGCAACCACAAAAATGAATATTTATTTTATATATAGTGAATAATATAGCTTCCAATAATACTAATGGCTCTTCTTTTATAGGGTTATGGGTATTTTTGTTTTTGTTTCTGCGTCCATACCCAATAGATATTATTGGTCGTATCGGTGTTAGGCTGGTAGATATCGGCATTATATGTATAGTTTTAATATATACTTTTATCCTTACAAAGCGACGTCATCATAATTTATCTATAAGTTTATTATTTGTCTGCTCGCTATTAGCTTTGCTTACAACAACATTGTTTATATCGACGATTTTTAGTCAGTTACAGGGTGTATCCCAAGTAGGGATAAGAGACATATTAGATTCATCAAGGTACATTCAATATATAATTCTCATATATTTTGGCTATGTCTTGGCTGGAAATCGAAAGTTCACTGACCTTAAATTTGCAAAAGCAATTTTTGTTCTTGCTTTATTGACACTAATTTTAGGGCTTGTTCAAAGGTTTCTTCCTAGTATGTCGTATATATTTAATATTATGTACACACCAGAGCACCAAAGTTCTCGAATATTTACTACCCAGCGTGTTACTTCATTTTTTGGGAATCCAAATTCGAGTGCACTTATGATGTCAGGGTTTCTTTTATACCTTTTGAGCTTTATTTCAAGAAATCTATCAAGCTTATCATCTGGGACTAGGTTTAAGTTGTATGTTGCTCTTTTGTTTTTTACTTTTTTTATAATGATATCAGGGTCAAGAACAGGCTTTATTTCATTTTTGGGAACACTTTTAATCTTTTTTGTTTTTACAACAAAACCTATTAAGTGGATTCCCTTTTTTCTAATTTTCACGATCCTAATTCTTATTTTAAAGATGGTCTCCTCAGCTATGTTAAGTTGATTAATGTCTATCTGTATGCTGGCCTTTCGATGATATTAAACGGAGAGTGGAATGATATTGTTTCAGTGGGGAGTACACTGTTTATGCGATTTGATAAATGGATTGAAGCCTGGAATTTATTCTTAACTTCTCCTCTCATAGGGCTTGGCCCTTTACGTGAAGAAATTGCATCTTCTACTGATAATTTTTATCTATATCTTTTAGTTCGAGTTGGTATCGTAGGATTATTCATTTACCTTCTTCTTATCAGCTTTCTCTTAAGAATCTCTTTTTTAATGATGAAACAGGAAAATGATTCTTTTGGATTGTACTTTATGCTTCTTACTGCTCTTATTCTTGCTGCGAATTTTATGTTGGAAGCTCAGATACTCGTGAGCATGTCGTATTTATATTTTGTAGTCACTGGAATATTGTTAGCTAAATATAATAATCGTAATTTTTCGAGTACTGAAAATTTAAATGTACATTTAGCTTCAGATAATGATGTAGAAGTCAGTGCTACGGTATAAGAATGAATGATTGCAGATTCCCGCTGGTTTCAGTCATTACGACCGACCTATAATCATCACCAGACAAAAGTATATTCGAACTGTTTATAGTTGCCTCCTTAATCAGACTTGCTCTGATTGGGAATGGCTAGTAACTGATGACTCTTCTATCGACGATACTCCTAAGATTCTAAGGCAACTTGCTAAAAACGATTCTAGGTTAAAGCTAAAAGTCTTGGAATTCAATTCTGGTGCTGCGGTTGCTCGAAATTTCGCAATTGAAAATGCCAGCGGAAGATTCATAGCATTTTTAGATGCAGATGACGAGTGGTTACCAGAAAAGCTTGAAAAACAAATATTTTTTATGATAGAGAACAAGTATTCATTTACACATTGTTGGTATCAGCCAATAGACAATCAAGGGAATAAAATTGGTCCTGTATTAAAAGCTCCTAGGAAGATGAATTATTACGATATGCTTAAATTCAATCAGGTGGGTTGTTTAACAGCCGTTTACGATACTCAAAAGCTAGGAAAGGTTTACATGCCATCAATACGTAAACGTCAAGACTATGGGCTTTGGTTAAATTTATTAAAAAAAACTCCTTACGTTTATTGTTTGCCTGAATGCATGGCTCAATACCGGAATGCTCCGGGTTCAATATCTAGTAATAAATTTGAAATGTTGAAATATCATTGGCATTTATTTCGTGAAATTGAGAAATTTTCTCTGGCTAAATCTATTTATTATTTAGGCTGGAATATCTTAGGGAAGTTGAAGAAATGATCTTAACAATGATATTTATTCAGGTTTTTTTAGGTAACAGTTTTCTAATAATTAATGTTATTAATAGTTTATGCTTAGGTTTTTACTTAACATTAAAGGGGTCAAAATTGAAAGTACTTGTAACTGGTGCTAGCGGTTTTATAGGGAGTTCTGTAGTTAAATATCTAACATCCTCAGATATCTTTGTAAGAGCATGTTTTCGTCCTAAATCTATAATTAAAAATTCTAGTGTGGAAGTAGTAACCTGGGACTTGTCTTCACCTGCTGGAGCAGATGTACTTTCGGGTATAGATGTAGTGCTGCATTGTGCTGGGAGAGCTCATAAAAATGAAGCCAATGGAAATGCACTTCTCAAACATATGACAATAAATTTCAATCTTACTGTTAATTTAGCTCGCCAGGCAGCAGCTCATGGGGTTAAAAGATTTGTTTTTTTAAGTACAATAGGTATACATGGCCGCAGTTATGGAGGGGAAGGTTCTATCAATGAATCGACAGTTTCCTCAGACTTAGAGGCTTATGCATATTCTAAGTTATCTGCTGAAAAAGAACTAATAGCGTTGTCTGAGTCATCAAAAATGGAGGTTGTTGTAATACGCCCTTGCCTTGTTGTTGGCCCTGGATCTCCAGGAAACATTGAGAAACTTATTCAATTGATGGCTCATAAAATTCCTGTACCTGTCCCTAATCGAAAGAATAGACGTTCATACTGTAGTTTGGAATCACTAAATGAGTTGATAAGAATTTGTCTTGAGCATCCAGCTGCAGCTGGAAACGCTTTTATTGCTGCAGATGCTAATCCTGTTAGCACAGAGGTGATTATGCAAAGTATATGTAAAGGTTTGGGTGTAAAGTTTAGGGCCATTCGACTTCCCCCAAATCTACTTAAATTAGTTTTCTTTTGTTTTTGTAAACTAAATTTATACGACAAACTCTATGGTGATTATGTAGTAGATGCTTCTTACGCTGTTAAGAAGCTAGGATGGAAACAATATCAGTGTTCTAGTTCTGCTTTTGAGGAGGCAGGTAAGGCTTTTTATAAGTCAGTATCGAAAATATAAAAAAGGTTATTCCAATGCTCACGAACTCGTTAATTTTGTCACTAATCAAACGATCCGATAATCTTTTTGAGGACGATATCCAAACTACAGAAAAAGTTCTTTCAGAAATTGTAAACATCGTCGCGTTTTTTTAGTAATAGGTGGAGCAGGCTCCATTGGTCAAGCAGTTACTAGAGAGGTTTTCAAAAGAAATCCAAGAAGCCTACATGTTGTTGATATTTCTGAAAACAATATGGTCGAATTGGTAAGAGGTATTCGTAGTACTGAAGGATATAGTGATGGTGACTTTCGTACATTTGCACTTGATTGTGGTGGCGTTGAATTTGAAGCGCTGATGGCAAATGAAGGCCCGTATGATTATGTGTTTAATTTATCAGCACTTAAACATGTTAGGAGTGAGAAGGATTCCTATACTTTGATGCGCATGACCATGGTAAATGTTTTTAATACAGTAAAAACTTACGCTTGGCTAGAGAAAATGGGACAAAAAAATATTTCTGTGTCTCTACAGATAAAGCTGCGAACCCTGTAAACATGATGGGGGCAAGTAAGCGCATTATGGAAATGTTTTTGATGCGTGAAAGCTTGACTCAAAAATATTTCAATGGCACGTTTTGCCAATGTAGCTTTCTCGGATGGGTCTCTACTTCATGGATTTAATCAGCGCTTTGCTAGGCGTCAACCTTTATCCGCCCCTAATGATGTTCGTCGCTATTTTGTAACCCTACAGGAGTCTGGTGAACTTTGCTTGCTGTCCGGCCTGCTCGGGGAAAATAGAGACATTTTCTTCCCGAAATTAAGTGAAAAAACTACATCTTATAACATTCTCCCGAAATTGCGGTTCGATATTTGAGACAGCATGGTTACGAGCCGTACGAATGTGAGTCCGAGGATGAAGCCCGAGATAGAACTGAAGACTTGATCTCAAAGAAGCAATGGCCCTGTTATTTTTTCAAAAGTGACACTACTGGAGAAAAGGATTTTGAGGAATTCTTCACTGACAGTGAAGATCTAGATATGGCACGGTTCGATACTGTAGGGGTTATTAGTAATCAACTATCTTTTGATGAAACTAAGCTGGACGAATTCATGGATGGCATAAATTCATTAAGAGAGAAGGGAACTTGGATTAAAGATGACATTGTTAATTTATATTTCGGATTGTTGCCGGAATTTGCACATAAAGAGACTGGTAAATATCTTGACCAGAGGATGTGATGCTATATGACTAGACTGCTTGATATATTTTTTGCACTACTGGGATTCGTTTGTTTGTCGTGGGTGTTCCTCTGCGCGAGTATTGGGCTGCTGTTCACCGGGGAGCACAAAGTATTATACCGACAAAAGAGGGTGGGTAAGGGGGGTAATGATTTTACCCTCTACAAATTTGCGACGATGCTTGAAGATAGTCCTAATTTACCCGGAGGTGATTTAACCCTTGATCAAGATCCCCGTATACTTTACTTCGGTAACTATTTACGTAGAACCAAGGTTAATGAGCTTCCTCAATTAATCAACATCCTGATAGGAAATATGAGTTTTGTAGGTCCACGTCCGCAGACTAGAACCCATTACGAACTTTATTCGCATGAACAGCGAGCCATAATCAGCAAGTTAATACCGGGTGTCACCGGTGTAGGTTCATTATTTTTTCGTAATGAAGACGCCATTCTTAAAAGCTCAGGGAGGCCTTACAAATATTTCCATCATGAAGTAATTACTCCATATAAGGCAGAACTTGAGCTATGGTATGCAGAGCATAGAACTACGTGGTTGTACTTGAAGATCATTTATCTCACTGCCGTCACTATTGTCAATCGACATTACAATGTATTGCAACATTTTCCTGGGTTACCAATTCCTAGTGCTGAATTATTGTCTGCGCTTCCTTCGTACTACCAAGCTCATTTCAATAATTGATTTTTTAAATTTCGGAAGCCTCTGGTAAAAATAACTTTGTTTGGGGGGCAATCCGCAGGTATGATGTTCAGGATTATTATCCGATATTCGGAATTGTTAACTATAATGTTGAGTAATGTTGTTTCTATAATATTAATATACCCATTGTCTTAAGTATTTAATGGCAGTTGCATCAGTTTTCCATCCCCCTCGAATCATAATCTTTTCTAATGGTTCTCCTTGCTCTAATAGATCAAGTGCTGCGCCTACTCTCAATGAATGACCACTGAGTTGCTGTTTACTTAGAGGATCTTTTAAATTTCTTTGAAGCGTTTTTAAGATTGTGCTGACGCTTGATGGACATAGACTTTCTTTTATATGCTCGTGTCTATTAATCGATCTTAGAATATAACCTTCGTTCCCAACGATAGCTTTCCATTGGCTCAATAAGCTCAGCAGTTCTTCGCTGATAGGTATTACTTTACCTATTCCATATTGATCGGTTTTCGAGAAGGTAAGTTTAATTATTGATTTTCCATTGGGTACTTGTGCGATATCTTCAAATCTAAAGGCGCACAGTTCTGACCTTCTGCGCATGGTTTCGTAACCGAGTCGGAGCAATACTTTATTTCTCAGCCCAACAGTACTGTTATCGCAACTATCGAGCAATTGCTTGAGCAGAGGATTGGTGAGCGGTGCGGCTTGTTCTTGGGATCTTCCAATTTTGCGGTGCATCCGTTTTAAGGCTAGGACTACTTCTGGCTCTTTAGTGGGGTCATAATTCTTGGAGAGTTTAAGCACTGTGCCCAGGCTATTGATACGGCGTCGTATGGTGGCGCTCTTTGCGTTCTGGCTTAGATAATCTACATAGCTTGCCATAAACTCTGCAGTAGCAGGGAGGGGCTTGTTGGTCGTGCTTCAGGACACCATTTTTTTTTCGTACTGAATAAAGTCCGATCGGTAGGCTCGTATCGTGTTAGCAGCAAATGCGCCATTGAATTTGGCAATATTTCGTCAATCATGGTATTCTCACACATAAAAAACATCTTAAATGATTTAATATACATCAATAATAATATATATGATATCTTCTGGTCAAATTAAGGCAGCAAGAGCTATGTTAGGGTGGAGTGCGGCTGAATTAGCAAAAGCAAGTAAAGTTGGGCCAGCTACAATACGTCGTTATGAAATGCAGGAGGGCGTTCCTTCAGCTAACCTGAATACTATAATTGCGATCAAGAAAACACTTGAAAATGAAGGGATAGAATTTACAGGAGACCCGCTGATTAATCCTGGGATTACTTTTTACTTAAAGAGTACTTAAAATCACTCGGTAGAAATACCGTGCCTTTTCGACTTCCTGCCCTAGGCTCCATATAAATGAGAGTCTCTATCTTTCTATTTAGCAAATAAACTTGCCAAGGGCGAGTGGCTGATTAATGACTTACCAAATATTTCGGCTCCCTTGATTGAAAGGTGATCTTCATCAGCCATGTAAACTTCATTATTTTCAGCTACTCCACATGGTTTAGTGTTGCTTTTCACTAATGAATCACACCAAACATCAGATGTTTTAATTACAGTTATGTTGTTAGGTAACTCATTATGACTAAGCAGCTCAATAAACCTTTCTTCTCTAGACATATCTGTAGATACTTACTTTATCAACCTGATCGATAGAAACAAGCTTCTAGAAACGGAGAAAATGAAATGAAGAATACACTGTTTGGCGCAATTGAAGGAGGAGGCACTAAGTTTGTTTGTGAGGCAGTAAATTCAGATAAACAGACAGTAGCTAAAACTTGTATTTTAACTACTACTCCGACAAAAACATTGAAAGCTGTTACAGACTTTTTTGCCTCACTAGAAACTAAAAATGATAGCTATGCAGGTTTTGGCATCGCCTCATTCGGCCCTTTAAATCTTCAAGCGGGCACAAATGGCTACGGATATATTCTAAATACTCCAAAAGCAGATTGGTCCCATACAGATTTATATAAACCTTTCTCACAACGTTTTCAGATGCCCTGTGATAATAAACACCGACGTTTATGCAGCCGCATTGGCAGAATCACACCCAAGGGGAGGGGATAAGGCAATCTGTAGTATATATTACAGTTGGCACGGGCATTGGTGGCGGTTTCTGTATCAATAAGGATATATTACAAAGTGAACAGCATCCTGAAATGGGTCATATCCGAGTTTTGCGTCATTCACTTGATCAAGATTTTGCAGGTGTTTGCCCCTTTCATGGAGATTGCCTAGAAGGACTAGCGAGCGGAACAGCTATCAAAAAACGATGGGGAGCTTCTTTGAATGAGCTGGCTGAATCACATCACGCCTTCGAAATTATTGGTAACTATCTTGGTCAGCTAGCAGCAAATGTAATTTTAATCTTGGCTCCTCAAAGAGTGATATTTGGTGGAGGCGTTATGAACAATCATAGATTAATTGATCAAATTCGTGAAACTACAAGAAAACTTTTAAACGGATATGGCGAGCTAGGTAATTCAGACTCTTCGATTGATGAGCGTATTAGCTTACCTGCTTTGGGGGAACGTTCAGGTATAGAAGGTGCGCTATTACTAGCACAAAGCTCATCTAAATAAGTAAAGCTAATACAATGAATAAAATTAATAGAAGGATAGAAAAGTTAATCTCTTAAATTGGTTGAAGCTAGAATAAAGTAAAGTCTTCTAGTGGCCGAAAGTAGACATTACTACCTTCCCACTTTTTTTCTAGAATACTTTCTGATGTGTACTAATAAAACTACAAAGCTTACATAGCAGGCCTCTCCCTATGAAGAAGAGGTGGATCTGAATAAGAAAAAGAAGCAAGTGGCTGAACTATTTGCTAATCTAACAGCATTCTAATTAGAGGGGCTTGTAAAGCTATATAAGGCAGTATATACCTACTTTTCAGAGATGTTGGGATGTCTAATATGGGACTTAACACTACCAGCAGTTTTTGTGTTATTTATTGTTAAATGTTTTTTTTAAGCAGCTTTTCTTTCCTTGATTATATGGCGAAGCTCGCCAATAGCTTTTGAAAGCTGATTGCTGAGTGTGGTGCTATAGCGCATAAATCGATCCATGCTGGCGTGATCAGGCATGGCCGATTGCAGATGAAGTTCTTTCAAATTATCAATTTCACTGTTTATCCAATCAGCTACGTTAATGGTCATAAGTTTGTAACAAAGTTTTTCTAAAAAAGACTGCAATAGTTCAATTGGAATTTCGCTTGAAACCACTTCACTTTGCTTTAATATTTCGAGTTCCTCTTCTTCAGAAAATAATGTCATGTT
>CALSTS010000007.1 GCA_943789335.1 uncultured Pseudomonadales bacterium | reverse complement strand
CTGTATCGGCATGTGCATCGATATGGATTAAGCCCACAGAATTTTCTCTGCCTACTGCTTTGAGAATGGGGTAGGTAATAGAGTGATCTCCGCCAGCAGAGATTGGAATTACACCTGCATCGATTACCTTGTGGTAGTAAGCTTCAATCTCTTCGATGCCCTGATCAAGATTATAAGTGCTTTCAAAATTTACATCTCCATAATCACCAAAGCGACAAAGCTGCGAGGGTATAATTTTGCTTTCATGATGCATCGGACCTTCAGCCATAGATGAAACTTCTCTAATCTGTTGTGGCCCAAAACGTGCGCCTGGTCTATTTGTAACCCCAAAATCAAAGGGTACTCCGATCAGAGCAATTTCTAGCTCTTTAAGGCTTGTATGTTGTGGTGCTCTTAGTAGAGTTGAATAGCCGGCATAAGGTTTTATGTTGGCCGAAGTTTCTTCCATTTCACGATAATGCTGATTAAGCCTGCTATCGTTAAAATCAATTTTTCAGCTAACTTGCGAAGCTTTTCTAGTTTTGTTGAATTCATGGGAATTGTTTCCGTGAGGGACGTCTTAGGTCCGCGTATCAGTATGATTAATATTTATAAAATGTAACCTACTAAGACATAAAGAGCATTATTTAATTTAGAGCTGCTTATTTATGGTGGCAATTAGCTTTAAACTTTCAACATTTCTATGTGAGCAATACCATCTTCATCATATGGGTCTGAAACACTCTCAAAGCCAAAGGCTGAATAGAAGCGAAGCAAATGTTGTTGAGCTGATATCTTAATTGATTGATTTGGAAATTCTTCATTAATTATTGATATGGCCTTTGCCACTAATTCCTGACCCAAGCCGAATCCTCTTGCGTGCATAGAGATTAACACTCGGCCAAAAGAAATTTCTGTGTATTTCACACCAGGGCCAAGAATTCGTAAATAAGCGTTTATACTTAGTGAGCCTAGGGCGTCTATATCAGAGCCAATTAGGTGCCACGCAGCGTCATCTAAACCATCTATATCTTCATAAGCACAATTTTGCTCAAGGATAAAAACATTTTGGCGGACCTTTAAAATTTGATACAACTCTTCCTTTGTAAGTTCATCAAATTTTTTACATTGCCATTGGGTCATTTGAGCTATCCGTCTAATTTTTGATAAAAGATCCAGTTTTTTTTCGTCTACCGCGTTAGCAATTATAGCAAAAATATTTCATTGTCTTAGAACCGAAGATACCGAAATTTACTATCTGCCTTTTAATTTAAGTGACTCTTTGATTACTTTTTTATAGAGGCGTCCGGTTTTTTTATCAGAGCTCCGGCGTTGAGAAATGCTGGCGGCATTAAAAGCTTGTTCGCGTGATAACTTCAAGTAATTGCTTAACCGGCGTTCATCAAGTTCGCCGCTTTCTATGGCCTATCTTACTAACTATGCAGCCCGGTTCGCTTTCGTGTTGGCAATCGCTGAAATTTGCATCCTTTGGATAGCGCTTCAATATCCGCGAAGGTTTCGGCCACATGCCATCTTCATGGCCACTTAACTGAATTTCTCGCATGCCGGGGTGTGTCAATAATCATTGCGCCATCATCTGTGGACATTAGAAGCGACCGTCGAGTGGTGGTATGACGACCTTTGGCATCGTCCTCACGGATAGCATTAGTAAGCTGAGCGTCTAATCCTAATAGATTGTTCGTTAAGGGTAGATTTACCAGAGCCAGATGAGCCCAGCATGACAATAGTTCTGCCAGCTTGGAAACCAGTGGATGCAATGCTGATGCGCTATGAGAGTGTCCAAGCCATTGACCAGCTCAACGCATAGCGAAGAGCTTAAGCTTTGAACCTGGTCGTTGTATAGCTGTCAGGGCTCGGAACATAGATCAAGCTTGCTTAATACGATTACAGGCTCAGCGCCAGCCTCATAAACAAGGCTTAAATAACGTTCTATTCTGTTTAGATTGAAGTCCTGATTAAGCGAGCAAACAATAAATGCAGTATCAACATTGGCGGCAATTAATTGTTCCGAAAACTGCATCTCCTGCCGCTTTTCGTTTGAAGCAACTTTGACGCTCCAATAGAGCGAGAAAAAATATTCATCTTTCATCAAGCAAAATCCAGTCGCCCACAGTTAAGAGGCGGCATGGAATTAGATAGCTTCAATGTAATAATACCGGACTCTGTGGCAACTTCAATAATTGTTTTATGTTGCTCGATTATGCGGGCAGGAAATAACGGAATGCCTACTTCTTCTGAAAGCAACTGCTGCTGGAAGAAGGGTTGCCAGCCTAATTTAGCTCAATGATGTGGTGTTACTCACGATAATAGCCTTGATGTTACTCCACTTTAAGTTTGAAAAGTATGCTTAGCGTACCAGAATAATAAGGTATCATTTGCCTAGTACTTTACCTACCACCTAATACGGAAGGGAACATGCATAAAGACATAATGAAAAACTTACTATCCACTTGTCTATTCGCATTCGATCTTAGCTGCTACCGCTGGCGCAGAGCTGATATCTACGAATTAAGAACATACACTACGCATGAAGGGCGCCTGGATGATTTATTGGCTCGCTTTGAAAATCACACTAGTAGCTCTATTTGAAAAGCATGGTATTCGAAACATCGCCTACTGGGTGCCTCAGAGATGGAGAGCTGAGCGAAAATACCTTGATATATATAATCGCACATCCAGATAGAGAGTCGGCTGCGGCTAACTGGGAGGCCTTCAGAAGCGACCCTGATTGGGTGCAAGCTAGAGCGGCATCAAGAGAAAATGGCGCGCTGGTTAAAGAAGTTGTATCGATATTTATGGAAACGACTGCTTGGTCGGACAGCTTATAAAGACCGTGCTTAGTAATTAGCGACTGTGTAAATTATGGCTGCAATAGCGACTGGGGAACCAAACGTTTAAATACAAACATGTACCTGAGTGCTATAATAGCGCTCTAGTGCTTTTTTAAATATTTTAATATCCGGAGAGAGAGAATGAGGTTTGAAAGAAACGTGTTTTAAGTTAATTGGCTCTGATAATGCTGGGCTTTGGTGTTTCCTATCAAGCAGTCGCACAGGAATACATGAGTGCCAGACTAACACACCTGCACATATCCGTAATGCGGTTGAATCAAGTGCTCGAAGCGATGAAGACACGGCGCGTGATAGTAATCGATTGCCCGCAGAAATTTTAACCTTGGCAGACTTGAATCAAGGCGACACTATTATTGAATTGTCTGTTCTAGGACAGTATTACTCAACGATAATATCAGAAGCCATTGGCGCAAATGGAAGTCTTCATATGTATGATTTAGTGGCTTTTGAAGGCTTTGGCGCTGAAGCTGGAAATGCTTTTGCTGCTTCCCATGCTAATACCGAATATAGCTTGCAGGATTATGATAACGCTGATTATCCGAATGCTGCAGATGCGGCTTATCTCATTAATGGCTATCACGATTTGCCAGAACGGGGCAATGATCCAATGGGCGTGAATAATGCCTTATTTGCTGCTTTAAGGTCTGGCGGAAAATACATTGTTATCGACCATAAATCAGTAGATGGTGCTGGATGGAGTGTTGCAGATACTGCGCACCGAATTGATGCCAATACAATTATTGAAGAAGTCACCGCTGCCGGTTTTGAATTAATCTCGGATAGTTCTTTATTGGCGCATCCAGAAGACCCTAGGGATGCCGCACCATTTGCAATGAGAGGCCTTACGGATCGAGCGGTATTGATATTTCAGAAGCCGTAATGATTTACCACCATGTATAAAAAAAGCCTCGGATAACGAGGCTTTTTTTGGCTATTTATTTATGAAACTATTAAAGAAGATTGCCATTAATCATCTCTTTTTTCATATTCCTGCAATTCTTCTAAGCTGATAGTGCCGCCTTGTTCTTCGGCCTTGCCCTGGATCTTTAGAAGGTAACATCTCTTGAAATAAGTCTAGTTTTTTCCATTCAGGCAAGGGGGCTTCAGTATCTTTTTGTGGAACATATTTTGAGGTTTCAACTCTTTGATACTTGTGAATGTAGCGTGGGCAATTGATCCACATTTCAGTAATCTTTATTCTAATAATGAGCTGCGCATCGTTGTATTCAGACAATAAAGGGTCATTATTCGAGACACTTGCCTCTCCATATATTCTTAGACGGTGAGGGTTTTCAAAATCAATAAAAAGCATGCCGACTTTATTGTTGATAGTCATATTTCCGGCTGAAAGATACATGCCATTCCCATCATAGCTAGGGAAGGCAAGCGTATTAGCGTCGACTACTTTAACTAAGCCTTTTTCACCGCCTTTGTAAGACACAGAAGGCCTACCTAAATGGTCAACGGTACTAAGGAAAAACATATCTCGGCTTTCTATAAACGCTTTTTCCTCGTCTGATACTTCTGCATGAACAATTACATCTTCAATAGTGTCTGCTAGTTTTCGAGTTTCAAATTCGTCTTGAAACCCTCTGTGCTGTTCGCCATAGAGCTTGCTCATATTGCTACCTAATAGTATTTTTTAAAAATTGTTAGCGTGGAAATATTGTTGCTTCGTGTTAAAGAGCTAGCTGAGATTTATTATTTCTAAATGCTATATAGCCACAAATTGAAAGTAAGCCAGCAATAATGCTAAAGCTTAAAAGCCATTTATAATTGAAGGCGGCGTTGGTTGGTTCATCTAGAAGTATTACATTGTTTGTAGCGATTGCTTGGCTCATTGTTTCAGTTGGTTGAGTCCAAAGAGGCTGTAAGTCTTGCTTAAGAAGTAGTTCCTCACCGTTAGAAAATAGAATGTGCGTACCTTGTACGTAATTTTCTATTCGAGTTGATATAAGACCTGCAATATTAATTGTTTGACCTATTTCAAAAGAGTTGGCCGTTATGTTGTTCGCTGTTAGCGATTCGATAGTGCCTGGAATCTGGATATTCCATAATTCTCCAGTACTCGCTGACTGAAAAGTTAAACTAGGATGAGGGTTGCGCCAACTAACTTGAAGCAGCGTCCCTTCTAGTTCAACTCCAGCATTACTGAATTCGGAAGAAGAGTGATGAGCTAGTGCTAATGATGGCATCAGAAAAGCGAATACAACTGCTACTAATGTTTTTATAAATGTATTTTTTATTTTAGCTGTTTGCATTTTTAAAACCTCAAAAATTCTTTATATTATCTATATGCTAGGCAAGTTTTTTTGCTAATAAGCTTTCCAGGGAAGCCTGCCAGCTTTCGAAATAACCTCTGCTAGGATGATTAGGGTCATCACCTTCAGCCTCTTTTATGGCGGAAATTAATTCACTTTGGAATTCATGCCACTCAAAAAGCCCTTGTTCTGAAAGGCTCACTGCAAGTGTAAAAGATTTTCTTTCCCAATCATCATGGAAAACCATTTCACCACTTTTACGCGGTAGGGCAGCTGATCCGCTCATTTCGGCAATTTCTGATTTAGCTTTGCGCTCTTCCTTCATGGAGCTGATACCTTAGTGACTCCAATCATAGAGTCTCTTTCGATGATCTCAGCTAGTTCACTTTCATTGAGATTCTCTGTGCCTTCAGGCCTTTCAGGAATCACGAGGTAGCGGATTTCTGCACTACTATCCCAGACCCGAACTTCAACATCGTCTGGCACATTAGTACCAAATTCTTTTAAGACTTCTCTGGGCTCTATGACCACTTTGGATCGATAAGCGAAACTTTTATACCAGCCAGGGGGCAGTCCCAGAACAGGCCAGGGGTAACAGGAGCATAAGGTGCATACCACAACATTATGCACATTTGAGGTATTTTCCTTGGCGACCATATGCTCGCCTTGCAGACCTCCAAAGCCGAGCTCTGCGATAGCTGA
Source organism: uncultured Pseudomonadales bacterium (assembly GCA_943789335.1). Lineage (GTDB taxonomy): Bacteria > Pseudomonadota > Gammaproteobacteria > Pseudomonadales > Pseudohongiellaceae > UBA5109. The sequence goes on along the minus strand of CALSTS010000007.1, from coordinate 83,016 downwards.
AGTAGCATCTTCCAATAAACGTTTTTTAAAATCTGGATCAACCCAGGCGCGTGCGACGACTTTAGCGCCATTCATTGGGCCAAGATCGTTTTCATAGATGTCGGCTAATTTATCAAGAGCGCCTTGAGACACTAAGCCCTTCTCAAGTAGGAGAGCTTCCATTTTATCGACTCTTTCAGCCATAGCTTTATTCGTCGCCTCGTCACGATCACTTTCATGATAAGGGTTTGCGTGGTCATGGTTATGTGTAGTCATTTTGTTCTAACCTTTTCAGATTCTTGTTATGCAGATTCTAGATAGTCTTCCCACAGATCAATATAAACACAATCTAAGCGATCAACGTTTTCTCCCCACAAAGTCTTTGCTTCGAATCTAACCGTATAAAGAGGTTGTGCATTTTCACCTAAATCATGAGCATGGCTATCAGGAAGAACATGGGAACCGTTAAAATGCGTTATTTCGCCAACTTTGCCTTTAACATAGTTGGTTGCACGGCTATGGCCTTTAGATTCTAGAACGCGTACACGAACTTTATCGCCAACATTGTATGCAGGTGTTCTTCCATCATCTCTGTCTGCTGGGACGCCACCGCGACTTAAGCCTTCTATCATGGCGGCATCAGGCGGAGGGTGCGGAGTTTCTTTATGATTAATGGCCTTACCAGTCGCAATTTCTTCATCTGATAAATAACCAAGGTCTTTACCCATTATTTCTACGCCGCGAAGCCAGCGTTGGTAATATGAGCTATTTAAGTATTCAATAGTGTTTAGGCGTTCAACCGCATGTCTTGCTCGATCGACAGGCCCAAGAAAAGCTAAAGTGGCAATATTCATGGCGAAAACCTTTTTCTCCCATTCAGAGTGGAAGACAGGCTCATTAGTTTCTCGAGGTATAGGGCCGAACTGAGTGAAGCCGCCCATATCATGTATGTTATTCATTGTTATATGACCGAAATTAATGATTAACGCAAAATGCGTATAAGATATTTGTACTGCTTCGAACAATAATCTCGCAAAATAATTTATAAATCAAGTCCTATTCTTCGATCTTCTCAATGGCACTTAACCATTCTTCCTCTAAGATAGATGTTGCGGAAACCAGCTGTGTTCTTTCCTGTAGGAAGATATTAAGCTCGTTTTTTTGATCCTCTTCATAAAGAGATGAATCGGCTAGTTTTTCTTCAATGGTAGCGAGTCGATTTTGATTGAGGTTGATTTCTTTTTCTAATTTGCTTGCCTTAGATCGCAATGTTTTCAATTGCAGGCGTTTTTCTGCAGACTTTTGTCTGGCTTCTTTTTTATTCAGCTTGCCTTCTTTAGGTTTGCTCTCTGCATTATCAGATTTATTACTTTCTAATAATAATTTTTCATAATCATTAAGGTCGCCTTCGAAAATATCCAGCTTGCCATCTTTTACTAATAAAAATTGATCAACTGTATTGCTGAGCAAATGACGGTCATGCGATACCAATATCAACGCGCCGGAAAACTCCTGCAACCCGACAGTCAGGCTATGACACATTTCAAGATCAAGATGGTTTGTGGGTTCATCCATTAATAATAAATTGGGTTTTTGCCAGACAACTAAGGCCAGTGCTAAGCGGGACTTTTCTCCACCGGAGAAGTGTTCGATAGTTTCCGTCACTCTGTCTCCGCGAAAATCAAAACCGCCTAGGAAATTACGAATCTCTTGCTCTCTTACATTATTACTGAGTTTTTGAATGAGCTTCATCGGAGTAGATGAAATATCCAGCTCATCTACCTGATGTTGCGCACAGTAGCCAATTTTAAGATGGTCGGAGCGATTTATTTCTCCTCCCATTAAAGGCAGCTTGCCAGCTAACACTTTTAGTAAAGTGGATTTCCCCTGGCCATTAGATCCCAATAAGCCAATGCGTGAATCAGAGCGAATATTGGTAGAGAAGTTTTGTATTAAAGGACTTTCATAGCCGATAGCAATTTTGTCGGTCGCTAAGAGACTATCAGGAAGTTTTGCCGGTTCCAGAAATTTAAAGTGAAAGGGTGAATCAATGTGGGCTGGTGCTATATCTACCATCCGCGTAAGTTCTTTTAAACGGCTTTGGGCCTGACGTGCTTTTGAAGCCTTGGCACGAAAACGCCGTACAAAAGATTCGATCTCTTTTTTGCGGCTTTGTTGTTTTTCATACTCAGCTTGCTGTTGAGCCATGCGTTCCGCTTTTTGTTTTTCGTAATCACTGTAATTGCCGCGATATAAATAAAGTTTTTTATTTTCGAAACTGATAATGTGACTGACCACAACATCCAGAAAACTTCGGTCATGAGAAACAAGTAATAAGGTTCCTTGGTAGCGCAAGAGCCACTGTTGCAACCATAGTGTAGCTTCCAGGTCTAAATGGTTAGTGGGTTCGTCCAGTAATAGCATGTCTGAAGGTGTCATGAGGGCCTGAGCAAGGTTCAGGCGTATGCGCCAACCACCTGAAAATTCTTTGACAGTTCTAGCAAAGTCTTCTAGAGGGAACCCCAAACCAGATAATAATTGTTCTGCTCGATTTGTTATGGTCCAGCCATCGAGTAAATCTAACTCAGCATGTAAGAGTGCCAGCTTATGGTCATCTTGGGCTTTTTCGGCAAGCGCGATTTTTTTCTCTACTGCTCGAAATTTTACATCTCCATCAATCACATAATCGACAGCAGAGCGTGCCGACCCTACTGTTTCCTGTCGCATTTGGGATTTGCGTAAGTCTTTAGGGAAATCCAATTCGCCAGTATCAGGGCTTAATTCCCCCATCAGTAGTTTAAACAGGCTGGTTTTGCCGGTGCCATTACGCCCGATGATGCCGACTTTTTGTCCGGCATAGATAGTAAGGTCGGCTTCATCAAGTAAAAGCTGGCTACCCAAGCGTAGGGAAACTTCTTGTAGTGAGATCATTGGCTTAAAAGTGAATTATAGAGAGCAAGATGTATTAATAATTCTTGCCTAGGAAAAAGGAGACCATTCTAGAGCATATGCAATTCTAATCAAGCTCTCACTCAACTTTCTATTTCGCGAATATTTTATTTAGACTGGTCGTATTCCATGGAAAAAGCCTGCAATCTACTTACATTACCTTGCAGTAAAGAGGGCATAGCAGCGTCCAGTTTTGCGTCCTTCCAATTCCACCAACATAGAGCTTGCAGCACTATGACTTCTTCATCAGTGAAACGCATTTTAATGTGTTTGGCAGGGTTGCCGGCGACAATGCTATAGGGCGCCACATTATTTGTAACGACGGCTGAAGAGCCGATCACAGCGCCATTGCCGATACTGATGCCAGATAATATTTTGGCATCATCACCAATCCACACATCGTGGCCAATAATGACATCGCCTTTAGTGGCGGGGTGTCCGCTTATGTGCTTTGCACTCTCCCGAAATGCTGGGAAAGGATATGTGGTCATCCAATCGACTCGATGATTGCCACCTAAATATATTTTTACGCCATCAGCGATTGAGCAATAGGCGCCGACTTTAAGCGTTGCTGGCTCGCCCCAATGCAACACCGTGGGTTCTCCATAAGTGCCAATGCCGACCTCATAAAGGTCTTTCCAGGAAGGCTGTTTTTTCTTAAATAAGGCCTTAAATTTCAATACTACTTCCTATAAGTCTTGGGCTTTTTTGAATAATAAAAATTTACATTACTGGATACCAAATACATTATCAATAAGAGTATTCGTCGCAATAGTATCGATGTATTTCTCTTATAAACACAGATAATAAGACCATGATGGTGAAATCAAAAGAGTGATATGCTAGATTTTTTAGATATTGAGCTAAATAAAAAGAATTTTACCCCTCGAGGAATGTGGTATGCGTAAGTTGATTAGTGACAAAAAGTTATCTCTTAGTTTTCATTTGGCGCTTAATAAAATTTTGTTTTGTTTTGCTGCTTTGTTATTTAGTAGCGCCATATCTGCACAGAACTCTAGCCCTTTGGAAGTGAGTCAGCTGATCAATGAGTATCGTGCTCCCATGGAGAAAGTGATAATCCAGGATTTCATGGACTTACTCTCCCTGCCTAATATTCCTGATAATCAAGCTGATATGGATATCAATGTTGATCATATTACTACCTTATTAGAAGCAAGAGGCTTCACTACTCAGCGCCTTCAAGCTGGAGGCTCTCCTTATATTTATGCTGAATTGATGCAAGCTGAAGCAAGTGAAACGCTGCTTTTATATGCCCATTATGACGGGCAGCCGGTGCAAGTCGAGAATTGGGCATACCCGCCGTTTTCACCAACTTTATTAGATGCGACCTTGCAGGCCGGTGGACAGCCTGTAGATGTTGAAGCGCTTACTGGAAGTTTTGATCCGGAGTGGCGTCTCTATGGCCGTTCTGCTGGGGATGACAAGATGCCTATTATTGCACTTATACATGCCTTGGATGCTCTAAAAGCTAATGATGTTGAGCTATCAGTAAATATTAAACTTCTTCTGGACGGCGAAGAAGAACGAGGGTCTCCCACACTTGGGAATATCATCGATGCTTATCCAGGTTTGCTGGATGCTGATTTAATGCTTTTTTGTGATGCCCCAATGCACCAGTCTCGGAATGTTCAATTGGTTTTTGGGGTGAGAGGCGTTAAAGGTCTCAATATGACAGCTTATGGTGCTAATAGGCCTCTACATAACGGACATTATGGCAATTGGGCGCCGAATCCATTTATGCAATTAGCTTATTTGTTGACCAGTATGCGAGATGAATCAGGCCGTATTTTGGTTGAAGGTTACTATGATGATGTTGCGCCTATTAGCGATATGGAGCGTTCAGCTATTGCTGCGATACCTGATATTACTGAATCACTCAAAGATGAACTTGCTATTAATACACCTGAAGGAAACGGCGCCAGGATTGAAGAGCTGGTAATGTTGCCAGCTATAAATGTGCGTGATATGTCAGGAGGCAGTGTAGGTAATGCTATATCTTCAAGCGCCACTGTTGCATTGAATCTCAGATTGGTTGCCAATCAATTACCTGAGACTGTTGAAACATTGATAGAAGCTCACATCGCTGGGCAAGGCTTTCATATTGTTTATGAAGATCCGACAAATGAAATTCTCAGGAATAATGAAAAAGTCATTAAACTTGATTGGCTCGGAAGAGGCGGGTTAGGCATACGCACACCTATGGATGGTGTTATGCCGCAACGTCTGGCTCAACTTTTACAAAGTGTGATACCTGAGCTGATTCTTACGCCAAGCATGGGAGGTGGTTTGCCCTTGGAAGATTTTACGACTCGAATGGATATGCCTATTATCGTTTTGCCATTGGCTAATCATGATAATAACCAGCATGCCGAAAATGAAAATATCCGCTTGCAAAACATTTGGGATGCCATGTCAATTTACGGCGTCATTCTTGCTGGTTTTGGTAATCAATAAAGCTTATGTAAGCGCTTTAGCGAATTGCCTTACAGGGTGGTAAAAAATATTGCTGCAAGAAAGCCTAACAAGGTCGAGATTCCTGTGACACCACCACCTCGATGATAGGCTTCAGGCAACATGGTTTCGGCAATAACCGTTAACATGGCGCCTGCAGCAATTCCTTCAACCAAGGAAAAGGTTGTTAGCGCTACTCCGACAAAGAAAATACTACCAAGCCAAGCTCCAATTCCCGTGAATATCATAAGCGAAGTCCACATAGTAAGAATTCGATTGAAACTATAGCCTTGTTCACGCATACCTAATGAGCTGGAGAATGCCTCTGGAAAATTAGACAGAAACAATCCTGCGATTAAAGAGATGCTGATGCTCGCATGTAACATGCTGGAGCCGATAACAAAAGACTCAGGAATACCATCCAGAAAAATCCCGAGCCAAATCGCAAGTGGAGCCGCGCTAAAACTTATCGCAGCTTCTTCTATATCGCTAGCTGTCGGTGGTGTGATAGCGTCATCGACTCTATGTTTAGCTAGTTCATACCATTCTTTAGCTTGTTGTTTATTTAAGGAATTTTCTGTGCCTAATTCTTTGAGTCGATGCTCGGTTAGTCCCATGATGGCTTTTGCAAATTCAGGCGTTTCTTGAACGAGCTCATCGAAATCATCTTTCTTTAATACCCAGGCTGATACTTCTCCAATGGCGGTTACAGTTGCCGTATGGGAATTCCCTGTTAATAAGGAAATTTCTCCAACCACATCATCAGGGCCCAAATTTGTAATTTGGTGATGGTTTATGTCATCGACGACTTTCACCTGACCTGCATCGATTATATAAAGGCTATCGCCTTCGAGCCCCTGCAGCATAAGGTTTTCTCCCGGCTGAAAGTTTTCCCGTTCGATAAGAGGAACCAAGTGTTGAATCTGTTGTGGAGGCAGTGCATTAAAAAGCGGAGATTGGCTTAAACGTTTAAACAGACGCTTAAAGTCTTTACTCTTGGCATGAGTTAAATAGCTTACGGTTGTGCCAACTTTACGCAAGAAACCACCTTGGCTGTTGATCCATTTGTTTAGTATTACAAACAAAATGCCGCCAATCAGGCAGCCTGATGCCAGCTGGTAGTAGTGGTCTCTTTCCAGAGCTTCAACCACAAGATCAATAGTCAGCGCAGCAAGAAGGGCGCCACTACCAAATGCCATTAAGGCAGCTATTACTCGGTTTCCAGGCGACCAAAATCTGGCAACGATTGCGCCTAAAGGCAATGAAGCCGCACTGATTAAGCCAAATATAAAAGCTTGTAAAGGAATCGATTCTGGCATGTTATGTTTTAACTAAATAAGAAATTAGTCTACTCTTATGTTTGATATAGTAGAGACAACAAGGTTCGTACAACAATAGTTTTATTATTTATCTTGCTTACTCTTGTTCTTTATCAAGCTCTTTTATTATTAACCTAAGGGTTTATATGAAATTAATTATCAAATTGTTACTAGGAATTATAGCCGGGCTAATAGTTGGATTGTTTGCTCCTGAGTTTATTGTCCGACTATTAATCACCATTCAAACTGTAATTGGTGCGCTAATTGTATTCCTCATCCCGTTTATTATTTTGTTTTTTATTAGTCACGGAATATCCAGTCTTCCGAATTCATCCGGCAGGCTTTTGGGATTGACCATTGTCACAGCGTATGTATCAACAATTGTAGCAACGGTTATTGCATGTGCGATTGCGTTGTTTCTACTTCCAACTTTATTAAATGGAGTCGACCCGGAATCAGTAAATGTTCAGGCTATAGAATTGGCTCCATTTATAGATTTTAGTGTTGCTCCAGTGATGGATGTGGTGACCGCATTATTGACAGCGTTTTTGTTTGGTATAGGTATTCAGCTTACTTCAGCTAGTGTAAATACAAGCGCATTAAAAGAGATAATAGCGCAGGGCAAGCTAATCATTGAACTCGCGATAAGAAAAGTCGTGATACCGTTATTGCCTTTTTATATTGCAGGAATATTTACTGACTTGGCGGCTAGCGGTACAGCATTTGTTTATCTCTATACTTTTGCCAAAGTGTTGGTATTAGTCATTATTCTGCATTGGTTATGGATTTTTGTGCTTTATTCTCTTGCTGCCTTTGTGTCGGGTAGAAATATGTTTAGCTTAATAAAAGTCATGTTACCGGCTTATGTAACCGCCATTGGAACTATGTCTAGTGCTGCAACAATTCCGGTTACTCTGCGGCAGGCACAACAAAATAAAATATCAGAGCCTACCCGTGAATTTGTTATTCCGCTTTGTGCGTCAATTCATTTATCTGGCAGCTCGATTACTATCATAACCTGCGCTGTCGCAGTAATGCTGTTATCGCCGTCGCTGGCTACACCAGGTTTACTAATGCTTGTTCCATTTATCCTTACATTAGGAGTGATTACCATTGCTGCACCGGGCGTTCCTGGGGGCACAATTTTGGCGGCGCTTGGCATACTTTCAAGCATTCTAGGTTTTGATGAAGCGACATTGGCTTTGATGATTGCCCTGTTTTTAGCTCAAGACAGTTTTGGTACAGCATGTAATATTATTGGTGATGGCGCTATAGCCGTAATAGTTGATACTCAAGCAGGGACAAAAATTGATACTGCAGATCCTCAGACAGACAAGGCTTAAACTCTCAATCAATTAGCCTGACTAATCTAGATCTGGTTCAATTTCATCGGCCTGATGAAATACTTTTTCTCCTGTCCAGATTGATTCCAATTCCTCAAGTGTTTTGCCCTTAGTTTCTGGCACTAAACGCCAGACAAAAACAAATGTAACAACACTTAATACAGCAAAGATAAGGTAGGGTAGTGCGCCGTTAAATGTTTCATTATTGAGTTGGCTGCCATTAACCACAGGAAAGCTATTGGCGACGATAGCGTTGAATAGCCATTGAGCGGCTACTGCAATTGCCATGGCAACACTGCGAATTGTATTGGGAAATATTTCAGAAAGTAGTACCCACACTACAGGCCCTAAAGACATAGCAAAAGAACCGATAAATAACAAAATCGCAAGCAAAGAGAGAATGCCAATTTGCTGGCTGTATAAGGTTATGGTTAAGATGCTAAGCCCTAAAAACATTCCGGTAGTGCCAATTAATATTAGTGGTTTACGTCCCCACTTATCGATGGTAAAAATTGCGATAAAGGTGAAGACCAAATTAACGCCAGCTGTCCACAATTGTTGCTTCAAAGCATCTTCAGGACCATAACCCAGAGCATTACTAAAAATTTCAGCCCCATAGTAAAGGATGGCGTTAATCCCGGTAATCTGTTGAAAAACAGAAAGCATGATGCCAATAAATAGAATTAAACCCATACCCTTAGTGGCAAGCGTAACCTTATGATGTTGCTTGGTTTCAGAAAAAGATAATGCGATATCTTCTAGTTCTAGCCTAGCTTCTTCTTTACTGGCTGTGATCTTTGACAAGACTTCCTGGGCTTCAGATGTACGGCCCTTCATAATGAGCCACCGAGGGGTGTGTGGAACAAAAAATAGCAGAATACAAAACAGACCAGCGGGAATAATCTCAGACCAAAACATGATTCGCCACCCGCGCTCAACATTCCAAGTGTGAAGGTCAGTATTTGCTAGTGAAGATAGATTTTGGGCGCCGCTGTTACCGATAAAATAGGTGACCACGAACACGACAAAAAAACCAATAACGACTGCCAATTGGTAGTAAGAAACCATTTGGCCTCGTTCTTTGGGTGGAGAAATTTCAGCGATATACATTGGGGCTGTCATCGACGCCATGCCGACGCCCAAACCGCCGATAATGCGGTAAAAAGCCAACACCGAAAGAGAATCCGCTGCTCCAGAACCCCAGGCTGAGACAATAAACAAAACAGCCGAAAAAATTAAGGTAAATTTACGGCTTATCTTTTTAGTCAGATATCCGCTAAATAAAGCCCCAAACAAGCAACCATATATTGCGCTACTTACGGCCCAACCTTGTTCTGCATTACTTAATGCAAAATATTCAGTAAAGTAAAGCTGGCTACCAGAAATAACGCCAGTATCGTAACCAAACAATAAACCACCCATAGCAACAACTGCAGTAATAGACAAAATTGTGATTCGGTTAAGTTTTGCGTTATGGTTTTTAACTATTTCCAAAGGATATACCTTGTATGTTGGGTCATTTTTTATAGTAAACCCTAGAGGCTTAAGCGTATTTATTGTTGGCAATTACTACGAAACCAGCATGTGGATTTCTTAGCAAGCAAGCCATTTAACTCTTTAGTTGCTTTAATTAGTTAATAGCCAGCTTAAGCTAGGATATCTAGATGCTTACTTGTTTAAAGATCTTCAATCAGCTCTACAAGCAAACCATCAGGGCTACGAACAAGTATTCCGAGACGATTGTTATTCAGACTTAGGGCCTGTCTACCTGCGGTGACAATGCTAAAGCCGGCTTCGTCAATCTTATTCACCAGATCGGACAAGCCTTCTACCTTCAGTGAAATAACTGAAGCTCCAGGATCCTGGACATTAGGCTCACGTTTAGTTCGTGCAATGTTGCTAAATTCCCAGAAAAACCAGACGTTGGTAGAACCGGGTGGTTGTGTGCGACCGGATGTTGCTACAGCCTCTGGAGTTCCCTCTAGGAGAAGAACTGCGTCGATCACTGTATTAGGGTCAGCTGCCTCATAGCCAAGAATGTCTCCATAAAATTCCATCGAGCGTTCTCTTTCCTCAAGAGCCAGTGATGATCGGGCATTGTATATATTGCTGCTCTCCGGAACGTCAGTGACAATAGGGTTGCCTGATTGTACAAATTCAAATACAAAACCATCGGGGTCACGCATCATAACGGCTTGGGTGTCATTACGTGGTCGTTGTGTATAAACGGGGCCTCCGCCTGTGGTATCCACGATGATGTCGTATTCATTTACTGCGGCAAAAGCTGCATCAATATCGCGTACTGAAATCGAAAAACGTGTGACTCCCGGATCATAGAGACGCTGACTGAAAGTATTACCCTCGACCCCAGAAAATGAGATTAGTTGGAAGTCCATTTCAGAACCAGGAATATTGAAGGTAGCGACTTGGCCTGAGGCGTCAGGATAGTCATTTTGCAGATGATTAAGTAATGCTGAATTTTCTAGTGCAACTGGACCAGAGACTAGGTCAAAACCAACGCCATCACGGTAAAACACAATTGACGGGCTAATATCCGCAACAATATGTATTAGTGCGTTTGGTTGTAGCATGCGCCCAATAGTTTGCGGAGCTGTTACAGGGGGCGTGGTTATGGGTGTCTGCTCAGCAACTTGAGCCGTGTCATTGCCGCAGGCCACAAGCAATATGCTACAAACAGGAATCATTAATAGTTGATAAAAGTTTTTCATAGTAAGTTCCAATATTTCCATTGTGAAGATGTGGGGAGATAATTAAAGTTTAATCCCAGTTTTTTTGTCTGACAACCCAGTCAGGATTTATGCAAAGATCACAGTCATCACCGAAAAAATAGTCTTTCGCTTCTATATTCTCATTAAGCATGAAGTCCAGCCAGTTTACGTAGATCCTTTCCGCTTGGGTCAACATCAGTGTGTCACCATTGCCTTCACGAATACCGTAAAGCAGGCCGGAGTGCCCAGCATATTTATTTTCAGCATAATAAGCGGGAGTGTTTGTGAGGTTATAGTTAGCTATGGAATTTTCATAAGCTATATCACTGCTGCCACCATTTACCCATAACACGGGCGTATGCAGATTTTCCAATTCATTCCTGCAAACCCCAAGCTCACAGCCTTCAAAAAAGCCAGTATTAAAGGCGAGCACTGTTTTTGCACGACTGTCAGCTCCAGCAATCAGCGCTTCAAGCCCGCCACATGATTGCCCAGCAATGGCAATTTTTGATAAATCCGCTCTATTGCTGAATTGCATAGCTGCTTCATCTGATTCAAGCCAGTCCAGCGCATTAAGTAGATTTTCAGGCATTACTGATCCACCTGTTATTGCAGGTGCATCAAATGCTCCATTCGCAACAACAATAAAACCATGAGTGGCAACGAGTGTTGAAATGAAAACAAAGCCATAATTACTGTCACGACAAGCACCATTTGCCCAGACTATCACTGGAACTGAATGCTCATTGAATAGGCTCATGTTTGCAGGACGATAAACTGTATGATTTTGCAGGCCGTGGGATGGTTCTCGGGTAGTCGCGAAAGACTGCTCAATGGCGGGTCTTTGCCAATTGTAATTTACGTCTTCAGTTTCTGCGCTAATGCTTAAAAAAGAGCTAGAAAGTAACAGTAGAGAAATACACGACTTTGTAAGGAAGCAATTTATTTTTATTTTCATTTGAGCCTCGATAACATATTAGGACTTTTCAGAACCTTGGAGCAGCAGTATAAGGTTCTTGAGTGAATATTGGGAAGTTAAAATTTCGGCCTAATCGGCAGGCTTTGAAGCCTATATTTAAGTAATCCTTTTGTCAGAAAGTGAGCAGAGAGTAATATAGTGTTGCATCAAGATGCTAAAACTGGAAAATCAATACAGGTAATTTCTATTTTGCAGGAAAAAAATTAGAGGATTAAAGATGAAACTAGAAACGATAGCCCTCCATTCTGGATATGATGGAGACCCTGCAACTAATGCAGCGACGACGCCGATTTATCAAACTACCTCATATACCTTTGATAATACTCAGCATGGTGCAGACCTATTTAACCTTGCTGTTCCAGGAAATATTTACACCCGCATCATGAACCCCACTACAGCAGTACTTGAAGCCCGGCTGACTGAAATGGAGGGAGGTATTGGAGCATTAGCTGTTGCTTCGGGCATGGCAGCGATTACCTATTCTATTCAGGCGATTACTAAAGTTGGCAGCAATATCGTTAGTACATCGCAGCTTTATGGCGGAACCTACAATTTTTTTGCTCATACCTTACCGGCGCAAGGGGTAGAAACGCGCTTTGCATCGTTTGAAGATCATGCTGGTTTAGAAGCCTTGATTGATGAGAATACAAAAGCACTTTTTTGTGAAACGATTGGTAACCCTGCGGGGAATGTCGTTGATATAGAGGCACTTGCTAATATTGCTCATAAGCATGGCATCCCTCTAATTGTGGATAATACTGTTGCTACACCATTTCTATGTAAAGTGTTTGATTTAGGCGCTGATATAGCCGTTCATTCTTTAACTAAATACATTGGTGGGCATGGGACCTCTATCGGAGGGATTATTGTTGATTCGGGGAAATTTGACTGGTCGGCGCATAAAGAAAAATTCCCCATGCTAAATGAACCTGATCCTTCCTATCATGGAGTTGTATATACTGAAGCACTTGGAGAGGCCGCTTATATTGGACGTTGCCGTGTTGTGCCTCTGCGAAATACTGGTGCAGCATTATCACCGATGAATGCTTTTCAAATCATGCAAGGCCTGGAAACTTTGGGCTTAAGAATGGAGCGCCATTGTGAAAATGCGCTTAGAGTCGCAGAATATCTAGAAGCACATGAACAAGTTGAATGGGTTAAATATGCCGGATTAAAATCCAGCCCTTATTATGATGTGTGTCAAAAAGTTGTTGGAGGTCGTCCATCAGGTATTCTGAGTTTTGGTATCAAAGGTGGTGAAGCTGCTGGTGCAAAATTTATTGATGCACTGCAGATGGTTCTGCGTTTAGTGAATATTGGTGACGCTAAATCTCTAGCTTGCCATCCTGCATCAACGACGCATAGACAATTGAATGAAGAAGAACTAGCTACAGCCGGAGTCAGTAAAGAGATGGTTCGCTTGTCGATTGGCATAGAACATATTGATGATATTCTTGCCGACATCGAACAGGCTTTAGCAGCAGCTAAATAATAAACTTAATTTTTTAGGCATCCAGTCAATAAAGTTAGGCATAGAAAAGGGCGAAGTATTTTTTAATATTTCGCCCTTTTTACTTCAGACACTATTTTTAATTAATCCTTACTTAGAAGATTCCATAATCAATAATCTCATTATAATAACCGGTAATATTGAGCATAATGCTTACCGGTTCTTCATTGATATTTAAAAAGAGCCAGCCATGTTCACCATAAAACGGAGCTGTTAAGGAGCCGCTACTTTTATTGAGGCCTTCCTGTCTCTCTTTATAGCGGACGTAAAAATCCGGGCCAAAAGATTCTTCGTGGCCATGGAAATCAAAATACACATCTTTATCGCCTACTACTTGCCAGGAATACACAATAACTTTGCCTTCATCCAAAACAGTTTTTATTTCAGTTTGTTCGAATGCGCCTAGCTCAATGGTCATGCTTATTGTGCGAGCTTCTTCCGCTTGGTCCTGAAAAACAGAAGGGTTTGGTAAGGGGGTAGGTTCTCCAAACATGGGGATTTCGACTTCTCGCATAACTTCATTGCCGCCGATGATGTCGATAATTTCAATAGTCTCATAGGCCTCGCTAGACAGGGCATCTAAGCCAGTCAATTCTCCGAAACCAGTTGGGTCAATGCCATATTCTGCAGGCAATACGACTAGCACCAACAAAATTAGAGCACCGATTATTGTTGCAATAGTTGCTGTTAGTAAATTAGTCGCTGATGGAGCTTCAATTTCGTGATTTGAATTATTTTCACTCATGTCCCTTTCCTTAATATTTTAATAATTAAATTTTAAATATCTTTCTACGTTAAAGGCTTATGCTAAAAGGTAGCCCGTTAATTGATAACCAAACAGCATAAAACCGGCTGTCATAATTAAAAGATTGGTTGCTACAGCGCCTTTGATGAAACTTTCATGTTGTCGCCAAAACTGAAAAGCAAGCAAAATAAACGCCAAAGCTGACAGCTGGCCCAGTTCGACTCCAATATTGAAGCTGATGATATTGGGAACTAAGCCTTCCTGAGTTAAGGTTAAATCTTGCAATTTAGTCGACAGACCGAACCCATGCACAAGGCCAAATAAAAATACGGCGGCTCTGGTGTTGATATTAATGCCGAGGCGTTTAAAACCCCCGATATTTTCAAAGCCTTTGTATACAACGGATAAGCCAATGATTGCATCGACAATATAAGCATCAGCTCGTATTCCTCCGAGAACACCAACCAACAAAGTAATACTATGCCCAATTGCAAAAAGGCTGACATAAAGTGCAACGTCTTTCATACGGTATAAAAAGAAAATCACACCAGCTAAAAATAACAGATGATCATAGCCGGTAAACATATGTTTAGCGCCGAGATAAAGATAGGGGAAAAAACTGAAACCTGAGACGCTTTCTAGAAATGCTGCATCATCGCTTGAGACGCCATGAGCAAAAGCTGCACTAGAAAAAAACAATAAGGGTAAGAAGCTTAACCAAGCTGTTTTTAATTGATATTTTTTGATTAATTTCATAGAGACTCTGTTAATAATTCCAAAGGTTTAATTCACTATAACATTCAGGCTGCATGTTATTGTATTACATAAGCTCTATTACAAGTCCAGAAAGGAAGTTAATTTTATATTTTTTGCACATTTTATTTTCATAGTAAAAATAGCGCTAAAATTTGTATTGTAAGCAAGCCAGTGATGCCCATTAATAAACTAGCAATTGTATGGGTTCTTAAAGCAGTGGCTGTATCCATTTCTGAAAATTTTGCGATAACCCAAAAGTAAGAGTCATTCACGTGGGAAACGGTAATTGAGCCGGCTCCTATGACGAGAACAACTAGGGCTTTACCCAAACTTGAATCAAAACCCAAAGCTGACATAAGAGGGACCATAATCGCAGAAGTCGTAATAATAGCAACGGTAGAAGACCCTTGAGCGGTTTTCAAAAAGGCCGCTATAAGAAATGGAATCAGCATGCCGAAAGCACCTAGATCTACGAAGCCACTGGCTAACTCTGCCAGATCTGTTTCACGCAAAACTGCTCCAAAGGCGCCACCTGCACCAGTAATCAGAATTATTAAGCCAGCTTTTTTTAACGCTTCTTCGAGCCATATATGCTGTATTTTTTTGCCTTTACGAACCATTAAGAAAGACAGTGATGCGCCAATAAGAAGAGCAATAATAGGGTCTCCAATGAAAACGAAAAAAGAGAACAGCTGAGCCTCACCCAAGGGCATTGAAGGAAATTGGACGATCGATTTAAGTGCAATTAACAAGATGGGTAATAGGATCGGCAATATTGCCAGTGAGAAAGAGGGAGGAGTTTGTCCAGCTAGAGTGTCTGCCTCACTAAGTTCGTAGTTAATGACATAATGGCTGCAGCCTTTAGTTGCCCATAGTATGGCAACCAACATAACTGGAATAGATACCAGTAAACCGAGTATCAAGACCCAACCTATATCTGCACCGAGCGTGGCAGCAGCGGCTAATGGCCCAGGAGTTGGTGGCACAAAAACATGAGTCGCATATAAGCCAGAAGCCAGGGAAACAGCCAGTACAGCCAGTGAAATATTGGCACGCTTAGCGATGGCTTTGTTAAGTGCTGAAAGGACGATAAAACCAGAATCACAAAATACAGGAATGGATACAATATACCCGGTCATTCCTATGGCTAATGGTGCATGTTTCTCTCCGACACTATCCAGAATTTTATTGGCTAAGACTTTGGCGCCTCCACTTCTATCGAGGTACTCGCCAATAATGGCTCCTGCTGCTATAACGATACCAATACTTCTCAAAGTGGCACCAAAACCATCTGCTAATGAATTCATTAAAATACTAGGCGCTAGGCCACCAACAGAGCCAATAAATAAAGCTCCAAACAAAAGACCAAGAAAAGGATGCAATTGAAACTTTATAGTTAGCCAAACAATGATGGCGACAGTAACGATTAGCCAAAGAAAGATAGTCATTTTAAAGGTCCTTTTTTGGTAGCACTTTATTATTCTGCATTACTTTACAAGATTCTATCTAACGAGACATGGAATGAATCAATAAAAATAAAAAGAAATATTTCCCCGAAATGGATTAATTAATTAAGTCACCAGCAAAATAAAAAAACTGCTGGTTACCACTGAAAGCATAGCTGTAATAACCACTGCTGAGGCTATCTGACTTTCACAGGCTCTATATTTTAGTGAAAAAACATAAGGACCAATGCCCGTTGGCATAGAAGACAATAGTACAGCTGTTCCTGCCCATAAGGGATTAACCTGGTAAACATGAAAGAGGAATATGTAAACCATTGTTGGAAGTAATATTAGTTTCATTATGACAATAGTCAGTGTTTTGTGCATATCACCCGTAATTTTATAGCGTGTTAGTGCCCCACCAAGCGCAAATAATGCCATTGGTGAAGCCGCTTGCGCGATTAGATCGAGAGTGTTGAGAAGTGCGATATGAAGCGGAATGTTCAACAAATTTACAATTACCCCGGCAAGCAAGCTCCCAGTGATAGGGTGAGTTATCAAATCTTTAACAACAAAAACCAGATGTCGCATGATTGATGTTGAAGACTCTTTTTTGGCTTCTGCGATAATAGTGCCGAATGTAAATAAAAGAATATTATGAGTAGAAATTATAATAAAAAGAGGTAGAAAAGCTTCGTTACCAAAAACTTAAATGCAAAATGGAATGCCAATAACGGTGACGTTTGAGTAAGCACCGCCCATCCCAAAAACACTGCATTCAATGTTGTTGTATGAGAAAAACAGTTTGCCTATAAGAATTCCAAGTAGATAAACAAAAAAGATTGAAATATAAAATCTGCCTAGTAGATTCCAATCTATAAATTCTGGAAATATTGTTGTGGCGGTGCCATTAAAAAGCAAACATGGAATTAAAAAATTAAAAGCCACTTTTTCGATAGCCACGCCATCGCCATCAGATAAAAATTTTCTCTGACGTACAAAGTAACCTATTAATGCAATAGCAATAACAGGAAAAATTGTTCCCAAAAGTGCCATAAAATATTATTTTCAGGTAAAGACCTGTTAAGAATTTAAAATTTAAATAAGCTGTTTTAACTTACACCAAGTAGTGGCATTGCTACCCAATAAACCATAAAGCTAATCACAATGGCGCCGAGAACATTTAGCCATATACCAGCTTTTACCATTTCGCCAATTGTAAACCGTTCGGTAGAGAAAATAATGGCATTGGGTGGAGTGGATACGGGCAGCATAAAGGCACAACTCGCACCAAAACCAGCGGGAATAACTAACCATAAAGGATCTAAATCTAATGCTGGAGCCAAGGCGGCTAAGATAGGAATAAGAGTGGCTGCAGTTGCGGTATTGGATGTTAATTCTGACAACAGCATCATCATTACCAAGACAGACACAATTATAACGACTTGAGGTAGTCCATCCATACCGATAGCAAGAGAGCCTATATAGCTGCTTACACCATATTGATCCATCATGGCGGCCAGGCTCAATCCTCCTCCATATAATATTAGTAAGCCCCAAGGCAGCTTGGTGGCGTTCTCCCAGTTAACCATTGCTTGTCTTTGATCATCACCTGCGGGAATAACGAACAAGCTCAATGCGGCAATTATGGCAATACCGGCATCAGTGAGTCCGGAAAAAAGTTGCAAGCCGGCAATTTCCAAATCGGTTATTAATGGACGCGTTATCCAAAGCGTCGCCATGATGAGAAAGACCCAGAAAACTCGCCATTCTTGAGTAGACATTGGCCCTAAACTTTTTTGTTCTTTTTCAATTAGCTCGGTAATACCTTCTAAAGGCTTCTCGCCAACCGGTAAAATCCAACGGGTAAGCAGTAGCCAGCCAAGCGGCGCAAAAACTACGACTAGTGGAACACCAAAGGTCATCCAGCGAGCAAAACTAATTTCGATACCCAGTTGATTTTGTAGGTAGGAAACAACAAATACATTCGGTGGGGTGCCGATAATAGTGCCCATTCCGCCAATGGTTGCGCCATAAGCGGTGCCTAGCAGTAGCGCGGTTGACAGGTTATGGTTTGATTCATGTGAAGATAGGTCATCTTTTTCAGCAACTAATGAAATAACACTAAGCAAAACGGGCAACAACATCATGGTGGTAGCAGTATTGCTTATCCACATGCTGCCGATAGCTGCAATTGCCATGAAGGTGCCGATAATTTGTCGTGGAGTAGTACCAGAAAAACGTAGTGCAGAATAGGCTACACGCTTATGTAGTTGCCAGCGCTGCATTGTCAGCGCAACAATGAAACCACCTAGATATAAATAAATAACTTCATTGGAATAAGGAGCAGCGACAGCTCGAATGCTTAAACCGCCTAAAGCGGGTAAAACAGCTAAAGGAAGTAAAGCTGTTGCATAAACTGGAATGGCCTCAGATATCCACCAAACTGCCATCCAGCCAACCATAGCTGCTATGGTCCTGGTGGCATGATCAATCTCTAGAGTTTCGCCATTAATACTTGCGTACTGATCTGGCATTATCAGGAAAATTATTAGGGCAACAAGAGGCCCAGCAACAAGACCAATACGACGTAGATTTCTGGTTGATTCAGCTAAACTCAATTTTGTGCCTCATATATTTCTTGAATAAAAAAACAAATATAAAAAATGGGATAGTACAGAGCTTGATTATAAAAGCTAGTGTGAAAATGGAACGGGTAGCCAAACCTAGATACCGCAATAATAAAACATCATGCTACGCCACAAATTAATATGGCTGAGCCTTGCAAGTTGATATTATTATCCGGAAACTTTTCGTGAATTTTTCTAAAGACTTCATGTTTAATCTGATCGCGCATTTGAGCGTCTGCTTGACTCATTGCAGCTACAATTGGCGCGCCAACTTCAGTAATCATTTCCCAGTAAGTTTCAGCATCCATTTTTAAACCTGTGCCAACCTCATGCTCAGTGACATTACTAAAACCAGCTTTCTCAAATTGTTCAGTCATAAAGCCTGGTGAGGCACAGCGAAACATTCCTGGAGCGTCGGCAGGAGGAGGGGGTAGATTCATTAGTTGGTTGATGGTTCTCATTGTGACGGTTACCCAAAAATTTTGCTGTGGTGAGCCCCAAACTGATGCAGCAAGTCGACCTCCGGATTTTAGAACGCGGCGCATTTCTTGTAGGGTACTTTGGATGTCTGGGAAAAACATAAAACCCATACGACAGCTAATAGCATTAAAGGTTTTATCGAGAAAAGGAAGTTTACTGACATCTCCGATTTCGGTTTGATAATTACTTATGCCTCTAATTTCGGCGCGCTCTTTGGCGGTTTCTAACATGCCCTCCGAAAGATCCATGCCTACAACTTTACCGGCACTCACAATCTCAGCTATTGATAAACCCGGCTCACCTGTTCCACTGGCAACGTCGAGAACAATATCATTATTTTTTAACCTTAGTTGCTGAATAATACCTTCACCAACAGGCTTTAGAAATTCCATATTAACGCTATCCCATTTTTTCCAGCCAGACGAAAAACTGTTCCAAGAATCACGTTGTTGATTAATAATTTCTTTTAGTTCATTAGACATGGAAAGAGCACCTAAATTTAGATTAAATTTTCTTCAAATAAGGCAGCGGTAATATCCGCAGCCAATCTTTCAAGGTATTGAATATCGTCGTACTTGAATAATGGGTTAGAATTTAGAGAGCTAAAATTAATAGTTCCCCATATTTTACTATCATAAAGGATGGGTGCAGAAATATAAGCTTGCAGTGGTAAATTTGGATGTAAAGGATGATCTTGTATTTTACGCTCATCATTTTCCATGGGAATAGAAACTGAAGCGCCTTTGTTCCATACTTCGCGGCAATAAGTGTCGCCGATTGAAAAATATTCACCAGCCGTGAATGTATTACTTGAATCTCTTACAGCCACAAGATGATAAATTTCATTTTCAATGTGACTCACTATGCCTAAGTCTAAATTAAATTTATCCAGACCTTTATCAAGTTTTTTGTAGCAATGTTTTAAAAAAGATTCTGAATGCATGATGGGTTATTTTCTTATTCTTAATATTTAAGAATTAATCATTATAATTTTCATTAATGTATTGTGCAAAAGCCATGCTGTAGCTTTCTAAAAATCCATCGGCTGTCTTTATTATAAAGTACACAGCAATATTATTGTTATTTGCTAATGCCATTGCTTGTTCAATACCCATAACATTGAAAGCGGTTGCCAGAGCATCGGCTATGGCGGTAGTTTCTGCGATCACGGTTACTGAGGCAAGGTTATGATTGATGGGGCTTCCGCTGCTTGGATCAATAGTATGTGAATAATGAATATCGTCAACTTCAAAAAAGTTTCTGTAATCTCCAGAGCTGGCAAGGCTTAGGCCACTTATTCCGATAATCTGAAATGGCTCACGATTTTGTGCAGATCGCAGTGGCGCCTCTATAGCTATTTGCCATAAATCTCCTTCGGCATTCCGGCCTCTACCGCTTATTTCGCCTCCAATTTCCACTAGGTAATTTGAAATATTATTTTCTTCCAGCAACTCTGCCAGCACATCAACTGCATAGCCTTTTGCCACCGCCGATAAATCTAAACGAATCATCTCTCTTTTAAGCACAGCTTCTCGGTCTTCAGCAATTATCAGATATTCAAAACCTATATTTCGTAATAGCTCTTCTATGGCTTCTGTATTTGGCAGTGTGTCATTCTTGTGTTTCTCAGGTCCAAAACCCCATAAATTGACTAAAGGGGAAACTGTAATATCGAAGGCGCCATTGCTGAGCACGCTAATTTCTTCGCTAATTAGCAAGACTTCATATAAAGCTGGGGAGACATTTATCCAGGTATTAATGGGAGCCTCATTTAGTTGCATTAATTCTGATTCCAAACGGTAGGTCGACATAGCGCTTTCGATATCTTCCAGAGCGGAATTAATAAGCTCATGGTTAACAAGGTTTTCTCCAACAATAGTAATGTTGTAAGTAGTTCCCATGGTACTGCCACTTAATTGGTAAGCATTTGGGTTTTGCTGATTACTGCAAGCTATTGGCGTTAATGTAAAAATTAAAATGAATAAAAACTTTCGCCGCATTTGCATATGGAGAATTAAGTATCCGCTTATGGCAGTTTTACAATTATCACTTAACATAAATATTTGTTTATGAGTTCATTACCATCATCAGGAAGCCTGAGAATGCTGCATTGCTTGGAGTCAGACTGCTATCTATGAGATCTTTCATCTCCAGAATGGTCTCTCGATAACGGTGATAAAATTCCCAGCTAGGTTGGGGCTTATAAATTAGCCTTTCCAATTCAAAAGTAGCAATAACACCTTTGGTAGTTGTGGGCTTTACAAAGACTTCATGTGTTGGGTGGTAATAATTAGGAATGATGGTCATCAACGACCATTTCGCCAGCTTACCAGAACGTAAAATTTCCAGCATGTTGTTAAAGCCTTTTTCCTGATTGCCATGCAAGAAATTTTTTAGCCCATTACTCAATTGTTTTTTTTGTTTTTCATTTAAAATTTTTAATAGATCTCTAAATTTTGGTTTTTCGAACAATGAGATCATTGACGATGCGTTGACAACTTTTGTCATATTTGAACAAATCTCTTCAGGATCACGGAATTTATTTTTCGCAAAAAACGCCTGTGCTTGCGTGATCCGTTTGCTCATTCGATGCTTTTTACCAATAATCTGTATATCCGGATTATCGAAGCCGCCGGGATATTTATGCAAAAAGGCTGATTCGGCTTCTTTTAATTTATCCAGATTCATTTTTTTCGGGATATTCTTTGGTGTGAGATTGTGATCTTATTTAGTTTGAGCAGTCAGGTCGTGCACGCTCTAGTTCTGCGAATAAACGATTTCGTAAATTATCTTTTCTAACATCCAGCACATGGTTTTGATCACTTTCCACATTGAAATCGATGTTAAAACCATCTCTTTGTAGATCTTGAAACTGGTTTTGCATTGCAGAACGCCAGGCGGAATCTCGATCACCGACGTGCATATAAATACATAACGGACGTAGAGCTTCAAGCCTGTCATTAGAAGCGCCATTAAGTAAACCTGGATAGCCAGTGACAGAAATAAAATAATCCGGGTACAAAGAAGCAACATGAAATGCGCTTAATCCCCCGTTGGATATGCCGGTAACATGCAGTTTATTATTTGCTACAGGGAAAGTTGCAAGAATGTATTCGAGGAATTCCGGGAAAACTCTATCTCCTCCCTGAAAAAATAACTGGCCATTTGGGGCAGCAGGGCTGATGACAATATAACCATCGCTTTCTGCTTTTTCTCGCCAGTCTGCATCGGTACTGCCAATTACAATATTCCAGGTCTGGGAGCCGCCAGGAAATTGTAGAATTGTTGGATAAGTTTGGGAGGGGTCGAAGTTATTAGGCAGAATCACACGAAATCTGACATCCAGACCGCCAAACTCCCTAGTATCTTCACTCACTTCAGCATTCGCACTGCAGGCCATTAACGCAAACAGTAGAACCGTCAGTAATTGATAGATTAAGCGCATGACAATAACCTCCTTCATAATTGGTGCTTGGATTATTTCCGTCCCTCTGACATATATCAAGTGATTTCTGGCCGCAGGATGTAATGTTGAAATAATTAGTGTTCAACATTTAAATAAATTTTGGAGGCATTTTGAAAAATTTAGTTAACCGCTATAGTTTTGTTGTTGGTCTTTTTTTGCTCATGTTCACTACTTCGAGTCAGGCTATCCCAGCCTTTGCAGAGCGAGAAAATATTAATTGTAATTCCTGTCATTCAGCAGTTCCTGCCTTAAATGGCATTGGCAGGAACTACAAATTACAGGGTTATGTGATGCCAGGGCAGCAGAGACCAGCTCGACCCAACCCTCGTGGGAATTCAAATGTACTCGAAAGTATACTGCCTATAAGCGCAGGAATTATCGCCAGACCTTTCGATAAGAAAGATAGCGGTGAAACCAAAGTACGAGCAATTCATGAAATAGAACTTATGGTGGCAGGTCAGATTGCGCAGGGGTTTTCCGGTTTTATAGAGTTGGAGGCAGAAGATGAAGATGACTTTGATGTCAAAGCCAGCATAATTCAGGGCACTTTTAGCCTGAATTCTGCACTTAACTTTCAGGTTTCCAGAGCTCCAAGTTTCTATTTTGATCCTTATAATTCTTATACTAATTCTCGACGAGTCACCATAAACAGAAATTCTGTTATCGATCAGAGTTTTGGTGGTGCTGATAATGATTCAAGTCTACGACGTTTGCGCCAGAATCTGACTGTATTTGGCAAGGCCAATAATTTCTTTTATGGCTTAAGTTTCAGCGGAGTCGCTAATGACAATGAGGGTGAAGATGCAAGTACGGTAATTAGTCGAGTTGCGTACGAATTTAACCCGAATTTTATTTTAGGGGGCATGTACATAAATGGCAGTTGTTCTATGCAGAGTGCGGGGGGAAAAAATATTGGAGATCCCTGCTTCCTTGCAGATCGAGATTATTCTCGGGCGGCGCTTGATGTGGAGTGGGTAAGCCTAAATAATCTGATTATTAATGCTGTGTTTATGCGGTCAAATGATGATTTGATCGGTGGTAATGGTGAGGAAGCAAATGATTCTTTTTATATACAGGGTTTTTATAACTTGCAAAGGGAAGGAAGAACTCTTGTGACGCCAATAGCACGTTATGATTCTTATGAAATTAGTAATGGACTGTATCAAATAGATGCAATCACTCTCGGCGTATCACATTACATTCGTCAAAATATTAACCTGAGAGGTGAATTTTCAGATTTATCTGGAGAAGGTCCGATAGCTGACGATAATCGTTTTACTATTCAGGTTGATGCTTTCTTTTAAGGACGCTTGCTGTCAATAAAATGTGACATAAACAAAAGTAGGAATATCTCAAGGCCAGCAATACGATTATTGCTGGTCGAGAATACCTTCAATTCTATCCATTAAAGAATTCATACGGCGAATCACAGGCTCATAGGCCTCTGCTTGAGTCATATCTAAACCAGCCTCATTTAACAGAATGTTGTGAGGGTAATCAGAGCCGCCTGCACTAAGGACATTCAAAAAGTTATCGCGCACCTGCACGTCACCGGCTAGAAATTTTTCGGCAAACCAGGCAGCACCAGTAATGCTGGTAGCATACTGAAACACATAAAAGTCGTAGTAAAAGTGAGGAATGTAGGCCCATTCAACGCTATAGGCGTCATCAATTGTTAGTACACCTTCATCATGTCCGTGATAGCGTTTCAACAGATCGCCATAGGTTTCACTCAAGACTGTGCCGTTAAGGGGCTCTCCATTTTCTGCCATCTGATGAATAGCCAACTCAAATTCTGCAAACATAGTTTGGCGAAAAAAAGTGCCCCGAATGCTTTCCAAGGCATTGCCCAGATAAAACAGTCTCTCTTCATCTGTTGCAGCATTAGCAATCATATATTCCTCTAGCAAAATCTCATTAATGGTTGAGGCCATTTCTGCAATAAAGGTTGAGTAATCAGCAGTTTCCCAGGGGTTGTTAGCATTGGCTAGAAGGGAATGCACAGCATGTCCCCACTCATGAGCAAATGTTGATAGGGCGTTATAGTCATCATTATGATTTAGTAGGATATAAGGGTGTACATCATAGGCAGACCCGCTCATATAAGCACCGGACGTTTTGCCGGGTTGCGGATGGCTGTGCATCCAATCTTGGGAAAGACCCTCAGCCAGTAAATTGAGATAGGTTTCACCGAAAGGTTGCAGTGCTTCGAAGGTGATTTCTTTCGAGCGTTCAATGTCGAAAACCCCAGTATCCAATTCAAGCAGTGGCGGGTAGATATCGTAATAGCGTAGATCTTCAATACCCAGCATGCGCCCGCGCAAACTCAAATATCGGTGGAAGATAGGTAGTGAGTTGTTCACCTGGGTGACTAGCTGAGTATATGTCTCAGGTGGCAGGCCATCCTGAAACAGATTTTGTTGCAGGACTGAATCATAAGACCTGGCTCGAGCAGAAAACAAATTAGCTTGGACCTCTGAGCTGAGTGTTGCGCCCATACCGTCTGCATATTGCTGCCAAGCACCCCAAAAGGTATCAAACACCAGCTTTCTGTCTTCACGATTTTCAACGCCGCGGTAAAAGCTGTAGGCCGCTTGTGTAAGCTGGACCTCTTCGCCATCGCTTAAATTTACGGTAGGCCAGGGAATATCGGCATTGGCATACATTTGATAGATTTGTTCAGGTGAAGCCAATAGTAGTGAAGCCTGCGCCAATATGGCTTCAGTTTGCTCATCTAAGGTATAAGGAGCCATACGTAGAGTGTCTTCTAACATGAATGTAAAATTTCCCAGTTCCGGTTCTTCATCAAGAAATCGATGGATAGTTTCTGTCCCGACAGACAAGATTTCCGGATTCATCCAAGATGTTGCTTCTCCCCAATCATTGTAAAGCTGCATAGCTCTTCCAAAGCGAGTTTGTTCAGCGGGGTCTCGCTGGTCAGCATCTCGGCGCAGGCTTGTATAGATATAGACCCGGGTTAGTTCTTTGTAGGCATTTGAAATAGTAGTAAGAGCTTCAGCCATTGCTTCAGCGCTATTCCCTAAAGTGCCGCGGTAGCGATTTACGTTCTGTAAGCGGTTTTCAAGATCAGTGTAAGCGGCTTCCCAATCATCTTGACTGGCATAGAGATCTGTCAGATCCCAGACATATTGCTCTGGTTCCTGAGCTGAGGCTGATAGGCAAGTAAATCCAAGAATTATAGAAAATAGCAGAGTAGATAGCCGAGTTGAGACATTCATCAAATTTGATCCTCGTTAAACTGAGTAGTATTGTTCAATTAAAGCATAAGTAAAAAGATTTGTTGAAGAGTGTATAGCACTTAAGCATACTCAATAACCATGAATAAACAACGCCTAAGTTTTGCTGCTTTTCTAGTGATCTGTGTATACGGACTTTGGTATCTGCAAAAGCAGCTGACACCTGAAAGGCCTGATGTAATACCCTATGCGGCGCGTCCAGAATTAATGGATGATGCCCCGGCCTTGGTCACTGGAATCGAAACTTCAGCTGAAGAGTCACAGTTAGCTATTGATGTGGCGGCTTTAAGGCAAACAGCTCAACAACGTATGGAAGCTGCCTCAATACAAGAAATTATGGAAGCAGGGCCTGACTTTTCTTGCAATATGGCGCCAATCAGGGAGGTTACTGAAAGCAGCTCTAATCAAATTTACCAATGGCGGGATGAAAACGGTCTATTGCATTTCAGTGATTCGCCACCAGCGGGCTTAGAAACAGATATTTTTGACGCTAGGCAGGGAACTACATTTGAATACTTTCAACTGGATATAGATTTTAGGGGAGCTAACGCAGTTCCATTTTTTAGAAATCAGATTCAAGCGCAAGCAACCAGCATGTATGAGATTTTGGCTGGTATGGTAGGGCAAGCACGCTTAAAGCAGGTGGATTTGAATGTGGTTATTTTTCCTGATTGGAGCAGTTATCTAGAATATGCAATTTCAGTTGCTGGCGAGGGGATGGTAAATTCTGGTGGTTTTTATACGAATGCTACCAATGAAGCGGTCACTTATAGTTATGAAGATGATGAGCAGACCCTAACAGTTACACGGCATGAAGCAGCCCATGTAATTCTAAACGGTATGTTGGCTGCTGGGCCGCTTTGGCTACATGAAGGTCTGGCGGAATATTTTGAATTATTAGGCATGCGCCAGCAGTATTCCCAGGTTTCACCGAACCTTGAATGGTTAAACCTCGCTAGATCAAGTATTGCGAATGGTTATCCTGCTTCTCTGGCAGATTTTCTAGATGTTCCACCTGAAGGTTGGCGAGGCGAGGCGCAAGCAGTACATTATGCCTTGGGCTGGAGTTTGGTTTATTTCATGTTAGATAATGAAAATGGAAAAGGCGCTTTGACCGCACTGTTACAAAAACTAGCTGATGATTATTGCACACCAACAAATAGCACGGTGCAGTTAAACTTGAGTTATCCAGGGGGTATTCCAGCGTTACAAGAAGATTTTTACGCTTGGCTTAATAATGAAGCCGATAAGCGTGTGCATACTTACTAGATAGTTAACTGCTTAGTTAAAGCTCATGACTCGTTTTACCTGAGTCTTATTTAAATTCTACCCCTTTGCTATTTCCTTAGTTAAATTCAGGTTTCTCTTTAAAAAGCATATTTTTTTTATTAATTAGTAAACCTATTTTCCGTTTGAGCGTTTTAATCAGTACAAATTCAAAAATAATCTATTGTTAAAAACGGAGAATGAAGATGAATAAATTCAAGGTAATACTAGGCGCCACGGTAATAGTAAGTGCTGCTGCTTTTGGTGTTGGCGGTGTTCTTGCACAAGACTCTGAAGCGACTGATGCTGAGCGTCGAGCTGCTTTTGAGGAGCGCAGAGAAGAACGTCGGGGTGAAATGGAGGCCAGGCGCGAAGATAGGTGGGTTGAAATTTCTGAAGAAAATCCGGAATTAGCTGCTGAAATTGAAGCTTTACGGGCTCAGCGTGCGGCTGAACGTGAACAAGCGCGAGCTGAATTTGCAGAGCAGTACCCTAATATTGCTGAAGCTTTAGAAGATGGCCGTATCAACAGAGCAATGCTTACGGATAGGCCGGGCTTTGAGAGAGGCCAAGGGCCTAATCGGAATCGAAGAGGGCCTGAGCAAGGTGGCCCCCGAGGGCGTTAATAAAGAATCTTATGAGTTCTCTTCTTGCCAGCAGTTATGACAGCCTTTTTGCTCTGGGCTATGATGTTCAGACGGATAGAGTCAATCTGAGGGAAAAATCTCTGGACAAGTCTCAAGCAATGGCTAAATTTTTTTCGTCTATCGAGAAGAGAGCTTTCCGTCGAGCCCAAATCGCGACAGGAAATACTGATGACGCCTTAGATATTGTCCAGGATGCGATGGTTTCATTGATTAATAAATATTCAAATAAGGAAGTTCAGGATTGGGAGTTATTATTTCATAAAATATTAAGTAACCGCATTATGGACTGGCATCGAAGAACGGCAATAATGAAGCGTTTTGGTACCTGGATCTCATCAAATGACAAAGGAAGTTTTAAGGATAGCTCTAAGGACGGCACTACGGATATAGGAGAACCAGAATTCGAAGACGAGAAAATGCCTAGCCCCGAAAGCTTGGTGCAAACTGGCCAATCTATCGCTATGCTGGAGGAGGCCTTGCAGGAACTGCCTCTCAAGCAGCAGCAGGTATTTTTACTTCGAGCATGGGAAGGCTTAAGTGAAAAGGAAACTGCGGTGGCAATGTCTTGTTCTGTAGGAACGATAAAATCACATTACTCAAGAGCTCGTACTTTTTTAAAAAACAAACTGGAATCGGTAAGGTTATGAACCAGAAAAAGTCAGACCAACGATTTACCCAAGAGATTAAACAAGAGCTCGATAGTAGCTGTGATCGGCTGGATGCACAGACGTTATCGCGCCTTACTCACATTCGCCACCAGGCACTTGAAGGAAAACTCGAAGGAAAAAATTCATTTTTTTATCAGCGGCTTTTTAATCAAAACCCCTTGCTATCAAGTAGTGCTATAGCGGCTTGCATGTTGGTCTTAGGTATCGGTTTTTATTTCAATATGGGAGTCGGAGCATCAGATATTACTTTATCTGAATTAGAAGATATTGAAATACTCAGCGCTGATGATAGTTTTGAACTCTATGATGATATTGAGTTCTACCAATGGTTGAGCATGAATGATGATTTCTAAAATTAAATTTAAAAAGAGCATCTTAAGTTTATTGTTTAGCATAGTTGTTTGTTTTTTCTCTGCGCAGATATCCGCTCAGCCAACAGCGCTGCCTAAGATGAGTTGGGAGAATTTAAATACAGAGCAGCAACAAATGTTATCTCGATTCGAAGACTCTTGGGATAATTTAGAAGCGACGCAACAGCAGCGTATGCTTAGTAGAATTGAACGTTGGCGATCTATGCCGCCAGAGCAAAGAGATAGAGTTAGGCGTCGAAGAAGAGAGCTTTCTGAGCTTGTGCAGGAAAGGCGAGAACGTATTAGAAATAATTTTGAAGCCTTTGAGAACATGTCTGAGGAAGAGAAAGCGGCGGTAAGACAAAGCTATCGGCGCTACCGAGAGCTTTCCGAAAGGCGTCGGCAGGAATTAGCTGAAGAATTTGAACGGCAGCATCCCCGTCGAAGCCGTCGTGGCGGAACGGAAACTCCTCCAAATATAGAAGAATAGGCAGACTAATTCGTTAAAGTAAAAAATTTTATAGTTGAATTTCAGTAGCTTTGCCTTATCATCTACGAAGGATGATTAAATTGAGTAAACAAAAGCTGTTAGTTTGGTTCCTGGCCTTTACGCTGCTTGGTGTTCAAGCTGTTCAGAATTCACCTATACATGATCATATTGAGCACCAAATTGATTGTGTGCTTTGTCATTTTGATTCCCATGATCAAGGCATTGTCACTCAAACTTCTACCAAGCCCTTCGAAGCGAAATTAATTTACTTTAGTGTATTTGCTGAGCAAGGTTATTTTTCTTCTCATTACCCCTCCTATCAAGGTCGATCACCCCCACATTTTTACTCTTAACACTGCGCTAGTCTGACTGCTCGCTTATGAGCGGTTATGTTTCAATGTTTGAAACAGTGAGAATCATGAAATCAAAACTTTTGTATTTATTGCCTTTGCTGGCAATGACAGATCTAAATGCTCAAGAAGCTGACTTTGAATTAGTTATTGAAGGTGTGCATGTCAGGAATTCTGAAACAGCATTGCCTGTCACTATAATCACTGGAGGCGAATTAATAAGTAAAGTGAAAGCCACGGTTGGCGATACATTGGCAACTCAGCCAGGTATTAATAATGCATCCTTCGGCCCGGCAGTTGGGCAACCTGTTATTAGAGGTCAGCAAGGCAGGCGAGTGATGAATTTAAGTAATGGAATGATCAATGCTGATGCTGCAGGCAACTCAGCTGATCATGCCAACACGATTGAACCTATGCTGGCCGATAGCATTGAAGTTATGCGAGGACCTTCTACTTTACTTTATGGTGGTGGAGCGATTGGGGGTGTCGTCAATATAGTGGACAGCCGCATCGCTGAGTCATTATTGCCTGCGTCTGCTGAGTTTGAATTCCGTCATAACACAGCAAGTGATATGGATACTTTTGTGGGAGAATTAGAATTTCCTGTAGGCCCGGTTGCGATACATTTGGATCTTACTAATAGAGATTGGAATGATCTGGAAGTGCCTGGTTTAGCCATCGATCCGAGATGGATGGATGATCCAGATGAAGAAAACTTCAATGGCTTTATTGCCAATACCGGAGGTCGTTCAACTTCAGCTACAGTTGGCTTATCCTATATTTTCAATAATGGTTATATCGGTTTTGCAATAAATGAGATGGAAACATTTTATGGCTTGCCTGCTGGAATTCACGCTCATGAACATGAAGAAGTTCCCGCTGAGGCAGAAGAAGCAGATTTCACAAGTATAGATTTGGAACGTACACGCTATGATTTGAGAGGCGAATGGAATGATTTTAATAGCTTTATTGAGAACATCTCTTATCGTATGAGCTTAACAAATTACCAACATGTGGAGCTGGAAGGAGATGGTGCAATAGGTACACGTTTTAGTAACGATTCTGTTTCACAGCGTTTACAACTATCACATTATGAAATAAATAATTGGCACGGCATTCTGGGTTTGCAAATCAATAGTGAATTATTTGGCGCGGTTGGAGAAGAGAGTTTTATTCCTGAAACTGATACAGATTCATTTGGTTTATATCTGGTAGAAGCTTTGCATATTAACCCCTTTACATTTGAATTTGGCGCTAGAATAAATCGTGATGAATTTTCCACTAAAAATAATGTGGCACCTAGAAAAAGTTTTTCTACATTCAGTTATTCAGGATCAGTTTTATATGATTTGAATGCATATTTTACAATTGGTTTAGCCACTTCACATTCAGAAAGATCTCCATGGACTGAAGAGTTATATTCAAATTTTAGTCTAACGAATATAAATGATTGTGTTGTGCACTTTGCGTCAGCAGCATGTGAAATAGGCAATACTGCCTTGCAGGAAGAAAAAGCGAATAACAGTGATTTAAGTGTATATTTTGATTACGGAGATCTGGATTCAACATTAACATTTTTTTATAACCGCTTTTCAGATTATATATTTCTTGAGACTACAGGCGCTGAAATAAATGAGATACCTGTTAGAAGATACCAGCAAGAAGATGCAAAATTTTATGGCTTGGAGATTGATTTAAATTACCTTATAAATAATGAGTGGGCGACCAGGTTATTCGCGGATAGCATTATAGGAAAACTTGATACTGTCGGAGATGTTCCTAGAATGCCACCATATAGAATTGGTTCTGAAATAAATTATGATAATGGTAACTTGTCATCATCTTTATCTATGCTACATGCCTTTTCTCAAAATAATCCTGGAGCAAATGAATTCCCAACAGGAAGTTATACGCGATTGGATGCCGAATTAAATTACACAATAAATAATGTGAGTAATGGCGAATTGATATTATTTTCAAAGCTGCGCAATATCACAGATGAAGAAATCAGGTTGTCGACATCATTTTTGAGAGGTTTTGCGCCGGAAAGCGGGCGATCTTTAGAATTAGGCGCCAGGTATCGTTTCTAATAATTTATAATTTTATCTTTGTTAATATGAGTAAATATTAAACAAAGTTTAAATATATTCCATTTTTTAAATTATCTGTTTGACAAGCTCTTGCTTTCCTGACAACAATGCCTCTCATTTTATATTTTTATAAATTAAATTAATTTATTGTGTAGTAGATTTTAAAAATAAGTCATGCAAAAAAATAAAAATAGTAAAGCATGGGACGAATATATAACTAAGACATCTATAGAGTCTTGGGACGTCGGTCAGGTTGTTATAGGTGGCGAAAATATTGTCCCTTATTTCCAACCTATTATTGGCTTAACTAGCGGCCAAATTGTCGGGTATGAATGTCTTGCTAGAGCTTTAAATAATACTACCAATGCTAAAAGCAGCCCTCGAAGTTTTGGGCATTTTTTTTCTAATCCTAAAATTAGTACTTCTTACCAACTTGAAGTTGATCGCGCACTGCGTTTCCAGGCCTTGGAGTATTTCTCTAAGCATTCCGATGCTGGCTATATTACCTTAAATATTTCACCGCACTGAATAGAAAATATTTTAGCTTCACAGACCATACCTACGCTGGAAATGATTAAGCAAACTGGAATAGATCCTAAGCGAGTGGTTATCGAAATTACTGAAACTAAAGGTGACATGAATAGCCTAAAAGAAATTGTAGACATTTACCACCAAGCAGGATTAATGGTTGCAGTCGATGACTTTGGTGCTGGTGCTTCTCAAATGGATCGCATAGAAGCTTTAGAGCCAGATATCGTTAAACTTGATATGCGCTTATTTAAACAAGCAGCTCGAGGAGGGAAGAGTGCAGATGTAGCTCTTTCTGTTTCTAGCATTGCTAATAGAGTTGGCTGTCATATCGTTTGTGAAGGTGTTGAAGCAGAAGAAGAATTTCATTTTGGCATTGAATGCGGCAGCAATCATGTGCAGGGTCATATTTTCCATAAAGCTCTTGCTGATACATTAAATGCTGATTCGACTGTTGAGAAAGTAAGAAACCTCCAAAAAAGTTATTTAAAAGAAAAATCAATTAAGCTGGTCAGAGCATCTGAACAAAGAGAAAAAAGTAAATTTGTAGTAACTGCAATTAAGGAAAATTATCTTAATGGTCAGCCTAAAAAAGCTGACAGTAATATTATTCAATCGGATATTTTTCGTTATTATATTTGCGATGAAAAAGGAAATAAAATTTCACCTGATTATGAAATATCGACTGATGGTTTCCATGAGAATATAGAAACTATGGGAATGAACTTATCTCATCGACCTTACTTTCCTGCCTTTATTGCAGCCAGGAACATTTCAAATAAAATATTTACCGTTTCTGAAGTATACAGAGATATTAAATCCCGCCAACTTTGCCGCACTTATGCAATAAATGTTGATGTAAATAAAGTTTTATTAGTTGATGCCTTAGTTGAAGATGAAATAATCTATGCGAAATAATAGGCTATCATTTAAAATCGCAATTTAAAAATATTAACCATATAGATTATTTCTTTTTGGAAATATCTATTATACTTTTGGCTACTTTTTAAGCATTTCTTATTTTGTAAATATAATCGGTAAGCCTGCTTTATCCATTAAAGAAATGAATATTTAGTCATTGCTATGGAAATATATTGCTTATAACAGGGGTGATAAAGAACTATGAATGATGTAATGAAACTTATGCAAGAACACAGTTCTGTGCGTTCCTATAGCGAAAAAAAAATTAGCAATGAATTACTCGAAGAATTAATTGTCAGCGGCCAGTCCGCGGCATCTTCCAGTTTTATACAAGCTTATTCGGTTATTCGAGTTGTAGACCCAGTTAAGCGTCAAATTATTGCTAATGCCGCTGGTGGGCAAAGTTGGATAATAGACGCGCCCGAATTTATGGTGCTGTGCGCTGATATGCAGCGTATCAACTATGCTTCTCTTAAAAATGAAGAAGGTGAGCTGAAGGGTTATACCGAACATTTTATAGCAGCAACTGTGGATACTGCACTAATGGCACAAAACATTTTATTAGCTGCAGAATCTACTGGTCTTGGTGGTGTTTTTATTGGGGGAATAAGAAATAACCCGACAATAGTGGCTGAGACTCTTGAACTTCCGCAACATGTTTTTCCTGCTTTTGGTTTATGTCTGGGCTGGCCAGCACATAAGAATGCGGTTAAACCACGCATGCCAGTTTCCGTAATTATGCATCAAGATTCTTATAATATTGATGCTGTTCCTGCCGATGTTGATGCTTATGATGAAGCCTTTTCTGCTTATTATGGTTCGCGCGGCAGTAATGTTAAAAGTAGCAATTGGTCAGCACCAACTACACGGGCGATCCAAGGTAAAAGACGAGAACATATGTTAGAGTTTCTTCAAAAACGTGGGTTTTTGAAATGTTAAATTTCAAGCTTTAGTGTGTTGTATAAACATTTTATATATTGAAGATGAATTAATTTCGTTTTATTGCAAGTAAAAAATATTTATATAAAAAAAGGGCTTCTAAAGAAGCCCTTTTTTGTGACTTTGGATTATTCTTTTTAGAATTCAACCTTGTGTGCATCTGCCATAATCAAGTCATGATAAACAGGTAGTGACCAGCCAGCCGCTTCCAGTTCATTCAATCTGCTTTCAAACTGATTGACGTAATTAGTCGCGCTACGATATTCACTCCTAAGCGTGTCTCGAGCAACAGGGGTTTGCCAGCCAGACAGCCTGCAAAGCAAACCAGGCCCCATGATCCCTGGACCTGCATTCATAGCCGCTTCAGTTGGAGCATTTACCATTGTGTATTTATAAGCAGCAAGGTCCACATAAGGATTACGTATGCCGCCGTAGGCATTGCCAACACTATCAAGCAGCATCAGAGAACCATCATTATCGACATAGTTATCCATCAACACACGAGGGGCTCGAGGTGGAACAGTGCCTTTGTCTACCC
This sequence comes from uncultured Pseudomonadales bacterium, assembly GCA_943789335.1. Taxonomy (GTDB): domain Bacteria; phylum Pseudomonadota; class Gammaproteobacteria; order Pseudomonadales; family Pseudohongiellaceae; genus UBA5109. Next base: position 48,170 of record CALSTS010000007.1, on the reverse strand, counting down.
ATTCCAGTAAATGATGCAAAGCGACAGAAAAATAGGCTTCTTGTGGCAACATCGATATGGGATTTTGGCAATCGTTTTGGGTAACACGTTCTCCATTATTTCTGGCATCAAGATGCGCCAATCCGGCAAATTCGTAGACTCGGAACTGGCTACCGGGCTCATCGCCATCTTGAATAGATGTAGCACCTGTTCCGTATTCATGCTGCGTTGGCACCTGAATCATTGGAACATCAACAGGCTGAATGTCGGAACCATTCGAGGTGGGCATAAATCCATCATAAATATTGCTGCCATCAGCCAGAGTAAATACCGCATGCGCATCAAGGTAGCGAGTCAAGATCGCCGAGCTAGCTGAGGTGCCCCATAGAATCACTTTGCGGGGGTTTAAGTCTGCAATTGGACTTTGAGGGCTTTTAATTAATGCTCCAGCCTGGGCCAGCACTTCACTGGTTTGGGTAGGGCTAATCTGGATATCGCCGTAGCGATTAGGATTGAACTCACGTATCTGATCTGCACCTAAGGTGCTGACTTCAACAGCTATATGTCCGGAATCCATGATGTAAATTGAGTTATATTCAAATCCATGAGCGCCACCAATAGGGTGCATAGACTCAGCAACGACTAAACCACTGGAATCACTATCGTCTGCAGGTCGGCGAATGACCAAACGGGTGGTGTAAGGCTCCCCAGCAGCTGTCCCAGAAATATAGTATTCATTAATTTCGTAGTTGAATTCATCAATACCATAACCAGGCCATTGTGCTGGAGATGAATCCCAGGCTTCTCCACGACCAGTAATTGGACGGATACTGGGAATATTAACGATCGTTGATTGTTCAGGAATAATGGGAGTGACCCTAAAACCTGCAAGCGGGCCACCTTGCGCAAGAGCCTGAGCGCCAGAAAGAGCTACTAGTAACACTAAGGCTATTTTTATAATTGAGTTTTTATGATTATTCACAATGATCTCCTTGAGATTAGAGCTTTTTATGTTCTAGTTAAAGAGTGTTAAAAAATACTTTGGGTTAAAGGTTTTAAACTATGCCAAAGCTAAGCATAAAGCACCGCTGGACATAATACATCTGAAAATGTGAATGAAATGTGAAAAGAGACAAACGGACAAAAGTATCTCATTAGGTAAAAAAGAGAGCCCCGATTAAGAAGAAGGAGGGTAGATAGGGGCCCTCTAAACCTAGCGACTAGTACTTATCATTTAGAAAAACCATGTCTCCACCAGGTGCAGCTGTATGACAGGTGACACAACCGGTAGGGCTACCGACCAGTGGGGTACCATTTGGGGCTACATCATAAGTGGCGTCAGACAGGTACTTAGCGAAAAACCAGTTCTGATTATCGGCATTATAAGCCTCACGCTTGAACATGACTGTTGTTGCCATCAGATACTGTTGCGGGTTATTAGAAACCTGCTTCAAACTTACGTCAGGACCATAGTTGTGTTTCACGATAACGCTGCCTGTTTGCCCATTAACGGTAATTTCACTTTCCAGACTTACTAGTTTGTCACCATGAGGCGCGTTACCCTCATAAGGCCATGCCATTATCTGCTTATCGCCAACTAAATTTACTTCTTCTAGTGCTTGCCATAAATCCATTCCGTAGCGCTGCTCTTCTGGTGAACCGAAAGAAGTCATTTGAGCTCTAGCTAACAAAGCGATGAAAGCAAACATGACTATGCTTATACCGATTATTTTTTTCATTACATGCATCCTTTTGTGTTTATGGGTTAATTGCTTTCAAGCAAATAGACGCTAGTGCTATAGCTTTGTTACAAGACCCAACATTATTCTTAGGATTAATTTTTGTTTATAGATGTAAATGTGTAATATTTGTGTTCCTTAGGAAAAGGTAGTTGTGTGATGGATATGGATTCCGCCAGTTTTCTGACAAAACTAAAATCTCAGAATCATCAGGCCTTCAATCAACTTGTGCAGCAATACCATTCATCATTGCTTACAGTGGCCAGAACGATTGTTGGCGACGTTTGGGCTGAAGAAGTTGTACAGGAAGCTTGGGTATCAATTTTCAAAGCATTACCAAAATTTCAGGAGCGCTCTTCTCTTAAAACCTGGATCTATACTATTTTGAAAAATGAAGCATATAGTCGCTATAAAAAAGAATCGAAAACAGTATCCTTGGAAGCGCAAGTGCCTGATGATCAACAGGATCGAACTATTGAAGATTGGTTAAGTAGTTCATTTAATAAAGGTGGCGGTTGGCTCAATTCGCCTTCAGGTTGGGATTTGAGCTCACCTGAGGCCTTACTTCAGGAAGAACAATTGCAAAAGTGTATAGAACATACTTTGGAGCTTTTAAAGCCTGATCAAAAGTCGGTTTTTCTATTAAGGGATCAAGAACAGCTGGCCATGGAAGAAGTTTGTAACATTCTGGATATTTCGCACTCGAATGCAAGAGTTCTCCTGCACCGAGCTCGTCTTAAGCTTTTCCAGGTTATCAATCACTATCAGGATACTGGAGAATGCTAGTGCTTAGCGGATATAAGAGAACACTATTAGTGAGGAAGCAATGCTGAAATGTAAAGACGTAGTGGCGAGTGCTACAGATTATGTTGATAAGGAGCTGAGCTGGAGCCAGTCCATGAGTATGGCTATGCATCTACTTTTGTGTGGACATTGTCGACGTTTTATCAAATATTTCAAGCTATCCTTACAAACGTTGAAAAATAAAAAAACCATTAGCGCAGAAAATGCAAGCCAGCTCAGCTCTGAGATAATCACAAAAGCCCAAGCTGACAGCTGATATTTTTTCAAGGTCATAACAAGCCATAAAAAGTCGTCAGCTCACGGCAATTTGAATAAATTATTCTTTTTATCGGAATTAAATGCCTCAGTATTGAGTAATCCATTTGCTATGCTAGGCTCGTAAAACAATCATAAGATCCATTCTATTAGTCAATAATGAGCGCTATTTTGGATAAAATAAAAATTGGGATTAGCAGTTGTTTGCTGGGAGAGGAAGTTCGCTTTAACGGTGGGCATAAATTATCCCGTTTATGTGTGAACACACTGGCAGACTTTTTTGAATATAAACCTGTTTGCCCCGAAGTCGGTATCGGCTTGGGCATACCACGTAAACCTATTCATTTGATTGGTGATGCTGAAGCTCCACGAGCGGTTAATACCACGGATGAAAGCATTGATGTTACTGATAAATTAAAAGATTTTGCAGAGCAGATAATCCCTTCTTTAAACAATATTTGTGGCTATATTTTTATCAAAGGTTCGCCAAGTTGTGGCCTGTTTAGAGTGAAAGTTTACAATAAGGGCAATCCTAATCCAGTTGATTCAGGTAGAGGAATTTATGCGCAAGCGATTACGGAATCCATGCCATTATTGCCAGTTGAAGAAGCGGGCCGATTAACTGACCCTGTATTAAGGGAAAATTTCGTTGCTAGAGTATTTGCCTATCATCGGTGGCAAAAATTATTGCAGCAGGGATTAAGTGCTGCATCCATTCTGGATTTTCATGTGTCTTATAAATACAGCTTGATGGCTAACGATCCTCAAAGGTATTCAACCCTTGGACAATTATTAGCAGATGCTGGGAAATATGACCCAGACGAGCTTGGGGAAAAGTATTTTGCTGAGCTAATGACAGCTTTAACAAAAAAAGCCACTAGAAAAAGTAATACCAATGTATTGACGCATCTACAAGGTTATTTAAAAAAGCAGCTTCAATCAAAGGAAAAAGAAAGATTAATAGAAGTTATCGAACAATACAGAATTGGCATTATTCCGTTAATAGTGCCGGTTACTTTATTGCAGCATCATTTTAATATCCATCCAAATGACTACATCAGCAAACAGGCTTTTTTTGATCCTTATCCTCAGGAATTAAGCTTGCGTAATGCTATATGAGTACTCAACTTTTCTGGTTTAGAAATGACCTTAGAATAGAAGACAACACGGCGTTAATTCAGGCAATTAACCAGGGACCAACTGTCGCAATTTATGTTGCTACACCAGAGCAGTGGACAGCGCATGATGATGCGCCTATTAAAATTGATTTCTGGCGCAGGAATTTGCAAGAGCTGAAGAAAAGTTTACAAAAATTAAATGTTCCTTTATATTTTTTCCAGGTTCCAAGCTATGCTGAGATTCCTCAGTTATTCCAAAATATATTAAGCAGCTGGGAAATACAGTCTTTACACTGTAATGCCGAGTATCCTTATAACGAAAGAAAACGAGATGAAGGCATAGCAGCGCTTTGTAAGAAAGATATAATTGAATATCACTGCTATGAAGACCAATGTCTGCTACCGCCTGATTTTGTATTAACTGCAGAAGGTTCACCTTTCAAAGTATTTACTCCTTATGCGAAAAAAAGCCGATTTATCATAGAGTCAGCTGGTCTAACTAAAAGTAGTAAACTGAATCTGCAAGCCAGCAACAATATCTATCTTAAAGCATTACCTGAGTTAGATAGTCAGCTTGAGCTTGAGCAAATCAATTGGCCGAAAACAGAATTATGGTGGGAGCAACATTGGCCTGCAGGTGAAAAAGAGGCCAGCAAACGCTTAAGCGATTTCTTAGATTCCAGCATAAATAATTACAAAAATAATCGCGATTATCCGGCAATTAATGGCACTAGTTCTCTATCTCCATATTTGTCCAGTGGCGTTATCTCGGTTCGTGTTTGTTGGGAAAACGCTAAGTCAGAAGAAGGCGACTCATCAACTTGGTGTAATGAATTGTTATGGCGAGATTTCTATAGATATGTGATGTATCACTATCCACATGTTTGTATGCATCAGGCCTGGAATAGAAACTATGCAAACATACCATGGCGTGAAAATTCTGATGATTTTCAGCGTTGGTGTGATGGAGAAACGGGCTTTCCTATAATAGATGCTGCTATGAAACAACTTAAGCAAACTGGTTGGATGCACAATCGTTTACGAATGGTTGTTGCTATGTTTCTAAGTAAGAATCTACTACTAGACTGGCGCTGGGGTGAGCGCTGGTTTATGCAGAATTTAATAGATGGTGACTTTGCTTCAAATAATGGAGGCTGGCAGTGGAGCGCCTCTACCGGTACGGATGCTGCACCATATTTCAGGATATTTAATCCTATTCGGCAGTCAGAGCGTTTTGATGCTAAAGGTGAATTTATAAAAGCTTATATTCCTCAGCTACTTCATGAAAATGAAAAAACAGTTCATGACCCCGCTAAAATCAATGCAGAGTATTTGCCCCCGATAATTGACCTAAAGTATTCTCGGGAACGCGTGTTATCTACCTTTAAAGAATACAAAGGCTCAATATAAAAAAACAAAATAAAACAGCTTAGGCAGTTTGGGTTGTCCGACTAGCGAAGGGAATGAGCAAGCGGTAAAACCAGTTTGTCATTTTAATTGGCGCATCTAGGGTAGACAAACATAAGCAATCTTCATCTTGCGCTGCAACAGGAGTGTGAATTTCGCCAGAGGTGCGCACAATAAAATCACCAACCTGATAGTGATCGTCTTGATCTGAAAAACTACCTTTAAGCACGACGGTGATTTCATCTCCTTCATGGACATGCTTAGGCACATTCCCGCCTGCCTTAATGTTGAAAAGCGACGTTTCCCGCAAAGGATCGCCGATATTGAATTCAGAATAACTAAAGGTTTTTCCAATTCTTCGCCAATTAAGTGATTTAAGGTTGTTATTAGTAAGCTTATTTAAAGCTTCAGGCAAGGATGATATTGCAGCATTTGGTGAAGATGAAATATCGGCACTAATAACGTGATCATTTTCTTCAGGTATTGAATCAATACGTTCCATTAAAGAAGAAAAATCTAGATCAAAGCTAACAGGAGCACTTTTATCAAAAAGTGTTGAGCCCAGGTCAGTTAATTGTGCAACCTTTTGTTTGCAGTCATCACAATAATGTAGGTGTGCTGAAACACAAAGAGCTTGAGACATGGGTAGGCTGCCAGCTGCAAAATCAGATATAAAACGAGTGTCAGGGTGATATTTAGTCATAATTTAATCTTGTTTAAATGAGTTATAAATCAATGCTTATTTTGAGTTTCTGTAAAGCCAACCTGACTCTGGATTTAACGGTTCCTAACGGCACATTTAAATGTGAAGCCGCTTCGGAGTGAGTAAGGCCTTCAAGAAAAATAATTTTTATTACAGCTATTTGTTCCAATGGAAGTTCGTTTATTAAATCTAATATCTTCTTTTTATTATGGCTGGTTTCAATTTGCGTATAAACATCGTCAGTTTGGCCAGGCCAAATATCATCGGCAGTCAAAATGTTTTCATCAAATTCAGTATTATTAGCTTCCCATTGTTTTGAGTACTTACGTATTAAATCAATACGGGTGTTTCTAGCGATAGTAAAAATCCAGGTACCGGCGGAAGATTTGGCTGGATCGAAAGTATGAGCTTTAATCCAGACCTTAATCATAGTTTCTTGAGCAAGCTCTTCTGCAAGAATTTCAGCTTTTGATAACTCTGTTACTTTAAAAGCATAGGCTTTGATTAGTGGAGCAAAATGTTCAAATAAATCCTGAAAAGCAGCACGACTTCTGTCTTGCGCCACAGATAGCAATAGTGGATTCCACCGAGTAGGATCTTTTGAATTGTCAGATTCTTTTTGTTGCATCAGTTGTAGCATAGTGGTCTATTTATATAGTACTGATCTTAATAAACGTTGTTTACGTTAAAAAGGTCAATAATAGATCACTTATTTCAGTTTCCATTGTCTAAAAATTAGTCTCTAATCCAAAAGTAATCTATCTGCGTATCAATGTACAAATCTAAATTCGGTAAAAATTATGGCTAAAGTAGCTAAATTATCTGTTTCCAACACCACAGAAAAAGGAATTGTGGCCAAGGTTATGGACTTCTACAGCGATTTTTCTAAGGAGTCTATACCGTTAATTGAGGGGATTTATACTCAGGATGTTGAATTTGTAGACCCTGTACATACACTTAGTGGCATTTTAGCTTTAAAAGCTTATTTCAAACGTATGGCGATCAATATGTTGCATTATGAAATGCAGTATATCGAAGTTATTGAGTCTGAAAGTTGTGCGCATCTCAGCTGGCAAATGACCTTTGCTCACAAGAGTCTTAAACGTGGTAAACCAATTGTCGTCAGAGGTATGTCACTTCTAAAATTCACCTCAAAAGTGTATTACCACGAAGATAGCTATGATTTAGGAGCCTTGGTTTATGATCATGTGCCTTTATTAGGTAAATTCACTCAATTTTTGAAAAAGCGCATGCAAGAGTGAACAGGAAGACATGATGGATTCACAAACTCAACAAACATACTGGGTAACTGGCGCAAGTTCAGGTATTGGCAAGGCGCTTACTCTTGAGCTGGCTAATCAAGGCCATAAGCTCATTATTAGCAGTCGTAAACGTGAGGAATTGGATAAGTTAAGTAGGGAATTTCCAGAGCTGATAAAAGTAATTCCATGCGATGTTGCTAATAGTAAAGAGATGCAAAGTTTATTTAGTTTGAATATGCCAGAACTTCAAAGCCTAGACGGAATATTTTTATGTGCTGGAGTTTGTGAATATATAGATTTACCGAATTTTAATTTAGACGTCTTCCAAAGAGTATTTTCGATTAATTATATGGGTACTGTGAATTCCTGCGCTGCGGCTTACCCTTTACTGAATAATTCTGTTTTGCTTAATCAAAATACAAAGCCATTCATAATTGGCCTGTGCTCAATGAGCTCTTATCTTGGATTTCCCCGTGCGGAAGCTTATGGAGCCTCTAAGGCCGCTATGGCATATTTTTTGGACTCCCTACGGGCTGATATCGGCGATCGCATTGATGTTATTCCTGTTTATATGGGTTTTGTAAAAACGCCAATGACTGCACAAAATGATTTCCCCATGCCATTTCTAATTAGTTCAGAGCAGGCGGCTAAAGGCATTTTGAAAAAAATAACAAAACGCCCTTTAAGAATTAATTTTCCCTGGCGTCTGCATCTGATGCTTAGCATTTTTACCAGACTTCAGCGCTTTTGGTATTCATTTGTAATACCCCGCATGCGTCGTTCAGGGAGTTTTTCTTAATGCGAGTCGCTGTTGTTGGTAGTGGTATTTCAGGGATGTCAGCTGCCTATTATTTATCTAAAAAGTATGATGTGACGCTGTTTGAAGCGAGTGACAGGTTGGGAGGCCATACAGCAACTAAACATATTGAACATGGGGGGAAGATCACTCCGATAGATACTGGTTTTATTGTATTTAATGACTGGACCTATCCTGGGTTTATTAAATTATTAAATGAGTTAGGTGTTGAAAGTCAGCCTACAGAGATGAGTTTTAGTGTTAGTGACAATGTATCTGGAATTGAATATGCAGGAACGAATTTAAATACCTTATATGGCAGGCGCCGTAATTTTCTCTCACTAAGCCACCATAAAATGCTTAAAGAAATAGTCTTCTTTAACAAGCAAGTAGAAAATCACCTGGTGCGGCTAAATTTAGCGAAAAATGAAATGACTTTAGGTGAATACCTAGATAAGTTCTCATATTCAGAGAGTTTCAAGAACCTTTATATCGTTCCAATGGGCTCATCCATATGGTCGTCAAAACAAAGTGATATGTTAAAAATGCCATTGCACTTTTTTGTAAAATTTTTTCGTAACCATGGCCTGTTAAATTTGAAAGATAGACCGCAATGGCGAGTAATTAAAGGTGGCTCCAGCTCTTATATTGAACCTTTGATAGCACCATATAAGGATAGTATCCGTTTAAATACCCCGGTTTATGAGGTTGATAGGAATATTACTGGCTCCTACGTCTCACTGAAAACAAAAGATGGTACAGAAACCTTTGATCATGTGGTTTTTGCTTGCCACAGCAATCAAGCTCTAAATTGTTTAAAAGATGCTAATTCTAGGGAAGTTGAAATATTAACGGCAATTCCATATAGCAATAACGAAGTGGTTTTACATACTGACGACAGTGTGTTGCCAAAAACCAAACGTTGCTGGTCAAGCTGGAATGTTGCTCTTGGTACCAAAAATGAGATACCGCGTCTCAGTTATAACATGAATATTTTGCAAGGTATTGAAAGTGAGTTTACTTATTGTGTGACCTTGAATGATACTAATGCTATTGACCCAGAAAAAATACTTGGGGTATACCAATATGAGCATCCTATATTTACGACTAAGGGTGTAGAGGCACAGAATCGCTGGAGTGAGATTAATGGCAAAAATAATACCTGGTTTTGTGGCGCATACTGGCGAAATGGTTTTCATGAAGATGGTGTTTGGAGTGCCCGAAGGGTATACGAGAAAATAGGATTAAATTCTAGCAAATCTATATTGAGTGCGGCCTAAAATAAATGCAAAGCATCATGCAAAAACAGTTAAACAATAGCGCAATTTATGAAGGCGTGGTTACGCATTGTCGTTTGAAGCCTGTATTGCACAGTTTCCAATATAAGGTCTTTATGATGTTTATCGACCTTTCTGAAGTAGAAAAAATATTTAATAAATCATGGTTTTGGTCATTCCAGAAATGGAATTTGGCGTGCTTTCTTAGAAAAGATTATTTAGGTGATAACAGCATTAGTCTGGATGAAGCCGTTAGGAATAAAGTTGAGCAAGAAGTTGGTGATCGCCCTCAGGGAAAAATTTGTGTATTAACTAATTTTCGTTATTTCGGATATATCAATAATCCAATTACTTCTTATTACTGTTATGACGAAAATGATTGCTTAGAATATTTAGTTGCAGAAGTGACAAATACACCTTGGGGAGAGAGGCATGCTTATGTTATTCCCTGTACTGATGATAAAGGTTTTATTGCTGGGAAATTTTCTAAAGAACATCACGTTTCGCCATTTATGCCAATGCAAATGGAGTATTCATGGCGTAGCAATACCCCTGATGAGAAATTAAAAATACTAATTGACACATTTCATCTGGATCAAAAATATTTTATGGCGAGCCTTTTACTCACACGAAAAGAGCTCAGCCCCGCTAATTTAAATAAAGTGACGCTTGCTTATCCCTTAATGACGCTAAAAGTAGTGGCAAGAATTTATTGGCAGGCCTTACTGCTTTGGCTGAAAAAAGTGCCATTTTATTCAAATCCAAAATCTTCAAAAAATCAGAAAAAAATAGCTGAAAAGCCGATTTTGAAAAATATCAAAGGAGTAAAGTCTTGAGAGAGTCTACTTTAAACCCCGGCAAAAATACTTATAAATCCAGTTCGATTGTCGCAGATGCCGCTCGTAAGGCAATTTTTAGTGTGCTTAAAAATATCAAGCAGGGCTGTCTTGTGATTGAAGAAGGCTCTGAACAATTCATATTTGGTGAGTGCTCTTCTCGTCCGGAATTAAATGCACATGTTGTGGTTGAAGATCGCAGAGCATATTCAATGGTTTTTAAAAATGGTGATCTTGGTGCTGGAGAAGCTTATATGCTGGGCTTATGGACATCACCCCAATTATTAAATGTTGTCAGGATTTTTGTGTCTAATATGCATGCGCTTGAGAGAATTAATGGCCAGAAGTCCTGGTTGAGTAAAATATCAGGTTCTTTGACTCACTTAATGCGAGCGAATTCCTTGAAGAAAGCTAAAAAAAATATTGCTGCGCATTATGATCTGAGCAATGAATTTTTCTCTCTTTTCCTGGATGAAACAATGGCTTACTCTTCAGGGATATTTATAAATGAGGAGCATAGTTTACAGCAGGCATCACAGCAAAAATTTAAACATATTTGCGACCGCCTACAGTTAAAACCAGCAGATCATCTATTGGAAATTGGCACAGGCTGGGGCGGTTTGGCAATTTATGCTGCTAAACATTATGGTTGTCGAGTAAGCACTACAACACTGTCGCAAGAACAGTTTGCGTATGCTAAAGCATGGGTTAAACAAGAAGGCTTAGAAGACCAAATTACATTACTATTAAATGATTATCGCGACTTAGAAGGTCAATTCGACAAATTAGTTTCAGTAGAAATGATAGAGGCAGTTGGTGCTAAATATTACTCCCAGTATTTTGCCAAATGTAATAGTTTGTTGAAAACCGATGGCCTGATGTTGATTCAAGCAATCACAATAAGTGATCAACGTTTCCAACGCTCAGTTAATTCTCTCGATTTTATAAAACGTTATATTTTCCCCGGTGGGCAGCTACCAAGCAATAGTGTCATTAGCAAACACATTGCAGAGGATACTGATATGCAGTTAATCGGCATGGAAGATATAACAATGGATTATGCGCTCACACTTCAGCATTGGCGTCAGCGATTTTTCCAAAAGATTAAGGCAGTAAAAAAACTAGGGTTTGACGATACATTTATTAGAATGTGGGAATATTACTTATGTTTTTGTGAGGGGGGCTTTAGAGAAAGAGTTATTCATACAGGACAATTCTTGATGGCTAAGCCTGAATTCAGAACCTTATCAAGCATCAAAGTTGCTGTGGACTAGATTATAAAAAATGAAAAAATTAATAATTTTATTAAGTATATGCAGTCTTACTGCTTGCACAGGAATTCCTGAAGGTATTCAGCCAATTTCAAATTTTGAATTAGAGCAATACCTTGGCCGCTGGCATGAAATAGCCAGATTGGACCACTCATTTGAAAGAGGTATGCAGCAAGTTACTGCAACTTATGAGATGAGAGAAGATGGCGGAGTAAGAGTTTTAAATGAAGGCTTTTTAACTGACGAAAATAGTTGGGACCAAGCAGAAGGCAAAGCTTATTTTGTTGATTCTGAAAATATTGGGCATTTAAAAGTTTCTTTTTTTGGCCCGTTCTATGGCTCTTATATAATTTTTGAACTAGGTGAAAACTACGAATACGCTTTTGTCACCAGTACTAATAAATCTTATTTATGGTTATTAGCTAGAGAGCCAATAATAGAGCAAGAATTAAAACAAGGTTTCATTAATACTGTGACAACATTAGGCTATGATGTAGATGCTTTGATTTGGGTTGATCATTTATTAGCAGAAACAGTAGACGAAAATAATATAGCCTTCAATAATTGAATCAATAACAGACTAATTGTTTGATATTTATTTAATAGGTAGATATAAGTCTGTGTAAAGAGGAACGCCTGGTTCCATTGGCCCGATATTTAGATAATGAAAGATAAATGGGCAATCATTTCTTAGAATATATTTGCTTTTTTTCAACCATTCATTAGCGAGATAATCGGCTTCAGGAATGTCTTCCCGTTGCCCTTTGTGGCTTGTTTTTGGGCAAAGCCCACCAGGTAGAGTCATATTTCTAAGCCCCCATTTATTTTCAGCTATCGGTGAGTCTACAGAAACGGAAATATCCATAATAAAATCTTGTGGAGATTTCAATTTTTTTGGGTCCTTATAGTGCAGAGCAAGTGTTTTACCTTCATCAGGCCCGATTTTGTTTTCGACACGCCATTCAATAAATTTTTGAAGTGTATTTTTTACTAAGTAAGCAGGGCCATGATGTCGTAAAGCAGCAACATGGGTTTCAGGGAATTCAACAATTTCCACTTTAATGCCAGACATTACATAACCTATTAGAGAAAATTCAAAAGTAGCATTTTAGAGTATTGTATTCTATACAAAGGAATATTATTTCTTGTACTTACTCTTTTTATACTATTTTATTTAATAGGTAGATATATATCAGTAATCATATCCTTATCTTTCACATTCGGTCCGACATTGATGTAATGAAAAAAGCATGGGTAATCACGCAATTCCTCGGCACTTTCAGGTAACCATTCTCTGTATAGATAATCTGCAGCAGGAATATAATCCCTAGTACCATGATGCCGAACGACTGCACAGCGTCCAGCAGGAATTATTTTATTCACAACACCTTGTGGATTCTCAGGCACAGGCTTTTCCACAGAAACACAAATATCTAAACGATAATCTTCTGGTAATGTGCTAGCGGGATCACTGTAGTGAATTCCATAGGTGTTTCCTTGTTCAGGTTTAATGCCATTAGCTTGTCGCCATTCGATAAACTTGCGCGAGGTGTTATACACCAGATGTTCTGGCCCATGATGCTCCAAAGCGGCCACTATGGTCTCTGGGAAATTAATGATATTAACTTGCATAGTGTCGCTCCTGTTTATTGTTTTAAAAGGTAGTAAGAGATGCCAGCTTTCCCAGTCTGGATTAGCTCTAAATGTACTGGGGGTTTGTTGTAGAACATTTTTAAATGCTCGACTAAACGATTCAGCATTATCAAACCCCGCATCGTAAGCAATATCGGTGATGCTTTTTTCCGTAGAGAATACGAGCTCTTTAGAAGCTTTTTTCAGCCTCAATAGTTGGATCATTTTATAAACCGGATATCCGGTAAAGGCTCTAAATTGCCGATGGAAATGAAAAGGGGAAAAGTTTGCCTGCTGACTTAAACTTTCAAGACTAAGTGAATCATCGAGATGATTTTCAATGTAATCAAGTACAAGCTGCATTCGGTGTTGATAAGCAGCTTGCGAATTATAGTCATTAGTTTTATTCATGCAGATAGCATGCCTTTATTGGATAAGTAAAACCTGACCTATCTTGCTTTGTTTTACTAAATCGGATGTTCTACAAGGCTATCTGAACAGGGAATAAAGGAATAGGGCACGATTACCTCTTCAGATAATAACGCTCTTCTAAGCATATCCAAGGCAACCGCACAGCTCATGACACGCACGATGGTTCGAGAGCGATTCTTTAATTGGATAGTTTGTACCCAGCAAGTATCTCGGTTAGCCAAAGCAATACAAACTGTTCCTACCGGCTTATCATCAGTACCACCATCAGGTCCGGCAATGCCCGTTGTGGCAAGAGCATAATCGTTGTCACCCAAAGCGCGCGCATTAAGTGCCAATGCTTTAGCGCATTCTATAGAGACAGCACCATGCGTATCGAGTATCTCAGCACTGATTCCTAGTACCTTTTGTTTCGCTTGATTAGAATAAGTCACTAAGCCTTGCTGCAAATAACTTGAGCTGCCAGCAAATTCAATGAGTTGACTGGTTAACATGCCGCCAGTACAAGATTCAGCAATGCTCAAGGAAAGGTTTTTCTTAAGTAGCATCTCATGCACAGCTTGAGCAATTGATGGACAGTTTTGTGTCACGACTGCCGTACCCAGTGTATTTTTTACTTCTTCTATAAAAGCAGGCAGTTGCTTAATTGCATCGTCGCCTCGGGCAAATAATTTAATTTCAACATGTGGTGCAGAAGGCCGATAACCAAGTGTAATGCCTTCGGGGATGGCCATTTCATTGAGTTTGTCTGCGAGAAATGATTCACCGTGACCTAAGGTAAGCAGCTTATGAAGTCGCGTTGCTTGTGCGGGCCGATAAGTTTCTTCAATGAAAGGTATAAACTCTTGTTCAACCATGGCTTTGAATTCAATCGGTACACCTGGTGTGAAGAATAACCAGGCCTTATTTAGCTTGGCGCGAAATCCAGGGGCCGTGCCTTCGGAATTATGAACACGAATAGCAGAACTGGGCATCAAGCATTGTTTCATCATGTTTGCCGGTATCTTGCGGCCGATTTTTTTGAACAGCTCCATTAAATGTAGGCGCCAGTCTTCATCTTCAATCAGCTCTTCGCCCAAGGCGAGCGCTAAAGCTTCAGCAGATAAATCATCAGTGGTAGGACCAAGTCCTCCATTCACCAGAATGACATCAGCATGCTTGCTGCGTTCAATGAAGAGATTAACCAAGTCATCCATGCGGTCACCAACGGTAGTTCTGAGTTGCAACTCGATACCTTTATTCATCATGGTATCGGCAAACCAGGCAGCATTGGTGTCTACTATTTGGCCCGAGAGGACCTCTTCGCCAGTACAAATCATTTCTAGTTTCATAAACTAGATGATAGCAAGGAGCTTGCTGTTAGGAATAGGGAAAAGATTTTGGGGTTGAAGATAAAAGGAGAAAATATATATAAAAGGGGGGGAAGATAAAAGACTTAGTCGTCTTCGTCTTCGAGATCAGCGGCTATTTTCTTGAGGCGTTTACCGGCTTCTTTGGAAACGTCTTCAGGAATCTCCATTTCACCGAGCCAGCTTGCTAGATCTTTTTCTTTGCCCTCAGTTATCAATTCATTGCTAAGTACAGATGTTCCTGTAGTTAGATTCAAACATCTGATTCTTGTGACTCTGTCGTCTTCATTTTTTGGTGCATCTTCTTCTTTCAAGACCAAGCCAGTTTCAATTAGCACCCATTCACCATCTTTGGATTGCCAGAATGAGTGGCTTTCACTCAGTGCTGCTTTTAATTCAGAATCGAACTTATCTTTTTCTGCAGTGGTTTCTTTTAACTCTTTACGTGTAGTCACCAGCGCAGTGTTGATAGCTTTGTTTTCGCTAGCCTGGGTGATGGTTTTTTTCTTTAAATCGACTACCTGACGCTTTAGACGCACTGGATCAAGTTTTTTGAGTTCTTTGAGTTCTTTTTGTAATTCTTTAACTTCTTCTTTGGATTTTTTATCAGTAGAAGTATTTTGAGTTTCCAACTTTTCAATATTTAAGAGGTTTTCTAGTCTCTCTAACTGAATCTCTTGCTGCAGGGCTTCAAAGTCAGCTTCAATGTCCGCAAAATGATGGAACTGCTTTTCTAGATGGTCAAAATCTTTTTTCTGCTCAAGTAGATCTTCCTGTAGCTTTCTAACCAGTTTTTTTTCACGCTCTAGCTTTGCAATAAAATCGTTCTTCTCGTTTTCAAGAAGGCTAATTTCTGATTTTAGAGTACTAGTATCGCGGAGGCTTTTAAGGCTGAGAGTGCTACTGGCCATATATTAGAAGTAAGTTGTTGAATGCGCTTTAAGGTGAAATTACGGCGCGCATTATAACATGAGACTGCAGCTACTCAAGCTCAGATGCTTGATTTCTTAAATCATTTAAAAGGCCATCAATACCAGAACGGCGGATAATGCTGCGATAGGTAGAGCGATATGAGCTAAGTAAACTAACATCTTCAACGATTATGTCATATATGAACCAGCCGTTGGGGCGCTGTCGAAGGCTGTAATCCACTGCGATATCAGAGCTGGAAGTGTAAGCCACAGATTTCACAGTGCCACGATTGCCGTCAGTTTCTTCATTGGTAATTTCGACTGATTCATCAGTATAAGCATCTAGACGTTCAATATAGGTGCTTTTTAAGATGTTGAAGAACAACTCTTCAAATTCTGCTCGTTGTTCAGCACTTAGCTCACGGTAATTTGCTGCCAGTGCACTCTGTGCGATTGTATTAGTATCAAAAGCAATAGAAACAGCCTCATCAATACGCTGTTTGTCTCTTGCCAAGTCAAAATCTGGCGATCTAAGTATGCCAAACACATTATCTAACATGCTTTGTACACTTTCAGTTGGCGTACTATATTGCGCCAATGTTTGAGTGGGCATAATCAGGCCTAGAGCCAGAGTCAGTGAGAAGCTCAGGAACAAATTAGATACGGTTTTATTCTTCATAAGGTTTTACTCAAAATTTAAATTATACTGTTTTTATAATTAGTGCTTCTTTAAACAGATACTATATATGCATATTAAAGGTAGAAAACTTACTCTAGGCTTAATGCGTTATTGATTGACGGCAGCCTTTCGGATCTGCAAATAAGCACTGCGGAAAAAAATATAAGGATCCAGAGCGCTATCGTAGAGTGATACATAGTCATCTACTGTAAAGGATAGGTCATTGATGCCATCAAGGCCCTGATATGCTATCCAGTCATCTAGTTCAGGATCCCAAATATGGTTAATAGGGTTTAAGTAAGAATTGCCAAGGCGGCCTGTTGTATCTCGTAAACTAGAAAAGCTAAGTAGCGGTAAAACGACATAAAAGCCATGCCCAACACCATAATGACCAAGAGTTTGGCCGAAATCTTCTCGATCTTCTTCAAAACCCAAGCCGGTGGCAGGATCAAATATTCCCAGAATGCCGATGGTTGAATTTATGCCGAAGCGAGATGTCTCAGTAGCGGCATTCAGCAAATCAAGCTGCAACAAGGCATTGATGGCAGATACAGGAGAAGTCAGATTGGTGTAAAAATTTGAAATGGACACTCTGACTGGCTCAGGAACTATTCGATAAGTTCTAACAACTGGGCTTAAAAAGATGCGAAAGAGCCTGTCATTAACGGCAAATACTATGCGATTAATAGGCTCGAATGGGTCAGCAATTTCATCTTCAAAAAATTCTTCTTCTTCGAAGGCAAAAAAGTCATCATCTGCTTCTTGCGAGTATACTAGGGAAGATGAAACCAATAAGCCAAACAAAGCAAGGAGCTTAGTATAGCGTTGGATTAAAAGGGTCATTCTTACAGGAACTCCGGTTTTGATAAAATATTCAGTTCTAATATAAAGTTATAAGATGCAGTGCTTAAGGTGTTTATTATAAAAGGCGCATCGTTGTATTACCATCTAATGGACATCAAAAACTTAGTCAGATGAATAAACAGCTAAATAACCAGTTAATTAGTTAGTTAAAAAGCACCAAGGCATTATCTAAAAATGCGATCCAAGACGTTATTCAGTAACTCCTCAGCCGGATCAGTTTGCTCAGTAGTCGTTTCTTCTTCAGTAGTTGTTGCATCGGTTTCCGCATCAAGATCGCCAGTTCCTAAGACGCTATCCAACAAGCCACCTATACCTTCTTGAAGTACATTGCCCAGACCTTCTTGTATTACATTACCAATTGCCGCACTCAAAATACTGTCCACATCTGGCAAGCAGCTAGGTGAATCCATGCTGCCAACGCAATTGATTGGCAAAGAGTATCCACCTATATCGTATTCTTCACTTTCCAATGTGGCGCTTGCTGCATTCACAGATGCCAACAGATCAAAGTCGATACTCTGATTTTGCAAGTTTGCCAATGTTCCTGCTCCTGAGACATTGAATCCGGGTGCTTGAATTAGCAAATCACTACTACGCGCTATGCCATTTTCAATCTGGATAGTTGCACTGAGATTATCGAAGGCTGTTTGTTCTCCTCGATTCACAGCTAATATTCGTCTACTGCGTATCATTGTTTCCAGTTGAATCAGAATGGCTCCTACATCGACACCATCCAATATGCCGTCATTGAGTGTTAAATCAGCAGATCCATCTAGGCTATTTAGGATATTTTGCGTATTGTTGCCGCTGCCAGCCAGTGCCAAGTTAATAGTGCCATTGCCGCTGGCATAGGAGGCCCCGATAAAGTCATTGGAAAGAGGCTCAATATTGATGTTTTGCAAGGTAGACCGCATAGTGAATTCAGGGGCCGCAGTGTTGACATTTAAGTTTATAGAACCGTTATAGCTTCCCTGGTAAAGATTAGCCTGAAGTGGTGATAACTCAATCAAGCCTTGCTCAGCTGACAGGCCAAGAAGCACATTGTTAAAGCTTAGGCCGGATACCATTAACTCATCAATACTTAATTCTCCTTGCAGATTTAAATTTTGCAAACTTGAAAGTGAGCTGTCGTTATTATCAGTATTATTGGCCGTTTTTGATGCAGTCTGTTCTGGAGCCAGATAACGATCTACATTTAAAGTATTAACATCAATATTAAAACTTATGTCAGGTTGATTAAAGTTGTTGGCGCTTAAAGAGCCTGTGATTAGCGTGTTATCAACTTCAAAAATAAATCGATTTAATTCAGCAAATTCATCGCTAGCACTTAAGCTGGTGGAAAAGGCGATTTGCTCTAAAACATTTGGATCTCGGGTTTCTGGTAATTCCAATGTTAGTGAAGAGCTCAGTGCTCTTAGATTAAAGCGTTCAATATCAAATTCTCCTGTAACTTCAGCTTGGTTCATTAAATCAGCGATATTGAATTTTCCTTCTAGCAGAAGATCAAGCGCCGATATAGTAAAGTCATTAAGCATGAGGTTTTGATCGTTAAGATCAAGTTCGGCATTGGTATAAAGGTGTACGTTAGTAGGCGAGACCAGCGGTTCACCGGATAAACTAAAGTTCAGGTCAAAAGGCAGTAACAAAAGGTTTTCGGTATTTCCATCCAGATAAACCAATAATTGAATGTCATCAATATGCTCAGCCAGCTCTGCTTGGCCGAATAGAGAAAGCAGCCCGCCGGTATTTTCACTATTGAAGTTTATAGATCCATTGATATTGCCATCATTATTTCGCAGATCAGCTTCCAGCGTGCTGCCCAGAAATTCCAAATCCAAATTTTCTAGCCGGTAACTATTATTCTCTAGATCATAACTTAGGGCGCTATTAAGGTTGATGCCGGGCTCTAGGTCTTCCATCTCTTGCATGCTTGCGGCCAGTTCGCTTTGGCCAAACAAGCTTAAAAGCTCAGGTGTTTGCTCGGTATTAAAATTGATCGAGCCACTGATAATGTCATTGTTACTAATTAGATTGGCCTCTAATCTGCTATCAAGGAAATCTAATCCTAAATTTTCAACGGCATATATGTTGTTTTCTAAATCATAGGTCACTGTGCTATTTAGAGTTATGTCGCTTTCAATATCAGCAATTTCAGTCATATTTGGATTGCTGGCACTTAAGTGCATGGTCATGGCAAGCTCAAGTGGCGCGCCATAAACCAGTGCAGGGATATTCACGGTAATATCATCAGCATTAATGATTTGGCCATTGGCCCGATTCAGGTAGTTCACTTGAACAGTATCAACAGCTACCCCACCAATGATTAACTGGTTAAAAGCAAGGCCTTCATTTTGGCTCGGATCTGTAGCGGGCCCATCAGCCTGGCCTAGGGTAGTTGACCAGTTGTTGACTCCATCGGCATCTACAGCTAAATTTATTGTTGCGCCACTAAGCGCAACAGTATCGATTTCATATTCCTGATTAAGTAGAGGCATTAACTTTATTCTAAAAGCGGCCTGATCAGCGAGCAGGAATTCACCATCTGCAAAACCCGCAGGATTAGAAATACTTAAGCCTTCTACTTCCATTCCCAGCCAGGGGTATATACTGCTTTCAATATTTCCGGTAATTGTTAGTTCTCTACCGGTTTGTTCATAAAATTTCTCACTGAGCCAGTCTTTATAATTGTTTAAATCAAGGTTTGCTAGAAATAACACGCCGATTACAATGGTTGCAAAGCAAAGAGATATTAAGCCGGTGATAATAATGATCAGTTTTTTCATTACAATATAGAGTCTATATCTAAGCAGTTAGTTACATTGCGATTATAAAAATAAATTTCCTATAATGCGTAGATATTTTTAAAGGAATTACAATGTCAGTTATCCAGAATACATTAAAACAGCCCCTAATTCATTTTGTCGTAATAGGCGCTTTGTTATTTTTATTTTTCAAGCTAAGTGATAACAGCGGTGAAGTAGTTGATGAGAGCATTATCGCTGTCAACCGGCCTGAATTACTGAGTTACATGCAATACCAGGCAAACGCTTTTAATGAAGAGTTTTTTGCCCAACAACTAGACAGAATGGATGAAAACCAGCGCCAATTGTTGGTTGAAAGCTATTATCGTGAAGAGGCCCTTTATCGAGAAGCGCTGGCGATGGGCATGGATGAAGGCGATTACAATATCAAACAACGTATGGTTGAGAAGCTGGTGTTCTTATTGCAAGGCTCTATTCCAGTAGTTCCAGCAGCCACAGAACAGGATTTAGAAGACTATTATGCTGAAAATGCCGATATTTATCGACGTCCGGCTTCTTATTCGTTCACGCACGTTTACATTGATGATCAGGAACTTAGTGCTGAAGGCAGGAATAGAGCTGAGTCTTTGTTGGAAGAGGTAACTGCAAACAATATCGATTTTTTTGGGGCATCTGATTTTGGCGACACTTTCCCTTATCTGCAAAATTATGTGAGACGATCTCGAGACTTTATACGTAATAATTTTGACGATGAGTTTGCTAATTGGTTGGACTCAATAGATGCTCAGGATGGACTCTGGCAAGGGCCAATCGAGTCACCATTTGGCTTTCATGTTGTCATGTTAAGTAATCGCTTTCCGGCTGAATTGCCGGCGCTGAATGATATTCGAGACCGGGTAGAGGAAGATTTTTATATTGAAAGTGAGTACATGTTGCGCTTGGAAGCTGAAAATAATCTGATAAAAAAATATCAGCTTGAAGTGGGTGAATTGTGGAGTGAATTAGCAGGTGAATTATAGATGCATCTAATATTTAAACTTCTGACTCTGTTTTTTTTGTTGCAACATTCAGATAAGTTTTGCTCATGATGCGCGCCCTGTCGTTATTGACCTTACTGAGCAGGCGCCCAATGTTTTTATCTCAATTGTTAGAGCGCCTCCCGTACTTGGGGTAAATAATTACCCGGTTTTGGCTTGGCCAGAAGATTGTGTAAATCAAAGTGCACAGGGTGCCAGTAACAGTTGGCGCTGTTCTAGCGGCTTAGACGGAAAAAGTTTTTCACTGGAATACCCTCAAAGTAACCCTTCATTAGCATCTTATTTCACAGTAACTTTTTTAGACGGTAGTTCACGCAACATGATGCTGACGCCTTCAGAAACCAGCTGGGAAGTGGAAGGGCCACCAACGACGCTAGGGATTATTGAAGATTATACGATCTTGGGGTTTGAACATATTCTGGCAGGGCTTGACCATCTGCTTTTTGTACTTGGCTTGTTGATAATTTCCGGAACAGCAAAAAGAATTTTGCTCACGGTTACTGGTTTCACCTTGGCCCATTCTATTAGTTTGTTTTTATCCACTATGGGGCTGATTAATATTCCGATAGTCCCGGTAGAAGCTGTGATTGCGCTATCAATTTTGTTTTTAGCGCATGAGATAGCTCTGAAAAAAACCAATTCCTGGACCTATCGTGCACCGGTAATTGTCTCTTTTGGTTTTGGCTTACTACATGGTTTGGGTTTCGCTAGCGCACTTGGTGATGTTGGCGTTGTGGCTAATCAGATTTTATTATCACTATTGTTTTTTAATGTCGGTGTTGAGCTTGGGCAGCTCGCCTTTATTGCGGCTGTGGTAGTAGTGTATTTAATTTTTAAAGAGATATATTTACGGATTAAATTAAAAGAATTTAGCCATAGTGTTTCATCTTTGAATCTTGAATTAATGATCGCCTACCTGATTGGTATTCCATCTGCTTATTGGGTGATAGAGCGTAGTGCTAGTTTTTTAATTTAAGAACTATGTTAGTAAGTCGGCATGATATTTAATGTGATCACCTATAAAACTGGCTATAAAGAAATAGGAGTGATCATAATCGGGTTGCATGCGCAGCTTTAGCGGATGTCCCGCTTTATCACAGGCAGCTTTTAACAACTCGGGCTTTAATTGTTTTAGTAAAAAATCATCTGCATCACCCTGGTCAATTAAAATCGGGAGTTTCTCCTCTGCCTTCGCAATTAAGGCACAACTATCATATTCGGCCCAATCATCTTTATTATTGCCAAGGAAATTACTTAAGGCTTTTTCGCCCCACGGGCAATTCAAGGGAGAACAAATAGGTGAGAAAGCAGAAACGCTTTTGTATTTACCTGGATTTTTTAAGGCGATTGTTAGAGCGCCATGGCCTCCCATGGAATGCCCCATAATTGATGCATTAGTTGTTTGCAAAGGTAATTCACTTGCAGCGAGGACGGCTGGCAATTCCTCAGTGATGTAACTATACATTTGATAGTGCTTCGACCAAGGTTGCTGAGTTGCATTAACATAAAACCCCGCTCCCAAGCCAAAGTCATAAGCACTTTCGGGATCATCAGGTACTCCTTCTCCGCGCGGACTTGTATCAGGGCAAATTAACGCAACACCAGCTTCAGCTGCGTAGCGTTGTGCGCCAGCTTTTTGTACGAAATTATCATCAGTGCAAGTCAAACCAGATAACCAATAGATTATTGGGACAGGACTGTCCTCAGCTTGAGGAGGTAAATGAACTGAGAAAGTCATTTCACAATTAAGCACATCAGATTGATGTGAAAACTTTAATTGGTTTCCACCGAAACACTTAATACCACTTATTGTATTTATTTTCATATTCTCATTTTACTGTTTAAAATTGTTATAAATTCCACGCAGCCTGGTCACTTCCCTCATAAATTATTCGGTGCTGCGGAACTCGTCGCTATGCTCCTCGGACAGTCCTCGCACTGATTCGAATAATTTACTCAGGCAAAACATGACCAAATGGCTACTTTGGAATTTATAAAATTTAATAAATGACAACTGAACGAATACTTTCCCCGGCATGCATCAAGTCAAAGGCTTTATTAATATCTTCAAGCGGCATGGTGTGAGTGATTAAATCATCGATGTTAATTTTATTTTCCATGTACCAATCAACAATTTTAGGCACATCGGTTCGCCCTCTAGCGCCACCAAATGCTGTGCCATGCCAGGAACGTCCAGTTACCAGTTGGAAAGGGCGAGTTGAAATTTCTTTGCCAGCACCGGCTACCCCAACAATATAAGATTCACCCCAGCCTTTATGAGTACACTCTAAAGCCTGGCGCATCACGTCAACATTACCAATGCATTCAAAGCTGTAATCGGCTCCACCCGTCATTTGCACAATGTGATCGACAACGTTCTCAACCTTTGCAGGGTTAATAAAATCAGTCATACCAAATTTTTTGCCCAAGGCTTCACGAGCTGGATTAAGGTCAACGCCAATAATTTTACTGGCGCCAGCTAGTTTTAATCCTTGAATAACATTTAAGCCGATTCCCCCGAGGCCAAATACAACTGCAGTAGAACCAAACTCGACTTTTGCTTGAAAAATAACAACGCCAACACCAGTAGTAACGCCACAACCGATATAGCAGGCTTTATCATAAGGCGCATCTGATCTGATTTTAGCTACCGAAATTTCGGGTAGAACGGTGTAATTAGAAAAGGTTGAGCAGCCCATATAATGAAGTATGGGTTTGCCATCCAGGGAAAAACGGCTGGTGCCATCGGGCATAACACCCTGGCCTTGAGTAGCGCGAACCGCCTGGCATAAATTGGTTTTAGGATGCAGGCAGTAATCACACTCCCGACATTCTGCTGTGTAAAGAGGAATGACTGTATCGCCCGGCTTGAGCGAGCTAACGCCAGCACCGAATTCTACCACTACGCCACAACCTTCATGGCCAAGAATTGCTGGGAAAGCTCCTTCTGGGTCAGCACCACTTAACGTGAATTCATCTGTATGGCATATACCTGTCGCTTTGAGTTCGATTAAGACTTCACCGGCCTTTGGGCCTTCCAGGTCGACATCACAAATTTCTAGGGGTTGGCCAGCTTCAAAAGCGACAGCAGCGCGTGTTTTCATAAATAGGATCCTTAGGTTTTCTGTATTCTCCAGCCCTATTCTGGCAGGGATTTCTCTGGGAAACAAATACGATAAATATCGCTTGCTAATACTGAAAAACAGGCATATACAACGCGTATATCTTTATAGAAATACGGCTTAGCTAAAAGAGTTGCTAATAATTTGTAAGCTTAGATATTTGCAAAATAAATCAATTGCTTTGCAACTTAAGTAAGGCTGAGATGCTTGGATCGGAATGAACAAATATTTTAGGTACCTAAACCAGGTAATTGAAGAGAGTGAAAGGAAAAATACATGAGCATCATAGACTTTTTCGATATCTCTCCTTACCAGTGGCATTCGATTTTGACTGCGATTATTTGTGGCGGGATGATCGGGTGTGAGCGTCAGATCAGAGGTAAACCTGTCGGCATCAGGACTGCATCTCTTATAACACTGGGAACCTACTTGTTTATGGCGACATCATCTTCCTTTGCGGAAGGCTCTTATGATCCCTCCAGGGTGATGGGTCAAATTATTACTGGTATAGGTTTTCTAGGTGCTGGCGTAATGCTTGCCAGGGATGGTGCCGTCGTTGGCGTAACTTCAGCGGCAACTATCTGGGTGCTGGCCGCCATAGGGCTTATGATCGGCACTGATAATTTAATTACAGGTGTAAAAGTGTCATTCCTGGTTGTCGGCATTTTAGTTGGTGTGGAAATTCTTGAAAGGCATTTAAAATTGTTGAGTAGAGGTGTGCATACGAGTATTAAAAATATGCATCGAAAAGATATACAAAATAAAGATAATGAATCTTCATGACTGAAGTTATTTATTTAAAAAATAACGATCTCTCTGAGAATAATATTGAGCTGTTTGGGACTATAGCAGATGCTATTAGAGGTAAAGGTTTCAGCATAAATTTCAATGCTCTTCCAACGGATCTGGGGGAATCTTTATGGCTACATATGAAAAATATGAATCTTGAAAAATATTCCCCAGCAGGGGTGGGTAGAAAAAATAAATATATATTAAATGCATTTATCCGCAGTGATGAAATTTGCTGGATCAACGGTGATTCCGAAGCAGGTAAGGCCTGGTTAGAGTGGATGAAAGCCTTGCAACTTTATTTAAATAGCCGCTTATTCCTCGGCTTATTTTCTTTCGAAAGTCATTTTGCTCACTATGCCCCTGGAGCTTTTTACAAAAAACATGTTGATGCCTTCAAAGGGGAGTCGAACAGAGTTCTTTCTATCGTTTTATATTTGAATCCAGGATGGTTGCCTGATGATGGTGGTGAACTGATACTTCATTTAGATGAAAAAGAAAAAGTTAGGGTGACACCAAATTTTGGGACCTTAGTAGCTTTTCTAAGTGAAGAATTTTCACATGAAGTATTGAGCACTAAACGGGATCGATATTCAATTGCGGGTTGGTTTAGAGTAAATGGATCAACTCTTGATAAAGTCGATCCTCCACGTTAATCGATATTTTTAAATTCTCGATTAAGTTTGAATTTGCTAGAAGTTACATAGGCTTCCATGCGGGTTAATCTTCCATGTATGGCAGAAAATTTTCTTGAGCAGTTTTTAAAAGTAGCGCGAGAAGAATTACTGGTTTCATCAAGAGTTTCTTTCACTTTTGAGTATTCAGGGTTTTTAGGGTTATAGCTGGTAGCAGGCTTGTCATCCAGAATAAAGTAAGCGATGAAATAGGGGATAACAACAACAGAACCTGGAATTAGCATACACAGAACGGTAACGATACGAACAATAGTGACATCAATTTCCAGGTAGTCAGCTACTCCGGCACACACACCAAGAACTTTTCTTTCTTTGGAGTTTCTGTAAAGCTTCTTTTTGTAATCAACATTTCGAAAATGATTGATTGTGGAATTAGGTTTGAATTTCTTTATGTTTTCGCTCAGATCAGCAGATTGATTTTTATCCATAAAAAACCAGGCAATAAAATAAGCAGGGACCATAAACCAGCCACCAAAAATCACACTGAGGATGAATCCCAGTCTTATCATCCAGGTTTCAATACCAACAAAATCAGCAATGCCTGCACAGACGCCAAGAAACTTTTTGTCTTTTTCATTGAGGCAAAGTTTAGGCCGATCGTTCTGCATCGTTATCTCTCCATTCAGGGCTTTCGGCATCAAGTATTGTTTCCAGCGTTTTTATACGCTCTGCCATTTTTTCAGCCAACATATTGAGTTCATCTAGCTGTTGGCTCTCATTGGCATTCAAGCTACTAAACTCTTTACTTTTTGATTTGTAATGCAACACTAACCAAATTATCCAGATTGGCAAAGTAATGGCAGTGAGGGCTATTAGTACTCCAAAGAACTCCATAGTTATTTCCTTCTTTGTGCCAAAGCGGCTTATTTATTTTCAGTACTTTTATTATCAGCACTTCTCTTATCAAGCCTGGCTTTCAAGCTTTCAAGCTCTTCGTCGATTTTACCTTCCTTCTCCAGGGCAGCAAATTCGGCTTCTACATTTTTACCAGACATTTCATAGGCTTCTATTTCACTTTCCATGTGTTCAATTTTTCGCTCGTAATGTTCAAACTTATTAATAGCCTTGTCCACTGAGCCATCATATAGCTTAGCATTAACTGTACGACGTGACGAAGTTGCATCATGACGCATTAAAAGCGCTTTTTGTCTTGCCCTGGCTTCATTAAGTTTACTTTGCAATTGCTCGATCTCCAAACTCAGTTGGTTCAGTGCCGAATCGAGCTTGGCCATATCTTCATGTACTAAGGTTATCATTTCATTGACTGCAGTTTTTTCCATAAGTGCAGCTTTGGCTAGATCTTCACGGCCCGCATTGATGGCCAGTTCAGCTTTGTTTTCCCATTCAACGGCCTGTTTTTCCAGACGTTTGTCGCGGCGGGTCAACTCTTTCTTGTCGGCAATAATGCGTGCAGTTGTACTGCGCACTTCAACCAGGGTTTCTTCCATTTCCTGGATTACCATACGAATCATTTTTTCCGGATCTTCGGCTTTATCCAGCATGGCATTAATATTTGAATTTACAATATCTGATAATCTTGAAAAAATTCCCATTATCTTTCTCCTCTTAGCTCTTAATTAGTATTTATTTATAAGTAAGGTTTAATAATTGAGTATGTGATTTCGTATTCGATCATACTCAGACTGGCTTAACAGACCATCTTCATAAGCTTCTGTTAAGTCCTCTAACTCTTCTCCAATAGTAGTGCCCCGGCCGTTGATGCTGGCTGGACCATCACGGTCAACATGGATGCAGCCTCCTAATAATAGAGAGGCCAGTAAAATTGTGCTCAATGTCAGTGTTTTCTTGTTCATTTCATCCATTCCTGTTCGTTAATTCTATTTTCATGGCAAAATTTGAGGTTCTGCCAATCCTTTTGTCTTCTATACATGTGTTTGCACATGCTGTGCCAACTTTTTATTAATTTGTAACCATATGAAATATAAGAATAAATTAATTTAGTTAAGTCTTTTGTAAGTATTTGATTGGGTAAAAAACCAATATATGGTAATTTTCACCAAGAATTTATAGGAGCAAATGATGGATAGAGCGGCATTAGCTGAACGCATGATCGGGGAGTCATCCAGCTTCCTGTTAATGCAGGAGCATCTATCCCGTCTTGCACCATTGAATAAGCCTGTATTGATCATTGGTGAGCGAGGAACCGGCAAAGAATTAGTCGCTTCTCGTATGCACTATTTGTCTGAGCGATGGGGGCATCCATTTCTGAAAATTAATTGCGCGTCCTTCAATGAAGCCTTGCTTGAATCACAATTATTTGGGCATGAAGTGGGTGCTTTTACTGGTGCCAGTAAGCAACAGAAAGGATATTTCGAGCGCGCCGATCAAGGCACTTTGTTTCTAGATGAACTCGCGACAACCTCAATGGCTGTTCAAGAACGGATCTTGCGTATTACTGAATATGGTGAATTGGAAAGACTTGGCGGAAACAAGGCTATTGAAGTTGATGTGCGCATAGTCGCGGCAACCAATATTGATTTGCCTCAATTAGCCGAGGAGGGGAAGTTTCGCGAAGATCTGCTGGACAGGTTGGCCTTTGACGTCATCACGCTTCCGCCTTTACGTGAGAGGATAGAAGATATTCCGGTGCTGGCTCAGCATTTTGCTATTCAAATGATAAAGGAATTAGACCGAGAATTCTTCCCAGGTTTCAGCAAAAGTGCTGCTAATGAATTGTTGGAATACTCATGGCCAGGCAATATCAGAGAATTAAAAAATGTAGTGGAGCGTGCGATTTATCAAAGTGAAGATCCTGAGCAGGCTATCAAAGAAATAGTCTTTGATCCTTTTGATTCGCCTTATCGTCCTAAAAGTAAAAGTGCGGCTAAACAAAACTTGCCAAAGGCCGGTGATAAAAACCTGAAAGAACAAGTGCAGGATTTTGAAATCGCCATGATTCAAGATGCTTTGCAACAGTGTCAGTTCAATCAGCGTAAAACAGCAGATTTGCTTGGTTTAAGTTATGATCAGTTAAGAGGCTATTTGCGTAAGTACGTCAAAGAGCTCGAACTTTAGCATTAAATATTTTACCTTTATACTTTACTCGAGGTGATGTAAATCAAAGCCAAGTTTTACTTCTTGGTTAGAATGATGACATTGATATTTAGTTAATTAACAGAAGTTAATATGACCGTTGAACACCATGATTTATTGCACGAATTCCCAGAATATAAAAGTCAGATTCATGAGCTTAAAGTAAATGATCATCATTTCAGACGGTTATTCGATGAATACCATGAACTGACAATTGATATCGAAAAAATGGAAAATGAAACAACACCGGTTGCAACGCTAACAGAAGAAGAAGCCAAGATGCGAAGAGTGCATTTGAAAGATGAGCTCTTTACAATGATAAAAAAAGCCGCAGCATCTTAAATGCCTTCAAGCTAGAAGTTAATTATTGCCAAGCCCTAGGATCTACTCTGTAAAACTTTTGTAATTCAGTAAAAAGTTCTGGATGTCTTTTTGCCAATTGCTTAGGTTTTTCAAAGAACGTTTCAGTTACAACGGCAAAAAACTCTGCTGGATTGGTAGCACCATAACTATCCATAACTGTCTTGTGCTGCCGCTCCAGAGCCTGATTTAACTCGGTATATTCTTCCGATAAAATCTGCGCCCAGCTCTGACAAGCATTCTTCCCTAGCAATGGTGCGCCATTAGTTGATCCTGTTTCACTATCAAGCTGATGGGCAAATTCATGTAGACTGACATTATGACCATCATGGATATTTTCAGCACCATAAGTAACATCATCCCATGACAGAATGATTTTACCGTGATGCCAAGACTGCCCTAATAAACCTCTTATGCCATGACTAACTGTACCGTCGGGATTGTAGTGCTCATGTCCAGTTTTAAACGCTGTTGGATACACTAAAATATATTTAAGACGTGAGTAGACGGAAGTACTTCTATTTAGTAATAAAAGACAGGCTTCGGCGGCAATGGTGACGCGAATCTCATTATTAATCGTTAGGCCATTGCAGCCAAAAAACTTCTTCTTAGCGAGAAAAAGTTGTATTAAACCTTTTAATTGTTGTTGTTCATCAGGACTTAGTTTTTCAAAAAAAGTTAGTCGGCGAGCAACGATATCTAGCCAGCTTTTTGGAAAAGGCTTGCGCAGTATTTGTTTACGTTGCCAGCTTGGATAAAACAGGCCTGAGATGACGACAATTGCTACTAACAGTAATGTAATAATTGCCGTCATAAAAAAGCCAGAAAATTATTGAGAGCGTTTTTGGTAATAAGCGCTTACACCCTGATCGCTCATTACTTTCTGCATATGAGTGACTAGAAGTGGAGCTTGTTTTTGAACAATATCAGTTGGGATATGATCGAAAAAGCCACTTGTCAGGGTTCCTAATAGTTCCAGCATCTTCAAATCGGCCATAGTGAGTTTGCTGTCGGCAAAATATTCACTACCGGCATCTTCAAGACGTTTGTTTAGCAATCTAAGTATAGAGGCAAGCTTGCCGGATGCTAGCTCTTCACGAGCAGCTTTCAAGGCATCGCCTTGCAGCCCCATAGTTTTCCCCATGGCATTAGAGGCATCTTCTATGATGTCCATGACTTCATCACAAAGAAAAGCCTGCCAAGCATCGTCAGGATATAATCCAGCCTGTTTGCCAAAATAACGGTTTAAAGCATTACACTGAGTGTAAGTTTCACCATCAATTTCAGCGACAGGAACAGCGCCTAGAGGCAGCGTACTTTTAAGCTCGCCAAACTCTGGAAATGAAATACGTTTGTCTTCAAATTCGGTGTTTGCAATGGATAGGGCAAGACGGATTGGTTCAGCGCGACCACCATCCAGATCAAAATAAATTATTTTAATAGTGCTCATGATTACTCCTCAGCGGTTGATTTATCAGATTGATATTTTGGCTTTCGCTTGTACTTGGTTCTATCCTTGTGCACCGCAGCTTTGTTAAATTTTCTAGCATATTTAGCTACGGGGTTATGTTTGATTTTTTTGTCAATTTTCTTTGGCATGGGTCAGCCTTTAACATATTGAAAGCCTTTAGCTTATTGATAGCCCTTAGCCTGAAGGTGGAATAGCGTAGCATAATGACCGTTTAGGTCTATTAAATCTTGATGGCTACCCTGTTCTGAAATTCGCCCCTTTTCTAAAACAATAATGTGATCAGCCATGCGGACAGTGGAAAAACGATGCGAAATAATAATCGAAATTTTATTGGAAGTCAGTTCACGAAAATGGCTGAATATTTCCGCTTCGGCCTTTGCATCAATAGCTGCCGTAGGCTCATCTAATATCAGAATATCGGCCTGGTTACGCATAAAGGCGCGCGACAAAGCAATTTTTTGCCATTGACCTCCTGACAGTTCTTTACCCTGGTTAAACCAAGTGCCTAGTTGTGTGTCGTAAGCTTCAGGTAAATCCTGAATGAAAGCATCAGCCATACCTTTGTTTGCCGCTTCACTTACCAGCTCTTTCTCCATGAGTTTGTCGACATCTCCGATTCCGATATTTTCTCCTACAAGCAGTTGGTAACGAGCAAAGTCCTGAAAAATCACACCGATTTTTGCTCGCAAACTCTCAATATCCCAATCCTTAATGTTTAAACCATCCAGATAAATATTACCTTCTGTTGGGGTATATAAACGCGTCAAAAGCTTTATTAAGGTGGTTTTACCACTGCCGTTTTCCCCCACTAAGGCCAAGCTTTCACTGGGTTTGATATCAAGACTTAAGTTATCTAAAGCAGGAATGTTAGATCCAGGATAATAAAAGCTGATATTCTCAAAACGAATGCCTTCAGCAGGGTTTGGCCCAATTCTGATTTCGCCACTGGCTTCAGGTACTTTATGATCAAGGTATTCAGTTAAAGTCGATAGATATAAATTGTCTTCGTACATTCCATTAACAGAGGTAAGGCTGTCACTGACGGCATTTTGACCCAGACGGAACTGAGCAATATACATGGTCATTTGGCCAATACTTATAGACGCGGCAATAGCGGCAAAGGCAACCCAGCCATAAGCAAAATAAAAGGCCGCACTGGCTAAGATTCCAAGCACGAAACCCCATAATCCTCTGCGTAAAACCAGATTACGGTCTTCTTTATATATCTTTTTGAAGATGCCTATATAGCGCTCAAGGAAAAGCTTGCCAAGATCGAGGAGTCTGACTTCTTTTACCCCATCTTCACGAGTTAAGACCATTTCCAAATAAAGCTGCATGCGTCTTTCTGCAGAGCGGCGGCGGTAAATGCGAAATGCTTCACCAGAAAATTTAGCTTCTGCGATAAAGGCTGGAATGCCGGCAGTAATTAACAATAAGACGGCATAAGGTGAAAACTGAAATAAGAAAGTGGCGATGGTCAACAGCGAAATCATGTTGCGAATGAGATCAAAGGTTTTAATGACTAGGCTCAAAGGACGGCTTGATGCTTCACGTCTTGCCCGCGTCAGCTTGTCGTAAAACTCAGAATCTTCGAAATGTGCAAGTTCTAAAGTTAGCGCCTTCTCAAGAATCATCACGTTGATCTTGTTGCCAAGTAGTACACGTAGAATTGATTGGCACACAGAATTAATGCGTTGAGCCGCTGAAATAAATACTACTAAGGCTGCTTCCAGCAATACCAGATAGAGGACTCTCGTTTGAGCAGCATCCTGATCTGCTCCAGCTGTGTTCAGGGCTGTGACAACGGCGTCTACAATTAAGCCGCCTACAGAGGCAATTGCCGCGGGCAGTATGCCAGTGACTAGGGTCGATAAGCCCATAGCTACTGTCAGTGCGGCACTAGTGCTCCATACCAGTTTTAATGCAACACGGCTGTATTTGAATACCGAAAGAAATTTTCCTAAACGGTCTGCGGGTGAATCTTCTGACAAAGGGTGACCTGATTAAAGTTTTAACTGACTAATGATTGTTAAGCATAGCATTTTGCTGCTAAGTTGTAGCGCATGAAATCCACACTGATTGTTACATTGTTAATTGCTTTGGCGGTGTTGCTTAGCCAGTTTAATCTTGCCTTAAAAGATAACAGCCTGATTGTGCAATATGTGCAGCCCTTCTTTTATGAAACCTTAGAATCCGCGCTTGATATTGTCAGATCCGACGAAGCGCCCTCGTCAACTCGAAACAATGGAAGCTCTGAAGAAAATCAGGACTTTGAAATTGCAGAGCTTAGACAAGTCATCGATGGTGACACGATAGATGTATTTATGGACGGCGAAGTCGAACGTGTTCGCTATATTGGGGCTAATACACCAGAATTTGGTGAAGCTTGTTACCAGCAGTCTAGTCTTGCCAACCGACGCTTAGTTGAAGGCTTTGATTTGATCCTTGAGCGTGATGAAACCGATCGAGATACAAATGGCAGATTGTTGCGCTACGTTTATGCCAATGGTTTATTAGTAGAAAGGCAGTTAATAACAGAAGGTTATGCCGAAGTAGTGCGTTATCGTTCGGACGATAATTTTTATGATGAATTTGTAATGTTAGAAGAAGCCGCTGCTGAGCAAGGCTTAGGTTGTCACATCACTGGTATTTTTGATGATGGCTCTTTTGTGCGCTGAAGGCTCTCTAGTTCGTTGAAATATGCTAATAAAAAAAGGCCGGGGGGATAAAGCCCGGCCTAAAAAGTGGCGCTACATTGATTAGTTTTTTTCTATCAAATCTTTCTTATCCTGCTATCACATTTGGTAGGCTATAGCGCTTTGTAATAGCTCTTCTTCAGAGCTACAAGAAGCGACATCTGCATAGTCAAATACATAAACCTGATCCAGATTGTCATTGAAGCTTTGCATTATGACAGTAACATGCTCATCATTTTGTAATGATCGTAGCGTGTTGCCGTAATCGCATAGTGTTGAAATAATCAAATTTTGTGCCGCTTCGTTTCTGTTTGCTTCCTCTTGCTCCCGGTCCTGTCGGTACTCTTGCATGACACTTTGGTAAGCAGTGGTCTGAGATTCTAGCTCTTCCATTTCAACATCGACTTGTGCCTGCAGCTGCTCAATACGCGCTTCAATTTCGGCATTTTCAGCATCATCGTTATCGTCATTTCGTAACTCACGTTGTAAATCTCGCATGTCTCGTTGTAAGTCCCGAACTTCTTCCTGCTGATCTCGAATATCTTCAGACATCTCTTCCATTTCTTCGAATTCATCTTCAAGTATTGAGATAGAATTGAATGCACCTCCTGAAAAGGGGAAGTTTCCATTGGGCATAGATCGCCTGACTTCAGTACTAATTTCTCTTGCCATTTCAGACAAGTTAATTCCCATTTCAGCTGAGGCATCACCAGGCATATCGTCAATATCAATAAAAGCCATCATGCCTCTGCCACCAGGTTGGATAAAAGAAAAAATCATACCCTGATCTGCTAGGTAGCTCGCTTCATCTAAAATGGATACGGGTCTGTAGTTATTAGTGTCTCGACGTGGTTCAAGAGCGGCCTCAAAAATATTACTCATGATGTCTAATTCTCTGATGGCATCACTAAAGTCTTCATTTTGCTGGGCTATGCTTTTAAAAGCGCTGAGACCAAGAATAGCTGTTAGAGTTATTACGCAAGATTTTCGGGTAAAAGATTTCATAAACTTCCTCCTATTGGATAGCCAACGGTTTGTCCTAATTCATATAAATACTCATTACTGTTAATTTGATTTGAGGCTAGAATGCCCAATTGTTGATTAACACGCTGCCTGTCCTGAAAGGGTTGTGTTTCCCAGCCACTCATCAAAAAGTTCAGATCGTCCTGACGTTCTTCACGATTTCTATCCAGCCATTCGTTAAGGGCGAGCTGGTTGCTGAGATCCTGAAGTTCTGTGTAATCATTCAAGCGACTTTCAAATGCCAAGTTTTGTTCGGATTGATAGTCTTCGAGTTGCTGCGTCAGCAATTCCTGGATACGAGCATCACTTTGTGAGCCGCCGAAACTGATCAGTAAGCCGTCATCTACAGAGACTTCAAATTGAAAAACGACTAGGCAAACTGCCATTAGCGAAAAAGCGAATCCCGCCATGTTGGGCCAGCTTAGTTGTTGTTTAACCGGAGGGCGCACAGCGTGTTGAGCGTGTGACCATTCTGGAGCTTCCTGGTCCACCCAGCCATTGGCCAGTTGATAAATTTCATGGGCCTTCTGCACAGTTTGTTGGCAGTGCTGGCAATGTTGCAGGGTTTCATCACACTGCGAGCGCAAATAGGAAGGCAGCGATCCTTCAATATAATCAATGACATTGTCGGCAATGAGTTTATGATCACAAGACATGTTGTTTCTCCGCTTGATTTTTAAGAGTGTTTAAGGCGGTATAAAGTCGGGTTTTGATAGTATTAGTTGACACGTTCAGTTGCATGCCGATTTCTTCAAATGTGAATTGCTGAAAAAATTTTAACTCGACAACCATACGTTGTTCTGCGGGAAGGCTCTGCATTAAAGCCTTTACCTGCTTTTGATTATCAGCTTTGGCAAAATTCTCCGCGGGCTCTGAAAAATGGTTTTGAGTGTTATGCTGAAAGTCATCTTCTTGGAAGTTTTCCCCATAATTTTATGGGTTACGTTCTTTGTGGCGAAGAAAATCAATAGTCTTATTTGACGTCACTCGCATTAACCAGCCTTTAAACTGGTTCT
The DNA here is from genome assembly GCA_943789335.1 of uncultured Pseudomonadales bacterium. Lineage (GTDB taxonomy): Bacteria > Pseudomonadota > Gammaproteobacteria > Pseudomonadales > Pseudohongiellaceae > UBA5109. The sequence goes on along the minus strand of CALSTS010000007.1, from coordinate 12,834 downwards.
GACCATGATAAGAGGGGAGGTTGCGATAAACTGCCAGAAAGACTTCCTGCATCATATCCATGGCTTCGCTTGAATTCCTAGTCATTCGTAAGCAATAGTTATACACCAGGTTTTCGTAGCGCTTAACCAGCTTCACCCAACTACGTTGTGAGCCTTCTAAAGCTTGGCTAATTAACTGTTCGTCTGTTTTTGTTAATGAGAGCATTAAAAAACAACCTTTATTTTTGTGTTCTTAAGCATATAGACGCCAATTGATAGAAGAAAGTTTGTTTTTTAGTGAAAATAATTTGAAATCGTGAATCTATTATGGCAATTAATCAAAAAAGTCCGAACTAGATGCTTAACTTATTAAGTTAAGCTATTCTTTCCCGATAAATAATAAAAACCAAGGGAGAACTTGGAATGAAATACAGTCAGCAGCCTATGGCCCTTTTTATTGCAGGATTGTTAGTCGCATTGATCAGTCAACCTGGTATTGCTGCTGAATCATCAGCTGTCCAGATTGATGAAGATGATATTGGCGGTGTTGTTACCAGCACCAATGGTCCTGAAGCAGGCGTGTGGGTTATCGCTGAGACTTATGATTTGCCTACGGGATACAGTAAAACAGTCATTACTGATGAGCAGGGTCGTTATGTGATTCCTGATTTACCGGAGGCTTCTTATGAAGTATTTGTACGTGGTTATGGCTTGATTGATTCTCCACGTGTCGATTCTATACCTGGTCAGCAGCTGGCATTAACAGCAGTCGTCGCGCCAAGTGAAGCTGCAGCCGCTGAATACTATCCGGCAAGTTACTGGAATTCATTATTAGAACTTCCTGACCCAGAAGAGTTTCCACTGTTCGGTGGGGCTGAAACGCAAGGGGAGTTAAAGCTGCGATGCAAAACTGCCTGATGTGTCACCAAATGGGCAGCAAGATTACCAGGGAACTTAACCCTGAGATGGGTAGCTTTAATTCCACCGAAGAAGCCTGGAATCATAGAATACGCCAGGGTCAGCTTGGTAATACGATGGTTCGGATGATGAACTCAATGGGTTACGATCGTGGGCTGGAAGTTTATGCTGACTGGATAGATCGCATAGCTGAAGGTGATTTACCACCTGTTCCGCCTCGTCCTCAGGGAGTAGAGAGGAATGTAGTAATCACGCAATGGGACATTGCCAGTGATATTTCCTTTCTGCATGACATGTATGGCACGGATCCACGCGACCCAAGCGTCAATGCAAATGGCAAAATGATTGCGACTGATTACAGTCTGGGTGTCATGTGGATTCTGGATCCTATTACACATAGCGTTGAAGAAGTTGAACTTCCCTATGCTCAGGGCGTTGAACTCACAGACATCAATACTTTCTCACCGCCATCAATGGAATTTCCATCATTGTATTGGGGTGATGAGATTATTTACCGGGAATATGGAAGCTCAGAAATTCAGGGACTATTGCCTGATGGCAGAGCTGTAATTAACCACAGTTTTCGTCCAGCAGGAAACCCGGATCGCTGCACTTCCGGGAATACCTTTGCTGATTTCTTCCCTTTGCAGGCAGCAAGCCGACAGCAGGTGCTTTACGATATCGACAGCGGAGAGTTTGAACTAATAGATACATGTTTTAACACCCATCATGCAGCATTTGCTGAGGATGAAGACGATACTATTTATCAGGCAGCATTGGGATTACGTAATGCTATCGGCTGGTTTAAACCCAGAATTTGGGATGAAACGGGTGATATAACGGCGGCATCAGGATGGTGTCCAGCTTATTATGATACTAACCAAAACGGCACCTATGATGAGGATGAAGATCAACTGGCTAATATGAATGGATATTTTATCTCCTGGAACCCTCTGGACGGATCAGTTTGGTATGCCTTTACCGGAACTAACCCAGGTGCGATGGTGAGAATTCATCCTGGTGAAAACCCTCCTTACAGTTGTACTACAGAAATTTACGAGCCTCCATTTTATAATGATGAGGCCCCTGGACAGATTGCCGCGCTTCCGCGCGGATCTGCAACGGACCGTAATGGTGTGGTTTGGACAGCATTGGCAGGCAGTGGACATCTGGGAAAATTTGATCGCAGGCTTTGTGAGATTCAGGAAGGCCCTGGCAAGCTTGATCCTCAGCACTGTGCAGAAGGCTGGACCTTATACCCTCTACCAACACCCGATATGGATAATGCTGAAGCAATAGCGGGTAGTGCGGATTATATGTACAGCAGTTGGGTTGATCAGTTTAATATTCTGGGCTTTGGTACAAATGTGCCCTATCTGACAGGCACTAATTCTGATTCATTAATGGGTTTCGATCCTGTAGAAGAAGAATGGTTTGTCATGCGTGTGCCTTATCCGATGGGGTTTTATACACGGTCCATGGGCGGGCGAGTTGACAATCCTTATATCGGTTGGAAAGGGCGTGGAATTTGGGCGGCCAACGAAGTGCGTAACCCCTGGCATATTGAGGGTGGGAAAGGCCAGACACCTACAGCAGCCCAGTTTCAATTTAGACCACATCCTTTGGCACATTAATAACAATGGCTAAAAGGCTTACTCATTAAATTCAGTGCTAATGCTCGTATTTGTGTGAATATAGATTTTAAGGAGATTTGCTTATGAAAATAATTTTCAATTTTAAAATAGTAGTCCTGTCATGTTTATTGGGATTTTCAATCCAGACGGCAGCCCATCATGGCTATCCGCAATACAATATGGGTGGTCCTGGTGTTTCTCTGCAGGGCACGATTGGCAATTTTCGTATGGGAAATCCGCATTCGCATATGACCATTATAGTGATTAATGAAAATGGTGAAGAAGAGCTCTGGGCGGTTGAAACCACTGATACCCTAAGAGGTATGCGCCAGAAAGGATTTGCTGCTGATACGCTCAAACCGGGTGATGAAGTGACATTAGTGGTAAGCCCGGCAATAAATGGAGATCGTACAGCAGTATTCAGGAGTGTTGAATTTGCCGATGGCACCATCATGCCGGCACCAACTCCCCGCCAATAATCAATATCGAAACAGGAAAGACGATGAGAGTGAGAAATATAGTGAGAGATTTAGTTAGAGTAGCGAAACAATTTAAACAAATCCTGGTCGCGTGCTTTTTGCTTCTGCCTTTTTCGATAGTTTCAGCACAGGATGACTCTTCTTTTGATCCAAGAGATCTGAGTGGTGTTTGGGGCCAGTTGCCTGGAGTGGGCAATAATTTTAATTATGGTATGCAGACGCCCCCACCGCCATTAACGCCATGGGGTATAGAGAATTTACGGATGGAATCGATTACTCATCCTGCTGTTGGAGATCGAACTGCTACAACCACCATTAATGGCGTACCTACCAATACCCTTGGTGGGCAGTATCCAGGCAAGGATTGCGAACCTGTAGCAATGCCGGGGAACCTGGACTATGTTGCGTTTGGTCCATTCGAGTTTGTCTATTCACGTTCCGGTGAGCGCATCATTCAAATGCTGGAATACCATCGGGAATGGCGAAATCTATGGCTGGCAGATGAACATCCGGAAGATGTTTACCCATCCTACATGGGCGATTCAATTGCTTATTGGTAAGGTAATACTTTGGTGGTAGATACCATTGGTTTCAACGGTTTGATACAACTTACTCAGGGGGTTGGGCACCGACCAAGTGATGCTTTCCACCTGATTGAACGTTATACCCGTGTGAGCTACGACCGACTTGAACTGGTGATGGATATGTATGATGAGAAAGCCTGGGGAGAAGGAGCGTCATGGTCCGATCTTACGAAAACTTTTGCGTTAATGCCTGGAGAGCGCTTGCAGGAATTTATCTGTGTGCCTAGTGAATATGCTGAATTTGATGGAGCACTTGAAGAAGGAATTTAATAGCAGTAACAGGTATCTAATTTAGAAATTTCTGAACTGTTATATGTGTCCGCTATTAAGCTAATTTTAATTGAGTAAAACGGCAATATCCTGCTGACGTTTTAAGCGCAGCAACCAGGCATGTGGAATGCCTTCTATGTCACCTAAACCGAAGTGGGCTCCCGCAATTGCGCCAAGCATCATGGCGCGACCACAAGAATCACCACCAGCAAGGATATTCATTTCTATGGCTTGCTGGTAACTCGTGCTGTTTGAAAGAATATAAGCTGATAGCGGTATGGTCTCTTCCAGCCCACAGACTTGACCAAAAAGAGTTGCTGCGGAATCAAGATCAGTTGCCGGCATGTTCAAAGCATCAGTCATACTATCTTTTATTGCATCGGGAACATGTGCAGCAGCTCCGGCAAAACTTTCGGCGATGGAATTTCCATTTAACACTGCCTGGAGTACTTTCGAATAATATAAACCGCAATTCACTGCCAGATCATTATTGTGGGTAACGTGAATAGCACTGATTATTTCTGTGTCTGTTAATTCTCCAGCGGGGTGATGAGCACAAAGTGCCGAGACTGGCGTTAACGCGGGGATTTGGTGGTCATCTGCACCGGATGGTTCCGTATTGGCATTATTATCATCATCATTTAAATCGAGTGCTTGTATATTCTGCAGGCTTTGTCGAGTCGGCGAATCAATATAGCCATTAAAACTGCCGCCGGGTCCAAATGTAGCAATAAAGTCCTGTTGGAAAATCCGAGTAATAAATTTTTCCTGTGCTGATAGATGCCTCAAATTTAATAGATAACTTTCACCATAATGAGATTGTTCTCCGGCCTGTTTGCCGGCATGAGCAAAGTATCCAACCTTGCCTTCATAATGTTCTGCATTGGGTGTAAAGAACGTAGGCTTTGCCGTTCCGACAACCTGATGCATGCGTTCTAAGTCATAAAGCCAATGTAAGCCTAGGGCTGCTGCATCAGCAATTAATACGCCAAGGGCGCTATTTTTTTGTCGTGAATTCATTTTGGTTTCTAGAGCGAGTTGTTAATACCAGTAATTATACACGCTGATAGTGAGAAAGCTTATCTTGGTCCAAGCTTACGCCTAGGCCGGGTTCTTGTTTTGCCCAAATATGATTATCTTTGTATTGCACTGGCTGTTGAACGATATCATCTGCTAACCAGATAGGTCCGACCAATTCATTGCCACCATCAATATTATTTTGTGATGCAACTAAGTGCATAAATGCAGCAGTACCGATTGAGCTTTCCAGAAAAGTGCCGGCATAGCAGGAGATCCCGAAGGCTGCAGCAATTTGTATGATCTGATGGGTTCTGGTTAAGCCGCCGTGTTTAAATATTTTTAATGACAACATGTCAGCGGCATGGAGATTGCCTATTTCATTTACATCTTGTGGTGTACAAATAGATTCATCGGCAAGAATGGGTATTGGAGAAAAGTCTCTAATTCTTGCCAGAGCTTGACGGTTCCAGGCAGCGACGGGTTGCTCAATCATATCCATGCCATGTGCCGCTAGATCGGGCAAATATTTTTGTGTTGTCAGTTCACTCCAAGTGGCGTTTAAATCGCCTAATAAAGTCGCCTTGCCATTTAAGCCTCGACACAATTCAGCAATATAATTGACGTCATCCTCTGGGCTCATGTAACCCATTTTCACCTTGAATTCCTGGGCGATATTGGAGGACATCAATTGCTCTGCTTCTTCTATATCAGCTTTGGCGTCTCCTTGAGCCAATGGCCATTTAAGGGCCATGGATTCACGTGATAGGCCGCCGAATAAATCATAGATTGGAACCCTCAAGACCTGACCTTTTATATCAAGTAAGGCTATTTCAAGCGCAGCTTTCGCGAATGGGTTGTTAGCTGCAACACAGTCCATTTTTTGTAATAAGGTATTAATTTGCAATGCGTTCTCGCCCACTAAAGCCGGTGCAAGATAGCTGTCTATCATTACTTTAATGGTCTCAACCGCTTCGCCCGCCCACCAAGGTCCACCAGGAGTGGTAGCTTCACCGATGCCAACAACACCATTTTTTGTATAAATTTGAACAATGACAAAAGACTTAGAATTAATCGTGGTCGCTGCAAATTTATGAATTCGCTTTAAGGGAAGATCAATAATAGTTGTGTCAATTTTTTCGATAATTTCTGTATTCATTTATCTAGACTTCTATGAAATTTTATCGAGGCAAGTAGCTAAAGAATCTTCAGCATTTTGTTTTAAAGTTGGATCTTCACTATCTAAATCTTCTAAAAATCCATGCTTACTGTTTGAATAGACATTTACGCTGAGTGCAGCATTTGATTCACTGATGGTTTTTAGTTTTGTGACATTTTCCAGGCCGACACGATCATCATCATCGCCAATTAAAACGGTAACCTCGGTTTGTAAGAGCTCTAGGTAGTTAAAGGCAGGATCAAGTCCATTCTCGTTAGGTAAACCAGCAGGGAATGGATAGTAAGCGATTAAATTAACTTTTACATTTCGTCTGGCTAATTCAAATACAAAATTTCCACCTAAGCAAAAACCTACGACTGCAGTAATATTGTTATCTTGAATATATTGAGCAATAAGATCACAGCATTCCTGATCATTTAATTTATGGCGCCGCTCAAAGGCAGCCTCTCGGGTTACTTCTGGCAGCTCACCTAAATCTGCAAATAAATCTATCAAGTGAGATTGCCAACCCTGGTTAGCAAAGTGTGTTGACATACTTTGATAAAAGTCATTGCAACCATAGATGTCTGTTAGTAGTGCAACTCGCACATCAGAATCCGTCTTACTAGCGGCGTTAGAAAAATCCCAATACTTTAAGCCATTGGAATTACCTAATTGGTAATTCCCTGGAGCCGGTAAAGAGCTTGGCGTAGTGTCATGGCACATAGTTAGTAAGACCTTTTTTAAATATTATGCAGCTGGGTCTAAGACGACGTTTAGCTCTAATACTGCAACACCGTTTTCATCTTTTAGTTCATGGGTCAGGTCATCAAATACAGCGCCAACCGGATCCTCATTTAGATAAGGGCCACCACTGAAATAGGCTTGAGTCGTTAAGGGTGCATAACCTTCTTTTAAATATTTAAAATGCACATGTTGTGGACGCATGCCCTGACCGCCAAGCATTTCAATAATGCTGCCAGTAGGGCCATGTTCATTCGAAGTCATTGGATATTCTTTTGGAATTGATCCCATCACAGCATATTTCCCTTCGCTGTCTGTCGTTGCCTTTCCTCTAAAATATTCTATGGGAAAATCTTCACTGTAGCCGCTGTAATCACCATTAGAATCAGCAAACCATATATCAGTGACAACACCTTCAACTGGCTGGCCTTGTAAATCTTTTACCTGGCAACGAATCAGCATAGGTTTAGTATCACCTCGGACTTTTATAGCATCGGTCACCATCGGCGCACCTTGTAAAAAGTAAGGACCTTCAACATTTGAGCGACTACCCTGTCGAGTTTCCATTTCTATATCGCAGATGGTTTGATTTAAAAAACAATCTAATAACAATGGAACTTCATGCGCTTCTGCTAATTCAATAAGATGGAAAAAACCGGCACGATATTCATCAAAAGTGACCTCGTGCTTACGTAGTACGCCTCTAATAGCATCAATAATATCACCGACAATTAATTGCGTTCTTTGCAGGTTTTCTTGATCAGTCATCGCGGGAATCTCCAATGTTTTATTCATTTATTTATTCATTTATTTATTCAATTTTAGGCACAATAATAGCCAAGAGCACAATAATCCAATACCGATTGTGCTCTTGCTTGATACCTAAAAGGTTATTGCAAGCTTACTACAATAGTACTGAGAGTTTATTGAGAGCTGTCTTGAATGATTTGTAAAAAGGCTTCTAATACTGGGGCGCGTCGTTCAGTTAAATGTATGCAGCACAGTTCAGCATAAAACTTAGGGTTGGAAAGCGGAATAAAAGTGACATCAGGGATCTTAATGTTACAGGCTGAGTGTGGCACGAGAGCAACACCGAGGCCTACACTAACAAGAACTAAAGCGCTGATGACATCTTCGGTTTCCTGCACAATGTTGGGAACGAAGCCTGCTTTACGACATTCAGCAATAGTTTGATCAGCAAAGCTGGGGCGGTTGGCTTTTGGGAATACGATTAAGGCCTCAGCAGCCAGAGATTTCATAGCAAGGCTTTTAGTCTTAACAAGTGAGTGGCTGTCGGATACAGCAACATAGATAGGTTCTTTGGCGATGGTGTGTGTTGTGATGCCGGGCTCATCATTGACATGGCGAATGATGCCAATATGGATGCTGTGGTTGCGCAAATTAAGCAGTTGTTGGTTTTTATTCATATTGTGCAATTCGATTTGAGCTTGGGGGTGGGCTTGCTTAAATCGAGCTATCAAACGCGGCAGTAAATCAAAAACGGTAGAGCCCTGATAACCTATTACTAAACGGCCAATTTCACCGCGTTTTGCCTGCAAAGTACGCTCATAGGCGCGTTCTACGCTCAGTAAAATATTACGCGCTTCATTAAGAAAGACTTCGCCTTCATTAGTGAGTTCAACACCATGCGGATGGCGAATAAATAACTCGACTTCAAGATCTTTTTCAATTTGATGAATACTGCGAGAAAGTGGGGGTTGGCTCATATGCAGACGTATTGCTGCTCTGCCAAAGTGCAGCTCTTCAGCGACGGCGATAAATTGTCTGAGTTTTCTTAAGTCGAACAAGCGATCCTCCTTAGCTATATGTTTTAGAGTACCAGTAACATATATTACACATCGTCATACCATATTAGGTATTGATTTGGTCAAAATAAAGTATTGGAACTCATACCATCATACTAGTTAGAATTTTTTCCAACAGTTTATCTGCATCAGGTAAATTGAACGAAATATAAGGTGAATTCCCCATGAGTGATAAGTTACCAGTAATAGAAACAGACGTGTTGATTGTTGGAACAGGACCCGCAGGTGCTAGTGCTTCGGCATTATTAGCCACGTATGGCATTGATAATATGGTAATCAATAAATTTGCCTGGACTTGCCGGACACCCCGAGCACACATAACCAACCAACGTACAGTTGAAGTATTACGTGATTTAGGGGTAGAAGATGATTGTCTGGCTTTGGCTTCTCCGCAAGAGCTCATGGGCGAAAATACATTTGCGGCCAGCCTCGCAGGTGAAGAGTTAGCACGTGTCTTGGCATGGGGAATGCCGCCAGCTCGGAAAGCTGATTATGAAATGTCGAGTCCTGCAAAGATGTTCGATTTGCCGCAAAACTTATTGGAACCTATTCTCACCCGTACCGCAGCTCATAGGGGATCAAAGGTACGCTTTAATACTGAATATATATCCTTTGAGCAGGATGCTGATGGTGTGACAACTACACTGCTTGATCTAATTACGCAGCAAAAATTTCAGGTCAGATCAAAATATTTGCTGGGTGCAGATGGCGGTAATTCAAAAATAGCCGAAGATGCTGCCTTACCGATGGAAGGTGAAATGGGCATGGCAGGGTCTATGAATATTGTTTTTGAAGCAGATTTAACAAAATATGTGGCTCACCGCCCCAGCCTTTTGTATTGGCTGATTCAGCCTGGTGGAGAATTAGCTGGACTGGGGGTTCCATTGATAAGAATGGTGCGGCCATGGAATAAATGGTTGTGTATTTGGGGCTATGATATTAATGCAGGTCCGCCAAATTATACTGATGATGAGGCTAAAGCTGTTCTTCATCAATTAATCGGTGATGATCAGATTCCAATTCGAATTGACTCAACGTCTACTTGGACAGTCAACAGTATGTATGCCAAGAAGAATATGGATGGCCGAGTATTTTGTATGGGTGATGCAGTACATCGCCACACCCCAATGAATGGCCTTGGTTCTAACACCTCAATTCAGGATGCCTTTAATTTAGCCTGGAAACTAGCTTTGGTCATAAAAGGTAAAGCGGAATCAAGCTTGCTTGATTCGTATGACGATGAACGTATACCGGTAGGTGAACAGATTGTTAAACGCGCGACAAAAAGTCTAGGAGACCTTGGACCAATCATGGGAGCCTTAGGATTGGCGAATAATGATAGCCCTGAACAAAAGATTCAAAGTATTGCTAAGCGTAAATTGAATACGCCTGAGGCTGAAGAACAAAGAGAAAATTTACGTCTTGCGGTAGAGGGCACGCAATATATTTATAACTGCCATGGTGTGGAAATGAATATGCGTTATGAGTCTTCTGCAGTAGTGCAAGATGGCAGTCCTGATGAAGAATTCAAGCGAGACAGAGAACTTTATCATCAAGCCAGTAGTCGTCCAGGAGCGATGATCCCTCATGTATGGTTGATTGATCCGCAACAACAAAAAGTCTCGACGGTAGATATTTGTGGTAAAGGTCAGTTCTCATTAATTACCGGCTTGGGTGGTGAAGACCAATGGCGTGCAGCTTTAACAGAGATTGAAAATATAAATGGTCTTAGTGTTAATTTACATATCATTGGCCCTGGGCAAGATTATGAGGATGTCTATGGAGATTTTGCTCGAGTAAGAGACATATCAGAAACCGGCGCCTTGTTAGTAAGGCCTGATAATATTATTGCTTGGCGCGCCCAAGAAGTTTCAGATGAATCTGCTCAAGATCTGGTAGCAGCAATGCAAAAGATTCTAGGTAAAATATAATTGGGGTAGGTTTTTAAATAGATGCTTAATAAGTTAGATTCTATGCAGGGATGCAATATAGCTTTGTAAACGTTTTGAAATCCTTAATGGTTTTAGAGCACCTAATATAAAATAAATACTTTTCGATATGTGAGCGTTTTTATGCGTCTTTCTTCCTGTTAGCGCCAATCCGCATTTTCTTTTATGCCAATAATCCTAAATTCCTTAAAAAGTTACATTTTCAAACAGAAAGTGTAGACTTTCTTTTTTAGCTTAAAAACAGGTTTCAAAATGAGAAATAAATTACTAGTAGGAGCTGTATTAATAGCGATTTTTATTGGGGTGCTGTATCAAAATTTTGGTGAGCAAGAGGTAAATGTTGCAAGTGTTGAGATCGCACAAGATATTCAATCTTCAGCTGTAGAGTCAGAATTAGAGCAAGAAATAAGTGCATTTCTGACAGAACTTTATCCTAACAACGAGCCGGGTGTTTCTGTTATTTTAGCCAAGGGTGACGAAATTCTTTATAGAAACGGTCATGGCATGGCTAATCTGGAGCATAATATTTCTATATCACCCGATATGGTTTTTAGACTGGGTTCTCTCACCAAGCAAATGACAACTGCAAGCATTATGCTGCTTGCGGAAGAGGGCTTGTTGCAGGTTGATGACTCTATAACTCAATATTTCCCAGACTATCCTACTCATGGCTACACAATCACCTTACGCCATTTAATGACCCATACCTCAGGCATTATTGATTTCCTGGCAATAGAAGAATTTTCTGACATTGAGAAAGAAGATATAACGGCGGTGGATGTTGTTGAATTTTTCCAAAATCAGCCGATGAATTTTGCACCAGGAGAAGCTTATAGTTATACCAATTCTGGTTATGTAATGTTGGGTGCGATAATTGAACAATTATCGGGTCAATCTTATGAAGATTTCGTGCAGGAAAGAATCTTTAATCCTCTAGGAATGGACAATACTTATCATGGCGATTTCAAAAGAATTATTCCAAATAGAGTGATTGGTTATGCAATGGGGCCAGATGGTTATGAAAACTCGTCCTATTTAAGCATGACAATTCCTGGTGCAGCTGGTGCAATTATTTCCAATGTGGATGATCTTTTAACTTGGAATACAGCATTATTTGCGGGTGAAGTCGTATCTCAAGAGTCCTTGGAAGTGATGACCTCACCATTTGTTTTAAACAATGGGGACTTATCAAACTATGGTTTTGGCCTGGCGGTTCAAAGTTTAAGAGGTCAGCCAATGATTTCGCACACGGGTGGTATTAATGGATTTATAACCTACTCTGCTTATCTGCCTGAAAGTGAAATGTACGTGGCAGTCCTCGGTAATACTGGTTTCCAATCTCGAGTTTATGAAGGTAACAGTATGTTAGCCATGGCTATTGGAGATCCCTATCCGGCAAAAGATTTCCAATCAGTAGATTCTGAAATATTGAATGGATACACAGGAGAATATCAGACTATAAGGGGCATTCATTTCGAAGTGTCAGTTAGTGATGAAGCGCTTAGCCTGAGAATTAATGGGAGTCCAGAAATGAATTTAGGCGCGACCTCTGAAAATGTATTTTATTTAGATAAAAGTTTCACCCATATAGAATTTATAGATGGCAATGAGGCTGACACCTATGACCTGGTTTTTTATACAAATGATGAAGAGTCGGATGGTCAAGTTGCTAGTTTTATAGTTCCGCCTAATGGATTTGACCCAAGATTTGATCCGGAAATTGAAGAGTGATAAGGTATTTTTAATAGAAATTAATTTCAACTATTGAGAAAAGAAATGCATAAAACAAAATTTTTTAATCTAGTAGCTTTCCTTTTTGTATTCACAACTGCAAACAGCTTTGCTGCCGATAATAATATAGAAATTATTGATGCCGCTAATGACTTTGGCATCATTAGCGCGTCTTCGGGTAGAAGCTGAAGGTTTTGCAATTGTTCAGGCCGATGATTTGGAATGGGAACGAGAGTAGAAATGAATTACAACAAAAAGTGATTTATGGTGATCCCTCTAGAGAAGGACTTTATATACTACGTGCTCGCTTTCCAGCTGGTGTGACTAGCAGACCGCATTATCACACTCAGGATCGCTTCGTGTCTGTGATTGAAGGCACCTGGTATGCAGGAACGGATGCCAGCCGTGATATTAATCGCACCACTCCCATTCCTGCTGGCGGCTTTATGATTCATCCTGCCGGGGGAGTGCATTATGATGGAGCCAACCATGAAGCCCCTGTTGATTGTCGAAATCAGAGGGCATGGGTCCGGTTTCATCAGTG
>CALSTS010000006.1:157500-446475 GCA_943789335.1 uncultured Pseudomonadales bacterium | reverse complement strand
CTAGATGGTATCCCTTATTTCTCAGAATGTACCTACATAGTAGTGCTTAGAGATCCTCGTGATGTCTATATCTCATCCTTAAACCATCGAGATAATATGACCAATAAAGAGCTTGCATTTAAAGTGGCACCAAGCTCATTTAAAAATTGGTTATCGGCCGATCTAGAACCAGGCGTCTGTGATGTTCAATCATTATCCATGCTTGTTAACTTCTTTACATCTTATTGGAAATATCGAGATGCCCCGAACATTCATTTGTTTCATTATTCAGATATGAAGCACGATTTAAAAGGCAGCATATCAACCATGGCTAAAGCCGTAAAAATCGAAGTGGATGAAAGCCTACTTGACGAAATGACAACCGCTGCTAGTTTTGAAAGCATGAAACGTAATGCAAGCCAATTTGCTCCAGTCGGTAGTGAATATTGGAAGAAAGAATCAGAATTTTTTGCCAATGGTCGCAGTCAGCAATGGAAAGATTTTCTTACAAAGGATGAATTATTCTTATTCGAGACAAGACTCGCTGAGTTGCTAAAGCCCGAGCAAGCTCAATGGCTTCTTAATGGTAATAGCTAAGCCTAGAATTCCTAATTACTCAATTTGTATTTTCACATTAAACGCTCTAAAAGCTAAATTAATTTGATTAATTAGTGCATTATTATGTTGGTTAGTCTAAAAAGCTTTTTATATCGTATAATAGAAAAATATTTAAAAATAATAAATTATTGTGAAAAAAATATCTGGTTTTACTCTTGTTGAAATACTGGTCGCCGTTGCCATAATCGGAATCCTTGCCGCAGTCGCATTACCAACATATCGTTCATTTATTATCAGAGCGAAGATGGAAGATGCCTTGTTAGTGCTAGAGTCCGTGCGCCCCAGAATAGAAGAATATTGGGATATTAACGTCCAGGCTGCCACAAAACGATGTTGATATAAATTTGTCTTTCCCAATCCCTTACGACGAGGCGGTAAGGAAAGTTGCAATTTCGGGTGGAGGAGCTAGAGGAGACACACTCTTGTATGTCATGCTTAATGCAGGTGTTGCAGATGCCAGCCCATCAGACGGCGCATTCGGATTACAAGCGACACCGCATCCTGATGGTCACTTAACCTAAGAATGCGTAAACATCACGATGAACCCATCATACCTTCCAGCAAGCTGCCGAAATGCAAGATAAACCATAGGAAGTAATTTTTAATGGAAAATAAAACAATAATAGATATCCCATCTGCTCTACTTCTTTTCGAACAATTCAAAACCCATTTCGATCAAGAAAATAAACTGACACCGCCTAATGCCACAACTAACCTAGTTTCAATTTGGAATAGTTTATCTACCCAGCTAAATATAGAGAACCTATAAGTCGCTAAAATGCTGGCCGAATTATCGAACCTAGAGGTGGTCGAAAATATAGACGTGCCGCTCGACACCTTAATTAATAAAGTTCCTTATAAATTAGCGATCACTTTTACGTTCTTGCCACTTCGCAAGGAAGAAAAGACTACGATCATCGCAATCTCCAACCCTTTTGATGATCACTTACATGAGATGATTCAATTCATTTTCGGCATTAACTACCGATGTGAAATAACGCCTCCAAAAATTCTAGAGCTGGCTATTGCCTCCGCTTATGATAAAAACTCTAGCCTAATAGATAAGGGCAGCCTTGATCTAGATGAAAGTCAAATGGCCAGATCTGAAGAAAAACAAATACCGCAATTAGCGCGACAATTATTAAAGAACGCGATACAGAAAAATGCTTCAGACCTACATATTCAACCATTTGTTGGAGGCTCTGCAGTTCGAATCAGAGTTGATGGAATTTTAGATCGTTTGTCGATTATCCAAACAAATGTTGCCCATGCTGTTTTACGTTATTTCAAATCGCTTGGAGGAATGGACCCAACATCTTCAATCCTTCCTCAGGATGGCCGAATCACATTACATGAAAGTGGTCATGAATACGATTTGCGTATATCAGTGCTTCCGATACAAGGGAGACAAGAGAAGCTAGTAATACGCTTTCTCAATAGAGATACTGTCTACAACCTCTCTACTTCCAGTTTTTCTTTAGATGAAATACATACTTTGCGTAGGATGGGGGCCAACCCGTCTGGTGTCGTATTAATTTGCGGCCCAACTGGTTCAGGAAAAACCACAACATTATATTCAATGCTCAGCGAACTCAATGTCGAAGGAGTCAGCATTGCTACCGCAGAGAATCCTGTTGAATATAATATGCCAGGACTGGCTCAATCTGAAGTAAACGAAAAAGCTGGGCTAACATTTGCTAAGGTTTTAAGATCTATATTACGACAAGACCCTGACATAATATTGATTGGCGAAATCCGAGACCAAGAAACAGCACGTATCGCGATGCAATCTGCCTTAACTGGCCATCTGGTCTTTTCTACCTTGCATACTAATGATGCCTTAAGTGCAATCCCCCGTTTATTGGATCTTGAAATTCAACCCACAATACTTGCCGACTCTCTAGCAGGAATAGTTTCTCAACGAATGCTTAGAAGGCTTTGTGAAAACTGTTGCGTTAAACCAGAAGCACCTCTTTCTCAGGTAGAGGAAGCTTTTTCTAGTACTACAAAGGTTAAACCAGCTAAACGCGCAGTGGGTTGTGATGCTTGCAATTACACAGGCTATAAAGGTCGCCTGGCTATTACAGAAATGATAGAAGTTGAATCAGAGCTTAGAGAGTTATTACGTTTTGGTGAGAAGGATATCCGCAAATTAAAACAGGCCTGTGAAAAGCAAAATCAGAACCAGACCCTTTCCCTTTCTGCAAGTCGTCTGATTATTTCAGGAGAAACCACTGTAGAAGAAGCATTACGTGTTATAGGCCGACATTTCTGGATGGATTTAGCCCTCCAATATAAATCTGATATCCCCAACATAAATCAGTTAAATCATGATAATGCTCTAAATAAATCTTCCAACGCTTCCATTCTTTTAACAGGAAGCCTCGAATACTTCACTGAAGATTTTCAAAATGCAATGGGCCATGGGTGGTTAAATGTATTCCTAGCGGGAAGCCCAAAAGAAGCTAAATCGACATTGAAGGAAAATGAAGATATCGATTTCGTTATATTAGATATAGATGATCACTTAAATGAAAAAGAGGTGATTGAACTAATTGAGAACTATCTAGCTGCTTTGGCCTGGTCGAGAATTCCAGCCTTAATAAGGCTACCTGAAGGTAAAGAAAACTTTAAAGAAATTTTAATTAGGGAAGGCGCGACCTCGCGGTTTATCAGTAAAACTTCACCAGTAAATGATATTATTTCGGAAATTAATGAAGCCTTAACTAAAAATATGGATTATTCATGGGGTGTGGATAACGCCTGAGAGTAGATTTGATAAACTCTTTTGAGTTAAATTGAGCCCTGTTTTACGCTGTTTGTTACTGCAGTTTTTAACCTTGAAATATAGCTCCCTGCATTCAAATGAATGCAGGGAGCTTGGTAGTAATATCTCTATTCTTTTTTATTATCGATACTATAGTCTCCAGCTCCATGGACAAACAGTAATAAAAGCCCGCCAGTAATAGCTAGGTTTTTCAAAAAATCTGTAGAAGTTAATGGCATGTGATAAATCAAAGCAGCTAAAAGAGTAAAAACGGCCAAAATAAGCGCTGCTGTTTTGGTTTGAAAGCCTGCTATTAGTGCAAGTCCTCCTAAAACTTCAACTAGAATAACTACGGCCAAAAGACCTCCAGGGACTCCAATACCAAAGATACTGCCGCTAGCCATAAAACCTGCAGTGCCTTCATAGCCAAAGCCAAGACCGAAACCAGAGCCTATTTTGCCAATACCAGCCAACAAAAATATAATCGCAAGTAATATACGCCCAACTGTATGTGAATATTTTTCCATTATCCCTTCCTCTCTTTATTATTGTTAAAAGTCAGTGACGACTTAATTTTTAGGTTTTTGCATATCAATATATATCACAAATAAAAATTTTATTCTCTCATTAAGCCTTAAAATCTATTAGCAAAGCTTTGGCAGCTAAAAAATATAGACTAAGCGTAGAATTAGGCATTATTAGAAAGCAAAGCTTAAAAAATATTACTAAAATTGCTGTTTTGAGGCGGTTTAAGTCGAAGAATTGGTTCTATATTAGGTATTCATACAAATATTAAGATTTATATTACATTATCTTAGAGCACAAAAAAGCCTGCAAAAGCAGGCTTATCTTGTATGGCGCACCCGGCACGATTCGAACGTGCGACCCCCTAGTTCGTAGCCAGGTACTCTATCCAGCTGAGCTACGGGTGCGTAATTTTTAAAACTTTTCTATATTAACTGACTTGAGCCAGGTACTTCTCTTTACCCTTCGCTGAGCAAGGGGTGCGTAATTTTTAAAACTTTTCTATATTAACTGACTTGAGCCAGGTACTTCTCTTTACCCTTCGCTGAGCAAGGGGTGCGTAATTTTTAAAACTTTTCTATATTAACTGACTTGAGCCAGGTACTTCTCTTTACCCTTCGCTGAGCTAGGGGTGCGTAATTTTTAAAACTTTTCTATATTAACTGACTTGAGCCAGGTACTTCTCTTTACCCTTCGCTGAGCTACGGGTGCGTAATTTTTAAAACCCTATTAAAAGCTAGAAGTGACTTGCTTTTTGAAGGGTGGGAATTGTCTTGGAATTAGCTTAAAGTGTCAAGGCAAAAGCCTCTAACACCCTATTTTTAATGATTTTTCAGCAGTTTAAGACACAAAATCTAAATATCGAGCACTGGCCCATAGAACCTGGTCAGTGTTGGGCGGTGCTAGGTAGAAATGGTTCTGGCAAAAAGCACCTTGCTCAGGCCTTGTTGGATCAACAACTTCTACCTGAAAATAATCACTCTACTTTTAGCTTAATATCGTTTGAAGAGCAGCAAGCCTTCTATGAAGAGGAGCTAAAAAAAGACGATACTGATTTCATGGATAAGCTGGATCCTGGCACTACAGTGAGGTCTTTACTCAATGCTAGCGATGATGAGATTGAATCGCTTAAATTTTTAAATTTAGAAAGCATACTGGATAGAGGCTATCGTTTATTAAGCAGTGGCGAAAGCCGCAAAGCCTTACTGGCTCAAGCATTAATACAAAAGCCTGATTATCTGATTCTAGATGAACCCTACGATAGTCTGGACAAACAATCTAAGCTCGAGTTATCACTTTTTTTCTCCAAGCTTGCAGCAAATAAAGAAACACAATTAATATTTTTATTTAATGATATCAATGAGGTAGATAATTGGCATAGTCATGTAGCCATATTGGAAAAAGGCGAACTCATTGTCCAAGGTAAGCATCACGACATTTTAAATAACCAAGATCTTCATGCCTTATTAGATTTCGATGCCAGCACTTTACCCCCTTGGCCTGAGTCACTGGAAAACGCACAAGCACCCGATCCGATTGTGCAGCTTAATAAAGCCAAGGTTAGTTATGGTGAAACAGTCATATTCGACGATATAGACCTGCTGATCAGACCTGGGGAACATACCTTACTAACTGGTCCAAATGGTTCCGGTAAGTCCACTATTTTACACTTGATCACCGGTGACCATCCGCAATGCTATGGCAATGATATAAGCGTATTAGGGTTCAAACGTGGCAGTGGTGAAAGCATCTGGCAACTAAAGAAAAATATTGGCATCGTCTCTCCAGAATTACACAGAAATCATCGCGTATCAGGTTCAGCGCTGGAAATTACATTGAGTGGTTTTTTCGACAGCATAGGTCTTTATGAGGCGGCCTCTCCCCTACAGATTAGCCATGCTAAACATTGGTTGACTCTGGTTGGCTTGGAACAAAAAACATCCGCTTCATTTAAAGCACTGGCTTATGGTGAACAACGTCTAGTGTTGATTGCACGTGCTCTGGTTAAGCAACCGGCATTACTTATTTGTGATGAACCCACACAAGGACTGGATCAAATTAACCGGCATCGATTTTTGTATTTTCTGGAGCACCTAAGTTCACAGCAACAAACTACTGTGGTGATGGCCAGTCATAGAGATGATGAGCATCTGGCTTTATTCAAACATCATGTGACATTAGAAAGCTAAGATTTAAACTTTTTCAATTACCAGTGTTAGCTCCCCTACCTTGAAACCAAACTTCGTCAGCTTGGTTTTATTAATTAAATGATTATCATCAATCAGGTATAGCCAATCATCCAGACTCAAGACGATAGTGCCATCCCCATAGGGAACATCGAGCTGGTATTGCCATTGAAATACCGATCCAACAATTGAGCCTTCGGCTTCACCAAGCACATCACCCGCTACACCCTGATAATTGTTATTCCCCAAGTCTGTTAGTGTCCATGTGCGATATTGTATTTCTCCGTCATCAAAGAGGAACTCTTCGACCAATGTGCCTTTATCTCCATCCCAGCTAGCATCAATAGTGGCCGTGAAACGCCTAGTCAAAACGCCGCTTCGATTTTGTAGCATGCCATATGCCACAAGCTCACCATTAAAAAACTCCTTTAAATCCAAAGTTGGACTGGTAGAGGAATATTGATCCAGATTTTGCGAACTACAGGCAAAAAGTAGAAAAGAAACAAAAAAAACAACTATAAAATTAAATAGTTTCATTACAAAACTCCAGTTAATTCACGAGTAAAATCTGCATAATGATCATCACGAGCAAGCCAAATAGCAGAGAAACTTTGGCTGAAATCTTCATCTTCAATAGTTCCCAGAAAATCACCGTTAAGATAAAAGCTGCTATGTTTATTTTCATCAACATAAAGACTTAGACTATCGCCTTTAATAACATCAATTAAAATCTCATCCAGTCTGCTAAGCCAAGGTTCAAATTTTTCAGATTCAATTGAATTAATCTCCAACATCTGCTTTTCAGTTTCATTTACTATCTGTGTGCCTTTAAATGCACGTTGATAGTTAAGCGTTAAAATAAATCGAGGAAGTGGCGTAAAGCTGAATGAAGACTGCTCTGAATAAAGCTCTGCTTCATATACTGACCAAAAAATAAATTTAAATGAAGCAGAACCAATCCTATTCATCTCAGAAAACACCTCAGTTAATTGGGCTGGCGCACACAAGACTGAAGTAGACAGAGATAGAGCCGTGATTAAGGTCGAAAAGATTTTAAAACAGGAGTGCATTTTTACTCGCCCTCCTTTTCTCCAATATGAAATACAAAGGAACTCGCAAACGCCCACATGACGATAAGGAAAGATTGGGTGGCAATACTTGAGTAGCTGTAAGCTAACCGCATCAAGGTTACGACCGACCAAATAACTAAAACTAGCTAAGCCACCAATAATGGCCTGTGCCGTTGAAATGGCATATTTAGAGATAAAGGCAAAATCCGTAGGGCAAGGTCATTGCAAAGGCTAACCAAAGCAATATCAGCCACAATGGAATCGGCAACCAGCAGAAACGGGCTTCGCAAAGTTAAACACACCGCTTAAACTGAGAAGTGAGTCAATCGCTATCCCAGTGAATGCAATCACTAAACAGCGACTTCCATGCTTCATCCTTATTGGGGTGCCACAAATTCAACAGCGATAAGCACAATAATTGCAGGAACCGCCGCGTTATCTTGGAACACCACCAAAATAAACCAAAGTAGTTTGAAACTAAAAATATTCAATAGCTTGAACTGCTTCAAACTTAATGGGCAAGCAAGGGCTGCGATAAAACTTCGGCATTACTTCCTTTCCTAGAAACAGCCAATTAGTATGATGATTGATACGCACTATTAAGAAGAAGATGGTTCACGTAAAATCGATATTGTCTGTTTATTATTAGAATCCTCTCCTACTTATACAAGCCTTTATTAAATATATGTTTACATAAGCTTTAATGTGTATTATTGTATTAATACACATAGAGGAAATATATGTTTAGTATCAACCCAAATTCGGTCCAGCCAATTTACAAACAGCTTATGGAGCAGATACGTCGCATGATAGCGAGTGGACAGCTTAAACCTGGCGACTCATTACCTTCTGTGCGTGATCTTGCATTAACACATACCGTCAATGCTATGACTATTTCAAAAGCATACAACATGCTTGAGACCGAAGGCTTATTAGCACGTCAACGGGGTAAAGCCATGACGGTCTCTACCCAGAACAAATTAAGTGAAAACAAGCAAGATCGACTCAAACGTCTACAACCAGCTATTAATCAGCTTGCTATGGCCGCCGATCAATTAGAGCTAGATCCAGATGATGTAATTACATTATTGCAGAACAAAATGACGCAAAAATAAAGAGCAAAACGGAGAACAACACATGACTGACCCTGTAATAAGCATTAGAAACCTTTCAAAAAGTTTTGGCTCTAATGAGGTGTTGAATTCGATTAATGCTGAAGTACCAAGAGGCGATGTCATTGGACTACTTGGTTTAAATGGTTCAGGAAAAACTACTTTAATTGAAACACTTTTAGGCTTCTCCCCTGCTTCTGACGGTTTAGTCGAAATTTTCGGTAAGAACAGTTTTGGTGACATAGATAACGACACTAAGAAATGTATTGGCTTCGTCCCGCAAAGTGATGAATTGATGCAAAATATTTCAGTAAAAAATTATCTAAACCTTATTGCGGGTTTTTACAGCCATTGGAATATTAAATTGATCGAAAGACTTTGTGCGGAATGGAATATCCCTCTTGAGCAAAGAACCGAAAAATTATCTGTCGGACAAAAACAAAAACTAGCCATTTTAAACCGCTCTTGGCCATGAACCAGAATTGATTGTATTGGATGAGCCGGTTGCCAGTCTCGACCCGCTTGCTCGGCGGCAATTTCTGAAAGAGCTTGTCGATATAGCTGATGACCAAAAACGCACTATTATTTTTTCAACTCATATTGTCACTGACCTTGAAAGAGTCGCAAACAAAGTCTGGTTATTGAAAGATGGCGATATAGCTGTAAGGGAAGATCTGGATACATTAAAAGAGCACACGGTGCGCGTAAAACTGCCTCCAAACACTGCTATACCCGAAAGTTTCAGTAATGATTCATTAATTCATCACCGTAACGAACAGCTGGCTAATATTTTGCTCTTCACACAATGGACAGCTGAGCGTCATCAGGAATTAGAGCAGCTGATTGGGGAAAAATTGGAACCTGAAATATTTATCACTGGAGGATATTTTTCTGGAGCTTTTACAATGAAGGGGGTTTTATTGATATGTCGTTATTTTCTAAGCTGGCAGCTAATGCTTCGATGGTTTAGCGCTGTTGGATTGTTTTTCTTGATTGTATTGCCATTCATTTATCTATTATATTTTTTTGCTAGTGGCACTTTTATATTTAACTTTACTGTATTCAGCCCTTTTAGTGTCAATCTCTATGCCTATTTGTGTCTAATAGCTTTTCCATTTTTATCAAGCCCTTTAGCTTTTCGCAACCTCATTGCTAATTCTCAACTATCCTTAATTCCCAATTTTCGAATAAAAGCCGGCTTAAGTTTATTGTTATTCACCTTTGCTCTTTCGATGCTTCCTCTCATCAGTTTAATACCGACAATGAATCTACCTATAAACCCTAATCAGATCATTTTGAGTAGCATAAATATCTTTTGTGCCGCTAGTTTTTATACACTGTTATTTCAACTTACATTACCTTCTCGTTATTTTATTTACATAGTCAGTTACGGCCTTATTCTTTTTGTTATCTTTTTAGGTTTACTCGGAGAAACTATTATTAGTTTATTGAAAGAGCCATACTTTGCTTCAGGCTTAGCCTTACTTTGTATAACCGGATGGGTAGTTGCAATAAGCATCTTAGCTAAAAAGAAAACCTTCAAAGCAGCTGACCAATCCATTTTCAATCAAGAATTTTTAGCAAACCCTGAATCTACATGGTTGAACAATATTACCTTTGGAAAACTCAATAGTTCAGCAGGCACACTGTTAACTGGCTTACCAGATGGTTTAGGAGATAGACTTAAGAGAGCTTTCATGGTGTGTATCCTTTCTCCCTTTATCGTGACTATTTTTCTTATGATGATAGGTTTTGGGAGAGACTCTGAAGTTGAAACGCTACCTTCTTTTCCTGAATTTTTTCTAATATTTAGCTTTTTTACCGTCAGCATTGGCACTTATAACTTTTCAAATCTGGCGCCTCGCAGCCGTTACCTCTGGTTTGGTGTGGTGGCAACAGGCTATGGCACTGGCAGCACCTTGAAAGCACCATGTTTTCAAATCTAAATCTGCAATTAATTATGCTGCTATTATCAAGTCTGATAATTTTTGTTTTTACAGATTTCAGATTAGCAATTCTTATACAATTTATTATTTCGTTGATTGCTATTAGTTCATTGATTACTTATATGGGATTAGCGTCCCGAATAAATAACTGGCCCAACCCAATATTATTTATTTTCATGGTCAGTTCTGTTGTGGGAATAATAATCTTTTACTTCCGCTTAATAATTGAAGAAGAGTTTCAGTTAAAAATGCTTATCGACATATCTGTTATTTTTACTGCAGCCTTTTTACGATATTTAGCCAAGCGAGGGTTTCTACATATTGACTGGTTAGTTATTAAGCCAGAACTACCTAAACGTAATAAAATGTATAGCTAAATATTTATCCTAGTTTCAAAGCCCAAAGACGTCTTTGCTTTTTATGAATTTATCACCAATTGCTTACATCACCAGTCCTTACAAACAGAAGTTTGCCATTCCACGCCAGCCTAATCTGGTCAAGGAAGCCAAGGGTGAAATTGTTTTTGAAAAAGATTTCTCAGACCCAAACTGTTTACGTGACATAGAGCAATTTTCACACCTTTGGCTTATTTTTGTTTTTCATGAAACGCAAGATAAAGGCTGGTCACCAACCGTGCAGCCACCCCGTTTAGGCGGCAAAGAAAATGTAGGCGTATTTGCCACGCGCTCAACCTTTCGCCCTAACCCATTAGGCATGTCAGTAGTAGAGAATCTCGGCTGGGAACAATTAGGTTCATCATTAATACTGAAAATTGGGGGACTGGATTTACTTGATGGCACACCCATTTTGGATATCAAACCGTATTTACCTTATGCCGATGCCTTGCCTGATGCGAAAGCAGGTTTTGCTGAATCTATTCCAGGCTCTCAGTATGAAATTGTTTTTAGCGCAGAGGCTGAGCATGAACTTAATAAATTGCAGCAAGATTATCCTGAGTTAAAAGCCTTTATTAGCTCAGTATTACAACAGGACCCGCGACCAGCATGGCGCAAGAAAGAAATCGATGAAAAGCGCTATGGCATGAACCTGTATGATCTGAATATTAAATGGCAAATACAAGGCAATCAAATACATGTCATCAGTATCAATCCTGAATCTTAATGCTTACGTCAACGATGTGAATTAGCATATACATCATGCTTTACAATTCGACGAGAAAATAATGTTGTTTGATTTATCGCTTGTTCGCCTAACACTCTTTCTATGCTGCACCCTTTTAGCATCAGTATGTAGCGCACAAGACAGAACACCGCTCCAGCTTACCAACCAAAGCCCATTTATTCTGATATTTGGGATGCCCGTTGCAGAAAGTGCCACGATTCTTCAATCTGGCCAGGAGACTTCACATATTGGCATTAACTGGGCCAACAATTACACGACGGGTAATAACCCAAGTGAAGCCATTCTTTTTGACGGAGA
The DNA here is from genome assembly GCA_943789335.1 of uncultured Pseudomonadales bacterium. GTDB lineage: Bacteria > Pseudomonadota > Gammaproteobacteria > Pseudomonadales > Pseudohongiellaceae > UBA5109. The sequence continues at coordinate 434,832 of CALSTS010000006.1, read as the reverse complement.
AAGCGCTCGGGTTGATATTCGCTGGCGCTATGGTTTTGATCTCTGGGAGTTTGGGGTCGATGTGAATTATTCCCGATATTCTGGCGGTGCACTCGATGACTTCATAGAAAACTGGCATGGCTGGTTCAATTTGCCAAATGGCGGCAGGGAAACCGTAGGATCTGATCAGCTTAACTATATCTATTATAAGAAACGGCATAGCGCAATTAGATATCACAGAAGGCCATTCTGGCTTTGGCGACACAAGATTAACTGGCGCATACCAATTAAGTAAAAGAGGGCGCTTTGATATGGCCTTGCGTGGCGGCATTAAAATTCCTACCGGCAAAAGAGAGCATTTTCTCGGCAGTGACGGCGTTGATGTAAACCTGGCCTTGGTGCGTGGGAGATGATGTCAGCTCTGCAGCGCTATCAAGCCAGCTACTTTTTTACAGCTGGCGCGCTGTGGGCGGCAGATGGTGAAGTATTGGCGCAATACAGACAAAACAGCGCCCTTTATTACAATACTGGCGTCATAAAAGATGTATCGGGAAATTGGCAAGTAAAGCTGCAACTGGACGGACACACCAAACTCTACAAGAGCAACCTCAACCAATTGGGCGATGCTCTGCAATTAAGTATCGGTGGCTCTTATCGAATCAGCAATGACCTGAAACTGGATTTTGCCGTTGCTGAAGATGTGATCACCGACAGCTCATCGGATGTGGCTTTCCATCATTAGTCTTTATAACTATTTCTAGACGCTAGCCGTCACTAGCGGTTCTGTAAATCTTCAAATACAAAGCCAGCGACATCCCTAATATCATCAGCCGATAACGACAGCGCAAAAGGCGGCATTAAATTTCTGCCCTGCGCGACTCGTTGTTGCACACGCATTAAAATCAGCCAGGTTTGTCCAGAACGGCGCCGCCGCCATGCCCGCCTTTGCCATCATCGCCATGACAGGCAACACAATTACGAATAAATAACTCTTCGCCATTAGCCAGGTTAGCTACACCACCAGCCGGAGAAAAATCTAACTGACTCTCAGCTGTTATTTCGAGCATGGACTCCGGCGGCAGTGATTCCAGATTACCCTCTAGAGAAAATAACCAAATACTGTCACCACGACGTGAATTGGCAAATAAATTTCCACCTGAAAAAGCAGCGATATATTGTTGCCCTTCGTGTTCAAACACACTGACACTGGTATTTAAGCCAGCATCGGTTTGGAATTCCCAAAGTTGCATACCTGTATCTGAATCGAGCGCGGTGAGCCGACCATCATTACGACCCACAAATACCAGGCCGCCAGCAGTTGCAGTAGTGCCGCTATAGCAACGGTCTTCCCAACGATAGCGCCACACAACCGTGTTAGTCGCCATATCCATGGCAGCAATAATGCCACGCGGAGTGACACCAGCCGAACCAAAGGGACCACCTGTGAAAAGGTCGCCTTCTTCGGCAAGCTCATTATCTGTATCACCTCCAGAATAGTATCCGGGATTTTCCGTCGCACAGACGAACAACGTTTGCCTTTCCGGGTCATAGGCGCTAGGAGGCCAGTTTGCACCACCTGATGGCCCTGGGTTAACAACAACCCCTTGCTCGCCATAAAATGGCGTAAATATCCGCCCTTGATTCACCAGCGGAAAACCTTCGACTGCTATATCCACTTGTTGAGGAACAACTGCATCGCCAAGAGGGTAAGGTTGAGTAGCAGATGTGGCTTGACGCGACTCTTGTGGTACCGCCCTCTCTTCTATTCCAACTAAGGGTTCTCCAGTGACACGGTCTAATATGTAAACCCATCCTGTTTTATTGACCTGAGCGATACCTTTGCGCGATTCACCATCCACTTCAAGATCAAACAATACAACCGGATTGCTGGCGTCATAGTCCCAAATATCATGGTGAACTTGCTGGAAATGCCAGCGATACTCTCCCGTCATAGCATCAACAGCAACAACAGAATCAGAGAACAAATTATCACCCTCTCTTACACCTCCATTGAAATCTGGCCCTGGATTACCGGTTGAGAAATACAGCAGATTAAGTTCAGGGTCTACAGCTGGAGTGTTCCAGACAGTAGCCCCGCCTTTGGTCCATACCTCATTATCCTGAGGCCAGGTCTCATTGCCATACTCACCACGCCCAGGCACTGTGTAGAAAGTCCAAACCAGATCACCGCTACTAGCATCAAAGGCTTTTACCCTGCCCCGAACACCGTATTCTGCTCCCGCATAACCCGTTATTACCATGCCGTTATAATATAAAGGCGCCGTCGTAATACTAAAACCTTCTTGCCAGCGTTCCGTTTGCACGCTCCATACCGGCTCTCCGGTTTTTTGGTCTAATGCGATTAAGCGATTATCCAACAGACCGACAAATACTTTGCCATCACCAAGGGCCACTCCTCGGTTATTCCAACCACAGCAAATCACGTCAATGGCTGGATCGAGGTCCGCATCAAATGACCAGAGTATTTCGCCTGTAGCAAGACTCAAGGCAAAAACATCATCTTCACCGGTAGCAACATAAAGCACTCCATCGTACATAATGGGCTGCCCTTCACCTGAATAAATAGGGTCTAATCCAGAACCATTTAAGTGGGTTCGCCATACAGCTTTTAGCGAACTGACATTATCACGATCAATCTGAGTCAGAGGAGAATAGCGCTGGTTATAAAGATTTCCGCCATTAGTAAGCCAACCATCGGTCGGCAATGCGAGCAGTTCCTCAGCACTAAATGCCGGAGCGTTTTGAATTGTTGTGGAGGGTTGAGCATTGAGGCTTGCGATGCATAAAAAATAAAAACAAAAACCGCTAGCTAAACCGAATAGCGATTTTTTAATAAACACATTAAACCAGTGAAATAGCCCTTTCATATCAATCCCCCCAAACTTCCTTGCTGATTTCAACGCAGCGTTCCAATTTACGCCATTGGTCTTCTTCAATAATATCATTACCATGAGCCGTTGAGGAAAAACCACATTGGTGGCTCAGCGACAATTGTTCCAACGGAGCAAACTCGGCAGCCTCATTAATACGCTTGATAATTTCTTCCTTAGTTTCTACTGCACTTAATTTCGAGCTCATTAAACCGAGGACAACCTGTTTATCTTTAGGTAAGAAACGTAAGGGAGCGAAATCACCCGATCGCTCATCATCGTATTCCAGAAAAAAACCATCGATGTTCATCTCATTCAACAAAATATCAGCCACCGGTTCATAACCGCCTTGAGCTACCCATGCACTTTTGAAATTACCCCGACATAGGTGCACGCTAACCCGCATATCGGCTGGTCGACTCTTAATGGCTTCATTAACCATTCGACAATATAAATGTGCCAATTCGTCAGGATCATCCCCTCTATCAATAGTGTTTTGACGTATTTCAGGATCACATAAATAGGCTAGATTAGTATCATCCATCTGTAGGTAACGACACCCACGGGCAGCTAGGTCAGCTATTTCCTTCGCATAAGCGGCACTGAGGTCTTCATAGAATTGCTCAAGATCAGGATAAGCAGTTTCACTAATACCTTTACGTCCTCCGCGAAAATGCAACATTGATGGTGCCGGAATACACACTTTTGGCGTTTGAATGACCAGCGACTTTAGATAATCAAAGTCTGCACCCTGAATTGATCGTGTATGTTGTATTTTTGCATCAACATGCATGGTGGGCGGACGAAAGCCTACTTCCGTACCATCATCTTTACGAAACTTGGACGAAAAATCGCCGTAGGTCACACTGACTCCGTCTAGTTGCTCAAGAAAATCCACATGAAAAAAAGTACGACGGAACTCACCATCGGTAATACCTTTAAGCCCAACCTGCTCCTGCATACTAACCAGTTGGCTGATGCACTCGTCTTCAATTATTCGCAATTCATCAAGCGCTAAATTATTAGCTAAAAACTTTTCGCGTGCTTCAATGAGCCTTGCAGGCCGTAGAAAACTACCGACATGATCAGCTCTGAATGGGGGCATTTTTGCCATAAGTCTACTTCCTTAGAAAATTAATATTTAGGTCCAAATCTACCACTGTTAATTTTTAACTCTTAGCTCAAAAAAAAACCAGCTGAATACAGCTTATTGGTTAGCCAGAAGCTTGATTGCAGCACCAAGTAATCCGGGGTGCTCATTAAGCACAAGCGCCAGAGGAATTCTTGAGCAATAGTCACTAAATCGACCTTTGCTATTAAAACGCTGCCGAAACAATTCTACATCCATTCGTGTTATCAACTTTGGCAGGATGCCTCCAGACAAATACACACCACCTAGCGCCCCACTGACAATTGCAATGTCTCCAGCAACTGAAGCATATATTGCCGTAAAGTCCTCCAGAGACCTTAAGGCACATTCGTCTTCCTGCAAAATAAGCTCATGCACTTCTTCCGGTTTACCTTCCTTTTCTTGCCCCATCAGTAGACTATTCGCCCAATAAAGGTTGCTTATTCCTTGGCCTGAAAGAATTCTTTCAACGGATACTCTGTCATAACGCTGCCAAAGCAATTGCAATATTTCTAGTTCATGTGGAGTAGTAGGTGCGAAAGTTAAATGACCACCTTCAGAAGGAAGAATATCCCCATTTTGCGACATGATTGCAGCGCCCAGTCCTGTCCCGGCACCAAGGATTACTTTAACCTTTGATTTTTCTGGCCTGGGCTCACCAACCCACAATAAATCTTTTTCAGCAAGTACATCTAGACTCAATAACTGCGCACTGTAATCATTAATAATTGAAATTTTTGCATCAAATGTCTGGTACAGAGTATTGCGATCTATTATCCAATGGCAATTTGGCAATTCAATATGATCAAAATCAACCGGCCCCGGGATAGCTAGGCAAATTTCTGAAATAGTATTGAGTCCTACTTTATCAAAGTAAAATTGAATGGACTCAGCTAGACCAGAAAAATCTGAACATGGAAAAATCAGAATTTCAGTTAATAGTGGACTTCCAATTTCGGTGATTGCAAATCGGGCATTAGTTCCGCCTATATCGGCAACAAGATTCAAGCGCTGTTCCAACTGACATTCCAACCAATAATCAAACTAATAATGAATTTATGCTTCCAAAGTTTGTCTGTATAACAAGCTAACCTTTTTAAATAAAAAATAAAAGGCATGATTATACTTATGTTATTTTTATTTTTTTGACTTGCCATCGCATCCTAAAATCTTTATCGATTATTAACACATGTTTAACTATCGAATACTTTTTTATTTATTTGGGAATATGCAAAATAACTTAAGATACTCATTGAAATTTATTATTTTCTCTATCAATTATCTATATCAATATTCTTTGTTTACGAAGTTTTTTACCTCCGACTGAATACGTTAAAGATGAATCTAGGCATTCAATTATTTCCAAGTCTGCCAGTGTATTAACTAAATTATATAAAGTTGGCAAATCTTCCCACTGTGCTTTATTCCAAGATATACGCCCTAGCCCTTTAAAATATTTATGGACTCTGCTTTGGTCACTTGAAGTAGGAGTGAATGTGGGATATTCGATATCTGAATCACCCCAATCTCCTGTCTTAGGAATATATTTATAATGCAACATTCCATCAGTTTTGCTGGTAGTACTTTTGGCGCTTTCTGTAGATGATTCAACTAACTGGTTCACCTCAATATCCAAAAATTTAAACCCCTGCCAACTGGCAGAAACTTTTGCCTTATCTTCTGAAATTGCAGGGCCAGATATCTCACTATAAACCTTAGAGAACCCTAATTCTTCCCTTCCAGTAATAATGGGCTCACACATGTTTTCAAACAGCACACAAAGAAATGACCCTTGAAGTCTGTCTTTTTTGCCGGAATATTTGGCTGGGAAGCTGATTCCAATCATTGAATAACCGCGTCCAGCTAACCAGTCAATATTTGTCATCTGGCTGCAGCTTATAGTAACTATGGGAGCTTCACCGAGGGCAAAACATCCTGGTAATAGCGCTTCGAGCTGCTCTGGATTTGAACGAAAAGATACGGCAAGCGTTGTAGTATTAGGGCTATTTATATAATCCAGATTAATCCCATCTGGCACCTGCCTAGGACCCAAGCTTGGCCCAAATTGGATTGGCATACGATACATTTTATCGGGTGCAAATTTGTAACTCATTTTTTTATTAACTCTATATCTGTAAATTATCTGTCAAAGCTAATCGAATAGATCAGGATGGTAGCGTATACTTATTGCCAAAAAATGAACAGCATGGAATCACTTCACTTTAACATCTCCTGTCATTGCATCGCATCAGGTAGCCATTTGAAGAATGAAAACTGAATTACCCAAAAATAAAATATTATGGCGTTTGGCTGAAGATAAAAAACCGCAAACATCACTATGGCAGTTTGCAGATTCGACTCAGCAATATCATCATGGCGCACCCGATGATTATGCAGCACTTCATGACTGGTCTATAAAATCACCCCATGAATTTTATTCAAGCTTGTGGGGCTTTTTAGACATTATTGGAGATAAAGGTGAGGTCGCTTATGTCGCCAATGATGATATTAAGCATGTGGAATTCTATCCGGATGCCACTGTAAATTATGCCGAAAATCTTTTACAAAACCCCGATGACAGACCCGCAATAATTGCTTACCGTGATGATGGTGTTAGACGAGCTATTACCCGTAAACAATTGTATGACCAAGTTTCGCTGATAGTGCAGGCTCTGCAGGCTGAAGGTGTTAAGGAAGGTGATCGCGTCGCGGCTATTGTTTGTAATGATATTGAGGCGATAGTCGGCTACCTGGCAACTGCTGCGATTGGGGCAATTTGGTCATCTTGCTCGCCGGATTTCGGACCCAATGCTGCCAGTGATCGCCTCGGTCAAATAGACCCTAGCGTCTTATTGGCTGTTTCACATTATGCTTATAGTGGAAAGCATTTTGATGTTACTCCTACTATCAAAGCGGTTGCAGATGCCTGCAACTTAAAAAGAGTTATTCTGATTAATGATCCCTCTCATGAACAATTAAATCAGCTCCCATGCATAAGCATGAATGATTGGTTAAAGCCTTTTCAGGTAAACAAAATTGTTTTTAATCGACTACCTTACAGTTCGCCACTGGCTATTTTATTTTCATCAGGCACAACCGGCCAACCCAAATGTATTATTCATTCTGCAATGGGCTTATTAATTCAGCATAAAAAAGAACTGAAACTGCACTGTGATCTTAAACCAGAAGAACGCTTTTTTTATTTTACGACCTGCGGCTGGATGATGTGGAATTGGATGGTGTCTGGGCTCGCACTTGAAGCCACTTTGATAACCTACGACGGCAATCCTTTTTACCCCAAGCAAAATCACTTGCTTGATTTAATTGATGATGAAAATATTAACTTGTTTGGCACCTCGGCCAAATACATCGATGCCTGCCAGAATTTCAAACTGACACCACAGTCAACACACTCACTTGAAAGTTTACGCTTACTGCTCTCTACGGGCTCACCACTTATCCCCAGTAATTTCGATTACATCTACGACCATTGGAAAAGCGATATGCAACTGGCTTCCATCTCTGGCGGTACAGATATCTGCGCCTGCTTTGTTGGCGGCAATCCTTTACTACCTGTTTATAAAGGCGAATTACAATGTTGCTTCCTTGGCATGGATATCGATGTGCTGAACGATAAGGGCCAATCTATCCTTGAGACTCCGGGGGAATTGGTATGCCGCAATGCACACTTAAGCATGCCTTTGGGCTTCTGGGGAGATGAAGATGGATCTCGTTATCATGAAGCTTATTTCAATCGTTTTCCTGGTCTATGGGCACACGGTGACTACGTAGAACAGCGTCCATCCGGTGGCTTTGTGATTAATGGCCGCTCTGACACAACACTGAATCCAGGCGGTGTTCGCATAGGTACTGCTGAAATCTATCGGCAGGTAGAATCCATTCCTGAAGTCGAAGAAAGCATCGCTATTGGCCAAGATATAAATGGCGATCAACGAGTCATTTTGTTCGTGATTTTGTCAAAAGAACAAACTCTTGATGATGAGCTCATCACTAAAATAAAATCGCAAATTCGCCATGGAGCTACTCCACGCCATGTCCCTGCCGTAATCATTGAGGTGGATGCAATTCCCAGAACACGATCCGGAAAAATATCAGAAGTTGCAGTGCGCGATACTATCCGCGGTCAAAAATTAAAAAATGTAGACGCACTTGCTAACCCCGAATCCCTGGATTTATATACTGATATAAAAGAGCTAAAGATTTGATTAGCTTTAGCATCAAATAATTTACATAAGAGAAGAATATGGTCGCAATCCTTTCAGCAGTCAGAACACCCATTGGAAAATTTGGCGGCGCCCTATCTGGTATTTCTGCGCCCGACCTGGGCGGCATTGTCATAAAGTCACTTTTAGAGCGAGCAAACTGTGACGCCAAGGAAGTTGATGAAGTCATTATGGGCAACATTTTACAAGCAGGTCTTGGTCAGGGCCCTGCTCGACAGGCAGCCATAAATGCTGGCATAGATGTTTCTGTGCCGGCACTAAGCATTAACAATCTTTGCGGCTCGGGTTTAAAAGCAGTCAATCTTGGTGTTGCCATGATTGAGAGCGGACAGGCCGATGTCATCATTGCTGGTGGCATGGAGAACATGAGTGCAGCTCCCTACTTATTAAACAAAGGCCGCTGGGGTTATCGTCTGGGTAATGGAGAATTAGTCGACAGCATGCTATGCGATGCCTTAGTTGATGCATTCGATGGTTGCCATATGGGCATCACCGCTGAACGCGTTGCCGAAAAATATAATATAAGCAGATTAGAACAAGATGAATTCGCCGCATCAAGCCAGCAGAAAGCTCAAAAAGCACTGCAGAGCCAACGCTTTTCAGATGAAATTGTGCCGGTAACAATACGCAATAAAAAAGGTGAGGATCTGGAGATTCGAGAAGATGAATACCCTCGCAAAGATGTGACTACCGCAGGACTTGCATCACTCAAAGCAGCCTTTGATAAAAACGGCACCGTTACAGCTGCGAACGCCTCTGGTATTAATGATGGCGCCGCTGCTATCTTACTAATGTCTGATAAAAAAGTTAAAGAGCTTGGCTTAACACCAATGGCAGAGATTATTGGCACAGCATCAACAGGTGTTGATCCTGCAATAATGGGCATAGGGCCAATTACAGCCATTCAAAAATGCCTGGACAACAGTAAACTTTCGCTAGATCAAATCGATTTAATTGAACTTAATGAGGCGTTTGCAGCTCAGTCTCTTGCCGTATGCAAGGAACTTAATCTAAACCAGGATATTATTAACGTAAACGGCGGTGCAATTGCGCTTGGTCATCCGGTTGGTGCGAGCGGCGCCAGAATTCTGGTAACTCTGATTCACGAAATGCAAAAACGCCAACTGACTTATGGGCTTGCTTCACTTTGCGTGGGCGGAGGCATGGGAGTTGCTACAGCAATCAAAGTATAAATAAATTAAAGAAATCAAAAAAATATAAGCATCAATAGGATTTAGAAAACCATCAGTAAAAGGTAAACATAATAAGTCAAACCGTGGGTTGCCAAAAAGTGGCGTCCCTTCTTGATGCCTTAGGCATAAAGCTATTTTTAAGGTATTGACAAGTTAACTCCATAAATTTGATATATTCAACCTATGAATACATCAAATCGACTCTATAAGCGTCACCGCTTCCCTACTGAAATCATCCAATATGCCGTGTGGTTCTACTTCGTGTTCAATCTCAGCCACCGAGACATTGAAGACCTTCTTGCTAAACGTGGGATTCAAGTTAGTTACGAAGCCATCCGCTTGTGGTGCAATAAATTTGGGCCGAAATATGCAGCTAAACTGAGAAGGAAGCATCAAGGTTATGGTGATACATTCTTCATAGACGAAGTCTTTATCAAAATAAATGGAAGGCAGCATTACCTTTGGCGAGCAGTCGATCAAGATGGCGAAGTAGTTGATATATTTCTACAGAAACGACGAGATGCAAAAGCCGCAAAGTGCTTCTTTAAACGGCTTTTAAGAAAAAATAAAAGTGAACCCAGGAAGATAGTGACGGACAAATTGAGAAGTTATGGTGTTGCACATAGAGAACTTATTCCTGACTCGATTCATGACACTAGTCAATATGCTAATAATCGTTCAGAACTTTCACATCAACCAACTAGAGTTAGAGAGCGAGGGATGAGGAAGTTTAAATCTATACCTCAAGCTCAGCGATTCTTGAACACCCATGCTGCTGTTTATAATTTATTTAACCTAGGAAGACATTTAGTTTCAGCAGAAAATTATCGATATTTCAGACTTCGCGCCTTTACGTCTTGGGAAAATGCAGTGGCAGCTTGAAAGGAAAAATTGATAGTCTTTTTCGATTTAAGACGTTAACTTGTCAATACCCCTTGACAAAAAAAACCTTAAAAGAAACAATGCTTCGCGGCAAGTATCAAACCACCATCAAAAGGGCCACATAATGAACACAGATTTCACAACCTGGACTCTAACAGTGGCAATATTTTTTGCAGCCCTAATGCTATTGTTCTCTTATTTTTCTGCAAGGTATGGCGTTGAGCACTTCAACAAAGTTTTCGCATCAATAATCCTTGCGACTGGCATCGCTTATGCGATTGTTTTAAAATCCACAGGTCTGGATGCCCTTTGGGGTGGAGACATTTTTTCACTTAATGGCTATGCAGCAACATACTGGGGATCTATCTTATTTATCTCGACATGTTTCTTTTTTTTGGCTCGATTTCTTTCTTACGTCGCTATTTTTGGGCTAATAACCATCGCACTTATCATTCCATTTCGACTTCTTGGAATTGAAGCGAACCCCACTTTGACGATCGGTTCTGTCATTGCGTCTCTTTTAATAACAATATTTACTCGACGGCATTCAATAAAAGTTCTAGTGGGCGCCACGAGTGGGCTTTATTTCTCGGTTTTGCCTAGCTATTTGATAGCTGAGTTATACTATGAAAATGTAACCCTAGCGACGAAAGCATATGTTGCCATTACTTTTGCGATGCCACTAATTTTTGCTGGAATTGGCATTGCGATTCAATATCTCTGGCATGAGAAATTATTTGGATCATTAGAAAGTGAAAATAAACAAAATTGAAACCGTTATTTCTTTTTATACTTGTAAGCATTCTCGGCTGCGCTGCATTTTTGCTGCACAGCCGAAATTATTTTGTTGCAGATTTAGGCGCTCTACGCACTCACTTAGAAGCCGGTACTAATAATAATCAAGGGAGCAGCATTAATGTAGCCATTGATATTGCCGTCCCTCCACCTGGACCAGAAGATGAAATAAGTTTTGAAGAATTTTCTTCTGGCGCAAAAATTTTTGTCGAGTCCTTAATTGGCATTGGGGACTTAATCGAAAATTCTTGTCAAAAGAGAATCTTAGACCAAGAACAATCGCTGGATAAAATTGTGCAGTCGGCTAGAGAATTCATCGCCAAAAATGACCTTATATCGGCTCAAATTGAAATTGAGAAGATACGCTGGAAAAACATTTGCGGCGGTGATCATACTGATGATAATAGAATTATGGCAGACCGTTATGAAGGAATTAAGGGCATCTTAAATACAGAGATAGCTAACTCTTATTCTATTAATACCGACCAAAAACCTGATTAAAATCAGCATTGTTGCAGGTGCAATCTTGAAAATTAGAAGAAATAATCTTTGAGTCACTTAGCAATGAAGTACTAACAATATCCTAGTATAAAAATCTATAAAGTTATATAAATGTCTGTCATGCGGAGATAATTTTTAAATAGATCTTTTATCTTCCATGAAAATAAAAGCACGTCAAACATCAGTGTTTTTCTGATTCAACTACAAACTGATGATGTTTCTTATGATTTTCAGTAAACACTCGTTTTTTGTAACGAGTTTGTAGTTAGAAACTCTAACTTACTGAAAAATAACACTCAAAAAGTATACTTTGTAGTGACTTTGTAGTAAATAGTTTAGAAAATATGCTTATAAATCAATAACTTACAATCGTGCTTTCACTCCCACTCAATAGTCGCAGGAGGCTTGCTGGAAATATCATAAGCGACGCGAGAGACTTCACTGATCTCGTTGATTATTCGACTGGATACAGCTTCCAGCAGTTCATAGGGCAGGTGTGCCCAACGTGCGGTCATGAAATCGATGGTTTCGACAGCACGAATGGCCAATACATAAGAATAGCGACGCGCATCACCGACAACACCAACTGATTTCACGGGTAAAAACACAACAAAGGCCTGGCTTACTTTGTGATACCAGTCGGCTTTATGCAGCTCTTCGATAAAAATAGCATCGGCCTGACGCAAAATATCGCAATATTCTTTTTTAACTTCTCCAAGGATACGCACCCCCAAGTCCAGGGCCAGGAAATGGGTGCCGATAAACCATGTCATAGGGTAAACCTAAGGCCAAGCCTATCTTTGCGCACTTCATCTTTAAATAATTCACGTAAAGGCTCTAACAAGTCCAAAGCCATATCTTCGGGTAGGCCACCGACATTATGGTGAGACTTAATCACATGAGCAGTGCCATATTTGGAACCGGCGGATTCAATTACATCAGGATAGATGGTCCCTTGCGCCAACCACTTTATATCACCTGCCATCTTGGCAGCTTCCTGCATCAAACACCTCAATGAAGGTGTTACCGATAATCTTACGTTTAAGTTCAGGGTCATGCAACACCAGCTAGTCTTATCCAGGAATAGAGTCTTCTGCATCAGCTCGAATAACCTTAATACCCATATGGTGCCCGAACATTTCCATCACCTGATCGCCTTCACGCAAGCGCAAGAGACCGTTGTCGACAAATACACAGGTCAGTTGATCTCCAATGGCTTCATGTAAAAGTGCCGCGACAACTGAAGAGTCGACACCCCTGAAAGGCCAAGTAAGACCTGATCTTCACCAACTTTCTGACGGATAGTCTTAATAGCATCTTCAATAATGTTCGCAGGTGTCCAAAGCGCTTCACAGTCACAAATATCGTGCACAAAGCGATTCAAAATGCTCTGGACCGGCAGGCGTATGCGTGACTTCAGGGTGAAATTGAATCCCGTAAAAACGTCTCTTTTCATCTGCCATCGCCGCAATCGGCGCGCTCTCAGTCGTCGCGATCACACTAAAACCCTCTGGCAGCTGAGTCACTTTGTCACCATGGCTCATCCAGACGTTATGTCTGATCTCTCCATCCTGCTCAACAGCATTGTCGAGATTACCGAGTAACAGGCTATCCCCTTGCAGGCTTGATAGCTGCATGGCCAAACTCCGACTTGTCTGAGCTTTCTACCAGTCCGCCAAGCTGCTGAGCCATGGTCTGCATGCCATAACAAATACCTAACACAGGGATTCCAGCAGTAAACAAAAAATCTGGCGCTGATGGGGCATTAACAATGTTGGCAGATTCAGGACCACCCGACATAATCACCCCTTGAGGAGCAAATTCAGCAAAACCTTCCTCGCTGAGATCATAATGGTGAATTTCACAGTAAACCCCGGCTTCACGAACTCGACGAGCAATCAATTGAGTGTATTGAGAGCCAAAATCGAGAATCAGAATCTTTTGTTGGTGAATGTTTTGGCTCATTTAATTAGAATCTCTTAATTCAAATCGAAGATTAATTTCTTAGGAAGCGTATTGAACGCGGCAGAGTTGAGGCAAAAAAGCACGGAGGGAGGGAGCGTATAGTTGGATACGTGACCGACTGAGTACTCTTTTAACGAAGAATCTGCCAGTGTAATAGCTTTCCCAATTAACTAACTCGGTAATTCGGTGCCTCTTTAGTAATACTTACATCGTGGACGTGGGATTCTGATACCCCAGCCCCGGTTATTCTGACAAATTCAGGCTTAACGCGCATTTCCTCAATATCCTTACAACCAGTCAGCCCCATGCTGGAGCGTATGCCTCCTTTCAGCTGAAAGATAATTTCTGTCATTGGTCCTTTATAAGGTACACGCCCTTCAATACCTTCTGGGACTAACTTGGCAGCACTGGCTTCTATATCCTGGAAATATCGGTCTCTTGAACCATGGTCTTTAGACATCGCCCCTAATGAGCCCATACCGCGATAGGCTTTATAAGATCGACCTTGATAAAGCTCAACTTCACCGGGCGCCTCTTGGGTTCCGGCTAATAAACTACCTATCATCACAACATTTGCACCTGCTGCTATAGCCTTCGCAATGTCGCCTGAAAAACGAATACCACCATCTGAGATTATGCCAATATCCGTGTCTTTTAATTCTTCTGCCACATTGGCAACTGCTGTAATTTGAGGAACACCAACTCCCGTAACAATACGCGTAGTACAAATTGAACCTGGGCCAATACCAACTTTAACGGCATCTACACCAGCATCCGCCAGCGCTCTGGCACCTGCCGCTGTTGCAACATTACCGCCAATTAATGGCAGTTCGGGGAAATTACGCTTAATTTCAGTAATACGATTAATAACTTCCTGAGAATGGCCATGTGAAGTATCAACTACAACCACATCTACACCTGCAGCGACCAAGGCCTTAACCCTGTCTTCGGTATCTGCGCCAGTTCCTACTGCAGCACCAACTCTTAACTGTCCTAAAGAATCTTTACAGGCATTAGGATATTCTTCCGCTTTTCGAATATCTTTTAAGGTCACTAGGCCTTTAAGCTGGTTGCTGTCATTGACTACCAGCACTTTCTCAATACGGTGCTTATGCATCAGTTTTTTAACATCATCCAGGTCGGCTTCTTCCGGCACGGTAACCAAACGATCTTTTGGTGTCATAATTTTATCGACGGTAGCATTTAAATCATTCTCAAAACGCACATCCCGACTGGTAACGATTCCAGCCAGTTGATCGCTGCCTAAGCTTTCAAGAACTGGCATCCCTGAAATATGATGTTCATTAATCATTTCCAGTAATTTCCTAATCGTAGTATCAGGTGTAATGCATATAGGATCTGTGACAACGCCACTTTCATACTTTTTCACAGTCCGCACTTCACGAGCCTGATCTTCAATACTCATGCTTTTATGGATAATCCCTAAACCACCTTCTTGAGCCATCGCAATGGCAAGACGTGATTCAGTCACTGTATCCATTGCTGAGGAGACAAGCGGAATGTTTAATTTTATATCTCGGGTCAGGCGGGTCTTTAAATCGACCGAGTTGGGCAGCACGAGGGAATGCGCAGGAACTAAGAGAACATCATCAAAGGTTAAAGCATCTTCTACAATTCGTAGCATATAGTCACTTTCCACCGGATCCCGGAATCAGGAAAGCGCGCTATTATAAACACATGCTACTGGTCAGTAAATACTTATTAAATCTCTTATGCTTCGAGATTGTGATAGATAACTTGAATCAAGCAAGACGAAAAGTCATATGGACTAACGTCTTTCACCAATATTGATGGTCTCAAAAGTGATGCTCTGCGCTTCAAATAAAAACTGACATCTGGAAAACAAGCAAGACAAAATTCAGGTATTATTGCCGAATGACTGACGATCTATTCAACACCCCTTCTCCCCCGAAAGAAGATGTCTATAGCGTAAGCGATTTAAATCGCGAGGCTCGCTATTTATTGGAAGATAACTTTCCCGCAGTTTTAGTTGAAGGTGAGCTGTCAAATATCGCCATGCCTGCCTCTGGCCACTGGTATTTCACTTTAAAAGATCGAAAATGCTCAGGTACGCTGCGCCATGTTTAGAGGACGAAACCAATATGTGAAAATCAAACCCAAAGAAGGCATGCAAATCCAATTGAAAGCTAAATTGAGTTTGTATGAAGGCCGCGGTGATTATCAATTAATAGTGTCCTCAATAAGCCCTCTGGGTGAAGGCGCTCTTCGAATCGCTTTCGATGCCTTGAAAAACAAGCTACATGTGAAGGATTATTTAATGACGAATTTAAGCAGCACATTCCCTACTTTGCCCAAACATATTGGCGTCATCACTTCGCCAACCGGCGCGGCAATCGAGATATTATCAGTGTGCTTATGCGCCGCTTTCCCTTCAATCCCAGTGACTATCTTGCCAGTTCCTGTGCAAGGCAATGAAGCTGCACCCAATATGATTGAAGCCATTAAATTAGCCAATAAGAAACAAGGCTGCCTGGAAGACCTTGATGTATTAATTATTGGTCGTGGCGGTGGCTCTTTAGAAGACTCTGGGCCTTTAATGATGAGCAATTAGCTCGCGCTATTTTTAATTCTGAGCTTCCAGTTGTCAGTGCTGTTGGCCATGAAGTCGACTTTCACGATAGCTGATTTCGTAGCCGATGTGCGCGCAGCAACACCCTCTGCTGCTGCAGAATTGCTTAGCCCTGATCAAGATGAATTTATAGCGATCTACGCGGCTTACCAAATCCAATTAAGCTCATATGCTCAAGAATAAAGTAAGCAATTAGAGCAAAGCCTAAACTGGCTTAGAAAACAAATAAAACATCCCGGTCGGCGTTTACAAGAACAGGCACAAAAACTGGATGATCTTGAAATAAAGATGCGGCGTGAATTACATTTTTATTTAGCTCAGAACAAGTAACAGCGTAAAAGAACTTGTCATGGGCTTATTCAAAACTCACCTATTAATTTGATACGCGAACAACAACAACAAAACAACTATCTCTCTGCAAGCCTGCACAAAGCGACTGTGAAGACTGTGCAAGATGCCCGTTACAATTTGCTGATTAAGTCAGCCTTGAATAATCTTAAGCCCTTTAATATTTTAAGTCGAGGATATTCAATGACTTACAATTCCAATGACAAACTGATGACTAGATGCCAATCGTCTAAACCCGGAGACACATTACGAACGCGCCTGCATAAAGATGAGCTAATCAGTACAGTTGTGACAAATAACAAGAAAGGCGAAGAAAAATAAAAAGAAGATGAAGTAAATAAAGAGCCTAGTTAAGGCACCAGCTCACCATCATATCGAAAGTATTAACTCTATAATATTGCATACAGAGTCCCTACTCTTTATTGATAAAGCTTGAATACAGCGTAAAATTTTTTTAGTTTTGCAATACATTATTTCATTTTATGAATACTGCGTTTGCATTACATCATATCTTAACAAAGTTGTATTAGTTTCTTCTTTTTGACAACTTTTTAATATTAGAGGAAAGTTGTGGCTGCTGACAGATACCAAGAACAGTCCGCGGATTAACTGTTTATCAAAAACAAATCAAAAGCAATAACTTCGCTGCTGAGAATTGAATGATGACCCTGAAATTCACGGCCATAAAATCTGGTATTCAAGCTTTCTTTGTAATTGATCTACCTTGATGCTAAATCCACCTAAAAAAAAGCCAGCATTATGGAAGTTGGTTGTGGCTGGGGACTATTATCAATTTATTGTGCAAAAAATTTCCAGGCACAGCTTACTGGGGTAGATGCCGATAAAAATGTATTCCCTTTTTTAAAATTACATGCGAAAGCTAACGGTGTTAAAATCAAAAGAATAATTCACGTTTTGAAAACCTTAAACGTAACACCCTTGCTAACCAGGATTTAATACTAGGGGCTGATATATGCTTTTGGAAAGAGTTAGTTGATCCTCTATATAAAATGATCAATAAAGCTATTCAGGCAGGCGTGCCTCAGATTATTATTGCTGATCCAGGGCGCTCGCCTTTTTTAAAACTTGCGAAACGTTGTATCAAAAATTTTGACGCAAAATTAATTGATGTGAAATAAGTAAGCCCAAACCAAAGAAGGTTACTTGTTAATTATAGAATCTTAATATGAATAAAACTGTAGTCCCCCACAAGCTAAACTTGATTTAAATAATCCCGATTATTTTATTAATCGAGAGTTAAGTTTGCTTGAGTTTAATCGCCGAGTGCTCATGCCAAGCCAAAGATAAAAAAACGCCTCTTTTGGAGCGTTTATTTTTCCTATGCATCGCAAGTTCTAATATGGATGAATTTTTTGAAATCCGGGTCTCCGGGCTTAAACAACAAGTGTCTTACGGGTCCACACAACGAGGGCCAGACAATCTCAGCCCTTCTGAGCAACTAGAATTAATAAACCAGGTAGCACATGAATTACAAGCCAGCCAATACAAAATTTTAAATGACGAAGTATTGCCTGCCATGGCCATTGAAGATATTCATTTTCTACATCATGATCGTTGGAACCAAACCCAGGCTGCCTGGATTAAGAAATATTTTAATCGTGAACTTTTGCCAGTACTTAGCCCGGTTGGACTTGATCCTGCCCATCCTTTCCCGAAAGTTCTGAACAAAAGTTTAAATTTTATTATTACTTTAGAGGGCAAGGATGCTTTTGGTAGAAATAGCGGTATCGCTATCGTTCAAGCCCCGCGAGCACTGCCTCGATTAATTCAGCTACCTGCATCTTGTGCAAGTCATAAATACGATTTTGTCTTTCTTTCATCCATCATTCACAAACATGCAACCGATTTATTCCCGGGCATGGCTGTCACGGGAAGTTATGAATTCCGCGCAACACGAAATAGCGACCTCTATGTAAGTGAAGAGGAAGCTGGAGATTTGATGCGTGCATTAGAAGGAGAGCTCCCCTCTAGACGCTTTGCTGAAGCAGTCAGATTAGAAGTGACTAATCGTTGTCCCCAAGAAATTATTGATTTTCTTATGCATAAATTTAATCTACAGCCAACTGATGTTTATGCTGTTGATGGCCCAGTAAACTTGGATCGTATGATGGCTGTTCATAAGATGGTTAACCGTCCTGAATTACAGTTCCCGCCATTTACCGCAGGGCTACAAAAACGGTTATTACATTCAGATAATATTTTTGAAACAATAAAAAAAGGGGATATCCTTTTACACCATCCTTTCCAATCCTTTTCACCTGTTGTTGATTTTATACGGCAAGCTGCTACTGATCCGGATGTTCTAGCGATTAAACAAACTTTATACAGAACCGGAGATGACTCTACTATTGTCGAAGCTCTTATTGCCGCTGCGCATGCCGGCAAAGAAGTCACGGTAGTAATTGAACTGCGCGCTCGCTTTGATGAAGAAGAAAATATCGAATTAGCTAACGAACTGCAGAATGCTGGCGTCCA
This sequence comes from uncultured Pseudomonadales bacterium, assembly GCA_943789335.1. Classification (GTDB taxonomy): domain Bacteria; phylum Pseudomonadota; class Gammaproteobacteria; order Pseudomonadales; family Pseudohongiellaceae; genus UBA5109. The sequence goes on along the minus strand of CALSTS010000006.1, from coordinate 415,798 downwards.
CGTAAGTTATGGTGTTGTCGGGCATAAAACTCATGCCAAGATGATCCTTGTAATTCGCCGTGAAGGTCGTCAGTTAAAACGCTATGTACACCTAGGCACAGGGAATTATCACGCTAAAACTGCTCGTCTTTATACCGATATAGGGATGTTAAGTAGCGACACCGCAATCACCGATGACGTGCAGAAAGTATTTCAGCAGCTGACCGCGCTCGGAAAAGCTGGACGACTCAAAAAAGTATTACAGGCGCCTTTTACTTTGCATAAGTCCATGCTGGAATTATATCCAAATAGAAACTGAGAATGCACGTAAAGGAGAAACAGCTCGCATCATTGCCAAAATGAACTCATTAGTTGAACCTGAAATCATTAAAGCACTATACAAAGCATCTCAGGCAGGTGTTAAAGTTGATTTGATTGTACGTGGAATTTGCTGCCTGCGCCCTGGCATTAAAGGCGTCTCAGACAATATTCAGGTACGCTCTATTATTGGTCGTTTCCTTGAGCATTCACGTATTTTTTATTTTTATAATGGCGGAGACATTCAGCTTTTTGGATCAAGTGCTGACTGGATGGATAGGAAATTTTTTCCGGAGAATAGAGACATGCTTCCCAATAGAAGAAAAACGCATGATTAAAAAGATTGTCAAAGAATGCCTGCAAAATTACCTAACTGACAATACTCAATCTTGGATTTTGCAAGCAGATGGAAGTTATAAAAAGAGCGTACTCGCTGGCAGCAAAGCTAAATCTGCCCAACAAAGTTTATTAAAAACTTATACTGAATAGTCTTTTGTCAGCTTATAAAAATCATTCAGAATATTGCGCGCAACCAATGTAGGTTTCACTCCGGACAACAAACTTTCTACATCCATTCCCTCAGATTTTAGATCTTCCTGCCTTTCTTCTATATAGGAAAGCATAGCCACTTCTTCAAATTCGGGGTGGAATTGTAATCCCCAGCAAAAATCAGAAAACTTCACTGCATGGTGCGGCTCAAAGTGCATTGCTGGCGAGCACTAGTTGCATCTAGCAGGCAGCTCTACGACTGTTTGCATATGGCTCACATGTACAGAAAAGACTCTTTTATTTCAGAAAATAGCCTGTCTTCATTGCTTTCAATACTTTCAGATTAAAGGGGTGACTAAAGTAGTGCCGATTTCTCTACCTCTGTGGATGGTAATCAACACGTCCACCAAGCGCATGGGCAAGTAATTGGTGGCCGTAACAAATACCTATAATCGGCAACTGAGTTTCAATCGCCTGACGCAAGCCATTCAGCTGTATATTCACTCCAGTCAAGTCTATCAGTGACCATTGCCGGTGAGCCCGTTATAGCTGCCCCAGAAATCTCATCAGCTGCAGGCAACTTTTCACCTTTAAAAACCTCGACTACAGTAAAATTATCAGGTTCACCCTGCATACTTTCAATAAACCATTTTCAAAATCACCTACTTTTGCATACGCAGTTTGAACCGTATTACCGGTCTTAATAATCAATATCGGCTTCATGATTTCGCTTTCAAGTATTCCCGATTTTTCTTTCAAACGCCTTTTACGGGCTATTTGCTGAACATTCAATTCTGCTTCATCTTTGGTGTAAGGATTATCATCGCTACGTAATTCTATTCTGATGGGGGTACCTTCCAGTTTGAGAAATTTGCGAAAGCTCTTCTCAAGATATTTCACATAGCTGGCTGGAAGTTTGTCAGTTTGTTTGCCATGAATAACTATTAGCGGAGGATTTCTGCCACCTGCATGTGCATAGCGCAATTTTATCCTGCGGTTATTGTGCATAGGTGGGGCATGTTCAGTAACTATTCTTTCTAACATCTCATTTAATCTAGGTGTCAGTAGTTTTCGTGTGGCTGACTCATAAGCCTTATCAATCGATTTATACAAATTTCCAACACCAGTGCCATGTAATGCAGAAATAAAATGTATTTTAGCAAAATCTACAAATACAAAACGACGCCTAATATCTTTTTTTACCGAGTCTTTATCATATTCATTCATTCCATCCCATTTATTTAAAGCAATGACTAAGGCTCTACCAGATTCCAGAACATAACCTAATAAATGTAAATCCTGTTCAACAATACTATCTCTAGCATCAACCAACAACACCACGACATTGGCATCTTGAATAGCTTGTAAAGATTTAACGACAGAAAATTTTTCTACAACTTCAGTTGTTTTACCACGACGACGAATACCTGCAGTATCAATCAGAGTATATTTCTGTCCACGTCTTTCATAGGGGATGTATACACTATCCCGTGTTGTACCTGGCTGATCATAAACCACTACTCTTTCTTCTCCGAGCAGGCGATTTACTAAGGTAGACTTACCGACATTTGGACGTCCGGCAACTGCTATCTTTATGCCAGATTCTTCCTCATCTTGATCAGAATCATCTGAGGCTGGGAAAGCAGCAAGCAGTTTGTCCAGCATGGTGCTGACGCCTCTACCCTGTGTTGCTGCAATAGCATAGATATTCTCGACACCAAGTGAATAGAAGTCGCCCATTGCCACATCTTGATCTACTCCATCCACTTTATTTACAGCAACGATGAAGGGCCTTTCTTGCTTTCGAAGATAATCAACAACGTGCTGATCACCTGGGTTTAATCCTGCCCGCCCATCCACTAATAATAAAGTTATATCGGCTTCTTCAATGGCAAGTAATGCTTGGTCGGCCATCGGCGCATCAATGCCCTCTTCACTCCCGTCAATACCACCTGTATCAATAACAATAAAGGGTCTACCAGCATGCTTAGCTTCACCATACTGACGATCACGAGTTAAGCCTGCAAAATCAGCAACCAAAGCATCACGGCTTCGCGTTAGACGATTAAAGAGAGTAGATTTTCCTACATTAGGTCGGCCAACAAGGGCCAGAACGGGAATCATAGCTTTACCTAAACCGGCAAAAAATTGAATTTATTCAGTTTCGACCTGATATGCGACCAGATTTCCACCATTACCATAAGCATAAAGAACACCGCCTTGGCTTTGGATGATTCTGAGACCATCTCTATCGACTCTTATTCTGCCTACGAAGCGACCATCAACTTGAGATAATAAGTGTAAATAACCTTCAAAATCACCTACGGCAATGTAATTATTGAAACTAACAGGTTTAGAAATTTCACGTAGGTCTAATTGCTCGTTTTGCCATACATTTTCATCCTGATTCCCTCGGCGATAGGCTTTAATATGTCCTCGATCATCGCTGATATAAACATTCCCAAAGCCCGTACTGGCACCTGTTATACTGGACTCTTCAACACGCCATAAGGTTCGGCCAGTGGCAATATCTATCATACTTAAAAAGCCCTGATAACTTGGCGCCAGTACTGCTCCACCTTCAATTAATAAATCACCATCAATATCAATAATACGCTCAAGTTCAGATCGCCCCGTTGGTACAGCTATTCTAGAACTCCAGTTTAAGGTTCCATTATCGATAGCCAAGGAAACCAAATCACCATTTTCAAAACCAGCCAAAACAAAATCATCTAAAATAATGGGAGAACTGGTGCCTCTTAAACTAAGTGCAGGAACCGTGCTTTCATAAATCCATAATTGTTCGCCAGAAGTAGCATCATAGCCTGTCAACCTTCCATCCACGGACTGGGCAATGAGATAAGTTCCATCACTTGCAGGAACCGACAGCACTTCACTGCTAGCATCTCTAATCCAAATAGTTTCTCCAGTATTTTTATCTAGCGCAATTAAAGAAGCATCTTCGCTACCCAAGAATATGTAATCATCACCAATTCCAACACCACCACTGATAAAATGAGCCAGCCTGCTTTCCCAGATTCTTCGTCCGTCTTCAAGATTCAGCGCTTGAACTACGCCGTTATTAGCAGCAACATAAATAACGCCATCTTCAATTACTGGCTGCAAGCGATTATATTTATCACCTTGCCCATCGCCTACATTAACACTCCATAAACGTTGGAAATTAACTTCTTCCTCAAAGTTAACGAGTTCAGCTGGTTGCTCAGCTTCTTCATCACCACTAAAAAGGCTACAAGCAGGTAAAAGAGCTGATAATAGAATTAGGAAGCTAAATTTAAGTAATCTCATATAAGGGATTCTAGGAGCGTATATCATTAAGCTTCAACTCAACCACTTCTGCATTCGTACCAATGCTAAGAGCTGTCTGGTAGGCATCTATTGCTTCTTGCAGGCGTCCAAGCTCAACATAGGCATCGCCTGCAATTTCCGCAAAGACTCCAGCAAAAGCACCTGACTCAACTTCATTTAATAATTGCAATGCCGCCTCAGCATCACCTTGCGCAATAACCACTCGTGCTAAACGTGCGCGAGTAGTTAGAGCCAGCTCATCGTCAATGCTTTTTAAGAAGCCTAATCCAGGGTTATCCAGAACCCATTGCAACTCACTAGCCGCATTATCAAGCTCATTTCTTTGCACATAAAGACGAGCCATTAATAAGGCCGAATAACGACTGTATACAGTATTAACAAAATTAGTTTTTAATTCATTATGCAAATTAAAAGCTGAGTTCAACTCTTCATCATCAATATCTAAATCAACATTTGCCTGAACACCAGTAGTCATTTGAGTATAAATGTCAGATGCAATTTCTGCAGTAGAGTCCTGAGATGACTGCCAATAACGGGAACCAAAAAGCACCGCCAGTACAAGTATTATCCCCACAATAACGCTAGTGCCGTTTTCATCCCACCAGTCTTTTAGTGCTTCTATTTGTTCTTCATCTGTATCGTAAACCAAGTCTTACTCCTAACATTTTAAATTATGTAAATATATTTCCCAGCTTACTGATTATACCTTGGCAGTCCAAAACTTCTGTCTTGGCTTCATCATCAAGCATTTTTAATTTAACTTCATCATCTTCCAATACCAGAACACAGTGCGCCTCACTAGCATAGGCTTTTTTGAGCTGGCTATTATATTTGCCACCACCACAATGGGTCAAAACCCTTAATGATGGCAAAGCCTGGCGTATATTTTCTGCCAGTAACAAGCCCTTTTCTTGATTTTCATCACCAATAAGCGCTATGAATATATCCACGCTGCGGCTAATAGCGTCAGGGATTCTCCCCAACTCATCGAGCATTAATAAAACTCTCTCCATACCCATAGCAAAACCAACAGCTGGAGTATCACCACCACCTAATTGTTTGACTAAGCCATCATAACGACCGCCGGCACATACTGTTGCTTGTGCGCCCAATTCCTCAGTCGTCCACTCAAAAACCATGCCATTGTAATAATCCAAACCCCGCACTAAACGAGAATTATGTTTATACTTTATTCCAGCATCAGTAAGCATCAATAAGAGTTTTTCAAACTCGGCATGTGAGTTTGCATCAATAAAATCTTCAAGCACTGGTGCATTTTCCAGAAGAGTTTGCGTCTCAAGATTTTTACTATCGAGGATTCGCAGCACATTAGTATCCAGTCGGCGCTGGCTATCTTCATCCAATACACTTTTAAAACCTAGTAAATATGTACGCAGAGCCTCACTATAAGCAATGCGATTAGCAGGGGTCCCGAGGTTATTAATTTCCAGTGTTAGGTATTGGCTAAGCCCAAGATTTTTCCATAGTGCTGCACTTAAGAGAATTACTTCAGATTCAATTGTACTACCAGACATACCAAATGCTTCAACACCAAACTGGTGAAACTGGCGGTAACGGCCTTTTTGCGGGCGTTCATGCCGATACATTGGACCCATATACCAAAGTTTTTGTATCTGGTTATATAACAGCCCATGCTGCTCGGCAGCTCGAACACAAGAAGCGGTCCCTTCAGGACGCAGACTTAGACTGTCACCGTTGCGATCTTCGAAGGTATACATTTCTTTTTCAACGATATCAGTGGCATCACCAATAGAACGTTTGAAAAGTTGTGTTTGCTCCAGAACAGGAAAACGAATTTCCTGATAAGCATAAGTCTCCATCAACTGACGTATATGCTGTTCAAGATACTGCCAATGAGGAGATTGATTCGGCAGCACATCATTCATACCACGAATCGCTTGTATTTTTGCTTTGGACAACCTGTGGCCTACCCTGTTTTGTCTATGGCTTGTTCAGCTTCTGCTTCAATTCTGGCAACTTTTGCCCGCACCATGGCTTCAAGCTCATCAACCAGATTTTCATTTTTGATTTTATGGCTGGTCTTCCCATTGATATAAGACATATTGACCGGTGTTGCGCCTGTTAAACCAATATCAGAAATTTTCGCTTCACCGGGACCATTTACTATGCAACCGACAACTGAAACATGTACTGGTGTCGTTATATCCTCAAGCCTAGATTCCAACTCATTTACTGTCGCTATCACATCAAAATTTTGTCTTGAGCAACTCGGACATGCTACCAAGTTAACCCCTTTGTTACGTAAACGCAGACTTTTTAATATATCAAAACCGACTTTTACTTCTTCCACTGGATCCGCTGCCAAGGACACGCGAATCGTGTCACCAATACCATCCATTAGAAGTAAACCAAGACCTATTGAAGATTTAATTGTACCTGCACGTAAACCTCCAGCCTCTGTAATACCCAAGTGCAGTGGCTGCTGAATTTGTGGCGCCAACTTACGATAAGCCTCCACAGTCATAAAAATCTCTGATGCTTTTAAACTGACTTTGAAATCCTGGAAATCATAAGAATCCAAAATATCTATTTGCTGTAAGGCTGATTCCACCATTGCATCAGCATTAGGCTCTTTATATTTACGTAATAATTCTTTACCCAAAGATCCAGCATTTACGCCAATCCGCAAGGGAACATTCTTATCTTTAGCGGATTCAATAACAGCTCGCACCCTTTCTTCTCGACCTATATTGCCAGGATTAATTCGCAAACAATCTACTCCTAAATCCAACACTTTTAGAGCTATCTTGTAGTCAAAATGAATATCCGCTATCAAAGGGACATTGGCTTGATCTCGAATTTCTTTGAATGCATCAGCTGCTTCAATCGAGGGCACGGATACCCTAACAATATCAACACCTACTTTTTCCAAACTCTGAATTTGATTCAGAGTCGCCTGAACATCACAGGTTTCCGTATTTGTCATACTCTGAACAGCGATTGGCGCATCCCCACCTACCGGAACATTGCCAACCATTATTTGACGAGATTGACGGCGTTTTATAGGACTATTATTGTTCATTTGTTTCTTCCAAAGTGGCAGGAATTGACAAGGCATTTGCTTCGCTCATCATCCAGACCCCACCAACAACCACTCCTATTAAAACAATAACAACTGACACCCATAAAATAGACTTTTTGCGGTTTTTTATTTCGTCAGCCTGTGCTTCTTGTGTATCTTGCTCAGCTGAATTTTCTAGGTGTTTTAAATAACAATTCAGGACCTGCTCAGTATCAGCCCCCAAAAATTCGGCATAGGCTCTATAGTAGCCCTTAATAAATGTATGCCCTGGTAATTTTGAATAATTATCATTTTCCAAAGCCACCACATAATGTGCAGTTATATATAGTGACTGGGATACTTTTTGTGGGCTATAGCCTAATTCTTCACGTAACTTTTTAAGTATTTTCCCAGGAGAAGGCCATAGTTCCTGCTCACTATTGGCTGGATCTAATTGCTCTGAATCTTTTTCAGACTCTGTTTGTATGTGTTGATCAGTCATTTAATAGTTGTTGGTAAAGTTCATGTTCTGGAGAATCAGGATATAGTTCAGCTAAAATTGCGCCATACTCAAGCATTTGATTGTTCATACCGCGCGCTTGTTCCAGCTTTATTCCTATCCAAAGACTTCTAGCGCTCTGTTGAACATTAAAAAACTGCCTTAGTGTTAAAAAACTTTGATAATACCGCCCCGATTGCTGGATATTTTCTTGTTGTAAACCAATATCGGCAAGCTCCAGAGTCGAACGTATCCTATTACTGTTTAACTGCAATGCCCGATTAAATGCAAAATTAGCATCATCCAATTGATTTAATTGCAAAGCTGCCAGTCCCATATTTTCAAAAGCCTGAGAGCGCCCAGTATATTCCGTATTCTCAACCACCTGCTCTAATTGGTCATATGCTTCTTGGTATCGATTATTAGAAAAAAGAAAGGCTGCATAGTTATTTCTGACTTGTGAGTTTTCGGGATCCAGACGCAGAGCACGAAGAAAGCTCTCATCCGCTAGACCCAGATCACCCTCTAGCGTATATACCAGACCCCAAATACCATAAACATCACTGTTATTAGGATCAATGGCTGTTGCATTATTTAAATGCCTTCTTGCTTGAGCGAAATCTTGCTGTTCGACATAACCAAGCGCTAATTGCAGATAAACATCAAGTGTTTCTTGAGGGTCAGCTTGGCTAAAACCACCAGTTGTTTCACTCACGCATGATGAAAGCATAACACTCAAAAGAATGATGATTAGACCAGCCAAGCGTTGCATTTTATTTACCATTCCAAGACTCTAGTTAACTCTGTTAGCCTACCATATTATTGAACTTTTAGACTCTGAACCGCATTGCTTTCTGCCTGTTTTTGTTTTTGAGCAGCCAAGTGCCGCGCACTCCGACGTGTAGTATCATCAACCTGCCCAACCAATTGCCCACATGCAGCGCCAATTTCGTCACCACGAGTCGTACGAACAGTAACTATGTAGCCTGCTTCTTGTAAGATTTTGCGGAAATTACTAATGGCTGAATCTGAAGATCGATTATAGTCAGAGCCGGCAAAAGGGTTAAACGGAATTAAGTTAATTTTACAGGGTGTTTCTTTCAAAATTTCAGCTAATTCCCTGGCATGCTGACGATGATCGTTCACTCCAGAAATTAAAATATATTCAATTGTAGCAACACGACTATCTGTTAAGGAATCCAGATAAGCATTCACACTACTTAACAATTCTTTAATAGGGTATTTACGATTTATCGGAACAATTTCACTGCGTAATTCATCATTTGGCGCATGTAATGAAACGGCAATTGAAGCATCAGTGTGTTCTTGCATTTCATAAATTTTTGGCACTACACCCGAAGTACTTATAGTCACACGCCGTTTAGAAAGACCATAACAATTATCTTCCATCATAAGGCCAACAGCATCCATAACATTATCAAAATTCATCAAAGGCTCACCCATACCCATCATCACAACATTGGTTACTTTACGTGAAGCCTTAGTGCCAAAAGTATTAAAAGTCTGGTTTACCAGCCAAAGTTGGCCGATAATTTCTGCTGTTGTTAAATCACTGTTAAAGCCCTGCTTGCCTGTAGCACAAAATTTACAATCCAGACTGCAGCCTGCCTGTGAAGAAATACAGAGGGTTCCCCTACCAGCCTCTGGGATATAAACCATTTCAACTGAACTACCACTAGTAACTTCAACTACCCATTTGAAACAACCATCTTCAGCTTCATAGCATTCTTTGATAAGAGGCAGGCGAATCTCTGCACATTCCTTGAGACTAGCTCTCAAGGATTTGCTGATATTAGTCATGGCATCAAAATCGGTCACGCCTTGTTGGTGAATCCATTTCATCAACTGTATAGCGCGAAAAGGCTTTTCTCCTAAGCTAAGAAGAAAAGCCTCCATTTTAGTTTTGCTTAGACCAAGTAAATTGGTTAGCTGTGTCGGCATAGTTTTTTCCTGTTCAACAGGATTTCGCCTCTTACCCTAGAATCTTCGAGGACAAATTTCCTCAGGCTTAAAGAAATATGAAACTTCTCTTTCAGCAGAACTTGCTGAATCGGAGCCATGTACAGCGTTCGCATCGATCGAGTTAGCAAAATCAGCACGAATTGTACCTGGTGCAGCTTCAGCCGGGTTAGTGGCTCCCATTAAGTCGCGGTTTTTAGTGATCGCATCTTCACCTTCAAGAACCTGAACAATAACCGGCCCTGAGGTCATAAATTCGACTAAATCATTATAAAAAGGTCGTTCTTTATGCTCGGCATAAAAACCACCTGCAAGCGTATCATCCAGTTGTAGCATTTTTGCAGCTACAACCTTGAGCCCGCCTTTCTCAAAACGGCTGATAATTTCGCCAATAACATTCTTGGCAATCGCATCAGGTTTAATAATAGATAAAGTTCGTTCCACGGCCATCAATTAACTCCCAGATTTACAAATTACTTACAAAATTTTAAGTGCGCGCATTATACGCATATTTAGGGATTTTATGTATGGTTTTTAATTGCTTAGCGTTACCAAATATTAATTAGTAGCTAACGGCTTTAATCTGTAATTTTGCCTGAATAGAGCCAATATGTGGTCAGCTCGCTGCCGCTCCTCACCCACAATCAACGGCCTATATTTGCAGTAATGCTAAAGCAAAGAAGATTATTTAACGAGGGGGCTTACAAACCAGTAAGGACCCGAGTGGAAAATCGGCTTTAATGAAGTATTGCCAAACACAATACCTAAGAATTTTCTGACGCTAGAAAGACGCGGCTTATTGTATTGCTTTGTCTTAGCTCAACGAATGCAGTAGCTAAGACTCGTCGATCCAGGCCATTTGTATAGCTTCTAAGATCTTCTCACCACTACGCTCAGGATCATCATCAAAGCCTTCCAGTTCGCAAACCCAACGATGTAAATCAACGAAATTCACATATTGAGGATCAACTTCCGGAAACTTTTCGACTAGCTCGATGGCTATATCTATCGTATCTGTCCATTTCATATATTTACCTAACAATTTTTTCTAGTAATCCAACAACACTATAAATGCCCAACTTTCACCCATATTAACGTATCTACTAAAGTATATGGATTATGTTGGCTAGCATGTGGGTTTCTTAACCAAGTGCCTTCAGGGTAGCGACCAAACTCATCTATTAACTCGCCACTGATGACAAAGATTTCTTCACCCCCAAAATGAGTGTGTGGCTGGAATTTTGTACCCGCAGGCCAAAATATCAGCGCTGTCGATTCTGTTAAATGGCTATGTAAAGACATGACCTTTAATTTGCCATGACCTTGCTGCCATTGTGTGTTTTGGGTATCGACTAATAAATGCGCTTTATCATCGGCCTGAAACTGATGTAGTTTTACAAATAGGACACAGCCTTTTTTGCTAAAAGGGGCATGTTTAAAACCTTTTGGGTTTCTAAAATATTGGCCTTTACCATAATCACCTGTTTGATCAGAAAAAGTGCCTTCTAATACAAATATTTCCTCACCTTGAGGATGATCATGCTCTGAAAAAGATGAGCCGGCATCATATTTAACAATACTAGTTGCATGACCTATTTCTTTGTCTTCTCTTGCTAAAGGTACACGCCAAACACCAGGCATTGGACTAGCTTGCCATTCCTGATCTTTAGTATGAATGACTACTCTTTCTGCAAAATTCATGTTGAGCATTTTTCAATGCGCTTCCGACACCATGTTTATATTGTACTTAGGGATTTCAATAACCAAATCTTTATCTGCCACTAAAGCCTGACAACTCAAGCGTGAGTCTGGTTCTAGCCCCCAAGCCTTATCTAACATGTCATCTTCGTTTTCATCAGACTCTTTCAGAGAATCAAAACCCTGGCGAATTACTACATGACAGGTTGTACAAGCACAGGCTTTTTCACAGGCATGTTCAATATCTATACCATTTCGAAGTGCGACATTTAAAATGCTCTCACCAGGTTCAGCTTCCATCTCCATACCATCAGGACAACGATCAGGATGTGGCATAACGATAAGTTTCGGCATTAACGGTCGACCTCTTCTAGTTTTTTACCCTTGAATGCAGTTTTAATTTGACTATCCATACGTCTGGCTGCAAAAGTTACACTTAATTCATTGAGTGCTTCTGAGTGTTGTTGAATTAAATCAGCATCATCGCTCTTCAAAGCTTCCTCTAATGTGCTTAAACCTTGCTGTAATGATTTTAATTCTGCTTCATCTAATAACTCGGCATCCTGTGCTAGAGCCGATTTGATAGCTTCAATTATCCGCAAGGCTTCAACTTCATTTTCTTTTAATCTTCGAAGATCCCGGTCATGCTCGGCTTCACGATGAGAGGCTAAGATCATCGCCTCAATCTCTTTTTCTTCTAGACCAAAGGATGGTTTTACTACGATACTGCTTTTCACACCGGAAGATTGCTCTTCTGCCTCAACTGAAAGCAAACCATCCGCATCTACCTGAAAAGACACTCGAATAACCGCAGCGCCAGCAACCATAGGAGGAATGCCACATAATTCAAATTTAGCTAATGAGCGGCAGTCTTCTACTAACTCCCTTTCTCCTTGTAAGACATGTAGACTCATTACAGTCTGACCATCTTTGAACGTTGTAAAGTCTTGTGCCCGACTCACTGGAATTGTGGTATTACGCGGAATAATTTTTTCTACCAGACTTCCCATTGTTTCTATACCTAAAGAAAGAGGATTAACATCTAGCAGCAATAAATCGTTGTCGTATTTATTTCCTACCAGAATATCTGCCTGAATCGCCGCACCAAGCGCAACAACCTGATCAGGATCAATCTCATTAAGCAATGATCGCTGAAAAAAGCTTTCCACCTTTTCCTGCACTCTAGGCGACCGTGTTGAACCGCCTACCATCACAACATCTGTTATATCGGAAATCTCCATCGACGCATCTCGAAGCACACGTCGACAAGCTTTTAAGGTTTGTTGTATCAAAGGATCTATCAGTTGATAATAATGCTCTCTACTAAGAACGCCTGACCAAGCTGAAAATTTTATTTCGACTGTTTGTTCTTCAGTTAACACATGCTTAGCATTTCTTGCGATTGAAGAAAGTTCAGCAATTTGTTCTTGCTGTAATTCTATTTGGGACTGCTCTTGTACCCAATGCATAATAGCGCGATCAAAATCATCGCCACCCAAAGCAGTATCACCGCCTGTCGCTAAGACTTCAAAAACACCTTTCTCTAAGCGCATTAAGGAAACATCAAAAGTCCCACCGCCTAGATCAAAAATAATTACATTACCTTCCAGCTTTTTATCCAAACCATAAGCGACTGCCGCGGCAGTTGGCTCACTTAACAAGCGCAAAACATTTAAATCAGCAATGCGAGCAGCATCTTTAGTCGCTTGGCGTTGAGCTTCATCAAAATAAGCAGGTACGGTTATGACTACCCCATCAATTTCGGCATTTAAATATTGTTTGCCTTGAGCAGCTAGCACCTTAAGTATTTCTGCGGAAACTTCTACCGGACTCTTAAGTCCAGCCGAAGTTTCAATTAGCGGCATGCCACCAGATTCGGCGTTAGTTAGGGTGTAAGAAAGTTTATGCTTAATATCACTCGAGCCCCTTCCCATTAGGCGTTTAACAGAGCTTATTTGCTCAGCAGAATTTAAGGCTAGCTGACCTACAAGGATTTTATTTTTAGAATATGCAACCACCGAAGGTAACAGTTCGCAACCATCTTCATTAGTAATTACCTTAGGACCATCTGGGGATGCAGACGCAACTAAAGAATTGGTAGTGCCCAAATCAATACCTAATGCATGCTTATTAGCATGACTACGACGCGGGCTTTGTCCAGGTTCTGAAATGCTAAGTAAGGCCATCTTTCGTGTTAGTAATCGGTATTAATAATCGGTTTTAGTAATCCAGAATTTTTTCTTCTGAACGATTTATTTCAACAAGCATTTTTTCAACAAATTGCAACTTATTATATATAGGTTTTGCATCAACAAAGTTATAAGCATTTACGAAGTCCTGGAATTCAATAATACAATTTTCACGTTCCTCCATGACTTCCTGTTTTAAGTTCTCAACTAGAGTCAAATCTTCCTCTTCGGTAGCATCATCCAAGAGATCGCGCCATTCCATTTGTTGCAATAGAAAAGATTCAGCTAAATGGTTTTGATTATTCTCTTCCGGATTAATCCCATTTAGCGTAAGTAAATATGCAGCTCGTTTTAGTGGAGACTTTAAAGTATCAAATGCATCATTGATGATGGAGCTTAACTGCAAGGCATGCAATCTACTAGCGTCATCAGCACCACTGAACTTGTCCGGGTGCATTTGCGACTGCAGATTTTTATACTCAACAGTAAGATTTTCTAAATCCAAATCGAAACTTTCTTGTAAGGAGAAAATTTCAAAATAATTTTTATTAGCAATAGTCAAAAGAGCATGCCTTTCTAAGTATTAAAGACCTGATAAGGTTTGAAATGAACCCATTTAATAATTTTAAATTGAGAAAGATTCTCCGCATCCGCATTCACCTTTTACATTCGGGTTGCGAAATTCGAAGCCTTCATTGACGCCTGATTTTACAAAATCCATTTCTGTACCATCGATGTAAACCAGACTTTTTGGGTCAACTATAATTTTAATGCCGTGATCTTCAAATACTGCGTCACTTTCGTCTAGCTCATCTACGAATTCGAGCACATAAGCCATACCGGAGCAACCTGTGGTTGTTACGCCCACACGTATGCCTAGGCCTTTGCCTCTACTTTCCAGTTGTGAAGCGACGTGTTCCGCCGCAGGCTTGCTCATTGTTATAGCCATGCTACTTCTCTTTCCTCTTTCTCTAACTCTTTCTCTAACTATTTCTCAAACTATCTCTTAAACTATCTCTTAAACTATCTCTCAAAGCACTTTACGTTTTTCTTGCTGGCGACATTACTGCTCAGTTGCTACTTCTTTTTGCGTGTAACCACGTTTATTTTTTACATCTGCAATAGCTGCTTTAATTGCATCTTCTGCTAATACTGAACAGTGAATTTTAACAGGGGGCAATCCTAACTCTTCAGCAATTTCACTATTTTTAATTTTCTGAGCATCATCAAGAGTTCTGCCTTTGACCCATTCAGTTAGCAAAGAGCTTGAAGCAATTGCTGAACCGCAACCGTAGGTTTTAAATTTAGCGTCTTCAATAACTCCCGCATCACTCACCTTGATTTGCAAACGCATAACATCGCCACAAGCAGGTGCCCCCACCATGCCCGTACCAACATTTTTATCATCATCATCCAACTTGCCTACGTTACGTGGATTTTCATAATGATCTAAAACTTTTTCTGAATAAGCCATAATATTTACCTCTTTAACTTACCAAACTTATTAAACTTCTAAAATTAATCTCTTTTAAAAAACTTTTTCAATTCTAAATTCTTCAATTGTCTAGGTGCTTCAAAAAACCTTATGAGCGAAATCAGGACTGGATAAATTTTTTTAAAAAAGCGCAGTTTACTAAAGAGTAAATGAGCATTTTGATAAAATTTTTAACGCAGTATTGATAAGCGCAATAGCTTTACTCCCGCTAGTGGGCTGCCCATTCAATTTTTGATATATCGACTCCATCTTTAAACATGTCCCAAAGCGGCGACAACTCTCTCAATTTCGTCACTGCTTCTTTAACTTTTTCTACTGCAAAATCTACATCTTCTTCCGTGGTGAAACGACCGATACTAAAACGCAAGGAGCTATGAGCTAGTTCATCGTTTAAGCCAATTGCTCTTAATACATATGATGGTTCAAGGCTGGCAGATGTACAGGCAGAACCAGACGACACTGCCAAATCTTTTAAAGCCATAATCAGCGATTCGCCTTCTACAAAATTAAAGCTGACATTTAAGTTACTGGGCACGCGTTGTTCAATATCGCCATTGATATAAACTTCTTCCATACCTTCCAGGCCTTTTAAAAAGCGCTGTCTTAGCATCAAACTTTTCTCGGTATCTGCTTGCATTTCAAGCTTTGCAATACGGTAAGCTTCTCCCATACCAACGATCTGATGGGTCGGTAATGTACCCGAACGCATACCACGCTCATGGCCGCCACCATGCATTTGAGCTTCTAAACGCACTCGTGGTTTACGACGTACATATAGCGCACCTACACCCTTAGGGCCGTAGACTTTATGCGCTGTCAATGACATTAAATCAACTTTCATATCTTCTAAATCTATTTCAATCTTGCCAACGCTCTGAGCTGCATCCACATGAAATAACACTTTTTTCTCTCGAGTTATTTCACCTATGGCTGCGATGTCATTGATCACCCCAATTTCATTATTAACATGCATTAATGAAACTAAAATGGTGTCTTCCCGAATTGCTTTAGATACATCTTCAGGTTGAATCAGGCCTTTTTTATCAGGCTCAAGATAGGTCACTTCAAACCCTTCCCTTTCAAGTTGGCGACAAGAATCTAACACGGCCTTATGCTCGATTTTTGAGGTGATAATGTGTTTACCTTTGCTCTGATAAAAATGAGCAACGCCTTTAAGAGCAAGATTGTCAGATTCCGTAGCACCAGAAGTCCAAACAACTTCACGTGGATCACAATGCAGAAGATCAGCTACATGCTGACGAGCTTCTTCAATGGCCTCTTCTGCTTTCCAACCAAACACATGAGAACGTGAAGCAGGATTGCCAAAATTGCCTTCCAGAGTTAGGCATTTCACCATGGCATCCATCACACGTGGATCAACCGGAGTGGTTGCTGAATAATCAAAATAAATAGGTGATCGCATATCTTTACTTCTTAAACCTCTTGTTGGTTAACTGTTTTACAGGCTGGTACGGCTGGCAGCAGTACTAACAATGGTATCGAAACTTTTTTCAAGCTTTTCCATCTGTCTTTCATGCTGGTCTTGCGCAATCTCACTAATTTCTCTTTTGGAAATTAAGTCGGCCAATGAAATATTGCTTAAATAACCGTATATCTGTTCGCTTAAATCTTGCCATAAATGATGCGTCAAGCAGATAGAGCCTTTTTGGCAATCACCTGACCCCTGACATTTGGTTGTGTCCAAAGATTCACTCACGGCATTGATAATTTCTGCCATATGAATATCGGTTTCGTCTCGACTCAAACAATAACCACCACCTGGCCCGCGCACACTTTTCACTAAATTATTTTTGCGTAGCTTAGAGAAAAGCTGTTCTAGGTAAGATAGTGATATGTCCTGGCGTTGAGAGATATCATTCAGATTAACCGGTCCACTATTGGCATTTATGCTTAGATCCAGCATGGCTGTGACGGCATAGCGGCCTTTAGTAGTTAGACGCATAGTTCTCTTTTTAAACTCGTTTTTATTCCTGATCAAATTACTCGGGTATTATGTAAAAACCAACTGAATTAGTCAAGTATTAAAAGATAAGCTAAATTACAGCATCTCGAGCGTTTTGAGTCTTTAGCTCACTCGAATAATTATTTTTTATTCAGCTTTTTTTGAGTTTCTGAAACAATACCGTGCAAAATATTGATTTCCATTTTATCTGGGCGTATTCGGTTATAAAGACGGCGCAACCTTGGCATTAAATGGCGGGGGTTTTCAGGGTCATGGAAGTCTATCTGTGTCATTAATTGCTCAAGATTTTTTAGGTAGGTCTCAACTTCTGCGACAGTTGCTAGTTCGTTATCCCAGGCCTGTTCAACTTCTTGGTTCTCTTCTTCTAGATGCTGACTCAACTTGTATATCTCATGACTGAGCACCATAACTGCAGCCCCAAGATTCAACGAACTATATTCGGGGTTGGCAGCAATCTGGACATGATAATGACAAAGCTGTAATTCTTCATTACTTAAGCCTCGATCTTCACGCCCGAAAACCAGGGCTACATTGTGCTGCTGCCCTTCCTCAATCAAGAGTTCCGCGCACTTGTCTGGAGTAACCATTGGCCAAGGAATACGTCTAGAACGAGCACTGGTCCCAATCACCAAACTACAGTCCGCAATGGCTTCTTTTAAATCATCACAAAGCACAGCATTATCGAGAATATCTAGCGCTGACGAAGCTCTGCCAACAGCTACACCCGATGGATAGTCTTTTGGAGCTACCAGATACAGTTTGGATATGCCCATATTTTTAATGGCACGAGCAGAAGCCCCGATATTTCCCGGGTGAGAAGTATTTACTAGTACAATGCGTATATTGTTTAAGTGCAATTTAATTTACTTGAAAATTTTAAAGCGCGCATCTTAGCAGAAACAGCCTGGCTCTGATATTATAGCGCCCGATTTTTACCCCCTTTCCCATAAGGTTTAAAACCGTATGCACCCTACAGTAAACATAGCTCTTCGCGCCGCCAGAGAAGCCTCGGATATCATTGTTCAGGCTTTTGACAGATTAGACCGAGTAAAGGTCTTTGAAAAAGGTGCGAATGATTACGTCACTAACATTGATCAAGAAGTAGAAGAGCTTATAAAAACGGCTATCCAGAAAGCTTATCCAGAGCATAGTTTCCTTGGCGAAGAAACTGGTCTTATTGAAGGCGAAGATAAAGATACGACCTGGATTATTGACCCAATAGATGGCACACGTAACTTTATGCGTGGCTTTCCGCATTTTTGTATTTCAATGGCATGCGTAAAGAACAACAAAGTTGAGCATGCCGTAATTCTTGATCCGATCCGACAAGATGAATTTACTGCTACCAGAGGTGAAGGGTCTCGTTTGAATGACAGTCGAATCAGGGTGGGAACTAAAGACCGCTTACAAGATGCTGTTATTAGTATGAGTTACGCAAGTGGTGAGCATTATGACTCAGCTCTAGCGCTACAAGCGAAATTGCAAAATAAAATTGCCGGACTTCGCTTTACTGGCTCAGCCGCACTCGATCTTGCGTATGCAGCTAGTGCTAGGCTTGATGCGGGCTGGATGTCTGGCATTAAACAATGGGATGTAGCCGCTGGTATTTTGTTAGTTCAAGAAGCCGGAGGTTTGATCAGCGACCATCAAGGTAATCCGGACTGCTTGCAAAGCGACAAACTAGTATTTGCTAACGCAAAATGCTTCAAACCTCTACTTAAAGTTCTACATAATTAATAATAAATGCATTCTCTTACATGGCATGCATATGATTTTTATCAATTTATAGTTTAAATTTAATTAGTATCATTAGACATCAATTAGGCTTTAACAGTTTTAATAAAGTTATACCCAGGAGATCTTAAATGAACAACCCAGAGTCAATTCTAGTTATTATTGAGCCCAACCAAGACCAACACTTAGCTCTTGACCGCGCTCTTATCACCTCAAAATTGAGAAAAGAAGCCCCAAAATTACACTTGTTCATTTGTGTTGATGCTGACAATACCGATCTCAAGGCAGCAACCAAAATTTATATAGAGACAGTGAATGGATACAAAGCATCACTAAGCCTGCGGATGAGTCTGGTTTGGACTACACTTATGAATTTTGCTGGTCCACAGAATGGTCTGATGCCGTTCTGAATTGTGCAGACCGCATACAACCAAACATTATTTTTATTCCTGATTATGATCCCGACGTGCGTCGTAATATGTTTACCAACTCCAAATGGGATTTATTACGCAAATCATTCTGCCCCGTATTGATTGCTCGTCCAGGCGCTAGTAGTCATCGAAAAGTAATATTGGCAGCCCTCAATATAAGAACTGAAAATCCAAAATATATTGAAATGAATGAAAAAATATTGGCCGACGGGAGAAAGCAGGTCGAAATATATGGTGCAGAACTTTACGTAATCAATTCCTACAAGGACAGCATGCATTATCCGGACCGGGAGCAGCTGCTCAAATTTACCGGCCTACCTACGGAAAATGTTCATCTAGGAGAAGGTGACCCAGCTGATGTCATTGCTGAATATGCTGATGAAATCAATGCAGACGTCGTAATAATCGGCACTATGCACAGAACTGGAGCCGCCGCACTAATGCGCGGCAATACTTCTGAAAAAGTACTCAGGAAAGTTAAACAGGATGTTGTAACGCTTTCTTGATAGAATTTAGCTTTTAAGCTGCAATTGTAAGTATAATTGAGCGGATGAAGCATACCGAAAAAGACTCCCCAGGATACTGGCAGGAAAATATAAAGATACTCACAATATTGATGAGTATTTGGTTTATTGTTTCCTTTTTGCTGGGCATTGTTTTTGTCGATCAGCTTGATAATATTCGTTTCGCGGGTTTCAAGCTAGGCTTCTGGATTTCTCAACAGGGCGCTATCTTTATTTATGTTCTCTTGGTTTATGTATACCTAAAAGCTATGGATAAACTCGACAAAAAATATAAATTAAATGATGAGAACTAGTTAAAGATGTCCATACAAGTAATGACCTACCTGTTTGTCGGCATAACTTTTCTGCTATATATAAGCATAGCCATTAAATCTCGCGCATCCTCAACCAGTGATTTTTATATCGCTGGCGCACATGTCCCCCCTCTTGCAAATGGGTTGGCCACTGCTGCTGACTGGATGTCAGCAGCTTCATTTATTTCTATGGCCGGCATCATTTCATTCATGGGGCGTGATGGATCTGTTTACCTTATGGGGTGGACCGGAGGTTATGTCTTATTAGCCATGTTGATTGCGCCTTATTTACGCGACTTTGGTAAATTCACTGTGCCTGACTTTATTGGTGAAAGGTATTACTCACAAACGGCTAGAATGGTGGCCCTGCTTTGCGCAATCTTCGTTTCATTCACCTACGTTGCAGGTCAAATGCGCGGCGTTGGTATTGTGTTTTCACGCTTTTTAGAAGTTGATATTAACTTGGGCGTATTAATAGGCATGACTATTGTTTTCTTTTATGCAGTTTTAGGAGGTATGAAAGGGATTACCTACACCCAAGTCGCACAATATTGCGTAATGATCTTTGCCTTTATGGTACCCGCTATTTTTATATCTTTATTAATGACCGGCAGTGTCATTCCTCAGGTTGGTTTCGGATCAGAATTAAACCCGGAATATGGTGGCGGTTATTTGCTTGATCGGCTTGATGGCTTAAATCAGGAGCTAGGTTTTGCTGCCTATACTGAAAGTATTCGTAGCAAGCTTGATGTGTTTTTTATTACTGCGGCACTGATGTTCGGTACAGCCGGCCTCCCCCACGTCATCATTCGTTTTTTCACAGTGCCAAATGTTAGAGCTGCCCGTAAATCAGCACTTTACGCGCTTATATTTATCGCCATTTTGTATACCACAGCGCCTACCATTGCCGCCTTTGCTAGAACCAACTTAATTAACACTGTTAGCAATGTTGAATATAGTGCAATGCCTGAATGGTTTAAGACTTGGGAGGCAACTAATCTCATCAGTTTTGAAGATAAAAATAATGATGGACGCATACAGTATCTTGCTGACCCGGAAACCAATGAGCTTACTGTAGACCGAGATATTATTGTATTAGCCAACCCAGAGATTGCCCAACTACCTAATTGGGTGATTGCACTGGTGGCAGCAGGAGGTCTTGCCGCTGCATTGTCAACGGCAGCAGGGTTATTGCTCGTGATTTCATCATCCATTTCGCATGACTTATTGAAATCAAATTTAATGCCCAACATCAGTGAAAAGAAAGAATTACTCTCAGCCCGAATTGCCATATTCTTTGCTGTATGTATCGCGGGTTACTTTGGAATGAATCCACCCGGCTTTGTTGCTGAAGTCGTTGCCTTTGCTTTTGGCCTTGCTAGTTCTTCATTTTTCCCTGCAATAGTCCTGGGTATTTTTTATAAGCGTATGAATAAAGAAGGGGCTATTTCCGGCATGTTGGTTGGCATTATATTTACTGCGAGTTATATTATATACTACACTTTTATTAACCCTGCGGCCGATAATGCTGAAGGTTGGTGGTTGGGTATTTCACCTGAAGGTATAGGCACTCTTGGCACTATTCTTAATTTCTTCACTGCTTTTGTTGTTTGTTACTTCACTTCAGCTCCGCCTGAAGAAGTACAAGCGATGGTTGAAGATATTCGAGTACCAGGATAATTGACTATTAATTGATCAATTAGCCTGAGCAATTTCTATAATCGTAACAATGGAAACTATAAAATGAGTTTAATAAAAAAACTAATCACATACCCCGCTCTGATTGCATTCATTTCAAGCCATCTAGTGGCATGCGCGGCTGAGCCAGAGGGCCTTCAATTGGAGGTTTATACCGCCCAATTCAGTGGTATAGGAGAAAACTCTTTCACTTTGCTTGGTGAAAATGAAGCCATACAAATCGATTCTCCCTGGTTACTAGGTGACGGTGAAATTCTGGCTGAAAGGTTAAAAAATAACGGGCGTGAACTTACGCATATTTTATTGACTCATGGTCATCCGGACCACTACATGGGCCTTGCCCCAATTGTAGAAGCCTTTCCCAACGCCCAAGTGTTAGCGCGCCAGCCAGTGATTGATGAAATTTCAACACAATTTCAATCAAAATGGGTTCATTGGGAGCCACTTTATGGTTCACAGCTTCCAATATTACCAGTCATTCCTGAACTGTTAGTCGGCGATAGTATGTTTCTGGAAGAAAATGAAATCCAGTTTATGGATTTGCAACCAGCAGAAACTATGAATGCCACTGTATTTTACATCCCTACATTAGAAGCATTAATTACGGGTGATTTAATCTTCGCTCAGATGCACCCTTATTTTGCTGATTTAAACAATCCTGCAAGTTGGAAAGGGGCGCTTGAATCAGTTCAAGTCTTTTCACCTATAACAGATGTATACCCTGGACATGGCCCAAACGGAGGGCCTGAAGTATTAAGTGAAGCGATTAATTACATGGAGGTGTACCAGTCTGTCGCTCAACCTGGAGTTCCCTTACGAGAGTTTGCACCTATAATGGCAGAACGTTTCCCAGATTATGCTCCGACTTTCTTATGGTGGACCAGAGGTCCAGGCTTTGGAATCGTTGGACCTGGGCCCTTAGGCGTTCCAGAAACTATTACAAACATGTTGCCTCCGCATTTATTAGAAGGCGAACCACCCCCTTAACTTATACCTAAATATATAATGCGCGCAGTTTATTTTTTAAATTTCGTCTTAATATCTTAAATAACTGTGAGCAAATATGACTGACCAAACTAACAAGTTAAACCCACGAGCTGCAGATAGAATATTTTTTCCCTGCCATGGCAATACTTGCAGCATTGATAGTTGTCGTAGGTTTTGGCCCTTCTTATTATTTTAAGGAATTAACTGACGCGCGTGAGTTAAGGCTTAGCGTGCATTTTCACGGACTTGTATTCTCAGCCTGGATTATTCTTTTTATTGTTCAGGCCTTTTTAGTTCGCACTGGAAATGTGTCATTTCATCGCAAGTTAGGTGTCTTTGGTGTTGTTATTGCAGCAGCACTTGTTATTGTGGGAACAACAGTTTTAACAGCGCGCGTACAGACTCACTTCTACCCACCTTGGCTGCTAGCTATATCGGGTGTAGACATGATCATGTTCACTGCATTTTTCGTTCTAGCTATTTATCGCCGGACAAGTTCCGATATACACAAACGCTTGATGCTGCTTACCACTTTAACAATTCTAAGTGCAGCAGTTTTACGCTGGCCAATGCTAAGACCGATGTTTGGTTCTTTGGATACATTGACCACGGGAACGATCTGGATGTACATTGGGGCTGATATCCCCTTACTTGCAGGAGTCGTTTACGACCAAATCATCCATGGCAAAGTAAACAAAGCTTATATCTGGGGTGGTGCAGCACTCGTGGCTTCGCAAGTTCTTAGAATTGCTTTCTATCAAAGTGAAAGCTGGGGAGCATTAACTGAAGCCTATATAAGAATAACTACATAAGTGAATTTGTAATTCCAGATTTAATTAACACATGAGCAATCACTAATCGAAATAAAAGAAGAAAATTAAATGCAATTAAAAAAGATCTTATCCACAAAAGTATTGTTTGCTGGTTTGCTAAGTTTGGCATTTAGCTCGCCATTATTTTCTCAAGACATTCTTCGTCTTGATCGCGCAACCTTATCTGGTTTAGGACTAGAAGGAGGTCCGACTGAAGGTGGAGCTATGCGTTATAACAAAACCCTCTTTGATGGTGAAAAATTTAATGTCTCTGTAGCAGCGGGTAATGGCCCTGACAATATTGAAGTCCTTGATATTGAAAGTTTTCCAATTCAAGAGTTTTGTTATCTTATCAATGGCTCAGTCACCTTTATTGGAAGAGACGGACGAACTGATACTTTTCATACCGGAGATTTCTTTGTAATTCCTTTAGGATTTTCAGGCCAAATGATTACTCAAGGGAACCATTTGTACCAAGTGCTTCTCGTGGTTAGTGATGAACGTGGAGAGCCTATCCCTGATGCTTTCCCTATGATGATTGATAAGACCAACATGTCTGGCTTGGGCCTAGAGCCATCTTCGTTTCCACCCGCAGGTGAAGATGCTGAATCAAACCGCAAAACAATGTGGGATGGCTCAGAGCTGGTTGTAACCATTATGGATGTAGAACCAAATGCAGGCGATTTTACTGATATGTCCGAAGAGTTCGTTTATGTATTAAATGGCTCTGCTACCTTGACCTCAGTCGGTGGAGAGCCACAAACTTTTTATACCGGTGATTTTTTTGTTGTGCCAGAAGGTTGGGATGGCAATTGGGCCGTCGATGGCAATCATTTATATCGTGAGCTAATCGCTTTACCCGCCAATTAAAGCTATTTTGTAATCTAAACCTGAACCAAACCATGTGTTAGCATGGTTTTGGTTCATTTTCTTTTCAGCTCAAATAACTTTTTACCAATACCAATGCTAGAAACTGCAATTCTTGCGCTTACAACTTTTTTTGCCACTATTGGCTCCTTAGACGTTGCTGCCATGTTTGCAGTTTTAACCGTCACCTATACGGCTAAGCAAAAACTCACAGTCGCTATTCGAGGGACCTTAATTGCTACAACTATCCTAGTTACTTTTGCTCTTATTGGTGAACTTTTATTAACTAGTTTAGGCATCTCCCTTGCCGCATTAAGAATTGCTGGAGGCATTTTATTATTGCTAATCGGAATTGATATGGTATTCGCGCGTTCTTCAGGCGGTACATCAACTACCAGTGAAGAAGAAGAAGAGGCTTTTTCTAAATCAGACATTTCAGTTTTCCCATTAGCTACCCCCCTTATCGCCGGGCCTGGTGCTATGGGTGCAGTCATATTACTTATTGCTAATCAACAAGGTGATGTCACAGGCCAGGCAATAATCATTGCTTCACTGCTCACAATATTGTTAGTGACGTTTATCTGCCTATTGCTTGCAGTCAAACTTCAAAATTTACTTGGAGTAACGGGCCTGCATGTTATCGCAAGAGTAATGGGGGTTTTATTATCCGCCCTGGCGGTTCAATTTATTATTGACGGTATAAAACAAAGCGGTTTACTCATGTAACAACTTATAAAACTAACTTACCGCTTTTCTATAAACCTTTATTTTACAAAACAGACCTAATCCAGGTTCCATTGATTACTCCTTCAGCAAAAAATCTATTTAAACAAGACATCAAATAAACACTTGCTAAGCTTATTGATAATAATTATCATTTGTATTTAGATTATCAGCAGGCTCATAGCAATGAAAAGAACCACCCTCTCCACTTTGATTTCTTTGCTGCTCGTAACAACTCAGGCTAATACTGCCCTTGCTCAGGACGAATCGAGCTTAAGGCAAAACAATAGTTTTTTTGACGAAATTACTATTATTGGTGATCAGGACAATATTACTGGAATTACGGGTTCCGCCTATTTAATAACTCCTGAGCAGCTAGATACCTTTTCTTATACCGATATACAAAGAATCATTCGAGAAATTCCGGGCGTCTCAATTCAAGTTGAAGACGGATATGGTTTAAGACCCAATATAAGCATAAGAGGCGTTGCGACAGAACGTAGCTCAAGAATCACTTTACTGGAAGACAATGTTTTAATTGCCCCTGCCCCTTATGCTGCACCATCAGCGTATTATTTTCCAACCTCTGGACGACTAAACGCGATAGAAGTCGTTAAAGGTCCTTCTGCTATTACACAAGGCCCTTATACCATTGGAGGTGCATTAAATATGCTATCAACACCTATTCCCAATCAATATGCTGGTAATTTACAAGTTGAAAGTGGCGAAAATGCTACTTATAGATTGCATGCGAATTACGGTGGATATACGGAATCTGGATTTGGCTTCATAGTGGAAACTCACAATTGGAGGTCTGACGGTTTTCAAGATATAAACCGTAGCTCAAATGACACCGGTTTCGAAGTCAATGATTACACCGTCAAATTAGGCTATGCGCCGCTTGAGTCAAAAAGCAGTATTGAGCTTAAACTTCAGCATGTTGGGCAAGATTCTAATCAAAGTTATTTAGGTCTTACTGATAACGATTTTCAACAAAATTCTTATCAACGTTATGGCATATCAGCCTTAGACAATATCACCACTGAGCATAAGCAAATTGTTCTACGCTACAACTACGAGCATAGCGATGAGCTTAGTTTTTCTGCTGTTGCCTACAATAATGAACATGCAAGAAACTGGTTTAAAACCGAAGGTATTGACCTTGATGGCAGCGCGGATGCTGATTCCCTTTCCAGAACCAGCTGGGCAAACATTATTAATGATATTAATACCGGCAGCTCCAGAGCTGGTTTCTCGAGTAACGACTTGCACAGCATTCTTAGCGGGGATTTAGATACAGCGGTTGGTAGCATTGATATGCGCTCTAATAACCGTGAATACTTTTCTCGAGGCATTCAATTAAGTTTTAACTGGAATATTGAAACAGGCGCCTTATCTCATTCTTTAGAAGGTAGCATTCGCATACATGAAGATGAAGAAGACCGTATGCAATATGACTCAAGCTATCAACAAGTAGCAGGAATATTAGTAAGGTCAGATGTTGGTGCCTTGGGTGCTGCCGGGAATAGAGTCCAGGAAGCAGCCGCTACAGCTATTTACTTATATGACCAAATCGAGTTTGGTAACTGGGCTTTTACACCCGGCATACGTTTTGAAGACATAGCGCTTAAAAGAACTAATTATCAAGATGGACCATCTCGTACATTTGTTGATAGTAGGAAAAATGACACTCAAATTTGGTTGCCTGGTGCCGGTCTTTCTTATCAGTTTGAAACAGGAGTCACTTTATTAGCTGGCGCTCACAAAGGCTTTACTACGCCAACAAATTCACCCGGCGTTAATCCTGAAGAAGCAATAAATTATGAGCTTGGCATAAGATTTTCTAATTCATTTATAAATACTGAACTGATCAGTTTTTACAGTGATTACGAAAACCTACTAGGGGTGTGCACATCATCTTCTGGGACAGACTGTGTAATCGGCGATGCTTTTAATGGAGACGCTGCAACCGTTCAAGGTATTGAGTTCATTGTGTCTTCAAATATAGGTCTTAGCCGTGGTCTAAGTGTGCCATTGATGCTGTCTTATACCCATATCAATGGTGAATTTGATACTGATATTGCCGGTACAGATTTTTTTGGCGATGTCAGCGCTGGAGATCCAATCCCCTATATCCCAAAAAACCAACTGCAATTTTCTACAGGGCTAGCATCAGCTCGCTGGGGCCTGCAGGCTAATGTTAACTATGTAGATGAAGTTTGTGTACGAGCGAGTTGTGACATTTTTGAAAAAACAGACGCTACCTTAACGGTTGATTTAACGGCTAACTATCAAGTCAATGAAATATTGAATCTCTATACTAGAATAGAAAACATAACATCCGAAAAAGATATTATGGGACGTCATCCTTATGGGGCAAGACCCAATAAGGATAGAACAGTCAGTTTCGGACTTAAGATGAATTTTTAGATCAGCTATGTAAACTTTGACACAAAATTAACTGCACTTACTGTTTGAGTTGGAAACAAAGAATATAAATTAGCGCTTAGCAAATTAATAGAACCTTACTATTCAGCCAAAAGTAATTTTTCATAATCTTCTGGCGTATTAATGTTCTTGAAAAACTCTGACTTCAATGAATCTTTTAACACTTGCTTACTTTTGCAAAAATCCAGCACAGCACGCATGGACCGTTTACCACCAAGCTCATGACTCTCATCAAATATTTGTTCTAAATAAGCCCTAAGTTTTTCACTTGCACGCAGCACACAAGGAAATATCTCCCCGGCAAAATGGCAGCCTTGCTGTTCTGATATATTAGCCAACAAAGTCTCTAGTATCTCAGGCTTAAGCCTAGGCATATCCACTGGTAGAATTAGTAAAGGTGAGTCATCCAGCTTGTCTATTTTTAAAAGGTATTGCAGACAGGCGTAGAGCCCGCCAGGCGGACCACATTGTTCTAAAATATCTGGCACAGATTCTGGATAACCAGATCTGCCACTTAAAAGAATAAGTTCACTGTCAATGTCTTTGAGTAAATTCAGCCCAGCTTGCAGCAAGCTTTGTCCATCAAATTCTAAGTAGGCTTTGTCTTCCCCCATCCGAGAAGACAAACCACCTGCCAAAAGAATTGAATAAAACACTGTTGATTCAGGCAGAACTTTCCTGAATCAAATGAACATCACGTTGTGGAAATGGAATTTCAATATTGTTTTCAGTCAACGCTTTATGCATTGCCATATTGATTCGATATTTAGTAGCAAACAGCTCAGTGGTTAACACCCAACAACGAATGTTGATATTAATGCTGCTATCGGCAAATTCATCTATACCTATTAACGGGGGTTTATTTTCGTCAAGTCCTTCCATTCCTTCAAATACCTTAGATATTATGCCAATGGCATGCTCAGGGTTACAGTGATAAGCAATTCCTATAGATAATTCCAGAATACTACTGGCATATGAATTATGAAGAATTTCACCCACAATATGCCGATTCGGAATAGTGATAATAATGTCATCTTCATTAGTTAATATGGTGTATCCTAGTTTTATTTCTTTCACTACACCGCTGACACCTTGCACCATAATGGTATCTCCTACCACGAAAGGCCGAGCCACAATAATACTCAGACCGGCACTATAATTTGCAAGCAAGCCTTGTAGAGCAAGTCCAGCACCTAATGATAAGGCACCTATGGCAGCAACGAAAGGCGTAACACTAATTCCCAGTTGTCCCAAAGCTATTATCGCAACCATGACGATAACGATGGCCTTAACAGTACTGGAAGTGAATTGGCTCAGTGTGACATCAATATTCTTACCGACCATGAATTTGTTCAACATACCGGCAACTTTGCCGGCAACAAATATGCCGATGAGCAGAATAATAATTGCACCAAGTACCTGGAAACCATAAGTAACCAGATAAGTCATAATGAGGTCATAAATTTCTTGTGCTTGTTCGAGTTCTTCAGCCATAAATATCTCTTTTTAATATCTCTTTAAGTAACAATTAAACCGGTTCTTCTTCACGCCCATCTTCATGAATTGCAAAGCGCCCTCTGCGACCATGGACCTGGTCTTGATTCTCCCAGGGCCAGCCACCAAATTGATCTTTTTGATAATCACTAAAGGCTTGCTCTAATTCATTTCGGGTATTCATCACGAATGGACCATACTGCGCCACGGGCTCTCCAATTGGTTTCCCCTGCAACAACAGAAAACGAGCTGGTTTTTCTCCAGTATTCTTAATAACAAAATCCACGCCGGAATTTAAGTGAATCCCTGTACCAGAAGCAAGAGTATGGCCATCTGCTTGTATGCTGTTTCCATCATAAAAATAAAGTCTGCGGTTAAGGCCCGCCTCTTCAGCAGATAAGGTCCAGCTTGCGCCAGGAGCCAAATCAATCAACAACATAGTCACTTTAGCTTCAGCTCTTGCAGCCCAGGAATCAGGTGGCGGAGCTAAGGCTTTCACACCATCTATTTCCCCAGCAATCACTTTGATTTTAATTTCATTCCCAGTTTCATCCTTAGATTCATAGACAGGAATTTGTTCATCCCAAAACATAGCAAAGTGTGGCTTCGCCATTTTGCTTTCAGCCGGCAAATTCAGCCAAATTTGAAAAAATAACAAAGGGTTTTCGCCTTCTTGGTTCACAAGAGGAAACATTTCACTGTGCTGCACACCCTTACCCGTCGTCAGCCATTGCACATCACCATTTCCGTAGCGACCTGCCGCCCCCATTGAGTCAGCATGATCCACCAAGCCAACCGGCACAATACTAACGGTTTCAAAACCTCTATGAGGGTGTACTGGAAAGCCCGCGACACGCTGTCCGTGATACATTCGCCAACCGTCTTTAAGTTGAAAATCTTGGCCTATCGGTCTGCCTACTAAAGAGGCATCCGGCCCCAAATTGTCATTCCCTTTTGGGAATTTATCATTATGAAAAGCACAAAAAAGAAAAGGGTCTGATACTTCCCAGTGCAAACCTAATACTTGGGTGCTAATAATTGCATCTGACATAGTCGCTTTACTTCCTCTAAGTTTATATGGGAACTGTTAAATCACACCATGGATAAGAACGGTGCAATAGAAAAATACACCAATACAAATACAATTGCTAAATACAGAGCAACCTTAAAAGGGTTTTCCTTTGCCATGTCCATAAAAGTGCGAGTTTTCCCTGCTCCTTTCAAGTATTCATACTCTTCTCGGACACGTTGGTACCTTTGCTTACTATAGTCATCCAGCATCGCTCTAACTTCGGGATAATCTGCTTCATTTACTAACCATAATGCCGGCATGGAAATACCCCAATTCCCAGCACTCGTCTCGTAAAATTCTATTTCATGAGACTCCAGCAATTCGTAAATTTCGGCAAGTTCATCTGCAGGAACATTACGCAGTTTTAACAATTGTTTAGCCATAAAACGGAAGGTACAGGAAGCTTAATAAACTATAAAGACCGGCTTGCTTTATTTATGCAATAACTGGTCAGACTTACTTTCAAGTTTCTTCTTTTCACGCAAGAAATTAAAACCATCATCACTACCTTCTATATGTGTCTGTATTAGCTTTTCTTCTTGGTCAATTTTACTTTGCAATAATAGACGCCTTTCGACAATAAAAAAGTAAACTACAAAACCGAGAACATAAAGGGTAATTTTTAATAATGAGGCTTGCCATAAAAAGCTGGTATCAGTCGATAATTCCACATAGCTGATGTACTCAGCATGCAATAAACGGATCACAAACCAAAATATGATCAATAAAAATAAGCCTTTTAATCGAGGCTTTAAAAATCGTCCGGTGACCACCAATGCGCCAATTTTTAGAAGATTATTAATCATCAGTAGAGTCCAAGCGCTAATAAAATAAGAACAAATGAAGAATTTTTGTAACGACGGATTATCTTATCCTCTTCAGCTTTGACGATTATTTCCAATTGTTCCTGATCATAATCTTGAATTTTTTTACCGGCCAAAGATATTTCCACTTTAGCTTGCTCGATCGCTTTCTCACGGATAATCAGTCGATACTTCCCTATAAGGCCTTGTTTCCTTGTCGCCAGCCAGTTTTTCATAGTTTTCACCCACATCTAAAACGCTAATGTACCGAATTCTCACTCTACTTAGTAGCTTTTTCAAAGACTGGTTAAAAAAACCAACTCTTGGCAAATAAAGTGTTAAATATATTTACGTCAATCATATAAATATTCTATCTAATTGTTTTATATGGCTTTTTAAAGTTGGCACGATATTAGCTTACTACTTAAGTGTAAATGGTAATTTAAACTAATTGAATAGAGGATACTACGATGAACTTACTTATAACAATTTCAACTACTTTCATAATGGGACTAGGATTGGCCGTTTTAATGCCACTTTTATCAATCGGAACCGCAATACTTTCGATTACTGGAGCCTTTTTACTATGGCTTTTCCCAACTGTTTATTATGGCAGCTCAGATCGAGGTAGAAATAATTCAATAAGTGCATCTTATAGAAACTTATAAGGGCTAAAGGAAACCACTATGAATATTTTGTTAGCAATTTTAATTCTTTTTGGATTGAGTTTTGGCTTGGTAGCGCTTATCCCAATTCTCACAATAGGAATAGCGCTTTTATTTGTTGCCGGAGCATTTTTAATTTGGTTCCTTCCCATCTTAATTATTGCTTGTTCTGACAAAACGACTGGTGGTGAAAAGGTATGCTGGATACTCGCAATTATTTTCTTATCTTGGTTTGCCTGGGTCTTTTATTTCTTCCTGGCGCCAATAAAACCTAAGCATCATATGCGCAGTTATAGAAAATATTGCAGCTATCATAATTATGACTACTAGTCAGCATTACCAGTATTAATAGGTGGAATACATGAACTACCAAACTTATGAAAATACCGGAAACAAAAACAAATTGAATAGTTTGTTGGCGAAACTGTTTGCCGGTATTTTTATTGTAATTTGTCTTGCTGTTGGTATTGTCGGCTTGATATTGCCCATCATCCCTGGACTATTGTTCCTTGCCATAGCTGCCATGATTGCAGCCAGACATTCACCTTCCCTCGATCGTTGGCTCAGAAAAAACCGAGTGATCGGAAGCTATCTGGACAGCGGCGAGGGTTTTTTAACCCTAAGTTGGTACAGAAAAATTCAATTCTTATTATGGTTGTGTCTTAAAATCTTTATTGACACCATCGTGCTGATCTTTGCCCTAATGGCTAATTTGTTAACTTTTTCAGTTAAACAATATCGGTCATATCGTTAAATACTCGGCCTTAAATACTTAGTGTTAAAAATTTAGCCCAGGATAATTCAAGCCATAACTAGAGCTATAAGCAATCAGACGACCACAAGCAACAACACCGACCCAAAAGCAAATTGAGAAAAACGCAGAAACTCTGACTTTAATAGGCGGCTTTACATTCATATCCCATTGATCAATATCTGCCAACAAATACTTATGCATCCAAAGCGCATTTAAACCAGCCAACAATATCAACATCATTTTATATTGAAAAATTGGATTTACTGGATATTCCCAAGGCGTTACAAAGAAGAAAACTATTCCACTAAATACCGCTAACGCAAAAGCATACAAAGCTATATTCAGGATATAGCGCATGGTTTGCTGACTGGAGATAAAGCGGCCAATGCCTAATAAACGAAAGTCCAACATCATCATGCCACCAAAAAAAGTCCCGTAGGTCACAACATGAATAACTTCAACAACTGGAAAAGAATAATATGACAGGCTCAGCAGGTCTGTCAGTGAATTTTCGGCCAAGAATGCCGACAAGTTCTGCATCATTTCATTAAACATAACCATCTCCTGCTTCCTAAGCGCTAAAGCTAGCTTATTCTCATGCCCATGGCTAGCGGCATAAGACATCTTATGCTTTAATCTTTCGTCCTTCTTTTATATAACCAGATAAGAGGTGCGGGATGTTCCGAACTCATAAATTTTCATTAAAACACCTGTTTCTAGCGGCAACTTGCTGTTTGTTAATTGCCTGTGGTGATAATGCTAATCTAGATAATCAAGATTCTGTTACAGGCAGCGCCAGTTCAGTAACTAACACCCTCCCCGCCGGTGTTACTCTGCTTGAACGTGTTGAAGCCAATTCTGATAAACTGCTTATTCCTTATAGCAAGTTTCAACTGGAAAATGGTTTAACAATCGTCATTCATGAAGATCATTCGGACCCTCTTGTTCGTGTTGATGTCACTTATCATGTTGGTTCTGCAAGAGAAGAACCACGCCGCTCGGGTTTTGCCCATTTCTTTGAGCATATGATGTTTCAAGGTTCCGAACATGTTGGCGATGACGAGCACTTTCGAATCGTGACCGAGTCTGGTGGCACCATGAATGGCTCCACCAGCAATGATCGCACCAACTACTATCAAACAGTGCCAAGCAATCAACTGGAAACCATGTTATGGCTGGAGTCTGATCGAATGGGCTTCTTGTTGAATGCTGTTACCCAGGAAAAATTTGAGAATCAGCGTGAAACTGTCAAAAATGAGCGTGGCGTTAATTATGATAACAGTCCTTATGGGCGCTGGAGGGAAATCAATGCAGCCGCTTTATATCCATCAGATCATCCTTATTCGTGGCCGACTATTGGTTATACAGAAGATCTCGATGCAGCTTCCCTCGACGATCTAAAAAACTTTTTCCTGCGCTGGTATGGCCCTAATAATGCTACTGTGACTATCGGTGGCAATGTAGATGAACTCGAAGTTCTAAATCTTGTTAATCAATACTTCGGGGAAATACCTTCTGGTCCGGCAGTTTTACCTGACTCACAGGAGCAAGTCATACTTGAAAATGATCGTTACGTATCTTATGTCGATCAGAATATTCGTTTTCCAGGACTGTTCTTCACTTTTCCAACAGTGCCTTATGGGCACCCAGATCGTGTCGCATTAGAAGCTCTAAATGAAGTAATTACTGTCGGCAGGAAATCTTTTTTCTATAAGGAATTTGTACTCACCAATAAAGCAATCCAAGCTAGTGGATTCAATAACAACAGTGAGCTCGCAGGCTCCTTAACTTTTCTAGTTTTACCATTCCCAGGCACGCCACTATCACAATTTGAAGAAGAAATGCTCGCTGTATTAGAAAATTTCAATGCGGATTCGATTTCTGACGACGATCTACAAATTTATAAAGCTCAACAGGAAACAGGTTTAATTAATAGCCTGGCAAGTGTCAGCGGCAAAGTCTCACAATTAGCGTATTACCAATATTTATATGGCAATCCTAATATCATTCCTGAGGAGCTAGAAGCCATTCAGAATCTGACTAAGGAAGACATTCTTAGAGTCTTCAATACCTACATAAAAGATAAAGCCAAGATTGTGTTAAGTGTTGTTCCCGGCGATGATCCTGATGGGCAGGCGCAACCCGATAATTTCATGATTCCAACACAACTTAGCCGCCTAGAAAGCGCAAATGATACTTTGGAAGAACGTATTGTTGCATCTTCTTTTGATCGCTCCATCCAACCTGAGGCTGGACCTAGCCCATTGGTCATCATGCCTGAATATTGGGAAACCACACTTGATAACGGCATCGATATTATCGGCGCACTTAGCACCGAAATACCCACCGTCAATATTCGATTGAGTTTTGAAGGCGGCCACCTGCTGGAAGAACCGGGAAAGTATGGCCTTGCCAGTCTAACCGCCGACATGATGAATGAAGGCACTGAGCGCTTCAGTGCAGAAGAGTTTGAGGTGGAATTAGACAAACTGGGTAGTAGCATATCTGTGACCGCCGGTTCTCAGAGCACCACAATCAACATGCGTAGCCTAAGTCGTAATCTTGATGCGACATTGGAATTACTGGAAGAACGTCTATTTGCTTCAGTCTTTACAGAAGACGATTTAACCAGATTACGTCAACAAAGCATCGAAAGCATCGAAGCTGATAAAGAAGAACCAAGCTCTATTGCTGCGAATGTTTATCGACAACTTATTTATGGGGAAGGACATCCTTTTGCCATTTCTTCTGCTGGTCAAATTGACACTTTAGAGAATATCACTCTTGAAGATATACAGGCTTTCAGCCAGCAAAGTTTAGTTTCACAGGTATTGGATGTCGTTGTAATTGGCGATATTGAACAAGAAGAAATTCTGCCGAAATTAGACTTCTTAGGCATTATAAACAATGCCAGAGTTGAACTTCCGGAGCTTCCCTCTACGCCAATCATTACAGAAAACACTTTATATTTGATAGATAAACCACAGGCACCACAGTCTGAAATTAGAATCGGCTATATGGGCGACCTAGTTTATGACCCAACCGGTGAATACTTTGAGCGCTATCTGATGAATTACACTCTGGGTGGCGCATTTAGCAGCCGTATCAACCTTAATCTGCGCGAAGATAAAGGCTATACCTACGGTGCACGCAGTAATTTCTCAGCCACTAAATATCCTGGACCCTTTACCGCCTCCGCTAGCGTTAGAGCTGATTCAACAGCAGATTCTATCGTTCAGTTTATTAATGAAATGACACAATTTAGGGATCAAGGAATCACTGCCGAAGAACTCGCTTTCACTAAAAATGCTATTGGCCAAAGTGAAGCCTTGGATTATGAAACGCCAGGACAGAAATCTCGTTTACTTGGGCAGATAATTGAATACGATTTAGACAATGATTTCGTTATTAGACAACAACAGATCATCAATGAACTAAGCATGGAACGAGTCAATCAACTTGCTGAAGAACATTTGCCTGTTGAAGAAATGATCTTGCTGGTTGTTGGCGACAAAACGCTTATCGAGAATGAGCTGATAGCCCTTGGATATAACATTGTAGAGCTGGATAGCGAAGGTCAGCCGCTATAAATATTATCTGAATTTTTTCTTCTTTTAGTTATGACCCAAATTCATATACTCACTGGACCAGAGTCGACTGGCAAGACGACTCTGGCATCCACACTTGCTAACTACTGGTCAGCACCACTAATATCTGAACAGGCTCGTATTTACCTTGAAGAAAAGTCAGCAGATTCAGCTTACCATTATCAACAAACAGACCTGCTCGCTATAGCAAAACAACATGTTGCCAAGGAACAAGAAGCAGTTCAGCAACAACCTGAACATCTAATCTGCGATACCGACTTATTAGTATTAATTGTCTGGAGTGAAGTAAAATTTGGTAGTTGTGATAAATGGATACTAGAACAGTTTAAACAAGCGCTTGGCTCTAGCTCGCGACATTACATCCTTTGTGATTGGCAAATACCCTGGGAACCAGACCCACTAAGAGAAAGCCCAACTGAAAGAGAAGAGTTATTTCGTTTATACCAAGCCAAATTGAAAGACTGCGGAATAGATTATACGGCTGTTAGTGGAAGCAATATGCAACGCTTTACTCAGATTCAGGCTGCAGTTATTTAGACTTATAAACTTAAAAGAAATAGACTTTAGACACTAATTCTCGATACTGATCTGTATTGATTTTTTTGGATAGCAACAGACGGTGTAAAATTTCCCCTCTACGACTCCATGTTTGAATTTTCAATAAACTTTCAACTTGCATTGCATCCAGATAGCCCAGCTCGATGGCAACATCTCCGAATAAACCGCCACTCTGTTCTTGAATTTCAAGCAAATTATTTATCTTATCCATATCCATTAAGTTAAGTTTTAAACTAAGAGAACCTAGAGTTGTACCTACCTGACCCCAATTACCAAGGACGGGCCGTTCTTCCTCACTTAGGTTTAGCTTTCTTGAAATATATTCTATGAATAATTTAGTCCCTCTAACTTCCATATTCAAACTCATAAAACAGTAATGGTTTTTGAATGTTTTGCTGTCTCGTCTATAGAAATTTATGACAGCTATTATAGTTCCTGCATAACTTAATATTAATCTCTATCGAAATCTATAAAGTCATATTGATATCAAAATATCAGTTTAATTAAACACTGCTTAATAAACTTTATCTAATCTATCAAATTCTACGCTTGTAAAAAACAAATTCTTATAATAAAGTGCCCAGCATCCTGAGGGGTGGCTAAAGCCTGAGATGCTTCTATTTTAATGAAGCAAACCCTTTGAACCTGAACCAGTTAATACTGGCGTAGGAATAGGGTTACGAAGTTGACTATCTGCAACTTTTCCTTTTTTCTCCGTGAGTATTTTTAACGGAGCAAATATGCGACATTTATTTCCAGGTCTGACAATTGCCGTACTATGCCTTGTGTGCAGCACACAAATTATTGCACAGCAAAGCCGCTCCTCTATAAACCCCACTATAGAAGAAATCATTATCAGCGCAGATTTTTTCACCACCCCTTTAATGCAAAGCGCTAACAGTGTGAGCGCAATATCTACTGATGCTATACAAATGCGAGGGGCCCAACATCTTGAGGAAGTATTCTCATCAGTGCCTAACCTCAGTTGGTCTTCTGCGGGTTCGCGCAGTCGTTTTGTGCAATTAAGAGGCATTGGTGACTTAGAGCAATTTCAAGACCCCAAGTATTACCCTTCAGTTGGGATCAACATAGATAACATTGAGCTGGGATCTAATGCAGCAGCCGCCTCTTTATTCGGTATTGAACAAGTAGAAGTATTAAGGGGCCCACAGGGCACTCGCTTTGGTGGTTCCGGCCACGCTGGTTTAATTAACTTAATCAGTGCCCGCCCAAGTGAGCAATTGAAGACTTCCTTATCAACGGGTATTGGCAACTACGGACAGAAGAATTTAGGACTAATAACTAGTGGTGCTTTGAGTAACAACTTACTTGGACGTTTAAGCTTGCAACATAACGAAGGCGATGGTTATGTGCAGAATCGCTTTCTTAATACGGATGAAAGCAATGGTTATCAAGAAGAAAACCTGCGAGGCATGCTTGAATGGCAGGCAAAAGATGACCTGAGTTTCACTGTAAATCTATTGCATTTCAATAGCGGGAACGGCTACGACAACTGGTCGCTAGATGAGGCAAGAGACACCCAATCGGATCAACCAGGCAAAGACGACACAGAGCTATATGCAGCTGCAATCAGCTCTCTCTGGTCAATTAATAACAACTATGAGCTTACTGTCAGTTATAGCCTGAATGATAGTAAAAATGATTATGCCTATGACGCCGACTGGGTTAATAACGGTTTCTGTACAACAGACACTGCCTGCACTGCTTTTGACTTTGACCAAGCCAGTGAAAACTTCTTTCGAGATTCAAAACAATATGTATTAGAGCTAAGGCTTAATTCGCTAGATGAAAAGCTCGTTGCTGGTTTATATGCCAAAAAATCTGCTGAAGACTTAGCCTATCAATATCAAAGTCTGTTTTTTGGCAATTTTATTTCGCACAGCGACTATTCTGCTAAGCGCTTTGCAGCATATGGGCAATATCAATTTACGCTTAGCGACAAGCTAACGATGGTTAGCGGTTTACGTTATGAGCGATATTCTGATGATTATTCAGATACCAATCTTTTTATATCTAACAGTTCAGAAAACTTATTAGGTGGAGAACTCAGTCTTGAATATTTAATCAATGACACTCTGTTATATGCCAGCCTGACTCAATCGGAAAAGCCTGGCGGCGTAAATACTTCAGCCAGTGCCAATGCAGTATGGATGTCGATACCCTTTCAAACATTTACAGCCAATAAGTTACGCTTTGAAACAGAAACTCTACTAAACAAAGAAATCGGTTTAAAACGCTATTTCTTTAATGATGCATTAAGT
Organism: uncultured Pseudomonadales bacterium; assembly: GCA_943789335.1. Classification (GTDB taxonomy): domain Bacteria; phylum Pseudomonadota; class Gammaproteobacteria; order Pseudomonadales; family Pseudohongiellaceae; genus UBA5109. Next base: position 377,041 of record CALSTS010000006.1, on the reverse strand, counting down.
TTACGAGCTACACTCTTCCACACAGACAGAGATCAGGCACAATTAGAGAGTTGGATGTGGGATGCCGCAGCAGGCCTATGGATTGGCTATCTTGATAGCAGCAGCGACGCAGACAACTATGGTGCTGAACTGGAAGGCAATTACCAAGCCAGCAGCGAACTAGAATTATTCCTTAGTATAGGGCTGCTGCAAACAGAAATTGATAGTCTTAGTGTTTTTGACCTTGATGTAAATAATTTTGTTTCGCGCAACAACAGAGATCAAGCTAAAGCGCCCAACTGGCAATATTCTTTAGGTGGTGAATACGCTCTTAAGCCAAACCTTAGATTAAAAATTGAAATTGAAGGCAGAGATGAAAGCTATTATGGTTATTATCATGATGGCAAGCTAGATGGCTATAACCTGTTGCATGCGAGCCTTAACTATCAGTTAGGGGACATCGGATTGACTTTTTGGGCAAGAAATCTAACTGATGAAAATTACGCGGTCCATGGCCTTTACTTCGCCGCCGATGCCCGTAACGGCTGGCAAAATGAAATATATCGCCAATATGGAGCACCCAGAACCTTCGGTTTAAATGCTGTTTATTCGTTCTAAGGTATTGGGTTTTTGTAGAAAAAACGGCAGTTTATAATCTTCGAAAAATGAAAGCGATAACGATGAATTCAATCAATCCTAAAAAACTGCTTAATAGTAAATGGACTGCCGTTAATCCCCTAAATAAAGAAAAGCATTTTGTCATCACCGAAGTGGACTATGATGAATTTGGCTTAGTCATTTCCTGCATCATAGAAGCTGTTATTAGTAAACATGAGGCTTCTATAGAATGGAGAGAATTGAAGGACCAAGACTACTGGAAACAAGGCTGGGTGTAATCAACGCCTAGAGAGTAACAAGGCTTTGAGAATCAAACACAACTCGTTCACCTGCATAGCCAATTATTACTAACAAATTGATCTGATGATGATGAAGTCGCGTAAACACAAGATATGAAAATACTTATTACTGGTGGCACTGGCTTTATTGGTAGCAATTTCATTAAACGCTACCCCAACCACCAGTTTATCGTGCTATCACGAGATATAAATCGAGCAAGGCAAATTCTCGGAAATAAGCATAAGTATTATTCAAACCTGCAGCAAATATCCCCTGATGTAAGTATTGATGCCATAATCAATCTTGCTGGCGAACCCATTGCCAATAAAAGATGGACGGCCTCTCAAAAACACAAATTAGAAACAAGTCGCTGGCATACCACTCAAGAATTAGTTACTTGGATAAAGACTGCCAACACTAAACCTAAATGTTTTTTAAGTGGTTCCGCAATAGGTATTTATGGGACTTCCCTTGACAGTATTTTTATAGAAAGTGAGGCTGCTGTAGGAGATGACTTTAGTGGCCATTTATGCCGAAAATGGGAAGATATTGCAATGTCGGCTGGTAACTTAACCCGAGTGATCTTACTAAGAACAGGCATTGTCTTAGCTCCAAACGGAGGTGCGTTAAAAAAGATGTTACTACCCTTTAAGTTAGGCCTAGGAGGGGTGATTGGATCGGGACAACAATGGATGTCTTGGATTCACATTGAAGATTACTTAAATGCTCTTGAGCTACTTTTACTTAATGAATCTTGCCATGGCCCTTATAATTTAACAGCCCCAAAACCCGCTCGAAACAAGACCTTTGTTGAGTCAATCGGCAATTCACTAAATCGACCCGTTATATTTCCTATGCCAGCATTTGCTATGAAGCTCGCACTAGGTGAGGCATCCTCCTTAATTTTAGAAGGGCAGAAAGTCTTACCTCAAAAACTGTTAGAAAAGGGTTACACTTTTCGATTCGATAATATTTTCGCAGCATTGAACGACTTATTTAAAACTTAAAAAGCTAATGCTGTCTGTTTTTAATCTTAAACCAATATTTGACCATTGAATGACAAGTACAAGCTAATATTGGCTTTGGATAGAAAGCGGACATTCAATTATTACTCGTTGGACGACGCTTCAGATGATTATAGAGAAATGAATAAATACAACATAGATATCAGCTAAACCGCGCTATAATTTTCTATTTATAGGCTTTGTGTGAATGCTAGAAAGTCTGGTTAAACTCTTAAACTTCACTAGTAACTAGAATTGCTTAAATGAATATTTTTATCCTAGATACAAACATAGAGACTTGTGCTAGGTATCATTGTGACCAACATGTAGGAAAAATGATTCTTGAAAGTACACAGATACTTTGTACTGCGCTTAACAAGAAAGGTTTTGTTACACCATACAAGTCAACTCATGTTAAACACCCCTCAGTGCTCTGGGCAGAAGATTCGCTCGATAATTTCCGTTGGCTGGCGCAACTCGGCCATGCCCTAAACAAAGAGTTCTGCTGGCGTTTTGATAGAAACAGTGATCACGCCTCAATGTTGGTATTGAGAAATATTGAAGAAATCACTTTTGAGAATAAAGGCTTAACTGAATTCCCTCAAGCAATGCCCGATAAATATAAGGTGCCAGGAAACCCTGTGGCAGCTTACCGAGCTTTTTATATTGGCGAGAAATCTAAATTTGCTACTTGGAAAAAAAGAAAAGTACCTAGCTGGTATAAAAAGTGATAAATAACTAATCTTCCATCCCAGCCTGAACAGCATAAGGCCGACATGCACTTCTCTTTAACTTTGCCAGCGTGGCATTATTATCGACCTGCACAGCAATAATATTCTCTATAGTTCAATATTCGCAGTCTAGCAGTTCAGCCAGGACAATTATCTTCTCTTTATTTTCTATGGGGGCAGCATAGTATTGAGCGATATACATGCTGTAAATACCTTACAGATCGTTATTATTGCAAATGTCCGCTTTCTATCCAAAGCGGATATTAACTTGCTAAGCCAGAAAAGCAGTTTCATAATGGCTGAAAAAATTAAGAGGCCTAAATTGTTTAGAATTATTTTAAGTTTTACTATTCTAGCCGTCTATTTACCATCGCAAGCACAACAAGATGATACTAGTCTATTTGCTATAGATGCTGGCCGATATCCTGGCTGTTTATAGTGACCCTCTAGAAGACATACGATTACTAGAAAATATACAGTTCATTATGAAGCAGGATGTGATGTGCAAATCGGACCTTAAAGAATAAGAGTATTTAATGAGATTAAGATAGACATTTATATCGTTGAGTTGATGTATTCATAGCTTGAATTATCAACTATGGGCAGTTAACTTGTCAGAAAAGCCGAGGAGAAACTATGTTAAGAATAATATTTTCACTTTCTTTAGTATTGTGCTTAAACGCTTGTTCATCTGAAGATGCAGGCAACCAGAATGTAAATACCCAATCCGAAACCGTCGAAGTAACGGCCACTGAAGTTACTACCATTACGAATAATAATTTAAATGGCAGGGTAAGCAGTGCAAATGGTCCTGAATCCGGCGTTTGGGTCATTGCCGAGACAGAAGATCTTAGTACCCCTTATGTCAAAATTGTAGTCACCAATGATAACGGTGAATTTCTCTTGCCTGATTTACCTAACGCCAACTATCAGGTATGGGTGCGTGGTTATGGCCTGATTGATTCCGAACAAGTACAGGCATCACCTGGTATGACACTAAACCTAGAAGCTGTCGTAGCCCCGAGTGAGCTAGAGGCTGCTCAATATTATCCTGCAGGTTATTGGTACTCTATGTTAGATATTCCCGATGCAAGTGAGTTTCCTGGTACAGGGCAAGCTGGAAATGGTATTAATCCGAATATACCTCATCAAGAAGAGTTTATTCGTCTGATTGGTAATGGTGGTTGCCTGGCTTGTCATCAATTAGGCAATGCTGCTACTCGCGGATTACCTGCTATGTTTAGTGATTTATCTTCACCAGAAGCTTGGCAACGCCGGATTCGATCAGGACAAGCCGGCGGCAATATGATTAATGGAATGTCACAAATAGGAATTGATGCCTTCACATCAATGTATGCTGATTGGACAGATCGGATTATCTCAGGGGAATTGCCACCAGCACCAGAACGTCCGCAGGGGCAGGAAAGAAACGTTGTGATCACCATCTGGGACTGGGCAGATGCCCAAGCCTATATGCATGATTTGGTATCAACTGACCGGCGCGACCCCACACTTAATGCAAATGGTCTTATCTATGGGGCGACTGAATTAAGTACAGACTATCTACCAGTACTGGATCCAACGAACCACACGATTGGGCAGATCCCTCTATCCATGATTGACCCGGACGCTCCCTCTGTTTCAGGCACCATGGTAGATGAATCACCTTATTGGGGAAATGAAGAGCCATGGGATTCACAGACCAATGTGCATAATCCTATGATGGATCAAGACGGTAAAGTCTGGATTACTTCCCGCACTAGAGGGCGTGAAAACCCAGAGTGGTGTCAAGAAGGTTCAGATCATCCCTCCGCCCAGATTTTTCCTCTGGAAGGCAGTGGTAGACAGCTCGGTGTCTACGATCCAACAACAGATATATATACGCCAATTGACACCTGTTTCAGCACGCATCACCTAATGTTTGCAGAAGATGAAAATAATACACTTTGGACCAGTGGTGGAGGCCCAGTTATTGGCTGGCTAGATACCAATAACTTTTTAGCTACTGGCGATGCGGCCGACTCTCAGGGTTGGACGCCATTGATTATTGACACTAATGGCAACGGTCAACGTGATGAATACACTGAACCCGATGAGCCAATGAATCCAAACATGGATATGCGTATTATGCGTGGCAGTTACTATGCTGTGTCCCCTGCTCCCGATGGCTCAGTGTGGGGTACCTTTTTAGGCTTCCCGGGTGCAGTTGTTCGCTTGATACCAGGTGATGATCCTAATAACGCACTAGTAGAATATTATGAATTACCCTTAGATGAAAACGGTAATGCTATTGAAGGTTTTTCACCCAGGGGTGGAGATGTCGATCGAAATGGCGTGATGTGGGCAGCGTTGGCCAGTGGACAAATGGCTAGTTTTGACAGAAGCCTGTGTACTGGTCCTCTAAATGGGCCTGAAGCGACGGGGCAACATTGTCCGGAAGGCTGGTCTTTCTTCACCGAGCCTTTGCCTCAGTTTGAGGATGTGGATCGCCCTGGCAGCGTTGAAGGTTCCTATTACACCTGGGTGGATCAGCAGGGCATACTGGGCCTTGGTGAAAATACCCCAATTAATACGGGCAACCTGAGCGGAGCCTTGTTGGTATTAAATGATGGTGATTGGGTAAAAATGCGAGTTCCTTATCCATTAGGTTTTTATACAAAATGGTTGGATGGTCGCATCGATGATCCTGATGCCGGCTGGAAAGGTCGGGGTATCTGGGCGACTTATAGCAGCCGGGCACCTTTCCATATGGAAACAGGTGCTGGGACTACGTCTAAAGTCTACAAGTTTCAATTAAGGCCTGACCCACTGACCGATTGAAAAAACTTTCAGCTAAGCACTTGCCATGAACCATTTTCTCAGGATTGACAAGTGACTTTACAGTCGCGGGATGGAACTACAAAATAGTTTCGCTAACACCGCTATTATTGAATGTTGGCAACATCTTAAAAAGACTTTAAAGCCGAAAGAAGCATGAGATTCTCACTTTTCGTATTTAAAATATTTAACTTGTCAGTATTCTAACGTCTAATATTGGCCGAAAGAAGACTTTCATAACTGGCACAATTATTCAAAACTAATTAAGCATCCGCGATTACAAAAACCGCATTCCTTATTAACTTTGGAGGAATCTGATGCTTTATTTTTGTATGCAGCTCTGGAAGTTTTGACCAGTGTAGGCCTTGATTAAAATGATGGGCAGTATGGTAACCAAGATTACCAGTCAAAATATTGAAGAGTCGGTTAACATTATTATATGACGCCAAGAACTGATTATCAGTATCCAATCCAGAGTGATGATCGTAGGTTACCCAAGCAGTAAACAAGAGACTAATAATCATAGGTAGTATAAATAAAAGCATGGCTGGGACAAATTTAAACCAGCACAAGAGAATAAGGCCTGATAGGGTAATTAGAGAATAAAGTACAAAAACAAACTGAACCCGAATAAATTTTTTGCCCACCCTAAAAGCTCTGAAATAAGCGGTGAGTGCAATCGACAAGATGTATTCAAATTCATTCATTGCTTTGCCATCGTCACGCTTCCAGGCACTTTCATCACGCTGCTGATCCAGAAAATTTCTGTGGTGCCCTAGCACGTGATGCAACACCCATAAGTTAGTGGTGGCACCAGTATGCAAGGCATAAAAAAACTCAAGCAAACGATTAAGAGGTTTCCAAAAAAATGTTGGCGTATGCTGATGATGATGGTTCCATGCACAAATAAGGCCCTTCGGAATAATCATCACTAACAAATAGCTTAGTAGCAGCCAAATATTATCGACCATTAAATACATGGCGAAGTCGAGCATACTTAATAGAAGGACAAGAAATACCGGCAAGCGATCAGCAGAAAATCTAAACATAAAATATTAGCTTAAAAAGCCTCTGTTTTTGGAAAGATTGTTATTGTGTGGCTCATGGAATACATCAAGATGATTGGGATTATAGTAGAAAGATTAATATTCTCAAGTAACCAGTACAATCAAATGACGTTCCCCTGAAATCCCCTTCCACCGGTCAACCCAAAAAGAGTATTTAGACCTTAGTTAGAACAATTAATGTTGAATTGAAACCAGAAATAAAAAAGGCTTAGAGTTTATAAAGTGATCTAAGCCTTAGGTTTTATTGGTCGGAGTGGCCTAGCCTGAATAGTTAATATATCTTATTGTTTTTAATGTGGTATATATTATTCAATAATAATATATACCATCATTTATACCGTCATAAATTTCTGGCTAAACCTATGGTGTTTGGTTGTGATAGCGATCGTGTCATCATCTTACACACTTAATTTCACTGCAGTAAAATTCAAAACCCCTATAGCCAGACCCACCCCCGGGGCACCCCCCGTTTTTTCAACTTGGTACCATCGCGCCCGTATACATACTATTTTGGACGAACGAAGGGTATTTTTTTTAAATCAGAAAGCTGGTAGAGAACTGGTATCAATAAAAAGCTAATGTCTGCTTTCGACCAGAAACAGACATAAATAAAACCTGAAATATTAAAGTGGCAATGGCAAAGCTGTAGTGTGCTTGGTACTACGAAGCACAATACTGGAATTGACCTGATGCACTGCCTGGCATTGCATAATATGTTCGTTAAGCAGGTCGTCATAGCTTGCTATACTTTCACAAACAATCTTCAAGATGAAATCATGTTCGCCACTAGTTACCCAACACTCTAGGATTTCTGGTCGCGACTGTACCACTCTGTCAAAATCAGCTACAGAATCCGGCTGGTGATTTTCCAAATTAACATTGGCCAGCGCAGTAACCTGCAATCCAATAACCGAAGGATTGAGAATGGCGACATTAGCCTGAATGGCACCCATTTTTTCCAAATTTTTCACTCTGCGCCAACATGGCGATGCGGACAGCCCCACTTTTTCAGCTAGTGCTTGACTAGACTGACGGCATTCACGCTGTAATTCATCAAGTATTCTATAATCTAACTTATCCATAAATATATTCCGTTAATTAAACAATATTGAAACATATATTTCGTATTACTGGTAAATATTCGAATATTAGCAAAATAATTTCTTATTTTACACGATAGAATAACCAAAAGATGTCGATAAGGAAAGGAAGATGGCTAAAACCAGTACATATAAATCTAAAGTCCCAGATTCCAAGGGCTTTATCCACTATTCTGATGAAGAAGATCAAATGTGGAGTGAGTTAATATCGCGCCAAATTAGTATGCTTAAGGGAAAAGTCTGCAATCAATTCATCCAGGCTCTCGATCTCATGAATTTTCCCTTGGACCGAAATCCACAGTTACACGAAGTATCCCAGGTTCTTCAGAAAACCACGGGATGGTCAGTTGAGCCGGTACCAGCCCTAATTGATTTCACAAGCTTTTATACTCTTTTAGCCAACCGAAAATTTCCGGCAGCGACTTTTATCCGCAGACGTGATGACATAGATTACCTGCAGGAACCAGATATTTTCCACGAGATTTTTGGACATACACCTCTTTTGACTGATTCTCGTTTCGCAAAATTTACCGAAGCATTTGGTAAAGCGGGTCTAGCAGCAGACAAACAGGATCACGCTATGTTGGCAAGGCTGTACTGGTTTACCATTGAATTTGGTTTGATTCAAACCAGTAAAGGTCTACGCTCTTATGGTGCTGGTATAGTTTCCTCTCCCGGTGAGTTAAGCCACGCCATGGAATCGGACATAGCCACACTTAAACCGTTTGATCCTATAGATGTTTTACGCACTCCATATCGAATTGATATATACCAGCCCTTGTATTTCACCATTGAGAGCTTCGATACATTGTTTGAAATGGCCGATAAAGACTTAATATCATTAGTAAAAGAAGCCCGCAGATTGGGAATGTATCAACCTACTTACCCTGTAAAGAACATTGCCTAAACGGCTGGAGAATTTCTTATGACTATATGCAACCTGACAAATCAACACTGCGTTCCTTGTGAAGGAGGTGTAGACCCCATCGATCGAAACGCAGCAAATACTTATCTAGAAGATCTGCCTGGGTGGACTATCAGTGACGAAGGGAAGATGATTTTCCGACGATTTGAGTTTAAAGGTTTTCTGGGCACCATTTCATTTATCAACGCGATGGCATGGCTAGTAAATAAAGAAAACCACCATCCCGATTTCTCAGCAGGTTACAATTTTTGTGAAGTTGGTTTTACCACACACGCGATAGACGGCCTGTCAGAAAATGATTTCATATGTGCAGCAAAAGTCTCAGCTTTAATTGTTTAAATAAAGCTATCTATGACCAATATGCGAATAATCGTTCTGAGCTCTCGCATCAACCAACCAGAGTTAGAGAACGAGGTATGAGGAGGTTTAAATCTATAAATCAAGCTTAGCGATTCTTGAATGCACATGCTGCTGTTTATAATTTATTTAATCTAGGAAGGCATTTAGTGTCAGCAGAAAATTATCGATATTTTAGACAGCGCGCCTTTGCTTCTTGGGAAAACGCAGTGGCTGATTAGGAATGTTTACACTAAGTATTATTTCGATTTAAATAGTTAACTTGTCAGTATCCCCCAACACCTCTGTGTTGATTTTTTCAATTAGTGAAAGACAGTGTTGCGCCAAGTCTTGTTTTATTTTCAGAGAAGTCATCAGAGTTTCACCAACAGACACCTCCAGACCCAATGCCGCAATATCCTCAGACTGTTCGGCGTCCAAGGTGTCAATGATAATACCATCTAAAATATCTTGATAATGACGAGCCACACTCAAGGTAGAACAGCCGCCCTCAAGATCCATTTCGTTCATTATCTTCTCGGTTGGGCCTTTAATCGCCTTGCCCCCTATTATTGGGGATACTGCGATCACTGGCACAGCGATCTCGCTGAGCAAAGATCTAAACCCTGGAATTGATAATATAGGGTCTATGCTCAGGTAAGGATTAGACGGGCAAATAATCACTCCACTCAGTTCCGCACTGGCCAAGGCCTCACTTACCCCAGAGCTCAAACGAGCAAGCTCAGAACCGGAGAATTCAATTGCCTCGACAATGGGTTTGGCTTGATATTTCACAAAGTAATCTTGAAAGGGTAATTTTCCGTCAGCGGTTACGACCACAGTTCGCAATGACTGATCGGTCATTGGCGTCAAAAAATGCTTGATGCCAAGTTTTTTAGCAATCACATCCGTCACCTCGCTCAGCGTTTTACCCTGAGTTAATAACAAGGTTCGATAAACATGGATTGCCAGGTCGCGGTCTCCCAGCTGAAACCATGTTTCTTCATCCAATGTTCGCAAAGTGCTTAAAAAATTCCAGCTTTCATCTCGTCGACCCCAACCTCTGTCGGTGTCATTTAAGCCCGCTAAGGTATAGGTTAAGGTGTCAATATCTGGTGATATATGAAATCCTAAATGATCAAAATCATCACCTGTATTGACGGCGAAAGTGACATCAGATGCAGGTAAAATTGTACTCAAGCCGATGGCGAGTTTTGCACCACCAACACCGCCAGTAATCACTAAATAATGCGACATAATATTATCTAAACATCCAGCTAGTAAAAAAGAACACTACCAGTCTTTAAAAAGGTCAGTGCTATCTTCTCGCAACAAAGCCTTAAAACCATCAGAGCCACCAACCATATGACCAGCACCACGCACTAAGGTTACGGGTCGTCCCTCGTCGGCTTGACCCATAACGAACGAAGCCGCAGCTGCTATCTCATCGGCCAATGCCACTTCGGTGCCTTGCAACACCCTGCCATTTAAATCTAAATCGCCAATCTGATTAGATACCGCAACAACCCCAGAACAGCCGATGGTATGACCAACCGTGCCACGGCGCCATGCTCTTCCCATGCTGTCATTAATAATGACGCCAACTTCAATCTGAATGCGTTTTTTGATTTCTAATCGTATCGCTTCGGCACTGCGATCTGCATCAACCGGTAACAGCAGAGCTCGAGGCGCAGTGTCACTCTGCTCTATATTAGACTGATCAATTCCGGCATTGGCATGCACGAGTCCGGTTTTACTTTCCACGATAATCAAGCCGGGGCGCTTTCGCGCAATGGACCGAGTTTCAGAAAGAATCAACTCGACTAGGCGAGGATCCTTATCCACCTCTTCAGCGAGTTCGATCGCTTCCGGACTGGGCACTACGTCATTGAGGCTGAAGCAACGGCCTTCTGCTTTAGAAATTATTTTTTGTGCAATAACGACTATGTCGCCGTTAACCAACTCAAGATTATTGAGTTTAAGCGCATCAAGAATAATGCCGGTTACGTCGTCGCCTGGATTGACCAAGGGCACGTCAGACAAACCAATAATTTCCAAACGACTGGGTTTGGACGCGGGAATTTGATCTGTACTCACAACTGTATATCTCTTAACTCGTCTGATAAATAAACAACATGCGGCCGCGCATCAGCATAATTTGTTCTGCGCACACGGGGTTGACGATCACAGCCTACAATCACAGCCTCTAAAGCCTGAGGTGTCATTTCTTGACCATGAGCAGCCCCAGCCGCTCGCGTGATACTTTCATTCATTAGGGTACCACCCACATCATTGGCCCCCGCATGCAAGCAAAGGTTCACGCCAGCAAGACCCATTTTAACCCAAGAGGCTTGAATGTTTTTAACATGAGGATGCAACACCAATCTCGAAACAGCATGCATTAAAATCGACTCTCGCAACGTTGGCCCCGAGCGAGATAATCCTCGCTTATAAATAGGCGCTTCTTCGGCCACAAACGACAGGGGTACAAACTCGGTTAAGCCACCAGTTTTAAGTTGTAGCTTCAAGAGTTTTTGCAGGTGAATAGCCCAGTCATGATAGGTATCTACATGTCCAAACATAATTGTCGCCGTCGTGGGTAAATCCAGTTTATGCGCTTCTTCAATGCCCGAGAGCCACTGCTCTGAATTTAATTTGTCGGGGCAAATGAGCGCTCTAACTTCATCCGTAAGAATTTCAGCGGCAGTACCCGGCAAGGTACTCAAACCCGCATCCTTCAATTGCCCCAGAAAATTCGAGACAGACACCCCTAAAGTTTCAGCCCCGTGTGACACTTCCAACGGCGAAAACCCATGTATATGCATCTCGGGGACTAGGTTTTTGACCGCCCTGCAGATATCAAGATAGGTTTGGCCCGTAAAGTCAGGGTGTATGCCACCCTGGAGGCACACTTCTGTTGCCCCCCTATCCCAAGCTTCTTTAGCTAACACCGCGACTTGATCTGCAGATTTTAAATACGGGGCCTCCGCGAAATCTGTGCCTTTCTTTCCCTTGGAGAACGCGCAAAAACTGCATGAGTAGGTGCAAATATTTGTGTAGTTAATATTACGATTAACCACATAGCTGACTTCATCACCACAAACCTGATGTCGCACCCTGTCCGCGGTTTTACACACCGCCACAAAGTCATCTCCACGTGCGTTAAACAGTACCGCAATTTCGTCAAGGCTCAAAGTGCTCTGGTTGTTGCTCGCTCTTGCTAAAATATCTGCAATTAGCGGTGTTAAATTTAGATCGTTTATTGATTTATCTGAACACAGATTATCGACAAAAGACTGGGGAACTGTCACCGACTTTCCGCTGAGCCAGTCATCTTCACGACCTAAGCCGTATCCGTCGACCAACTTTAAAACATGGCTTCTCACCACTGGGTCTAGCCAGTCCCCTTTTTTATTTATATAGCTAGGATAAACAGTAGTTCTCTCCTGTAACAACTTACCTGCTTTTTGTGTCACATTAGCTAAGCTGTCTAGCTCAGGCCAGGGCGATTCTGGGTTGACATGGTCGGGAGTCAATGGCGAGACACCGCCCCAGTCATTAATGCCAGCACCTATCAACGAAACCAACTTGCCAGAATTTAGATTTGGCGGCGCCTGAATACTCATTGATGGACCAAATATAATCCGTGCCATCGCTATCGTCCACAACAGCTCGCTCTGCTCGGGCGGACTAACCTTCGCCATTTTAGTATTGTCTTTAGGGACAAAATTCTGAACTATAATCTCTTGGATATGACCATGTTCTTGATGCACTCGCCTAAGATTGAGCAGTGAATCTAAACGCTCAACACGCGTCTCACCAATACCAATTAAAATACCCGTTGTGAAAGGAACCATCGCCCTTCCCGCATTCTCAATCGACCGCAATCGCAACACCGGGTCTTTGTCCGGCGACCCGTAATGCACCAAACCTTTCTGACCCAGCCGATCTGACGAACTTTCAAGCATCATTCCCATCGATGCTGACACCTTTTTCAGCATAGGAAGTTCATCGGGGGTCATAATGCCAGCATTAATATGCGGCAATAAGCCCGTTTCCTTTAAGACAATGCCTGCCACATGAGCAACGTATTCCAAGGTCGAGCTAAAGCCAAGCTCGTCCAATGCCTCCCGTGCCTCTTTATAGCGAAGTTCTGGACGCTCTCCTAAAGTGAAAAGTGCTTCTTTGCAGCCCATTTCACGGCCTTTGCGCGCGATATCAAGAACCTCATCAACGGACAGATAAGGTGAGGGAACATTTTTAGGTGTTGTCGCAAAGGTACAATAATGGCACACATCTCGGCACAGACGAGTCAGCGGTATAAAGACTTTCTTTGAATAAGTGACTATGTTGCCATGGCCCTTATCGCGTAAATCACTGCCCAGGCCACAGAGCCATTCTAAGGATTGGTTTTCGGCTAAATGATAGACCTGCTCTGTATTGGGAAGCTCATAATTATTGGACAAGTTATTAAGACTTTCATATTGATGCCCCATGCTCTGCATGCGATCTATATAACCTCTTTTTTCCAAAAACACCCAAGTTTCAGTTTTTTGGAAAGTTGAATTTTGAATACCATGTAACACAAACTCATCAACATCTGACTTTTCATCTAAGTCTACTGACAGCGCATAGGAGTCCACAATTACGGGTGTCAGTTGGTGCTCTGCGGCCATTTCTTGATGCAAACTAAAACTATTAGAACCGTACTTAAGATCTATAGGTTCAGCCGTATTGAAATAGAGAAAGTTAGTCCCGTCCCTCTTTCCACAGGGTGTAATACCAATGACTTTGCGACCAAGATTAGAGCGTTCTTGATTTACCTTTCGAATCAATCGATCGATTTCAGCGCCAGTCGCGAGGGGAATATCAACAGGGAATATACCGACCCATTCCGCACCAAGTTCACGCAGTACGTCTATGCCGTTATGCAGCGATATATTCATTCCCAAAGATCGTGTTTCTTTAATAAGAAACACGCCCAACTCTTCGGCCAGTGCAATAATGTCTAAGTCCGCGGTTACGACCGCCACCTTGCCAACTTCTGAGCTACTGTTTAACGCACCAATGACATCTTTAAACATAGCTTTAGTAAGCTCGGAACGATCATCACCCAAAAAACAACTTAAGCGCTGTTTCACCCAGGATAATGATTTAACCGGCACCAGGGCCCACACGGACTCTGGGGCACCATATTCGTTATGTGAATTCAAAGACAACTCCTGAATCAAAGCTCTAATCTAGGATTAGCACCCGTTGTTTTAATCATTTGTAGTCAAACTGGCTGGACCACTTAAAAGCAACGCCTTTCACAAAAACAGTTTTCAAGCGAGCATGAGTTCCGTCTTAAATCTCTTACCTCTATGCTATTGAGTTTAACTCCAAGTCTGATCAGGACCATAGGTCCCTCATGCACTCAATAGCAAGGTTCAGTTCTATTTCACACCGGTAATCGGCACACCGGCATGACACATATAAGCTCGGGTGATATTGATTATAATTGAGGTAAAGGCCTCTGCAGCGGCAGCGTTGGCATCTCATTACTGATGGATATCTGCGGCCGCAACTTTCTCTTGCTTCACTTTAAGCAAAATTATGCCGCCGATCACCATCAGCACAATGAGTGAGGCAAACCCAACGCGTTGGGATTGAAACAAGGCAGTCATGGATCCTACCAATAATGGTGCGAGAAATGCTGTCACGGAACCACTTAAGCTGTACATCCCGAAAAATTGAGTCACCTTCTCCGGCGGTGATATCCGTGCCATCAAGGTTCGTGATGCAGAAAGCGCTGTCAGAAAAAGTGAGGCAAATACCTGAAACGATAAAAAGTAGACTATTTCGGCAATAGTGCCAAAGTAAGGGGAGGACCACACCGCCTCCTCACTGACGGGGACTATGTAAAATAGCGTATCGGGCTGAATTGATATCAACATCAGCATCAGCAGAATCATAGTGCCAAGAGCAATTTTTAGCGTCGCCAGAGAACCAAACCTATCGTCAAGTAGTCCACCCAGAAAAACGCCAAACATTGCAGATATTGTTGTGCACAGCCCTAAAATAAGCATTGAAGTTGTATCCCAGCCAAAAGTACTCGAGGCATAAACTCCACTAAATATAACTACGCCTACCATGCCATCATTGAAAAACATGCGCGCCAACAAATATCTACCAATGTTGGAATAATGTTTTAGCTGTCGAATGGTAGTCAACACATCTTTTAAGCCCTCCCGAATATCGTCAGAGAGCGGCCTTTTTGATGCCTCACCATCGGGAGTGAATAACAGTAGTGGCATTATTGCCAGGAAAAGCCAAATCCCACCGAGAGGACCTACTATACGATCATGTCCATTGACAGAGGGATCAATTCCGAAAAGCGCCTGACTTGGTAAAAACGCCCAATCCAGCGTGCCTGGAAGTGCGAAAGCAAACAGGACTAGAAGCAGCAACATAATCGCCGCCAGATTGGCAATGGAAAAACCCATCCCCGAAATCAATCCCGTCTTATCTGCCGGCGCTACACTTGGCAACATCGCGTTGTGAAAGACTTCGGCATAACCAAAAGCTATCAAGAATACCAGTATCAATACAGAACCCCAGGTCACACCCAGCCCCCCGTCTGCTGGGAGCACCCACCATAGACCTATTGCTGCTACGCCCAAAATGCTGTAACTAAGGATGATCCATGGTTTACGTCTGCCATTTTTATCAGCAACTGCACCAAGAAACGGAATCGTCAATGCCATAAACATACCTGCACCTGCACTGAGATAACCAATTAGAGCCTGCCCTTGAACCGGATCCCCAACCACAACATTGCTGAAATAGGGGAAAAATATATAGATAACCACCAACACATAGAGCGGTTCACGTGCGGCCTGTCCGAGCACCCAGCTTGAATATCCAAGAGTAGATGCCGCAGGTGTTCCTGCCAAAGAAAGTGGTGCAGTTGATTCGGTCATTTGTTCTCCAAAATATCAATAATTGGTATTATTCTTGGTCATGATGTTTGGCAATCGTCTCTTCGCTTAGATTTAGAAATCTAGCAGCGTTCATGTAGAAAATTCCTTCCTTTTCCTCGAGGGTCAGAAAATCAAGTGACTGTACCTTATCAATTGCCATTTCAATGGCCTCTGGCCATACCATTTGATCGGTACCAAACATGACTCGATCAAGCACGTTGTAATCTTTTGCTAATTTTAAAAATGGGACAAGGAAAACTTCAGCGTTCGTATACCAATTCAGTATCGCGATGTCACTATACAAATTTGGGTACTGCACCATCAACATGGCTGTACGTTCATAAAAATGTGAACCGGAGTGCATTAAATATACTCTCAAATTTGGGTGGGTGACGAGAACATCTTCAACCAGAAACGGATCCCCATATCTAAGGCGAAAATCTGGATTAAGTATATGTGCTCCAGGGCGACTACCGCCAGTATGAATGCCAACGGCAATATCAAATTCTTCACTAATTTCAAGAAAAGGATCTAAAATGGAATCAGCAGAAGAGAAACCAGCATAAGTCGCCCCAACCTCCCCAAAAACATCTATTTTTCCTTCTTCTACCCATTCACTGAAAAGATTGAGATCTAGATCTTCTGGGTTCTCAAATCGCAGCCCCCTTATTACTCCATCCCCCAATATTTGCTCCCATGCATCAACAGCTTCAGGAGATTCTCCGTCTACCATACTCAGTACGATGTTGTTATTTTTTAATATCTCGACGGTTTGTCGACGATGTTCAGTGGCATTATCGGTGGACATCTCTCCTGTAGTAGGATTTGGAGCAGGTCCGAAAAAATCCTCATTTGTATATGCGTGCAAATGCATATCAATGATTGGCCCTAGGTATTGGTTTTCTGTCTGGCCAAATCCACTCGTTGCAATAGAGCAAAGAAGTAGCAATAAAGAAAGACTAGTGACGATTTCAAATTTTTTAAGCATTTTCCCACCCTTATGAATTAAATATTTTTGTGACAGTAAATTCTATTCTGCCGCCTTCTCTGCCGATTCAGACCCTTCCAGAATCTGGATCTGTATGGCTTTACAAGAGTGATCATTTATCACTGATTGATCATCCGGACAGGCGGAAACAGCTACCAGAACATCCATCTCGGCTTCAAATTCAATATAGTCACCCTGCTCGCTACGTGGAGGCTCAACATGTAATACACCATCGCCTTTTTGGTCAATAGTGACGTTTGCAAAAGCGTTTAATACACTAGGACTGTAGACATCCTTAAGCTGCAAACCGAACTCTTGTAGTGCATCCGAAAAATTATCACTACAACTTCGATGCCCGGGAACGCCCTGAATTTCCATGGTTTTTTTGGTGCAATGGGTTCCAAGGAAATGATCGCCAAGTTTATTATCAGTTACTCTTAGCATCAGGTTCTCATAAGGAACCTTTGAATAAAGTTCACCCAACCTGTAATGGCTACCGACACTGCCCATGTTGGGGGGCTGCATATAACTCAGACCACCGGAAAACTCAGCCATAAATTGCTCTTTGTAGTTATGCGCGTTAAAAAACATCAGGCTGGCCACCTGTTTTCCTTCATACTCTATGACACGCAGACGCTGGCCTCGATTGACCTTAAAGGCCTTGCCAGAACATTTAGGAATAACAAATTCATCAATAAGATTATCGGACATTGTCGCTTACCCCTCTTCCAAAACTTGGAACCTTAAGGCCTTAGCCTTAAAATCATTACAGGGACTTGTTTCATCCGGGCACACCGAAATCACAGCTATAAGGTCCATCTCTGCCAAAAAGTCTATACTGTCCCCCTCTTCAACGAGTGGCGGTGCTGAACACATACCACCATCTTCACCGATCCACGATTGCATCCATACATTGAAGATAGTTTCGTCATAGGTATCTTCCTGATTCAAGCCAATCTCTTTAAATGCATCGGCAAAATTATCGCTGCATGTTCGAGTACCTGGCATGCCAAGATGGTCTAATAATCTTTTTGAACAGTGACACATCATAAAATGTCCACCTCTTTCTCCTCCTCTATCCCCGTCACCCACGCTGTCACTAATGACTTTAGCCATGACATTCTCATAGGGGGGTTTGGAATAAAGTTTATTCAATCGGTAATAACCACCGATTCCCTGCATACTGTTAAGCACGGCAGAGTGTTCTGCGGCAAAGTGCTCTTTATAGTTACTAGCGTTTAAAAACGTAAGGTCGACTACCTGCTTGCCTTCATGTGCGATTACACGAAAAACCTGTCCCTTGTTGACTTTCATCGTCTTGCCAGAACACCTTGGTACGACAATATCTTCAATAATGTTTTCTGCCATCTTCTTAGGTTCCTATTTTTTTTGCCACTCAAAAATGGTCTTTGGCGGCGGGCCTGGAGGGGGCTGAGAAAGATCCATTCCCAACGTTTCCTTAAGAAATTGCTTTTGTAAAACAGGTAGCGGATCTTGCGACTGAGCGAATGCCTGAAGCATCGAATTCGGGTCGTCGGCCTGAAATACTAGAATCAATAGAGTGCCTTGTGGCGTCTCTTGCAGATGCCAGCTCTCCTGCTGAATACCAAAACCCGTTAAGGTTTTGTCAAAATCAGGATGTTGAGTCGCTTCTGCAATATGTTGTTCCAATGCAGTCGATTTTCCGGGTGGGACCGGAACTGCCATAGCGAGTACAGGCATGGGTATCTCCTATCGTAAAAGATGATATTTTTTTTAAATTTCAGGTGGACCTGCCAGTATCTGCTCACGAACCTGTTGCAATGTCCCCGGCTTTCCGCAATCCAACCATTCCAGCCACCAAGTCGTACCGGAATCCATGTAAGCCTGTAATTTACTACTTACGGCCTCCTTATCCAGTCCATAGCTGACACCTGACACTACCACATCAAAAGGGTCATCCGTTTCACGTAATTCTGAAGTAAAAGCAACCACTTCCTGAATTTGTTCGGGGCTAGGCTCCATTAGAATGCGCATATCCAAACCTGAAATATCCTGTGTTTCATCCAGAATTTGAGGCATGACCTGGGGCATAATACCGTCCCAGCGGGCGGCCCTGCGCTGACCGGCTTTAAAGGGCAGCATAGCAGCGATCCAAACCGGAATACGCGGTCGTTGCAGTGGACGCGGAAGCAATCTGGTCTCGCTCATCTGATATATTTCGCCTTCAAAGCTTACTGGCTCCCCAGTGTGCAACTTTTCCATGATGGCAAGGCCTTCATCTACTTTCTTTGCTAGCACTTTCTTATTGGGGTCCTCGCCAAAATTTGCAAACTCCTGATCCATTCCACCGAGTCCCGCTCCTATCCTTACACGACCATTCGATAGTTGATCCAGACTCGCGAACTCCTTAGCCAACTTCCATGGCCTCCTTCGGGATATTGGCGTGACCATCGACCCAATAACGACTTTTTCCGTCACGGCCGCTATTGCTCCAAGCATAATGCTGGGGTCTGCCAGTCCGAGATAACCCTCGGGATCAAGCAACAAATGATCACAAATGAAGAATCCGTCCCAACCTGCCTCTTCGGTCATTTTGGCCATATCTACCAAATTCTGCGGCTCGGAATATTCATGAATAGTAGGCGCTACAAATACCGCTTTTTTCATATTTAACAATCCTTTTACTCTTGTTTATTTAAGCCTTTTACTTGCCTAAAGTCATAATATCAGTAGACAAAGTAGGCAAGGGATCGCAACCATCACTGGTAACATGGACATAGTCTTCACCACCGTAAACTCTATGATGGCCATTGTCATCAGTTTCAAAAAACCAGCACTCAAGAGCTAGAACCATGTTCTCTTCTACTTCAAATGTTTCACCAAGTGCGATTGCAGGAGGTTCCTGACCATCAATTCCGACACCGTGTCCACCTTGATCTAGGGAACATTCCAGGCCGCCCTCCTGTAATGTGTCGTTGATCGCGTCCATGATATCGCCCGTTTTAACGCCAGGTTTTGTCATCTCGGCTGCGATCTGCCGTCCACGATCAAGAACCTGCTGTTTACGAATCTCTTCCTCCGGCGCTGGACCCATATGAAAGGTGCGGCCAGAGCTTCCCCAGTACCCCTTCACTTGTGGTAGAGGTTCTAATACAAGGCGATCACCAGGCATTAAAGGGATGCCTTCATCCCAAGCGGGGATGTCTGCCATGAACACCTCGCGGCGACTCGCCATAGTAAGGTTAGGCAGACATTCATCTGCGTAATCAAGGAGTTTTTTGCGCACATACAGCCCGACTTCTTTCTCTGTCCAGCCCCACTCGAAATCTCCAATCAGATCATGAAAGGCCTTAACGTCAGCCTGACAGGCGATTTTTAATGCTTCTACTTCAAGTAGTGATTTGATCATTCGAACGTTCCAAATCTGATCCGCCGCATAAACAAATTCCGCCTCCGACAGTTCAGCGCGAAATTCATCAATATCATTGAGCGGTCGCGGAATAGTCATACCGCCCTTAATCCCACCTTCGACACCAATGCGTCCTTTACTGCTGCCCATGAGTTCTTTGGTAACGTCCGCCACATCTTTTGGCATTCCCCGTAGGTTTTCCGTCACATGGGGATTATGTTGAATACGAATGTCATTTATAAAGGTAAAACCCTCTACAACGCCCATGAAAAAGTTAGGCACGATCATCGTCGGTTCTTTATCAACAGCGACAATTAATACGCCGGGACACACCGTGACCGGGGGGAAATGATTAGTCAAAAATCCGGTAAAATAACGAATGTTATTCTCACCCCACATAACTACCACATCAAGTTCGGCCTTCACCATTTCCTCTTTCAGTCGACGAATACGGTCCTCAAACTCAGGTCTTGGGAAAGGTGCGTACGGCGGGCGTTCATACATACGTTCAACTTTATTAAGCATTTAATTACCTCATCTAAATTGGCCAAAGCCATGTAAAAAATCGTGTATAGTTAACGCTAATTTTTGTAAAAGTTACTCTCTATTACTTGGTTTAATCCTTTAGCTCTAATAGTTGACATTATCTACTTTACTAATTACGGTAGATAATGTCTACTATTAAAATTTAATCAATGAGGCAAGTTAGGGTACCGCGTGTTCAAAGCTAATTAAACTTTAATTTACGGAACTAGGAAAATGCAGGAAAAAAAAATTATATCTTTACTAGTCAATTTATTTAAGAATTTTTATTTAGAAATGCAGGAATGTGTAAAATTGTCTGGGTTAGATATTTCGATGTCAGAGTTTACTGTATTAAGAGAGATTAATTTAATCGACCAGTGCACTGCCAGTAATATTTCTGTAAATACATCAACCGATAAAGCATTAGTTGCTCGTATATTAAAAAGACTTATTAAAAAAAAATTAATATTTAAAAAAAAGAATCCTAATGATAAAAGGAGTCAAATATTATTACTTACAAAGAGCGGTCATCGTAAATTAAATATATTGCTAATAGCTGAAAATAAGTTAGTTAAAAAAATGAGTGAAGATATTGACTTAGAAGATATTAATGAATGGCAAAAGGTTACTAGTGAGATGCTTTACAATCTTACAGAAACTAAGTTGCAAACAGGGGTGGTTTTGAGCCTTAAATAGCTCAAAAAAATTCAATTGGATTTAACAAAATATGAGTGATAAAGACAGTTTGCCCGACTCTGAAGTGAGTGTTCAAACATCTGCCAAGGCGCTCTTCCAAAATTCATTTAAAGACATGATGAATGATGTGGTCGAGGCCGGTTCTTGTTGCGAATGTGGAAGTTGCGTACTCGTCTGTCCGCATAATGTTATTGATTACATCAATAACAAACCCAAACAAGTCGCCAAAGAATCGAACGCTTTTGATTTTTGTGGAATTAGTGAAGGCGTGGGTTGTGATGTTTGCGCTTCCGTCTGCCCAAGACTTTGGCCGCGTGAAATTCATTTTCGCGATGCCGTATTTAAAGATCAACGCCCCTATGAAGATATATTCGGTGTATACCGACAAATTTTTGTTGCGAGAACTAAACGAGAGGATCTTAAAGACCAGGTTCAGGACGGCGGTATCGTCACCGGGTTGCTCGCCTGGGCGGCGGAAGCGGGAGAAATTGATGGAGCGATTGTGTCTGCCGTCGGTGCAGAAGATGATCCTTGTTTTCCTACTCCCAAAGTTGCAACAACGGTTGAAGAAATAAAGAAGAGTGGTGGTAGCTGGTATACCTATTGCGCTAATAATCTTGCTTTGCGAGAAGTGGAAGAGAAAGATTTAAAAAAGGTGGGCTTTGTTGGTGTGCCTTGTCAAATTACTCCACTACGTAAAATGGAGCACATGGATCCGGCTTTTCTGGTGACTGAAAAGAAAAAAGAAAAACCCATTACCCGTCAGCGAGGATTTTTACGTGGTTATTCCGATCGGGTGAAGTTTAATATCGGTCTTTTTTGCACTGAGGTATTTACGCCGGAGTTAATGACCGATCGGATTGAAAAGCAGATGGGTATTCCACTTACGGACGTGGAGAAGTTTAACGTCAAAGGCAAAGTGCTTATTCATAAAAAGGATGGCTCTTTGGAAACCATTCCACTGGAAGAAGCGATGCGCGATTATCAACGTCCTGAATGCCAGCACTGTGCAGATTTTTCTGCTGAATTGGCGGATATTTCTTGTGGTGGAGTGGGAACAGATCAATCCACTATAGTCGTGATCCGCACTGAGGTAGGTGAACAAATATGGCGTGACTTTGAAGCCAATGGTGAGGTGGAAGTGATGCCTATTGAAGATAACAAACGCGCCTGGAATATACTACAACGTCTGGCTAGACGACAACATAATCGTGTGCCCGAAGGCTCGGCGCGAAGTGGCACCACCAAAGGATTGCCTCAATACATGGCCTACGATGCAGCCCAGTTCGCAAAAGAAAAAATGACGGAGACAAAAAAATCTCCTGAAGATTTAGCTAGCTGTTACGACAGGGCTTATGACAATGAATCACAGCCAGTAGAAGAAATTCGGTATATGGCAGGTCAACCGATTCCACATGATCCAGGAGCTCCGACACCCGGAGAAAAGCGAGCTTTGCCGCCACCGCCTACCCCTGAAGAGGGGGGAGCATCACCGGTTTAAGTAAGCTTTATCTTTGGGCTTTGCTTGTTTAACGGCTGTAGCAGCCAGCTTATGTATCATAATTTTGCCAAATTGACGGTATCTAACCTAACAACCCGCTCTATACCGTCAGATATACCGCCATAATGTCGGTATGTGGGTGGATGGGCTCGGACCTGGATGGACAAAGTATAACTTAAATAACCCTATAAAACAGGGCTTTTAGGATGGATATGGACTTGATTGGATAAGTATTTGGTCGGAGTGGCCGGATTTGAACCGACGACCACCACACCCCCAGTGTGGTGCGCTACCAGGCTGCGCTACACTCCGATTTTTGAGATTATAGAGGGTTAGTAAAAAAACTAATATGAGCGCTATTAACTGCTGTTAGCTTGCTAAATGAGTTAACGCTTCTTCAATCTCTTCGATCAGTTCCTTGATCACCCGCTGATTTATCACTGGCTGTACTTCAACAGCATCCCCACTGCCCGCCATACGTTGTCTGGCGCCACCAATAGTAAAACCTTGCTCATATAAGAGGGTGCGAATCTGGCGAATCAGGATGACATCCTGACGTTGGTAATAGCGACGATTACCACGACGCTTAACCGGCTTTAATTGGGTAAATTCCTGCTCCCAATATCGCAATACATGTGGTTTAACTTCACATAAGTCGCTTACTTCACCAATGGTGAAATAACGTTTGGACGGGATTTCCGGTAATTCTGAATTATGACTCGGTTCCAGCATAGCCTTCTACTCTCGATTTAAGTTTCTGCCCTGGTCTGAAAGTCACCACTCGGCGTGCCTGAATGGGAATTTCTTCTCCGGTTTTAGGGTTACGTCCAGGACGCTCACGCTTATCACGCAAATCGAAATTACCAAAACCAGATAGTTTTACTTGCTCATTACTTTCCAGCGACTGCCTGACTTCTTCAAAGAACTGTTCTACTAGTTCTTTGGCTTCACGCTTGTTAAGGCCCATTTCATCAAATAGACGCTCGGCCATTTCCGCTTTTGTCAGTGCTCCACTACCCATAGTTCCTGCCTTAATACTTGTATTTTGTAACTATTTTTCGACTTGGGTTGGCAATTATGGCCTAAGTTTAGACGAAAATCACCTTAATTCTGCATTAAATTGTGCTTCTAGTGCCTTGATACACTTATTAATTATCTCATTTATCTCATCATCATTTAGAGTTCGGCTTGGGTTCTGAAAGGTTAAACCTAATGCTAGGCTTTGTTTGTCAGCTTCAATGTTTTCGCCCTGATAGACGTCAAACAACACTAAATCTTCCAGAAATTCACCTGCCTGCTGTCGAATAAGCGCTGCTAATTCAGAATAGTTAAGCTCTTTTTTAACAACCAGTGCTATATCTCTACGCACTGATGGGTATTTAGATAAATTACTAACCTTGGTCAGTGTAGCCTCTTCTAATGTTTTGACGTCCAACTCAAATAGATAAACTTTCCCAGGGATATCTAAGGCGTTTTGTATTTTGGGACTTAAGGCGCCTACCCACCCTAAAGCCTTTTGACCCCTTGATATACATGCACTTTGACCAGACTGTAATGCAGGGTGCTCAGCCGCCGTAAAGCTAAAAGCACTAGAGTCATTAGTCATTGCAAGCAGATTTTCTACATCACCTTTAATATCATAGAAATCACTAGAGCGAGAACCTTCACCCCATTGTTCTGGTGTTTGATCCCCCCAAATCAGGCCTCCCAACATGGCATCCTGACTAATACCCTCTTCTGTCTTGGAAAATACTAAGCCTGATTCAAAAATACGCACTCTGTCTTGCTGTCGATTTTGATTATGTTTAAGTGTTTGCAGCAAACCCGACCAGAGGTTTCGGCGCATGACTGACATTTCACTGGAAATAGGGTTTGATAAGATTACTGGCTGAGTTAAAGCCGAAGAAAGCGTTCTTTCTAGCTCAGGCTCCACAAAACTATAGCTGATAACCTCTTGATAACCAAAGGAAATAAGCCTTCTTCTAAGCTGCCTTAAATGTAATTTACGCTCACTTGATGCATGCAACCTACTACCTGTAGAAGCACTGCTAATAGGGAGATTATCATAGCCGTATATACGGGCCAGTTCTTCTATCAGGTCAGCTTCTATACTTATATCAAAACGCCAGCTCGGCACTTTAAACAGCCAACTTGTATTTCTCTCTTCTGCATTACTTTCTAGTACTTCAAGCCCTAAGCGCGTAAGAATACTTTCTATTTCTGGCGCAGGAATATCTATACCGAGCAAGCTAAAGACTTTACTCGCTCGTAATTTAACTTCTCTGGTTTCAGGCAAGTCAGCATCAGTAATGACTACCGGACCAGCGTCTCCGCCAACAATATCCAGTAACAATCTAGTCGCTCGTTCAATCGCTAATTTTGGCAATTCATAATCGACTCCGCGCTCAAAACGATGAGAGGCATCTGTATGCATACCATAAGTGCGTGCCTTACCGGCGATACTGAGGGGGTTAAAAAATGCACTTTCCAGGAAAATATGCTGAGTATTGGTATTTATGCCGCTATGCTCACCACCCATTACACCAGCAATAGCCAAAGCTTTTGTATGATCAGCAATAACTAATGTATCTTTATCCAACTCTACTTCGCGGCCATCCAGTAACACCAGCTTTTCAGCTTGATTAGCTCGACGCACTTGAATACCTTTATCAAGAACATCTAGATCAAAAGCATGTAGTGGCTGGCCAAGTTCCAACATAACGTAGTTTGTGACATCTACCGCCGGATCAATACTGCGTATACCACTGCGCCTGAGTTTTTCCTGTAACCAAACAGGAGATACCGCGCTAACATTAACATTACGAATAACCCGACCCAGGTATCTAGGGCAATCTTCTGGACTAAGTAGCTCAACTGGGAAAACATCATCAATAGTGCTTGGTACAGCATCTAAATTTGGAAAATTTGGCTGAGATTTATTCAGTACTCCGACTTCACGCGCTATGCCCTGAATGCTTAAGCAATCACCTCGATTTGGCGTTAAATCTAGATCTATGAGTGAGTCATCAAGCTTTAGATATTCTCTAATATCCTGACCAGCTTTCGCGTCTGCTGGAAGCTCTAGAATTCCATCAGATTTTTCAGCCAAACCCAATTCTTCTGAAGAACACAGCATGCCGTTAGATTCAGCACCACGTAATTTGGCTTGTTTAATTTTAAAGTCTACCGCCAGTTGCGCGCCGACTAAAGCAAAAGGGACCTTTTGACCGCTGGCAACATTAGGTGCGCCGCATACTACCTGTAATGTTTCATTACCATTACTTACCTGACAAACATTAAGCTTATCGGCATCAGGGTGCTTTTCAACACTAATGACTTCACCTACAACAACCCCGGTAAATTTATTTGCAGCCGGCTCGACAGCATCCACTTCCAAGCCTGCCATAGTCAGTTGAGCAACTAATTCTTTTGTGGTGATTTCTGGGTTAACCCATTCACGCAACCAAATTTCGCTGAATTTCACTGGATCAACCCTCTAAGAAAACTGCTGCAGAAAACGTAAATCATTTTCAAACAACAACCGCAGATCTTTAATCTGGTAACGCAACATAGCTAAACGATCAACTCCCATGCCAAAGGCATAGCCGGAATATTTTTCAGAATCAACGCCTGAGAATTCCAACACTTTGGGATGCACCATGCCGCAACCAAGAATTTCCAGCCAGCCAGTATGACCGCAAACTCGGCAACCTTCACCACCACAATTGACACATTGCACATCAACTTCTGCCGATGGCTCAGTAAATGGAAAATAAGAAGGACGAAATCGTACAGAAAGATCTGCTTCAAAAAACGCTTTAAGAAAATCTTCGATAATGCCTTTCAAATCGGCGAAGCTAGCATTCTCATCAATCAACAGACCCTCTACCTGGTGGAACATAGGTGTGTGAGTCAAATCAGAATCGCAGCGATACACTCGACCCGGACAAATAATTCGAAAAGGCGCTTCACCAGTTTCCATGGTTCTTACTTGAACAGTCGAGGTGTGTGTTCTCAGTAAGGTATTGGTATCAAAATAGAAAGTATCATGCATTGCCCTAGCTGGATGGTGATCAGGTATATTAAGTGCCTCAAAGTTATGATAATCATCTTCGATTTCTGGGCCTTCAACCGTGTCAAAACCCGCAGCGGAGAAAATATCTTCTATACGCTCAATAGTCCTAGTTACTGGATGCAATGCACCAGCTTGCTGACGCCTGCCAGGTAAACTAACATCTATCGCTTCACGTTGCAGCAACTCAGAAGTTGCCGCAGTATCAATAGATTCTTTGCGCAGATTTATGGCTTCTTGAACTTGTTGCTTACACTGATTAATGGCTACACCAGCAGCCGGCCTATCTTCTGCAGGTAATTTGCCCAGCGCTTTGAGCTGTTCAGTCAGACTGCCTTTCTTGCCCAAATACTGCACACGCAGACCATCAAGCTCAGCTGCATTTCCAGCTAGTTCGATAGCCTGCAAGGCTGAGCTTGTTAGGGATTCCAGATTATCCATACCTGATCCAGGTCTCGTCTGGTTAATAAATTAGGCGAGTGCCGCTTTTGCCTCTTGAGCAACTGCCGCAAAAGCATCTTTATCATTGACAGCTAAATCAGCCAATACACGTCGGTCAATTACAATTTCAGCTTTCTTAAGGCCAGCAATCAGACGGCTATAGGTTATGTCATTAACCCTAGCCTGCGCATTAATACGGGTAATCCATAAGGCACGGAATACACGTTTCTTAACCTTACGATCGCGATAAGCATATTGACCCGCTTTAATAACAGCCTGTTTAGCTACGCGGAATACTCGACTACGAGCTCCGTAGTAACCTTTAGCCTGCTTTAGAATTTTTTTATGTCGACGGTGTGCTACAACACCACGTTTAACTCTTGCCATTAGTTAATCCCCCTTAATTCTGACGCAGCATGCGTTTTACATTAGACATATCTGCAGGATGAACCTCAGAAGTCCCTCGTAATTGACGCTTACGCTTGGTCGTCATTTTGGTAAGGATATGGCTTTTATAGGCGCTTTTACGCTTGAGGCCGGATCCGGTCTTTTTGAAGCGCTTTGCAGCACCACTGTGTACTTTCTGTTTAGGCATTGTCGTACTCCGCATTTAAGGTAAGCCGTTTTTTTGTTTGGCTTCCTTACGTTTAAATTAAGTAAAAGCATTTCCTCCCGAACTCTTCGGATTTCTCAAAGAATAAAAGGGAAACTCTTACAGCTTTTTCTTTACCGGGGTTAACACCATGGTTAACTGTCGACCTTCCATTTTAGGTTCCTGGTCGACGGTGCCGTGTTCAGCAAGATCAACTTTCAATCTCTGAATCAGCTCCATTCCGATATGTTGATGAGCCAGCTCGCGGCCACGAAAACGTACCGTGACTTTGGCTCTGTCTCCGTCATTGAGGAAACGTGTCAGGTTGCGTAGTTTTACCTGATAATCTCCTTCTTCCGTCCCTGGGCGAAACTTCATTTCTTTAACGTGGGTACGGCTTTGTTTCTTCTTTAGCCGCATTTTGTTTTTTAAGCTCAAAAACATGTTTGCCATAATCCATGACTTTGCAAACTGGTGGCTCAGCATCAGGCGAAATTAGTACTAAATCTAGTTTAACCGCAGCAGCCTCCTGCTTAGCTTCTTCCAGACTCACTATCCCTTTCTGGGTACTATCGGCAAGAATTAATCTAACTTGTTCTGCAGTAATATCATCATTGATAATGGCCTTTTTGCTTTTGGCATTTTCACGCTTAATAATATATTTCTCCGTTCAAGTTAATCTTTAGTACTATCAAACCCTGTTATCAAACCCTACTGTAGTTCTCAATATCCTGTTGTAGCAACGCTTCGAACTGGGCAATCTCCATTACTCCCAGATCTTTACCTGTACGATCTCTGACCGAAATGGTATTTGCGGCAACTTCTTTATCACCGGCTACAAGCAGGTAGGGTATTCGTTGTACTGTGTGCTCGCGGATTTTAAACCCGACCTTCTCATTTCTCAAGTCACTTTCGACTCTAAACCCTTTATTTTTAAGGGAATCCACAATTTTATTGCAATATTCGGCCTGTTTGTCAGTAATATTCAAAACTACGGCCTGAATTGGCGACAACCAAGCAGGAAAAGCGCCTTCATAATGTTCAATCAAAATCCCGATAAAACGCTCAAAAGAACCAAAAATTGCTCGATGTAACATGACTGGCGTATGACGACTGTTATCTTCGGCAATAAAATGTGCACCGAGTCGACCTGGCATAGAGAAATCAACTTGAATAGTACCGCATTGTTGCTCTCGGCCCATGCAATCTTTGAGCGCAAATTCAATTTTAGGGCCGTAAAAAGCTCCTTCGCCTGGTAATAGTTGCCATTCCCTGCCCGTCTTATCCAAAGCTTCTTGTAATGCAGCTTCTGACCGATCCCACACATCATCCTCACCAACCCGTTGCTCGGGACGCGTAGAAAGTCGTAAGATTATTTCATCGAAGCCAAAATCCTGATAAACCTTGTAAACCATATCAATAAATACTGACACTTCATCTTGTATCTGATCTTCAGTACAGAAAATATGCCCGTCATCCTGGGTAAATGACCTAACCCGCATCAAACCATGCATACTGCCGGAAGGTTCATAGCGATGACATGAGCCGAATTCGGCTAAACGTAAAGGTAAGTCACGATAAGATTTCAAACCCTGATTAAAAACCTGAATATGGCATGGGCAATTCATTGGCTTAATTGCATACATACGATTTTCAGATTCGACACTAAACATTTGTTCAGAAAATTTAGCTGAATGCCCTGATTTATCCCAGAGACTGTAATCAACTAATTGCGGAGTATTTATTTCCTGATAGCCATTTTGCTCAAACAAGGTTTGCATATAGCGTTTAATTATTTGGTAAATGCTCCAGCCTTTAGGATGCCAAAATACCATTCCAGGCGCCTCTTCCTGAAAATGGAACAGATCGAGTTTTTTGCCAATCTTACGATGATCGCGACGCTCTGCTTCTTCCAGTAAATGTAAATATTGTTTTAAATCTTTTTTATCAGTCCAGGCTGTCCCATAAATCCGTTGCAACATCTCATTGTTGGAATCACCTCGCCAGTAAGCACCGGCCACAGACATCAATTTAAAGGCTTTGATATGGCCTGTAGTAGGAACATGAGGGCCACGACAAAGGTCAATAAAATCACCCTGACGATAAAATGAAAGACCTTCAGCATTAGGAATGCTTTCAATAATTTGAACTTTGTATGTTTCCCCCATGTCTTTGAACATAGCAACCGCTTCATCCCGGTTCATCATGCTACGTTCAACTAGCACCTCTTCCTTACTCAGGCGTAGCATTTCTTTTTCGATAGCTTCAAGATCTTCTGGGGTGAATGGCCTTTCAAAAGCAAAGTCATAAAAAAATCCGTTTTCTATAACCGGACCAATAGTCACTTGCGCTGAAGGAAATAAATTTTGAACCGCATTAGCCATTAGGTGAGCACAAGAATGACGAATGACTTCCAGACCTTCTGGATCGCGAGAAGTAACAATAGCGACTTCAGCATCCTGCTCAATTTCAAACGAAGTATCGACTAATTGACCATCAACCTTCCCGGCAATAGCAGCTTTGGCCAAACCAGGACCGATTGCTTCGGCAAGACCATGCACACTTACGTGCTGATCAAATTCTCGCTTGCTGCCGTCTGGTAATGTGATAGTTAACATTTTTTTGAACAGGAACAGTCGTCCTGCTTTCCCCTTTTACAATATATTTACAACTTAGCTTTAGCATTTTTGGATTGGTAGGCACGACCAGATTCGAACTGGTGACCTCTACCATGTCAAGGTAGCGCTCTAACCAACTGAGCTACGCGCCTATTTCTATTACCCATCCTTCTAAAACCCTGTGAATATGCAGCTTACAGGCTTTCCGAAAAGAGCGGCGATTATAGAGATACTAAGGCGAAATCACAAGGAAATTAAGGAGTTGGTGCAAGTTTCAGGTTAGACGCATCGTCTAAAAGATTATTAATAAATAAGTTCTGAAATCCAGTAAAATTTTAAGAAATAAATTTCCCATTAATCTTTGAAACCTGATCGCGAACTTGAGCTGCTTCTTCAAATTCCAGGTTTCGAGCATGCTCATACATAACTTCTTCCAAACGTTTAATCTCTTTAGCCATTTGAGCTGGGCTCATCGCTTTTGAAGCAGAATCATATTCACCTTCAGCCTCAGCAACTTCACGGAAATTTGTGTAGCTGCGCTTACCTTTACCCTGAGTTTGTCCAGCACCTTCCATAATATCTGCCACGCCTTTTTCAATACCTTGGGGTATTATTCCATGTGTTTCGTTATATTCATGCTGAATACGACGACGTTCCATCGTTGTATCAATTGCACGCTGCATGGAAGCTGTAACACGGTCTGCATAAAGGATAACCTTGCCATTAATATTTCTGGCAGCTCGCCCCATAGTCTGAATCAATGACCGTTCCGAGCGTAAAAAACCTTCTTTATCTGCATCTAAAATAGTCACTAAAGAAACTTCTGGGATATCAAGCCCTTCACGTAGCAAGTTAATTCCGACCAAGACATCAAACTCTCCAAGGCGCAGGTCTCTAATGATTTCAACTCTTTCAACTGTATCGATATCAGAATGCAAATAACGTACACGTACGCCGTTATCAGCCAAGTAATCGGTTAAATCTTCAGCCATACGCTTGGTTAAGGTCGTTACTAATACTCTTTCATTGACTACAACGCGTTTTCTAACCTCAGACAGCAGATCATCCACTTGATGAGTGGCTGGTCTGACTTCAGGTATGGGATCCAATAAACCTGTCGGTCTAACCACTTGGTTTACCCTTTGGCCTTCATGTTGTTTTTCATAATCTGAGGGCGTTGCTGACACAAATATAAGCTGTGGCACCAATTGCTCCCATTCAGCAAAACGCAGAGGTCGGTTATCTAAAGCTGAGGGCAACCTGAATCCATACTGTACGAGGGTTTCTTTACGTGAGCGATCGCCTTTATACATGGCTCCAATCTGTGGAACAGTCACATGCGATTCATCAACCACTACAAAGGCATCTGCTGGTAAGTAATCAAATAAAGTTGGAGGCGCCTGCCCTTCTTCACGACCCGATAAGTAACGGGAATAGTTTTCAACTCCCGTGCAATATCCCAGCTGCGCCATCATTTCCAGATCAAATTGGGTGCGTTGTTTAAGACGCTGGGCTTCTACTAAAAAATTATGCTCTTCCAGATACTTTAATCTATGGCTTAACTCTACTTTCACCAGTTCAATAGTTTCGAGCATGCGCTCTCGATGAGTGACGTAATGTGATTTTGGGAAAACAGTAAGACGCGGAACCTTTTGTAAAACTTCACCGGTAAGAGGATCAAAATAAGCCAGGCTTTCTATTTCATCATCAAAAAGTTCAATTCGAATTGCATTGCTATCAGATTCAGCCGGATAAATATCGATAACGTCACCTCGAACCCGGTATGAGCTTCTATGCAGGTCCATCTCATTGCGGGTGTACTGCAATTCGGACAGGCGCTTTAACAAAACACGCTGATCCAGCTTGCCGCCGACATTCAAGTGCAAAACCATATCCAAATAAGTTGTCGGATCCCCCAAACCATAAATTGATGAAACCGTCGCTACAACAATGACATCCCGCTTTTCCAATAAAGACTTAGTGGCCGATAAGCGCATCTGCTCGATATGCTCATTCACTGATGAATCTTTTTCTATATAGGAATCTGAAGCCGGAACATAGGCCTCTGGCTGATAATAATCGTAATAAGATACAAAATATTCTACGGCGTTTTTAGGGAAGAAATCTTTTAACTCGCCATAAAGTTGGGCAGCAAGAGTCTTATTGTGCACCATAATCAAGGCAGGACGCTGAGTCTCCTGGATTACATTGGCAATGGTAAACGTTTTACCCGATCCAGTTACACCCAGCAGGGTTTGAGCTGATAAGCCATCGCTTAGCCCGTCTACCAACTCTCTGATTGCTTGAGGTTGATCTCCAGCGGGTTCAAAAGGGGCATTTATTTCAAAACGATTCAAATTTCTTATCCATTTATCCGAGAACAAAATGTTCCATTGTAAGCGCATTAAAAAACGAAATGAACTCTCTTGAGAGATAAGAAAGCTGACTATTTAAGCCGGGTTCTCGTAAATAGCTATATTAAAATTCTTATAATTTACTTAAACAAAGAGCTATTCAACGCAAAGATGTGGTTGACCCTATGAATAAATCTAATTAACATACGCGCCGCTTAAGAGTTATAATCTTTCACTCAAAGTAAGTGTCGATATAATATATAAGTATCAAAATAAATGCCCAATAGCTCAATGGTAGAGTAGGTGACTGTTAATCACTTGGTTGTTGGTTCGAGTCCAACTTGGGCAGCCAAATTCCTTATAGTACTTAAGATACTTTAAGTGCTTTTATACCCCAGATATACCCCCGCCATAAACCTATATTAAATCTATTGCATATTTAAAAGGTAAATAAACAGAATCTTTAGCATAAATAACAGGAAATGCCGGATAAAGCCGATTAGCGGCGCTTTTGCTTGGCTAGTGGCAATCAGTTATCCGGCTTTTTTTGTGACTACTCGCTAAATAAAAGAATTTTATCTGCATTATTACGAACGGTAAATTCTCCGATGCCGCTTACCATGATCAGATCATCGATAGCTTTGAAATCACCATTGGATTCCCGATAATCAACAATAGCCTCAGCTCTATTTAAGCCTACACCATCTAAAACCATAGCAATGGTCTCTGCATCGGCTAAATTAATATTTACTTGTTCAGTTGGCCCACTTTGCAAAACGTTTAAATCATCTTGATTTTCAGAATGGGTTTGCGCCAAGCCGTTATATGAACCTAACAACAACATAAAAAAACAAGTAGCTTTGAATAACTTGAAGTTACTTGTAATTTCTTTCTTGATTTTACTCATGCATCCTTTCATATCAATCTCCTTTGCTTTTCCCTTAATCTTTAAAATATAAAATGAGTGCATCAACGCACTGCAATATAAGCCTAGCAGAGCTTTTATAATTTTCATTTTTTTATTTTAGAATTAAGATTCAATATCTTGGATTATGCTATCCAATTTTACTGAAGGGTTATTCGTTTGAGTGATCGGCCTCCCCATTACTAAAAAATCACTACCCTGCTCTAGGGCTGAACGAGGCGTAACAACTCTTTTTTGGTCGTCGACACTATCACCTTTAGGACGAATGCCAGGAGTAACTAATTTAAATTCTATTGGGCATTGTGAGCGTAAAAAATCCGTTTCTTGCGCAGAGCAAACAACTCCATCTAATCCAGAATTTACTGATAAATCAGCCAATAATTGAACTTGTTGTTGAGAATTACGGCTTACACCTATTTCAGTTAAATCTTCAGAACCCAAACTGGTGAGTACTGTTACGGCAATTAACAAAGGTGCTTCTTTAAAATTTAGGGCTTCTCGAGAGGCATCCAACATCGCTTTGCCACCTGAAGCATGTACATTAACCATCCAGACTCCCAAATCTGCTGCGGCCTTTAACGCGCCTGCAACGGTATTAGGAATATCATGAAATTTTAAATCTAAAAATATTTCATAGCCTTCCGCGCTAATTTTTCTTATTAAATCTGGGCCACATCGAGTAAATAATTCTTTGCCAACTTTTACGCGACAACGATCGGGATCAATATCTTTTAAAAAATCCAAACAGGCCTTCTCTGTCGAAAAATCCAGAGCAATTATTATTTGCTTGTTATAATTCATAACTACTACCTATAAAAATTTATCATTAAATATTTTTAAAACTGCGATCTTTGGCGCTTCAGTAATTTTAAATTATTTACCCATCAACTTCTTTAATAAATGGATCTATAGGCTTAATAAAACCCCATTCATTACACCCGGGACATTGCCAATGTAAACTTTTTAATTCAAATCCGCAGCTACCACACTGGTATTTAGTTTTACTTTCCAGATAGTTTGTTAGTATCTCATGAAACTTCTCAGCATTAGGATCAATCTCGGCATTATCATTAAGCAATATGGCCTGACCTAGCAACTCTATTGATGGCTTTGATTCAATCCGTTGAAACAAAACTTCTTTAGCCTTCCCTCTACCTTCACTGCCTTTTATATACTGAATAACTTTCAATAAAAGCCCTGCTGATAGTGGATCTTCTAGACTATGTTCTATAAATTTTTGTATTTTTTTATGATTATTTAAAGCTTGATACGAAGCAATAATTAAATCGAATGCCTCAGCCGTAAAACTCGGGTTTTGAGTTGATATTTTCAGCAAGGCTTTAATCGCCTGTTTGTAATTCGCTTGTTCAAATTCAAGTTTACCCAAAATCAAGCTAGTTCTTACATTAGCTTTATCCATGTTTCTAGCTTTACTTAGATACTCTTTAGCCTGATTGTAATGCTGTAAATCTAATTCTTTTTCTGCAAGTTCACAGTAGAAATGAGAAGCTTTAGCCTGAATTTCTTGACGCTCATTAGGCATAGATAATTTAAGCAAATGATTCGCTGCCTTAATCGCTTTTTGCCATTCTTTTTCAAGTTGGTATACCGTAAGACCTATCTTTAATGCAGCAATTTGAATTTTTGTATCAGCCACTTTCAATTCATCAATCAGTTTTTCTGCCCTATCAAATAATCCTGCGGCAACATAACTTTTTACTAAACCAAGCTTAACCTGATTCAATTCTTTATTATCTAATTGAGAAATAGCCAATAATTTTTGATATACCGCGATTGATCCATCGACTTTACCACGGCGTCTTAACAAATCTCCTAAGGCAAGATGGCTTTCTAGAGTAGTTGAGTTTATTTCTAGTGAAGAAATAAAGGCATCGATAGACTGATCAGGCTCGTCATTTAATAGGTAATTCAAACCTATAAAATAATCTTTATGGTCATTTTTAGTCAGCGAATAATGAGATTTTATGCGTGTCCTATAGCCTGAATACCAGGCTAAACCCACAGCTATCAGTATTAATACTGATAGAAAAAAATTCCCTAATTCCATAGCCAGCCTACTTGTCTTTTCTTTTGTTAAAACCTTTTTTGGTTTCAATGGGTAAACTGATATTGTTACTTTGATCTTTTTTAAGACGTGCTTCTAACTGATTAATTTTAAATTGAGCTTTTATATGACGAAATAAACCATAGCCTAACAATAAACCCAGAACGCCGCCCCAAGCAAAAGCTAAAAGCACCCAAACAGCAAGACTTTGTGGAGATAATTCAATGCCGATCCAAAGCGGCACCAAGACACTATTATTACTAGTGAATATGAAACCGGCTAGTACCACCAGTAAAAAAAACAAACCAGTTATAAAACGAGCTATTTTGGACATTTTGTTACTTTATATAGAACTACAATAAAAAAAAGGGTTAAAAAAAACGGCGGTACCCGCATGAGGTCCCGCCGTTTTATTAACATCAAAAAAGATTTGTGATATTACGAACTTTCTCTTTGCAAACTGTCATTGACTCGATCTCTTAATTCCTTACCAGCTTTAAAATGTGGAACATGTTTACCTTTCAAATCCACTGCTTCTCCAGTTTTAGGATTTCTGCCAACGCGAGGTGCACGATAATGTAGCGAAAAGCTACCGAAACCACGAATTTCAATACGCCCCCCCTCAGCAAGGGATTCCGACATATAAGAAATAATAGCTTTAACAGTTAACTCAATATCTTTTAATGATAATTGATTCTGTTTTTCCGCTATACGTTCTATTAATTCCGATTTAGTCATAACTTTACAACCTTAACAGTCTGTTATAATTAGCTTTCCTTTAGTAATCGACGCTATTCTTTATCCATTTGCGCTTTAATCAAATCTCCAACTGTAGCCGGTGAGGCAGCAGTAGTAGTTTGCTTTTTATGTTCTGCAACTGAATTCTTTTCTTCTCCAATTTCTTTCGCTTTTATAGAAACAGCTATTGTTCTATTTTTACGATCCAAATTGACGATCATAGCTTCAATTTCATCACCTTCATTTAGCACAGTACGAGCATCTTCAACTCGATCACGACTAATATCAGTAGCTTTCAAAAGTGCTTCAACACCTTCAGCAAGAGTTACTACAGCTTCTTTAGTATCAACTGAAGTGATGGTTCCAGTGACTATAGCGCCTTTGTCATTCTCTTCAGTATAGGCCGCGAAAGGATCTCCAGAAAGTTGCTTAATACCTAAAGAAATACGTTCTCTTTCAGGATCAATAGAAAGAATTACAGTATCAATCTTGTCTCCTTTAGTATATTCACGAACAGCCTGTTCACCTGCTTCTTCCCATGAAATATCCGATAAATGCACCAAACCATCAATTTCACCGTCTAGGCCAATAAATATTCCGAAATCAGTAATAGATTTAATATTACCAGAAATTCTGTCGCCTTTTTTGAAGGTTTCTCCAAACGCATCCCAAGGATTTTTCTGACATTGTTTAAGGCCAAGTGAAATACGACGACGTTCCTGGTCAATATCTAAAATCATTACTTCTACTTCATCACCAAGATTTACCAATTTTGAAGGGTGTATGTTTTTGTTAGTCCAATCCATTTCAGAAACATGAACTAGCCCTTCAACACCTTCTTCAAGTTCAGCAAAACAACCATAATCTGTCAGGTTAGTAACAACAGCTTTAACTTTAGTATTTTCAGGATAACGATTTTTAATTTCCACCCAAGGATCTTCACCTAATTGCTTCAACCCTAGAGAAACACGATTGCGTTCTCGATCGAACTTCAATATTTTAACGTCTATTTCGGCGCCAACTTCAACGATTTCACTTGGGTGCTTGATGCGTTTCCAAGACATATCAGTGATATGTAATAAGCCATCAACACCACCAAGGTCAACAAAGGCACCGTAATCTGTAAGGTTTTTAACTACACCTTTAACAGACTGGCCTTCTTCTAGATTTGAAAGTAATTCATCACGTTCTTCACTATTAACAGACTCTAGAACTGCACGGCGTGAAACTACAACGTTATTGCGTTTTTGATCCAGTTTAATTAATTTAAATTCGAGTTCTTTAAACATAAGATGGTCAACGTCACGTACAGGACGGACATCAACTAATGAACCAGGTAAGAATGCACGTATAGTGTTTACATCTACTGTAAAACCACCTTTAACCTTGCCGTTAATTACACCAATAACAGCTTCATTCTTTTCAATAGCATCTTCTAACACCATCCAAGTCTCAGCACGTTTAGCCTTCTCTCTGGATAATTTAGTCTCACCGAATCCATCTTCTACAGAGTCTAAGGCAACTTTGACTTCATCTCCTACCTGTAGGGTAAATTCACCTTGATCAGTTAAAAATTCTTCTCGTGGAATAACGCCTTCAGATTTCAGACCTGCGTGGACTGTTACCCAGTCTGAATCGATATCAATAATAGTTCCAGTAATAATGGAACCCGACTTCATTTGGATATCTTTTAAACTTTCTTCAAATAACGCTGCGAAACTTTCGCTCATATTTTTACCTATATTTCGAAAACTTAGCTTAAGCAAGTTCTCATATCACACCATATTCCAGCCAATATGGGTCAGTTATTGTAGAGTTTGCTGCAGTTTTTACTGGCACATACAGCACACTTTATTTTTTGTATTTTTTCTTATCTTGCCTGTTTAATTTAGTGCTTACTGAGTACTTGTTGAGAAGTAGTCAGCACTTTTTCAAACACCTGATCAATACTTAATTCAGTGGTATCGATCAGTAAAGCATCTTCAGCGGGAACAAGCGGAGAAATAGCACGTTGCGAATCTCGCTCATCACGAGCGGCTATATCCAGCAAAAGGGCGCGCAGATTAACATTAAGTCCCTTATTTATCAACTGCTTATATCGTCTTTCTCCCCGTTCTTGGGGTGAAGCAGTAAGGAAGAATTTTTGTGTTGCATCGGGAAAAATAACCGTTCCCATATCACGGCCATCTGCAACCAAGCCAGGCAACTGTCGAAATGCTAATTGCCTTTCAGAAAGGGCTGCTCTAATTTCAGGGATAACTGCTACCAGAGAGGCTAATTCTCCACTAGATTCCTGTCTTATAAGATTTGAAACTTCTTCCCCATTCAACTCTATCGAACCTTCAAAGAGTCTGGAAAAGTGCACATCCATATCTAAAGAGAACAACACTAATTCTTTGATATTACTCAATAATATCCCTTTTTTCTCAGCTCCAACTCCGACTAAACGATATAGTGCGCCACTGTCCAGCAAATGCCAATTTAAGGTTTGCGCAAGCATATGAGCAATAGTCCCTTTGCCTGTGCCACTGGGACCATCGATAGTGATAACTGACACATCGCTTTTTATATGCTCTGTCATGACGTGCCTACCCTCAAATCAATGCCGCAGCTTTGAGCAAGTTCAGCAAAACCAGGAAAAGACGTCGCCACATTGTCACAATCCAATATCGTAATTTCTCGATCTGCAGCTAATGCTGCTATTGAAAATGCCATAGCAATGCGGTGGTCACCTTTGCTATCAATTACTCCGCCTCCAATTGCAGAACCTGTAATAATTATTCCGTCAGGCTTTACCTCATGCTTAACTCCAAGTGTAGCTAAACCATCCGCCATAGCCTGAATTCGATCACTTTCCTTAACTCTTAATTCCTCTGCACCACTTAGCGTGGTTATACCTTCAGCGCAAGCAGCAGCGATAAACAAAGCGGGAAATTCATCAATAGCCAAAGGTACTTGGTCGACAGGAATATCAATACCATGCAAAGGAGCATAACGAACTCTAATATCGGCAACAGCTTCACCGCCCACTTCATGTTGCTTTAATAATTCGATATTAGCTCCCATGGCCTGTAAAATATTAACAACCCCGATCCGGGTAGGATTAATCCCTACATGCTTAAGCGTTAGATCAGATCCAGGTGCTATACATGCTCCAACTAGAAAAAATGCTGCTGAGCTTATATCAGCAGGAATATCAATATCACAGGCTTTTAAGCTAGCCCCGCCTCTAATAGTTACTTTATTCCCTACAATCTCTAGGGGGTAACCAAAGCCTTGCAACATCAGTTCAGTGTGATTACGACAAACCGCGGGTTCAGTGACCGTACTTACCCCATCAACATAAAGCGCAGCCAATAGCAGACAAGATTTAACCTGAGCACTGGCAACCGGCATATCATAATTTATCGCTGTAAGCTGAGACGGGCTAATTCTAATAGGTGCCATGCCACCATCTTCAAGCTCTATCTTCGCACCCATCGTTCTTAAGGGCTCACTTACTCGTTTCATTGGTCTGCTTGACAGGGACTCATCTCCCACAAGTACACAAGAGAATTTCTGAGCAGCTAACAAACCGCATAACAAACGCATAGCAGTACCTGAATTTCCCATATCAAGTGGCTGTGTTGGTTCTTGCAATCCAGACATGCCAACGCCCTGAATACTTAGGCTGCCATTATGTGGCTCAGTAATTTTCACCCCCATTGCCCTAAATGCCTTAAGAGTAGCAAAACTATCTTCGCCTTCAAGAAAACCTTCAATATGTGTTGTACCCTCTGCAATGGCACCCATGATGATGGAGCGATGAGAAATAGATTTATCCCCAGGGACACGCATGTTGCCTTGTAGTGTGCCCTTTGGCGCCACCTGAAATGTTTGTTTAAGACTCATGATTAATTAAAAGGGAATTTATCTCTGGATTGTTTAACTCGTTGTAACACTTTCTTGATTTGCTCACCGTCACTAGCTTCTATCGCCTGCTTAAATTCTGCCAAATCAGATTCAAACGTTTCAAGAATTGAGCAAATAGCGCCAGCATTACTCAGAAAAATATCTCTCCACATGTCAGGGTCGCTCGCCGCAATGCGAGTGAAATCTCTAAAACCTCCAGCAGCATAACGAAAAATTTCATCACTACTACCCTGCTGAGAAAGAGAATCAACCAAAGTAAATGCAAGTAGATGTGGCAGATGGCTAGTAGCCGCCAAGACTGCATCATGTTGTTGAATAGACATTTCTATAACCTCTGCACCAAGTTCTATCCATAAACTCTTAACCAGTTTGACAGCTGTTTGCTTAGTTTCAGGTAGCGGGGTCAAAATAACTTTTTTGCGTTCGAATAAATCAGGGCTTGCAGCTTTAAAACCGCTTTTCTCAGAACCTGCTATAGGATGTCCGGGCACTAGATTTGACGGTAGTTGTCCAAATGCCTGTATTGCTGCATCGACAGTCGATTGTTTAACACTAGAAACATCTGTAATGACACAATCATCTTTAACCAGCTTTGCCAAGCCCTGCATAACTGGTGCAACGCTTAAACCAGGTACCGCTATGAGTATTAAGTCTGCATCTGAGCAGGTTGATTCAAGTTCAGTGACAAAGTCGACAATAACGCCCTTATTTTTTGCTTGCTGTAAAGTTTCCAGATCTCTTCCTACTGCCCATATCTGATCTGTTAAGCCTCTATCTGCTAATGCTCTGGCAACAGATCCGCCAATTAATCCAAGACCAATAATCACTATTTTTTTATTTAACAGAGAAGGTTCTCTTAAAACTCTTCTTTGCTCGCTGTGCACCAAACCCGAAACCGGGTAAGAACCTAAAATTTTGACGTCAATGTTGGGCTGCTTTAGCGCCGCTAAAGCAGAGGCAACATTTGAACTTTGTTGATGCCCATCCACATCAATATAGAAACTATAGGACCAAGCTTCTTTTCCAGAAGGCCTGGATTCTAATTTGCTCATATTCACTGAAAATTGCTTTAAAGGCTCCAACACTTCCAATAAAGCGCCTGGCTCATTATAGACCGTTACGATCAGTGAAGTTTTATCATCTGCGCTAGCTTGAGCCTGATATTTTTTGCTGACAACCAGGAAGCGGGTCGTATTATCAGGGGCATCTTCTATATCTTTTGCCAGCATCGAAAGTTGATATATTTTGGCTGCAGATTTGCTGGCTATAGCAGCAACAGATGAATCATGAGAGGCCATGAGGGCAGCTTCGGCATTGCTGCTTACAGGCACTCTTTCTACTCCTGGGAAATGTTGATCTAGCCATTGCCGGCATTGCCCTAAAGACTGCTGATGAGAAACAATTTTTTTAATGCTCTCTTTGTTTGATTTAGAGTTCCCCAGTAACACATGCTTTATGCGCAATGAAATCTCACCACAAATAATAAGAGAGCTCTTATTGAAACAATCGAGAGTGGCTGTAACTGAACCTTCAGATGAATTTTCTACGGGAACTATTGCGTAAT
The DNA here is from genome assembly GCA_943789335.1 of uncultured Pseudomonadales bacterium. Taxonomy (GTDB): domain Bacteria; phylum Pseudomonadota; class Gammaproteobacteria; order Pseudomonadales; family Pseudohongiellaceae; genus UBA5109. Next base: position 334,841 of record CALSTS010000006.1, on the reverse strand, counting down.
CACAGTCTCCAACCTCAACACTAGTGAAGGTATCTTCTATAGTTGCTAGAGGAAGACCGGCTTGTTCTGACCCAAAATATCTAAGAAGAGCGCTATGAGAATATGTACCTTCGGGACCTAAGTATGCAACAGGTAGGTCAGTCTTGATATCATTCATCGTCTACTGGTGGATTTTCTTCATTATCATCAGCAGAGTCTTTGCTGGAATCTTCTCCAGCACTGTCTCCAGCACTATCTCCAGCATTGCTTACTGATGAATCCATCACATTCTCAGTTGATTCTTGACTCGTGACCTTAGTTGTATTTTTACTAAAATCTTCATCCGGCTCATCTTCATATACGGGCTCTTCTTCTGGCTCTTCTATACGCTCTAAACCAACCAGATTTTCGCCTTCTTTTAATTTGATCAGACGCACGCCCTGAGTATTCCTGCCTTGGGAAGAAATTTCCTCAGTTCGAGTCCGAACAAGAGTCCCTTTATCGCTGATCAACATGATTTCATCGCCTTCGAACACTTGTACAGCACCCACAATCGCTCCGTTGCGTTCGCCGGTTTTCATGCCTATAACGCCTTTGCCGCCACGACCTTTGCAAGGAAACTCTTCGACAGGAGTTCGTTTGCCATATCCATTTTCACTAACCGCAAGTATTTGCCCATTCTCTTCAGGAATTATCATATCTACCATATAACAAGCTTCATCCAGTCTAATGCCTCTAACCCCTCGTGCAGTCCTGCCCATTGCACGAATAGTGGTCTCATTAAACCGAGTTGCTCTACCGGAACTACTATATAGCAAGACATCTTTCTCACCATTGGTAATAGCGGTTTTAACCAAAGTATCACCTTCATCCAATTCAATCGCACGTAAACCGACACTGCGCTGGCGAGCAAAATTGGTCAAGGCCACTTTTTTAACAGTGCCGTTAGATGTCGCCATAAAGACAAATTCATCTTCCGCATATTCCCGAATTGGCAACATACTGGTGATATTTTCACCTTCTTCCAATGGCAAGATATTAACAATAGGTTTACCTCGAGCGGTTCTGCTGGCAACGGGGATATGGAAGACTTTTATCCAGAACACTTTACCTGTTGTAGTAAAGCACAACAGCGTGTCATGGCTACTTGCCACTAATAAATGCTCAACAAAATCTTCTTCTTTAACCGTCGCTGCAGCTTTTCCTCGGCCACCTCGTCGTTGCGCCTGATAATCTGATAAAGGCTGACTTTTGGCATAGCCTGTCTGAGAAATAGTCACCACTCTATCTTCCTCAGTGATCAAATCTTCGACAGTCAGGTCTAATTGAGAATCCTGAATTTCAGTTTTACGTTCATCACCATAACTTTCATTTATCTCTTCTAACTCAGTTCGAATAACTTCCATCAAACGACTATTATTCGCCAATATTTCCATGTACTCAGATATCTGCTTTAACAACTCCTTGTAGTCATTAATCAACTTCTCTTGCTCAAGGCCTGTCAGTCTGTGTAAACGTAATTCCAGTATGGCTTGAGCTTGATCAGGCGAAAGGAAATATTCTTTATCTTTTAAGCCATATTGCTCAGGTAAATCATGCGGGCGACAAGCATTTGGATCAGAGCCCAGCATCGCTAATACACCTTCTGAATTCCAGGCGCGTTCCAATAGTTTTACTCTGGCTTCTGCAGAACTCGGGGAAGTTTTGATTAACTCAATGACCGCATCAATGTTGGCTAAAGCAACTGCCAAAACCTTCCAATATATGTCCTTTTTCTCTAGCTTTACGGAGTAAATAAACTGTACGACGAGTGACTACTTCACGCCTATGCTGAATAAACGCGTCTAGGATCTCTTTTAAATTTAATATTTTTGGTTGGCCATCAACCAGAGCAACCATATTTATGCCAAACACCATTTGCATTTGGGTCTGTGCATAAAGATTGTTGAGCACAACATCTCCAACCTCACCTTTACGCAGTTCGATAACGATGCGTAAACCGTCTTTATCAGACTCATCTCTAAGCTCACTAATGCCTTCAAGTTTCTTTTCTTTAACAAGCTCAGCGATGCGCTCAATTAATCGCGCTTTATTTAACTGATAAGGAATCTCACTAACGATAATAGTTTGTCTGCCCGTTTTTTCATTTTCTTCTACAACTGCACGTGAGCGCATATAAATTTTCCCACGTCCTGTACGGTAGGCTTGAACAATACCCGCACGTCCATTAATTATTGCTGCCGTAGGAAAATCGGGACCTTGTATATGCTGCATTAATTCATCAATTTCAATTTCTTCGTTATCCATTAAAGCAAAAGTCGCACTGATTACTTCTCTGAGATTATGTGGAGGAATATTGGTTGCCATACCAACCGCAATACCAGATGAGCCATTAATTAAAAGATTAGGAACACGTGTCGGCAGAACATCAGGAATTTCTTCAGTACCATCATAATTTTCAGAAAAATCTACGGTCTCTTTATCTAAATCGGCCAATAAATCATGGGCAATCCTCTTCATGCGAATTTCGGTATATCGCATGGCTGCAGCAGAATCGCCATCTATCGAACCAAAATTACCCTGGCCGTCTACCAGGGGATAGCGCAAGGAAAAATCCTGCGCCATACGCACTATAGTTTCGTATACAGCAGAATCACCGTGGGGGTGATACTTACCAATAACATCACCGACCACACGGGCAGATTTTTTTATAAGGTTTGTTGTAATCATTTGAAAGCACATTCATAGCAAACAACACGCGTCTGTGCACTGGTTTGAGGCCATCCCTAACATCTGGGAGCGCCCTACCTACAATCACGCTCATGGCGTAATCCAGATAGGACTGGCGCATTTCACTTTCTATGGTAACTGACTGTATCTGACCGCCGTTCTGATCTTCATTTTGATCAATAATATCTGACATATAATACTTTTTGTCCCTTGATTTAACCCGCCAGCACTGTTCTTTTTATAGACTGTTAGCTGATTAAAAAATGACTAATTTAATGCACCAAATTCTAGCACATTTAGGCCCAATACTGACAGTGAAAACTGACCTAAAACATGACTATAAATTGGCTATGAAAAGGTCTAAAAAAGCACTGATAATAAGGCTTATTAGAAGCTTGCTAAGGCAGGTTATGAAAGTACCTACTTTTGACAATAATCGGTATACTGCCGCCAACAGTAATTATTAACAACCAGTCAGCCTTTTTATGTCATCTAACCAAGTCTCTGAAAGCCGCCAGGAAGTCGACTCAATCATTCAGGCGAAATGGTTAATCCCCATGACAGATAAGGGCTTAATTCTTGAAAATCATAGCCTGATAATTCAACAAAATTTGATTCGCGAAATCCTCCCCAATAATGAAGCTGAAAAATATTTTCATAGCAATAATACTTGCCAGCTAAATCAGCATGTTGTTATCCCCGGCTTAATTAACTCTCATGGTCATGCCGCCATGAGTTTATTCAAAGGGTTCGCGGATGATTTAACCTTAAAAGCCTGGCTAGAAGAAAAAATCTGGCCGGCTGAAGGGCTATGGGTTAGTGAAGAATTCGTTAGTGACGGCGCAGAACTTGCCATCGCAGAAATGCTTCTTGCGGGCACCACTACTTTCACGGACATGTACTTTTTTCCTGACCATGTTGCCAAGGCAGCAATTAAGCACAATATTCGCGCGCACCTTGTTTCTCCGGTGCTGGATTTCCCAACTATCTGGGCACAAAACTCAGAAGAATACATACATAAGGCGATGGAGTTGCACGACAACTACAAAAACAACGAACATATTTATGTAGGATTTGGGCCTCATGCTCCTTACACCGTTTCTGATGAGCCCTTACAGAAAATCGCTACTCTAGCCAATGAGTTAGATATAAACATCCATATGCATGTACATGAAACCTTGCAAGAAGTTGAAGAAGAAATCGCTAAAAGTGGCAAGAGACCCCTCTCACGCTTGCACGATTTAGGCTTAATGATTCCGAATTTGCAATGCGTGCATATGACTCATCTAAATGATGAAGAAATACAATTGATCGCAGATAGTGGCGTCTCTGTTGTGCATTGCCCTGCTTCTAACTTAAAGCTTGCTAGTGGCTTTTGCCCTTCTGTGAAATTAAGTGACGCAGGAGTTAATGTTGCTCTCGGCACTGATGGCTGCGCTAGCAACAACGAACTCAATATGCTCAATGAAATGCGCCTAGCTGCCTTAATTGGCAAAGGTAATTCCGGTAATGCAAGCTCCTTATCTGCCTGGGATGTCCTCGCCATGGCCACGGTGAATGGCGCCAAACAAATAGGTTTAATTGATCATATTGGAACACTGGAGTCAGGAAAATTTGCTGATATAACTGCCGTCAATCTAAACCATGTCAACACTATCCCCGTATATGATCCTGTATCTACTTTGATATACAGTGCACAAGCCTCGCAAGTTAGTCACGTTTGGGTTGCTGGCAAACTAAATGTTGAAGATGGCAAATTTACACACACAAATGAAGAAATTCTAAAAGATAAAGCGCAGCATTGGGCTGAAAAGATTCAAACAGCTTAAACACGCCTAACGCAGATAGGACGAAAAGGAACATTCCTTGACTAAACTGATAGATACCAATATTGATTACAGTGAAATAGCTAAGTTTGAAGCTTTAGCGTCACGCTGGTGGGATCGAAATAGTGAGTTCAAACCACTGCATGATATCAACCCCTTACGTATGGGCTTTATTGATTCAAAAATTAATCTTGCGCAACTTAAGGTCTTAGATATTGGTTGTGGCGGAGGCATTCTGGCTGAAGCAATGGCTCATAGAGGTGCTCAGGTAACTGGCATTGATATGGGAGAAGCGCCATTAGCTGTTGCTAAACTCCACTTGCTGGAAAGCCAACTTGAAATAGACTACCAGCAATCTTCGGCAGAAAAATTTGCTGAAAAACATGCAGGTGAATTTAATGTTGTAACATGCCTGGAAATGCTGGAGCACGTGCCAGACCCTGCATCCATTTTAAAAGCCTGCCATACTTTGCTTAAACCCGATGGACACTTATTCGTTTCAACGATCAATCGGAATCCAAAATCTTATCTATTTGCCATTCTAGGTGCTGAATATATTTTACAGATGCTACCTAAAGGCACTCATGACTATAAAAAGTTTATACGCCCTTCTGAAATGGCTCAATTTGCTCGTGATGCCTCTCTAGATCTAGATACTCTTACCGGCATGACCTACAACCCGCTAACCAAGAAATATCGTTTATCACATAATGTTGATGTTAATTATTTAATGTATTTAAAGAAAACTAAATAAAAAGTAGGCTATTTGTGAGCAAACACGTTCTTTTTGATCTCGATGGCACCTTGCTAGATACAGCCAAAGATTTCACCCAGGTACTCAATCAACTCCTACAGCAATATGGTAGAGATGAAATTACTCATGCCAAGGTTAAAGAAACCGTCTCAGATGGCGCCAGGGCATTGATAAAACTAGGCTTTAGCATTGATGAGTCTCATGAAAATTTTGACACTTATTTACAAGAACTGCTTGATTTATATGCCATCAAAATCATTGATACCGAAGCAGAATTATTTGAGGGTATACCTGAGCTGATCCAGAGGATTAATAATGAAAACTTTCAATGGGGAGTAGTCACCAACAAACCATCACGCTTCACCACGCCTTTGCTAAAGAATTTTCAAGCAATGCAAAGCGCCTCATTAGTAGTTTGCGCAGATCATGTAAGCCAAGCAAAACCCTCTCCTGAGAGTTTATTATTAGCATGTAAAACATTGAATTGTGGTCCAGGAGAATGCATTTATGTTGGCGATCACAAACGTGACATTGATGCTGGAAAAAATGCCAAGATTACGACCATTGCAGTAAGCTGGGGTTACTTTCCACAACATATCCAACTGCAAGACTGGAACCCGGATTTAATCGTTGATTCTCCGCAACAAATTGCTTCTTTTTTATTTGACTGAACACTGACTTAAATTGGGATAAAGTATGTTTGATTACCAAGCCCCGGCAGATTTATTAAAAGATAAAATCGTATTGGTCAGTGGTGCTGGCTCAGGCATTGGCAAAGCCGCAGCACTTGCTTATGCAGAATGTGGTGCCACTGTCATCCTAATGGGCCGAAATGTTGAAAGGCTGGAGCAAGTCTATGATGAGATTGAACAAGCTGGGAACCCTCAGGCAGCCATAACACCTTTTGACTTTATTGAAGCTAATGAGGAACGATATCAAGAACTAGTCAACAGTATTCATAAGGAATTTGGCAGGCTCGATGGTCTACTAAATAATGCGTCTATCTTAGGTACGCTAACTCCAATTCAAAGTTACAATTTAACAACCTGGAACCAGGTAATCCAAACCAATCTAAATGCTCAGTTCGCTCTAACTAAATACTGCCTACCTTTATTGCAGGAGGCGCACAATTCCTCAATCATATTCACTTCTTCGAGCGCAGGCCGAAAACCTTATGCCTATTGGGGCGCTTACTCGGTATCTAAAGCAGCTACTGAAGCATTAGCCGGAGTTTTGTTTCTTGAATTAGAAAACACCTCAAAAATTAGAGTGAATACAATCAATCCTGGGGCTACAGCCACGAAGATGCGTAGTCAGGCTTTCCCTGCAGAAAACCCGGACAAGCTGGCGAAAGCGCAAGATATTATGCCGGTATATTTATATCTGATGGGTAAGGATAGTGAACAGGAAAACGGCAAACAATTTGATGCTCAATAACTCTTTAAATGAGTTGCTTAAATTTATTAAATATCTACTATAGTCGTTTCTAAAAAGGGCTCATATTCATCCAAGCCTTCAAGAAAATTGCTTAGCACAGGATAAGGTTCAAGGCTAAAATGTTTTCTAAAACGGACCCAATCAAGAAAACAAGCCAACCTAAGCTCAACATCCGTCCAAGGTGCTTGTTTTGAATAATGCCTGGCTTCAAACTCTTGGAAACCTGTTTGTATTCTGCTCTCTTGACGCTTCAAATAACTCACGCTTTCTGGGGTAAGCCCTTCTCTTTTTAGTAAAAATAAATTCACTTGCGCATCAATTAAGGTATTAACTGCACAGAAATCATTCAACTCAGCGACTGTTGGTAGAAATTTTTGGCCAGCCTTTTCTCGAATATAGCGCAATATTGAACTGGAATCTGTCAGCATTTCTGTACGCCCCTCTAAAGAATATTCTAGAAAAGGAATTTTCTGCATGGGCGATAGTTTTTCACTAAGCGCCGCATCCGCCTGAATAAACTCATAATCTAGACCGCATTCGATTAAAGCAATTCGACAATGACGAACGTAAGGGGAAGGTGAATTACCATATAGTTTCATAACTGCGACCCAAAGTTTTTGATTTATTCTTTTAACGTTTCTATCGGCGACTTCTGGAAAAACTTTTGCCAGAATGTTGTTTGCTATTTTGTTGTTTATAGCTTTTAGATGGCCGGTAACTTAGCCCTGCCAATGAGTACAACTCTTTAACTTCACTAGCAGGCATTTCTCTAAATTGCCCTACTTTAATAACGCTGGGAATAAAAACATTCCCATACCTGACTCGTTTTAAGCGACTAACTTTTACACCCTGAGATTCCCATAAACGTCTAACTTCCCGATTCCGACCTTCCAAGATAACAACGTGATACCACTGGTTAGCCCCCTCACCGGAAAAAAACTGTATATCGGTAAATTTAGCTAAGCCATCTTCTAATAAAACCCCATTATGCATACTTTGAATCATTTCCTTTGAGACTTCTCCATTCACCCTCACAGCATATTCACGTTCAATTTGCATAGATGGGTGCATTAATTTATTGGCTAATTCTCCATCAGTCGTAAACAATAATAGCCCACTGGTATTTATATCTAAACGCCCTACCGCTACCCAACGAGCATGCTGCAATCGTGGTAATTTATCAAATACCGAAGGGCGACCTTCTGGATCATTCCGTGAACAAATTTCACCAATGGGTTTGTTGTAGAGAATAACTGTCTGAATGACAGACCTGGCAGTATTCGCAGAAAGTTTTTTACCATCAACAGTAATTTTATCTTTACTGCTGACTCGGTCACCGAGAGTGGCTATTTTGCCGTTTACTTTAACTCGGCCTGCCTTGATCCAATGCTCCATTTCACGACGAGAACCGAAGCCCGCTCGAGCGAGCACTTTTTGTAACTTTTCGTCTAATACTATATCCATCTTGATTTCTCACGAAATTAATTATTTGGCGACTAATCAGCCTAATGATTCATCTTCATCATCTTGATCGTCTATATTTTCTGCTAATTCAGCTTGCGTAGATTGCTCTTCAGTTTCACTGCCATTGTTTTCAGATTGCTCGGACACTTCCGCCGAGCCTTCAGATTCCTCAAACAGCTCGTCCTGATCATCTTCAGCTTCTTGTTTTATTCCAAGAATTTCATCAATTGATCGTGTGCCAATTGCTGCCGCAGCAAGTTCTTCTTCATCCGCTACAATTACTTCATCATCGTCTTCCACTACGCTTGGGAATTCAAGCACCTTGCCTTCTGGTTTTTCTTCTTCAAGCGTTAGTTCCTGATTCAGCCCTTCCATATCTCGAATGTCTGTTAAAGCCGGCAACTCATTCAGGTTTTGCAAATTGAAATAATCTAGAAAGCCACGGGTAGATGCATACATTGCTGGGCGTCCAGGGACATCACGATGCCCAACAACCCTAACCCAATCTCTTTCCAATAAGGTACGGACAATACTGGAACTTACTGCAACACCGCGAATTTTTTCTATGTCACCACGCGTGATTGGTTGCCGGTAGGCAATAATTGCCAAAGTTTCTAATAAGGCTCTTGAATAACGTTGTGGTTTTTCTTCCCACAAACGACCAATCCAATCACTGAGCTCTTGGCGTACTTGAAGACGATAACCGGAAGCTACTTTCTTGAGTTCAAAGCCTCGCCCTTCACAACTCTTTTCAATCTCGTCTAGAGCTGTTTTCAATACCTCGCGCTCAGGCAATTCTTCCTTGGTAAAGATTTCTGCAATTTTATCAAGCGTTAAAGGCTTACCTGCCGTAAGCAAAAGGCCTTCGATAATTTGTCTGATTTTTTCTAGGTCATTCATGTACTTATTGCCTTGATATGAATTGGAGCAAAAGGCTCACTTTGAACTAACTCTACAAGCGATTCTTTAATTAATTCCATCACCGCCAAAAAAGTCACCACTATTCCTAACTTACCTTCATCCTTTAAAACCAAGGAGGTTAATGGTGTAAATTGTTTGTCTGAAATGCGTAATAATATTTGTGACATTTTTTCACGAGTAGATAGAGCCTGGCGCTGTATATGATGACTTTCTTTTAGGTCAGTACGTCTGAGAACATCGGCAAAGGCCATTAAAATTTCCTGCAAATCAATATCCGGCAGCGGAATTTCTTTTTCCAATATAGGCATCTCTGCGGATGCCAAATGAAAATCTCGGTAGATTCTAGGCATTTCATCAATTTGCTCTGCTGCATCCCGATAACGCTCATATTCTTGCAAACGCCTGATAAGTTGTGCTCTAGGATCCTCTTCGTCTTCCTCATCATCTTCCATTCTCGGCAGCAAAAATCTTGATTTAATTTCTGCCAACATGGCTGCCATAACAAGGTATTCAGCGGCTAATTCAAATTGCGCAGCATCCATTAATTCAACATAAGCAATGTACTGCTCAGTGATATCAGCAATATTTATATTCAAAATATCAATATTCTGTCGCCTAATCAGATAAAGCAGCAAGTCGAGAGGGCCTTCAAAGGCTTCAAGAAAAATTTCAAGAGCATCAGGTGGGATATATAAATCTTTTGGCAAATCAGTGAATGCTTGGCCGGCAACAAAAGCAAAAGGCATTTCGCCTTGTTCACCCTCATGCTGTTGTCTCGCTTCATTGAGAAGACTAATGCGATTTTGCTGGCGATCTAATGATGTTTCGGCTTCTTCACTCATGGCTTTTTACCGGTAATTTAGTCCCATCGCTTGGCGAACATCATCCAATGTTTCCTTGGCAACATCACGTGCTTTTTCCGTCCCTTCAGCAATAATTGCTCTTACTGAGGAAGGATTCTCTTCAAATTGTTGGGCTTTTTCTTTTATCGGCCTGAGTTCTTCAACTACAGCATCAATAATTGGCTTCTTACACTCCAAACATCCTATCCCAGCACTACGACAACCTTGCTGTACCCAATTTCGAGTAGACTCATCTGAGTAAACTTCATGAAACTGCCACACTGGGCATTTATCGGGATCGCCAGGGTCTGTTAAACGTACCCTAGCCGGATCAGTTGGCATGGTTTTTAATTTTTTCATGATGTCATCATCGTCTTCTCGGAGACTTATGATGTTGTTATAAGACTTGGACATTTTCCGGCCATCAAGACCAGGCATTTTTGCTGCTTCAGTTAATAAGGCTTGTGGCTCAGGTAAAATCATCTTGCCAGAACCCTCTATATATCCAAACAAGCGCTCACGATCACCCAGAGTAATATTTTGCTGTTCTTTTAATAAGGCCTGAGCTTTAAGTAAAGCTTCCTGGTCTCCTTCTTCTTGATAGCTTTTACGCAAAGCACTATAGAGTTTAGCGCCTTTCTTTCCCATTTTTTTTACAGCCTGTTCGGCTAACTCGACAAAGTCTGGTTCACGCCCATAAAGATGATTAAATCGACGAGCTACTTCGCGCGTTAATTCCACATGCGCAACTTGATCAGCTCCAACCGGCACCGAGCCAGCGCGATAAATTAAAATATCGGCACTTTGTAGCAAGGGATAACCTAAAAAGCCGTAAGTATCGAGATCCTTTTCTCTTAAGTTTTCCTGCATATCCTTATAACTTGGCACTCTTTCCAGCCAACCCAAAGGGGTCATCATGGATAGCAGCAAATGTAACTCTGCGTGTTCAGGCACTCTAGACTGAATAAATAACGTAGCTGCATTCGGGCTAACGCCTGCCGCAAGCCAGTCTATTACCATATCCCATACATGGGCTTCTATTGTTTGTGGAGTATCATAATCTGTGGTTAAGGCATGCCAATCAGCAACGAAAAAGAAGCATTCATATTCATGCTGCAACTTTATCCAGTTTTTAATAACGCCGTGATAGTGGCCTAAATGAAGACGTCCTGTTGGACGCATTCCTGATAATACTCGCTGCTGCGAATCTACTGAGCTCAATCTTGTTCCCCAACTACTAGTTGTTTTTATTATAACTAGTTTTTATGTTTGCGTGGCAGCTTTATCACTGGATGAAAAGGATTTTTGTATATAAATTTACTGACTTTTTAGCGAAGTCAAAAGCTTTAATTTTGAAAGGGTGTTGCATCAGCCTTACCTGCTCGCAATAAACGCGGGCTTCCATCAACCAAATCAACCACCGTAGTCGCTTCAAGACCACAAAACCCAGAATCGATAATCAAATCTACAGCATGCCCAAGATCATCCTTAATATCGTTGATTTCGTAAGGTGGGTTCTGCGCACCAGGCATTATTAAGGTACTGCTCAGTATTGGTTCATTCAATTCACTCAATAAAGCTTCAACCACGGGATGGTCAGGTATACGAATACCAATGGTTTTACGTTTTGGATGCATCAATAAACGAGGGACCTCTGAAGTCGCACGTAAAATAAAAGTATAAGCCCCAGGGGTATAAGCTTTAAGTAAACGATACGCACTGTTATCAACCCTTGCGTATACCGCAAATTCAGAAAGGTCGCGGCAAACCAAGGTGAAATTATGCTTTGAGTCTAATTGTCGAATTCTGGATATTTGCTGTAAAGCAGCTTTATTGCCAATTCTACAGCCTAGTGCATAGGCTGAATCTGTCGGATAAATCATGATGCCAGCGGCTTTGATTATTTCAACAGCTTGTTTTATAAGCCTTAATTGCGGATTTTCTGCATGTATATTTAAAATTTGCGACATTACTAAACTACTTAATTACCTTTTTTATTATTTTTTTATTATCTTAAAAGTTGGCAAGATTATCATAGCTTGTGCTTGAGATAGCGACTTTTAGCGATATCCTCTAGAATGCAGATATGAAACAACTAATTGACTATATTCCTCTTATCTTCTTTTTTGTCGTTTACAAATTAGAAGAACGTAGCGTGCAGCTTGGTTCATTCACTTACAACCTAGGTGGAATTTTCAGTGCTACTGAAGTTCTGGTTGCCAGTTCTATTCTGGTTTATGGTGCGCTTTTCCTTGTACACAAAAAATTGGAACGCACTCAGCTTATAACCCTTGTTGCCGTTTTAATCTTTTGCTCATTCACGATTATTTTTCGCGAAGAGGCAATATTAAAGTGGAAAGCTCCAGTGGTGAATTGGATTTTCGCCGCAATCTTTCTTGGCAGCCATTTCTTTACCAAGAAAAATGCCACCCAGCTAATGCTGGAACATGCTGTTGAAATGCCTGACCATGCCTGGAGGCGCTTAAATTTTGCCTGGGCATACTTTTTCGTGTTCTTGGGATCGATTAACCTCTTTGTGGCTTTTACTTTCCACGAGTATTGGGTAGATTTTAAAGTTTTCGGCAGTATGGGGTTAATTTTTCTCTTTGTAATTGGGCAAACTTTCTACTTATTGCCTTACATGCAGGAGGATGATGACAAAGAAGATAAAAAGGCAACCGAGCCGCCGCCTGCCTAACCCTTAAGCTCAGTCTTTAGTTTAAGTCTAGTCTCTAGTCAATCAGCGCTTCTTTTAGGTTAGGGAAGCGCTCATCGAGCACTACATTCCATTGATAAACCCTATCAGACCGGCTTTCCAAAAATGCCCTGACATTGCCTTCAATTGTTATTGAATTAATTGTGTCACCAACCCTAAGACTCCTAATAAGTTCTCGACCACTATGAATTTTACCGAAGACTGTATGTAAGCCATTTAAATGTGGCGTAGCAACATGGGTAATGAAAAACTGACTACCATTAGTATTAGGCCCTGAATTCGCCATAGACAAAATACCATCCTGGTTATGTCGCATACGAATTTCATCCTCAAAGTTATAACCTGGACCACCACTACCATCACCAAATGGGTCGCCACCCTGAGCCATAAAATCGTCAATCACACGATGAAAGCTTAAACCATCATAGTATCCGCGAGTGGCCAAATTAACGAAATTAGCCACAGTAATTGGTGCGACAGACTTATAGAGCAGAAATTCCAGAGTTCCACGATCAGTTTCTATCACTGCGTATAGTTCAGCAGGGTCTTTTTCCTGCGCTTGCGCCTGCAGTTGTAGATTAAAGGCTAAAATGCCACTGAATATTATGATTGCTAAGGTTTTGACTAATTTCATTAATAACTTCCCGAATGATCTTCTAAATTTAATAGAGCTTGCTTATTATAATGCTATTCAGGCCTAAGAGTTCAAGAACTTCACAATTGCAGTAACCATAGGCTTCATAAAAAAAGTTCGCTCTGGCATTATTTCAACTGTGATGCCTTTATTATTTAAGACATCTTTAACTAAAGGACCTACAGCTGCAACATTACAAAGGTCCAAGCCGGCCCTCAATTCTGCTTCAAGTTGATACTGTTTGGCTACTTTAAATAAACGCGTGATCTGAGGTTGAGAAGTAAATGCGATGACATCAACGTGCCCTTTGCGCATTGCATGGATCAGCTCAATAATTTTTTCATCATCCAGTTTATTCGCGTAAACATAAGGCGCTACTGAGCTCAGCTTAGCACCGCGTTTTTCCAAATAAGAAATTAATTTTACATTAGGCTCTTCGCCATACAGCTGCACAGCAATACCTTTGCCTAAAATTTCCAATTTATCTAATCTGGCAATCACGCCTTCTGTCGTTGGTGTTTCAGCATCAAACTTTCTATCAAGCCCGATTTCTCGTAAAGCCTGGTTAGGTTTAGGCCCACGGCACAAGGTATCAACTGTAGCTAAAGCATCAATAAAGGCGGTTTTTAAAGCATTTTTTTCTGCCAGGCTAATTAGGCGCCGAAGACCTTCGCCTGTTAATAAAATTAAGATATCCGGAGGCTCATTAATGAAAGCCTCAAGCCAGTCTAGTATAGGCTTTGAATTAGGCGCATCATGAATGGAAACCATTGGCACTGAAATAACTTCTGCTCCGCGTTTACTCAGCATGTTACTTAACAATGAGAGCTGTCTATTTTCAGGTACCGCAATCACTTTTCCCTTCAAACTTTCACTGACTTTTAGCATTGATTACTCCCGTAGGGACCTTCAGTTAATTATGAAATGCTAAGCACATTGTGCAAGTGTTTATCATTAACTCAAATTTATAATATCTTAATTAGGTAACACTTCCACATGGAAATTAGTGAATTTATGCGCATTTTATGACCAATTTTGTATATATGTTACTCTTAGTGTTACTTTTTTCTTCTCATATCACATTATTTACGCTGATTATGCATAATTAAAAGGATCGAAGGAAGGTCCTCCACTTGCACAATTAGCAACAATAAGTAACAAATATGCTTTAATTGTGAATTATTAGCAGCAAGTGTTACCTTTATTCCGAAACATGTGTTACTATGCCCCCACGTTTTTAAAAGAGGCGTATTAAATCATCCCACATTCTTATAAGGAGCACCGTGATGAATAAAGTAGTAATGAATACAGAAAATGCAGAAAGTACAGAAACAATAGTGGAATACATCAAATCAGCGTTAAGCACCTTAGCTATTTTGGTCATTCCAGTATTAACTTTGTGGGCATCATTTGCTTGATAGCCCAAACCAGATTTAGACTAAGCTGAAAGAGCTTCCCCCTTTTGCTATTTCAGCAGTTATTTTAAATAAATCATTATTCGCGCAGCCTACTGAATCATCCCTTCTTTTTTCAGGCTGCGCTTTTTTTTGCCTGTAATTTAACCATCAGTAAGCCTACCAACAAAATTACATGGTTTATGTAAGCTATTAAGTTGCTCAGCAATTATACCTTCCCATGCTGTTTTGCATGCTCCGGTTGATCCTGGCATACAAAAAATGGCGGTGTCATTACTGAGGCCAGCAAAAGCTCTGGATTGTACCGTCGAAGAACCAATTTCTTGATAAGACAAGGCTCTAAACAATTCACCAAAACCATCAATACTGGAATCCAGTAAAGGTTTTAATGCAACTACAGTGTTATCGCGCCGAGTAAAACCTGTCCCTCCGGTAACTAATATTGCTTGAATACTGGAATCTGCAATTAAGTTTGCAATTAATGCGCGTAGACGATAAACATCATCTTTGCATATATGCTTTTCCATCAAGCGGTGCCCGGCTTTGACAAGCTCTTTTTGTAGATAGCCTCCAGAAGTGTCATTCTCTTCAGTACGCGTATCTGACACCGTCACAACAGCAATGTTCAAAGCGACGAAAGACACTTGGGCTTTATTATTTGCCACTCACTAACCCCCTGTCATATTCATAAATCTAACTATCTGAGGCTGCTCTTCATCATAAAAATAATGACGCAGTGGCTTGATATCCATAGCTTCAACAATAGTCTGCTTTAATAATGTAGTATTTTCCGGCTGTTCTCTAAGTAATTGCCTTAGATCAGTCGAGTACTCATTACCCAAACATAGTAGTAAACGCCCTTCCACTGTCACTCTTACCCTATTACAGCTTTCACAGAAATTATGACTGACAGGAGAAATAAAACCTACTTTGCTTTGATGACCTTCAATTTCATAGTAGCGAGAAGGGCCTGCTGTATTCAGATCTATAGGGCTAATAGCATAATGCTCTAGAATTTTTTCCTTAACATCTTCGTTAGAAAACACAGTATCCACTCTTTCATGGTCACTGATATTTCCTAATGGCATTTCTTCGATATATGCAATGTTTATCCCTAAGCCTATGGCATATTCGAGCAGATCAACAATTTCATGATCATTGACCCCACGTAACACCACACAATTTAGACGAATACTGTCAAAGCCAGCAGCAACAGCAGTTTCAACTCCTTTTAAGACTTGCTCCAGCTTGCCCGTTCGAGTCATTGCCTTAAACTTTTCAGCATTTAAACTATCAAGGCTAATGTTAATACGATTAACACCAGCGTCGCGCAAAGGACCCGCCATTTTTTCTAATTGTGAGCCATTAGTAGTTAGTAGCAGCTCATCTAAACCTGGTAAGCGACCAATATTTTCTATCAAAGACATTACATTGTTTCTAACCAGGGGTTCCCCACCTGTTAAACGGATTTTATTAACACCTAATTCAGTGAATGCCGACGCGACTTTGTATATTTCTTCCAAGCTCAATATTTGCTTACGTGGCAAAAAGGTCATTTCTTCTGACATACAATAAACACAACGAAAATCACACCGATCTGTCAGTGAAAGACGCACATAGTCAATATGACGGCCATGTTTATCAATTAATTCTGTTGTAGGCTCAGGCATTCGTTTAGGCTCTAGGTTTACTAAATTTCTTCTTAACAGATCTAGGGATATTAATTAAGCGCAATAATACAGGAATTAAAAAACTGTAGCTAAATTAAACCTGCAGAAGCGTCCATATAACTGGACACAGTGCCACAAGCACACTTACCATTCATTTACTCATTCTCGGAAAGCATCTGAAACAAACTATTCCTAATGTTTACATCAGCAGATTTAACAGCATTCTTTTTAACACTACAACTCGCTTTTATTACCACTTTAATTTTATTAATTTTAGGCACTCCTTTAGCTTGGTATCTGGCACGTAGTCGTTGGCGTTATAAATTTATTCTGGAAGCGCTTGTTGCTTTACCGCTGGTGCTACCTCCAACAGTCTTAGGTTTTTATTTATTATTATTGCTCGGCAACAATGGACCGCTTGGTTACCTTATGCAATCAATCGGCGCAGAACCTTTAGCCTTTAGTTTTACTGGACTGGTAATCGGCTCAGTTTTTTACTCCATACCATTCGTCGTTCAACCCTTACAAGATGCTTTCAACAATATCGGTAAGAGGCCTATGGAAGCTGCAGCAACCCTAGGCGCTTCTCCGTTTGATCGTTTTATTTCCGTAGCCTTACCATTAGCCCGTCAAGGCTTCTTGACCGCTATCGTCCTAGGCTTTGCTCATACCCTAGGAGAGTTCGGCGTGGTTTTAATGATTGGCGGAAATATCCCAGGTGAAACCAAGGTGCTGTCAATTGCAATATATGAGCATGTCGAAGCCCTAGAATATGCAAATGCCCATTTATTATCAGCCAGCCTAGTTCTCTTATCATTCTTGATGTTAATAGCTGTTTATTCTATCAATGGCCGATTTAAGGTTGTTAGGCTATGAAGCTTACAGCACAGTTCCAGATAGCTCGCTCTGAATTGCTGAGCTTTAATTTTGATATTTCTGCTGAAGGTATAACTTCAATATTCGGAGTGTCCGGTTGCGGTAAAACATCATTATTAAGAGCAATTGCCGGACTTGAATCACATGCAAATTCGAAACTACAGGTGGGTGATGAAATCTGGCAAGATGAAAATATTTTTCTCCCCCCCCATCAACGCTCTATTGGTTATGTTTTTCAGGAGGCCAGCCTATTTGACCACCTTTCTGTCAAAGACAATATTGGATATGGCTATAAAAGAACTCCTATTGACTCAAGAAAAATTTCTGTAGAACAAGTAATCAATTTATTAGGTATTCAATCTTTACTTGATAAAAAACCAGCATTTCTTTCAGGCGGTGAACGTCAACGAGTTGCTATTGCCAGAGCATTAGCCGCTAACCCAAAGCTATTGTTAATGGATGAACCATTATCTTCACTTGACCAAGCACGCAAAGAGGAGTTATTACCTTACATTGAGACGGTTAATAAAGAGATGAACATCCCTATTCTATATGTCAGCCATTCCAATGAGGAAATTGGCAGATTAGCTGACCAACTAATTTTTATAGAAGATGCTGTTGTTAAAGCTTCTGGCCCAATCAGCGAATTACTTACCCGCACAGATTTATCTTTAGCACATCGTCGACAAGCTGAATCATTGATTTTTGCATATGCAGATAAATTTGATGAAAATTTCCAGTTAAATTATTTATCTTCTGAAGTTGGTACCTTTATCGTGCCTGGTAAGAAATTACCAACAGAAAAGAAACTAAGGTTACGTTTAGTCGCTCAAGACATTAGCATCACGCTAGAAGAGCAAAATGACACGAGCATTCTGAACATTTTCCCTGCAGTTATTGATGAGCTTTTTGAAGAAAATAAGGCTCAGCTTACTGTTCGACTGAAAATTAATAAGTTACCAATATTAGCCAGAATTACTATGAAATCGGCTGATAATTTAAAACTTGAAAAAGGCAAAACAGTTTTTGCTCAAATTAAAAGTGTCGCAGTTTTAGCGTAGCCGTTATTGTGAGTTTATGATCGACCTACCAATAATTTTCTGTCGTTAGTTGGCCTGGTTTTCGTCTCAGGTTTTTTTCAAAGCCCCTATTTTTGAGCATTTCAACACAATCTTTAACCATGTCGGGATTTCCACATAACATAACTTGTGAGTCTGATGGGTTAAGTGTTAAACCAACTTTTTCTTCAAGGCTGCCGTCGGCTAAACTAGCAGGTATCCTGCCTCTTATTGCATTTGGATAATCTTCTCGGCTTACAAAAGCTTGAAAGGTAAAGTTATCAGGGTGCTCTTGTGAAAATTTTTCAATTAAATCCTGATAAGGTAAATCCTTACTTGAGCGCACACCTTCAACCAAGACAACATTTTCATATTTTTGCCAAACTTCTTCACTTCCAAGTATGGAAAAATATGGAGCAATCCCCGTACCTGTACCAAGCATCCATAAATCTCGAGCACTTGGGATTTCATCTAAGATAAAAAAACCTTGAGCTTTATCTTTAAGCAAAACTTTGTCGCCGCTCTCTAATTTAACTAAGGCATTAGAGAGCACACCATCAGAGGCAACATAGAAAAAAAACTCCAAAGGGTTTTGGCCCGGCGAACTTAAAAGCGAATAAGGTCTAGCAACTCTCTCGTTATCGATATCTAAAGCCAAACTCATAAATTGGCCAGCAGAAAATTGTGGAACAGGTGCTTCAATTTTTAGAGAAAATAAATTCTCATGCCAATGAATATTTTCAACTACCGTACCATCAATCCAGGTTGTCAAATTTTTACTCCTCTTTTAAATTGAAAGATAAGCTCAACGAAGAAATTGAACGGTTCTGCGTGTTTGAGCGATATCTCTCAAGAATTGTTCCTCAGTCAAGGTATCCGATAGTGGAATTACATCTACCAATCGATCCATTGTTCTAAGAGCATTATTATTATCGACCCATAAGCTAAGCAGTTCTTCACGAGCTTGTGAAATGTCAGTCCTAAAGTCGCTGCGCATAAACCTTTCTTTTAGTGCATTTCCTCCGCCATAACCAAAGCCACCAAAGCCGCCTATAAAGTTACCAGCCCCTAGTGCCAGATTCATATCCCAGCTAATCACCGTAAACTTTTCATCAACCAAGTCATACCAAAGAAGAAAATTATGACCGGGACCTGACATATCATCGAAGTTTTCTAATATATCCTGAGTAGCTACATAACGAGCAAAACTATCTATATCTACCCAATCAGCTAACTCATTTTCAAAAGTTTCAGCATCGGCATCTGAAAGCCACTTCAGTAAATTGATAATCGGTGTCAAATCATGTGTGCCTTTAGCATTGATCTGATCAAAATCAGATTCATAATTCAATGGTGCATCACCAAGGTAGCGAAAGCGATTAGAACTACTAGATTTATAAAGCACTCCACTACCTAAACTAATAGCCTCAGCATAGCGTTTATCCGGATTCTCTATAACCAAGCGGGTGACACTTGGATAGCCATTAACTCTGAAATTAACCCAGGTATAGTCCTGAGATACTTGCCCGGAATCTGCAATGAGTTGCAATGTGAGCGCTTCATTAATATTAGTGCCTCCAGTCCTTGCCGGCCGAATTGCCAACTCTTCTCTTCCCTGATATGCGACATCATCTTCAAATTCATCAAAGCTTACGGCAAAAGGCAGGGTAGAGGGATTATCAAATGTTGCATTACTCATTCGCCCAGATCGACCCCAGCCTCGAGAATTTCTACTCAGCTCTCTTAAGGTTGAATTACCTTTCAACCTTATCCCAACATTTTCAATTAATGTTCCATCAATCGTAATATTTGCTGGCACCCAGGTTTTTAAACCTTGGCGCTGGTAATCGTTCATCATTATTTGATAGTCCCCAGGACTAACAGCCATATCAATCTGATGGGATACGTTCAGATCAAATAAATCAACAGAACCAATAATATTAAAGCGAGAATTACGGGTTTGTTCCTGATTTTCTTGAGTGAAAACGATAGGGTCTATGCGAAAAGAACCCAGTACAAAGCCCATTAGTATTAAGGTGAAGAAAGAACCAAAAATGAGTTGGCTATGGTGCCTGATACGTAACGGGATAGTACGTTTCCACCAGGACCGGTGGATTGTTACAGTATTTTTTTTCTGATCCATAAACTGAAGCCAATTTGCTTTAGTTATTGATTAATTCCGTAAGGAAACTCAGATTATCTTAGCATAGAACTAATATTTTGCTTTAGCTTTTGAATATCCAGAGCAATGTGCTCTGAAGTCAAGATATCTGAAGCTGGAACAGCCAAACTTAACTCATCAATGAGATTGCTGACATTCTCAACAGTCCATAAAGCTGACAATTCTGCTCGTGCCGCATCGATATCAGAACTAAATGCCTCACTCGCCACAAATCGATCTTTTAATTGATTTCCGATGGTTGGCATACCTGGTATATCAGGCATGTTCTCGAAAAAATCTAACATACCAACTTGGTCTCCACCCATCATGGGAAAAGGCATCCCCGCAGGAGGCTCTGCTTGAGCATTATTAGCCATCATTTCCATAATTTCACTCTGATCCATATTTTCCATACCTGGAGGCGGTGTCATACCAGATGGCGGAGTAAATCCTGCAGCACCTTCTGGAGGGCTCATGCCTGGAGGAGGCCTTCTCATCATCATGGCCATAGGATTATCGCCTATCAAAGCCAGATTCATATCCCAGGTTATAACCGTAAATTTGGATGTTTCCAGGCTATACCAAAACAGAAAATTACGTCCTGGGCCTGCCATGTCATCAAAATTACCCAATAAATCTTGAGTGACCACATATTTAGCAAAACTAGGTATATCCAGTCGTTCAGCCAATTCTGCATCAAAGACTTCATCACTAGCCGCATCCATCCAGCGCAAGAATGCAATCACAGGGGCTAGGTCCATGTTGCCGATTCCGTTGAGTTGGTCAAAATCATCGATATAGCCAGTGCTATCTTCGCCCTTGTATTCAAATTTATTTTCACTGGTCGATTTATACAAAACACCTCTACCCTGATTGATGCGATAGGCATATTGTTGGTTCGGATTTTCAAGCACCAATCTTGTCGCAGTGGATCCTCCGTTAATACTGAATTCAACCCAACTATAATCTTGTGAAACTTGCCCCGTATCTGCAATTAACTGTAAAGACAATGCTTCGTTCATGCTGGAACTGCCAACATTTGCGGGGCGCAAAGCAAGTTCAGGATAACCTTGAAAAGCTCTGCCCGGATAAAATTCATTAAAGCTGATCAGTAATGGCAATGAAGAAGGCTCCTCAAAACTGGCACCGCCAACAAGACTGCCCGCCATTTCCTCCATCCTTTCCATATCAGGCATCCCTTCCATACCCTGCATTCCTCTTCCACGTCCTCCGAAACGCGCCCTCATACCCATTGGGCCATCGCCGCCAAGAGCAAATAAGGTTGAATTACCTTTTAAACGTACTCCCACTGAAGGAATATAAACGCCATCAATAGTGGCATCTACAAGAATCCATGATTTCTCACCAAGCACTTGAAAGTCTCGGATCATTTTCTGATATTCAATATCGTTAATAGCAAGATCAATACGATGCGGCACACTTAGATCAAAAAAGTCCTGATTGCCCCTTACATTGAAAGTAATTTCATTTACATCTAGTACGCTATCACTAGCAAAGACAACAGGACGAATTTGAAAAGTACCAAGAATAAACCCGGTAGCAACGATCAAAAGCAAAGAGCCAAAAATTAGACGCGCATTTTGCCGGACCGCTACTGGTAGCATTCTATTCCATAAGGAACGTTGGGCAATAATATTCACGTTTTTTTAACTCCATGCCTTATTTTTCATTTCAAATAATGCTTCAGTTTATAAGTCTGTCTGATCATAGCCACTCAATACGGTAACTCGTTGCCCGGTGTTTACCTCGGTTAATTTATTGACCAGGTCGCGAGGCTCAACACCTCGATCCATTTCAACCGTATAAAACAACTCCATAAGTGCACCACTACGAATTGATTCTGTACTGACCAGCTCAAAACTTTTAGTCAGTTTAATGAGCACATCTTCAACCAACTTGTCGAAATCTCCTTCCGGTGGCACATGTACCTTAACTACTTGGCGTTGGATATTGCTGGCAAATGCATTTAGTTTTGTCATTAACAGAATGACCACGCAAATCGACACCGTTGCAGCAATTGCCAGCGCATAAAATCGAGTTCCCGTTGCCATGCCAATTGCCATCACTAGAAAAATAAAGCCTACATCGCGTGTTTCTTTCAAGGCATTACGGAATCGAATAACTGAGAAAGCACCAACTAAGGCAAAGGCGCGGGCTATATTAGAGCCAACCACCAACATTAATACAGCAATAATCATCGCCACCACTATCAATGTTTGGACATAAGATTGGCTATAGGAAATATTCCTGTGAGTAGCTCGATATACAAAACCAACTACAGTAGATAAAACAAACGATAAAGATAGCGCCAGAATTATATCCAGCGTATTAAAAGTACCTGATAAATCAACAACATCAAAATTCATTTATTTCTACTCCTTATTAGTTTTATTAAAAAATTAACTCACTATTTAATTTATCTTTAAATGAGCAATAAGGTTTTTTTTAAGAAACAGCTTGCTTAGCTATTTCACCTTTTATTGAATCAGCCTCTATTGCTTTACAATATTTTGATACACGAACAACATCCAAACTTAATTCTGCTGCAAGATCAGTAAACCAAGTTGGTACTCTCTCATTTGCTTTGACTTCTACAATTGAGATATGCGCTGGAATGATAAATTTATTATCGGCTATAGCACCTAAATTAAAGTCGCTACCTCTACCTTGTACTCGGTGATCCATAGTGATCCTTAAACCCAGGTCAGCATCAATTCCGACAAAGGCTTCTCTATGGTAAGTAGTGATCACTTTAGGCTCTAAATCAGCTGTCTCACTTAAACTGAGCACTTCATTAATAAATGCCTGTTGAACTGCAGGGTTTTCAGGGTCTTTACGTTCATCACATAAGATCTTCGCTTCTTTATAAGACAAGGGAATTCGACGCTTTTGAGTAACCCGGTTGACCCTTTGTTTGATTTCTACAAACACAATAGTGTCATCATTAATATTTTCCGGTTCACCATAGGCTCGAATTCGTAATTTTCGCCGAAATCGTATCCCTTCAATCTTCTCCCAGTAAAACCTTAAATCTCTTGAATCATAATACAAACTGGTAATACGTTTAGAGCTGTCATTCTTATTCGCATCCATGCCCATACGAACCTGCACCCTTTCTCTAAACTCCGGAATACTGGACTCAGGTAAGTAGTATTTTATTTCGTAACGATTAAATCGATGCAAAGCACTTGCTGTGGCTGTTGCAATAGATAAATTTTCATCAAGCGCCATAGTGTATCTGTCTCTCTTAAATTAAAACCTACATTATAAAATTGTTAAGATTTGATTAAGAAAATATAAACCTTCGCAGCTTAGCCCTGTGATCTTGTAATGTCTAGATTATTAAAAAGTCTACTCCCCTAATTCCCTTTTTAGTGCACATTTAGCATCTAATGACGAATAGAAAGTGACCCGTCTTTTACGAGCCGCTTTTTATCTGATATAACTAAAGTATGTCAACGCGGTTTACCCATAAAACAATCATCATATTACTGGCTTTACTGCTCAGTTTTTTTAGTTCTTATCTATACGCACAACGTGAATTTCGGGTATTACAAAGCATGGAAGGTGATGCATATGCTGTTTTGCCAGATGACTATATGGTGCCTGGAGAGTTTGTCGTTGGTCGCTTGATGTACCCTTCATATGGAGGGATGTTTGGTGGAGGGGGCAACTGGCAAATGGGCGGTACTAACTGGGCTGTCGATTACCCGCTTGGTGATAGAACCTACGCACGCTTATTAAGACGCCTCACAACGGTTGATGTTCGTTCAGTTGAGCAGCCCGTTAACTTGGATGATGGTGATGATATTTTCAACTGGCCTTTCCTGATAGTAGGCATGCCTGGTAGTTGGGATTTAACTGATGGGCAAGCTGCCAAGCTACGAGAATATTTGATGAGAGGAGGCTTCCTGTTGGCCGATAGCTTTTTTGGCACTAGCGAATGGTCAGGCTTTGTTGCCAGTCTTAGACGCGTTTTCCCAGGCCGGGCAATAATTGATCTACCGGATGAACATTCTGTATTTAATATTATTTATGATTTAAGTGACCGCAAACAAATTAGTAATATGCGCTCACTTTCTGGTCGTGGTGTCCCCTACCGTGCTGATGGCCATGATCCACAGTGGAAAGCCATTTTGGACGATAGTGGTCGTGTAATGGTCGCTATATCGTTCAACAATGATATGGGGGATTCATGGCAGCATCAAGATAACCCTCGTTACCCTCAGCAGGATGCCGCTTTAGGCATACAAATGGGCGTAAATTACGCAGTATACTCTTTGACACATTAGTTCATTTTTCAAAATAAGACTGCATCTGTAAAGATTTTTGCCAAAACCAAATCAGCCCGATCAAGCATAACAAGGATACACTGATATTCGTCCAAAACAATCCAAAGTATTCAGCAAAAAAACCAATAACCAATACGCCAATCGCTGCAGCGCCTCGAGTGAGTGCCGCCCAAAGACTTAGTACACGCCCCCGTATTTCGTCATCAATACTATTCTGCACCATGGTCTGACTGGAAACTGAACTTAACGTGATAGTCCAACCAATAATAAACACTGCTAACAAGCCTATATAGATATTAGTCGTCCAGGCAAAAACAGCCAATGCAATAATCGACAGTAGGCTGTTTCTCAACATGCTCTTTACCAGGCCTTTAGCTTTGCCGCGCAGAGTGATATACATACCGCCAATAACAGCGCCCAAACCTAATACTGCGGTATAGAGAGCCAATTGCTCCGCTCCCCCCTTATACACAGCACCTACAAATGCCGCTAACATTAAAGTTGCCGGTCTAATTCCACATGCCATGATGGTTTGCAAAATAAAAATATGCCCTAGAGCTGGAATATTTTTTACATAATTAACACCTTCAGCCAAGCCTTTTGAGAAAGAATCTCCTGAGTTTAGATTTTTCATGGCAGGTAGTTTTATATAACGCCAGGCGAATAAAATAGGGATATAAGAAATCGTATTACAAATTACAGCAATAGAAGTGCCAAACAAGGCAATGATAACCCCTGCTATAGCTGGACCAAGCAATCTTGCTACATTGAATATAACTGCCGTAAAAGAAGACGCCGACACGATGTCCTTTCGTTCAACTAAATTAGGAATAATAGCCATACGTATGGGCTGATGAGTCGCCTGCAAAATTCCGTCAAGTAAAGCAAAAATAAATAACACTTCAATAGAAATTTGATCAAAAATAATAAGCATGAATAACACAAAGGAAACCAGCATCATTGTAGACTGACATAAAATTGTCAGTAGCTTTCGGTCAACTCGGTCTGCCCAAACACCAACAATCGGACTTATCACTAATAATGGGCCGAGCTCAGCAAATGCAACAGCACCGACCCAGAATTCAGACTCAGTAATCTCCCAGGTTAACCAGCTTATTGCCAACCTTTGCATCCAGAATCCAATTAAAGAAATGCTATTTCCACTAACATAAATAGCGAAATTTTTATTGGAAAAAAGTGAACGCAATGCAGAAAGATCTGCCAAAAGATATATCTCTTTAATTAAATTTTTAAGGAATTCTGTCTATTATTGACAGCACGATGGGGTCTTGTTGTTCGGCTATTACAAATGTCTCCGATAAGACTTGGAAGTCTCCTGTTTGAGCAACTGCTTGACGGGCAATACTGGCTCCGACATAAGCTGTCGAAACAGAAGATAGGTTGAATTGAGGTAGCATCGCCATGCTGTCATTCAAAGTAACTGTAACTGGCAGATCTTCTGGATTTAACTCGACCGCAGCAAGAGGTGGAGTCCCTTCGCTTCGAGCAAAAATATAAATCTTCATACCTGGTTCGATTTGCTCACGAATACTCTCATCTATGCTCACAGTTACCGTAAGTTCTGAACCACGGTTAGCATCGGTAGATTGTTCTTGGCCTTCTTCGACAAGAAACGATTCTATTGTCGCAATCCGTTCATTTAATTGTGCAACTTGCTCACTGCCCACGGGTAGTTGTGAAACCTGTCTTCGCCAGTAATTTGCTGCACCTGCAAGGTCTTCAGCTAATAAAGCCTCAACTGCCAAAATGCTCATAATGGCCTGCTCATTGGAGTTGAGCAAAAGCGCTTCATCGATGGTCATTTGTACAGTTGGCGTAATAGTCGAATCTGCTAATAAATACTGAGACTGTGCTAACTGTCCAAGCACTGTTGCTTTATCTTGGTCAGCATCCATCCCCACCGCAAGAGTAGAAAACACCCTTACTGCTTCTGCAAATTCTTCTAAGGAAATATAAAGTGTTCCCAGTGTGTAGCCAGCCTGAACATCATCTTCACGACGCTCAAAGCGCTGATCCAACACTGCCGCAATTTCATTTAATGCTGTTATTTGCTCATCGACTGATTCGCTTGTACTAAGTTGTTCTATTAACTCAGGAAGCACCAGTTCGGGGCCGGAGCCAATACTTCGATAGAACAAAAAACTGCCTATTGGAATGCAAAACATCAAGGCTAAAGGCACGAGCTTGGTATAAGAAGATGCTGATTTTTTCTTACCAGCTTTACCACTTTCCATATCATTTAGAAAGTTTCTTTCAAGCTCTAATTTTAATTTTTCAAATTCATCCTGCACAATTAGCTTATCAGCCAAGTTAGCTTCGAGCTCACTAATATTTTGCTGAAACAGGGCTATGTTTTGTTGCTCTCTTTCATCACTTTGCAGATTCATGCCTTGATTACGAAAGCGCAAAACAGGCACCAAAACAAACAGTATTGAGAGCAGCATTAACAATAATATATAAGGGGTGAGCATTGTCATTCTTTAAATCTTATTCAGTCCTAGAGCTTTAATTTTCGGCTTATTTTTTACTTGCCAAAATGTCGTTCAACTTTTGTTGTTCAGCAACCGTCAGTTCACTTGGCGTTAACTTTTGGCTGTTTTTACCCATACGCCAAATAATCAGCAAGCCTGCCAATAATAAAATCAGCGGACCAAACCAAAGTACAAAAGTGCCAGAGTTTAATGGAGGACGATAATTAATAAAATCCCCATAGCGTTGTGTCATAAAATCAATGATTTGTTCATTAGATCTTCCATCTAAAATTTGCTCATAAATCTCTGCACGCAAATCAGCTGCTATAGGCGCATCAGATCCTGACAAATTTGAATTCAAGCACATCGGGCAGCGCAACTGATCGCTCAAGTTATTAAAACGCTCTTGCTGTGAGTCATTATCAAATTGATAAACTTCTATAGCCGCATTGACCGGTAACACACAGGCCCAGAAAAAAGAAAAGAATGAAAAAAGAAGGAATAACTTACGCATGATTATTGGATGCTAGAAATAACAGGTTCAAATGTTTCTTCCCATATTTGGTGATTAATTACACCAACATGGCGATAACGGATCATGCCGAAACTATCAACAATGAAAGTTTCTGGTGCTCCGGCAACGCCGAAATCAATTCCCAGACTTCCATCCAGATCAACAATAATTTTTTTGAAAGGTGAGCCTTTTTCTTCCAAGAATAAACGGGCTTCATTCAAATCATCTTTATAATTCACGCCAATAAAACTAAGGCCTTGTTCACTCTCACTAATTTCAACCAGATACGGATGTTCTATATGGCATGGTGGGCACCAGGTAGCCCAAAAGTTAATAATACTAATTCCTCCTGTTAGGTCTTCAGGTGTAATAAGCGCAATGCTTTCTGCAGCATCTAATTCAAGCCCAGGTAAAGAAAATTCAGGTAGCGGTCGGTTAACCAAGGCAGAAGGCACCATGTTTGGATCTCGCCCTAAACCAAAAAGTAAGAGCCCAAGCATGGAGATAAACAAAAGCCCTGGGATTATAAATAAAGCTCGCTTATTCATCAGGACTCCGCAGCCATTGTCGGTTTAGAACTACTGCTACCACTTAAAACACTCTCATTTTGTGATTGTTTAACCGTCTTTTTACTGCGATAACGTTTATCAGTAATAGCCAAAACACCGCCAAAAGCCATGAATATAGCTCCTAACCAAATCCAGAGCACAAAAGGTTTATAGTGAATGCGAACAACCCAGCTACCGTCCCCTCTTTCATCGCCCAATGCCGTAAACAAATCTCGGAACAATCCAACATCTATTCCTGCCTCAGTTTGTATTGCCTGAGTGGCATAATATAAACGCTTCTCGGGCTCTAAGGTTATATACTCGTCGCCATTTCTAAGCACTGTGATTACGGCGCGATCAGCCTGATAGTTTGCCCCCTGCTGCAAACTTACACCTTCAAAGATAAACTCATAATTGCCAATAGTTTCAGAGTCTCCAGGCGCTAAGCGGACATCTCTTTCTACACTGTAGTGGCTGGTCAGACATACCCCTAAAATAGTTACTGCCATTCCAAAATGCGCAAACTGCATGCCGTAATAGCTTAAGCTAAGGGCCTTCAAGCCTTTGAAAAAGGTTTCTTTATTGGATGTTTTATTAAATATATCTTTTGCTATTGAAAACACGATCCAAAAGGCTAAAACAACAGCGACAATAACTGAAATATTAAATTCAGATGTCACAATAACCGGAATAACGATACCGAAAGCAAGGCTCGCAATTAATACTTTAGAAAGCTGCTGCTTTAAATAAACCACAGACGTTTTCTTCCAGCGTGAAAACGTTCCGACACCCAAAGCAAAAGCTAATAAACCCATTAAAGGCACAAAAATCGTATTAAAATAAGGCGGCCCAATTGAAACCCGGTTGGCCTCGCCATAAATTGCTTCGTGGATTAAAGGATATAAAGTTCCTAGTAAGACAGCGGCAGTGGATACAACCAAAATTATGTTATTAATTAACAAAAGCACTTCACGCGAAGTTAGCGTATATGAAGCCGAGCCCTTAACTGCTGGCGCACGAATAGCATAGAGTAAAAGCGATGAACCAATAACAATCAGCATAATGGTTAACAAAACCATTCCTCGCGCGGGATCCACGGCGAAAGCATGAACTGAAGTGAGCACCCCAGATCGCACAATGAAAGCACCTAGTAAACTCAGAGAAAATGCTGCAATCGCTAACAACACCGTCCAACTTTTAAACACACCACGCTTTTCTGTAACCGCTAAGGAATGAATCAAGGCTGTACCCACCAGCCAAGGCATAAATGAAACATTCTCAACTGGGTCCCAGAACCACCAACCACCCCAACCAAGTTCGTAATAGGCCCACCAACTTCCTAGTGCAATTCCGATACTGAGAAAAGCCCAAGCAGCATTGGTCCATGGCCGAGTCCAACGAGCCCAAGCTGCATCCAACCTGCCACTTAACAAGGCAGCAATAGCAAAAGCAAAGGCGACTGAAAAACCAACATAACCCATATATAAAAATGGCGGATGAACAATGAGGCCGAAGTCCTGCAACAGAGGGTTAAGATCCGTCCCGTCAAGTGGCGTATTTAATAATGTACGCATCAAAGGGACTTGACGTCAGCAACATAAATAACAAAAAGCCTACGAGAATAATCCCCATCACCGATAGAACTCGAGCTAATATATCCAGCGGTAAATTTTTGCTGAACAAACTCACTGCATAAGACCAACTGGCTAGTATCAGAACCCAAAGCAACAGCGAACCTTCATGACCACCCCAAACGGCAGCAAATTTATAACGATCCGGCAACAGGCTGTTTGAATTTCTGGCCACATAATTTACAGAGAAATCATCATTTAAGAAGGCATAAGCCAGACAGGCAAAACTTATCACCATAAACACCCATATGCCGGAGCTTAAAGGCCGACATAAAGACATCCATAGCTGATTATTTGTGATTGCTCCCGCCATGGGTATAACTACCATCAGTGAAGCCAGGCAAAAAGCTAAGATGAGTGAAAAACTTCCTAGTTCAGGGATCACAAGTCGCTCCTGAAGCTTCCATGGCAGCTACTGATTCAGCAGACATATAGTTCTCATCATGTTTGGCCAGAATTTGAGAAGCCTGAAAGACACCATTGCTATCAATAAAACCATCTGCAACAACGCCCTGTCCTTCCCTAAACAAATCCGGCAAAACACCAGTAAAAGTGACAGGAATATCCTCCGCGCAATCTGTTGCTAAAAATTCAACCAGAGTCCCTTCAAGCTCACCTCGTACGGAGACTACCGGTTTTAACCATTCCGCCAATCCGAAAACTCTGACCATTAGGAACTGCACCTTGAGCCACCTCAGTCGGCGTATAAAAAACATTAATCCCTTCATTGAGGGCAAATAACACTAGGCCTATAGCAAGAGCCGAGCCTGCTACGATAAAACCGACAATTGCCATACGTTGTTTACGTGGCGCTGCCATTTGTCATCTCCTCCCTTTTTTGTTGTGCTTGTGCTCTTTCTTGTTGAACTTGTTCACGCCTTAACTGCTGTTTCAGATACTTTTTCCTAGACAGAATAGGCTGCCAAACATTAAAAATTAGCACCAATATAAAAAATGCGTATGCCGACCACACATAAGTGGCATAACCGCCCATCGCTAAAAAATCACTGAAACTATCAAAGCTGCCCATCAGACTTCACCTTGATTAACAAGAAGGGTAGCACTGAGCACTTCCCCTACCCATTCAGCTTTTCGTTCTCTAATCAAAATTTCATTACGCGTTCGTAAAATAATAGCTATTAAATAAAAACCAAATAACCCAAATCCCACAAAGAAAGCTGGCATCCAGATCTCTGGAGGATTCGCTGCAGTATTACTTAAGGACAAAGAGCTGGCTCCCTGATGTAAGGTATTCCACCATTCCACAGAATATTTAATGATAGGGACATTCACCACGCCTACCAAGCTCAATACAGCACAAGCTTTGCCGCCTGCTGTTTCTGAATCATAGGCTGAACGCAAAGCCATAACGCCTATAAACAAAAACATCATTATTAAGGTTGAGGTCAATCTGGCATCCCATATCCACCAGGTTCCCCAAGTCGGGATACCCCAGACTGAGCCGGTGAATAGAGCCAAAGCAGTGAATGTCATACCAACCGGAGCACAAGCTTTAGCAACCATATCAGCCATTTTAATACGCCATATTAAAAAGGCCGCAGCCATAATCGCCATCATGTAATAACAGCCCATTGCAATGGATGCTGCAGGAACATGAATATAAGCGATTCTGTAATTTTCACCCATCTGATAATCAGGCGGCGTAAAGGCCAAACCCCAGATCAACCCTACCCCAAGCAAAAATGTAGTTAGTCCTACCAGCCAGGGCATTAATTGCCCGCTAATGGTATAAAACCATTTAGGGGAAGTTAATTTATAAAGCCATTGCCACATTGATTAAACCTAAATAACAGCAAAAAAATACTACAAAAAATTCATTAACTTACACTAATTCTTAAAGCTGCGATTATCGCAAGCGGAGCTAAACTGATAGCCAATATCAACATGGCACCCAAGAGCGCCAATAAGCCAGCAGTTCCTAAACTATTTAAAGCTGAATCAACTACGCCTGTACCAAAAACCAGCACAGGCACATAAAGCGGCAATATTAACACAGCCAACAACAAACCACTCCTCGAAAGGCCTACAGTTAAAGCCATACCAACGGCACCAAGCAAGGTTAAAATTGGCGTTCCAATTAACAAACTAGCAACCAATGGAAATAGGCCTTGCTCAGGTAAAGCCAACATGCTGGCAAACACTGGAGCCAATATTACTAGGGGCAAGCCAGAAACCAGCCAATGACTGCAGACCTTAGCTAATATAATGAAATATAAAGGCTGCGGGCTTAATAACAATTGCTCGAGGGAGCCATCTTCGTAGTCGGAGCGAAATAGGCTATCCATTGAAAGCATCACCGCCAACAAGGCAGTAACCCAAATTACACCGGCCGCTATTTCCCTTAAAAACTCTTGATCCGCACCTACCCCTAAAGGAAATAAACTCACTGCTATTACAAAAAACATTAATGGATTGATAATGTCTCCTGGACTACGAAAGGCAATTAACAATTCACGACGCAATGTGGCTTTAACTATATTCATGCTGCCACCAGACCGGCCATAGCATCAAGGTCTACTACCCGTATTGAATAATCCATTTGTAAACTATGATGTGTCGTTAAAATTATCGAGCCTCCAGCTAAGGCATGCGCACTTAACAAAGCTTCTAATTCTTGCACACCCTGTTTATCGAGGGCTGTAAAGGGCTCATCAATTATCCATAGTTTTGCTTGGCTAAGCAGCATACGTGCAAGACTAACTCGGCGCTGCTGACCTGCTGACATCAAATAGCAAGGCAAATCTTCATAGCCATAGAGATTAAAACTATTTAGTACCTTTTTAATTTGGTCGTTATTTCTCAATCCACGTGATGCACAAAACCAGCTAAGATTTTCTTTAGGGCTCAGTGTTTTATTTATAGCCGGGGCATGTCCCAGATAAAAAACTTCATGATTAAACTCTTGGCGAGTTTTGCTTTGCTCTTTGCCCTGCCAATATATTTCACCAGTGAATTCGTCATTTAGTCCACACAGAATCCTGAGCAAAGTAGTTTTCCCGCTACCATTTGACCCTTGTATCTGCCAGACCTCGCCTTCTGCAACGCTAAAATCCAAGTTCTGAAAAAGAACCCGTTCATCACGTTCACAATATAAATTTTTAACAGTTAGCATCATTCTATGGTTATTCGTAATTTCACGGCATTATACCTTACTGAAAAGCCGTAAGTTCATGAAACAAAAAAGGAAATAATACTTACTCAAGATTCTTCATCTATAACCTCATGAGCGAGATATAAACTAGGCAAAAGTGAAAATTTATGAAAGAGCTTACTTTTAGAGTAAGCGGCTGACTGAATTTTTACTTTTAACAAGGTATTTATGAGCGCAATAGTTATTAACGGGGAGGAGTTACTCCTGTCTGCCCCATATACTTCCCTTGGCGATCCTTATAAGTCACTTCGCACTGCTCATCTGACTCATAAAACAACATTTGAGCCACACCCTCGTTGGCATAAATTTTTGCTGGTAGCGGTGTAGTATTTGAAAATTCCAAGGTAACATGACCTTCCCATTCGGGCTCTAGAGGCGTGACATTAACGATTATGCCGCAACGGGCATAAGTGGATTTTCCCAGACAAACCGTTAAGACATTAGAAGGAATTCTAAAATATTCAACCGTTCTTGCTAGCGCAAATGAATTTGGCGGGATAATGCAATAATCTTCATCAATACTGACAAAACTACTTTCATCAAAATTCTTGGGATCAACAACGCTCGTGGTATGAACATTGGTGAAAATTTTAAATTCAGTGGCACAACGAACATCATAGCCATAGCTGGAAGTGCCATAGGAAATAACTTTATTACCTCCTATTTCTCTAACCTGCCCAGCTTCAAACGGCTCAATCATCCCCTCTTTTGTCGCCATCGTACGAATCCATTTGTCAGATTTAATCGTCATACTTTCGTTTTCCAGTTATTGCCAAAGTAAAATCAGCTGATTTGCTTGCTCGTTCTAAGCGGTTCAAAAAAAAGCACATATTACGCAGTTAGGGCTAACTTTGACAGTATAAAATTTGCTATAATATGGCGGCTTTTTTGGAGTCAAGCAGAGCAAATCTACTTACAAGGTCGTTCCGTATACATATTAAATATTCAACATTTATCGGGAGTTTTATAATGAAGTTCAAACTGATATTAGCATCAGGGGTTTTTCTATCAATTTTTTCTGGCAATCTAATGGCTCAGGATGTCGAAGCTGGCAGGCTCCTCTATGGTGTTTGCAGCGCATGCCATGGTCCTAATGGAGAGGGTCTCCAAGCCTTAAATGGCCCTAGAATCGCCGGACAACAAGCCTGGTATACCGAACGTCAATTGCAAAATTTTAAATCTGGCGCTCGCGGATCAGATTCTCGTGATGTTTATGGTCAACAAATGGCCCCAATGGCACAAACCTTAACTACTGATCAGGCTATTAAAGATGTATCAGCTTACATTGAGTCTCTAGGTGGTTAGTAGGTGGTTAGTAGGTGGTTAATAGCTGGTTAAGTAGCTAATAGGCGGTTAACTCTTTAGCTGTAAAACATTAAGACCTAAAAAGCCCCGTTTTCACGGGGCTTTTTTTTGTCTTAATTAGCCCTAGCAAAATGATTTATCATTAATTGAGCAGATCTTTGGCCTCTGAATTCATTCACCTGCAGCTGATAAACAACTTCTATACTAGTCAATTGTTTCTTTAATATTTCCGCATCAACATTAAAAGCAATCGCATCAATCATATGTTCTGAGTCTGCACTCTTTAAAAGAAACTTCAAATGTTTGTCACCTAAAACCCTTGCCTGTATGACTTCAAAATTTCCTATAAATAAAGGCTCAGGATATTGCTGCCCCCAAGGTCCAGAATCTTGCAATAGCTCGGCAAAACTAAGATTTAGGAGGTCTTCGTTTAAGTTGCCATCTGTATAAATCACCTGTTCGAGCATTGCTGCATCTACTAATCCTATTAACGCCGCTGCAAAAGCTTCTTTAAAAGCAGGAAAATCTTCTAAACGTAAACTTAATCCCGCTGCCATTGCATGCCCTCCAAACTTACTAAGCAAGCCAGGGTTGTTAGTCGCTATTAGATCTAGTAAATCACGAATATGTAAACCTGGAATTGAACGAGCAGAACCTTTTATTTCATCTTTATCATCCGCGGAACTGGCAAACACAATAGCAGGTAAGTGAAATTTATCTTTAAGACGCGATGCCAAAATACCAACAACTCCCTGGTGCCAGTCAGCATTGAATAAGCAAATACCTAAGTCATCATTGTCTTGAATATTAATCTCTGACAGCAATTTTAATGCATCTACTTGCATAGACTGTTCAATGTTTCGCCTATCTTTATTAAGGTCATCAAGTTTCTGAGCCAACTGATAGGACTTGTGAGAGTTTTCAGTGATCAAGCATTCTATGCCTAAACTCATATCATCAAGGCGGCCCGCTGCGTTCAAACGTGGCCCTAGCACAAAGCCTAAATCACTAGCGCTTATATTTGCTCTGTTTTTACCCGCAATATCTAAAATTGCCCTAATACCTGCACGGCAGCGACCAGATCGAATCAAATTCACACCGTGTTTGACCAAACAACGATTATTTCTATCAAGAGGAACAACATCTGCAACCGTGCCAAGAGCCACCAAATCCAAAAACTGCATCATGTTAGGCTCTGGTAAATTTTTTTCAGTAAACCAATTACGTTCACGCAATGCTGAACGCAACGCCAGCATCAAATAATAAATAACACCTACACCTGCTAGATTTTTGGACGGAAAGGGGCAGTCGGGCTGGTTAGGATTTAAAATGCAATCTGCTTCTGGCAAGGTGCTAGCAGGTAAATGGTGATCAGTTACTAGTACTTTTATACCAAACTCATGAGCTTTATTTACGCCATCAAAACTAGCTATACCATTATCAACAGTTATTATTAGTGCTGGCTGCCTTTGTTTGGCTACTTCGACTATCTCTGGTGTTAACCCATACCCAAATTCAAATCTATTTGGTACCAGATAATCGACCTGCTCAAAACCAAATTTTTGTAAACAAAGTTTCGCTAAAACAGTGCTAGTAGCTCCATCCGCATCGAAATCACCAACAATAAGAATTTTACTTTGCTGCTTTAAGCAATCTAGCAACAATGCAACCGCCCCATTAACATTTAATAAAAGTTCTGGTTTAAGCAGGTCAGCAATAGCAAGAGAACAATCTTTGTTATCAGTTGCACCCCTACTAAGCATTATTTGTTCTAGCACAGGATGCAAATCTTGCATCACATCAGCAGAAGCAGATACTTCTCGAGCTTTTATTTTCATAATTTGATTATCTAGTTCTGTAATGCTCGATCTTACTGTGTTTTCTCTGTATGCAATTGTCTTTTTAACACTTTGCCAACATTGGATTTCGGCAATGATGTTCTAAACTCTATGACTTTCGGCACCTTATAGGCAGCCAGTTTTCTTTTGCAATAAGCCAAAAGTGTAACTTTATCCAGCACCGGATTATCAGGAACTACAATTAACTTTACTTGCTCAACACCTTCAGGATTTTTAACACCAATAACAACGGCATCTTTCACCCCGGAATATGCACTGACAACATTTTCAATTTCCACCGGATAAACATTAAACCCAGAAACTATGATCATATCTTTTAAGCGGTCTATTATTTTTAAATGATCAAAGGCGTCAATGCTTGCTATATCACCTGTTCTTAACCAACCGTTTTCATCCAACACATTGGCAGTTTCTGCTGGCTGCTGCCAATACCCTTGCATTACTTGCGGACCACGAACACATAGCTCCCCCTCTTCTCCCGGAGCTAGTGCGGCACCCTGCTGATCAATGACTTTCAATTCGGTAAACGGCAGTGCTTTCCCAATACTATCTGCTTGATAATCCTCATAAGTATTACAAGCAACTAGGGGAGATGTTTCTGTCATGCCGTATCCTTCTAGAATTTTGCAACCGGTAACTTCATGCCATTTCTCTGCGATATCTTTAGACAAGGCCATCCCTCCAGTTGTGCAAATAGATAAATCCGAAAAATCGACTTTTTTAAACTCAGGATTTTCACAGAGTTTTTTAAATAAAGGATTGATCCCACAGAAAATATTTATTTTGTGAGGTTTAATATCTCTGATGAATAAGGAAATATATCTTGGATTGACTATTAATATATTGTGATAACCCATCATAAGGCTAAAAAGCATATTCACCGTAAAGGCATATACATGATATAGCGGCAAAGGAGCGACCACTATCGCCCCTGTATCTGGACAAGCATCTCCTAGCTGAGCTTTCAATTGTAAAAAATTCGATATCAGATTGCGGTGCGATAACATACTTCCTTTGGATATCCCTGTTGTACCTCCGGTGTATTGAAGTACTGCCACCTGGTCATTCTGAATACTATGTGCCTGTTTTAAATCGCATTTATGCTTTACTTGTTTACCCAGGTTAAGCGCCTTTCTAAATTTTTGTAATGCAGGATATTCCAAGCATGATTGATAACCCCCAACTACGCGCGCTAAGGTATGAATAATTGTGCTCTTTAAGGGGTGATGTAAATCTGCAATATTTGTAATGATCACTTCTTCAATATTTGTTTGTTCTTGAATATTCAAAAACGTTTTTGCACAACCAGAAAAAACAATTAAGGCTTTTGCACCAGAATCATTTAATTGATGTTTGAGCTCATCTTCTGAATATTCGGGGTTGATGCTCACGATAACCATGCTGGCTTTAAAGACCGCAAGAGCTGCAATTGGGAACTGCAGTATGTTTGGTAGCTGAATAGCGACTCGGTCACCGCTTTCTAATTGCGTATGTTGCAATAGATAAGCGGCCAGATTATCACTTAACTCATCTAACTCTCGATAACTTAAATCTCTTCCCAGTAATGTATAGGCTGTATGTTCAGCGTATTTCTCACAAGCATCACTAAGCTGACTTATAATATTTCCAGTAACTTCTAACAACTACCTTTTACCTACCTTTAATAATAAGCTGCCCTTGAAAAACTGCTAATCAACCTTGATATTGAGTATATGTGGATTAAATCAGAAAATTTTCAAAATTCTTGTTTTCTATTTTGTCTTCTATTTTGTCTTATAACTTTTCTTCTAACCGGACAATTTGGAACTTTTGAATTCAAAACTTACCTAAGTGCTAATTGAGCAATTTAATGATTCAAATAGATTAACCTAGTATATAACTATGAAGAGTACTATGAAAAAGACTATTAACTTTTTACTTGTTAGCGCGGCACTCGCTATTACTGCACTTACTAGCGTTGCTATAGCACAACTTTCCCAAGCTGTTCCTGACTATCTTAGCTTTCAGACCGAAGATGAAGCTAATAACATCGAGATTTTTAGCGCAGCCAGCCCATCCGTCGTATATGTCACCAATACAACATTAGTAAGAAGCAGCCCATTTACTCGAAATGTACAAGAAATTCCTCAAGGTGCAGGGACTGGCTTTGTCTGGAGTAAAGAAGGTCTGATAGTTACAAACTATCATGTTGTTCAAGGAGCTAATAGAATTATGATCAGAACGCAGGATCAAAGCAGCTGGGAAGCGGAAATAATTGGTGTGTCACCAGACAAGGACCTTGCCTTACTCAGAATTGGAGCACCTGAAGATACACTAATTCCTCTCCCCTTGGGTAATTCAACTGATCTGCAGGTTGGCCGCAAAGTTATCGCAATAGGTAATCCCTTTGGTCTTGATACGACTCTAACCGTGGGCGTTGTTAGCGCTCTGGGAAGAGAGATCACCTCCTTGACCAATCGCACCATTAGGGATGTTATTCAAACTGACGCCTCTATTAACCCGGGAAACTCAGGCGGCCCGCTGC
The DNA here is from genome assembly GCA_943789335.1 of uncultured Pseudomonadales bacterium. GTDB lineage: Bacteria > Pseudomonadota > Gammaproteobacteria > Pseudomonadales > Pseudohongiellaceae > UBA5109. The sequence goes on along the minus strand of CALSTS010000006.1, from coordinate 296,000 downwards.
TCAATTCTTTAGGGCAACTGGTTGGAGTAAACACACAGATTATTAGTCCTTCTGGTGCGAATGCAGGCATCGGATTTGCGATACCTGTCAACACTGTCAAACGTGTTATTCCTCAACTGATGGAATTTGGCCGAGAAATTCGACCTATCCTGGGTATTTCTAATCTAAATGACTCAATTAGTTCCCAGAACAACATTGATGGAGTCATAGTCGCCGAAGTGATCAATGGCCTTGGCTCTGCTGAAGCGGGCCTTATTGGCTTGGAGCAAGATCAACAAGGCAATATTGTTCTTGGTGATGTTATTGTCGGTATTGAAAACATTACTGTTTCAAACAGTGATGACCTTCTCAATGCCCTTGAACAATTCCAACCTGGTGACATTGTTGAAGTGTTAACCAGACGTCGCAACCTGAATGAGATGTCTTTTGAGGTCGAACTATCGGAACCTTTATAGACTTTTACCCACCCCCCAATTTTTTATAGGCCTTTACGATCGACTCTTTAAATAGTTTGGCCGGAAAGGCTTGGATTTATTTTTAAGACACCATACAATCAATCCGCTTTACACAAGCACAAAAGCCTATTCAATATTAATATTCAAGGGGGATTATGAAAAGTATCAACCTTATTAAGATGCTTGGATGCACCATCATCTTAATGTCTAGCACTATAGTTTTAGCACAAGAGATTAATTTCTCGGGTGATTGGAGTGCTATTTATCACGAAGATGCCCCTGAGCGTATACCTGGCCCCCCTTTGTCAGACTTCGCTGGACTCCCTCTGAATGAAGCCGCCATTATGCGCGCCAATACTTGGGACCCCAACCGTATTTCAGTGGTTCCGGAATTCCAGTGTCGTGAACATGGTGGAGACTACTCCATGCGCGGCCTAGCTCATATGCGTATTGAACGTGTTATCGATCCAAGATCCCAACAAGCAATTGCTTTTAAAACCCGTATGAACTTTCACAATATGGAAAGAACCATATGGCTAGACGGCCGTGATCATCCACCGGCTGACGCACCACATACTTGGGACGGATTTTCTACAGCGCATTTTGAAAACGGCATGATGGTTGTTTATACAACCCATCAAAAGCAGAGCTATACCCGTCGCAATGGGGTCCCTGCCAGCAGTGAACGCACCTTTACTGAGTATTGGTATATTCATGAAAATTATTTAACTGTGCTAACTGTTGTAGATGACCCCGTATTCTATACAGAACCTCTCGTTAGAAGTCAGAATTGGGTGATGAATCCAGCATTACGCATTACCACTAATAATTGTGAATATGTATTAGAGACACCAATTGGCGACGATGGGCAAATCGTACCCCATTACCTGCCAGGTCAAAATCCATTTCTGACTGAAACTGCAGAGATATACCACTTACCCTATGAGGGCATGATGGGAGGCCCTGAAACAATGTACCCGGAGTTTCGTGATCAATTAGGTGAACCCTTGGGTGATAGCCGCTTCTGTACTCTAGATTGCGAATAAGCAGCAAAGTCGAGGAATAAACTAATGAATAAGTTATTACAAGCCAGTAAAACCATCCTGCTAGCTACTCTATTATCTGCATCCCAATTTTTATTAGCCCAAGATAACGAACTGCAGCTTTTACACGTGCAGGGAAATGTCTATATGCTATCCGGCGCAGAAGTGAACGTTACAGTTCAAATCGGTGAAGAGGGCGTTGTCTTTGTCGATACCCCCGACGAAGACACAGTCCCAGCTATGATAAACCTGATTCAAGAGCTGACTAACCTACCTGTATTATATGTCATCAATACTCATCTCGATGAAGCTCACATCTCTGGTAATGCCATGCTAAGTAGAATGGGATATCGATTAAATGCCAATCTCGCCAGCTTTGGCCCGCCAGGTGGTGCGCAGGCTACAGCTATAGCCGGTGCAGCTGCTGGTGTCACCCTATTAGCCCATGAAAATGTTCTAAACCGTTTTTATCTTACGGATCACAATATTGAACGGCTAGATCTCACCAGCACCTACTTCATGGATACTAAGGATTTCTACCAGAATGGTGAAGGCATTGTGGTCTACCACATGCCCAACGCTCATACAGATGGTGACAGTATTGTTTATTTCCGACGTTCAGACGTTATCAGTGCCGGCGATATTTTTACTCCAGGTCAATATCCTGATATCGATAATGAGCGAGGCGGAAGTGTTCAAGGCTTAGTTGAAGCTCTCAATTTTCTAATTGAACTTATTGTGCCAGGCCCAATGGCAGAAGCAGGTACTTATGTTGTTCCAGGCCATGGTCGGATCGGAGATGAAATCGATGTCGTCGAATATAGAAATATGGTCTATATCGTTATGCAGCGAATTGAAGCATTGATTGATGATGGTATGAGCTTAAGGCAAATTATCTCAGCTCGCCCTACTCTGGATTATGACACGGAGTTCGGTGGCTTTCGTGGTGGACCAAGTTCAGAAGAATTTATCACGGCAATTCATACCAGCCTGACTACAGAGATGTAAGAAAGAATCTATGAAAAACATATTTAAAGCACTCCTCACAACTATAACTTTATTTAGTATCCTATTCGCCCAGGCGCAAGAGCCTCCCGCAGCAGGATCATCTCTCCCAGAGTTTGGCTTAGATGGCCCAGCGCCGGAACAGGTATCTGGTCGAGCCGATGCTCCGGTTGATCTGACTGGCACTTGGGTTAGCATTGTCACTGAAGACTGGCGATATCGCATGGTAACCCCACAAATAGGTGATCTAGCGGGTATTCCCCTCAATGAACAGGGCAAAGAGTATGCGCTAAATTGGCGACCTGAAATGGATGAAGCCAATGAATGTCGTGCATATGGCGCTGCAGCAATTATGCATGAACCAGGACGCATAAAAATATCATGGCAAGATGATACAACCCTGAAATTAGAATTTGATGCTGGTCAACAGATCCGATATCTAAGTTTTGACCCCAATGTTGAAACTGGAGAACCGTCAAGGCAAGGCCATTCAATTGCAAGATGGGAAGCCCCGCGAGGACAGCAAGTATCGCCTGGTATTACAAATGTAGTCCCTATTGGACAACAGTTCCCACGAACAGAAATGGTCAGCAACTCATTACAGGTCAGCACTTCAAACCTCATTAGCGGGTATTTGCGCAAAAACGGCATGCCTCATAGCGACCAGGTACAAGTTCGAGAATATTATGATTTGATTACTATTCCAGATGGCTCTACTTGGCTGATAGTCGACATTATCGTAGAGGATCCTGTTTATCTGGAAGCTCCTTGGGTAACCAGCATGAATTTCAAAAGAGAAGCTGATGATTCTAAATGGAACCCTCAGGATTGCTTTGTTACTAATCCTGGCTGGTAAATAAACTACTTAACTTTTCACAAGCTGATCAAACTAAAAACGGCTTCCTGAATAAGATTCAGGAAGCCGTTTTTCTGTTACCTTTTAATATCTCTTCAGACCTTACAAGCTCTGCCTTATATAAGCTTCAACTTCTGAGAGCTTATTAGGCATGACTGCGTAATTCTCTTCACGCTCTAATAAATCACTCAAATGTTCTGGCAAGGCGGGCGTTTCAATACCTGCTCTTTCAATGGCTTCTGAAAATTTCACAGGATGAGCCGTTGCCAAGGAAATCATCGGCGTCATTTCATCTTGTTTACAGAGCTGAGCCGCTTTAACACCAATAGCAGTATGAGGATCCAGCAGATATCCCTGTCTATCAAAGATTTCTTTAATCACCGCGCAGGTTGTTTCATCATCAACGCTAGCAGAATCAAAAATAGCCTTAGCAAATTCCCATTCACTCGCTGACACCTTATGAATATTGCTACTTAATCCAGTGACAAAACTTGTGACCTTAGTCGTATCCCCATTGAACATATCAAAAATAAAACGCTCAAAATTACTGGATACCATTATGTCCATACTAGGCGAAAGGCTGGCTTCAAGACCGCTTAAGTTATACTGATTTTGGCTGATAAAACGATGTAAAATATCGTTTTTATTAGTCGCAATAATTAATTGTTTTATCGATAGGCCCATCTTTTTCGCCAAATAACCGGCGTATATATCACCAAAATTACCCGTCGGCACTGAAAAAGAAACTGCCTCATTCTTATCAATAAATTTCAGCGAGGCATAAAAATAATACACAATCTGCGCCATTATTCTGGCCCAGTTTATAGAGTTTACAGCGACCAATTGATAACCATCTGGTAAGAAGCTTTGATCCGAAAATGCCTGCTTTACGATTTGCTGGCAATCGTCAAAATTGCCAGAAATAGCAATGTTATGGACATTATCTCCAGTGACGGTAGTCATCTGCTTGCGTTGAACTTCAGAAACTCGGTTATGTGGATGCAAGATAAAAATATCAACAAACTCTGAATGTTTGCACCCTTCCAGAGCAGCAGAACCTGTATCCCCGGAAGTAGCCCCTAAAATGGCAACATGTTGCTGGCGCTTTTGTAGAAAATAATCCAGCAAGCGTCCCAGCAATTGCAAGGCAAAATCCTTAAAGGCCAAAGTCGGTCCATGGAATAATTCCAGCACCCACTCGTTATTGTTTAATTCATGCAATGGCGCCACTTCTTGATGACTAAAAGCGGCATAAGTATCAGTCACCATCTGTTTTAGTAAGTCATCCTCAACTGCACCATCGACATACAAGCGAATAATTTCGTAGGCAAGATCAGCATAGCTCAGGTTTTTCCAGCTTAAAATTTGCTCACGGCTTAGTTGTGGAACTGTTTCAGGAATAAACAAACCGCCATCTGGAGCCAATCCAGTTAGCACCACTTCTTCAAAATTTTGTGGTTCACATTGTCCACGAGTGCTTATGTATTTCATTTTATTATTTCTTTATTTTTTCTTAATTCATTCAACTATATGAAGACTATTGATCACAGGACTAAGCTTATTCGCCGAGCTCTGTTACACGAATACGTGTGATTCCGGTATTCACTGCATCCAAAGCCTCTAGTTCAGTAATTGCTTTATTCATGATGGCTTCTTGAATTTCATGCGTCATTATAATGACGGAAATAGCATTGTGATCCTGGCCGGATTTATCAGGATCTTTTTGAATCATGGCATCAATACTTATTTCGTTCTCACCCAATATTTCAGTAATATCAGCTATAACCCCTACTTTATCTTGAACCGAAATTCGCAGATAGTAAGCGCATACAACTTCCTCTATTGGCAGTATTTTGGTTTCTCGTAGAGCTTCAGTCTGGAACCCCAAAGCCGGAATTTGTTCTTGCTCTTCTTGCATACATTCCAGGCGTCTTGCTACATCAATCACGTCAGCAACGACTGCCGATGCTGTTGGCTCAGCACCCGCACCCGCACCATAATAAAGCGTCGAGCCCACTGCATCACCATGTACTAATACAGCGTTCATCACGCCATCAACTTTAGCAATTAATGCTTGTTTGGCAATCAATGTTGGATGCACTCGCAAATCGATACCTTGGTCTGAGATACTACTGATGCCTAAATGTTTAATGCGATAACCGAGTTCGTCGGCATATTGAAGGTCTTCTGGTGTTATTTGACTAATACCTTCTGTATAGGCTTTCTCAAGATGCAGCGGCGTACCAAAAGCCAGTGCTGAAAGAATGGTAAGTTTATGAGCCGCGTCAATTCCTTCTACATCATAAGTAGGATCGGCTTCTGCATAACCTAAACCTTGCGCCTCTTTCAAAACATCAGCAAAAGGTCGTGATCTTGATTGCATTTCAGTCAAAATATAATTACCTGTGCCATTAATTATCCCTGCCAGCCAATTTATTTTATTAGCTGCTAAGCCCTCTCTAAGTACTTTTATGATGGGGATTCCCCCAGCTACAGCTGCTTCATACGCGACGATGACATTGTTAGCGCGGGCAGCTTTAAAAATTGCATTACCATGAGTCGCAATAAGGGCTTTATTTGCAGTAACCACGTGTTTACCATTACTAATAGCTTCAAGTATCAGGTCATAAGCAAATTCAGTCCCGCCAATTAATTCAAGTAAAATATCCACATCCGGATCTCGGGCCACAGACATGGCATCGTTTGTGATTTTTACATCACCCACCTCCTGCCCGTCCTTTAAAGCCAAGACAGCAATATGCGAAACGCATAAACGCTTCCCTAAACGACGAGAAATTTCTTCTTGATTGCGTTCGAGCACACCATAACTACCATAGCCAACGGTACCCAAGCCACAAATACCAATATTGATTGGTTGCAAGCTAATCTCCTGGATTTTTTTGAATTATATTAATTAAACAGAAAGACTTATTGGTCTTCGAATAAAAACGCAGCCAGTTCATCAGCAGGCACATAGCCAGGTACCGTAGATCCATCTTCAAACACCAATGTTGGTGTGCCGGTCACTCCAACTACCCTACCTAATTGATATTGTTCAGCAACAGGGTTGTCACATTCAGTCTGAGGAATCGCCGCTCCTCTTGATACTGTTGTGAAAATTAAATTACGATTTTCAGCACACCAAGTCGAAACCATTTTTGGGTAGGTGACTTCGTCCAAACCACTACGGGGAAATGCTAAGTAGCGGATGGTAATACCATATTCATTGAGTTTGGAAACTTCACTATGCAGTCGCTGACAGTAAGGACAATCAACATCCGTGAACACTGTAAGCGTTGCTTTGGATTCACCGTCAGCAGGATAAATGATCATATCAGCTTCATCTACGGCTGATATCAAATCACGCCGTATTTCATTACGACGCCCTTCACCTAAGTTAACAAAACCATCGGAAGTTGCCTGATAGAGGTCACTAGGAAGAAAATATTCGGCATCGGCGCTGGCAAAAATAGCCTGTCCGTTTTGAATTCTAACCTCATAAAGTCCATCTACAGGGCTTGGACCAATACTTTGAATCTCTATTCCTGGCTGTGTACGCAGCAACACTGAACGTATTTCTGCAACTTCAGGCGTGTCATCAATGAGACTGCTTGAAATAACTTGTGCTAAGGCTTGTTCTGCAAGTGGCAGAAACAGAAATGACAAAAGAAATGGCGTAACTTTGCCGAACAAAATTTTAGGAAGATTAATCGACATGTTTTTGCCCCTTTTCAGTTGGTCTGTTTTTTCTCAACTCAGACCATTATGCTTGAAGGCATTGTAACAAGTCGCAAAGCGACAACGCAAAATTGCCCAAGCAATTAAGCGTCTTGTCCTGCCTTTTTATCCAATTTTTCAGAGATACGTGCAGCCCGTCCAGTTAGCTCTCTTAGATAATAAAGCTTAGCCTGGCGAACATCCCCACGTCGTTTCAATTTAACGCTTTCTATCAAAGGGCTATGGGTCTGGAAAGTTCTTTCCACCCCAACACCATGAGACATTTTTCGAACAGTAAACGCTGAATTCAACCCACGGCTACGAATGCCTATCACAACGCCTTCAAAAGCCTGCAAGCGCTCGCGATCACCTTCTTTAATACGCACCTGTACAACAATTAAGTCACCAGGACTAAATTCAGGCATATCAGTTTTTAACTGAGCTTGCTCTACTTTTTGAATAATAGCGTTCTTGCCACTCATCTTCTTACTCCAATTTACTTATCTAGATTAACTATTTTTTAGTTCTTAATATTGATCAATCTTGCTCGCTGATGAACTCTTCTAATAAAGTCTTCTGTTCATCATTTAATACAAATTCGTCTAACAAATCGGGCCTTCGTAACCAGGTTCTACCCAAGCTTTGCTTTAACCGCCAGCGTGCAATAGCAGCATGATCTCCGCTTAGCAGTACTTCAGGCACTTTATACCCAGCAAAATCTTCTGGCCTGGTATAGTGCGGGCAATCCAATAGCCCAGTAGCAAAAGAATCTTCAGAAACAGAATCTTCATGTCCAAGCGCTTCTGGTTGCAAGCGAATCATGGCATCCATCAAAACCATAGCCGCCAATTCGCCCCCACTGATGACATAGTCACCTAATGAGTATTCTTCATCTACCTGGGTTTCTATAACCCTTTCATCTATTCCTTCATAACGACCGCAAAGTAAAATTAAGCTACTTTCTTTTGCCAAGCCTTCAATATCTTTCTGCTTGAGTCTTTTTCCCTGTGGACTCAGGCACAACACTTTAGGTCTGTTTCCACTATTACTGTTGCCGTTGTTACTGCTTTCTACTAATTCTGTGCGAGCTGCATTAATTGCTGCTATTACCGGCTCTGTTTTCATCAACATACCGGGGCCACCGCCATATGGCCTATCATCTACTGTACGATGCTTATCCTTGGTGAAATCTCTTGGATTCCAACACTGTGTTTGCACGAGTCCATGCTTTACAGCTCTACCAGTAACACCATATTCCGTCAGGGCTGTAAACATTTCGGGAAATAAGGTGACTATGGCTATGTTCATCACGTTCCCTTAATCCCTTAAAACAGGGCCTGAAAACAGCATCTACTATGCTTTAGTAATCCTTTTCCCAGTTAACCTTTATCAGTCTTTGATCTAGGTCGATACTGTCGATTACCCGCTCGAGCAGGTAAGGAATTAATCTTTCTTCTTCATCAACACTGTTTTCATCAGCCTTAACTACCAACACATCATTCGCGCCGGTTTCTAATAAATGATCCACAACTCCGAGATCATCACCACTTAGCGTTTGTACTCGTAAGCCCGGTAACTGGTGCCAGTAATATTCATCTACATCCAGTTCGGGCAATAACGCTTTTTCAATATATAAATCTTTTCCCGTAAATTCTTGGGTCTGACTTCTATCATCGCAATCCTTGATATGAGCAACAAAGCCTTTTCCCTGAGCTTTGCATTTATCTATTTCAAATTCGACAAGAGAGCTGCCTTGTGGCGTCCAATAATGCTGGTAATTGAGGATATTAGCTTTCGGGCTAGAAAAAGATATTAACTTTACCCAGCCTTTAATTCCGTAAGCAGCGCCTATACGAGCAATCAGAACATGATCAGCAAAGAGCTGGTCAGTCATTTAGGCTGCCGCTGTTTCCTTTGCGGCCTCTTTTAACAAACTAGTAACACGTTCGCTAAGCTGAGCACCTTGTCCTTTCCAATATTCCACGCGCTCTAGGTCAACACGCAAGCGCTCTTCCTGACCTCTAGCACTCGGGTTGAAAAAACCAACACGTTCTACAAAACGGCCATCACGAGCTTTACGCTTATCAGCCACTGTAAAATGATAAAATGGACGTTTCTTGGCACCGCCTCTAGAAAGTCTAATCATTAACATAAGTTATTGTTCCTAAATGATAAATTCTGTTTTTCTTGAGCACTTACTATAAGACTTACTATAAGTTAGTGCTGAACGTTTTACAGCTTGGACTTTCCTGACTGCAAAAAAGGCGGGTATTCTAAGGGAAAAGCACCTGTATTGGAACCTTAAATCACTGATTTCACATAAAATATTATTCTTTTATCTGCCTGGAAAACCACCACCTGGCGGAGGCATGCCACCAGGAGGATTCATTCCCCCTAATCCACGCATCATATTGGCCATTTTCCCACCCTTCATTTTCTTCATTACACGTTGCATCTGCTTATGTTGCTTGATGAGACGGTTTAAATCCTGAATATTGGTTCCTGAGCCCTGAGTAATACGCCTTTTGCGAGAACCGTTTAACAAATCGGGATTGCGTCTTTCCTTCATGGTCATGGAATTAATGATTGCTTCCATGCGAGCAAACATTTTATCGTCCACCTTACCAGCAGCAGCTTGCGCCATGCCTCCCATGCCAGGCATCTTATCCAGCATATTAGCGATACCACCCATATTTTGCATTTGCTGGAGCTGTTCTTTGAAATCTTCCAAATCAAACCTTTTACCACGTTTGATTTTTTGCGCCAGACGCTGGGCTTTTTGTTTATCAACATTCTTTTCTACATCCTCTATCAGGGATAGCACATCTCCCATGCCGAGAATTCTTGAGGCAACCCGATCAGGATGAAAGGCCTCCAGAGCATCAATTTTTTCACCAATACCCAGAAACTTAATGGGTTTACCGGTTATATGCCGAACCGATAAAGCGGCACCACCTCGAGCATCACCATCAGCTTTTGTCAGAATAACCCCTGTTAAGGGCAAAGTTTCATTAAAAACCTTCGCGGTATTTGCTGCATCCTGACCAGTCATAGCATCCACCACAAACAGCGTTTCAGTCGGATTGATAGCTGTATGCAAGGACTTGATTTCAGACATCATTTCTTCATCAATAGCTAAGCGACCAGCTGTATCGACAAATAACACATCAATAAATTTTTTCTTGGCTGCAGCCAGCGCGTTCTTAACGATATCTTCAGGTTTTTGCTCAGCATCGCTGGGAAAGAATTCAACCCCAACTTCTCCAGCCAATGTCTCCAACTGCTTAATCGCTGCTGGACGATAAACATCGGCGCTGACTACCATAATTGATTTTTTCTGATTATTTTTTAACCATAAAGCCAATTTAGCGACAGAAGTGGTCTTACCAGCACCTTGCAAGCCAGCCATTAAAATAACGGCTGGTGGCACCGCTTTCAGATTTAAGGTCTCATTAGAATCACCCATCAAGGCTTGTAGTTCGGCCTGTACAATTTTCAAGAAGGCCTGGCCTGGGTTTAAACTGGCGCTAACTTCTTGCCCTATAGCACGTTGTTTAACTTGTTCAATAAAGTCTTTAACGACAGGCAATGCCACATCAGCTTCAAGCAAAGCACGGCGCACTTCACGTAAACTTTCCTGAATATTGTCTTCAGATAGCTTGGCTTTGCCGGTAATGCATTTTAAGGCGCCGGATAATCTCTCTGTTAAGGTTTCAAACATCTTTCATCACTTTGCAACTATGGCTCTTACCGGTAATTCTACAACAAAAAAGCTTCAATGGCGTGCGTACTTATGAGAGACTTTCCTAATGCTTGCAACACTCTCAGGAATCACCGCTGTCGTTCTTTATTTATTAGGGACATGGCTCCAAGCTCAACGTATATTTCAAGAACGCAAAACCAGAACTCTTGTCTTAAGTTGTGGCGGCTTAGCTTTACTGGCTCATTTGATCAATATGATTGAAGTGATCGACACGCCTTTAGGTTATAACTTTGGCTTGTTTAGAATAGCAACTTTATTCAGTTTTGCTATTTCTGCTCTGGTGATATTAAGCAGCTTGAAAAAACCACTGGAAAATTTATTTTTAATAATCTTTCCCTTAGCCATCATCAGCATTCTATGCGCTTTGTTTGTTCCAAGTAGCTACAGCCCTCATTCAGATTACAGCAGCGGTTTAGCTCTGCATATCGTACTAGCCATATTAGCTACCAGTATTATTACGATTGGCGCAGTTCAGGCCATATTTATGGCCTATGAAAACCAACAACTAAAACAAAGACATGGTTTTCGTTTAATCAAACACATGCCCGCTTTACAGACCATGGAAAGTTTGTTGTTTGAAATTATCTGGGTAGGTATATTTTTATTAAGCGGTGTCATTGTTACTGGCATTTTGTTTACCGAAGACTTTCTTGGGCAACACTTGTCACATAAAACTGTACTCTCTATTAGCTCCTGGATTGTATTTGCAATTCTACTATGGGGACGGCACTTCGCTGGTTGGCGAGGGGCTACAGCGATACGTTGGACTCTAGTGGGATTTTTGTTTCTTGTGCTGGCTTATTTTGGCAGTAAGTTTGTACTTGAATTAATCCTTGAACGCTCCTAAAAAGCCACCGAATTTATAATTTTTAAACTCAAATGAGCAATCTATCCTTAGAATCCCTTTTCTCCATCCTGCTCATTCTGATTATTATTTCAGGATACTTCTCTAGCTCAGAAACCGCGATGATGGCGCTGAATCGCTACCGATTGAGGCACCTAGTAAAGCGAAAACATAAAGGCGCAATACGTGCCAATAAATTGCTCGAACAACCAGATCGCCTTATAGGCATAATTCTAATCGGCAATAATTTTGTTAATATTTTTGCATCAGCGATTGCCACAATTATTGCCGTGAGATTGTTTGGTGACGCTGGGATTCTAATTGCGACTGTCATGCTTACCATTGTCATTTTAATTTTCTCTGAAGTGACACCGAAAACTATCGCTGCTGTCCATCCAGAAAAAGTAGCATTCCCATTCAGTCTGCCTTTAGTTTTTTTATTAAGAATTTTTCATCCATTAGTTTGGTTGGTAAATACCGTTTCAAATTATCTGGTACGTTTACTTGGATTTGATACTGATGATGTTGATGCTCACCACCTTAATTCAGAAGAATTAAAAACAGTCGTTTATGAATCCGGCACTCACATACCTACCCGGCATCAAAATATGTTGGTCAATATTCTGGATCTGGAAAAAGTATCAGTAAGCGACATCATGATCCCGCGTAATGATGTTGTTGGAATCGATATAGATGATAGTGTAGATACTATTATGCAAACCATCGTTAACAGTAATCACACCCGCCTTCCAGTCTACAAAGAAAATCTCAATAATGTGCTCGGCTTTTTGCATATGCGTAACACGGCAAAATTAATCCACTTAGATGAGGTTAATAAAGCTGAACTTATGCAGCTCACTCGAGAAAGTTACTTTGCTCATGAATCTACTTCACTGCATACTCAGTTAATAAATTTTCAGAAAAAAAAACGCCGAATCGCTATGGTTGTCGATGAATATGGCGATGTGCAAGGCATTGTCACTCTTGAAGATATTCTGGAAGAAATTGTCGGCAACTTTACAACCAGTATGGCTGATGAAACCGATGAAATTCACCCGCAACAAGATGGCTCCTATTTAATTGAAGGCAGCGCAAATATTCGTGAAATCAACCGTGCGTTGGACTGGGATTTGCCAACCGTAGGGGCTAAAACATTAAACGGACTTCTAACCGAGTTTCTTGAAAATATTCCAGAAAATAATGTAGGGATCGAGTTGCTCTTTTACCGCGCCGAGGTCTTACAAGTTAAAGATAATATGATTAAAAATGTGCGGATGTGGTATCACAATCCTGATGAAGCTGAACAGGCTCCATTGTTTTAAAAAATTATTAAACCTTGAGTTTCGAATAAATAATAATATGAATCACTGCAACCAATGTGGCGAAAAATTAAGCTTAATCATTCCAGCAGATGACGATCGCGAAAGGTATGTCTGCGATGAATGTGGCCATATCCATTATCAAAACCCACGAATTATTGTCTGCACTATTCCTATATATGAAGACAAGGTCCTCTTGTGTAAGCGCGCCATCGAACCCCGCTATGGATTATGGACATTACCTGGTGGCTTCATGGAGAACGGCGAATCAACACATGAAGGAGCCCTGAGAGAGACCAAAGAAGAAGCATGCGCCGATGTTGAATTACTGGATCTCTATGGCTTATTTAACCTGCCTAACATTAATCAAGTGCATTTATTTTTTCGGGCGAATCTGCTCGATTTAAATTTTTCTTCTGGCCTAGAGAGTCTCGAAGTTAAACTCTACTCAGAGAATGAAATACCTTGGAAACAATTAGCATTTACTCCGGTTATTGAAACCTTAAAACACTATTTTCATGACAGAAATCATAATGTATTTCCTATGCACTGCGCTGAAATACTTATAGATCCAACCACTAAAGAAACTACAACCAGGCATTTTTAATTCAACATGTTTATCAACACTATAAAAGTGAACCCACTTAATGCCACCAGCAAAGAGCAAGACGATGTCGTCGCTGATGAAGAACCATTGGAAATACGCTTAGGTTACATTGATTCAAAACAAGGACGAGCACATAAAAGTGTTGCCATTACCATGCGCACACCAGGGCAAGACACTGAACTTACCTTAGGGTTTTTATTTAATGAAAATATCATTCAATCAGACAAACAAGTAATTGATATTGACACCACGAAGGAAAACTTAATAAGAATAGAATTATCGAACGATACCAGTTTTGACATTAAACGTTTAGAAAGGCATTTCTATACAAGCTCGAGCTGCGGTATTTGTGGCAAAGCATCTCTAGAGGCGCTCAGCACTTATGGCGCTGAACCGATTAGTAATGATCAATTCCAAATTCGCGCTGAGCAGCTTGCCACCCTTGGAAATAATTTGCGGATTAAACAAGACTTATTTCACAGCACTGGCGGAACTCACGCTTGTGGAATTTTTGATAACTTGGGAGTGGTGCTCAATCTCGCGGAAGATATTGGCCGCCATAATGCTATGGACAAATTAATCGGCCAGCTACTGATTGAAAAATCATTGCCTTTACGTAAAAACGGTTTAATCCTGAGTGGCCGCGCAAGTTTTGAGATGTTACAAAAAGCCTTAATGGCTAAATCTCCAATGGTGGTTTCTGTAGGTGCGCCCTCATCTTTAGCAGTTGAGCTGGCGCAGGAATTTAATATTTCTCTGGTTGGTTTTTTAGGTGAGGCTAACTTCAATATCTACCATGATGATGATCGCATCATAATCTGATTATTAAGCTTCGCCTTATAGACTCTAATTAAACTGAACCTTTCTGGCTCCTCTAAGACCAATCGGAAATATCACCATCATAAGAAGAATAACCATTAATATATCTCTATCCACCGAATACTGTAATAAGAAATCCTCTGGCATATTCACGGCAAAGCTCATCATTATGGCGATAATAATGAGTAACAAACCTCTATAAACCAATAAGCCGCTAACGACTAAAGCGCCTAGAGCAATTAATAAATAGTTAGTTTCCATCCCAACACGCTCTAATAGCGCTTGACTCAGAGTTATACCCAGTGTCATAAATATAATTAAGCCGTATCCAAGTAACTTCATAGTGCACCTCAATAGCATACAAACATTGCTATTTATTAACTTAAGACTGGAGTTTAATGAATAAAGGTAAAACTAATCTGTTAATGACATCACATTAATATTACTTCTATTTTTTAATGCGTCAAAAATGCGAACCACATCTAACTATTCAAATAAGTTTAGCGCCAGCAGAGCAAAGCTAAGCAAAAGCGCTATTTCGCTACCTGCTTGATCCTCGTGCCAGCTGCTAAGGCATATGTTAGGATTATCAGAATTAATTATTTTGCATAAAGTAAAGACCAAGAAAGGCCATTAACGTGTCAGATTTTGCTTTCAATATCCCCAAAAACAACTTTCAAGACTGGCAGCTCGAACTGGCTGAAACACTGCTAAAAAACTTTAATATTGATGACCACAACCTGGTAGATATCCTACATGATTTTCAAGCTACCTTTGGCTATATAGACAAAACCCTCATTCCACTATTAGCCAAATTCTTTAATTTATCCAATGCCGAAGTGCACGGCGTTGTAAGTTTCTACCATGACTTCAGGAGCACAAAACCAGCTTCATATGTTTTGAAAATTTGCCAGGCCGAGTCATGCCAGGCAATGGGTTCAGAACTTTTAACCACTGAGCTTAAAACTGCACTAGATATAGACTTTCATGAAACCAACATTGCGGCTGATATTACTTTAGAGCCTGTTTATTGCTTGGGAAACTGCTCTTGCTCACCCAATTTAATGATTAATTCTCAAATCATCAGTCGTCTTAACAGTGGGAAATTAAAACTGATTCTGCAAAATCTTAAGGCTGCGCAGAATGACTAAAATTTACCTGCCCCGAGAAACAACCGCCCTTTCCTTAGGTGTAGAAGAAGTAATAGCTGCAATTGAGAAGGAAGCTAGTGATCGTAAAATTACATTGCAAATTATCAGAAATGGTTCTCGTGGGGCTGCCTGGTTAGAACCTCTGCTAGAAGTTGAATTTAAAGGCAAACGTATAGCTTATGGCCCGATGACGACTGCTCAAGTTAAGAGCTTATTTGAAGCGGATTTTTTAAATGCCGGAGAGCATGAGCTCAAACTTGGAGATCTTGCTGAAATTGTCTGGTTTAAACAACAGCAACGATTAACTTTTTCACGTTGTGGAGATATCCAGTCACTTTCAATAGATGACTATAAAAAGCATGATGGCTTTATTGGATTAAGTACTGCCCTTAACACAGACAGCCCCAACATTATAAAAAACATCTTGGATTCAGGCTTAAGAGGGCGTGGCGGTGCTGCTTTTCCTGCTGGCATAAAATGGCAAACTGTTGCTAATGCTGAAGCAGATTGCAAATACATTGTCTGCAATGCTGATGAAGGTGACAGTGGTACTTTTTCTGATCGGCTAATAATGGAAGGTGACCCCTATAGCCTGATAGAAGGCATGATAATCGCTGGCATTGCAGTAGGCGCTGAACTTGGTTTTATTTATCTACGCTCAGAATACCCATTAAGCAAAACAATTCTAGAAGAAGCCTTAGGCAGGGCCCGAGAAGCTGGCTATCTCGGCAACCGCATACAAGATAGTGCTTATAATTTTGATATTCGCTTACACATAGGTGCGGGAGCCTATATTTGTGGCGAAGAAACGTCACTATTGGAAAGTTTGGAAGGCAAGCGTGGCCAAATCAGATTTAAACCTCCCCTGCCCGCTATAGAGGGACTTTATGGCAAACCGACCGTGGTTAACAACGTGATCACTTTAGCTTCTGTTCCTATTATCCTTGCTAAAGGTGCTGAATATTATGCAAATTTTGGTCAGGGGAAATCTCTTGGAACTATGCCTTTTCAGCTCAGTGGCAATATTAAACATGGCGGCTTGGTAGAAATTCCGTTTGGCCTGACTTTACGTGAGTTAATAGAAGACTTTGGTGGCGGCACATTTTCTGGGAAGCCGCTCGGAGCGGTTCAGGTTGGCGGGCCTTTAGGTGCTTATTTTGCCGGAGATCAACTTGATACGTCTTTAGATTATGAAAGCTTCGCTGCTGCGGGGGGGATGCTTGGGCATGGTGGCATTGTAGTGTTTGACGATAGTGTTGATTACCTAAAGCAAGCTCGCTTCGCTATGGAATTCTGCGCTATTGAATCTTGTGGTAAATGCACTCCTTGCCGAATAGGCTCAGTTCGTGGTGTAGAAGTGATTGATCGTATCCGCGATATTCAATATCAGGAAGAAAGGGTTGAGCACTATGAATTACTAGAAGATCTTTGCGATACGCTGGAAGATGCGTCACTGTGTGCAATGGGTGGATTAACACCAATGCCAGTCCGCAGTGCAGTAAAACTGCATCAGCTATTAAACCAAGAAAATGATGAACCTAAGATAAACCTAAAGAGATGAGGCAAAAGAATGAGTCTTGAAAAAGACATCGATTATGGAACTCCTGAATCCCTCAGCCAGGAATTAATAAGCCTGGAAATTGATGGTCATCGTGTCATAGTGCCTAAAGGTACAAGCATTATGCGAGCTGCCAAACAGCTTGGCACCAGCATTCCTAAACTTTGTGCCAGCGATAATCTTGAGGCCTTTGGCTCATGCCGTTTATGCTTGGTCGAAATTGAAGGCCGTCGCGGCACCCCAGCTTCATGCACTACTCCCGTAGAAACTGACATGGTTGTGCATACACAAAGTCAGAAACTGGCAAAATTGCGTAAAGGTGTAATGGAGCTATATATCTCAGATCATCCATTAGATTGTTTAACTTGCAGTGCTAATGGGGATTGTGAATTACAAGATATGGCTGGCACTGTCGGCTTACGTGATGTGCGTTATGGTTACCAAGGCGACAATCATCTTGAAGCAAAAACGGATAACTCTAACCCTTACTTTTCTTTCGACCCAAGTAAATGCATTGTTTGTTCGCGCTGCGTAAGAGCTTGTGATGAAGTGCAAGGAACCTTTGCTCTCACCATAAGTAATCGTGGTTTTGAATCGCACGTTAGTGCCGGCATTGAAGACAGTTTTCTTAATTCAGAATGCGTTTCTTGTGGTGCTTGTGTACAAGCCTGCCCGACTGCGACATTAATGGAGAAATCAGTTATCGATCATGGCGTTCCTGAGCATAGTATTGAAACTACCTGTGCTTATTGTGGCGTCGGTTGTACTTTTAACGCCGAAATGAAAGGCGATCAAGTTATCAGGATGGTGCCTACCAAGAACGGTAAAGCAAACGAAGGCCATTCTTGTGTGAAGGGCCGATTTGCCTGGGGTTATGCCAGTCATAAAGAACGTATATTAAAACCCATGCTGAGATCATCCATCGACGATCCATGGCAAGAAGTCAGCTGGGAAGAAGCCATTCAATTTGCCGCTAAAAGATTTAAGGAACTACAACAAGAATATGGGCGCAAAGCTATCGGCGGAATTTCCTCATCACGCGCAAGCAATGAAGAAGTTTTTGTTGTACAAAAACTGGTGCGAGCAGCATTTGAAAATAATAATATTGATACCTGCGCTCGCGTTTGCCACTCTCCCACCGGCTTCGGCTTAAACAAGACACTTGGCACCTCTGCAGGAACGCAAGATTTTAACAGTGTTGAAAGTGCTGATGTAATTTTACTTATTGGAGCAAATCCAACCGATGCTCACCCGGTATTCGCCTCCAGAATGAAAAAAAGATTACGTGAAGGCGCTCAAATTATCGTTGCAGACCCTAGACGCATCGACCTGGTTGAAAGTCCACATATTAAAGCGGCTGCCTACCTGGCTCTTTTGCCCGGCACTAATGTTGCGCTTATCAATGCCTTGGCGTACACCATTGTTGAAGAAGACTTGGTCGATTGGGACTATGTTAAGCAGCGCTGTGACAAAGATTTATTTGAGCAATGGTTGGCATTCATTAAACAGCCGCAAAACGCTCCTGAAACTGTTGATAAAGTGCTTGGTGTAAACGCGGAAACGCTTCGTAAAGCCGCTCGACTTTATGCTAATGCAGAACGCGGCGCCATTTATTATGGCTTGGGGGTAACCGAACATTCACAAGGCTCCACTATGGTTATGGGCATGGCTAACCTGGCTATGTTGACTGGTAATCTAGGATTTAATGGCTGCGGTGTTAACCCCTTACGAGGACAGAATAATGTGCAAGGCTCCTGTGATATGGGTTCATTCCCCCATGAGTTACCCGGATATCGCTCAGTCAGCGATGACCACACTCGCCAAAGCTTTGAAAAAGACTGGGGTCTGAGCCTCGATAATGAACCCGGTTACCGTATCCCAAATATGTTTAATGAAGCTGTGAGTGGCTCATTCAAAGGCATGTATATTCAAGGTGAAGATGTCGCGCAATCTGATCCCGACATCCATCATGTCGAAGCTGCCTTACGCAATCTTGACTGTCTTGTTGTGCAGGATTTATTTCTCAACGAGACCGCAAAATATGCACATGTTTTCTTACCCGGGACTTCTTTCTTAGAAAAAGATGGCACCTTTACCAATGCCGAACGCCGTTTAGGTCGCGTCAGACCCGCAATAAAACCTCGTACTGGCAAGCACGAATGGCAAATCACTATGGAGATTGCGCAAGCCATGGGCTACCCCATGCACTACAATGATTCTTCAGAAATCATGGATGAAATTGCACGCCTGACGCCAACTTTTGCCGGTGTAAGTTTTGATAAACTCGATCGAGAAGGCAGTGTGCAATGGCCCTGTAACGATGAAGCTCCAAACGGCACCCCCATTATGCATATTGATAAATTTGTACGTGGTAAAGGTGCTTTTGAAATTACCGAATTCGTACCAACTGAAGAAAAAATCACAGCGAAATTTCCCTTATTACTAACCACCGGCAGGATACTTAGCCAATACAATGTCGGCGCACAAACACGTCGTACCGATAACAATGTCTGGCACCCAGAAGACATTCTGGAAATCCACCCACATGATGCTTCTGAACGCGGTATTAAAAATGGCGACCTGATCATGCTAAAAAGTCGTAAAGGTGAAACCTCTTTACATGCGCTTATATCTGAACGTATGCAGCCCGGAGTTGTTTATACAACTTTTCATATGCCTTTTTCTGGCGCCAACATCGTCACAACAGAATATAGCGATTGGGCGACAAATTGCCCTGAATACAAGGTCACTGCAGTGCAATGTTCACTCACTGACCATATCTCAGAATGGCAGCAGCACTTCCTAGATTATCAGTCAAAACAAACTAAAGCCTTACTGCAGCCCAACTGATTCAATCAGAAAATTCATTACTTCTTTATTTACCTTTTAATACACTATTGTTCTTAGCTTATTTATGGCAATATCCAAAACAAATAACAACATCTGGAACTCATTATGCCTCGCTTATTAACACTAATTTCTTCTCTTACAATTTTTAGTCTTTTTGCCGGGACCGCCCTCGCCCACCACAGTACAGTTGCTTTATTTGATGGCGACCAAACCATTGAAGTCACTGGAGTCATTGAACAAGTATCCTGGCGTAACCCGCACGGCTATATTCTTTTTAGGGTGGAAGATGATTCTGGAGATTCCAGACTTTGGCGTGCTGAAACTATTTCTTATAGTGTAATGCGAAATCGCGGCATTGAAGGAGATGAAATTAAGGTTGGTGACACCATAACCATGGCTGGCGCCCCTTCTAAACTTGATAGGCCGGAGATTCTTGCCAGCAACGTTTTATTACCCACTGGTTATGAATTTGATTTTGGTACTGGCAGGCCCTATTTCCCAGCGGGCAAAGCAGGTAACTTAATCGGCTATGTCGATGCAGAGAACTCTGGTGTTGATATTGAAGCTGCCATGGCATCCGCAGATGGCATTTTCCGTACCTGGAGCACTATCATGAATGACCCAGAAGCCTTTCCAATGTTCAGGGGTGGTTATCCTCTTAACGAAGATGGTGAGGCCTTCCTTGCAGAATGGGATCCCTGGGATAACGATTTGTTAGCATGTGGCACCAAAGGCACACCGCTCATCATGATGACCCCTTTCCCAGTCGAATTTACAGAACTTGGCGATACCATTGAATTACATATGGAGGAATATGATGCAATGCGCACTATCCATATGAACCCTGATGCGGTAGCACCGGAGCAACATACTATGTTTGGTTTCTCACGCGGGCATTGGGAAGGCAATAATCTGGTAGTAGAAACTGATCATATTAGTGCAGGATATTTTGGCTGGACAGGTGAGCCACAAAGCGATCAAATCACTGTCGTCGAAAGATTCATGCCTTCAGAAGATTATGAACGCATGGATTATCGCCTGACTGTTACTGATCCGGTTTATTACACTGAAACTTTTGACTTAACTAAATATTTTCTCTGGTTGCCATATCGTCAAGTCAATCCTTATGAATGTCTTGAACAGAGCTATGAAAACTAAGTCTCAAATAAAACTGAGCTGATTTAAATTAAATATTAGTTTCTACAGCATTAAAGGGGCCTGCTTTTGTTAGGTGCGGATTTATACTTTTCAATTCACCGCCCCTTTCCTTATTTAGCCTTGCTGCAACTTGATCGGCTGTCAAGCCATCATGAGCCCAGCGTAGGGCTACCTAAGTTCGAACAATGACTCCCCCTCTACTTATCCATGGTCAGTCTCTGATGCTAAAGACAAAAGCCTTATAAAATGAAAAAGCTTCTCATTCTATTATTATTTAGCCCTTTAGGCTTTGCTGCCGAAGAAGTTGAACGTTGGTCTTGTCAAGGCACTGCAGCCGGCGGCTTATTCTGGGCTGAAGATAAATGGGAACCTAGGGAGTTTGGGACTAGAATTTATAGAGTTGAACTACATAATTTAACGGCAGTAATATCCGAAAACAACGATCCAGCCTTAATGCTTATGGATTGCGAAGCAAAATCCTGGTCATGGAGCTGCTCTAATGACTTAGCCTCCTTAGAGCTTAATAAAGAATTAAAGTCAGCTGTATTAATACGATTCTTCGGTGGTATTTATCAAAACTCCAATTCAAATCAAAAAGATTCTATTTATTTAGAAACGCTAGATTGCGAAGGCTTTTAATAATAAAGATTTACGTGAGAAACAATTAATTTACTTTTCAGGTCGCTAAACAATGTTAAAAAATGTAATTAAATTTACCGCTTTAATTTTATTTCTTAATGGCTGCAATGATGGTGCTAATAATACTGATAACGCTACTAGCAGTGAAAGCGTTGAAATAGATTCTGTCATTGCCATACTTGACGTAACAGTTATCAATGTCATCAATGGTGAAAGCACAGCAAACATGACCGTCGTAGTTCAGGGAGATCAAATTACTGAAATTGATTCAAATATTTCGATTCCTGAGAATGCGACACAAGTTGATGGCAGCGGAAAATATCTGATTCCCGGGCTTTGGGACATGCATACTCACCATGAAGCACTCGGCAAGGAATCCATGGATTTATATCTTGCCAATGGCGTGGTTGGCACACGCGACATGGGCAGTGAATTACAGTTTATTTTGTCACTCCGTGACAGTATCAATAATGGTGAATTACTTGGCCCTGAAATCATCGCTGCTGGCCCAATACTTGATGACGCGCCCCCTGAATTTCCTTCTCGACAACGTGTTTCTAGTGCAGAAGAAGCCCGACAGACAGTTCGCGATTTGCAACAAAGCGGAATTGAATTCATTAAAGTTCACAACTTAACGCCAAGAGAAGTTTTTTTTGCCATTGCCGATGAAACTGCCAATCTAGGTATGTCTTTTTCTGGCCATGTTCCGCTTACCGTTAGCATAGAAGAAGCCACCAGCTCTGGCATGACCAGCATAGAACACCTTTCAAATTTCAGAGTATATCTAGAATGTGCCGGCGCAGAGGCTTATACATTGCCCGCTTGCCAAGAATCGTTTGAGAGTCTGGCAGCAAGTGGCATTTGGCAAACACCTACTATTGCGCTTTATCAGGAATTCCCGGAATTAATGAACGGCATATTGAACGATATACCAATGAGTCAAACGCTGAGTCATTACGAATTTGCCAGCGATGCCCTGCTTGAAAGGTTTGAGACAGAGTTAAGTCTGGGAGCCTCTGCTCAAATAGTAAATTTTATAAGAGCCAATAATGTAACGAGCCTGGCTGCCATCAATGACCTACGTGAATCAGGCAATCAATTCCTGGCTGGTTGTGATGCGCTTGTGCCAGGCTTTTGCCTTCATGATGAATTGCAATGGATGACGGTAGCAGGATTATCTCCACTTGAAGCACTACAAACTGCTACAATTAATCCCGCTATATTTTTTGGTAGAGAAAACACTCAAGGCACTGTCGAAATTGGTAAACGTGCTGACTTGGTCTTACTCGATGAAAACCCGCTGACAGATATAAAAAATATTCGCAAAGTTAATGCAGTATTGGTTCGTGGACATTTAATCTCCAAACCATTTATCGAGCAAATTCTAGAATCAAACAAACGACCATCGTCAAACTAAAATGTTTTTTTTGAATTTCTTTTCTCGAAATTGAGATCATTATTCACAAGCGTTTATCCAAATATTTTTCTTTTTCATGATCTAGACTAAATATACAAATTACAACTGAATTTCCGGGAGACATTATGAAAATAAACATGGCCCATCTTCGACAAGAAACCTCAAATGGAGATTTTATGGATTTTGCAATTTTTGATGCGAGATCGGAATCTGGTAGCGAGGCTGACAACCTCACGCTCTTAAATGAATTATCTGAAAATGCCCGAAAAAACAACTTTAAGGTTGACCAAGCAGTTCTTGTTTTCAAAATAGATGATGAAATCCGTTTCTATGGTTCTACAGAACTTGCAAAGTATCTTTCAAAAGTGGGCTTCCCTAAATGGACGCATCAGATCGATATCAAAACCTAAGAATAAAACTGCCGCCATCTTTGGGTCAAACTGACTTTAAGAGCAAGCTACTTCTAGGTTTATTATCCATTACATAACTAATTATTTTAAATCTAACAGCTAAAATCACATCTTATCTCATTACAATAAAGCCCCTAATTCATAATCCATTGATTTTATTGTGAAGAATTTTGCCCTAATTTTGCACGATAGAATAAATTTATATGAATTTATTCCTGTTTAATGTGCGCTCACTATGTAATCATGGAGAATAGGATCGAAAGATCTTTGTATCAGCTGTTATCTCTTTTTAGTAGATTAGTAGATAATTGTTTTATATTCGACCCGGTGAACTCGAATATAATATTTTAATTTTCACCAATAAAATGAGTAAATGTAATGAGTAAAGGTACTGTTAAATGGTTCAACCCCGATAAAGGCTTTGGTTTCATAACTCCAGAAGATGGCGGAAAAGATCTTTTTGTACATCATTCTGAAATCCAAAGTGGTGGCGAATATGCGACACTCAACGATGGACAAGCAGTAGAGTTCGAAGTTGGGCAAGGTCAAAAAGGTCCTTGTGCAAATAAAGTCGTAGCTGTTTAGTAATAAGAACATAACTAGTTTATCAACAAGCCACTTCGTGGCTGGACAGCTCAAAGCGTGTTATCACTACTGAGCTGTCCCTGATAAACAAGTTATTAGGCATAATTCCATTTAGTGGAAATGTCTAAATCAAAGTTAAACTCACGAACTGCCCTATTACTAAAACCCTTCCCGCTCCATAACTCTTTCTTTTACTGAGAAGGACTTTGTTTTATTGGACAGTTTTTATAGCAGATACTGAAACGACTGCCTGAGGACTCTGTTAACAGACGGCTACAAGCTATCCACACGATGTTCTGTCGGGCATCCTCATGCACCTAGGAGCTAGAGTATTGTCCATATGCTTCACATAGCCTTACATTTTTTAGCTCCAGCTTTAGCAACGGGTATTTTCTTTCGAAAACGCTGGAAGCAAGCATATTTTATAATGATTTCTACAATGCTCGTAGACCTCGATCATCTTATCGCGAATCCAATATATGATCCTGGCCGCTGCAGCATGGGATTCCACGCACTTCATCAGCCTTTCCTCGTTATTCTGTATATTGCGCTGTGCTTTGTGCCTAAAACCAGACTAATAGGTCTTGGCTTGTGTATTCATATGTTTCTGGACTCTATAGATTGCCAAGTAACCAGCGGCATATGGATATATTAAATAGCGTCTAACGAGGGCAAAAAAAAGCGGATCAATCATAAATATAGCTATGCAAACGCATTATGTGATTCTTTACTTCATGGGAAGCGTATAAATTTGCTATTATCAATAACTGAAGCAAAGAAGCCCTTTTATCAACTGTTAACTTTCTAGGAAATTACCTTTTTATGCAGGATAAAATTAATATGGTACGAGATTACCTAAACAAAGTTAAAACTCGCTGTACTAACAATGCAGCAGCTAAAGCACTAGGTATTAAGCCGGCCGAATTAAAAAAACTACTAGGTGATCGTAGCCCGGAAAATTCTTGGTTCGTAAATATCGCTGCTGGAGAACCAGTCGGCTATGCTGACAACGAAAAACATCCTGACCTCTATCGGACAAAACGAATTATTGAATCAGCAGAAGTTTTAACCAGGAATCTAGATCTGTAAGAAAAGTTAACAAGACAATCAATCCCGTCTTGTTCACAGTTCCAATGTTGCCGCCTGTTTGACGCCTTAATAACAACATTCTTTATTACACCTTCATATTCTGATTAATTTTCCAGATACAGGAAATATATTACGAAGGGGCAACCTGGTTTAAATCCAGTAATTCTATTTTAGGAATAGTTATTAACTATGGAAGAGCGTCGAGCTCTTCATCGTCTTTTTGCGCAGGAATTAAATCTTCTTTGCTGATATGCATATATAGCAATACATTGGCTGCTACATAAATTGAAGAGTAGGTCCCGATTATAACACCCGCGGTTAATGCGACGGCAAAGCCATTGATCATTTCACCACCAACCAAAAGTAAGGCTAACAGTACAAGCAAGGTGGTTAAGGATGTAATAATGGTTCGGCTAAAAGTTTGAGTGATTGAGGTATTGATAGTTTCTGTAGGGTCCACGCCTCTGAGCAAACGGAAATTTTCACGAATACGATCTGAAACAACAATGGTATCGTTCAGTGAATAACCGACAACGGCTAACACTGCGGCTAAAACAGTCAGATCGAAATCAAACTGCATGAGAGAGAAAAAACCCAGAACAATAATAACATCATGCGCCAAGGCAACTACCGCACCAACAGCAAATTTAAACTGAAAGCGCAAAGAGATATAGATCATAATCATGATCAATGCGACAAGCATACCCAGGCCACCCTGCTCTCTTAATTCATCGCCCACCTGGGCACCAATAAATTCTGAGCGCAGGAGCTCAATATTCTGACCCGAAGCTTCTTCCAACATTGTTAACACGCGATCGCCGGTTTGATTAGACTCTTCCAGCGGTAAGCCTTCTTCTTGCAAATCCTGGATTCTGATGACTACATCCAAGTCGCTGCCAAAGAAAACAACTTCGTAATTTTGAAAACCATTTTGTCCCAAAACGTTACGAACATCTTCTAAATCAGGCGACTCTTCAAAGAGTAATTCAGCCTGTGTGCCACCAGTGAAATCTAGACCAAAACGCATGCCGTTAACAAAAAATGAACCAATAGAAATGACAATAAGGATCGCCGATATCATTGTGGCAAACTTGCGCTTGCCCATAAAATCGATCGTGTTATTAAAATCTACCATGAGTAATACCTGATTCAGCCGTTATTTGCGTTCGGCTCAGGCATTTTTATGCCTATAGAAAGTTTGTTTACTTTGCGCCCACCATAAATAAGATTAATGATGGCGCGTGTGACAACTATGGCAGTAAACATGGAGGTCAAAATCCCAATGGAAAGTGTCACGGCAAAACCTTTAACCGGTCCAGTTCCAATAGAATATAAAATTATGGCAACTAACAAGGTCGTGACATTGGCATCCAAAATTGTGACAAAAGCCCTACCATAACCAGAATCAATCGCTTTTTGTACGCTTAGGCCATTCTTGAGCTCTTCCCTGATACGCGCAAAAATCAGCACATTCGCATCCACGGCCATGCCTACGGTCAACACAATCCCCGCAATACCCGGCAAAGTTAAGGTCGCGCCAATAATCGACATCACTGCGATTAATAAAAACAGGTTTATAGACAATGCAATGTTGGCGACTAAGCCAAACAAACGATAATAAACCACCATAAATACAAGCACTAAGGCCAAACCAATTTGCACTGATAAAACACCTCGGTCGATATTTTCCTGCCCCAAGCTTGGTCCAATAGTGCTTTCTTCAATAAAGTACATAGGAGCCGCTAATGCGCCTGAACGGATTAATAAGGCTAAATCATTTGCTTCATTGCCCATTAAGCCAGTGATCCTGAATTGCCTGCCTAGAGCCGCTTGGATTGTGGGGGCGCTTATCACTCTTATTTCTTCATAAGGCTCAGAACTGGAAACAATATCACCACTGGGAAGTAATTCTGTCACAGTGCGCACTTTGGTTTCGCTGAGCAGAATAGCCATGTTGCGACCAATGTTGCCGCGAGTAGCTTCATTCATTTGTCTAGCCCCGGCAGCATCAAGCGTAATATTGACTTGAGGCAAAGATGTTTGGGCATCAAACGTTGCTTGAGCTTGAGTGACACTGTCACCACCAACGATCAGGTCGTTTTCTAGCGTTAGCGGTAGGCCTTGATAATCATAGTCAGTAGTTGTACCTGGAGCAGCATTGGATTCAGCCACTAAGTGAAAGCGTAAGGTTGCCACAGTAGAAATAATATCTTTGGCACGGGCCGTATCTTGTATGCCCGGAAGCTCAACAACAATACGATCCTGCCCCATACGTTGCACTTTAGGCTCTCTAACACCTAAGGCATCAACGCGCGTTCTTAAGGTTGAAAGGTTTTGTTGTAATGCATAGTCCTGTAATAACAAAATGCTGGCTTCAGTCGGCTGATAATACAGAATAAATTCATTAGCAATTTCACTGTTACGGCTAATCAAATCAGGAAATTCTTCTCTAATTAAATTATTAGCTGCAGTGCGAGTATCAGCATCATTAAAACGGATTACAATACGATTGGTAGCATCCACTTCTATTGGAGGTCGATAACGCAAACGTTCTTCACGTAATAAACGCCGCATCACTGCTATGGAATCATTTAACTGATTGCTTACTGCTTGCTCCATATCTACTTCCATCAGGAAGTGAACGCCGCCACTTAAATCAAGACCATAAGCCATTGGGCCAGCACCGAACGACTGTAAAAATCCGGGGGTATTTGGCGCCATATTTTGAGCAATTAGGTATTCATCGGGTAACGACAGTTGCACAATTTCTTGAGCACGACGTTGATCATTCTGATCTTGTAGACGTATTAAACCCGATCCATCTTCCAATTCAGCCGATAGAAAATAAATACCATCTGCAATCAACGAAGCAGATGCAGTATCTATAGCACTTTGATCGACCAGCCCACTGTCATGAGAAATCTGGATGGCAGGATCCGGTGGATAAAAGTTTGGTGCGGCATAAATTGCTGATAGCGCAATAACAAACACTATCAAAAGGTTTTTCCAAAGAGGGTATTTATTTAACATGCATAGAGACCAGTTGCTGTTGAAGTAAGACTACCGTCTTATTAAGCTTTCTCAATAGATTTTATAGTGCCTTTAGGCAGTACAGCAGATACTGAAGACTTTTGCATTTTTAGTTCAACATTTTCAGCCACCGTTACCGACACATATTGCTCATCAACTTTAGTGACTTTACCTATAATTCCGCCAGCAGTAATGACTTCATCGCCTTTACCAACGCCTTCAATTAGTGCTTTATGTTCTTTTGCGCGTTTTGATTGTGGACGAATCAACATGAAGTAAAAAATAAGTATAAAGCCGCCCAGGAAAATAAAACTGGTCCAGGGGCTCTGTTGAGAGGCTCCGTCTGCGGTTTGTGCATATGCTGAGCTAATGAAAAAATCCATAATATTGCCTTAAAGTTAGAAGATTAGTTATTTGTTGTTTGTGTAGCCTTATTTCTTGGTCTGAGCTTCATAGAAGCTTTTTTTAAAGGCGGTCAATTTACCTTGTTCTATAGCACTGCGCAAATCAGACATTAGGCTTTGGTAGTAGTACAAATTGTGTATTGTATTTAACTGAGCCCCAAGCATCTCTTTGCACTTATCCATGTGATGTAAATAAGACCGAGAAAAGTTTTTACAAGTATAACAGGTACAATTCTTATCAAGCGGCGCTAAATCATTCTTAAATCGTGCATTTCTTAGCTTTAACACCCCTTCTGAAGTAAAAATATGGGCATTTCTGGCATTTCGGGTTGGCATAACACAGTCAAACATATCAATACCGCGACTAACCGCTTCAACGAGGTCAGAGGGCGTCCCCACCCCCATCAAATATCTCGGTTTGTCTGCTGACATCAAATTCGTCACTGATTCCAGCACTAGCATCATTTCTTCTTTGGGTTCGCCCACCGAAAGACCACCGAGCGCATAACCATCAAAATCGATATCTTTCAGGGCTGTTAATGATTCTTTACGTAAGTCTGGATACATCCCTCCTTGAACGATTCCAAAAAGAGCTGCCCGACTGCCATCTACATGCCCTGTATGCGCATCTTTGCAGCGTTTAGCCCAGCGCATGGATAACTCCATTGAATCCCGAGCTTCAGTCTCTGTTGCCGGATAAGGCGTGCATTCATCAAAAGCCATAACAATGTCTGCACCAAGATCTCGCTGCACTTCTATGGCTTTTTCGGGGCTTAAAAATACTTTGTCGCCATCTATGGGCGAGCGGAACTCGACGCCCTCTTCTGAAATTTTGCGCAAGTCACCCAGACTAAAAACCTGGAAACCTCCTGAATCAGTCAGAATAGGTTTATCCCAAGCCATAAAATCGTGTAGATCACCGTGCTGCTTGATCACCTCAGTACCAGGACGCAGCATCAGGTGAAAGGTATTACCTAGCAGGATGTCTGCACCAGTCTCGGATATTTGAGCAGGCGATAAACCCTTTACTGAACCATAAGTGCCCACCGGCATAAAAGCAGGTGTTTGCACCTCGCCTCGAGCAAAGCTCATACAGCCGCGGCGAGCATCACCGTCTGTTGTAGTTACTGAAAATTTCACGTTCTCTATACCCTAAACAACTTCTCAAGATCCTAAAATAGAAAAAGGAAGCGAGAACACTTCCTTTTTCTTATTCTACATACTCTATCTAAATACTCTCGCGCTTAGCAGGCTTGTTTTCAAGCAAGGCATTTATGCACACAAGGCGGGAGCGTATAAATCAATACGCGACCAACTGAGTACATAAATAACGAAGCTTGGGAGCAATCCAGCAAGCGCCCCAGAATAATTACGGCAACAAATGAGAGACGCCGTCTCTCTCTTCGCTCAATTCTGTCTCACTAGCCTGCATCAAATTCTGGCTAAATTCATTAATCTCAAGCCCCTGCACAATTGTGTACTCGCCGTTTTCGCAAGTAACTGGGAAAGAGTAAATTAGGCCTTCAGCAATTCCATAACTACCATCACTTGGAATGGCCATGCTCACTATTTGCCCATTGGTTCCTAGCGCCCAATCGCGCATATGTTCAATTGCTGCATTGGCAGCTGAAGCAGCACTGGAAAGACCTCGAGCTTTAATAATCGCTGCGCCACGTTGTTGCACAGTAGGAATAAAATCATCGCCAACCCAACCCATATCAACTAAATCTGTGGCCGCTGTTCCATCAACAGTGCAATGATGAATATCAGGATATTGAGTGGCACTATGGTTGCCCCAGATAATCATGCTTTTTACATCTGAGCTGTGTTTGCCGGTTTTATCAGCTAACTGAGCCATCGCGCGGTTGTGGTCCAAACGAGTCATTGCAGTAAACTGGCCAGGATTAAGATCTGGTGCATTGCGATAAGCAATCAAGGCATTGGTGTTAGCTGGGTTACCTACGACAATAACTTTTACATCACGGCTAGCATTATCATTAATGGCTTTACCCTGGACTGAAAAAATCGCGGCATTAGCTTCTAATAAATCTTTACGTTCCATACCTGGCCCACGTGGACGAGCTCCAACTAGTAAGCAGTAATCTGCATCTTTAAATGCAACATTAGGATCATCAGTTTGTACAATGCTATGGACTAATGGAAAAGCACAATCATCAATTTCCATCGCTGTACCAGCAAGCGCATCCAAGGCTGGAGTAATTTCCAGCAACTGAAGAATAACGGGTTGATCCGGGCCCAACATGGCTCCTGATGCAATTCTGAATAAAAGTGAATAACTGATTTGTCCAGCAGCCCCTGTGACTGCGACCCGAACAGGTGATTTCATTTGGGTTCCCTTTAGCATTGTTAATGTTAGATACAAGTTAGTGTGAGACGGCGCCAAAAATACACAGCTAGCGGCGTGAGCGCGCGATTATAACAGACTTTCTTTACATCGGCAGTAATCTGGAAAGCATTATGCCTACTGACTTTAAAGCAGATTTTTGTTAGAATCCTGACTATCTTTTGAGCCTCTCTTGAGTCTCTCAATGTACCATTTACGGACGCATTCATGCGCAAAACCAAAATAATCTGCACCCTTGGCCCTGCCACGAGTAATTACGAAAAACTTCAGGAAATGCATGCTGCCGGCATGGACATTATTCGGCTAAATATGTCACACGCTCCTCATAAATGGGTAGATCGTATGATTGAACATATTGTTGAATTAAATAAACATACTGCCTTCCCTGTCGGCATACTGCTTGACACCCAGGGGCCTGAAATTAGAACCGGCGTATTAGAAAATGATCTGGACTTAAAAACTGGCGATGAGATTTCTATATCAGTACGTGATGGCGTCGATGTAGAAGAGTCATCCATCAGAATAAATTATGACGAGCTAATTGATGCTGTCAATGTTGGTGACAAAATCACCGTCGACAATGGTTTGATTAATCTTGAAGTGTTGGAGAAAAGTAGCCCTGTACTGCGCTGCAAAATTTTGGATGGCGGCAAACTGGGTAGCAAGAAACATGTCAATCTACCCGGCATCAGAGTCAACTTACCCGCCATTACCAACAAGGACAAAG
This sequence comes from uncultured Pseudomonadales bacterium, assembly GCA_943789335.1. Classification (GTDB taxonomy): domain Bacteria; phylum Pseudomonadota; class Gammaproteobacteria; order Pseudomonadales; family Pseudohongiellaceae; genus UBA5109. The sequence continues at coordinate 264,189 of CALSTS010000006.1, read as the reverse complement.
AAGATATTCTTTACGGCCTCAAGCATGAGCTCGATTACATCGCACTATCATTTGTGAGAGAAGCCAAAGATATTCAGCAATTACGTGATTTGATTGCAGAAAATTTTCCTGAAAAATTATCGACTATAAAAATTATTGCAAAAATAGAAGACCAGCAAGGCGTAAAAAATCTGGAAGAAATCGTCCAGATTGCCGATGGCATTATGGTAGCCCGTGGCGATTTAGGTGTAGAAATTGATTTAGCAGAACTCCCCATCGTGCAACGCAATATCATTCGTTTATGCGCTCGTCATGGTAAACGGGTCATTGTTGCCACGCATTTATTAGAATCGATGATAGAGAACCCAATTCCAACAAGAGCAGAAGTAACTGACGTTGCCAATGCAGTATATGAAGGTGCCGATGCCATAATGTTGTCAGGGGAAACGACCATCGGCAAACATCCTGTGCGCTGCGTTAAACAACTTGATGCAATTGCCCGCGCTAATGAAAAACAACCCGGTCTGAATTTAACTGACGGTCTGATTAAATCTTCCGACAAAGAACATCTGGCTGCAACCGCTGTAGAGCTTGCCGACAGCCTCAATGCCAAAGGCATTGTGGTAGTGACTAGGCACGGCATCATGGCTAATTATGTCACTAATTGTCATCCTGAAACGTCACCAATTTTTGCTTTCACTAACATTGGAATTACTCGACGACTGATGACACTAAACCGTTATGTCTACCCATTTAAGATTGAATTCAGTGAAGACCCGGAAGAAACTTTACGCCTCGCTTTTAATGAACTAAAAGATAAAGCTGGATTTGTTAGCAATGATAAAGTTGTAGTGATTTCCGATCTGCTAATCGATCAAGATACTGTTGGTATTCAGATTAGATACTTACCATAAGTTAAAAAAAAATCCAAAACTTTTCATCCCGCTCTTTAGGAGCGTTATGAATGAAGCCAGCTTGGAGCAAAGGTTAAATTTGATGAGGGGACTTACAAAAAGTAAGTGGCCGATTTTAATTTTAACGCCGAGATGGCAAGCGCAATAGCTCTATTAGCTAAGGAAGGTTGCATCCCCATAACTAAAGAACCTATATTTTTCTTTAATCGCTTCGTTATAAACATGCAAAATATTTTCTTTACCCGCGAAGGCACTAACTAACATAATCAAAGTCGATTCTGGCAAATGAAAATTCGTTAATAAAGCATCTACTGATTTAAATTCATAACCAGGATAAATAAAAATATTGGTATCACCCTTATAAGGTGTAATTTCATCCAGGCTGCTGGCCGTTTCTAGACATCGTACTGTCGTAGTTCCTATTGCAACCACTCGCCCTCCTCTCGCTCGACAAGCTTTCACTTTTTCACAAACCTCTTCATCAACTTCTAGGTATTCGGCATGCATGTGATGATCTTCAATTTTTTCGGCGCGCACAGGCTGAAAAGTTCCTGCTCCAACATGCAAAGTAACTTTAGCAGTATGTATGCCTTTATTTGCTATTGCAGCCATTAAATCTTCATCAAAGTGTAAGCCTGCCGTTGGAGCCGCTACTGCGCCCTGTTTTTCACTATAAACTGTTTGATAACGCTCTTTGTCAGACAGCTCATCCTCACGTTTAATATAAGGCGGTAAAGGCATATGCCCTATTTCATCCAATAAGCTCATTAAGTCAAGATTCTGGGGGAAAGCCAAAATAAAAAAATCTCCTTCGCGACCCATAACTTCAGCTTTTGCAAAATCAGAAAAAATAATGAAACAGCCCGCCTTGGGTGCTTTACTCGCGCGCACTTGTGCGAGTATTTTATTATCAGCCATTACCCGTTCCAGTAGAACTTCAACCTTACCCCCACTCTCTTTATGCCCAAATAAACGAGCAGGAATCACGCGAGTATTATTGAATACCAGTAAATCATCAGGGTTAATTAAAGAAATAAAATCAGTAAATTGTCGGTGATGAATATCCCCACTTTCACGGGATAAGCAAAGTAACCGGCTGTCCGTTCTCTTAACAGGCGGATAATGAGCAATTAGCTCCTCTGGAAGATCAAAATGGAAATCACTAAGTTTCATGAGAGCGAAAGATTACCGCTTTTATTCGGTAAATCATAGGCAGCAAGCCAAACAGGCGTTATAATCCGCGCTCGTCTATTTTGATACAACCAGACAAACTCTTTATGCCGGAGTGGTGGAATTGGTAGACACGCCGGATTCAAAATCCGGTGCTAGCAATAGCGTGCCGGTTCAAGTCCGGCCTCCGGTACCAAATTTAATTCCACCATTATCCATAATCATTTTTTACTTTATTATTAACAGAGTATTTCTAATACACTTCATCTATAGCCGTCCAACAACATCCATAAATATACCGTAATAATTACGGTATAAATTACGGTATAAATCAGAATTAAAGTAACATATACCGTAAAACAACAATAATGATTCAAAAGCTCAGCGCCACTAAAGTAAAACAAGCTAGGCCAAAAAGTAAAACCTTCAAGTTATTTGATGGAAATGGTCTATATCTACTCGTTCATACGAATGGCAGTAAATATTGGAGATATGACTACCAGTTTACTCATAAGCGAAAAACATTAGCACTTGGTATTTATCCAAGCATAAGTCTGGCTGATGCTAGAACTGCACATCAAAACGCTCGAGAACTTCTCAAAAATGGATAGACCCATCACACAATAAACGTCTAGAGAAATTAACTCGCAATATAGCTGCCAGTGACACATTTAAAGCCATAGCTGAAGAGTGGTTTATCCAAAAACAAGGAGAATCATCAAAAAGAAAACCAAAGTCGAACATTAGCCATACTAGAAAAAGATTTATTCCCATATATTGGAGATATAGCAATTTCACAAATAAAACCTCTAGAGATACTTACTGCAATTAGAAAAATAGAGCAAAGAGGCAGTACAGACTTACCTCAACGCGCAAGGCAAATCACTGGGCAAATATTTAGATATGCAATTATCACTAACAGGGCACAAATTGACCCAAGCAGAGATTTGGTAGGCGCACTAAAGGCCACCCCTACTGTTAGACACAACCCCACCATCACTGACCCAGAGCAATTAAGCTATTTATTAAGAGCTATCGATTCTTATCAGGGAACAATTGTCGTTAACGCTGCGTTAAAAATTTCGATTTTGCTCTTCCAGCGCCCCGGAGAAATAAGACACATGGAGTGGTCAGAGATTAACTGGCAGGAGTCTCGTTGGGAGTTGCCAGGAGCTAAAATGAAGATGGGGCTTGGACCACATTGTACCGCTGTCCAAGCAAGCTGTGTCAGTGCTCGAAGAGCTTACACATGCATACAGGACGAGGTAAATATGTATTTCCTAGCGCCAGAGGAGCAAGCAGACCCCTAAGCGAGAATGGCGTAAGAACGGCTCTGAGGACGATGGGATACAGCAATGAGCAGATAACCCCGCATGGCTTCAGAGCGATGGCTAGGACGATTCTAGATGAGGTATTAGGCTACCGTGTGGACTGGATTGAGCATCAGCTGGCTCATGCTGTAAAAGACCCTAATGGCAGAGCGTATAACCGCACGGCTCACCTCGAAGGTCGTCGAAAGATGATGCAAGGGTGGGCTGATTACTTAGATAAGGTCAAAAATGGTTAAGGGCGGCTCAAGAAAAGGCTCTGGAAGGAAATCTAAACCTTATAGATTTCTTGAAGTTGGTGGATTCTGTGAGAATCTTAACCATCAACTTTTGGATGAGATTAAACGCTCAAGAGTCAAAGCAAGCCTGCCAGCCTATGATGAAGCTGTCTCTGACCAAAATCTAGAGGTGTCCGAACTTATGTACATCCCAAGAGCGAAGAACAAGAAGACCATCATGAAAATATTGAAGAAGCGTTATTGAAAGACAAAAAGAAGTTTAAGCAATCAGAAGTACTACTTGATAAACATTTAGACGGAGAGTTTGATGAAGAAGAATATCTCCGGCTGAAACCATCGATACCAAGGTATCAACGTTTAAAAAATCCAAGGCCTCCAAGGCAGGTGGTGCTAGAAAAAGCATCTAAACATTTTCGCTTAAAGGTAAGCACCATTGATAAGTACTGGAAAGATTTCAGGAAAACTCTAAAAGATAAATAAAATCAATGACATATTTGAAAAAATACCTCTTAAAAAAAATGTCCTAGGGGCATCTGCTTAAATCTCCTTGAGTTTTTATAATTCCAAGGGAGGACAAGCAGATGAACCATACCAAAGAATGTCGATTCATTAGATTACCAGAAGTTCAGCACCTAACTGGCTTGAGTAAATCATTAATCTACTTGTTGATTAAACAAAATAAGTTCCCCAAGCAGGTTGAGCTTAATACCCGCACTGCTGCATGGCTTGAGTCTGAGATTCTTGCTTGGATTGAAGAACGCATCTCTCTAACTAGGCAAACATATCGTTGATAAATATTGCCGACAACTTGGCCCGAGGTAATTTCTGATGTTTGATAAAATAAAAGAGTGTCTCGACGCAGGATATATGCTGTCAGTCATTAATGGTCAAATAATCATAAAAAAGTATGGCGGTATACAGAAACTAACACGAAAATCTCGAAGAGCCCTTGAGCGAGACATTATAAAGCTCTTTCCTGATACATATCTTTGCATGACAATAGAAGCAAAAGATTGTGCCCATAAAAATGGCATACAGGAGAGCCTAGTTTGTGATTTCCAGAACCAAGAAAATGACTCGGTGATGGGATTCTGGAATTTAGTCAAAACCAAAGGCAAGTATGGTTTTGAAGGGGCTCAGCACATCAGATTTTTTCTATCTAAAATCACCCAGATTGACCCCAGAGAGCTTTACTCATCTCACTTTAATAAATATGTGCCAAAAATTAAGCAACGTATATACATAATCAATGAAAAAGAAATACTAAGAAGTCGGAATAATGCCCCTAAGTTATCTGGAGAGTGGAAAAAGAATCCGAATTTATTGGAAAAAACTAGTGAAGAAATTAGAAACGAAATAATAAGCGGTCGGGCACAGAACTGTCAGAATTGGGCAAATAGACAGGAAGCTGAAACAAGAAGTAATTCTGCAAGTGATTATAGTAAGATGAAGTTCGATGATATCCCATTCTGATTGGGTTTGAGGGTATATCTAGTACGGAAAAAATACTAAGGGTTAGATACTACGATGGTGCTGACTACGTTTATGCTAGAGTATTAAGAACAAGGGGTGAGTTTAAGTTAATGTATCAGGAGTAAGACGCTAGGCAAAAATCTATGAGAATTTTCAGTTAATAAAATATGTTATACCACCAATTCGATGACTGATTTCTTAATTAGAAACTTTCTAGGAATAATTTTATAGCCAGTAGTTATTATATATATGAAATAGAAATATAAAAAATAATAAAATAATAAAATAATACTGCAAATCTAGAAATTTTTGATTCAATGCTGAATAATGGAACAATTAAAAAGCATATAATAAATTGGTAATAATCTCTTAAAAAAAATTGCTTACGAATTGTGAGAGACCACTATGAATGATAATCAAAGCAGTAACTTCCAACAAGAAAGTGAAGAAAAACAGCTTATGAGCACTTTAACAACATGGATCCACAGATTTAAAGTTTCACTCACAACTCATAAATTGGTTTCCATATTATCAGGTTTAGTTATTTTATATTTATCAATTTACTTTTTTATTGGTTATAAAATCGAAAGCTCTATTCAAAATTATGCTGAAGAACTTTCAAATTCCAGGATAATTGATATATATCAACTTGAGTATGACCGGGGTATTTTGGGAGGAGTAATAAGATATGACTTTATAGTATCTCCCAGTCAAGCAACCAATGATGCATTAGCTGATTATTTTCCTGGTCTGGATGCTTACAGCGACTTATTAAATTTTGTAGATGATTTTAGATTGAATGGCGAAATCCCAATTTTCCAAGGTCCTTTCAGCCTAGGTGGTTTTAATGTAATGAATGGGAGTATTTCTATCTTACCTACACCATTCATAAGATCCTTACTGCCATCTCTTTCTAATAGAACCCCATTAATAAATATTTCTTTTGTATTAAATTTTTTTAATAACCTGGATTTAGATATAAATGTTGTAGATTATTCAGGATCTTTGACTTTTGAAGAAGAAGCAACTCTAGAAATAAGTGGCTTCAATGCAATTTTGGAATATAACTTAGATGACCAATTAGCAAGAAATTTTTCTTTTGAAATCGGCGAACTATCACTGAAAATAGATGAGGATAGTGTAACTTTGAATTCGCTCATCGCTATAGCTGAAAATTCTAGATTAGAAGACGCCACATATATAGGTGAGGGTGAGGTTTTATTTTCTATAGAAAGTATAGAAATTGACACTACTGAATTCAACAATACTTCATTTGAGAATATCAGTGTTGAAAATTTATATGCTTCTGCATTATCTGAAGTTGATGAAGAAAATCTAAACTTCATATTTACTTATGGCGGCCAATTTAAACCTAATAATTTAGATTCAGATATATATAGTTTTGATTTAGTCTCTTCTGTTGAAAATTTAGATTATCTTGCCTTAGATCAAATCTATAAATATTTTCTTGACAATGAAGTATCGAATTTGGAGGTTTTAACTTCAGATATCATCAAAGCTGGCCCTACTTTTAACATAGATAAATTTGAACTCGGCATAAATAATTCTTTTGTTAGTTTAGAGGGCTCGATTAGCCATCCGCCATCATCCCAACCAGGTATAGTTTCTATAGAGCAGGTTCCACTTAGATTAGGTGGTGATTTTTCTATTGAAATAACAGGAAATTTTATTGAAGAGGCTATACAAACTTATATTACAGCTAACCAAGATGACTGGATAGATACTTTAGGCGTAAGTAGAAATCAAATAAATAATATTTCAGATTTAATAAGCACTCGCATTTATGATTACTTTGATGAACTAAGTGTTAACAGATCTAGATCTAATACAACAGCTGAATTAGTTTTAAATAATCAACAACTATTTTTAGGGACAAATCTAATTCTAGATTTTAATAATCCAAGAGTATTTGAACAATATTTTTCAAACGAAAGTCAGAGATTTTATACTACTCTTAATGAAACAGTCATTGCTGTAAATGCAATTCTTTACCCTCAAGAAGAAAACAACGACAATACAGAAGAATCTAATGCTGCTTTTTTAGAGAGTTTAGCAAATTTAGTTAATTCAGGAGATGACAATGTTTCTTCAATTGCAGATTCAGTACAAACAACATCAATCGAATCGGCTTCACCAAGTCAAAATACTTCTAATCCCACATATGGTGAACACACTCTAACAGGCGGGTTTACACCTGATCCATATTTAGTCCCTGTTGTTGCAGGTGGTAGTGTAGACATATCAACTCAAGTGACTGGTTGTCTAGGTAATGTAAATTTCGAAACTCCAGACGTGATTCTAAATTATACTCCTTCATCATTTCCTTTATATATATCTTCCACATCTGAAGGTGATACAACATTGGCCATTTTGGCCCCAGATAATATATGGTATTGCGATGACGATTCTTCTGGTCTAAATCCTGGATTAGAATTTTTAGACCCATTTCCAGGTTTCTATAGTATATGGGTTGGAACGTATGGTGGAGAATTTGAGGATGCTGAGTTAAGAATTTCAGAAGTATCATTATTCTAAAGGTATAAATATAAAAAAAATATTATTTTTTGTTTCTCTTTTTTTTACTGGCGAATACTCTAAAAGCTCAGACCGCAAATCAAGAACTTTTTGATTCACTGCTGAGCAATGGAACTATTAATCCACAAGAAAATGTAATTCTTACAGGTACTGATGGAAATACTTCAGAAGCATCTGCACCAACTAACTCATTGCAAATTCGTAAGCAGTACTTTTGATATATTCCCAGCGGGTGTTTTCGTATTGCATCAATCTTCCGCTGGCGATGAAGAAAATCTCATCATAAATGAAATGATTATGGGTAAGTGCTCAAGAATATGACAAGGAAAGGCGTACCAAACAAAAGCAAAACATTTTTGCTTAATAGGCTAAAAGACATTTATGGAGATGATTTCAGCCCTGTACTTAAAATGGCAGAGCAGGCTCAGAATCTTCATGAGTTAGCTCTAAATAGCAGTCAGCCCACAGTAATAAAGGCTAGCATAGAGGCATGGGATAAGGTCGCTAGCTATGTTGAGCCTAAAGTCAGACCAGCCCAAATAGAGCCTGAGTTTGATAGTTTCCCTACAGAGATTATTATCAGGGGTGTGGCAAGCTCAAATTAACTATTAAGCTCCTATTCTTTGCCTGTTGAATGAACGAAAGTAATGCTCCCAAATTTTTTGAAGTTATTCATGAGACGCTTAATTGAAAACACTTGAAGAAGAAATTGCAGTTATTGAAAGCAAAGTGCTTTCACTTTTGGATGAAATTCCGATTATGTGGGATGAAGTTAACGCTTTGGAGCGCGAACTGCTTCATCTAAAAAAGATATCATATTTATCATCAGAAGCATCAGCAACTGAGGATGCTTCAGTAGCTATTATGGAATCTATAGCAAAAAAGGTTTAGTAACGAATTGCAATATCAATGATTAACTAGTTGTAAGCATTTTCTGTAACTGAGACAATAAAAAGAAGACTTTTACATATTGAGGAAACCCCTGTGAATAGAAAAAAATTTTTTGCAGTTATTGAAAGCGTGAATCATAGATTTTCATGTTCCAAACTTAGCAAAATAGTCTCATTAATTTCTTTATCTATAGTTGCCGCATCCGCAAATTCCCAAACTCTAGAAGAAATAGTAGTTACAGGTCAGCTGAGAGATGAGAATCTTCAAGATGTTCCAATTTCTGAGTCGATAGTAAGCGGTGAAGACCTGCAGAATAGATCTATCAACGATGTGCAAGAGCTAATGTGGTCCGTACCAAATTTAACTGTTGGAACAAATCAAAGCTCTGGTACCGGTAATTTCTCAATTCGCGGTATTGGGACAGGGGCTCAAAATTTTGGACTGGAATCATCTGTAGGCTTATATGTCGATGGCGTATATCGAGCTCGGCAAGCTTCATTATTCAATCAGCTTGCTGATATCGAGGCAGTAGAGGTTCTGCGTGGACCTCAGGGAACTCTTTTTGGAAAAAATTCAGCATCAGGGGCGCTCCTTCTGAGAACAATTGCTCCAGAACAAGATAGTAGAAATGCATATCTGCAATTTACAGCTGGTAATTATTCACTTGCGAATTTTCAAGGTGCATCAAACTGGAATGTTTCACCTGAGATATCCGCACGGACTACTTTTTTTACAGGCTACAGAGATGGGTGGGTTGATGCTGTAGGGTTGGGCGAGCTCAATGACAGATCAAGATTCGGTTTAAGGCAGCAATTCCTGTATCAGCCCAGCGAAAGAACATCTGCAAGAATAATCTTGGATTACTCAGAAATAGATGAAACCTGCTGCGCCGCCCTTACTCTCAAAGATGGACTATTTGCATCCAATAGGTTTGACAATGGAGCTGCAATACCTGGACCAGATGCTATCCTTAGCGCACTAGGTGGAACTATATATAGAACAGGTTCTTTTGAAAATCATAGACTTTCTTTGAACTCATTACCTGTGTCGGAGAACACTGACAGCGGTATTTCTCTTGAAATTAATCACGAGATAACTGATAACACTTTAACCTCCATAACCGCTTACAGAAAATTTGATATTCATGACGCAATCGATGCTGACTTTACTGATGTAGATTTGGCAAGCAGGGATCAGATAGCTGAACAGTCAATGTGGTCGCAAGAATTCAGGATAACCAGCGATGACTCAAAAAGATTAAGTTACCTTGCTGGTATATATTTTTATGGCCAAGACCTTAAGTCAAGAGACAACCTAACATTGGGACCAAGATTACCGGCTTACGTGACTGCAGCATCTCCTGAGCTTATTGGCGCTTTGATGAGCATTGATGCACAAACTTGGGCAACTGCGAATGCTGTCTATGGAACCAGCTACCCAACCACTGGAGCAGCAGCTCCAATCATACCTAACAGTGTGATCTATGACAGTAGTAATCAAGATCATTCAGCTAATGCAATTTTTGGTCGAATAGATTTTGATATTACAGATTCTTTGGAGTTAAATTTTGGCTTGAGATACACATCTGAGTCCAAGGACATGACAAGTGTGTTTTCTGAGTCACCAAGTATTCCTAGTCGATCTGACGTGAATACAACAGCAATTGGAGCTGCTCTTGGCATATCATTAGCGCAACTTGCACAAGCCAGTGGAGCGCCTGCTGGAGATGGCACAGGAGGGACATATAATGCCACCCTGGCATCAATGGACCCAACACCCTACCTTCCCGCTGTTTATGCGGTATTTCAGCCTGGCTGGGCAAATTGTGCAGTTTCCGACAGATTTTGCCCCAGACCTAATTTAGATGTCGATATGGATGATGAGAACTTGTCTGGAAATATCGGGCTCTCATGGAGATCAGATGAGAACACTCTTCTCTACTTATCTTATGCTACAGGCTATAAATCAGGAGGGACAAATACTGACAGGATTGGTTTTGGTTTCAACCCTGTTTTTGGTTCTGAAGAAACAACAAATATAGAAATAGGAATTAAAAGGGATTTCCCAGACCAAAACCTGAGAATAAATGCAACTATATATGATATGGAAGTTGATGACCTTCAGACCAACACATTTACTGGGACTGCTTTCAATCTGCAGAATGCTGGCAAAGTGAAGGTTCAAGGTTTTGAGCTGGAGGCTTGGTGGTCTCCTGCTGATATGCTAGATATCCAACTAGGTTATGTATATACGGACGCAGAGTTTAATAATTTTGAGAGTGGAAATTGCCAAATTTCTAATATCTTTCACACAGGCGATTTAGTCGAAGCAGCTCAATTTTCTTCTAATGGATTTTGCTCAAGATCAGGAGATCGGGTGGGCAATGTAGCGGATAATTACTTAAACTTTGATATTTCTAAAGAGTTTAGAATTGGAAATCTAAGTTTAGTGGTTGGTGCTGAGTATATTAGTTATTCTGATCAAATAATGAATAATAATAACGACCCATTCTCACTACAAGATTCTACCGATTTCTTAAATGTTAGGGCTTTATTAAACTTACCTAATAGTTTTTCTGCTATGCTATGGGCAAGAAATATCTCTGATGAGGGTTGGTATGGAACCGCTTTTGATACTCCTCTTCAGGATGGGAAAATGAGCGCCTACCCAAGAGAACCGAGAACCTTCGGCATTACAATAAGGAAAAATTTCTGATATCTACTGAAATAAAAAGCTGCTTTAGAAGCAGCTTTACTCTATTTCTTTCTTATTCAGTTTTAATTCATTCACAATAATTTGGAGACTCTTATCAATGAGGCTAATGCCTTTTCAAGGCTTATTTTTTCAGCATCCTCTGCATATGAGACCTCGTCAACGAATATTTTAAATTCATCAATATATTCTCGATCTGATTGAATTATTTCTATTGTCTTTTCCAAAGCCCCTTTAAGCCCTTTGCTATCATCTATTTGGCCTTTACCTCTCTTTTTATCTCCTCCGAAATTTCCTTTTGCAATGTTTATGAAATCTTGATTATTTATATGATCTTCTAACGCACATAAATCATGTAAATGCCTAACCATTTCTGGCTCATTGTATTTTGAACCTTTCTCCTGGCTTCTATCTTTTATATGAGTTTTCCAAATTAAAGCAGTACACTTATCAGCCGCTGTTTCAGTGGGCGAAACACAAGGAGCTTTTATTTCATGCTCTTCACCTTTGACCTCTTTAATAAATGACCTAACTGAGCACGATAGAGGTTCTAATTTTGGCTCATAAAAATACATTTCTATTTTTAATTGAGGCCTTAGGGAGTTATGCCCTTCGAATAAATTTGGATAATTAATTAAAAAAGAGAAGTGCATACTTTGACTTCCTTTAAACAAAGAATCTCGATCAACTTCAAAAAAATCATTACGATCTATTGCTTCTATAATTTCTTTTCTATAATTTCTTCGTTCCTTTTTTCCTATGCCCTCTTCAATTCGGATTTTAAAATCTAAATCTTCTGAAAACCTTTTGATTAAACCAAACCCTTTTGACAAGCTTGTACCTCCCGAGAAAATGGGATGTATACCTTCAAATTGATATTCAATAATTAGCTTTAGAAGTTGTACTGCGTACCAGTCTTTTTCTATAAACTCGTCAGGTAAGACGAGCTCAATTGCTACATCTTTAATTTCTTCAGAGCTAGGCTGCATTGACGTAACTGATAGATTTACCATCATAGCCAATTTTTCTAGAAAATCGCTTGTCTACAGCAATTAATCTGCCAGTTGGCACTTGAGTGGAAAGGCCAGAGTTATATTCTTTCGTTAGCTCAGTTGAAACTGTTCCAACCTTAAGCTTCTTTAATGCTTCAACTGCTAAATTCTGGAGGTTCTTTTCAGGAATTCTATTCCCAGTAATAGAGGATGCCTTTGTACGGGCATACAAACCGTACCCCAATTTAATTAAATCTCCATTATTAACGAGCGCGCGGAGTATTCGGCCTACCTGATCATAACCACCTATATCATTAAAATCCTCACGCAAAAAGACACTATCCGAGTTACGTTTAACTCGGTATGAAATTCTGCCCATGAGTGTGTTTTTTATAGCCATTAGGCTTACCTCCTCCTGTTACTAAATAACTTAGCAAATATACGACATTTTTGCAATACAAAAATACGACATCTATATATACATAAATACGACAAATACCTATAAATATTTATTAATATTATCTATATATTATAAAGGTTTATATAATTATATAAATAGTTATGAATATAATAAATTTAAGAAAACGAGTATAAATATTGAATAATGACGAGTTGTATGAGTGTCTAACCCCTTGTTACAACATAACCTATTGATACATATACTATTTGTATTCAATACTAACCTGTTGATTTAACTTGTTTTTCTAAATATAGTTATTACAAACAATAACCCTTTGATTTAAAAGAAGTTAAATATGACAATGAGTGCTTAAAAGCCTGAAATGTAGACAGAGCTAAATCTTGGATATAACTACTCTATAGAACAGTACACCCCTCTTCCTTAAACCTCCCTTCCCTTGCCTTTTTAACGTGTCTAAAAACGCCCTTTTTATGGCCTTCTAACGTGTACGAAAATGCTCTTTTGAGGTAGTTAGTCAAATGTTTCGGCCAATAGTGGATCTCCTGATTAAATAAAAAGTAATAGACTTTCCTTTAGACCTACCTAGGGGGGGGGGATGTGAGTAAATATAAGGACATACTAAGAGACCGTTGGGTTCGGTCAGCTAACAAAAACGCCCTTAAAAAAAGTTTTTCATACTTCTTCTAACGTCTGCTTTCGGCCAAAAGCGGACGTTAATAGAAACTGGCTATATTGGTTATTCTTCTGCTAAGCCTTCTGCCACTCTTCGAGCTCGGTTAGCAGATGAAAAAGTGTAATTACGAGCAGGTGCATTAAAAGTCTGTTCAGCAATAATAGTTAATGCTTCCGCCATAATCGACCATGCTTCGGCAGAATTAGGAACAAGCTTAGTCCAAGCATCAGCTAATTGTGCAGCACCTAAGGAATCACCATTATTTAATGCTTCACTAGCTTTAATTGCTAAGCCATCAACACCGCCGAGCAATTCAACCACACGCTGCGCTTGTTGCATTGGGCTTTCGCGATGCAGGTTAAGTACATCCCCATCAAACCAGCCTAATTCCTGTGCATAAATATCTCTTACCGTGCCCCAGCGACTGCCGTAATAATCCTGAAGGTAATCTAAGTCGGCCAGTTCTTCTGGTAATCTTGTGTACTCAATTAATTCATCAGCAGTTAATTTATCAAGAGCTCCCTCGACAGTACGATCTAATACCCACTGCAATGCATCTCGATAATTACTCAACACCGTAACTGCATTTTGCATTGGCGTTGTATGCCCAGGAACAACAACTTCAGGCTGTTCTTGGACCATGGAATCAAGGCTGTTTATCCAATCACGAATTGACCGTCTAGCTGTGCCACGCAAAGGGTAAGTATTTGGCCAGGATTGGTAAAAATTATCTCCAGCAAAAACCACACGCCCTTGGGGATACCAGACATACAACTGGTCGTCAGTTTCGCCAGGCGCTTTTACTAGTTCAAGATGGATGCCGGCAATATCCAGAATTTGACGTTCGCCATCAAAAGTATGAGTTGGCTCTATAGTACCTGAAGGAGGTGGTGGCACCTGGGAAGGTTCTGCACCATCTGCCATCAACGTCGCACCAAGGTTTGGACGGTTTGTTGGCGGGATACCGACACCGATACCTATTTTTTGTTCAGGCAACAAATCAAAGCCTTGAGTGTTTGAAGGCCGGACTCCACCTACATAACCATTATCTTGAGCTAATTTGGCTTCAGAACCATAATTACTACGAGCCCAAATTTGCACACCTTCTGAATAGTAAACACTGGCACCATTTGTATGGTCTCCATGAGCATGTGTATAGATGATTGCTTTAACGGGCTTGTCTGTAATCTCTCTATAAGCGTCTCGAACATTTTCAGTTAAGGGAGTCGTAATACCGGGATCAATAATAATTATTCCATCATCTCCCACAATCATCGCGCTAGTAGACACCTGATAGCCGACAGCACTATAAACATTTTCCGACACCTCAATTATTTGAGGCTCAAACATTTGGTTTCTTTCTAATAGGCGTTGGGTAGCTTCACTCGGTTGTTGCGCAAAAGCTTGAATAATTAACCCGACACCAAAAACTAATATGAATAACATCTTCTTGAATACATACATATGCGTTCCTTTAACTACACTTAATTTGGGTTCTGGGTTTAGTTATTTCTCGTCAAGTTCACAACGTTATTTAATAACTGCTTTGGCTCGATAGCGGACATTCAGTTTAGTCTCTTTTCGGCCAATAACAGACAATATTTATTTATCTTTTAATTCGTATATATTTTCATTACGTATTGGCTTATATTTTTTTGAATCACTTATAGTACAAGGGATTGATAGACACTTTAATGAAGCGTGTTGTAACGATTACTAACTGGCTCATGAATTACTCTTCTTTGTCATCCTGTTCTAGAACTCCCTTTTCTTTCAGTTGTTTTTCAAGCAACAAAACTTTCCCAAGTGCCGCCAAACCAAAAATAAACCCAATTATCGCCAACGTTTCCACCTTCTTGCTCCTTATTCTTTTATGACCGCTTTGGGTCGATAACAGGAATTTTAACATCATTAATTTAAAATACAGCCAAAGTCGGCTTTGGATAGAAATAGAAAGTAGACCTTGGTAATTTTATCGAAATGATTCTAGAAATCACATATATAAAGAGCGTTACGAGCGAAGTTTAGGTTTGCTTAGGCGAGGCGGAAGTTTTATTTTGCGAAGGAGCTTACAAGCAGTAAGTGACTAAGTGAAATTAATTTTCTAACAAAGCATTACCGAGCGCGCTAGCTTTAAAAGCGGAAGTTGCGGGTATACTTGAGAACTATTTCAGAATCCTTAGTATTCAACTCTTCAAAAGCACCGGCCATCGAATCAAAGTTGTAATTTACAACTAAGTAAAAGTCTTCACCGGCTCTGGGTGTCCAACGCAGACGACTGTTTATACCTAAATTACCTGATGTATTGACATATTGAAGTATATTCACCCATGACCACTTGGCATTAAAGGCATAGTTCGCATCAAGGGAAATTTGACGCACCTCGAAATCTCCCGCAGGCAATTCAATATTCTGCAAACGATATTTTAGTTCCAGTAATATTTGTTCATTTGGACGCCAGTTCACTCCATAACTATATTGTTCTTGTGTGCCATCATAAAAATCACCCCATTCATAGGCAAGATCAAGTGCAAATTGACGACGATTAGTTGAATTCCAATTCAGCTCATAAGAATTAAAAGTATATTCTCCGGCTGGAATGACTATGCCAGGCCTAATTTGAAAATCTCGTTCCAAGCCTTCTTTTTCATAACTAGTCTGAAGAAAAAACGTATCGCCCCGATAAGATTGCAGATTAACTGCACGCCAGGAGATAGATTGGCTCTGTAGTTGTTTGGTTTCAAGGGTTTCAGTTCGAGTAATACGAGCAAATGAGGTGACTCTGAGAAAAAATGGATTATCAGGCAAGAAATAGCGTCCAATCAACGTTAAGCTACCTTGCTCTACACCTCTACGTCTGGCAAAACCCAATGCCGGATTGTAATCTTCTCCAACATAGCGATAGTTTCCACTATAGCTAAAACCAGTATTTTGAGTTGATAGATTCAGGCTTCCATAATAAGACTTATCATCCCCATCAAGACCCTCGGTATCTGTTTGCTGATAATTTAGATTTCCAGTAAGCGTATGAGAATCAGAAAAACGAGTATTTCGATAAGAAAAATCGGTCCCGACAACAGAATTATCTGTTTCACTGTTCGGGTCACCTTCTGTAAAAATTAAACCGACTCGAGATTCATTAAGAATATTGCGAGTAACCCTGCCAATGAAAACGTTCTGCCCAGCCAGACTGGCTTGATCACCTTGTTGCACTGCTAACATACCAACACTGTAATCGCCCACTCGACCTGCAAGCTTGCCACCTACATCAATGTCAACTGGTTGACCCGTTCGAGGGTCAAGACCAATTCTTCTGGAATAAAAGGGATCCGCATCACTTGGGCCACTACCACCAAATCCTGGTCTGTCTCCAAAAGTAAAAATTTCAGAATCCTGCAAAAAGAAATCACGCTTTTCAGGGAAAGATAGAGAGAAACGAGTTAAGTTTACTTGAACGTCATCCACTTCCGTGGCTGAAAAGTCTGTGTTTAAGGTTAAGGCTCCTGTTAGATTCGGCGTAAATTTATAAAAAACATCGAGAGATGGATCAAATCTGGAATCAGATGTGCCTCCAACCTGGTCATCTTTATTTGCCACAGTAATAGAAGGAATGACATCTAAACCTAAGCCTTGTCTAATATTTCTAATCCCTGAAACTTGGCCAGCCGTTGACGGGTTTGTACTACGATTAAACGAAGACCAGGCCATGTTTTCATTAATACTAGGCCGCTCTCGAATCACATTGAAACCCCATGTATCTGTAGCAGGATCAAAGTTCAATGTGGTAAATGGAATCGCAAATTCTGCAACCCAGCCTTCTTCATCGATTCGAGCTTCTACTTGCCAGATACCACTCCAGTCATCGTTGAAAGTGCTGGCAGATTCCCACACGCCTTCATTGCGTATTCCATTTGGATTAGACGAGAAAAAAAAACCAGTCCTGGAATTATTGAATGAATCTAGAAAAATCCCAACACTGTCGTCAAAGCCTGTTGATTGACCCTGAATTAACTGACGTGCGCTTATTTCTGATGCCTCGGTTTCATACATGCGAGCACCCACATAAAAGTAATTCTGCGAATAGGTCACATAAACTTCAGTTCTTTGTGTGGGAGCACCATGATCAACCGGCGTTGTTTGATGAAAATCAGAAATTAATGTGGCTTGTTGCCAGATTTCATCATCCAACACGCCATCTAGAACAGGTGTTAAAGTAGTAGAACTTATTTGAGTTTGTGTGCGCTCAAAATTTTGAGTAATTCCGCCTGCTGATTGGGCTTGCGCATAAAGCGAGCGGCTTGAGATGAAAACCAAAATGGCAAATATTAAAAAAGTCTTAAATTTCATAACAATTTATTATTGCCAGCGAGTGATCGTGCAAAATTTAGTTTTAACAAAGTAGCTTAAATATTAGAAACGGAAATTGCGGGTGTACTTTAATACTATTTCTGAGCTTTTCGAATTTAAACCCTCAAAAGCACCTTCCATCGAATCGAAGTTATAATTCACCACAAAGAAAAAGTCTTCACCCGCTCGCGGCGACCATCGAAGGCGACTATTTATACCCAGATTACCGCTCGAATTCACATACTGAAGCAAATTAACCCAGGACCATCTGACATTAAAGGCGTAGTTTGCATCAAGAGAAATTTGGCGTATGGTGAAATCGCCTCCTGGAAGTTCAGTATTTCGTACTCGGTAACTTAAATCCAGCAACACATGCTCATTAGGTCGCCAATTAACGCCGAGGTCATATTGTTCTGTATTGCCATCATAAAATTCTCCCCACTCATAACTTAAATCTGGAGAAAACCGACGCTGGTTTGTGGTATTAAACGACACTTCATATGAGTCAAAAGTATATTCCCCTTTGGGGATAACAACCCCAGGTCTGATCTGGAAATTTTGTTCCAAGCCCTCAGTTTCGTTATTCCACTGAAATGAAAGTGAATCGCCACTGTGAGTTTGAATATTAATTACACGCCAATTAAAAGCTTCGCTTTGCAGTTTTTTGGTATCAAGCGTCTCAGTTCGGCTGAAGCGCGCAAAAGTAAATAAATTACGTACCAGAGGATTATTACGCAAAAAATAACGCCCATTCATGGTAAGACCGCCTTGCTCAATACCCTTGCGCCTGGCAAAGCCTAATGCGGGATTATACTCATCCCCTACATAAAGATAAGAGGCCCCATAACTAAAACCTGTATTCTGAGTTGAAAGATTGATGCTAGCGTTGTAAGACTTATCATCCCCATCAAGCCCATCGGTGTCTGTTTGCTGGTATGAAAGCGCGCCAGTTAAAGAATGGCTGTCGGAAAAACGGGTATTTCTATAAGAAAAATCAGTGCCCACTACCGTATTATCAGTTTCACTGTTAGGGTCACCCTCAGTCACAATAAACCCTATCCTTGACTCGGCTAAAATGTTACGGGTCGCTCTAGCAATTAAGACATTTTGCCCATCCAAACCCGTGATATCTCCCTGCTGCACAGCGAGAACACCTAAACTATAATCACCAATGCGACCGGCAAGCTTACCGCCTACATCTATATCAACTGGCTGTCCGGTTTTAGGGTCAAGACCTATCCTCCTCGAATAAAAAGGATCAGCGTCGCTGGGGCCTCCACCACGGCGAAAGCCCGTAGTTGTGCCAAAACCAAAAATTTCTGAATCCTGCAAAAAGAAATCACGTTTTTCGGGAAAAGAAAGTGAAAAACGGGTTAAATTGACCTGAACATCATCGACTTCAGTCGCAGAAAAATCTGTGTTTAATGTCAAAGCACCTGTCAAGTTAGGGGTAAACTTATAAAAAACATCCAGTGATGGATCGAATCTGGGATCTGTAGTGTCAGCAATGTAATCATCTTTGGAAGCTACCGTCACTGAAGGCACAATATCCAGGCCCAAGCCTTGCCTGATATCTCTGATACCCGAAACCTGACCAGCCGTTGACGGATTTGTACTACGATTAAATGACGACCAGGCAATGTCTTCATTGGTGCTGGCTTTGGAACGCACCAGATTAAAACCCCATTGATCCGTCGCTGGATCGAAGTTTAATGTGGTAAAAGGAATAGCAAATTCTGCTACCCAGCCTTGCTCATCAAGCCTAGATTCCACCTGCCAGATTCCGCTCCAATCTGAATTGAATCTGCTGGCTGCCTCCCAAACCCCCTCACTCCTAACACCATTGGGGTTAGTAGAAAAATAAAATCCCGTTCTGGAATTGTTAAAGGAATCGAGAAAAACACCTATCGTATCGTCAAAATTAATAGACTGACCTTGAATTAGTTGACGGGCGCTGATTTGTGATGGGTCACTGTCAAACATCCTAGCCCCTATATAGAAATAAGTTTCACTATAGGTAACAAAGATTTCAGTTTGCTGTGAGGGTATTCCATGATCAACCGGATTAGTCTGATGAAAATCAGAAATTAATGTGGCTTGTTGCCAGATCTCATCGTCCAGCACGCCATCTAGAACAGGCGTTAAAGTAGTAGAGTTTATTTGAGTTTGCGTACGCTCAAAATTTTGAGTAACTCCAACAGTTGATGATGCTTGCGCATAAAGCGAGCTTGATAGAGCAGCTAGACTGACGAATCTGTAAAGAAACTTAAAATTCATAACAATCAATCTTAGGTTGCAGGCTGATTTTCAGGCTGATTTCAGAAGCTGCGCAGTATATAGCGCACAAACCTCGAAAGTAAGACAGTGGTGTTAATATCCTAAAAATATCCTTATTTTTATTAACCTAAGAAAAAGGTCTAAGAAAGGGGTTTAAGAAGGAGGAAGTACTACAAACCGGCGGCTTGTTGTTCGTTTTGCGGGCGCGTGTTTAGCCAGTCTAAGATATCGACCCACATTGTTTCGATTTGATCGAGTGAAGGCATAATGCCGGCTGAGGGTAATTCAAGGGTAACTACTGGAATACCGAGATCGAGCCCAGCATAATTTCCTAATGAGCCAGGATAAACGCCTAATTGATGTAGATATAAATCTCCGATTTTATCCGGGGCTTGCGAAGGACCATCAAAATCCAATAAATGATAAGGCGCATGAACCGACACAATAACTTCAGGTTCAAACTTTTCAATTTGTTCGATTAGCCAGCGCACTTCAGGTTCGCTTGCTGCTTCCTGCCCAGGGTAACGTCTTGGGTTTTCGCCAGTGTTATTCCGCCAATACTCGATAGCCGCTGTATCCCAATCCTGGCTAGGGAAGTTTCTATTTAAATCTACTCCGCAGGCATTTTGTCGAACAGCCTGACCATCTAGTAAACCATCAGGATTAACAGCAGGCAAAAAGCGCCACAAGAAATCATTGCCTCCACCTTCTTGTAATAGAGACATCCATTTGAACATAATCGATATAGAAGAATATTCATCACCGTGTATGCCGATAAATTAATTCCATAAACAGCAATTCCACAAAGTACTAGACACAAAATAATTATTGCCCAATGCGCCTCAATATCGATGAAGACATTTAAATAACCAGCAAAACCGTTACTTATTGCAGCTGCGGAAACAATACCCGTCAGTACAATCATCCAGCCGACCAAGCCAGATAGCCAATTAAGATTCCATGCATTTTTTACGTAGACGGCTTCCCCGGCTGAAACCGGAAAGCGAGAGGCTAATTCTGCATAACTTAATCCTGTAAATAAGGCTATAAGCCCAGCCAGTAAAAAAGATAAGGGCATATATGGGCCAGCAACGGCTGCTACTTCACCAATTAAAACGTATATACCTGCACCAATGATGGTTCCAAGGCCATAAAAGGTCAGGGTTAATAAGTTCATTGAACGCTTTAAAGTGGGTTGTTCAGACATTAATGATCAGTGTTTAAAATAAATAGTTTAATGTGAATTTTTGACAGGAAATGATAGTCTTCTATTGTTTTTTAAAACCTAATAACTCTAGCAAGAATAATAACTAATAATAAGAAGCAATCAATAAGAACCAATAATAAAAACTAACATTCAGGATTAAGAATCAGACTTATGCACTATAACAAGCTTTTATCAGTATGTATTTTAAGTTTCCTCGTGAGCGCCTGCGGTTTCGAGCCCGTCACAACAGAATCTACCTTTGCAACAAATAGTGCAGAACAAGCAGAAGCTGCCGGTCTATCCCATGGCGAATATGTCGCTAGGCTCGGCAATTGTGTGGCTTGTCATACAACTGAAGATGGTGCGGCACTGGCTGGCGGCCTGGAAATGAATGTTCCCCTTCTCGGCAATATCTATACAACCAATATAACGCCCGATATCGAAACCGGAATTGGTAGCTATAGCTTTGCAGACTTTGATCGCTCCATGCGTATAGGTAAAACTAAAGATGATCATCGCATGTATCCAGCAATGCCCTACACGTCTTATGCCAAAATGTCTGAACAGGATATGCGTGCTTTATACGATTTCCTTATGAACGAAGTTGAACCGGTGAACCAAGCCAATATTCCGGCAAAAATTCCTGCCTGGAAAAATGTTCGCTGGGCTCTAGGGATATGGAATGTTCTTGCACATGATGATGACCCTTATGAACTGGCTAATAACCAAAATGGCGCCTGGAATCGTGGCGCCTATTTGGTTGAAGGTCTTGGCCATTGTGGTGCCTGTCATACCCCTCGAGGTTTAATGCTACAAGAAAAAGCTCTGGACAGTAGCGATAGTGATTTCCTTGCTGGTGCACCTCTGGATTTCTGGTCAGCCTCACCTTTACATGGCAATAATTTAACCGGCAGAGGTCGATGGGAAATTGAAGATCACGAAGAGTTTTTGCTAACCGGCCGTAATCGTTTTGGCACCGCTGTAGGCACCATGGTTGAAGTAGTTAACAATAGCACTCGTTATATGAGCCCTGAAGACAGCAATGCGGTAGCAGTTTATTTAAACTCAATGCCCGCCACAGAAGATGAAGGCGAGTTTGTCTATGATGATACCGAAGCACAAAAGCTGCTAAGCCTCGATTTTTCAACACCAGGTGCTCAGCTTTACTATGAATACTGCTCTAATTGCCATGTGACCAACGGTAATGGCTATTATCCTTCCCAGCCGGCACTTGCAGGCAATCCAGGGGTGCTCGACCCGGATGCTAGCTCCTTAATCAATATGACCTTAAATGGCTCGTTGCGACTGGTTTCTTCAGAAGGCCCGGTTACGACCAACATGCCTTACTTCCGACTTTTATTAAATGACCAGCAAATTGCCGATGTATTAAGCTATGTTCGCTCTTCTTGGGGAAACTCTGCTTCAGCAATTAGTGTAGATGATGTTGCAGAAGTCCGTGCTGCAACAGACCCTACTCAAAACGATGATATTTATGTATTAAGAATGAAATAGTGCTCATGATTGATGATTATGAATTAACGCACCAAAATAATGCGCTGCGCACTTTTATAATGCACATGATTATTACTCTGCTCTGATAAATATCTTTTCAAATACTGCCACAAGCTGGAATAAATAAAACAATCCTTTATACTTCGCTGTTCTGCCCTCCCACCAAGCCAGAAATGAAAAATAAATATAGCTTGGCTAATTTTGGGAACGATTATTGCAGAAGGCAATTGGCGAATATTAGAAAGCCTTTTAGAAATCTTTACTAAGGAGTAAAACTCATCATGAAAAGCAAGTTGGAATATATCTGGCTAGACGGCTACAACCCAACGCAAAGCTTGCGTGGCAAAACAATGGTCAGATCAGATTTTGGCGGCACCCTTGAAGAATGTCCAATGTGGGTATTCGATGGCAGCTCAACTGAACAAGCACCAGGCGGATCTTCGGACTGTCTTTTAAAACCTGTAATGATCATCCCTGATCCTGACCGTACAAGCGCTTATCTGGTCATGTGTGAAGTGTTAAATGCCGATGGAACGCCACATGAATCAAATGGCCGTGCCACTATCGATGAGAATGATAACGATACAGACTTCTGGTTTGGTTTCGAACAGGAATATTTCTTGTGGGATCCTGAAACCAGCTTACCACCAGGCTTCCCAGCAGGTGGCTACCCTCCTCCTCAAGGCCCATATTACTGCTCAGTAGGCGCAAAAAATGCGCATTGCCGTAACCTGATTGAAGAGCATATGGATATTTGTCTAGAAGCAGGCCTTAATTTAGAAGGTATCAATGCTGAAGTTGCTCCTGGGCAATGGGAATATCAGATTTTTGCCAAAGGCGCGAAACGCGCTGGTGACGAAATTTGGTTATCGCGTTACATCCTGGAACGCACGGCTGAAAAATATGGTTTAGCAGTTGAGTATCATCCGAAACCATTAGGCGATACAGACTGGAATGGTTCTGGTATGCATGCCAACTTCTCAAATGAAGAAATGAGAACTTCTGGTAAAGAAGAAACCTTCACCAAGATTTGCGAGGAATTTGGTAAAAACATTGAACGTCATATCTCTGTTTATGGTGCTTTCAATGACCAACGTCTAACCGGAGCTCACGAGACTCAGTCTATAGAGCAATTCAGTTATGGTGTTTCTGACCGTGGTGCTTCTATCCGTATACCGGTCAGCACTATGGAAGATGGCTGGATAGGCCGCCTAGAAGATCGTCGACCTTCTTCTAATGCTGATCCTTATAAAGTAGCAGCTGCTATTGTGAAAACCACAAACGAAGCTGGTTAGTATTGTTACAAAAACTAAAGGGCCTGCTTGCAGGCCCTTTTTTTTGCACTAAATATTGTCCAAGTAAGGTCTTGGGATAAGACCATATTTCTGTCAAACTAAGGCCATGAAGTTTCCAGCCCTACAGCAAGAATATGCATCGGTTTATCTTGAAGACACTGATAAAGCTTTGCCTGAAAAGATTAACAACAATACGCGTTATGCTTATTTCAAAACGATTGCCAAGGGTGGCAAGTGCCTCATCCAGGCTTGCAAGGATTTACATTTATCTCGTGTAATTTGTTACAAATCTTTACTGCCAGAATTCGCAGATGATCCAATTGAGCAGCAACGTTTTCTTAGGGAAGCTCGAGTAAGCGCAATGCTACAGCACCCTAATACCATCCCAACTTATGAATTAGGGCGCGACAACCAAGGCCATTACTACTTCACTATGAAATTGGTGCATGGTTATACCTTGCGTGAAATTCTGGACTATAGAGAGCGCTATGACTTAAATCAGTTGGTAGAGGTAATTATCCAGGTCGCCTATGCCATTGAATATGCGCATGCTCATGGCGTAGTACATCGCGATGTTAAACCAGAAAATATTTTAGTCGGCCCTTTTAGTGAAGTTGTTTTAATGGATTGGGGCTTGGCAAAAGTCTGGAAAAAAGATGGCAGTGATGCTGCCCTGACAGAGGATAATAAAGACACGATATCTGATGATCTTAGCATCACCAGACGCGGCAAGTTACAAGGCACTATTATTCATATGTCTCCCGAACAAATTGATAAAGACCCTAACATTGATGGTCGCACCGATATTTATAGTCTCGGCACTATCCTTTATGAAATTCTGACAGGAAGCTCGCCTTCGACCGGCGATACCATGAATCAAATGATCGATAGTGTAAAAAATCAGGAACCAGTGCCGCCTTCTGAAGCCAGCAAATTCCATGTGCCAGCATTACTTGATAAAGCCACGATGGCTTGTCTGAAGAAAAAGCCGGACGACCGTCTACAAAGTGCGAATGAATTAATACGATTATTACAGGAAGACTGGCTCTAGTTTATTCCAGGTTTGCCATCACAATTGTAATGTTATCCCTAGCACCTTTTTGCTTAACCTGATCAAGTAAAATTTCAAGACTTTTGTTCATATCATCTTTGTTATCAAGCAGTGTCTGCAAAATAATATCATTTGAAAGCAAATCAGACAGTCCATCAGTACAGGTAAGTATCATATCTCCTTTTTGCAAAGGGCTTTTACCAAAACCAGGATTAACACTGTTGCCAGCGCCAATCATTCTGGTCAACACATGATTTGCCCGGGCGTGTAAGTCAGGCACCAAGCTTTCATTTAATTTATTCTGAGAAAGAGTATGGTCGGTTGTCAGCTGGGCAATTTTATTTTCTGTTAATGAAATATGATAAAGACGGGAATCTCCAATATAGGAGAAATAAACAAAATCATCATCAAGATAAATACAGGTTAAGGTGGTTCCCATTTGCTGATGTGAAGGTTTTTGCACCTTCATGTCGATGACTTTTTGATTGGCAAAAACGACTGCTTTATTTAACAGCTTGATAGGATCTTCAACATTCAGTTGATTATCCTCATCAAATTCATTTTCTAACAAAGCATAAGCACTTTCTGCTGCCAGTCGACTCGCTACCTCGCCATAATCGTACCCACCCACGCCGTCAGCAATAATTATAATGCGATATTCTCGACTGAATAAATAAAAGTCCTCATTCGTCGATCGAACGAGACCTGTATCTGACAGAGAGCTTATTTGCAGCATAAAGATATCAAACCGCTTTGCTTATTTATTCTTATAACCTATTCATGCAAAGTGTAACGCTTTCTAGACCTTCTCTAAATAGCAGAACGCTTATTTATTGAGATGATTGATTTAACGCCAATTAATGCTGTTTAAAAAAGTACAAAAAAATGGGTGACAACTTTATAATTGTCACCCATTTTGAATAAGAACGCTTACCTAGATTCTAAACTATTTTAGTATTCTCCTAGATTCTTATACACCTGAATTTTCAAAGAAAGAGAAGAACGTCGTCATAATCACTGTACAGATTACCAGTGTAATCAACATAACCGGCAAACCTTTTCTAAACCAAAGGCCTGGAGTAATCGCCAAACTAGGGTCACCTGCGTCTTTCGCCATCTTCTCAGAAATTGTGACGATGAAGACGTTGGCCGTTGAACCTAAATGCGTACCGTTACCACCCATCCCAACACCAGCAGCTAGAGCCCACCACAATGGTGAAACATTAATACCCTGAGCCTCCATTCCCAAAATTATAGGAATCATTGCCGCAGTAAAAGGAATATTATCAATGGCGGCAGACATGATGGCTGCTACCCATAATAGAATAATGCAGGTTGTTAACAGACCATAACTCTCCACGAAAGGAATCACAAACTGACCGATATACATCAGGAATTCACTGTGTTCGACACCACCGACAATGATGAACAGCGAAATAAAGAACATTAATAAGGCAAGCTCAATCTCTGCAAAACTTTCTTCCAGGTCAATATCCTTACTGATAAATACCAGTAAGGTTAAGCCTATCGCTGTTACAAACCAAGGCTCCCAATGCAGCGCGTTATGCATAATAAAGCCAATCACCATTATGCCTAATACCGCCAGTGCGCCATACCAGGTTTTTGGATCTGACAATGGCTCTCTATCTGTTAATTCCAACGGGGCTGGAGTAACACTTAACTCCTTTTTAAACAAAATACGCAAGAAGAAAAGAATCGCAATCCATGCACAAAATACCATTGGGAACATATGTTTAGCGAAGGTCACGAAATCGATATCAGCCGCTGAACCTATCATTAGATTAGGCGGGTCTCCTACCAAAGTGGCAACACCACCTGTATCAGATAACAGCGCTGCAGCCAGTAAGAAAGGAATAGCACTCACTCGTAGAGACTTACAAATTAGAATAATGAGAGGACCAAAGATGACGACGGTAGTGACGTTATCGAGTAATAAAGAAAGCACTGTCACCAGGGTGCCCATTAAGGCCAGTAATAGGAATAAACGACCTTTACTAAAATCTGCAATCTTATAAGCTAATTGTTGGAATCCACCGGTTGGAATCATGATCGCAACGATAGTCATCATGCCACCGAGCAAAAACACTACATTCCAGTCTATAGCCTCAACTGCTTCTTCCGGGTTGTAAAAACCAAACATTTGCCCTGCTAGAATCATGACTGCAGCACCTGCCATTGCAGATTTCACCCGGTGAACCCCATGAATACCCTCTGTAAAAATAGCGCCAAAGGTGATGACCAGAATAACCGCGGAAACCAGCATTTCATTATTCCAAACAAGTATTTCCATAATAAGTAACTACCTCAATTTTGTCGATTTCGTTGATCTCTTAACGTTCAGCACCCAGATACCGAGATTCATATAAAAGAATTCAGCCCTGAGATTATTATAATAAAAATTAGTGGGATAACCTTCAGATCTACCCATGATTTTGAAAGGGAGATACTAATAGTTCTCACTTTGGTATTCAAGAACATTTGGAACTGCTTCACGCAAATATATGCTTGTGGAATTTGCCATGCTAGAATTCCGAGCAGTTATCGCATCACAAAAACAGAATATACAGTTGAGTGGCTTAATGAGCTCAAAGAACAAGATATTAATAGTACTCGACGTTTACGAAGATTTCCGTCAAGGCCCGGATGATTTCCCCATAGAGATTGAAAAAGCGTTCAGGTTTATTACTGAAAAATCCGATACTGAAATTATTCGACATAGATTTCCCAACCCGCAAGAAACCTTAGTGTAAGAACCCATATAAAGGAGCTAAAAATAGCGCCTTTTTTACCTGAATAAAACTGGGAAACTAGCTAACTACTTCTTCCCAAATTTGATGATCCGTTGGCGCTACTATATCTTTCTTATAGCCAATGCGAGAGACATTAATCAGATGTTTATAGTCGAGGTTTTCAGAGATTGAATTATTGCCCCAAGAGCCACAACCTAGTGTTGTAGTTGGCGCAAAGCCATTATGTAGTGAGCCACCGGTAGTAAGAGAACTTGCCTCGTTTACGACCAAACGGCTAATGGGTAAGGTAACGCCGGCTTGTCTGATGTGGGCATCGTTCTTTGAATGAATAGCAGCTGAGTGTCCTGCTCCTTCAAGCTCTAGGTTGAACTTGGCGATGGCAACTGCGTGGTCGAAGTCTTCGTATTCAAAAGCAACCATAACCGGACACATTTTTTCTTTACGAAGAATATCGTCTGCTGCACCGTTTGATTTTATCAGAATTACTCTGGCGCCTTTAGGAACGTCGATGCCTGCCATTTCCGCTATGGCTTGAACACTTTGTCCAACAACATCACCATTGATATGCCCATCGACAAATAAGACTGAGCGCAGTTTGTCTGCAAGCTCTTGATCTTCTATGTAGTAAGCACCTTTAGTAATGAAGGCTTCGATCACTGCCTGATACTGATCTTTATGGGCAATAACGGACTGCTCACCTGAACAGATAATCCCATGATCAAAAGCACGGCCTGTGATGATTTTCTCTGCTGTTTCGTCCATATCCACGTCCGTATCGACAATAACCTGCACGTTACCTGGACCAACACCATAGGATGGTTTGCCGCTGCTGTAAGCCGCCTGAACCATTGCTGGGCCGCCTGTAGCAACCAACACATCGCAGCTGCCCATTAACTCTTGAGTGCGCTCTAATGAAGGCTCGGAGATGGATTGAATCAAATTTTCTGGACCGCCCAACTTGCGAATTTCCGCGTTCATTAAATCAACTGTTTTAGTGCTGACATTCTTCGAACGTGGATGTGGCGCACAAATAATCGCATTACCACCCTTCAATGCAAACATTGCATTACACATGGGGGTAACCACTGGATTGGTCGTGGGTGTTACAGCACCGACAACCCCAACTGGCTTGGCCACTTTGATGATGCCGTGTTCATCTCGCTCTGAGATAACACCGATGGAGCGCTTGTCTTTCAGGTTGTTCCAGATGTTTCGAGATTTACCTTTGTTCTTTAGAACCTTATCTTCGTACAAACCCATGCGCGTTTCATCAACGGCATCTTTAGCAAGCTCTTCGGCATTGTCGTAAACAACTTTACCAATCGCACGAACGATCTCGTCTACTTGCTGCTGGTTGTATGTTGCAAATTCTTTCTGTGCGATTCTGGCTTTTGCCATCATGTCTTTAACGAGTGTGTCCATTGTCTTCATAACCTCAAAATTTGTCCTAAAATCTATTTTGTATAAGCTGTTATACAGATTTTATTATTGATTAACTCTAATCTAAATATGTTTAGATAACTCAGGTAATTGTCGATTCAGTATTAAGTCATTCTCACTGTAATCCACCGGGGCGTCAATCAAATGTACCCCACCAGCATCCAGGCAACGTTGTAGTAAAGGCGCTAATTCATCGGCACTGCTTAAACGATGGCCAAAGGCGCCATAACTTTCAGCATACATAATGAAATCAGGGTTTTTAAAATCCAAACCAAAATCATCAAAATTCATATTGGCCTGCTTCCATTTAATCATGCCATAGGCGCTGTCATTCAGAATCAGTACCACTAGATCCAGTTTCAAACGAACGGCCGTTTCTATTTCCTGTGAGTTCATCATAAAACCGCCATCACCACAGATGGCGACTACTTTTTTATCGGGGTTAACCATTTTGGCGGCCATAGCCGAAGGTAAACCCGCGCCCATGGAAGCCAGGGCGTTATCCAATAGCACCGTGTTTGGGCAGTTAGCCTGATAGTTACGCGCGAACCAGATTTTATACACCCCGTTGTCTAAGGCAATAATGTCTTCTTCGCCCATGACCTTGCGCACATCGGCAACCAGACGCTGTGGATAAATAGGAAAGCGTGGGTCACTAATACCCTTATGTTCATGCTCCAGCATGGCATCTCTGACTTTCAAAAAGTAAGCAAAATCCCAATGCTTTTGCGGTGATAGGTTTTCATTGAGCTGCCAGATGCTGTGGGCAACATCGCCTATCATTTCAGTCTGTGGGAAATACACCGGGTCTACTTCCGCAGACTTAAAGTTTATGTGTATCACGTTAAGGCTATTGCCTTGCATGAAAAAAGGCGGCTTCTCCACCACATCGTGCCCGACATTAATAATCAAGTCGGCTTTTTTGATGGCCTGATGTAAAAAGTCGCCATCCGACAGCGCGGCATTGCCAATACACAGAGGGTTGCTCTCATCAATAACACCCTTACCCATCTGCGTGGTAATAAAAGGAATGCCCTGCTTTTCGACAAAATCTCGCAGCATTGTGGCGGTCAGTTTACGGTTTGCCGCCGCGCCCACCAGCAAGAGCGGACGTTCGGCTTTTTGTAAGGACTCTATAGCCTGGTCGACGGCCTTTTCTTCAACCACTGGGCGTCTTGCCATGCTCGCCTTAAATGGCAGCTCATTTGATTCTTCCGCGGCAATATCTTCAGGCAGCTCAAGTAATGCGGCGCCGGGCCTTTCTTCTTCCGCAAGTCGAAAGGCTTCGCGCACTTTTGACGGAATGCTGTCAGCGCTCACAATTTGGCGTGCATACTTCGTAATTGGCCGCATCATGTCGACCACATCAATGATCTGAAACTGCCCTTGTTTACTACGTTTAATCGGTTTTTGGCCGGTCAGCATTATCATCGGCATGGCACCTAACTGCGCATAGGCAGCAGGTGTTACCAAATTGGTCGCACCCGGCCCCAGCGTTGATAAACACACTCCGGCTTTGCCGGTTAAGCGCCCATAGGTCGCCGCCATAAAACCCGCCGCTTGTTCGTGCCGGGTAATGATTA
Organism: uncultured Pseudomonadales bacterium; assembly: GCA_943789335.1. Lineage (GTDB taxonomy): Bacteria > Pseudomonadota > Gammaproteobacteria > Pseudomonadales > Pseudohongiellaceae > UBA5109. The sequence goes on along the minus strand of CALSTS010000006.1, from coordinate 233,358 downwards.
ACTTGATGGAGGAATCTTTAAGGGAGTTCAGTAAATCGAGGTTTTCTTCACCGGGAATACCAAAAATATACTCAACACCTTCGGCTTCGAGGCATTGTACAAACAAATCAGAGGCTTTCATGAACTTACTACTCGGCTAGTTGTGAATGAGCTATATGAGAGGGCTATTATAGTACAAATGCATAGTACAAATGTGACGGACTAATCTGAAATGATATTGACCTGCAAGGTGCGCTCTTCAGCAATCAGCCACAAACCATTGCGCTCACGCAGCACAATTTCTTTCAGACTCTGATCCCCATAATCAGGTCGGCTGTAATTTAACCAAAACTGTACCCGCACCCAAGCACCGCCCGGCTCTTCAGAACCCTGCTCTAAAAGATTAAAGTCTCTAAGTGCGTACAAATACTCTAAGCCGGACTGGCGGCAAGATACACCTTTAATTTTGCCTGGCATGAAAGCATTATGATTGGCTTTGGTATGTCGGGACGGGCAGAACTGGCGTTTGTGGTGATGGATATCGTTTACGTACAAACACAAATTATTACCACTGATGCTTTTTATACCTTAATGGGCACGACTTTCTTCCTTAATGTGTCTGTGCCAATTCTTATTGCCTGGTGGAAACCGTATTTTGTTGGAGATAAAGTAATGAAAATCGGCGTCGATGAAAAAGCGATTTATTTCCCTCGTCCGCCATAAACTAGAATGACCATTAGTTTGACTAATAGATATCTCACTAAAAGCTTTCATTAGAAAGCTCAACAAACAAAAAAGCCACCTGTAAAGATGGCTTTTTTGTGTAAGGTTAGTAAATAAAACCTAAGACAAACTGGCAATCGCTGCATCATAATCAGGTTCATCGGCAATCTCACCCACGAGCTGTGAATAAAGCACGGTGCCTTCTTCATCAATCACTACCACCGCACGCGCGGTTAAACCTTGCAAAGGTCCATCCGTTTGTTTAACGCCATAATCGGCTGCAAAGTCGGAACGAAATGCAGATGCTGGCACAACATCTTCGATGCCTTCTGCACCACAAAATCGACCCATTGCAAAGGGTAAATCCATTGACGCACAAACCACGGTGGTATTATCCAGGCCGCTGGCTTTAGCGTTGAATTCACGCGTTGAGGTTTGGCAAACAGGCGTATCAATACTTGGAAAGATATTCAGTATGACGCGTTGACCTTTTAAGTCACCGCTGCTCAGTTCTGATAGATCAGTTTTTAACAATGTAAAATCAGGTGCTTTGGAACCTGCAGTCGGCAATTCGCCATTGGTTTGAATTGGGTTGCCTCTTAATGTAATTTCAGCCATGTTTTTTCCTTTAGTTTAAAAAAATTATAGTACGTCTTTAATGGTTTTTCGGTTCAAGTTCTTTTCTTATTTTTTTATCTTTTTATCTTTTTATCTTTTTATCTTTTCTTAACTTTTCTCATCTTTTTTGTATCTTTTCTTATTCGGTCTAATCCATTCTGTTGAGCAGTTGGTAGGCAATTCGCGATGATCTGAAAGAGCCTATCCATACTTCTTTACCACCGGGCAAAATCGCCATAGTCGCGCCAGTAAAATCGGGCGTAGCGACTGTATCCAGAATAACTCTGTCTTCCATAGTCTCGGGATGTATATAGGCAGCGATTGATCCGCGTGGGCAATTGCTTGCCGGAGGTGGCCCGGTACCAGCACAGGTTGCTTCGTCATCTCGCATACCGGCGGTTAACAAATAACCATTGCTGTCATACACCACATTATCTGGGGCAAACGCCATTGTTCTGGTGCGTCTTAGCACTCTGGACGGATTGCTGTTTGACAGCGTAACAATCGCGCTGAGTCCCGATGCCGCAATGAATATTTCAGTTTCATCTTCTGAAACCTGAATGCCATTATTGCCTGGCAATTCTGAGCCCTCAAGCTTAATGAAACCATCTGAGCCAGGCACCCATTTATAGACTGCGCCTGTTGGGTTTCCCGAGAGCAAGTCTTCAAAACTAAAACCTGGATGCATGAGTACGGTGGCCAAAATTGTGCCATCGCGCATGGCGCTGACATCATTGGCATCAAGGCCGTCTGGCATCAGCACGCAACCGACCCAGGTTATTTGTGGCATAGCTGAACTGGCATCAAGCTCAAACACTTCTATTGCTTCACGGCCACCATGACTGACCACATATAAGTTATATCTTTCATCGCTGCTTACTTCATTCTGAATAGCTAAACCATGAGTTTGGAAATTGTTTAGATCCGGCGCGCCAGGGCATGCCCCGTAAAGGTTACGATTTAAGCGGCTTCTACCCGCCTTTGGAGAATAAAGCTCTGTCACATTCTTGCTTACGGCATTGACCAGATTTAGACCCGCGTTGCTCTCTTCAGAATAAGCTCCCGCAACAACCCAATCAGTGCCAGGAATAATGACCAAATCTTCGGGAACCGCTAGCCCACAAATATAATTTAAACCGCCTGATTCACTGCAGTCTTGCATCGCAGTTTCATCAGCTGCATCAGCATTTGCCGCAAAAAGATTAACTGAGCAACAACACAGCAAAATCATTAAGGGGGTTTTAAAGTTTCTTATCATTAGTGGTACTCCAGCTAAACCTGATTTGGGAGCGAAATACTATCACAAGCCAATATGCATAAGCAGGTCTGTTTATTTGATTTATTTCATCTCTATTAACAATTAAACGCAATCAATCAGAATCTCGATTTGAGTATTTTTTGAATAGTGCTAGGATCAAGCGGTTGTTTTTAATATTCAGTCATAATAAGGAGTCTTAGGATGAAAAAAAATAAAATAATAATCGCAGCACTTGCTTGCATAATGGCCTCAAGCGCCAGCCTTGCACAAGATGATGAACAGCCTGCTATGTCCTTTTTTATCACCGGCGTAGGCTTGGGCGACGGCGGAAATCTAGGTGGATTAGCCGGTGCTGATGCGCATTGTCAGGTGCTTGCGACCTCTGTTGGCCGCGGCGACTCAACATGGCGCGCGTATTTGAGCACCCAAGGACGCAATGCTGTTGATGCTCGTGATCGAATTGGTTCAGGCCCCTGGTATGGATCTACTGGCGATCTGATCGCTCGGGACCAGGATCATTTACATGGTGATAGCCTTGATCAAGCACGTCTTGGCAGTGGTTTACACCCCTTCCATGCCAGAACAGAAAGGGGCGATTTAGTCCCGGGCATCATAGCCAGAGAATACGGTATTGATGTCAGTAAACACGACATTCTGACAGGCTCTACACCGGATGGACGTGCCTATCCTGCCGGAGATGATCAAAGCTGCTCCAACTGGACCAGCAATGAAGAAGGCAGTGCTCGTGTGGGCCACCATGATCGTCATGGTCGTTTTGATAACTCCTGGAATTCAACTCATGGTACCCGTAGCTGTACCCAGGAAGGAGTAGAAGCCGGTGGTGGTGCCGGATATTTTTACTGCTTTGCTATTGATTAGAGTTCAAACGAGCTTTATTTAACCACACAGCAAATAAGCACTTATTTAATGGCTGCTGGGTCTTTTCCTATCAGCCATTTTTTTAACTTTTAAAGCATGCTTTAGTCATTAGCCTATAAAAGGGCTAATTATCTTTCACAGAAAACTAGCTCCTATTTCATGTCTTGTAGTATTATCTAGTCATGCCTATTTATGAATACAAATGCCGTAGCTGCGGCCACCAATTTGAAAAAATCGTTAAGATAAGCGAGAAGCCTGATTGCGAATCCTGCGACAGTCCTGATCTTGAGAAATTATTTAATGCCCCTGGTATACGCACTACTAAAAGCCAAAACCGCTCCTCATCGCAGGAACGTTCAGATAGAAGCAAAGTTCATAAAGACATAAAAGTCGCAGAAAGTGATTTTCTTAAAAAAGAACTCAGTCACGATCATTAAGACGGTCTAGAGCACGTTGAATCTGTTTCAACTCGACACGGCCTTCTTCATCCAGGGCATGAATAATTTCTTCATTTTCCATCTCAGTAACCTGTTCACTAAAATCTGCACTGACAGGCTCTTCTCGATGATGAATATGATTATGCGTGCGATCTACTCGCGACGTAATCTCTGTTTGTTTTTCAAGTAAATTTTGTTTAGCTAATTCTAAGTTCATAATTCCTCCGATTAAATTAATCATTAAGACTGTATTTTATAATACCTTCATCATAGCTTCAGTAATCAAGGTTTATTATGATTCAAATCATCAAAACTGAAAAAAATCATTGAGAACAACTCGCATTGACAGGCTATGCCCGTGCGGAATAGCATCAATTTTTATAACTAAAATAAAACACTTAATTTAAAAAGGAAGACTGACTTTGAAATATTTAAGCTTTTTAAGACCTGATGGACAGCCCACTATGGGTAGACTAGACGATGCCGGAGGGACTGATAAAGTCATTGAATTATTATTAGAAAACAATGAGTTAACTAATATAAAAGCTGCCTTGACTGACAATAATATAGCGCAACTCACTGAAGGGGCGAGCTATAGTCTTGATCAAATAAGCTTTCTTCCACTTATTCCAAACCCTGGGAAAATAATATGCGTGGGTTTAAATTATAAATCACATCGTGAGGAAACTGGTCTGGGTAAAGGTTCAACCTACCCAGTCATTTTTACTCGCTTCAATGAGACCCTGGTCGCTCAGGGTGATCCGATAATACAGCCCTTAGCTTCTAGCAAACTTGATTATGAAGGCGAATTGGCCTTAGTCATTAGCAAAAGTGGGCGCGCCATACCTGAGCAAGATGCCTTTGATTATATTGCTGGCTACAGCTGTTTTAATGATGCCTCTGTGCGTGACTGGCAAAGACATGCCAGCCAATATACGCCGGGTAAAAATTTTCCTGCCACCGGCGGCTTTGGCCCCTATTTAGTTACACCAGATGAAATCAGTAACTTGCAAGACCAGCATGTCACAACAATACTGAATAATGAAAAAGTTCAAGACCAGCCAATTTCTGACTTAATATTTCCCATTCCTTATCTCATTAACTACATTTCCTCTTTCACCCCTTTACAAGCCGGCGATGTCATTGTCACAGGTACGCCAGGTGGTGTAGGCGCTGCTAGAACTCCTAGTTTGTGGATGAAACCGGGTGATACGGTTGAAGTAACAATTGGGCAAATCGGCTCTTTAATCAACACTGTAATAGCCGAAACGCAATTATTAGAAACTAATATTGGATAAAGCATTCTGGCACCTAGATATAGGTGCCAGAATGCAGCAATTAAAAAATAACTTTGAATACGCCTTGCAGTGCGGATTCGTTAAACCCTGCTCGTCCTGTTTTATTGTGCCAATAAAGATATTCCAGACCTAAAAACACGCGATCATTCATTTCCCATAAAAGCTGAGGCTGGCCCTGGTAATTACTGGCGCTGGTAGCCTCACTACCCGTGTAATCAAAAAAACCTTGAAATGCAAAGTTATTATTCCAAAAAGTAAAAGGCAGGTTCCAAGCCAAGGTTAGTTGCTGGGTATGGCCAGTTAGGGTTGGATCATTTCTGTTAAACAAATCCACTTTAAAAAATCTAAATCCAGGGAGAGCCAAATCAACACTCAAACCACCCAAAAATACCGCTTTTTCTACTGCTTTATTTTTTACATAATCTAATTCACCGATCAAATAAATATCTCTGATTAATCCTGCACTTATTGGACCGTCGCCAAATATTTTACCTGGGCTAAGTCTCGGTCCCCACTCAAAATAGGTGTTACCAGCGTTTTCAAAATTACCAAGGTTAGCCATATCTAAAAAATAAAAATTATCACCAAAGCTCCATGTCTGACTGTGCACATAGGTTAAAATAGTTTGCCCTTGATTTGCTCGTTTATCGTAGGCATTAGAGTGAACGAATTCGACTGAATCACTTCCCTGCGCGTTAACAGGCAATGGCAAAAAATAGATAGAAACACAAAGTAGCCACTGTAAAACTTTCTTTGATAGAACTGCTGCTGCTATTTTAGTTTTCATTATTTTTCCTTAGGTATATATAGTTAGTTTTTATAGTTTATTAAGATTCTTATTTAACTTAATGAGAGACTGCAATTTACAATAGAACCGATAATGATAACCCATAATAAAACAATGAAGTAGATCAAAAGAGCACTAACTTAGACAGCTTTGCCCCTGTTATAGCCCTATAAAGCCCTTGTTCTCTTGCGCAACTGGCGTATACTTGTCCCTCTTTTTTTTAACCCGCTAATAATATTCCGTAAAGGAGAATTTTCATGACAAATTACAAGACCCTCTTGCGAGGTGTGATCTTCTTTCTTGCTACCCTAACTGTAGTGGGATGCTCTCAGGAAGAGGCTAGCATGCCTGCACAAGCAAGCTCAGAAATGGCCATGGAAGAAGCCGCTGATATGGCTATGGATATGGCAACAGATATGGCAGTTGAAGAACATGGCGTTATGACCGCGGCAGAACAAGCCAACTTAGCGCGAGCTGAAGAATGGTGGCGTACTGTATTGATGGGTGGACGTCTTGATCAAGTTGAAGAATACATGACCGAAAGATACATTCAGCATAACCCTGATGTGCCTACCGGACGTGATGGTTTTGTAGAGTTCTTTAGCCGTTTTGCTCAACCAGGCCCTATTCCTGAAGAGTTTCCAGCTACCGACGTCAAATTTGCCAAAGGTGACTACGTCGTATTTGTCTGGGAAAGACAAGGCGAAGACCCTACTACCGGCGAATCTTATGATTATAGTTTTTTCGACGTACTACGCATGGTAGATGGTCGGGTTGATGAACATTGGGATAGCGTATTCCGTGCTACACCTCCTCCTGGCGCACCAGTAATGGCGGTTGCTCCTGGTATTGGACCACGTCCAGTTGCACCGTCTAACACGGCTATGGAACAGATTGGTGAGGATATCGTTAAAAGAGAACAGAAAGATATTCTTCAATATCAAAATCTTGATATCGCAATGGAAGTTATGGCCGAAGATTATATTCAACATAATCCTAATGTCCCTAATGGTCGCGCTGGCTTTCTTGAATTCTTCAGTCGTTTTGCTAACCCACAGCCGATTCAAGACGAATGGCTAAACGAACCTGAATTGACTCTCACTCATGGCGATATCACTCTGTATATCTTTACACGCTATTCAGAAGACCCTGCCAGAGACAATGAAGTCTATAAATGGAACTGGTTTGATATGTATCGTGTAGAAAATGGCTTGGTCCAGGAGCATTGGGACAGCGCGACTCGCGATAACAATGTACCACCGAGTGTTGAGCCTCCAGCTGGTTTTGTTTCATGGAGTGATCAATAAGCTTTACACAAGTATATTTGTCGATAGTAAGAAAGGGGTCACAATGTGATCCCTTTTTTTTGAGCATTTTTTATATCTTCTTATGTCTTTTTATATCTTTTTATATCTTTTTATGCTTTTTATAGCTTTATTTTATCTCGCCACTTTTATATATCCAGCTTACCACTTGCTTTAATTAGCGTAGTCAGTAATGGCGTCCCTTCTTTAATATTTTCTTACACATGGAAATTCAGAAAGCACTGAAATTAATTAACTTATTGTTTTTATTATTTTTTTTGTTTTATTTTTTAATTTTCAGGCGGCCCTTAAAAAGTAAATTCAGAATCATTTTCTCGAAAGACATTAATTTAACTTTGATCAATTGAAGTTCTAAAGCTTCTTAATTAGGTCTATATCAATGAATTAAGAAAAAAATGTGCATTTTTTCTGGCAAAACTGATTAGATCAAGGTAACTTAGTCATTGCTAGTAGTTCTAATGGGCTAAAAGCTAAGAAGTTTGTAGGTTTAAGCCTAAAAAAAATTATTACAATAATAAAACTATAAAGGGGCAATACTATGAAGTTTCCACTCAAGAGAAAGGCTCTCTCTGCATCTATAGCTGCGGCTGTTGCTGTGGCTTTAGTCGGGTCGACCAGTGCTTTTGCACAAAGGCAAATTGAAGAAGTAGTGGTAACGGCTGAACGCCGCGACGCTACTGAACAAACGACTTCCATTTCCATGGAAGTTTTCAGTGGTGAACAGCTACGGGAAAACGGAATTAGAGAGGTTCGGGACCTCCAAAATGCCATGCCTGGTATCCAGATTCAGGATAACGGTAATGGTAGTGATGTAAATATCAGGGGTGTTGGAACAAGTGTTTTCTCCCCAGACGTGCAAATGGGTGTACAAATTGTAAACGATGGCTTAGTACACGGTGAGCCAATGGGGCTAAACGGTGCTTTCTTCGACGTTGGTACTATTGAGGTTCTGCGTGGACCACAGGGTACTTTCATTGGACAATCTGCAGCTGGAGGCGCGATTCTAATTAATTCAGCCAATCCTGACTTTGATGGTGTCCATGGCTACGTTGATGGAACTTTCGGTAACTATCAACATAATAGTGTGGAAGCTGCCATTAATTTACCCATTAGTGATACCTGGGCAGCTCGTATAGCTGTTCTCACTGAACAACGCGAAAGCTACTACCAAAACCTTGGCGGCCAGTTACTGGCTAATAATCAACAAGCATGGGGACCAGGGCAAACGGACAACCGTTCAGTGCGTTTAAGCTTGCTGTGGGAACCCTCCGACACCTTCTCAGCTACGTTTAAAGTGATGGAGAATGCTGTAAACCATAATGGTGATGTACGTGTGCCTCATTATAAGCCTACGGAAGGTTTCGTAGTTGACCCTGTTACTGGAGCACCAACTCCAGTCGTCACTTATTCTCGATGGAGAGAGTATACTCCAGGTCCTGCTAACCCTTATCAGGTCTATCAGGGTTTTCAAGGTAAGGACTTACAGGAAAATCAACAGTGGTCAATGTTCTTGGACTGGGAATTGCCCAATGGCATGACAGTTAATACTAATACTGGCTATAACAAACTTTTTGTACAAGGGACTGGAGGCGGTGGAGGTAATGGAACCCATAGTACTCGAGTACCTATTATTCCTGACACATTCCAGTTAGGACCTGATAACCGTTCTGTGACAAATGAAATAACGCTTACGTCTGCAGAAGGTGGAAGGAGCCGCTGGATTGTTGGTGCATTCAGTCAGGAAAGGTATACGCCTGTTATGACTGGTGCCCCGGCTTCTCCTAATGAGCAGTGCGGATGGCAGGCAGATGGTACGCATGTCACCTGTGGAGATCTTGCAGTGCCAACTTCTTATATTCATGTCTTGACGCCAGCTGAAGTAGAAAGCCAAGCTGTTTTCGGACAGTTTGACTATGACCTTACCGATGAGCTTGAATTAGCTATTGGTGCTCGAATGAACTTCGATGATAGTGGGCGTAATACAACTGTTATTCGTCGTGGCCTGTTAGGTGTAAACACTCCTCCAACCGCTAGTTTTGAAGAGTGCCAAAGATTCGGAATAACAGGTGGAGAACTTATAGCTCCTCAAACGGCTTTTGGGACTCCAGGAGTTACTGGTACAGGTCCAGCTTGGGGCTGTCACATAGTTGTCTCTGCTAGGTCTGATATTGATACCTCAACTAATAATCCTGATAATAAAGTGCCTACCTATAAGATTGGCTTAAACTGGTCTCCGACTGACACTGACTATTTTTACGCTTTCTATGCTAAAGGTTATAAAGCGGCGACTCACCAGGGTAATGGCGTACAACCTGAAGATATCAATGACTTCGAGTTTGGTTGGAAAGGTAGCTTGTTTGATGGAGCCTTTACCGGAGATATCAACTTCTACTACATGGACTATAGTGATCTTCAGGGTACTGCGTTCTTAACTGGTGACCCGACTGGTGCTGGTACGACTAACACCAACATAGGTGATGCTACTATTGAGGGTGTTGAAGTTTCTGGTCAGATCTTTTTAGGCAACCTAGGTATTAATTTCTCTGCTGCTTACAATAGTTCAGAAGTTGAAAGTGCCCGTACCGTGAATACAGCCTCATTGCCAGGCTGGACTGAAAATGACCAAGGTGGCGCATTTGACTTCTTACCTCAGTGTGGGACTGGCTCAATTACTACCTTTGGTGATAATAATCCAAATACACCATCAACTGCTCGAGTCTTGAATCCGGCTGATCCAACAGGAGCTACCATTCCAAATGGTAACTGTTTCGACTACGATCCGTTCTACCAGAACTTCGCGGGTCAACCGCAAGTTCAAGCACCTGAGCTCTCATATAATATCGGTATAGACTATGAGATCCCATATGCTGGCGGAACTCTGACTCCACGTTTGGCCTTTTCTTATACTGATGAGAGTTACTCAAACATCATTCAGACGGATTACTTTCGCAATGATCCGAGGAATATAACCAATTTCACGTTGGCTTATGATAAAGATGACTGGAATGTTCAGTTCTATATCCGTAACCTAACTGAAGATGTTTATATCGCTTCAGCGAGAGCAGGTTGGATAGGTTATGGCGCACCTAGAACCTACGGTGTCCGCGCAAGAATGAACTTCTAATTTTTACGAATTAGTTGTTTTAGAAAAAACAAAAACCCTCGCAGCTTCGCTGTGAGGGTTTTTTTTGGATTATATTTACCTCTTCCACTCATAATAGAACAAAAAAATTAAGCAATTTTAGGCCTTTGAAGTAATTTAACTCGCTTTAGTTATCCTTAACGGTATCGGTCTCTTATTTACTCTCTTATTTACTCCCTTTTTGTGCACTGCATGTTAAGCTTGGATTCATTAACGCATGTCTATACTCTGTATGAAAATTACATAAATTCTAGAGAGCTACCCGGGAGCCAAGATGAAGAGAACACTCCTTACGATAATCAGTCTATTAAGTTTTTCTATTTTTTCCGCATTTGCAGCCACTGGAGAGACAGCAACTAGTGAAGAGGACAAATATACCTTTGCTAACCTTGAGGAGGTAGATAGTTTTTTGTATCGGCAAATAAACGGATGGAATGTAATAGATTCCCGCTCTCTAATCGTTAATTTTTCCCCTTCCAGGTCATACTTGGTGATCTTGGAGCGTAATTTAACCGCTCTAAAATTCACCGAACAAGTACAGTTTTCATCAAGAAATTCGAGGGTCCGGGCTAATATCGATCAGGTTCATGTTTTGAACCAGTTTGCCAGACCATCTAGAATAGAGGCTATTTATTTATTGCCCAACAGAGAGGCTCGTCGGGCTGTTCGTGCGAAAATTCGATCTGAAGAGCTTGAAGTAAATGGAATGAATGGTATGAGTGGCGAAGTCATCATAGGCCAAATCAACAGCCTTTAAGGTTTATTGTAATGTTCTTGCTGATGCTTTTTTAAGGCCCTTCAGCATCTCGCACTAACAACTGCCCCATCATGCCAACTTCAGCATGATCAAGAATATGGCAATGGTACATCCACATGCCCGGGCGGTCTTCAAACTTGATTGCAATTTTCAGCTCTGTACCAACGGGAACATCCACCGTATCTTTCCATTCCGGCACCCTACTTTGATCCAAGACCTGAAAGAAATAACCATGCAAATGAAAGGGATGATTAAAATCAGAATTATTAATTAAGGTCCAAACATGAGTCTCACCGACTCTTGCTTCCAGAGGAGACATACTCCAATAAGGTATGCCGTTAAAACCCATACTCACCTCATCTTCGCCACCCAGCTCAATGGTCATTTCAAGGCTCTGCTCAACCGCATTAGTGATATCGACAGACTCAATGCTTCTAAGTTGAGAGGGGATTTCAGCGGGAATTACAGGCGCTTCATCGACTGTTTCAATGACTAACATATTAACCGGGGGACGAAAGTCAGTTGTCCCAAAGCCACGATTTACAGCTCCCCAGCGCATGATTCTTTCTACTCCAGGATCGTTTGAAGGCGTAAATACAAAATCCGACCTTTCACCCGGCGTAATGATGATTCGTGGAACCACCTCGGAATAAGCGGCAAGACCATTATCCCCGCCTATTCGGGTTAAATAGTGATCCCGTAAACTCATTCTGACATAGCGCGATCGTGCTGCATTGATTACTCGCCACCTTTGCTGCTTGCCTTTTCGAACTTTCAATCTCGGCAGAACTTTACCGTTAACCAGCAATACCCTACCCTCACGGCCAAACAATCGACTGAATCCTCCACCATTGTTTTCTGGTAAAAAACTGCCATCGAAATCAATGCTGATATCTGAGATCAACAGCACCAAATCATCGCCGAACTCTTTCAGGTCAGATGGGTCTTCTACCACAAACCCTCCATACATACCCCAACCCACCTGGTTAGTGGAATTAATATGCGGGTGATACCAATACGTGCCGGCATCATTAACAGTGAATTCATATCTAAACTCTTAACCTGGCTCAATAGGAGGTTGAGTGACACCTGGTACACCGTCCATACCATTAGGCACTCTTAATCCGTGCCAATGAATACTGGTAGACTCAGGCAATGAATTTTTAAAATGCACAATGACCTTGTCGCCAACTTTGGCTTTAATTAAGGGACCGGGCAAGCTCTCACCATAGGTCCAGACTGGTGTTGTGAAGCCTTCTTCAATCTCAATATCTGTTATCTTAGCTTCTAATTCAAATTCCAGAATATACGGATCAGGATTTATATCTACGGGCTGCGCCATAACAAGATCTGCATCCCAGCCATCTGGCTGCTCAACATCTAAAGCGCTCAATTGCTCTTGTGCAAACGAAGCACAAGGTAAACACAGGCACAGTAATACTGTTAGTGACATTGTACGACGAGTTAATGAATCCATACTTTTTTCCTGACCGGAAATTTTCTTATTACTAATAATCGTAAGAGTGTTTCACAACAGCCCTAAAATTATATTATTGCAGCACTGGAGTATAAGGCACTGACTGTGTAGAAAGCTTAATTGCTATGAATTAAGAGTCTGATTTTTGATCTTTGTCATGACCTGGGATATCTAAACCCATCTTATCAGCTCGCCGACGCCATAAACGCCTGGCATGTTCTTGCATGTCCTCTTGCTTATCTTTTTCATCCATGATTTCGAAGCCAAGTAGTGTTTCTAGGATATCCTCAAGCGTGATAATGCCTTGCATACCTCCATATTCATCGACGATTAACATGATATGCAGGCGATTTTTTATAAACATTTCAAAGGCGTCATAAACTGACTTACTATCTACCACCGCCTTAAGTTCACGCTGATAGTGTTTAAGCGTATTGTCAAAATTCCCTCGCGTTTGAGCTAACAACAGGTCGCTCTTAAGCACAAAGCCTTCAAGATGCTCACGGTTATTCTCATAGATAGGAATTCTTGAAAAACGAGTATCATCATAAGCGCTGAAAAATTCAGTGACCTTCATGGAGTCAGGCAGGGAGAAGACCACTGGCCTAGGCGTCATAACTGCGGTAACCGGTGTTTTATTTAACAAAAATATATTCTTTAATATCCGTGATTCCTGTTCCTGCAATTGACCTTCTTGTTCCCCCAGTTCTGCCATTGCGGCAAACTCTTCACGTGAAAAACCTTCGGGGTCATCATTGCTAGAAATGCCTCTGGTAATTTTTTCAGAAAACCAGACAAAGGGATAAAGTATCCAAACGAGCATGACCAGTACGTGAGCGGTCACCCCTGCTAATTGGCGCCAATACACAGCGCCAAGCGTTTTAGGGATTATCTCTGAAAAAACCAGTATCAATAGCGTAAGAATGGCTGACGCTAGGCCCACCCAGGCGCTGCCAAACACAATGGCCGCTTGCGCACCAGCACCAGCTGCCCCGATGGTATGGGCAATCGTATTCAAGGTCAGAATGGCTGCCAGAGGCTTATTTATATCATCCTTCAGCTCTCGCATCATGGCCCCGCCAGAACGATCCTGCTGCTCCATCAAGGTTAGGTGAGCTTTGGAAACACTCAGAAATACGGCTTCTGTTATAGAACAAAGGAAGGAAAACACCAAGGCTATTGCCACATATAGAATGAGCAGGCTCATTTAAAAAGTTACCTTTATATCAATGTAAAGCATTTAAAAAGCAAAGAATCATTTTTAATTACTTCAGCTATACCTTTTAACTTAACATAACTTTACTTAACTTAAATTTACTTGGCTCTACCTAAATAACCTTGTGCAAGCATGGGAATTCTGATGATTTGATTTGCGGCATTGGGGCCAAAAGCGCCATTAAGAACAATTGCATAGAGTGATTTTTTATCTTCTCCACTAAATGCCACGCCATGCAATCCTTGCGGCCCAGGAATATTCCCCAAGAAGCTGCCGTTAGCCGCAAATACATCGACCGAAGAACTGGTACTGACATATAAGCGCCCTTCTGCATCAACGGCCATGCCATCACCATTACCCTCACTTAGCCTGACAAAATCACGCTAGTTATCGAAGCAGAGTCAGACATACTGCGTAATAACGTCGACGATCATAGTCGTATGATTTTTGATCCGATGCTTGGCAGAAATACTGATCGATTCTTATTCGTTGTTAGAAAACCAAGCATGTAATAACTGTTTTCTGCTATCACCTGAATCTATAAAAACTAGCCTTGGGTGACAGCAATAGTTTTTCTTCAGCGAAAGCGCAGATTCCCTCTGTGCAAATCGTTAATCGATTTACAGCCCATTAATTTCATGTCTCTGAGCAATTCTTCATGCAGAATCGTCAATGCCCTTTCCACGCCGCCTTGCCCGGCGGCAGCGAGGGCATAAAGATAAAGACGCCCACCAGAACACGCCTTAGCGCCAACTGATAAGGCTTTTAGAATATGCGTGCCGCGAGTTATTCCGCCATCACAAATGACGTCAATTTTGTCGCCGACTGCATCACAAATTTCCGCCAATTGATCAAAGGGCGATCGCGAGCCATCTAATTGTCTGCCACCATGATTGGACACCATAATGGCACTGGCACCTATATCGACAGCGCGCTTGGCATCCTCAACCGACATGATGCCTTTAAGAACAAAGGCCCTGCCCCAATTTTTGTTGACCTCTTCAGCATCTTTCCAGGTCATGGATTGATCAATCATTTTGGTAAAATAATCGCCAATTTTTATTGAGATATTTGTGCCTTCTTTTACATAATCCTTTAACTGCGATAATTCATAGGCTTCATGGGTGAAATAATTGAATGCCCAAGCTGGGTGAGTAGCAAAACTGACCAAACTTTTTAAACTTAATTTGGGCGGGGTCGTAAAACCTGTATGCAAATCTCTTTCACGATTGCCACCAACGATGGTGTCAACCGTTAATGCCAAAGCATCAAAATTGGCGGCTTTACTGCGCTCAATCATGCTGTTGGTCAGGCCCTTATCTTTATGATAATAAAGTTGAAACATCTTTGGCGTCTTAATCTCTTGTCCAATTTTTTCAACACTGACAGTGCCTAGAGAAGAAACCCCAAACATGGTATTAAATTTTTCTGCCGCCCTGGCGACCGCCATTTCTCCATCATGATGAAATAAACGCTGCAAAGCTGTTGGTGACAAAAACAAGGGCATGCTAAGTTTTTGCCCCATGACAGTAGTCGATAAATCGATATCCTCGACTCCTGCCAACACATTAGGCACCAGATCTACATCATCATAAGCTGCAGTATTTCGACGATAAGTCACCTCATCATCTGCAGCCCCATCTATATAATGGAAAATCGGTCCTGGTAAACGTTGCTTAGCTAAACTGCGAAAATCTGAAATATTGTGGACATCTTTCAAGCGCTTAAACATTTAAATTACTGCTCCTTTCTTATCCTGTCTTAACTGCATACTGACAAAAGCAACAAGACTTACGACGATCAAAACACTAAATAAGCTACCGAGATTTAGCCAACCTCTAGTACCAGACCAAACAATTGCATAACCAATAGAACCAGATAGTAAGGCATAGTACACAAAAGCGGCCAAGGTCTTACGAATAATCAAACCTTCTTTACCCAACAAGCCAACTACTGCTGATGCAGCAACAACATTGTGTACACAAATAATATTTCCGGCGGCGCCACCCACAGCCTGTAATGCAACAATCCAGCTTGGATCAACGCCAATACGCTCACCTACGCCAAACTGGAAAAGTGAAAACGTCATATTGCTCACTGTATTGCTACCAGCAATAAAAGCACCTAAGCCGCCAATAAAAGTAGAAAAAATAGGCCAACTGGAACCGGCTAACTCTGCTACACCTTCCGCTAAGGCATTCGGCATTTTAGCAAAACCTGCCAGACCTCCATCTGAATTTAGAAATACTTGCACCATAGGCACAGTCACTAAAAGTGGTAATGAAACTTTTAATATATTCTTGCAAGAATCTTTCACTGCAGTGCTATATGACTGTATATCCATTTTATGCAGAAAAAAAGTTGATACTGATACCACTATAAATATTGCTGCTGGTGAATAAAGCAGCTGTATATTTCCTGTCCCCACATCAGAACTAAAAATATTCGACCAAGAGAAAGCAAATGATTGTAAAAAGGTATTCACACCAAGTGCAGGGACTCGCGTAATAATTAATAATAAGGCCAGCAAAACATAAGGGAACCAAGCAAGCATAAGTGGGATGGCTTTCTTATTATCAAGATTAGATTCATCAATTTGACTACTAGCTAATCCGGTCCATTCTGGATCCCAATCAGCTTTATCAGGGAAGTCCCAAATGTCATCTTTATCTGGCATAAACCAACCTGCCCTTGCAGCTGGAATAACAATTAATAAGCCAACCATGCCTCCAAAGATCGAAGGAAATTCAGGGCCAAAAATATGTGCGGCAATGACATAAGGGATAGTCATAGAAAAAGCAGAAAATAAAGCAAACTTCCAGACTCTAAGCCCTTCTGCAAAAGATTTATTAGCCCCAAAAAAACGCGTCATTAAGGCAACAACAAACAAGGGGATAAAAGTGCCTGTGATGGCATGTAATATTGCAACTTTTTGGGCGATCAATTCTACAAACGGCCTGCCTACGTATTCTAAAGTAGCGCCATCAATGCCTGCCTGCTGAATATAGGTGTATACACTTTCATCACCTGATAGACCAGTACCAAGGCCGACTAACATAGGCGTACCAAGCGCACCGAAAGACACTGGCGTACTCTGAATTACCATTCCTGCCACAACTGCAGCCATCGCTGGAAATCCTAAACCTACCAGTAAAGGAACCGCCACCGCTGCAGGAGTTCCAAAACCTGAAGAGCCTTCTATAAAAGAGCCAAAAAGCCAGGCAATAATGATGACCTGAATTCTTCTATCTGGAGAAATATCTATGAAACCCTGCCGAATGACCCTGATAGCGCCACTTTGCTGTAGCGTATTCAAAACCAGAATTGCGCCAAAAATTATATAAAGCAGTGTCAGGGCTACAATTAAGCCATTTACCGTCGCAGCAGCAACTTGATTAAGCGGCAACTTCCACACAAATAATCCTAAACCTGCTGCAGTAATATAGGCTAAAGGCATTGCACGCCGTGCGGGCCATTTCAGAATCACTAAAAATATTGCAACGATCAGAATAGGCAGGAAGGAAAGTAGCGAAAGCGTCAATGTGTTCAATACATGTTTCCTTTAATTTAAGAATCAATCACCGACTAGATTCTCTTTATAATTTTTATGGAAATTTACTCGCTTCCGCTACACATAATAACTAGTGATGTGTGAGCAAAATATCGAGTCTTAAATCTTAAGCTTTAATCTCAGAAGAACAAACAATGAATATAATTTTTATTATGTAAATCCTTGTAAAACATTATCAAGGAGCAATTTCTTTATTGCAAGAAGCACTCCTTGGCGTTTATAGTGCGAGCCTCAATTTTTTACTTCAACATGCTTGTGCGTTGATATTGTAAAATTTAACACCTACACCAAATCAATCTCTAAAGGGTTTTATATGCAATCAAGTAACTTTACTTCATTTTGTCCCCCTCAACGTACGCTGATGGGCCCAGGTCCTTCAGATGTAAACCCTAGGATTCTGGAAGCCTTGTCACGTCCTACTATCGGGCATCTTGACCCACTATTTATCGGCATGATGGATGAGCTTAAACAGCTTTTACGCTATGCCTTCCAAACAGAGAATGAGGTGACACTGCCTATATCTGCTCCTGGTTCTGCCGGCATGGAATGCTGCTTTGCTAATCTGGTAGAGCCCGGCGATAAAGTCATTGTATGTATTAATGGCGCCTTTGGCGGCAGGATGAAAGAGAACGTTATTCGTTGTGGCGGTGACGCTATTATTGTTGAAGACCCTTGGGGCCGTGCTGTCGATCCTGACAAAGTTGAAGCCGCACTTAATGCAAATCCCGACGCCAAGATTTTGGCCTTTGTGCATGCAGAAACCTCTACAGGCGCTCTATCGGATGCGCAAACGCTAGCAAAACTTGCCCATGACCATGACTGCCTATGTATTGTTGATGCTGTCACCTCTCTTGCCGGCGTCCCACTTAAGGTAGATGAGTGGCAATTAGATGCCGTGTATTCCGGCACGCAAAAATGCTTGTCTTGCATACCCGGTCTTTCGCCTGTGACCTTTAGCGAAAGAGCCATGGTTAAAGTAAAAAATCGCAAAACCACCGTTCAGTCATGGTTTTTAGATTTAAATCTTATGTTGGGATACTGGGAAGGCGAAGGTAAACGTGCCTATCATCATACGGCACCTATCAATCCTCTTTATGGGCTGCATGAAGCGCTTTGCTTATTACAAGATGAAGGCCTTGAAAATTCCTGGAAACGTCATCGTGCACAGCATAATGCTCTAAAAGCTGGCCTTGAAAAAATCGGGCTTGAATTATCAGTTCCGGAAGCCGAACGTCTGCCACAATTAAACGCCGTCATTATTCCTGAAGGAATAGACGATGCGGCTTTTCGTGCTCAATTATTAAATGACTACAATCTTGAGATAGGTGCTGGATTAGGTGATAGCGCAGGCAAGCTTTGGCGTATTGGCTTAATGGGTTATTCAGCAAACCAGGGCAACGTTCTCTATTGCCTCAGCGCAATAGAGACCTTATTAAATAAATAGAGACTATTTATTGTTAGGCAGAGCGGTAAAGCATCCACTGTCGCAATCATCCTTCTGCGCATTGCCTCATCCGGTAAGCGCCCTATCATCCCCCCAATATTATCAGCCATATTTGTGGGGCGGCTGGTTGAAGGGGTTGCTGCGGTAATCGCAGGGTTACTAATAATAAACTTAAGGAAAAATTGCGCCCATGTGGTCGCATCAAACTCCTGAGCATATTCTGGTAAGGTCTGACCTCTCACTCTTGACCATAATCGACTGCGACCAAAAGGCAGATAACATAAGACGGCGATGCCACGCTCCATCGCTAAAGGCAGAATATCCTGTTCCACACTGCGGTTATCAACTGCGTAGTCTATCCCTATGAAATCAAGCTCTTCATTTTGCATGGTCTCAATTAAACGCTCATATTGATTAGGAAATGTGGTGGTAATGCCGATATAGCGGATTCTTCCTTCCTCTTTGTACTCTCTTAGAATAGGTAATTGCACATCGGGAGCGCCCATATTGTGCACTTGGATAAGGTCAATAACAGACCTCCCAGCACGCTGGAAAGATGCTTCGACTTGCTGACGCGCCCTCTGCAGGATTAGCTGCCCCGCCGCCACGGCCCGCCACGTTTAATTTTGTGGCCCAGAATAGCTGATCTGCAATGCCTAATTCCTGTGCTATTTGGCCGGAAATTTCTTCAGATGAACCATAGCTGGGGGCGGTATCAAAAACTCGGCCCCCCATCTCCGACAAGTGGGTCGATAAGACCTCCTCTGAGAGGCCGAGATGTCTTCACTTCTGGCAAGCTGGGAAAAATTGGCTGAACTGCCTAAGACCAATGGCGGGAATTTGTTCGCCGGTAGATGGAATAGTGCCCATGATCAACTCACTTTGAGCTGCTCGACTAAGCAAGGCTGGATTCATGGCTAGCGCTGTACCAGCAGCACTACTCTGGATAAAACGGCGTCTGGATATTGCTGAATTTTTAGAGCCTGCATCCATAATATTACGCTCCTCTTTCTTATTTTAGCGTCTTAGTAAAATAGTTAACTGCCGACGGGGGCTGCCTCATTATTATCAAGTCTATCACCTTGTTCCTGCGTATCTAATATGGCCTGTTCCTGTACCTTAGATTTTTGCTGCAAACCAAGCCAAAGACCTAAAGCCCCCCATACAATAGCCATTGGAATAGTAATAGTCGCCAGTGCAAATAAGCCCATACCGAGTCGTCCAATTAAGCCTTCAGTCCAGGCCCCGACAACGTCTCCTCCTCGATAGACGAAGGTATCAATAAAGGCTTTTGCCTTATACTTATCTTCTTTACTGATAACCGTAAAAAGCGTTTCTCTGGCTGGGCGCATAATCGCTCGCTGCACTGCACGATAAATAGCTTCGAAAACAATTAACGTTGCTAAGGTGCCAACGATAGTCAGCCCTATCATGCCAAAAACCACTATCACCGGTAAAATAGCTAGTGCTATGGCCACACCCAAACGCTTCATAATATGGCCGGTTACTATCAACTGCATAAACAGGGTTGTCATCTGCGTGATAATGTCAATTTGGGCAAATAGGGTCGTACGCAGGTCAAGATCATCACCCACTTGAGCAACCAGATCCAAGCGCGTGAAATAAAGAAAGGTCCCGATGACAGCAATAATTAGGACATAAGCAGCAATTCCCAATAAATAAGGAGAACTCAAAGCAGCACTGAAACCCTCCCAAGCACTGCCTCCAATGACGGCATCTCGATCTACCTTTGCAAGGGAACTGTCTCCAGCTGCACTTGCAAAAGCTTCTGTAGAGCTAAAGCGAAAAACTAGCCAGGCAAAAAATACACCCAGAATAAGAAATATTATCGACACTAAAATCAAGTTGGCTGTGCCAATTGGTACTGCTAATACCGATGTTAACCAGGGGCCGAAAATGGCGCCTAAGGTTCCCCCAACAGCAATAGTTCCATATAAACGCTTGCTTTGTTCAAGCTTATAGGTGTCAGCCATAGTGGCCCAAAAAACCATCGTGTTGAATAGATTAAAAACGCTATACCAAACATAAAAAACTCTGCCACTAATCTGCCCCATCGATTCCGGCGCTAAAGTTAAAAACAAATAAAACACAAAAAGACTAGCGGCAAAAAACAGGTAAGTACTGGCAACAAAAGTAAAACGTCTAAAATGGCTGACTAGATAGCCAAAAACAGGATTTACCAATAAGGTAAAAAAAGCAGTACCTAAAAATAACCAGCGAACTGTATCAAGTCCACTTTCCATTCCGAGCGCTTCACGGGCGGGCCTAAGCACCATCAATGCTGTGAGCAGGCAAAAGAAAAAGAATCCAGATGCAATGACAACAGGCACTTCGTCGCGTTGTATATTGGTAAACTTTTGAATAAAGTTTTTCATAGCTTGATGCTCTAATTTTTTATTAATCTTTTAAAGAGCTTGATTCTAATGTGTTCCTTTGGCCGATACTATATAGCAACTTTTATATCACTCATTAAACGAATATGAAAACTCTTTTTAGCTTGCTCAACTCAAGGCTAATAGCAATAAATACATAATTATATCAGTATGTTATGTTTTTATTAATTAATGCCTTTTGGCAATTTTTTAGTCACAATCAAAGTGCAAAGATTAAGAAAATGCAATTAAGCCATTCCCTAAAGCTTACTCAAGGTTATACTCAGCAACTCACTAATTACTTGGAGTAGATGACCAATGAGTCAACTAAAAATTGCTTTAGGTTTATGTTTTCTGTGCGCATCATGTTTTATAAATTCGGTCTCAGCGCAAAATTTAGTTATCGAAAATGCCAGAATAATTGTCGGCCCTGGCAATATTATCGAAAATGGCAGTATGGTTGTGACTGATGGCATTATCGCTGAGGTCTCTACTGGACAAGCACAATCAAGCCCGCCAGACGCAACTCTTATTGATGGGACTGGTATGACCTTGGTCTCCGGCTATATAGACAATCATCGTCACCTTATTGGTGGTCGCAGTCCCGAAGCAGTTGCTCGGTTTTTTGCGGAAGATGCCGAAACCCAAATGTTGGACCTGCTAGATGCTGGTGTAACAACGGTTCAGTCCGGTGGTGATGATAACCAAGGCATTCAAGAATTAAAGCGCATGATAGACAATGGTGAAATCAAAGGCCCACGGATAATCACCTCTTACAGTGTACCCTCTGCCCGCATGTCTAGTGAGACTGAGGTTAGAATGGCTGTTCGAGCGGCGGTCGAAGCGGGTGCCGATTCTATAGCTGAAGTACATTATCCAGATGTCGTTTGGCCCTTCGCTCCAAGCACTCAAGAGACCAAAAATTTAATCGCTGGTCTGGACGAAGCACAAAAACTTGGGATTCCTTTCCAAATACACGCTGTTAGCGACGTCTCACTCGCTGCTACCGTTGCCATGGGGGCTCAGAAGCTGATCCATTCTGTGAATATCAACTGGGTCACGGATGAACAAGCCGAACAGGTTGCTGCCTCAGGTGCACAGGTTGCCTCAATAACCGGGTTTGGCTCACCAAATTTTGGTGGTTTTTAGTCAGGACAATGAGCCCTAAGTTTCGTGATGGTAATCCCTGGCCAAAGGGTATCGTTTGACGCTCAAGGCGTAGGTCAGGAAGCTGGCTACATGCCTGTTAATTTGCGTACTCTCTATGATCATGGGGTCGATGTTACTTTTGCGACTGATACACGTTTTTATGCGCCTGCAGCTATAGCCCATGAATTAAAAACGCTCAGCTTGGTCTTTTCAGTGCCGGATCTAATCCAAATCATGGGACCAAATTCTGCCCGCTTTATTGAAATGGGTGACCAAATTGGGGACACTGGAAGAAGGTAAATTTGCCGACTTCCTAGTATTAGCTAACAACCCCTATGATGGCTTTCTGGTTTTTCTTGAACCCCGGTTATTGTCGTTAAAGGTGGAGAAATAATGATTGATGAGCGTGGTCAGCCCGATGCTGGCTTACCAATCGTCCGCTATGGAATTTAAAATCTGGAGTAAACTCAATTCAGTTTTGTAAAAAGAGTTTTCAAAAAAGGTCTATACCTTTGAAATAAGCAGTAAGCAGATAAAATAGTAGCGGGTACAACAGGGAGGCTCGATGAAAAGGATTGTAATTTGTGCTGATGGAACCTGGAACCGTCCTGAAATAGAAATAAGCAAGGACTTCCCTACTAATGTCCTTAAACTAGCCCGCGCTATAAAACCTGTCGCCACAGGAAAAATAAATCAGCAAGTTTTTTATGATTGGGGCATTGGTTCCTATCATGACCAAGTGATCGCTGGTTCCACTGGCAAAGGCCTGCATAAAAATATTCTGGATGACTATCGTTATATTGTGCAGAATTACTCCCCCGGCGATGAACTGTTCTTTTTTGGATTTAGTCGCGGCGCATACACAATTCGTTGCTTATGTGGCCTTATTAATAATTGTGGAATTATAAAAAGACCAGATGCTGCGCTGATACAAGCTGCATTTAATCACTATAAAAAACCTGGAGATGCACATGCTCCTGAAGGCCAAAAATCGCTTGAATTTCGAGAAAAATATGCCCATAAATCTCGTCAAATAAAATTTGTTGGCGTCTGGGATACTGTGGGCGCAATGGGCATCCCTCTTTCCTTCCTTGGATTGTTTAATGATAAAGATGAATTTTATGACACTAAGATTGGGAAAAATATCAGTATAGCCCGCCATGCCTTGGCAATAGATGAGCATCGTAGTGATTTCATCCCAACCGTGTGGATTCCTCAGGCTAAGACGGATATTAAACAAGTATGGTTTAGTGGCGCTCACAGCAACATTGGTGGTAGCTATAAACCCGACCAAGATAGCAGTCTTCTTTCAGATATTCCTTTGGCCTGGATGCTCAAAGAAGCCAAGAATGCAGGCTTGAGCCTCGAGAATCATATATTGCAAAACATTAAACCTAATTCACTGGCTACTTTGCACAATTCACGTCGCACTTTTTATCGAGTGAAAAAGAAATTTTACCGGTCTCTTAGTCAAGAAGAACCAGGGGCGCAAAAAGTAGAAGTGTTAATTCATCATTCCGTTAAAGAGCGCTGGGAAAATAATGCCAAATACCGTCCGCAAAATTTACAGGAATATCTAGAAAGTTATGCTTGGCCATCAAAACTTGTGACTTAAACTAAAGCAGAATGAACAATGGAAAATATTTTTTAACAGTGAAAATAATTAAATATTTTCTAAAGGTCTGAATAAGATTTAATAATTTTGTATAGCGAAATTAATTTTTTGCTTTCCTGATATGAAACATAAAAACAATAGAAATTGCCCACCCTAAGCTATTTACAAAAAGGATTATCAACGGCGTGTTTATCGGTTCTGCAGAAACAATTGCGGAATTTGGATAAGATTGCAGGTAAAGCTCTATCAAAGAATATTGATTTTCCATTGCCAGTAGAAAACCCATAGTTGGCACAAGCACAAATACAGTATAAAGAAGCGTCAAAATATAGATATACACATTAGGAAAATTTCGGCCTATAAAATAAACCACTAACATATAGGCCGACCAGATAGAAAAAAATTGCCATTGAAAGCCTGCAGCTTCTTGCCTTAGCAGAGAAATCAAACTAATCAATTCATACTCAGACATAAGAATCCCTGATTTTTAAGTGCTTTTTATACCACAGCATTATTAAAAAATAATGCATATAATAATTTAAATAGCTTTAAGCAATAGCTGAAAATTACTTTCCAGCCTTTCAGTTTTGCCTTTTTTTAACCTTCAATAAATTAACCAAAAATAATCTTGTCTTTATAAGCCTACCATGGAGCTTTAAATTCCTGTAAATTCAGGGCTTAGTTTAGTTATTACGGACAATCATAGAAAAGATTGTAATATGTTTTCTGATTGCTGTTATTGAACTCAAAAAAAAAAGAATTAAACTAAATAAAAAAAATATAGAGCAAATTAGTGAGGGGAAAGGCATGAATTTAAAGACACATTTACAACTTTTTATTGTAGGAAGCACGCTTACCTTATCAGGGCTTGCTTATTCACAACGAAATGGGGACATTCCAGAATTGATCGATTTCCCAATGGCGTTTGAAACATCCCGTGAGCATTATGATTATCTACTGGATCATTATAATGGAGGCATTACGCATAATTATATGAGTGTGCCTAAATGGGAGGGGCTCTGGTCTGCAGGTGGTGATTCAGGCATCCGTTCTAATGCCTTGTTTCGTGATGAGGATGGGGAAATTTATGACGACGTCCTGACTCCAGAATATAGAGCCGCATGGGAATATCGCCTTGGCTTGGGTGATCAGGCCTACAATGCTGGTGTTGATTATGATCGCTTGACTACTTGTGAACCTGCCGGTTTACCCCGCTGGTTTATGGAGCCCTACGTTCGTGAGTTTATCAATACCCCTACTTATTCTTTATGGCACAACGACCTCGGTAATGACACCCGACGTATTTATATTAACCAGGAACATATCAATATTGATGGAACGCATTTTGCGGCCGGGGACAGCATCGGGTTCTGGGCTGTGGATGAAGAGTTAGGTAATGTCCTAGTAGTGCATACTGAAGATATTTACCCGGCTGATTTCTTTCGCGGCACACCTCCAACCAGTAATCAGGCAGAAACTGTTGAGATTTGGTACGAATGGTGGGATGCCGAAAACGACCGGGTCAAAGTAGCTGTAAACCTTTATTTTTATGATGATCTTATGTTGCAGGAACCTGTTAACCTTGTTTATACCTATCAACCTCGACAAGATATGGAAGAAGCTGGCTTAAGAATTCGCTACTGGGAATGTGCACAGAATAACAACACTTACCTGACTTTTGATGAAAATGGTTTACCGAACACTCAGTATCGATTACCAGGTGAGCCGGGTTATGTTGATCCAAGAGGCATTCCAACCACACGCAATCCTGATTTACCAGAAGACCTAATCGGACAAGAAAAAAACCCGGTATTTGATGACGCCTTTGATTTTGCCTTTTAATTAATGAGTAAAATTAAATAAGCATAAGCCCCTCACTGCTTAGCAAAGGGGCTTTTTTTATGCTTATTAGTAAAGTCGCTCTTTTTGTAACAAAATTAGCTTTTGAGCATCAATTAATCACAATATCAGCAGGTACAAAGATGATCCGCTTGGTGTTTTTCTGGATATTGGCAACAACTAGTTTGGCGGCAGAGCCCGATTGGAATATTTATGATGAATTATTAAGTTCACATTTAGCTGCCGCTGAGAAAGACGGGCTTGCGCTAAACCTCGTGAACTATGAAAGTATTGCTGCTGATCCTAATTTCTATTCAATCGTAAATCAAATTATTTTGTTTGATGTTGAACAGCTTAATTCAACTCAGGAAAAGCTGGCATTTTATATTAATGCCTACAATATCCTTACCATCAAGCTGATTCTCGATAATTGGCCTGTTGCTTCAATCAGAGACATTGGTAACTTCTTTAAAGGTCCTTGGGATGTGGTCGTGCTAGAAAATGCCGATGGCAAACTGACACTTGATGATATTGAGCATAATATTATTAGAACGTTTAATGAACCCAGGATTCACTTTGCCTTGAATTGCGCCTCTGTAAGCTGCCCAGATCTTCGTCATGAAGCCTATAGGGCTGACCAGTTAGATGAACAACTAGACGATCAAACCAGACTTTTCTTGGACAACGCAAAAGGTCTTTTATTAGACGGTGACCGACTTAGGCTATCTAAAATTTTTGATTGGTATGCAGTAGATTTTGAAGTGTTTGGCAGCTTGGAAAATTTTGTGAAATTATATCGACCTGAACTGCAGTTTGATAATGTTCGTACAAACCTGAGGTATAACTGGAATTTAAATTCTACACCTTAAGCCTTGTTACTTAATTTCTTTTTAAAATTCTCTTTTTAAAAATCTTTCTGGAAATCATAATTACTGAGCTGTAAAGAAAATATCACCATAATATGCAGTCGCACTTTGTCCAGTATTATCGCTGTCACTCATTATAGCAATAGCATGTATTTCGGTAATATCTACTCCAAAAAAAGCACTAAAATCTTCACGTATATTTCGCTTCTCATTAAGCCATTGCCCTAGCACCTTATCTCCAGAGCGAACTGCTAGCATCATTGCATTTTTGGTCACTGCACTTTCCCATTGTGAATCAACTTGTTGATTGCTGGACCAGACATAATTAACCGCCTTGGTATTCCAGAAAAAGATACCTCCCGAAGCAACAACAAAAATACGAACCGGATAATCATCTCCTGCCCTACTATGCTCATCATTTTCACTATAGATATTATCGACTTTCCATGACCAATTAAGATAGGGAGTCTCGGTCAAATCTATAGTTACTTCACAAAAAATCCCAGAAGCAGCAGACTGAGAATAAGCTTTTAAAAATTGCCCTTGATCTTGTTCTTCTACTAATTGGTATTGAGTATTACTTACGAACGATTGTTCTTCCCAGCAAGACATATCACCTTGGGAGAAAAGACCAATACTGGGGGTTTGACTAAAAGTAAATTGAGCAATTAAAACAATGAAGACAGTGCTTATGGTGTGTATTAGAAATTTGTGCTTCAGCATCTTTCTTAAACAACCTTTTACATAATCTTAAATGGTCTTAAATGGTCTTACATAGTCTTACATCAAGGACGAAGATTTAAGATAATAGCTTATCTGATTGGCAAAACCACTCTCGAACTTGCTCTTAAACTTTTGCTTTCTTACATCGATAACTTTATACAAGGGCATATTAGTAACTCGCAGCGATAGACTGCAAGTCACTCCGAAACTTGATCAAACAACTAGCTTTATCTTAGCTTGCGCTGTTCACGCGCATCACTAATACCACCTGCATTAAAGGCATTGGTAAAACCGGCTTCTTCTAGCATAATTAATGCACGCCCAGCTCTACCTCCAGAGGCACAATAAAGACCTATTTTGGTATCTTGATCCAAGCCTAATTGGGTAGCTATGGTTGCAGCACTCATTGACTGAATGGGGATATTACGATCACCATCTATGTGGTCATTTGTATATTCTTCAATTGTTCTGACATCAATCCAAACTGTATCGGTATTCGCTATACTTCTTGCTACTGTGGTTTGAGTGGTATCCATGCTGGAACAAGACGCCAAAAATATTGTGAATAGCAAAACCACTAATTTAGAGCTAAGTGTGTAGTTCATTATCAATACTCCTTCGGTTAAATTCTTATAATTTATCTAGCTTGTTCATCATTGCTCAACCATTTAACTGAATCAAGTGCTTTCTTCTCTTGACCAGATTTCAGACCCGGATTTAAGAAAGATTAATCTGGCAAACTCAATGCAACCAACTTAGCTGTTGAGTTCTGGTCGCTTAAAGCCATAACAATATATTGTTTACCATTTATCATGTAGGTCATTGGCATTCCCGATACCGTCCCAGGCAAATCAATATGAACGACAACTTCACCAGTCGTTTTGTCTCTGACCCATAACCCTGGTGCGCCACCTTCTCCTTCACCTTGAAACAGTAGGGTTTTGGTGAGTAATAAGGTCGAATGTGTGTCCTTGCCAGTCGGAGGAATATCTAGCCCTTCTAACAAAGGATGATTCTTGAGCTCATCCGGTGTGTCTCCATTAACCTGCATCCATACATGCTCACCATTAGTCATATCAATAGCGGTAATACGGCCATAAGGTGGTTTGACAATAGGAATGCCTTCGACAGTTGGTGTTATAGCGCTTTGGGAAAGCACATAATCAATAGTGGAAACATCAGGTAAATTTTCTAGCGCTTTAAGATGTACTCGGGTGATGGTTGGGATATATACCATTCCGGTTTCCGGATCATAAGCCGCCCCTTCCCAATTCGAACCACCTGTTGAATGAGGTAAATGCAAAGTGCCAAGGGTGCCGTCATTAGGATCCTGATAAAGACTGGGTGGAGTAAACAAGGAGCTTAAGCGGTAATCCGATACAATTTCCCTGGCCATTGCAGCTATCTCTGGCGTGAAATCAACCATGTCATCTTCTTGAAAACCCTGCCTGTCATAAGGTGCAGGTAACAATGGAAACGGTTGGACTGCAGAGGTCCATTCACCAGGCACATCCGTCAAAGGTACTCTTCTTTGTTCTACAGGGAATAGTGGTTCACCAGTGGATCTATCAAAAGCAAAAAGGTGACTTTGTTTAAGCATCTGTATGACTATTGGAGTGCCATCTGGCAAATCTGCCACGATTGGAGCAGCCGGGGTATCAAAATCCCAAATATCATGATGGGTAGTTTGGAAATGCCATTGCATTTCACCCGTTCGGTAATTCACCGCAACCGTAGAACTGGAATATAAATTATTGCCATGCCTGTCTCCACCATAGTAATCGCCCGTAGGAGCTTCCACTGGGATATAAACCAGATCCAGTTCAGGGTCAGCAGATAAGGGAGCCCATGCACCAGCATTACCAGTAATGTCCGCACCCGTTATCCAGCTTTCGGAGCCCGGCTCACCAGCTTCTGGAATCGATTGGAAAGTCCAGAGCAATTCGCCGGTATTAGCATCAAATCCGCGAATATCACCCTTCACATTACTTGCAGTCAGAGGTCTAGAACCAACAGTATGAGCCGCTCCAACTATGATGACATCTTCTACAACCAAAGCAGGAAAGGAAATTCCTATGTCAATAACATCTCTGTCTATAGCCAGACGCAATCCATTTTTCAAATCAATAAATCCGCCAGCACCAAAATTTTCTCTGGGCAAACCGGTTCTAGCATTTAATGCCACTAAAAAGTATCCAGGCGTCACAGTAAAGATAGTTTCCTGAGCACCGTTACTATAATAAGAAAGCCCTTTACCAGAACCTTTTCGAGGTGCCACATTAAAACGATCACCTTCTTGTGGACGCCACATCCATAACAACTGACCGTTTGATGGATCGAGTGCCACTACATTTCTGGTCGTCCCCGCTGTTGTGTACATAGTGCCGTTTACCATCAATGGTGTAGTCACACTGTTGGTTTCTGGACTAGGTCCAAAAGGCCCAATATCGAAGAACCAATCTATTTCTAAGGAAGCAACGTTTTCAGCATTTATTTGATCAAGAGCTGAATAGCGGGTAGACGCTTCATCACCACCTAAATGAGTCCAGTCAACTGTTTCACCGTTGGCAACTGTCAGAGGAGATGGATCAATTTGAATTGAAGCAAGAATTGAACTTGTCGAGCTTTCCGGCAAATCAATTCCTGCCATTTCTAACACAAATGCTGTTACATCTAAGTATTGTTGAGCGCTCAACGAGCCAGGATTTTCTGCCGGCATAGATTGACTCACTCTTTCAAAAAGTTCTTGTGCGCTGCGCCCTGGCCAGTCGTTCTGTAAGCGAGCATTAATTTCTATAGGAATATGGCAGCGAATACACTCTGCTTGAAAAACTGCAGAACCACGATTAGCATCTAAAACTTGTGCATTAACCACCGGAATCATCGTAATAACCAGAGATACTAAAATTAACAATCTCTTTATCATGGTTCTACCTCTTTAAATATTTATAAATCGTACCCGCTCAAATTAAGCAATAAAGTATAGGCGGAAGATAATATAATCCAAACAAATTTTTTTAACTGAAAAAAACGGGGCCTAAGCCCCGCATGTTGATGACAAACCATTTCAGATTTACCTATCGTTTTTCTATCCTTTGCCTATCGTTTGTCCACCACGATTTCACCACCCACGATAGTGACCATGTTGGTTAACATGCCGTAAATATTTTCAGTCGGATCTCCTGCTTGCAGAATAATATCTGCCAGTTTGCCAGGCTCAATGGTGCCTAAGTCATCTTCCATATTGATAAAGCGTGCTGAGTTTGGCCCCATAATCTGATGAATATCAGTCATTGAGAACACGATACTGAAAGATTTAAGTTCGTGCTCAAGTACAGAAATATCCGCAAAGTTCTGGTCCGTTGAATAGGAAATTGTTCGGTGTGATGGGTCAGCATCCCATACACGGCGGGCATTAATAATGGTAAAACCGCCCTCTGTTCCAGTTGCACGACCTTGGGTGTCGCGATTTGCTCCGGCTAAGGCCTCAGGCCATGCATTGCCATCGCGGAATCGAGGCATGTTGTCTCTAGGGTACTGAACTGAGGCTGGATAAGCCGACTCTCGTTCAAGTGTAGGAGCACCGAAGGCGATAAGTCCAGAAATTATAGCGCCATTTTCAGCAACAACTTCTGCCTGATCGAAGCTGGTCCAGTCTTTATTGGGCAGATGCACCAAACGGGTAACTCCAACTTCCACTGCGGCTACAGTAGCTGAGCTACTGACAGCATGCACATTTACTTGTACACCAACTTCCGCTGCCTCTTCTACAATTGCTCGTAACACTGAAATTTCTGACTGAGGTGGTGCAGGCTCCGGTGTTAATCCAATCTCGCCAGTGTGCATAACTCCCATCTCGGCCATTGCACGAATTGCCGCACGCGCCTCAGCTGGTGTCTGTCGCAAGCTCACACTGCCTGATGGAATCAAACGCGGGCCAAGCACTTCCCCGCTGGAGATACGATTACTCAAGGCAAGATTACCTTCTGCCTGACCGCCGCCATTTAAAATAGTGGTGTAACCAGCTTCCAGCAGCGAAAGCATTTGATCTTCAAAAGCATCACTATCACGGACATGCTTATGATTATCGATAAAACCGGCCATAGCCGTTAATCCTTCTGCATCGATTACCTGACCCGCTGTTTGTCGTGGTGCCCCAGCTGTTACTGCTGAGATACGTCCATCCTCAATTACAATTGAGCCATTATCGATAATATTGCCTGGTGACATAATAATGCGCGCATTAGTGATCGTTAAATCCTGCGCTATTGCATCTAACGCGAAAAGTTGCATCAGTCCGCCTAAAGCAAGTGTTTTTATTGTTATTAGTGTTTGTCTTTTCATTTTCTGTCTCCAGCTTCTGCACTACAGGTTGTTTAAAGTCTTTGGAGTATATAGGAAAGATAAAAGATCTTACTAGTGCAGGCTTCTACTTTTGTTTTAATTGTAATTTCCGAAAGTTCTCTTAAGTTTTTTATTAACACAGTTTGAATGAACTAAATAAATCTCAAAAATGTAGCATGTGCCTACCAAGTACAAGTGATTAGCATTGCAAACAATTAAATAAACCTTAATGGAGTGAGCAAATCGAAAATATATATGCTGCTGGCTCTGATTATTATAAGGCAGCAACACCTACAGGCTTTGTTCCATATTGGTTCCAATACCTTGTTGATTATGGCTTAACTGAATCGGCTGGGCGTTAACTTTGCCCTATTTATTCCTAGGGGTGGGTCTAATTAGGGGACGGGGGGTATCATTTCAGGCTGTGTAGTTTAAGTAGTATCTGCGTAGATACATTAGAGGCCATTTTAGAAAAAAAGATGAAGTCTCGAACTTCTGCTATTGGCCAATAGCGGACATTTGCCTTTCTATGTCTCATTATTTTTCTGTGTTAATTTTCTCTCAGAGTTGGACAGGTAAATGTGACGAACAAGCTGACTAGTTCTGAATTGTCGGTTCGACATATTCTACAAGGACACCATCGGGGTCGATGGCAAATACAAAGCGTCCAAAATTACGCTGTATAGGCTCGGCATCCCAGCTCAGGAATTCATAGCCTGCATCCAATGTCAGCTCTATAAAAGCATCAATATCGCTCACCTGTAGCTGAAACTGGGGGGAACCCACATCCTGGATAGTCCAACTCAGTGCTCGTGGAGCAGGCGTCGTACCGGCAGGAACCTGATAATCATCCAGAATCACCATGGTATCAGTGCCCGGGATGATCATTGTAGTCTGACTGAGACTGCCAGCAGACAGACCATTCACTTGCAAGTCAGCTGCTGTGCCCTGACGGGTGCCCTCTACCTCAAAGCCTAGCAAGTCCTGATAGTAAAGCAGGGATCGGGTTGTATCAGCAACTGTCAGGCCAATATGGGTTGATATGATTTGTTCAGGGTAAGCAGCTGTAGCAATTTCTGTGGCGCTCGCCTGAACTAACTGGATCATGTAACCATCCGGATCCCTGATCAGTACACTTTCTCCGAGTGAAGTATTAACAATCGCACTATTCAGGTTGACCACAGGGGTATTCACAGCACGTAGATTGTCATAGAGCGTTTCCAGATCGCGGACATAAAAGATTATTCGTGAGCTGCCCGGATCATATGGGCTGTCAACTCTTTCTCTGCGGGGAATATCATAGAACTCTGATAGCTCGAGCCCATAAGGGGTATTGGCCGAATGCATGAAAATATTGCGGAATCGTCCCCCTTCACTGTCAGTCAGATGCCAGATAAGCGGGTCAGACCTTGCTTCTGAAGCTGGTCTGATCTGAGGAGGTGGCGCATCAACTGGAGCAGGACCTCCAAAAGGAGAACGGGCCAGCTCAAGCCCCAACATGTCACGGTAAAATGCAAAGGCTCGCTCACCATAACCAGTTGAGTGTATCCAGTTATAAATTCCACGAACTTCTGGACGCCCATCATCTAAAGTTGAATCTGTTTGCCCTGAAACCTGTTGGCAACTCACACATATACTCAAACAAATGAGTCCGGTAATTTTTAAAATATTTTGCATTGACTCGTCTCCCGTTTTAGCTTTCTCTGTTGCTCTAGGCTCACCACTCAACCTGTTTCCAGAGGGCTATCCCGCCTGAAATCATTGTCTATGTAGCGCACAAAAATTCCCAGCCTGTCAAAAACCTGAATGCTATGTGCCAGAGCTCAGCACATAAAAAAACCGGCCCGTAGCCGGCTTTTAATCTCTGCATATTCTATGGCTGGTATTCGCAAGCTGCCTGCAAGGTCAACTCACCAATTAACTGTTTAACAGGCTCTTCAATATAATCTTCTGTCAAAGCTGTCTGCAATGGAATTTTGCCATCATTATCGGCCAGGCATACATCTGCCCCTGCGGCAATCAGGGCTCTGACTGCTGCAAGGTCGCCTTTGGGTAAGGAGCCGTGTAATGCCGTTCTACCATTGTTGTCACGAGCGCTGACATCAAGCCCCATGTCAATGAGACGCTGAGTCATGGCCAGCGATTCCTCGAGTGTGACAGGAATCTTGAAGTCGTCATCTCTACCCCAGCCAGTACCGGAAGCAATCATCAAAGTGGTCACTCCTTCATTGGTAAGCTTAAAGGGATCTGCCCCCGCTTCAAGCAGGATATCAAACATTTCCATATCGCCAGTCCGAATAGCCCACATTAAAGGTGATCCACCTTTACCCAACGTTGGATCAGTGGTATCCAGAGAACCACGGCGCGACACGGTTCGGGTTAATCCCTTATCAACGTCAATTACGGGATAACTCAATAACAAGTGAACGATATCTGTCACCGTGTTTTCGTTGTGTACCAGATGATAGGGCCTGGTTGAATAAGGGTTTCTGCGCATCCAAACTGCGGCAAATAGCGGAGTTCTATTATAGATATCCGCCAAATTCGGGTCTGCACCATAGTTATAGAGCAGTTCCGTAATATCGTAATGCTGATTCAGAATCGCCAGATTCATGGCAGGGAATTCATCGTAATTTCTGATATTTGGGTCCGCTCCGTAATCCAGTAACAGTTCGGCTGACTCATAGGCACCATCTCGAGACGCAAACAGCAGGGCTGCCATGCCCCCAGCAGGCATGTTTCGAGGGATATCATCGCCCTCAGTGCCATCATAAAGTACACGTAGAGACTGCGTATCGACCTCGGCACCGTTTTCCAATAATAATTGAACGATATCGTAATAATTCTTGGAAGCAGCCCACATCAAAGGAGTCTGCCCCAAGAAACTTTCGGCCTGGTTTACATCGGCGCCATACTGGATCAGAGTGCGAACAACCTCCACATCACCCGTATAAACCGCAGTCATGAAAGGCGTTTCACCACTGCGCTGTGTTGCTTCAATATCAGCACCATGATTAACCAGCAAGGCCACTGCTTCTGAACTGGCGTTCAGGGCGGCATTATAGAGTGCAGATATGCCATAACGGTTATAGGTACTGACATTCGCTCCTGCATCAAGTAGGCGCTGTAGTATGCCCAGATTATCGTGGTAGGTCGCCCAGATAAGAGCCGTTGAACCATCATTAAGAGCCGTATTTACATCTTCGCCCTGCTCAAGAAAACTCTGGACTAGATCCCAGTTAGCATCCCGGGCAGCTGATGCAATATTTTCCGAGGCAATAACCGACCCCGTCAAGATTGTTAATAAAACAGCCACAAAAAATTGACGAACTGTATTCACAAACTTATTCCTCATAATGTCGGCTTATGCTGC
The DNA here is from genome assembly GCA_943789335.1 of uncultured Pseudomonadales bacterium. Taxonomy (GTDB): domain Bacteria; phylum Pseudomonadota; class Gammaproteobacteria; order Pseudomonadales; family Pseudohongiellaceae; genus UBA5109. The sequence goes on along the minus strand of CALSTS010000006.1, from coordinate 198,145 downwards.
CATGTATTAGACGTTAGCAATGTAACCAGTACTGTCACCAACGGTTTCGGTTGGAATACCAGCCTTGTTAAGGATGGTAACCAGCAGATTTGACATGGTTTCACCCGTGTGCGACACGTGCAGGTTTCCTTCCAGCGTGCCAGCTCCATGACCAGCTAGAAGTGCTGGAATATTCACGTGATCATGTAGATTACTGTTACCCATGGAACTGCCATAAAGAATGGTTGAATTATCCAGCAGTGAACCATCAACATCCGGGGTATTATGCAGTTTTTCCAGGAAATGAGTAAAAAGCATCATATGATGCGCATTTAGGATAGCGAGTTTATCCAGATTTCCCGGGTTATTCTGATGATGAGAAAGGCTATGGTGCGGATCAGGAATACCAATATGCGGATACGTTCGCTCACTCACTTCACGCACCATGAGAAATGAGGCTACACGAGTCAGGTCAGCTTCCCAGGCCAGTGCTATCAGATCAAACATCATTTGTGTATGTTCTTCAAATGTGGTTGGAATACCAATCGGCGCTTCAGGAACGTTCTCCAACTGGTCCCGTGATTCAGCAATCTGAATACGGCGCTCAACCTCACGAATATTCTCAAGATAGGAGTCCATGCGGTTGCGGTCAGCTGCACCGAGCGCACGCTGAAGCTGATTTACGTCCCCCAAAATCTCATCCAGAATGCTTCTGTCAGTAGCCAGGCGCCGGGCTCTCAATTCTGGCGTGCTTTCTCGACCTAGCATATATTCAAACACAGTCCTTGGGTTAAGCTCCATGGGTAATGGTGTCGTCGCATCACGCCAGGAGATGGTGTTCATGTAGGTGCAGCTGTAACCTGCATCACAGGTCCCGATGAGGCCTGTCATGTCTTCCGTTGCCATTTCAATTGAGGGAAACTGGGTGTCCTGCCCTAGATTATCCGCAATAATCTGATCGACTGTCTTGGCAGCACGAACGTCTTTACCATCGGTGGCTTTTGGATGCGCGCCTGTCAACCAGACTGGTTGTGACAGCGCATGAGGTGCAGGGGCATCTGCTGCAGGATGATTCATGCCTGACACCACAGTCAGGTAATCCCGAAATCTTTCAGCTGGTTTAAGGGCCTGGGAAAATTCAAAATCCTTACCCAGTGTGGGTGGCACCCAGGTTGCAGCGGGGGCACCATGAGCCAGATAAATAAAGGCGTGGCGATGCTTTTTCAGGTCGCTGGCAAAAGCCTGTGACGCCATCGCTGGAATCATTGCATCCAATACAGGCAGTGAAACCGCTGCTCCAAGCCCTCTAAGAACAGTACGACGAGCTAGTTGTTTTTTTGATATAAAGCTCATGCTTTTCTCCTTCTAAGATTCACCTTTAATTTTCGTCCGATACTGCACATCACACTTGATCATGTATAAAATTCAACCAAATATCAATCAATTTTCATTCATACTTAATGTTACAGCATCTTCTTCATATCGATTCATCTGAAAAGCAATACTATTGGCAATTCCCTCTACCAGTGAGGAAAAGCTGTAATTATCTTTAGTTGATGCTTCCAGAATCCTGCGCATGGTCGGTTGGTCGTAATACTCTAGCGGCCGACCCAGTGCATAAATGTACATTTTCTCCAGCATGGTAGACACAAATATCTCAGGATTTGCCATCAAAGCGGCCCGGAGGTCCTGAGGTCCGGAAACAGGAGTTCCATCCGAAAGCTCACCACTGGCGTCGATTGGGCGACCCGTTATACCCAGCTCTCTCCATCGACCCAAGGCATCAAAGTTTTCCAGAGCCAGTCCCAAGGGGTCCATCACATTGTGACAGCTGGCACAGACCGGATCTGCCCTGTGTTGCTCCATCTGTTGTCGAATAGACAAAGGAACCCCGCCTTCTGATACGGCCTGGAGGTCTGGTATATTGGGTGGTGGAGCTGGTGGTGGAGTCCCCATCATGTTCTCAAGGATAAATTTACCGCGTAGGACCGGCGAAGTCCTGTGAGCATGTGAGGTAACCGTCAAAATGCTGCCATGACCTAGCAAACCACGACGTTCTTCTGGCACCTCCACACGACGGAATCTTTCACCTCTGATGCCTCTATATCCATAATGCAGCGCTAGGCGTTCGTTGATGAAGCTGTAATCTGCATTGAGGAGGTCCAGCACGCTGCGATCCTCGCGAACAATACTATCGAAAAACATCTGTGTTTCTGTGAGCATGGCCTGCCTGAGATTATCGTCCCAGTCAGGAAATTTCTGAGGATCAGGATCAGTTGTAGACAGGTTTCGCAGGTACAGCCACTGGCCAGCAAAATTTTCCGACAGAGCAAAGGATTTTTCATCCTGCAACATACGCTCGATTTGCTGGTTTAACACTTCCGTCTCGGACAAACGGCCATTGATCGCGGTTTCTAATAACTCTTCATCCGGGATGCTGCTCCAGATAAAAAAGGATAAGCGCGATGCCAGCTCCAGATCCGATATGAAATAATCATCGCCAGGAACAGCAGATGCCGGGGTTTCTTCAAAACGGAAGATAAATTTGGGATTTGACAGGATATAACGCAAGGCATAGTCAATACCCTGATCAAAACTGCCGTCCCGGTTACCTTCAGCAAACAGGCGCATCACCGGGTTGATATCCTCATCACTGACTGGTCTGCGATAAACCCTTTGTGTCAGTTCAGAAAGGATATTGTATGCACACTCATCTGCGCTCAATGTGGCATTGGGCCGACAACTGAACAGTCTCTGCCTGTAATCGGGATTGCCCGGACCGACCGGATTGTAAGGCCCGGTTATCGTCAAACGGTCAAGATGAGGAGGGCCTGTCGGGTCAAGCGGCTGAATAACCGTAGCTGGCTTGATAAAAGGACTCAGGTTTTCCGTATTCAGGGCGCTGTTTTCGTCGACAAAAGCAATTGCGATTTCATGGCGACCTGCCGTCACTGGCAAGGTGACCTGCATTTTGTCCTCAACGGCGACACGTTGCGCTCCTCTTCCCAAATTGAAGTCTTCAAATCCACCGAAAGTAATACTGTGCACCAGTTCATCATCAATCCAAATATCAGCTTGCTGCTCAAATTCGACCCCTTTTATCTGGTCTACAGTCGTCATCATCAGTCTGATGTCAAAATAGTAATCGGCATCCAGCGGAAAATTGTGCTCAATTAGCAAACCACCGCGAGTGCCGAGTGGAAGTCCGGGTAAATGGACATCCTGTGACAGATCCGGTGCTGCTCTGTAAGACTCGGCAAGCAGTGGAATTTCCGGGCTGCCCACCACGAGTCTACTGATTCGGGTGGCTGTGGTAAGATACTGTTCCAGCAAGAGAGGGTTTATTCCAAGGGAAATATTGTCAAACCCGATAGTGCTGTCATCGGGCGGCAACATGGAACGAACATCAATTTTAATCCCCAGCAAATCACGAACAGCATTGCTATATTCGGTGCGGTTCATGCGTCGCAAGCCGGCAATACCAGGATTTGCTTCAGCAGAGTCCAGATCCGCGACTAAACTGCCAAGAAAGGCATCGAGGGCTTCAGGATCTGGCCGCTCTTCACCTCTTGGTGGCATCTGACCCGTTTCAAGCTTCCGAATGACTTTTTCCCAACGTTCCGCGTCATCGTGAACATTGGCGATATCCATTTCCCAAAAATCCAGACTGCCTGAGTAGTCAACGGAATTATGGCATTCAGTACAATAATCATAAACAAAATCGGTTCTGAGCTCAGTAAGCGGCTCTTGAGATTGAATTCCAAAGGATGATGCTGCCAAGATCGAAAAAGTTAGCAGTTTATTAAGGCGAGCCTTTCCTGGATTGAACACGTTTACATTCCCCATGAAGTAATAAAATCAATGGCTTGCAGCAATCTAAACCCTAATGATTTACATTGCAAATGGTTTTAAATAAAACCTTACATTCTCTTTGTTTCGTTCCTTCAATCCTGCAAGAAATCACCTATATTTTCTGCAACTTCTTGTTTTTTTAAGAAGAAGGATCCCAGTTGTTGCCCTCGGCCATATTGTGGACATCGCCCACAGAAAGTAAGCGGGAATAATTTCCAGCATGTCCTCCATCCCGTAAGGGATTTATTGTAATTGTTACTTCTGCACCGGAGGGAAAGGTGGCTCTTGTAACTCCACGTTCTCTCATATTTACAATCGTTGACATTTCTATATCCCATCTTTCGATTTCACCCGCCTCAGATTCCACTTCGAGCAACAAGCGAACATGAGGATTGGCATAACGGAGTCCGGCAACTTTGCCAGTGATAGTTATTTCTTGATCACTATCAAACATTGCATGCGAGTGATGTGCCATTACAGGAGCAACACTTGTAAAAAAACATGTTGTCATTAAAACAACCAGCATTAGACTGAATCTTTGTATGGGCATTGTTTCAATCCTCAATATTAATAAAGTTATTATAAGTCTATTAGTTATTATTTAAGACACGAGCCTATTTTCATTCAAGATCTATAAAGTATTCAGCAGCAGGAAGCAGTCCCTGCCGTTTGGCTTCTTCAGCATTCTCATAAGATTTTATCCAAGGCCTCGTATCAAAAGGGTCATGATATTCAGGGTGCAATGGTGAATATTCATTAATTAAGCCCAACTCATCATGATAAGTATTGTTGGTGGAAACACAGTCATTTAAAGAAGGCGGTTGTTCCATCCATTTATCGAGGCTTTCTGCTGCATCAAAAACAGCAACATCATGCCAGGGGTATGCAAAGGCAAGTGGATCATATAGCGTAATATCAACCAGTAACTGCTCACCAACTTTTGCCCAACGCTCAATGACCTCCATTGAATCACTGTATTCAGGCAAGCCGTGACCTCCACTCCAACCTTTAATATTTTTAGTCCAGATAACCAGCTCATCACCGTCCCAAATACCTTGTGACTCACCGTACCACTGGCTCAAAGCCCAATCTTCAGGCAGAAAACCTCGACCATCTGTAAAAATAAATCTGTTTTCTGCAACCGGTTGATCTTTCATAAATACTGTCATATCAGACTCGGTGCTTACAAATCTTATTCGCCAACCATCTCGCAAAAAACCATTCGGCAAACAGGTATCGGCAGGCCACCAGTTACGTCCTTCTAGCTCTGCTTGAACTGCCTGAATATAGTATGGCTTGTATTCATCTGAAATTCCGGCATAAATATCTCTCAGCTGGGCGCCTCCTCCTAACAAGCCTCTTGTAGAGGCTTCTCCATTCCAGTCACCTGACCAATCAGGCACACTTGAACGAGAATGTTGGGTACCTCCATTAGCCGCTTCTATCCATGCCTGCCAATGTTCCTCGGCCGTGTCATAAGCATAAGGACTTTGAAGCTGGTAGCTGTTACCGCTATTGCCTTGAATGGTATCGTAAAAGTCTTCAAAATTTATGCCATTTTCAGCAGCTGTTTTCCACTGCCCTCCCCAGGTTCTCAGCCACATTTGAGAAGCAGTCAAATTATGAAAAGGGTCGTTGGGGTCAATTTCTCCCTGGGTTCTATAGGTATCCCTCCATTGCTCTGCCGAGGCAATATTTTCAAAAGGATCCAGAGGGTCAAATGTCAATGTTTGAGCCAAATTCTCGCCAGTGAACAAGAGAGTGGCAGCAATAAAACTGGTTTTTATAGAGCTTGGTAAACTAACTTTAATCATAGTATTTCTCTAAAATTATTTAAGAAAAGGCGTTTATAAATAAGTGTGAAACCAAGTCAATTGTCAGTAGGAACTGACAAAAAATGTCCCAGCTATCTTACCTTTTTCGCTACCCAAGAGGTATCCCTTCATACTGCTTTCTCATTTTTTCCTTTGTATTTTTTTATCACTTTTTTATTTGCCGGGAAAAGGGACCCCCAGCCACACTGAGCTAGTAAACTTCAGATCAAGTTAATCCAAATATTCAGACTTATGAATAATGGTCTAGTATCATAAACTCAGATAAAATCCAAGGCATCATCGGAGGTATTTTTGAAAATAAAATCGTGTTTATCCCTACTTAGCGTAATGCTGCTAATGCTATTTGCCATCATGCAAAATTCCTTCGCACAATTGCTTGTATCGTCCAATGATAATAAAGCTGAACTTATTGATGGCGTAAACACACTAGTCCGCAATCCTCCACCGGATACTGTGAGCATTGTTGATCTTGGGGCAAATCCCCCTCGACTGATTGCCGAACTCAATGCCCCTGGAGGCTGGTCTGCACCTCCACAAAGTGTTGCGGTAGCACCTGATGAATCTATTGCCCTCATTGTCTCTTCGACGCGCCTTGATCCAAACGATCCCACCAAGACAATTTTCAATGATGTAGTCAGTGTAGTGGATCTGGAATCTATACCAATACAGGTCATTGATACTGTCCGTGCAGGAGAGAGAGCTTCCGGGGTGTCGATCAATCCAACCGGAACTATGGCTCTGGTTGCAAACCGGGCTGCCGGGACTGTGACTGTGTTCAGTATTATAGATAAAGTAGTTACTCGGGTTGGGGATGTGCAAGTTTGCGACACTTGCCAGCCAAGCCTGCCCGTCTTTACTCCCGATGGCTCTCGAGCCTTGGTTACACGAAATGCAGATCACAGTGTTTCCATGCTGGAAATAGAAGGAGAAGAAGTCACTTATAGTGGTTTAGATATTTCATCCAATCTAGGACCTTATTCTATCGATATCACACCTGATGGCCAATATGCCATAGCAGCCAATTATAGGTAATGGCCCGACTGGAGGTGTTGATACAGTCAGCGTGATTGATTTACACCTTTCACCTCCGCGCATGGTGAATGCGGTAACTGTTGGGATTATTCCTGAGGGCCTAGCTCTATCACCTGATGGTAACTATCTTGCAGTCCCCATTATGAATGGTTCTAACTTACCACCTAATACACCTTGGTTTCATGATTTCGGTATTCTTAAAATTTACCAAAGGTCCGGGATGAATTTGAGTTTGGTGGCAGAAACAGAAATTGGTCACTGGTGTCAGGGCGTCGTTTGGAATAATGACGCGACAAAACTAGCTGTTCAATGTTCAGTCGAACATGAGCTTACTTTGTTCGATTTTGATGGCAGCAATCTCGTACAGAGTGGGTCAATTCCGGTAAGTGGAGGACCGACAGGTATTCGAACTGCACAGGGCGCAAGGTAATCATCACACTGATAAGAGAACTTGAGAACCTCAAGATATACAGAGGCCTCATTATTCAAATTATGCCTTTAGCTTTAAAGAGATTTTAAGCTTCTTGCCGACGAGCCAGAATCTCATCAGTAGCTAGCCTCTCATCCCTGTAAGGATCATTCACTACTCGAGTATTATTGCTGAACACCATGGTGGGTCTTTCATTCAGGTTGAAAGCGGGCCATTCAGGTATGCTGGCATTACTCGGGTTGCCAGTGCGGGCAAAAGCTGCCCAGGATTCAGCCATCTTCCAAGCTAATTCATACTGCTCTCTGCCACGACCATTCATAAAGACCGTATTATCAATATTGTCAAAGAAGAAAGGGACTTCCATACAGTGCATGGAACGCAACTTTCCGTAAAGTACCGGAGAGTTCCATTGAAAATAGTACATAAAAACAGGAGCTGTATTTTGTTCGACTTTACGTTCAGCAATAATATAGGGAGCAATACGTGTCGGGCGAATGTCCGCTTGCATATAAAGAGAAAGATCTCCATAAGAAGCATCAGGTCTATTACTTTGATACAAGCTGATCAAACCACGCGCTTCCTGTTCAGAAATCCTATGGCTTTGTACGATTTCTGAAACCAGTTCATTTAAATTTCCCGGCTCGGAATTCCAGAAATCATCATTAGGATTGCCATAAGGCACGCCTTCAGTCTCATTGGAACCACAAAATATAGGAACCTCTGTCGCCAGTGGCGAAGCCTCCGGTGAGAAGGGATGCAGAGTCAACACTCGGTCATCAACCACCGGAACATAACGCAATCCCAAGTCTCCATTATCCGGAGTTACTGGTCCCGGTTGTCTTCCTAGCGATCGAATAATGACTTCGAAAGGCATTTCCTGCAGGGCGTCCAGATTATTTATGTTCAACCCGAGGCGAGCCAGCAGCAAGTCTCTGTTATGAACAGCTTCTTCTACCTCAAGGGCTGATACCGCTGTTTCAATGATGGTCGCCATGATGATGGCTTTATGAAAAAGACCACGCGCTTCAGGCATGCCATGAAGGATGCTGGTCTTGCCCCCGCCACCAGATTGACCACCAATAGTAACGTTGTCCGGATCGCCCCCGAAGTTTTCGATATTTTTGTTTACCCATTGCAAGGCAAGCAGAATATCCTGCATGCCCATATTGGATGATTCCCGATAGCGTTCATCCGGAGCATCAGCGAGATACAAAAATCCCAGAGCATTCAGGCGGTGAGTAACTGTGACAACAACCATGTCATGGTAACGGGCCAGTTGTTCGCCATCAAAGAAGGGTGAGTTGCCAGAACCGGTTCTAAAGCCTCCACCGTGAAACCAGATCAGGACTGGTTTCTGGGCGTTAGAGTTAGTATCTGAGGTCCATACATTCAGTTTAAGATTGTCCTCTCCCATCGCACCAGTCCCAGTTAGGGCATCACCAATTTCAGGAATCATAGGTCGAAATGGCTGCGGTGATCGAGTACCAAAAACCGTCGTACTGCGAACACCTGTCCAGGGTCTTGCTTCCTGAGGCGGCATGAATCGGTTAGCCCCGCTGGTAGGCGCTCCATAAGGAATTCCGCGGAATACTTCAACAGAGTCATTCATATAACCTTGTACACGCCCTGAAGTCGTATTCACAATGCTGCTAGGTCCATTCCCCTGCGCACTTGATCTGGCCCACAAAAAAGGCGTAACAAGTCCAGTAGCTAATGAAAGTTGACTGGATTTACAAAATTTACGACGATCCATATTAATTGCTCAATTCTATTTATTATTGCGTTCCAAGGGTAGAAAGAATAAACATGGAAGGACATATCGTCCAGCATATATTTTATTAAATCTCTATTTAACTTATTGGAGCAATAAAAGTTTTTTTGTAAATAACTCTTTTTTTAATTGAATAATGGAAATAAAAAAGTAAAAACTTATTTTTAGTAAAATCCCTCCCGATTTAAAAATAAATTAATATATTTTTTGTGCCAATAATCATATGCTATCTTGCTTGGAGGAATTAATGAAACCACTAAAAATTAATTACAAAAACTCATGGCTTTGCCACTAAAATTACTCAAGCGGGGCGCTCGCACAGAAATTTATAATTACCTATAAACAAGTACCATCTGGAATTATTGGGAGCCATTTCGCTTCCACCACCACTAATTGATTTATGTGAGACTATTGATGCAACAAGATCTAATGAAGAATAAAAAATTTCTGACATTGTCACTGATTACTGTTGTGACTTTAATGTTATCGAGCTGTGGTGCAAATACTGACCCAAGACAAAGCTCTGAACCTTCTGTTGTCTTGCAGGGCTCTTCACCATTGGCGCCAACAATTGCTGATGCTGATAATAGACCCGGTGACTGGCTTGCTCATGGTCGAACCTGGTCTGAGCAACGTTTTAGCCCCTTAGAAACGATCAATACGGATTCAGTCGAGAATTTATCGCTGGCCTGGTATGTCGACTTACCGGGAAGTCGTGGCCAGGAAGCTTCGCCAATCATTGTTGATGGCATCATGTATACCACAACTGCCTGGAGCATCGTTCATGCACTTGATGCTGGCACTGGTGAGATACTCTGGACTTTTGATCCTGAAGTAGATCGTTCTCATGCCGTCAATGGCTGTTGCGATGCTGTTAATCGTGGCGTTGCCTGGTGGGAAGACAGAGTAGTTGTCGGCACGCTTGACGGTCGATTGATTGCACTAGATGCAGAGACTGGAGACGAACTTTGGTCGGTACTTACCATAGACCTGTCTCAACCTTATACCATTACCGGTGCGCCGCGTGTGGCAGAAGGTTTGGTTTTTATTGGTAATGGAGGTGCTGAATTCGGAGTAAGGGGATATGTCACCGCTTATGATATTGAAACTGGAGATCAGCGCTGGCGTTTCTATACAGTTCCCGGTAATCCGGCCGATGGCTTCGAATCAGACACGATGGCATTAGCCGCTGAAACCTGGCAAGGCGAATGGTGGCTTTTGGGTGGCGGCGGAACCGCTTGGGATTCTATGGCCTATGACCCTGACCTTGGACTTTTATATATTGGCACCGGTAACTCTTCGCCCTGGAACCCTCTGATAAGAAGTGAAGGTGTGGGCGACAACTTATTCGTCTCATCCATTGTGGCATTAGACGCCGATACCGGTGATTACGTTTGGCATTACCAAACAACACCAGGGGATGCCTGGGACTATACCGCTACTCAGCATATGATCCTGGCTGATTTGGAAATTGATGGCGCTTTGCGTCAAGTCATTATGCAAGCGCCTAAAAACGGATTCTTTTACGTCATCGACAGAGTAACAGGCGAGTTTATATCTGGTGAGAATTTCGTACCTATCACTTGGGCTGATGGTATTGACCCTGAAACAGGTCGACCCAATATTCTCGATTCAGCCAAGTATTGGGAAACCGGTGAAGTATCTCTTCAATCTCCCAGCTTTCTTGGCGGCCACAACTGGCACCCGATGTCTTACAATCCTGAAACCGGCCTCGTCTATTTGCCCGCACAGGAAATCAGCTTTCCTTATATGGAAGACAATGCATTTGAAGCAAAAGCCCTGGCTGCAAACTTAGGTGTTGATACCAAAGTCGCCCGCCTGCCAGATGACCCTGATGTTATTACCGGCGTAAAAGCGGCAACTCTTGGCCACTTAGCCGCGTGGGATCCGGTCGCTCAGGAAGAACGCTGGCGCGTACAATATCCTGGCCCTTGGAATGGTGGCGTTTTATCTACAGCAGGCGATCTGGTTTTTCAGGGAACTGCTGCTGGCTTTCTTAAGGCCTATGCCGCCAACGATGGCGCCACAATATGGGAATACCCAACGCAAACCGCTATTGTTGCTCCGCCAGTAACTTATGAAGTTGATGGTGAACAGTACATCACTGTTATGGCTGGCTGGGGTGGCATATTGCCAATTATTTTGGGGCCCCTTTCCACCAACTCAGGCCCTACATTGGCAAATAGCAGAATACTGACATTTAAATTAGGCGGTGAAGCATCGCTTCCAGATTACGAACTGATAACCCCGGCTATTCCTGACCTTTCAGGTATTACAATCGATACTGATTTAGCTGAGCAAGGCTTTGAAGTCTATGACCGTTATTGCGGGGCTTGCCATGGTGCCGGTGCGGTTGGTAGTGGCGTCATTCAAGACTTACGCTACAGCTCCTTTCCTGCGAGTTCAGAAGCCTGGGCTTCTGTGGTACTAGGTGGCGTTTTTGCTGAACAAGGAATGGTTAGTTTTGCAGCTGAATTGGATGCGGCTGATGTAGAAGCAGTTCGACACTACATCCTAACAAGGCAAGAATTTGCCGCAAGTCAGGAATAAATATCTAACAGGAATATTCAGCTAAAGCCTGAGCTCAAGTAAGCAAAGCTAGCTAAGTTTTCGCATATAAAAAGAGCCGGGCTCATGCGCAGGCGTTAAGAAAGGCGTGACCCTTTTTAGCTCATCAAAATGATTATGGCTAAGATAATTTAGGGCGCCAAGAATTTCCCAACTATCATTATGACTAAGAAAAGCCTCTAATAAATATTGCTCATTCCAGAAAGTTACTTTGTCTTTTAACCAGGCTTGTGAATAATTTTTTGGTAGGAAAATATCATGTACATGAACAATTACACCTTTATTAAGTGAAGGCAATAATTCTAGATACTCAAACAAAACATCTCCCTGGGGCCGAATAACGTGAGATGAATCGATAAATAAAATATCGTTTTCTTCAAGCTGTGAAAAGAACTCAAGCTCTACTTCTTCAACTTTTTTTCTAAGTACTGACACATTAGTTTTTTCAAGCCAGGGCATTTCATAAGGCTCGATACAAGTATGCTCACAACTGTAATCTGGCATCTCTTCTTGATTTTTTTCTATTGCCATTATCGCCATTAATGTTGAGTTACCACTACCCACCTCAATGATTTTCTTAGGTTTAATGTTGCGTATAATTTGATACCAATACTCTGCATCACCCGCGCCAAACGATCCATTGTTCAAATAAAACTCTAGGTCATGTTTTTTTTCTAAGGAAATATTTTCCAACTCATTACTGTGATCATACTCTTTCAAATTAGCTAGCTGCATATCTACATTTAAATTAACACCAGGAAGATTTCTGTCTAAAGAAAAATCTTTATGCGGCTCACGAAAATCAAATTGCGGCTCATAATAATGATTACGTATAGGAAAAACACCCACTTGAAACAAAGCTCTTTTAATATTAGGTAATCGATGCACGCCTTTCTTCCGCACAGCTTTTAAAAGCCAAGCCGAAAAATACACAAAGGGCAAAAGCACGATGTCTAATGTTTTATAAAGAGCTTTTTTCATATGAAATCAGTCAGTATTCTGAAATTTAGCTTATGTAATTTATGTTATAACTTCGGCGTTTCATACATATTTATAAATTCCCAAGCTGCCGCTTCAGAGCCAGTTTCAGTACTTATTTCAATTAATGCGGGTTTATTATCATCTATCGCTTTGGCCAGTACAGGTTTGAGTTCAGCTGGCGTAGATACTCTGTATCCAGCAACACCGAAACTTTCAGCCAGCTTCATAAAATCAGGATTCTTTAAGTCAGCTCCGATTAATCTACCACCAAAACCCATTTGTTGGTCTCGGCGGACATTACCAAAGGCATTGTTATTGAAAACTAAAGTCACCAAGCCTATATCGTACTGAGCTGCAGTAGCTAATTCTTGCATGCCAAACATAAAGCCACCATCACCATTGACAGAAACCACAGCCCGATCAGGGTTAGCAGCTTTTACGCCTAATGCTGTTGGAAAACCAAAACCCAATGTGCCTTGAAAGCCTTCGGAAATATAAGTTCTAGGTTCATAAATCGGCATACCACCAGCCCAGGTAGCAAATCCCATCTGAGATAACTCTGGCACAAAAAATCCATTGCGTGGCAATACTTCCCTGATGGTATTCAAATAATCCATCTGCGGTTGTACTTTGTGAATAAGTTTCCAGGCTTTAGTTTTTATCTCAGCAATCTCATCGCTGCGAGAATGATTTGGCTTAAGCTGTGATTCAAGTTCAGAAATCAAAGCACTGCAAGCATCCGCAGCATCCGCCAGTAAACCCAAATCTGGGACAAAGCGATCAAGTTCTGCCTGATCAATTTCAATTCGAATCAGGGTACGATCATCTGTCGGTTTTTGATGGTAATCAGAGCCTGCCACCCAGCGCATATAAGGCATTTCAAGCCTTGAGCCAACGCCAATTAATAAATCACAATCATCCCACAAGACACGAGCCGCAACAGGAGGAACATAGAGCGCATGATCTTCGGCCACAACTCCACGACCACTTCTGAAAGCTGTTACTGGGCAATTTAAGAGCTCAGCTAAAGCAAGCACTTCTGCGCTAGCATCTTGAGCACCGGCGCCACACATAATCATGGGTTTTTTGGCACTACTGATAGCTTTAGCTGCAGCTTTAATCTGGTCTAAATCTAGTTCAGGCTTAATTCCATGTTTACTGCCAGCTCCAATTTCAACGTCCCAGCTATCCGCCATAGTATCCCAGCACATCTCTACTGAAACTGGACCGGGTCGCCCGCTTGTCATTGTTTCAAAAGCAGCATTCATAATCGCTGTGGAATCTTCAGCCTTGTCTATACGAACAGCATCTTTAATGAGACTGTTAAGCGTACCTGCCTGATCCGCTAATTCGTGTAAATGCCCTCTGCCAACACCCAAATAACTTGAAGGGACTTGACCAACTAGGCAAAGCACTTCTGAGCAATTCCCCATTGCTGTACAAAGTGCTGATGAAGCATTCAAGACCCCTGGCCCTGGCACAACAGCCATGGCTGCTGGCTGACCAGTTGATTTAGCCGCTCCCATGGCCATATAACCAGCTGTCTGTTCATGTCTTGGAACAATGACATCGAAGCCTTGTCTTGCGAAAGCATCAAATAAGGGATAAATCTGTGCGCCCGGAATACCAAAAATTTGCTTAATACCATTAGCCTTTGCGGCCAACGCCATGGCTTCGCCACCTGTCATATTCTTTTTCATTTATTTAAAACCTTAAAATTCCTGAGTTACCTGATCCAGATGGGATGATACCTACAATTACATGGAAGTTAAGCTGAAAATTAAATTTAAATAATTAAATGGTTTGTAAATAAGCTGATAAGTGATAAATTCAGTGATACAAATTGTATTTAAAGTCATTAATACCGTTAATATAGTTAATATAGTTAATATAGTAGAGGTGTAAAATGAACGTAAGATTCAACTTACTTAGCTTACTCAGAAAAACCCTTGTAATTTCATTGTTGACCCTGATTACTCAATCCTTAGCATTTGCTGAACCACTGCTGATTCCTGGCTTTTTAGGCATAGAAAGCTCACATGTCGAGCTGCCAGCTGCCGGATCTGATTCAACAAGCGCTTATTTTACCTTAACAAATTTACACTATGAGCCCATTCTGATATTGAGTGCCAGTAGTGAATTTTTTGATAACGCCACCTTGGTAGACAGTAATAATGAGACCCTAGAATATATTGAATTACTTCCCGGTGAGCGTTTAGATATGCAAACTACCGGCATGCATTTTCAACTAAATAACATAGAAGGTTCTCTTGCTGCTGGCGATATTCAGGAAATCACCCTGCTAGTGCGCCGCGGTAGAGAAGCCATGGAATATGTTGAAGAATTTTTTGACAATTCTATTCGTGAGACTTTCGGAGGGGGAATTCCCAACGAAAAAGAATATGTAACGCATATTTCCGTTAGGAATTAGTTTCCAGCACTAGACCAACTAGTGCTCGACCAGCATGAGTATATTAATCAGGGCATGAGCGTGCTCAGCAGCCTCAATGCCCAGATTAGTTAAATAACCACCGTCAACCTGAGTAATTATGCCCTTTTCAAACAAGCGCGCGGCTGCTTCAATTTTATCAGCCCCGGCATCATGGTGAATCTTGATCCCCTCCTGAATACTATCCAGGTTAAACAGACTTAATAACTTCAACTCTTCAACAAACTCTGGTCTTATCGCCACAACATTGTCCTCAATTAAAATGCCTTTTTTTTAACATTTAAAAAACTGCTTTACCTGAACTAATCTGCCAAAGGATCAGGCCTGATTTAAAAATGTACAACCAACGGCTTACTGCCTACCCCATCTTCTTTTAACCATGGAGTTCTCTCTTTGATTAGTTTACGTGGAGTATCATCAACTGACAATCCTGATGATTTCCAAATTCAGGCTTACAATAAAAACCTACTTTAGGTTTATAAACACCGCAAATAAGCATCTGTTAAATACACAGTAGATCGTTAGTACTGTTAAATCAGTCCTGATAAAATCATATATAATTATTTACTCGTCTCTTTATTCTTCATAGCTTTGTTGAAGCCGACTCCTTCAAGGTTATGATATAAATTTTTATTAAATGCGATTTGAACTTTATGCCGAATAATAAAAACGCTATTAACAGCTCTAACATCAGCCCTATGTTTAGACGTTTAAACCAGGAAATCCAGGGCGAGGTTCTCCACGACACTTCTTCCAGAGGACGCTACAGTACAGACGCTTCTATATATCAATTGATGCCAATTGGTGTGGTTATACCTGACTCAGAGCAAGACGTTGAAATCGCAGTACAAATAGCGGCTGAAGAAGGTGTGCCCGTCTTACCTCGAGGGGCTGGCACTTCACAAAATGGTCAGGCTATTGGGGAAGCACTATTAATTGACACTACGCGCAGCCTGAATAAATTGGTTGATTTCAACAAGGAACAAGCGACCGTTTGTGTCCAACCAGGCATGGTGCTAGATGAACTCAATCGCCAACTAAAAGCAGAAGGCCTTTGGTATCCCGTCGATGTGTCTACTGCTAACCGGGCCACAATAGGTGGAATGACCGGCAATAATAGCTGTGGTGCACGATCAATACGCTACGGCAATATGGTACACAATGTCCGCTCTATAGAAGCATTGTTAGCCGATGGTAGCCGAGCTCATTTCAAAAAAATTAATGGTGAAGCTCTTTCAAATACAAAGCATCAGGAATTAATTAATCACCTCATTGCACTAGGGCAGAGAGAAGCTAATGAAATTGCAGAACGTTTCCCCGATTTATTGAGACGAGTTGGCGGCTACAATATTGATGAGTTGGTCAAAAAAGATCCAAATCTTGCGAGTTTATTAGTTGGCTCTGAAGGCACCTTGGGCTTCTTCCAGCGTATCCATTTAAACCTACAACCTATTCCAAAGAATAAAGTGCTGGGCGTTTGTCACTTCCCAACCTTTTATGAGGCCATGGAAAGCACCCAACATATTGTGAAGCTTGACCCTTCTGCAGTAGAACTTGTTGATCGCACCATGATTGATCTGGCTCGAGATATTCCAATATATGCGCCTATAGTTAATCGTTTTGTGCAAGGCGAACCGCAAGCAATTCTACTAGTCGAATTTGCTGGCGAAAATAAAGAAGATCAGATCAAAGGTCTGCATGATCTTGTCGAGTTAATGGGTGATTTAGGTTTCCCTGATGCTGTCGTCGAAGCTACAGACACAAAATTTCAAAATGATATATGGGAGGTGCGTAAATCAGGCCTCAATATCATGATGTCAATGAAAGGCGATGGTAAGCCAATTTCATTTATTGAAGATTGCGCAGTACGTCTGGAAGATCTCGCAGAGTACACGCGACGACTGACAGATATTTTTCACAAACACGGAACAACCGGCACTTTTTACGCGCATGCATCGGTTGGCACCTTGCATGTAAGACCCGTTTTAAATATGAAAGAAGCGAGCGGCGCCACTAAAATGCGAGACATCGTTGAAGAAACGATGGCTATGGTACGCGAATATAAGGGCTCACATTCTGGCGAACATGGTGACGGCATTTCACGCTCAGAATTTCATGAGCCAATGTTTGGGCGTCGCATGGTTGATAATTTTGAGGAAGTAAAAAATTACTTTGATCCGACGGGTTTATTTAATCCAGGGAAAATTGTAAATCCGCATAAAATGGATGATCGCACCATTATGCGATTCGCTCCTGGCTATGCCCCTATAGATATAAAACCCAGACTGGATTGGTCTGAATGGGACGGTTTCAGTCGTGCCATTGAGATGTGCAATAACAATGGCGCTTGTCGAAAATCTAATGTTGGTGTCATGTGTCCATCTTATCGGGTAAGCAAAAATGAACAGCATCTAACACGAGGCCGAGCTAACACTTTACGACTCGCTATTACTGGTCAGCTTGGAGCGGATGCCTTCACTTCAGATGCAATGTACCAAACCATGGATCTTTGCGTGGGCTGTAAAGGCTGTAAACGCGAATGCCCTACCGGTGTTGATATGGCTAAAATGAAAACAGAGTTTCTTTATCATTACCATCAGAAAAATGGATTAACCCTAAGAGATCGAGTATTTGCTTACTTGCCTCGCTATGCTCCAAAGTTAAAATATTTAAGCTTCCTACTAAACCTGCGTGACCAAGTTCCAGGTTTTGCAAAAATCTCCGAATGGCTATTAGGCGTAAGCAGTAAACGTAAATTACCTAAATGGCGCACCGATCATTTTAAACAAGGCGCTCAAGAATTGACTGGTACTGACGACAAGCCTGAAGTTATTCTGCTGGTGGATACCTTTAACAGCTGCTTTGAAGCTGAAAACGCTAATGCTGCATTAGAAGTTCTTAATGCTGCTGGCTACAAAGTCACTTGCCCAAGCCCGGTCGATAAAGGTCGTCCTTTATGCTGTGGTAGAACTTTCTTCAGCAATGGTTTATTGGATGAAGCCCGTATTGAAGCTAATCGAATGATCGAAACGCTTTTACCTTACGTAAAGCGAGGCGTTCCTGTGGTTGGCTTAGAGCCTTCCTGCTTACTGACTCTGAGAGATGAATACTTGTCCCTTATGCCTGGCGAAGACACTCGCATACTGTCAGAAAATGCTTATCTGTTTGAAGAATTTATTGCTAAAGAAAAGCTAGACGGCAAACTAAACCTTCAGTTGAATCCTATTGAGAACAAACAAGCATTGCTGCATGGCCACTGCCACCAAAAAGCTTTTGCTGCCATGTCACCCGTACAAGAAGTTCTGGGTTTAATACCAGAGCTTAAGGTTGAAACGATTGATAGCAGTTGTTGTGGAATGGCTGGATCATTTGGTTATGAAAAAGAACACTATAAAGTTTCAATGCAAATGGCAGATTTATCACTGTTTCCTGCAATAAATAACGATTCAGGCGATAGTATCATTGTTGCCGATGGCACCAGCTGTCGCAGTCAGATTCAGCATGGAACCGGAAGAGAGGCTGTGCACGTCGCCAGAGTGCTACAAATGGCGCTTTCTTAATCTAACTTAGATTAAACCAAGCACCCACAAGACGCAGACCGTCATAAAAGACACTAGACCGCCGACTAAGGTCGCCCCGCCATAGCTAAACACCGCATCTGTCACACTTAAACGAGACAAGGAAGTACACACCCAAAAATAGCTGCTGTTAACATATTTAATGATGACTGATCCGCTTGCACCTGCCAGCGTCGCTGCTTCCGGTGATAGACCAAGCGTACCTAACATCGGAGCGACTAACGATGCTGCCGTAATCACGCCAACGGTGGTTGAACCTGTAATCATATTGCCGATTATGCCGATGACAAAAGGCAACATGATAGTTGGCAAACCGTAATCAGTAAAAATAGTCGCAATAAAATCCACCGCAGGTGTGCCTCGAAGAATAGCGCTTAAGGAACCACCCAAGCCTGTCACTACGAGTATCATAGCCGATGTTTTTAAAGCAGATTCCACCCATACATCTTTAGCTTTTTCTTTATCACTTTCACTTTTAATATTACGGTAGGCCAGCCAAACACCGATTGATAACGCTATCACTGGCCACCCTAAATAGGCAAAAATAGTTCTTAAGATATGCCCTTCTTCAAAGACCAAAGACACGACACTCTGCGTGCCTATTAAAATAATAGGTATGATAATCGGCATATAAGAACTTAGCGTACTGGGTAATTCTGAAGGACCATCAGCATCAAGATCTTCAATAGACACGCCTTCAAACTCATCACTTGCCATGGTCGCGATACGTGGCCCTGCTATATAAGCTCCCCAAGCCCAACCAGCAATTGAGCCAAAAAAGCAGGCAATGCCGCCAAAAATTATGGTCTTGCCAATATCTGCTCCGACTATCGCTGCGGCTGCTAATGGACCCGGTGTTGGCGGCACAATGGCATGTGTTAGCTGTAATGCTCCAACTAGACCTGTAGACATAGTTGCGATACCCACTCCCATTGTTCTGGCAGCCGAATGCACTAAGGGATTTAAAATGACATAAGCAACATCCGAAAATATAGCGATACCAATAACAAAACCAGTGAGCGTTAATGCTAGCGGCATACGTTTAGTGCCCACCAGATTCACCATTGACTTTGTAATCACTTGAATCGCTCCAGTGTGTTTCAAAGCTTCAGCAATAATAGAGCCCAACACAATAACGACACCGATAGACCCCAAAGTATTGCCAAAGCCACTTTCGAAAGCATCTATAAAATTATTTTGTTGAACGCCCGGTAGAATACCAAAGATCATGATAGGAATTAGAAGCGCAAAAAAGACATGCCATTTCCATTTTGCTATTAGAAATAGCAAGAGAAAAATGACAATTGCGAAACCGATTAATGAAACTGTGGCGCTAGTACTTACCGCTGTAGAAGCATCCATTATTTATTCCCTTTTTATTTTCATCTAGATTATTTTTTCTAGATTATGTTTGTCTAGAGTTATTCCGAATCCGCTAGGTATCAGCCAAATAATCCAAGGCCGCGTTAACACCGCCTCTGGTATAAGAGATGTCAGAGAGGCTAAGCCCCATCTCAACTCCACCCAAAGTGCCTGCCAGCATTAACTCATTGAAATCGCCAATGTGACCTATTCTAAAAATTTTCCCTTTGAGTTTTCCCAGCCCAGTGCCAAGCGACATATTAAATCGCTGTAAAATAATTTCACGTAAAGCATCTGCATCTTGGCCTTCTGGCACCAGGACAGCTGTTGTTGAATTACAAAATTCATCAGGGTTTAAACAGATATTTTCCAGACCCCAAGCGCTTACAGCACATCGAGTGGCCTCAGCAAAACGCTGATGCCTGGCAAACACATTCTCCAGGCCTTCCTGGTGCAATAAAGACAAGGCTTCCTGTAGGCCATATAGCAAATTGGTACTAGGGGTATACGGGTAGTAACCTTTTTCATTGAAGCTGAGCATCGCATCCCAGCGCCAATAAGAGTGATGCGATCTTGATTGTTTAGACGCCGCTAAGGCCTTTTCACTGACGGCATTAAAACTAAGTCCTGGCGGCAGCATCAAGCCTTTTTGTGACCCACTAACCGTCACATCAACTTGCCATTCATCATGAAGGTATTCAGTACAGGCTAAGGAAGAAACCGCATCAACAAAGAATAAGGCAGGATGATTAGCTGCATCTATCGCCTGTCGAACTTTATCTATTCGGCTGGTAACGCCAGTAGACGTTTCAGTATGAACCGCTAACACAGCTTTAATACTGTGACTAGAGTCGGCCTTCAGCGCCTGCTCTACTTCTTGGGGATCGACGCCATGGCGCCAGTCGCCTGCAACCCACTGTACTTCTAGACCGAGTTTATCAGCGACTTCTTTCCATAAAGTAGCAAAGTGCCCAGTTTCAAAAGCCAGCACTTTATCGCCGGGTGAGAGTGTATTCAGCAAGGCACACTCCCAGCCTCCTGTCCCCGATGCGGGATAAATAAAAACAGGTGACTCCGTATTAAATACTGGTTTTATCTGCTCCAGAATATTGAAGGTCAACGCCGGAAAATCCGGTCCTCTATGATCAATAACCGGCTGCGCCATTGCCCGCAAGACACTATCTGGAACATTCGATGGCCCTGGAATCTGTAAAAAATGCCGTCCAGGTTTAAATGAAGTATTGCTCATTTCGTATCCTTATCTACTACTAGTTTAGTGATCTGTAATAAATTTTTATTCAATTATATATTTTTTGTAGGAATATAGTATTTGGGTATTCCATCTTTATTTTTATGTCTGGCTTTAGCAGCACTGACTGTTTCTAGTTCTTCACCGCGTTTAATTGCATCGCGATGATTGAGTAACACTGCTTCTGTTGAATTGGGAGGCGGCATTACGTTTGCTGAATAATATCCTACTGGCGATTTAAGCCCCGACGTATCTTTACCCACATCAATATCGCGCTCATTGCTAGCTTTCGGAATAACACAAACGCCATCGACTACTTCTAAATCCAACCACCACTTTTTGACAAGATTACGTTTACCAAACTCTAACCAGTCATCAAAAAAAACAGCTATAGGCACCATAATCGGTTTTAACCAGCGAGCATGAACGCCTAGCCAAGTACCCACTCGATGCAATATCGAGCCATCAGCCGTGATCACTTTGTTTAAAGGGCAGGTTTTCATACAGCGGCCACAAGCCGAGCCTTTCGAATTTGTAACACGATATCTTGTACAACGCTCAACATCCGGCTTCCAGATTTCATAACCGTTAAACATGACTTTTTCTTTAAATGGAATTGCGCTAACCGGACACTCTCTGGCGCATTTTAAGCAATTTTCACAAAAGTATTGCAGGCCAAAATCAACAGGCTTATCGACTTCAAGCGGAATGTCAGTAGTTAGCACTACCGACTTAAAACGGGGCCCAACATAAGGGTTTAAAACCAACTCCCCTATCCTGCTTAGCTCTCCTAAGCCTGCCCATAACACCAAGGGTATATGTAGGACATCACTATCGGCCTGAGTATGCGGACGCGCAGAATGGCCTTTTTTTCGTAGAAACTCTGACATAATGCCGGCAATTTCTGCACCACGTAAATAACCACGCATAGACTGTCCGCCTGAAATCCAGTCATCGCCACTAGCTCCTTCCATCGTGCCATGCCCCTGATCAATTAACATCACTAGGGCATAACGGTGATAAGTTTCTATTTCTGTACCATCCATGTGATGGCTATACCAGGCATATCGAGGCACTTCACAAATACCGGTTAAATCAGCGCCTAAATGATAAGCAAGCGCTTTTAGGGCTTTGGCATTAGCAACGGGATCAATTAAGTCGTCACTTTGTGTCGACGCAACTTTTCCTTCTTGCTTAGTCGCCAACGTTCCCAACAAAGGCATCATGCCTCCGGTTAAGGGGTGTTTATAAGCAAAACGAGTTACTTCTTTTTGTGCTTTGCTACCCAAATCGCCCATCCTGGCTCTAGCAAAAAAAGCCGCCCTTTTTGGGACTCGTGGCACTTCATCATCAAGGATGAGTGTGGTTGGCCGCTCAACTCTTTTTATTTGCTCCATTGGATAACGACTAAGATGGCTTTGACGACTGTCTCTTCTGTTAATTTCTCGTAAAGACATCGCACCATTAATGCCTCGCCAGTGTTGAAATTTATTCACTCTAGCGCCCATTTTAAATGGCGTATCTACTGCTAATTCATAATCGGTTGAAATCACCGCTAGGGCAAAATCCTTTGCTAAAAAAGGACTTTGAATAGTTGAATCATCACCTGACTCATCAAGAATTCGTTCAGCTATACCAGAAAGGACTGCGAGACGATTAAGATCTAAAGATGTGCTGTCCTCAAAGTGAGATTTGGCGTTAAAACCCAGGGCGCGAATATAACCAGATATTGAGGACCCAATTTCCACACAGCGCATGCGCGCAATATCATGCTCTGTTCCACTTAACCATTCATGCGCTAAATTCTCCTGTTCAGGCAACCTGCCATATGCCACCAGAATCACAATTGCAAAGGGATGCTTGCTGCTTTCAGCATTGATTAACCAACTATTCTCAGGAATCTTACATATACCAGCATGGGTAGCATCAAGGAAATAAGCCGCACCTTTAATATCAATGCTTCTACGGTCTAAAGAGTCAGGTACGGGGGCTTTTTGCGGACTAACGTCACCTTGAGAAAACGCTTTTAGATAATCTAAATAAGTATTTGAAGCTTGCGCCAATAACTTGTCGGAACCAAGATAAGGGGATTCTGCAAGTGCTGGACGCTGACTTTCCTGTTCAATAACACTAAGGTCTTTAGGGAGCGCCTCAAGAGGGTAAGAACCAAGTTCTACTGGCCGGTTATGGTTTTTCTCATGAACTAGCATGCTTCAAACAATACCTTCTATTTACCAATTAACAGTAATCTAGCAATAATTATTAACTAATTAGTAGATAGAAGATAGCTGGCCGCCATATCTAGATATTGAATCTAGATATGGCTAGAAGATTGGCAGAATACGAATAAGAGCCTTAAATATAAATGCCTGACTTTCCAGGTGCGATAATACCCTTAGGATCCAGAGCTCGCTTAATGCGCTGATCAACATCACGCTTCACTGGGCCAAAGGTATTGGCAACTTTGTCCATGAAGGCAATATTAGTTCGATATGAACCCCAACCCCGTTCACTAAACTCGCTTAAGAGCTCATCAAAACATTGGTTTGCTCGTTCAGTTTCTTCAGCATTCGTTTTGTCAAACAGCAAATCAATAATGTGGTGCCCTTCACGCCAGCCAACAATATATTCTGCAACATAATCAAAACCATATTTGCCCAAGATTTCTTTGGCTAATTCCATTTGCTGAAGACCCTCGGACCCTCTGGCTTGTGCAACAGGCGCAAACCAGGCAGATCCACCTCCGCCACGCCAGTTATAAAGACCAAACTCTTTCAAGGTCATTTCTCCGCGCATCAGTTTAGCGCGATAATCAAAGGTCGGATTGTCTGCCATTTCTTCTTCATCCTGAATAATGGCGCCGGTTCCGGCAAAAGTATTTTGGACAATCTGCCAGTTCAATTCAATTTGCTCAGGTGTGCCGTATAGGCCCGCATAAATATTCCATGCCCCCATACCAAGATCTGACTTCATTCTTTCAACGGCCTCATCTGAAATAGAGCCCTCACCCTGATAATAATCAGAACGCACAACTTCCGCTCCGCCTTCCCAAAGGGCATGCGCAATAACCACTGCATTAGGAATAACCTGGGCAATTCTTAGTGGACGAATTGTTTCAATAGCTTTTTCAATATCCGCATCATCAGGGTAGCGAATAACAAAGGCTTTAAATGCTGGCGGTTGAGGCATTAACCACATACCAAGCTTGGTGACTACGCCATAGTTTGATTGTGAAAATATTCCATCCAAAGAAGGACCATAGCCCCATTTAAATACCTGCCATGAGGTTGATTTTGGCATTGAACCCATACCAGTGCGCAGTACTTGCCCATCAGCTAATACAACTTCCATTCCGCAAGAAAAGAAAAAGTTATCGCCATAAGGGGTATAGCCAACACCTCTATCTATTGCATTACCTAATGGGCTCACAAGTGAAGAAGGTGCAGGCGGAGAAAGCCATAAAGGAATATTGTTTTCTTCAAGGTAGTCTTTTAATTGTTGATAAGTGACACCTGGCTCAACCAGCGCCGTACCCAATTCGGCATCAACTTCGATTATTTTATTCATGCGGCGCAAGTCAAGAATCATCTGGCCTCTGGTAGCAGCTGCTGCCGAACCATAACCAAAGTTTTTTCCCGTTGAAATTGGCCAGACTGGAATCGTGTATTTATCACAAACGCCTATAATGGCCTGCACTTCTTCCACTGAAGCTGGCGCTAGCGCACCACAAGCAGCGTGGTCAGCGTTATCTGCAGGAACCATGATTTTGTTGTAACTGGTTAGGTTGTCCGCAGAAACAAAAACGTTTTCATCGCCAACAATTGCAGCATATTCTTCAATAGCATTGCCAAATTGTTCGGCGGAAACGCCTTCTGGTAGAACATTAAAATCTGCCATCTAAATCTCCTGAATTTTGTAGTAAGCCTTCATCTAAAAGGCTTATAAATAAGCATAAAAACTAATTAAAGAACCTGAATTTGGTTCGCGGTTTCCTGGGAGGCTTGCTTCTTCAGCCCTAGCTAACGCAGCCTGAATTGTCTTTTCTGCAAGACTAGGAATTTGATCTACTGAATTAAAGTCATTTCCTAGCCGTGCATTTACATGCATGACAGCTTTACGTTCATGCAAAACTGAATCGATCAATACTTTATCAGCCTCATTAACAAGCCCAATAAGTAAAGAACCTGCCGGCAAACTCACTAAGGGATGTAAACTTTCATAATGACTATGATCAACTTTAATAGCGCTTGTAGACAAGGATGCATTGATAAACTGGCTGAAACTATCACCAGCACTATTGTCACTCGTGACTACAATTGCTGTACACATTGCTTTACTTGAGTCATTAGCGAAAAGCTCGCTTATGGGCGCTATAGAGAGCAGCCCCGCACCAGCCATTAGTTTGAAACTCTGACGTCTTGAAAGTTGAGTGCTCATTGATTTGCCTCGCTAGTGCTTTGGCTTAAATAATTTGCAACTTTTTCAAGGTCATCAGGGGATAATTCTGTTGGTCTAAAAGCTGGCATTGCATTTAGACCACTACGAGCAATTGTAGTGAAATAAATCGGCGGCAAATTACGACCAGTCAACACCGGTCCAACCCCTTGGGTATGGCAATACTGGCATATCTTGTCGAAAATATGCTCCCCAGACTCCCAGTCATTAGCCGATTGCGACCATGCAAACGAGCTCATAAACAACATACAAACCGCCAAGCTAATAATCTGTATAATTTTCAAAATTGCTTCCTCTTTCTGTTTTTTCTGTTTTCTGTGCAAACTAATCTATTCTAATAATCAATGCGTGATCAATATAAACGAAAGAAAAGCGAATGGGAATTAAAAAAGTCACTAGCAATATTAATTTTAGATATAAGCATCTCACTTTCAGATAATAGTTGCATTTTATATCTCTTTTTCAAGTATCAATTTAGTAGCTGCTATCCCATTACTATATCTGGTCAACCTTATTTGTTTAATAGGTGATTATTTAATAAGCTGTACGAATTCCTTTAGAAAGCTTATTAAAAACCTGGCAGGGTCGATATGATTAACCACCTCTTAAGTAAACGCCTCTTAACTGTCTCGGCTACTTTAGCTGCTTTATGTATATCCACTTTAATGCTGCTCTCAACTACGGCCTACTCTCAAGAAGCCCGATCACGCTGGGAGCGCATGTGCCAGATACGTGCTGAAAAATTTGACCTTATCATGCCCAACGCCATGCAAGAAAATAATCTGGATATGTGGATTGTAGTGATGCGTGAAGGCAACCTTGATCCACTTTGGGATGCCCTTGGGCGAGGTTATGTGACGGGTTGGGCTTATTATATCTTCACTAATCAAGGTGACCGAGTTGAACGCGCAGTCCTGGGTGTCGCAGGTTATCGCCTAGAAGAGTGTGGCGTTTATGATTATTTTGGTGGACCTGA
Source organism: uncultured Pseudomonadales bacterium (assembly GCA_943789335.1). GTDB lineage: Bacteria > Pseudomonadota > Gammaproteobacteria > Pseudomonadales > Pseudohongiellaceae > UBA5109. The sequence goes on along the minus strand of CALSTS010000006.1, from coordinate 171,607 downwards.
TGAACTTGCTGACTATGTGGCTGAACGCAACCCAGAGCGTATCGGCATTAACATGGCAAGCTCAATTGGTGGAGCCGATGGCTTATCCCACACGTCCTATTTACATTTAAGAGAGACCTTAGGCACATATGGCAATCGCTTAGTATCAGCAGAACGTTTTGTTTCAGATTTTCGATCAACCCGAACTGCAGTTGAAATTGCCGCCTTTGCTGAGGCTGGCGAAATGAGTCGTGAAATCGCTGAGCGAGCATTCTCAAATGAAGTCATCACCCCTGGCGTGACAACTTTAGAAGATGTTGCCTGGTGGATGTCCGACCAACAATTAAGCCGAGGCCTAGAGTCGTCTTTTGATATGCCTTCGGTATATATCACAGGCCCTGACGGTATTGCAGCGACATCAACAGATCGCATTATTCAGCGCGGCGACCTTCTCATGCTCGATTGGGGCGTTGGCTTTTTGGATTTCTATACTGACATGAAGAGAATTGCCTATGTTCTGCGAGATGGCGAAACTGAAGCCCCGCAGGGTATCCAACATGCTTTCAATCAAGCCCTCGAAGTAAGAGATATAATGAAAAGGTCTATCAAGCCTGCTGCTAGCGCTCAAATAGCGCTTGATGCCACGTGGGAAGCTATTAGGGCAGCCGGATTTAATCAAATTGGTTTTAATCAACCCAGCTCAGACATATCAGTAACTGATGTCGTGATAGGCCCTCACTCTGTCGGTAATTGGGGTCATGGGATAGGCCCTTCTCTAGCATTTTTTAACCCTGAGCAACTCACTTATGAATTAAGGCCATCGAGCCTGATTTCCATTGAGTTATTTGCTTATACCGCTAATCCTGATTGGGATAATGCAAAAATTCGAATTCCTCTTGAAGACAATGCTGTCGTCACGCAGAGAGGCGTTGAATGGCTATATCCCGCCAACAGCCAGATCTTAATCGTCAAATAAAGGCCCTAAACCTGCACTATAATTAACAATTACAATTATGAGCTAATCTCAAGAACTTATACTAAACAGCTTAAAAATTATTTGAATTATACAAACCTTCCCACTATATTGGCTGCCTTTATAAAATTAGCGTTGAGTATTTCAATATAAGTTTTTCAGAATGCAACACTAGTAAGTTTAATAACAACTTTTCCAAGGAGTCATAATGTCTACATTAAACATTCCATTACTAATCGGTGGCAAAAGCAAGGATTCAAGCAAGCACTTGGAAATCAAAAGTGCCTTATCGGGTGATGTGGTGACTATCGCTGCAGCGGCATCGGTGGCTGACGCAAATAGTGCTGCTGAGGCTGCTAGTCAGGCCTTTCCAGAGTGGTCTGCGCAAAGCCCCAACGCTCGAAGAGCCGCCTTAAATCGTGCGGCCGATGCGCTAGACTCAAAAGCAGATGAATTCGTATCAGCCATGATGGATGAAATTGGCGCCACTGAAGGTTGGGCACGTTTTAATTTAATGCTGGCAGTTTCTATCGTCAGAGAAGCGGCCTCTTTAACCACTCAGATAAATGGCGAAGTGATTCCATCTGATAAGCCCGGCCAATTATCCATGGGAATGAGAGAGCCCGTTGGCGTTATTCTAGGTATCGCGCCATGGAATGCGCCTATTATATTGGGCGTTAGATCAATTGCTGTGCCATTAGCTTGTGGTAATACGGTGGTCTTTAAAGGATCCGAACAATGTCCGAGAACGCACTATTTGATTGTCAGCGCATTTATGGAAGCGGGCTTAGGTGATGGTGTTGTTAATTTCGTTTCCAATACGCCAGAAGACGCCGGTGAAATCGTCGGCGCATTAATCGATCACCCTGCCATAAGAAGAATTAATTTCACTGGCTCTTCTAATGTAGGAAGAATCATTGCCGAACGTGCTGCTACTAATCTCAAACCAGTATTGCTCGAACTTGGCGGCAAAGCGCCATTACTTGTATTAGAAGATGCAGATATAGATGCTGCTGTTGATGCGGCAGCGTTCGGCGCATTTATGAATCAAGGCCAGATATGTATGTCGACCGAACGAGTCATTGTGGTTGATGCCATTGCCGATCAATTTCTTGCAAAATTCAAAGCCAAAGTTGACCAGCTTGCTGTTGGTGATCCCGCGGAAGGAAAAACACCACTTGGTGCTGTAGTTCATCAGACATCTGTCGACCATGTAGAAAGTTTGATTGCTGATGCGGTTGGTAAAGGCGCAACAAGACTTTGTGGTGGCGATGCGAATGGTGTCTTAATGCCTGCTAATGTTATTAGTGAAGTCACTACTGATATGAGAATTTATAGTGAAGAATCTTTCGGCCCGGTGGTTGGCGTAATTCGTGCAAAAGATGAAGATGAAGCCATCAATATCGCTAATGACAGTGAGTATGGTCTTTCTTCTGCTGTATTCACTCGAGATATTGCGCGTGGACTGCAAGTAGCGCGCAGGATTAAATCTGGTATCTGTCATGTGAATGGACCTACCGTTCAGGATCAAGCCCAAATCCCATTCGGTGGAGTTAAAAATTCTGGCTACGGTCGTTTTGGCGGCAAAGCAGGCATTGATGCCTTTACTGAATTACGCTGGATTACTGTTGCTACCCAACCTGAACATTACCCCTTCTAAATACCTTAGACTTAATGAGCTGAAAAGCTTTAACAAGTCGAAACGAATGAAACCCACTAAGCATTTGCAAGGTGGGTTTTTTTTGAACTATTGATTCAAGGCGTCAAACCAACAAAGTTGAATTTCTGTACTCGACGTCCTTCTTGTTCAGCAATAATTACATTGCCTTCTGAATCAACGCCAATTCCATGAGGTAGTTCAAACTGGCCACGATAGCGCCCGGGACCATTTCCAAAACTCGTTAACATTTGCCCGCTTAAGCGATCATACACTTCGATTTGCACACTGTTTTGGTTAATGACATATAAATACTGCTGCTCTGGATCTGCCGAAAATGCTAGAACAACTGCATTACCTCGATTGCCACCCTCTCTTCCAACAGGTGATGTGAGAGGGTTAAAATGAGCATCAATGATCTGCTGTATCTGTCCTTGCTGATTAAACACTTGCACCCGGTTGCCGCTTCGATCACAAACATAGACCAAACCATCGTTAGCTAGGCGCAGGCAATGCGGCCCAGCAAAAACATCTTCTTCTCCTGCCTGCCTTACCAAACGCCACTGCCGTAAAAACTCGCCATCTTTATTTAACACTGCAATCCGAGTATTCCCGCCTGGCACCTCCCCATCCGCAACAAAAATGTCGCCAGTGGCACTGTCTACATCAATTGCGGCCGGCAGATAAAAAGTTGCACTATCTGAATTAAGCGGGATTCCATCACGTGAGCCATTAGAAGAGTCATATCTTCCGCTTTCGCCAACTTGCATAAGCAATTCCCCAGCAGGAGAATACTTTTGAATATGCCCGGTAGCTGCTGCAATCACCCAAATATTTCCTTCGTCATCTACATCGCAATCATGTATGCGCCCGCCTATCAGCTCTGCATCCCCCCAGCCATTGATCACCTGTCCTTGTTTATTCAGCACGATAACTGGGGGGGCTAATAAGGCAGCGTCAAGATCGGCTTCGACGACATTTTGTCTATTTAACAAATACACTTCATCGCGTTGCCCCATGCACATACCACCTAAACCGCCAGTCAGCCAATTTTCATTCATTGGGACTTCCGGCCACAAAAGGTCCAGCTCAAACCGAGGCAGTGAAGCTTGCGATTGCGCCCAAGCAACTGAACTAAAACCTAAACTAGTAACTAAATAGCAGGCAATAAAATATAATTTCATTCGAAAGATGCCGGTAAATATTTTAATCATAAGAATCCTTAGCCAATGGTTTTCAACTTGCTAGCAACTATACAAATAATTGCTTAGAAAAGCATACTCGAATAATCTAGCTTTTACGTTCTAGCTTAGATGATTGGTACCGCATGAAAAAAAACCAAGCAAAAGTGTTAGTTACCAGGACATTGCCTGTTGCAGTTGAAGCGCGATTAAAAGCATCTTATGACGTCAGCCTTAACCAAGACGACAAAGCATTGAGCTCTTCTGAGCTGGCAAGAGCAATGACTGAATACGATGCCTTGGTCCCAACTGTCAGTGATCGAATCGATAGCAGCCTTTTACAAACGCCTGGCCGTCAGGTGCGAATCATTGCCAATATAGGTGTCGGCTATAATAATATTGCTATCGATACAGCCCGTGCACAGGGAGTTACTGTATCCAACACGCCAGACGTATTAACAGATGCCACGGCAGACATCGCTCTGCTATTAATACTTGCGACAACTCGTCGAGCTTATGCGTCGGAACGTAAATTACGTGAAAACCGTTGGAATGACTTTTCATTAACTGCAGGCTTAGGCTGCAGCGTGCAAGGTAAAACGCTTGGCATCATTGGCATGGGGCGTATTGGCCAGGCAACAGCCAAGCGCGCAGTATTTGGATTGGGCATGAAAGTCATTTTCTATAATCGCTCACAGGTGTCCAATCTGGATTTTGCAGCAAAGCAGTTACATAGCATTGATGAGGTGATGGCACTGGCTGATGTAGTCTCTATCCATGCCCCTGGAGGCGGCTCAAGCCCTCTAATTAGTGCAGCCCACATTGCCAAATTAAAACCCAGCGCCTATTTAATTAATACCGCTCGTGGAGACTGCATTGATCAATCAGCCCTAATAGAAGCCCTAAGCACAGGTCAACTTGCTGGCGCTGGTCTGGATGTATACAGTCAGGAACCACACGTACCTGAAGCTTTACGTGCTTTAGATAACGTCAGCTTATTGCCGCATATCGGCTCAGCCACGCTAGAAGTAAGAACGGCTATGGGCATGCTTGCGATAGATAACTTGGATGCATTTTTTGCAGGAACGGCTTTACCCAGTAAGGTTGTCTAGTTAATTAGCTAGTTGATTTCACAGCCAATAGAACAAGATAGCGCAAATATTTTCGCATGAAAATCGTTCAGAATTCTTCAAAAAAAACGTATCACTCCTCTGACTTTTTCAACTTAGCAAACTAAATCATCTAAAATAACTAACATACTGATTCTTCTGATAATTGTGTTACTTAATAATTCCAAGCCTGTGACAACACAAACACCCCCCACCAATGTGAATTTTATCTGAATAAAGGCTTTTATTTCCCTTCAAAGCATGGCAAGATGGCCCCTTGGAATCGGGAATCCATTATTTTTACACAATAAACATGGCTTATTACGCATGTTTCTTGAGTTGTTATTTTGGGTTTTCTATACCATTAAAGAGTTAAAACAATTAAATCTTAATCTAAATTAAGGGGGTGGATTCAATGAAATCCAAATCTTACAAAATAAGACCGCTTACTCTATCTATCGCTACCGCAGTAGCTGTTGGCATGGGTGCCAACGCCGGCTTTGCGCAACGTCAGATTGAAGAAGTAGTTGTTACGGCTGAACGTCGTGAAGCAACTGAACAAACAACTTCTATTTCTATGGAAGTATTCAACCAAGACATGTTGTCCGCTGGTGGAATTACACAACTTCAAGATTTACAAAATGCTATGCCTGGTATTCAGATTACCAATAACGGTGTAGGTAACGACATCAACATCCGTGGTATTGGTAACAATACTTTCGCACCTTCAGTTCAAATGGGTGTACAGGTTGTAAATGATGGTGTCACCCACGGTGAGCCAATGGGTCTGAACGGTGGTTTCTTCGACGTTGGTACCATTGAGGTACTTCGTGGTCCACAGGGAACTTTCGTAGGACAATCTGCTGCCGGTGGTGCGATTCTTATCAATTCAGCCAATCCTAACTTTGATGGTATCAATGGTTTTGTTGAAGGCAGAATGGGCAACTACCAGCACAATGCTGTAACAGGTGCTATAAACTTGCCAATGAGTGATACATGGGCTGCTCGTATTGCCTGGAACACTGAAGAACGTAATAGCTTTTACAAAAACCTTGGTGGCGCCGTATTCGGTAATGGCCAAGAGTTAGAGGCTCCTGGTGGTCTTGACAGTCGTCAGATTCGTTTAGGCTTATTATGGCAACCTAATGATCAATTTGAAGCCTTATTCAAAGTTGAGCAAAATAGGGTAAACAACCATGGTGACGTGCGTCAGCCTAACCAAAGAAACTTAATTGTTAATACGCCTGACCCAGTTACTGGCTTACCAGTTCAAGGGATAGTTAGAAGCCGCCATGCGGATTACTCCCCAACAGAACCGTTTGAAGTCATCAATTTATTCCCTGGCAAGAACTACCAGCAAAACCAACAATGGTCTGCGTGGTTCACCTATGAATTTGATAATGGCATGACGCTTCTCTCCAAAAATGGTTATAACAAACTGCACACGGAGATGAATGACTGGAACAGTGATGACGATTATCCTGGTGTTTCTGCAGTGCCAATCTGGCCAACGCGTTTCAGCCTGGACGAAAGTAACCGCTCATGGACACATGAAATCACCTTGTCATCTGCGGATGATGGTGGCAACAACTGGATTGTGGGTGTATTCGATTTCCACAGAACTACACCTGTTAATCTATCCGTTGCCAATGGCCAAACTAACCTCACTTGTGGTAACCAACCAGATGGAACAGTTACTCCTTGTGGAGCATTGTCGGTACCAACTTCGTTCGTGCATGTTATCGCCCCAACTACGGTTGAACATCAGGCAATCTTCGGTCAGTACAACTATCAGATTAATGATGAGTTAGAACTGGCGATTGGTGCTCGTTACAATTCCGACGACAGCCACAACCAGACTTTCCTCGCTATTTCAGCCCCGGTAGATGGTGCTCACCCTGCGGCTGCTTGTCAAGAAGTTGGTCTAACTCCTAATAATCTTGGCGTTCCAGATTTAAATGGAGCAGTTCCAACTATGGGATGTTTGATCCTACAACGACCTATAAACAGTCTGGAAGGACAAGTCAATGGCGTAGACAATGAAGTACCAACCTATAAGATTGGTCTGAACTGGTCGCCAACTGATACCGACTATTTCTATGCTTTCTATGCCAGAGGGTATAAAGCAGGTAGTTTTGCCGGTCAAGGTGTAGCACCAGAAGAAGTCGATGATTATGAGCTTGGTTGGAAAGGCTCATTGTTTGATGGCGCCGTTACTGGCGATCTAGGCTTTTACTACATGGATTATGCCAATATGCAGGGTGAAACCTTCGTATTTGATGACCCTCAAGGTCTAGGTTCGAGCTTTACTAACTCTAACATCGCTGATGCAGAGATGTATGGTGTTGAAGGCTCAGCACAGACCTTTATCGGTAATCTGGGCATTAACTTCTCGTTCGCATGGCAGGATTCAGAAATCGGTCAAGCTAGCGATGTACCTTTGAGTTCACTACCAGCTTGGGCATTAACGCCTAACTCGACCAATGGCTTCAACTACCTGCCAGATTGTTCAGTAGTGGCTGGTGGTGCTCCAAACCCTGCTACAGCGGTTGACGGAAATGGTGACCCCAACGGAAACTGCTTCAGCTATACACCATACGCTCAGCAATATCAAGGACAGCCTATGATTCAGGCGCCTGAATTGTCTTATAACATAGGCATTGACTATGCTATTCCATTCGGTGCTGGAACATTGACTCCACGTATTGATTATTCTTACACAGATGAGAACTATTCAAACTTGGATCAACAAAACTTTTACCTGAATGATGAGCGTACAATAACCAACTTCTCGCTCACATATGAGGATGAGAGTTGGACTGTTCAGGCTTACGTAATGAATCTAACTGATGAGACTTATGTCGCTTCAGCTAGACTTCAACAGGTGCTTTACGGCAACCCACAGACTTACGGTATTAGAGCGAAGTATAACTTCTAAAACTGTAATTCTTTAGTAAGTCAAATAAAGCGGCCATCCTTCTTAGAGGGGTGGCCGTTTTTTTTCGTCTAGATAAAATTCACTTAAAAGCTTGGATATATATCAAATTTCTTTATAAATTAAAGATTGAATGCACTGATGCACCTGCATGTAGATTAATCTAGTGCTAACATAGCGCCCATTGAAATGCGTTAGTATGGCATTAACCTTTTTAGCAATTATTACAGCCCTATTAGCAGGAGGAAGAGTCACGATGAAAAATTGGTGGTGTATCTGGGAGAACCGAATAGCTCCCGAGCTGTGTGAGGAGATTAAGCGTATGGGAGCCGAGATCCCTGATGCTGAAGGCCTAGTAGGCAATAGAAAGGAATCACTTAACACTGGCGATAAAAAGAATGACTCAAGACGCTCCAAAATAAAGTTTTTTAATTACAGCAACGCTAAGCACAAAGTGTTATTTGATATCGTGTTTGATCATGCCATTGCGGCGAATCGTTCTACATTTGGATTTGAAATTCAAAAGGTCATTGATGTGCAATACACTAAATACCTGTCCAGTGAAGAAGGTTTTTATAACTGGCATGAAGATATCACCTGGTGCAACGACAACATGTTTCAACGCAAGCTGTCATTTTCGGTGCAGCTTTCTGATTCTGATGATTATGAAGGTGGCGATTTAATATTTGATCTACCGCCAGAACTTTGCCCCCCTAAAGAAACTGTTAGAAAACAGGGCACAATTATTATTTTTCCATCATTTGTCAGGCATATGGTTACCCCAGTGACAGAAGGCGAAAGACATGCCATGGTAAGCTGGATAGAAGGTTTAAATTTCCGATAAGCAATGACTAGGTAAAAAGCTGATAAGTAAAATAATAAGATAATAAGAAGAACAAGCACTGAGGCTGATTAAATACCGCTAAATAATTCAGAAAGCCTTCTTATAGAACTGTCGATCTCACTACATTCACCTAGCAGCTCGGACTTCAGCAAAAACCTCTGCCAGAATGGCCGATTGCTTACTGTTCATAGCCGCCACATTCATCCGCGCATTGGGCAACATATAGATATGGTGCTTTTGCTCCATAAGCTCTTGTTCTTCAGCAGTGATTGGCAGACAGGAAAACATACCGTGTTGGTGTTCAATGAACTCTGCATCGAAATCAGGATTAGCTTTTTCAATCGCTAAACGCAGTAAGCGCCGCATTTCAATGATATGTAATCGAATCTCATCCAGCTCCTGACGCCACAATTGCTCTAATTCAGGCGTTGATAATATTTCATGAACCACAGCTGCACCATGATCCGGCGCCATAAAATAGAGCTGTCTGACGGTATCACGCAGTTTAAGACGAACACTTTCAATATCAGTACCATCATCAGATGCAACAATAACAGAAAGTATCCCTGCTCTTTCTCGATAAATGCCAAAAGACTTCGATGAAGACACCGTTAATAGCATCTGTGGTACATTTTCTGCGAATAAGCGAGGTCCTGCTACGTCTTCTTCTATACCTTCACCAAAGCCCTGATAAGCGATATCAACGAAAGGCAAAGCACCTGTTTGATTAACAATATTGGCAAGCTCTTGCCATTGCTGCAGGTTAAGATCCTGGCCTGTCGGATTATGGCAACAGCCATGTACTAAAAAGATATCGTTAGGTCGCATGCCTTTGAGATCTTCCAGCATGCCATCAAAATCAAGCACTGAATTCAGCTGATCATAATAACGATAGTGATTGATCTTTATTCCAACCTTATCAAAAAACTCAAGTTGGTGACCCCAGATAGGCTGTGATGCCCAAAGTTCGGAATCCGGATTTAAGCTATTAACCAATTCAGCCCCGGCCCGTAATGCGCTACCTGCACCCGGTGTTTGCGCTGACACAATTCGGCCTTCACGCAGAATCGGATGATCAACACCCAGAGTGAGTTTCTCAATATCCTCGCAGTAGGCAGTATTACCCAATGGTGATAAGTAGGACTTTGATAAGTCCCGTTCGAAAAGTTGCTGTTCTGCACGTCGAACAGCTTGCATAACCGGCACCTTGCCGGAATAGTCACGATATACGCCGATTCCAAGATCAATCTTGGCGGGATTAACATCTGCCGCCAATCGATCAAATAGAGACTCGATGGGATCACTTTTGTAATGTTGAATTTGTTTAAACAAGGGTATCACCTTTATGTTTGTGTGATAAGTTTTGTTTGTTTTATATGAGCTTGACAGATTTGCTCTTTGTACTAGCAAGCGGTTAAGTCTTTTGGTTAGGATCTATTATAAGCGGATTTATAAAATTTAAATCTTCTTTACAATCATTTTACGTATATTTATTAAGCCCTATATACAATTAATCATTATTGTTAATCGTTACTTTTAACCCTTACTTTTTAGACCAATATCCGGCCAGAAGCGAACCAGATAAATTGTGCCATAAACTGAATACTGCACCAGGTAAAGCGGCTAAGGAACTATAGAATTGGCTGGCCAATGCTACACCTAATCCTGAATTTTGCATTCCTACTTCTATGGCGATTGTACGGCAGGTTTTTTCATCATACTTAAACTGCTTAGAAATTGCATATGCCATACATATGCCGATTGCATTATGGAGAATGACGGCAATAATTACTAAGCCACTAATCACTACTAAATTATCGCTATTCAGGGCCACTACAATTCCAATGATCAAAACGATAGATACTACAGATATTACTGGAAGCACGGGAGTTAGCTTGACAAGATTCTTACTGAAATATGTATTTAGTATAAGGCCTACAAATACTGGCACTATAACCATCTGGAAGATACTGGATATCATACCCGCTATAGGGACTTCTATAGCCTGACCTAAATACAATAAGGTTAACAGTGGTGTGGCTATAACAGACATTAAGGTCGACACCATGGTTAATGATATAGATAAGGCAAGCTCACCATTAGCTAAATAACAGATTACATTTGATGCTGTCCCGCCGGGACAACAACCCACTAAAACCATGCCGATCATTAACTCTCTTTCCAATGCAAATAAATGGCTGATTAAAAAAGCCGCTAATGGCATCAAAATAAACTGAAGAGATGTGCCTAAAATAATTTTTAATGGTTGCTGCAACACGCTTTTGAAATTGCTAAAAGACAATGTTAAGCCCATAGCAAACATTATTAGCGTTAATAAAGGAACTATAAAATTCGACAGTGGCGTTAATAATTGAGGCAAAAAGGCACCAACTGTAGCTGCAAAGATTGCTAATAAAGGGAAATAGCGAATGATTGCTTGCATACTTCTTAACCTATTTACATATTATCTTTTGAAAAGAATCATACAGAATAATATAGGCTAACTATTACTAGTTATTTGAATATTATCCATACACCAGAAATAAAAAAACCCCACCTAGCACTGCTAGATGAGGTTTGTTTATTTAGATGCCTGACAATGACCTACTCTCACATGGGGAAACCCCACACTACCATCGGCGCTGAGCGGTTTCACTGCTGAGTTCGGGATGGGATCAGGTGGTTCACACTCGCTATTGTCGTCAGGCAATTCTTGTTGTTTTTACCGCAAACAAAGCGATAAAAACCAAATCGTTGACATATCTTTTCTATTTCTTAGTCTGTACAAGTTACCGTTTAAGTTCAACAGCTTTGCATTATGTCTTGCTTATAGTGTTTCGCTACGATCACATAACCCGACTCTATTGTAAAAAGCCTGCGATTATATGGTCAAGTCTCACGTGCAATTAGTACTGGTTAGCTCAAGGCCTCGCAACCCTTACACACCCAGCCTATCAACGTCCTAGTCTTGAACGGCACTTTAGGGAGCTTAAAGCTCCAGGGAGATCTAGTCTTGAAGGGGGCTTCCCGCTTAGATGCTTTCAGCGGTTATCCTGTCCGAACATAGCTACCGGGCAATGCCATTGGCATGACAACCCGAACACCAGAGGTTCGTTCACTCCGGTCCTCTCGTACTAGGAGCAACTCTTCTCAAATCTCCAACGCCCATGGCAGATAGGGACCGAACTGTCTCACGACGTTCTAAACCCAGCTCGCGTACCACTTTAAATGGCGAACAGCCATACCCTTGGGACCGGCTTCAGCCCCAGGATGTGATGAGCCGACATCGAGGTGCCAAACACCGCCGTCGATGTGAACTCTTGGGCGGTATCAGCCTGTTATCCCCGGCGTACCTTTTATCCGTTGAGCGATGGCCCTTCCATACAGAACCACCGGATCACTAAGACCTGCTTTCGCACCTGCTCGAGTTGTCACTCTCGCAGTCAAGCACCCTTATGCCTTTGCACTAAACTGACGATTTCCGACCGTCATTAGGGTACCTTCGTGCTCCTCCGTTACTCTTTAGGAGGAGACCGCCCCAGTCAAACTACCCACCACACATTGTCCTCAACCCAGATAATGGGCCTAAGTTAGAACCTCAACGCTACCAGGGTGGTATTTCAAGGGTGACTCCACAAAGACTAGCGTCTCTGCTTCAAAGTCTCCCACCTATCCTACACAGGTAGTATCAAAGTCCAATGTGAAGCTATAGTAAAGGTGCACGGGGTCTTTCCGTCTAGCCACGGGTACACGGCATCTTAACCGCGATTTCAATTTCACTGAGTCTTGGGTGGAGACAGTGTGGCCGTCATTACGCCATTCGTGCAGGTCGGAACTTACCCGACAAGGAATTTCGCTACCTTAGGACCGTTATAGTTACGGCCGCCGTTTACCGGGGCTTCGATCAAGAGCTTCTCCGAAGATAACCCCATCAATTAACCTTCCGGCACCGGGCAGGCGTCACACCCTATACGTCCACTTTCGTGTTTGCAGAGTGCTGTGTTTTTAATAAACAGTTGCAGCCACCTGGTATCTTCGACTCCCCAAGGCTTACGCAGTAAATGCTTCACCCTAGGGAGCGTACCTTCTCCCGAAGTTACGGTACCATTTTGCCTAGTTCCTTCACCCAAGTTCTCTCAAGCGCCTTGGTATTCTCTACCTGATCACCTGTGTCGGTTTACAGTACGGTCAATAATTACCTGAAGCTTAGAAGTTTTTCCTGGAAGCATGGCATCAACTACTTCTCGTCACCCGAAGGATCAGATCGTCATCACATCTCAGCGTAATGAGAACCCGGATTTACCTAAGTTCTCCGCCTACTTGCTTAAACAGGGACAACCATCGCCCTGATAGCCTAGCCTTCTCCGTCACTCCATCGCAGTAATTATCGGTACAGGAATTTTAACCTGTTTTCCATCGACTACGGATTTCTCCCTCGCCTTAGGGGCCGACTCACCCTGTCCCGATTAACGTTGGACAGGAAACCTTGATCTTTCGGCGGAGGGGTTTTTCACCCCTCTTATCGTTACTCATGTCAGCATTCGCACTTGTGATACCTCCAGCATGCCTTACAGCACACCTTCAGCGGCTTACACAACGCTCCTCTACCGCACGTCCATAAGGACGCACCCATAGCTTCGGTTACCAATTTTAGCCCCGGTATATCTTCCGCGCGGGCCGACTCGACTAGTGAGCTATTACGCTTTCTTTAAAGGATGGCTGCTTCTAAGCCAACCTCCTAGCTGTCTAAGCCTTCCCACATCGTTTCCCACTTAACTGGTATTTGGGACCTTAGCTGATGGTCTGGGTTGTTTCCCTTTCCACGACGGACGTTAGCACCCGCCGTGTGTCTCCCGTGATAAATCTCACTGGTATTCGGAGTTTGCATCGAGTTGGTAAGTCGGGATGACCCCCTAGTCGAAACAGTGCTCTACCCCCAGTGGACAAACACGAGGCACTACCTAAATAGTTTTCGAGGAGAACCAGCTATCTCCGAGCTTGATTAGCCTTTCACTCCGATCCACAGCTCATCCCCTCATTTTTCAACATAAGTGGGTTCGGGCCTCCAGTTGATGTTACTCAACCTTCACCCTGGCCATGGATAGATCGCTCGGTTTCGGGTCTATTGCAACCAACTAACGCCCTATTAAGACTCGGTTTCCCTACGGCTTCCCTAAACGGTTAACCTTGCTAGCTACAATAAGTCGCTGACCCATTATACAAAAGGTACGCAGTCACCCCGAAGGGCTCCTACTGCTTGTACGTACGCGGTTTCAGGATCTATTTCACTCCCCTCACAGGGGTTCTTTTCGCCTTTCCCTCACGGTACTAGTTCACTATCGGTCAGCCAGGAGTATTTAGCCTTGGAGGATGGTCCCCCCATCTTCAGTCAAGATAACTCGTGTCCCGACCTACTTAATATGTATCGA
>CALSTS010000006.1:0-155000 GCA_943789335.1 uncultured Pseudomonadales bacterium | reverse complement strand
CGTAGTTGTTTACCTATTTTGTCTACGTTTTTTTACGCAAACACGTCAGGCAAACACCCACATCTATTACTTGATCGACTTGTTAAAGAGCTTCCCCAATTGAGGAAGCGCGCATTATACAGATACAGCTAGAACTAGCAAGGGTTTAAGCGGATTTTTTTTAGTAGTATTTAGGCCCTATTTTTGACCTTATTTTAAGACAATAATTCTACTTTATAGCAGCTTATTTCAAGAGGACAAATTTTCTTACAACAGGGTTATATTTTCGCAATATTCTATACCCCAGGCAAATTGAAACTAATGAGCCATAAAGAACTGCATCGAAATAGCTCGAGCGAACCACCCAAAGAATATGTAGAACGGCCAATATATTGATAGCATAGACCAGTCTATGCAGTTTTTTCCAGTTTCGACCCATTTTGCGTTGTGCTGCTTTAAAGGAGGTCAGTCCTAGAGGTAATAGTAATATGAAAGCTGCGAACCCTATAGTGATATAAGGTCGTTCAACAATCTCGCGGCCTATATCAGCCCATTGCCATTGTAATAAAAACATCAAAAACACAATCAGATGCAAACAAACATAAAACAATCCAAACAAACCCACCATGCGTCGATAATTCCATAGCTGCGGCATATTTAACAAATAACGCAAAGGTGTAATTGCCAAGGCAGCTACCAAGATACGGATAGACCATTCTCCAGTTGCCAATGATAAGGCCTGGGCGGGATCTGGCCCTAGTATATTCTCACCATTAAGCGCTAAATAAACCGCATAGAAATAGTAAAGTGCCGGCACCAACAGCAATATAAAGACGATAGGTTTTATAGCGAGTTCAGGCTTCATGAATAAAGTATCTTAGGAATTAATTGAACAATTAGTGACTTTTATCGACAGATGTTCAGCATGGCTAGAAACAACTCTCAAACTGACTTGGAAACCGACTTAGAAATAAGTCCTGAGATCCATACCTTCATATAAATGCGCAACCTCTTCAGCATAACCATTAAATAATTGAGTAGGTATTCTACGGTCGAAAAGACCAGAGGGTAAACGCCGCTCTGTTGCCTGACTCCAACGTGGATGACTAATCTGTGGATTTACATTCGAGTAAAAGCCATATTCATTTGAAGCGTAATCATTCCAAGCAGTATTGGGCATATCCTGCCTGAAATTAATCCTCACTATAGATTTAATGCTTTTATAACCATATTTCCAGGGTACAACCAGCCTTAATGGCGCTCCGTTCTGCGCTGGCAATATATCGTCATACATCCCAACCGCCAATATGGTCAATGGATGCATTGCTTCATCCATGCGCAGCCCTTCTCTATAAGGCCAACCTAAAGAAGACGTTCGAGCGGCCTGACCAGGCATCTGCTCCGGATCGTATAAGGTTTCGAACTCAATAAAACGTGCATTAGCATTTGGCTCGAAGCGATTTATGAGATCTGCCAGAGGGAAGCCTATCCATGGAATTACCATTGAGAAAGCTTCGACGCAGCGCATGCGGTAGACCCTCTCTTCAAGAGCATGAGGCTGCAGTATATCTTCCAGATTATAGTTTCCTGGCTTATTAACTTCTCCGGCAATCTCCACTGACCAAGGATCTATTTTAAAATCCTGAGCTCTGTTGGCCGGATCTCCCTTACCATTGCCAAATTCAAAGAAGTTATTGTAATTAGTTGCATCTTGAAAAGGTGTTAAAGCTTCCTCAGTATTGTATGGGCCGTTTGCTGGTGCATCACTTCTGCTGCTTACTTTATCGACTAACCAGTCAGGTTTAGCAGCCAGGTTAATTTCTGCTGGCGCCCTGGCTCGCAAGCCATCGGCTTGTGCTAGCGCTGTTGGTGAAATTAATCCTGCACCTAAGGCTCCAGCACCCAGTGCAATATTTGCAGAACCCATCAAGAATTCACGACGATTCTTATAAACATAAGCAGGTGTTATTTCAGAGGCTGGAATTTCTTTTTTGGTTTTTATTAGCACCTAACGTATCTCCAAATGTACTTTAAAAGACATTAATTCACATTATTCTTAATGATTAACTCTTAGATCCATGCCTGCATACAAATGTGCAACTTCTTCAGCATAACCATTAAACATTTGAGTTTCTATTCTGCGGTCAAAAAGGCCTGAAGGTAAACGCCTTTCAGTAGCTTGACTCCACCGCGGATGGCTCACTTCAGGATTCACATTAATATAAAATCCATATTCTCTGGCGCTAATATCATTCCAGCTAGTATTCGGCATTTCACTCGTAAAATTAATTCGCACAATAGACTTGATACCTTTAATTCCATATTTCCAAGGCACAATTAATCGCAAAGGTGCTCCATTTTGCGCTGGCAAAATGTCGTTATAAACCCCAACACCAATTAACGTTAATGGATGCATAGCTTCATCCATTCGTAAAGCTTCTTGATAAGGCCAGTCGATAGTAGAAAACCGTGAGTTCTGTTCAGGAAAACGGTCGTTATCCACCAGGGTCTGAAATTCAACAAACCGCGCATTGCCAGTTGGCTCAAAACGACTTATCAAATCTCCCAATGGGAAACCTATCCATGGGATAACCATTGACCAGGCCTCAACACAACGATGCCTATAAATTCTTTCTTCAAAAGTATGCGGACTAAGAATATCTTCAAGTGTATAAATGCCAGGCTTGTTAACTTCTCCAGTTATTTCGACCGACCATGGCTCCATCTGAAAGTTTCTGGCATTATTTGATGGGTCTTGTTTGCCTGTGCCATATTCATAAAAATTATTATAATTGGTGACATCCTGATAAGGCGTTAGCATTTCATTAGTAGTATATGGCCCTGAATTAGGCACTGGCGTCGTATTTGCCATTTTTTGAGCTAACCATTCTGGTTTACTAGCAAGATTCAACTGTGCTGCACTACGAGGCGCCATGATTTGAGCAGAAGCAGTTGGTGATAACAAACCACTTGCAGTCACCCCTACGCCCATTGCAACATTGGCTCCCTGTTTAAGAAATTGCCGACGATTTTTATAACTGGATTCAGACGTGATTTCTGAAGATGGAATATCTTTTTTTGTTTTGATAATCATGCTGTTACCGTTTAACTAAGTTTAAAGTTCCAAAATTTGTATCAAGCCATTAAATTAACTTTTAATAATTTGTATATCTTTTCTACGAACAACTTATATTAATAGACTCAAATTATAATAAATATTACAAATATCTTAGATTATTTTCTAATTATCTTAACTGGCGCCTTCATCTATGGCATCAACCTTCTTCGATTTCTTTTTTCGGTATTGGTAAAAGGTCAAGACTGGGCCAGACAAGGCATAAATAATCGCTATCACAAATAACACAACTGGCGGATCCCAAGACACTATTACAAATAACAAGATCACCATTAAGATGACAAAGAAGGGTACTCGATTTTTAAAGTCCATATCTTTAAAACTAAAGTAATGAACATTCAACACCATTAATAAACCCGCTATCATCGTTAAAATGGCTGTTAACACAGAAATAGGTGCTGTAACTTCAACATCATACCTAACACATACCCAGACCATAGAGACAACTAAGCCTCCTGCTGCAGGACTGGATAATCCGACAAAGAATCGTTTGCTGACTGTGCCTAGCTGCACATTAAAACGGGCTAACCTTAAAGCGGCACATGCAACATAAAAGAATGCAGCCGTCCATCCGAGTGTGCCAAGATCAG
This sequence comes from uncultured Pseudomonadales bacterium, assembly GCA_943789335.1. Lineage (GTDB taxonomy): Bacteria > Pseudomonadota > Gammaproteobacteria > Pseudomonadales > Pseudohongiellaceae > UBA5109. The sequence continues at coordinate 151,295 of CALSTS010000006.1, read as the reverse complement.
ATAAAGCCCAGCTAAAACAAATTAATGCCGGGGCCACACCAAAGGCCAGCATATCCGATAACGAATCGTATTCAGCGCCAAATGCACTTTGGGTATTAGTTAGTCTGGCAAGTCGCCCATCCAAACCATCCAGGAACATAGCAGCCAGTATGGCTATACAAGCATTTTGAAATTCATTATTCATGCCCGAGATCACAGCAAAAAATCCCGCGAATAAAGCCCCTGTAGTTAACAGATTAGGTAAAAGGAAAATGCCCTTGCGTCGAACTTTTCGACCGTCCTCGCTTACTTCTTCCTCGTGATCATCAATTAATAAAAGAGATTCAAACTCTTGCTCAGTTTCTGAGACGCCATTTTCATGTTCATTTTCAATAGTCATGACATTATTCTATGCTTCTGTAAGACATTTAGCAGCTTTTTTAAGCATAAGCATTTTACCCCCGCCGCTTTTTTCTTTATGATTGCCCCCCTAAAATTTATCCCCTTTTAAAACCTAGTGGAAATTATTAAATGAACTACTTCAATACCTTGCCCTTACGCCTACAACTTGAACAATTAGGAAAATGCCGTTTTATGGACAAATCTGAGTTCAGTGGCGGTGTCGAAAAATTAAAAGGCAAGAAAGTCGTTATTCTTGGCTGTGGCGCACAAGGACTAAACCAAGGACTAAATATGCGTGATAGTGGGCTGGATATCTCTTATGCCCTTCGTGCTGTGGCTATCGAAGAGAAGCGCCAGTCATGGCTTAACGCCACTGAAAATGCCTTTAATGTAGGAACCTTTGAAGAATTAATTCCAACTGCCGATTTGGTGCTGAATTTAACACCAGATAAACAGCATAGCCCTGTTGTTGACACAGTAATGCCGCTAATGAAAAAAGGGTCTTGCCTAGCTTATTCTCATGGCTTCAATATTGTTGAAGAAGGTATGCAGATTCGTGATGACCTGACCGTCATTATGGTTGCACCGAAATGCCCTGGAACTGAAGTGCGAGAAGAATATAAACGTGGCTTTGGTGTTCCGACATTAATAGCTGTTCACACAGAGAATAACCCTAAGGGTGATGGCCACGAAATTGCCAAAGCCTATGCGGCTGCAACTGGTGGTCATCGTGCCGGCGTATTGGACTCTTCCTTTATAGCTGAAGTTAAATCTGACCTGATGGGCGAACAAACTATTCTTTGTGGCATGCTACAGACCGGATCCATACTTTGTTATGACCGTATGGTCGCACAGGGAATAGAGCCCGCCTATGCTTCAAAGCTGGTTCAATATGGCTGGGAGACCGTTTCTGAAGGGCTTAAACAAGGCGGCATCACGAACATGATGGACCGACTATCTAATCCTGCCAAAATTAAGGCTTTTCATCTGAGTGAAGAACTTAAAAATATCATGGCTCCATTATTCCAAAAGCATATGGATGACATCATGGATGGCACATTTTCCAGCACTATGATGAAAGATTGGGCTAATGATGATATTAATCTTTTAAAATGGCGTGAAGAAACCGGCCTTAGCGCCTTTGAAAATTCCAGCATCGAAGGGGCTCCAGAAATTTCAGAGCAAGAGTATTACGATAACTGCATTCTTATGGTTGCAATGATTAAAGCCGGTGTTGAATTATGCTTTGAAACACTCACTTCCGCTGGTGTGATAGCAGAGTCTGCTTATTATGAATCTCTTCATGAGACGCCACTTATAGCAAACTTGATTGGTCGTAAAAAACTCTATGAAATGAATAAAGTTATTTCTGATACTGCGGAATATGGTTGCTATTTATTCTCTCATGCTGCTGTTCCACTTCTGGCAGACTTCATGGCAAAAGTTGACACTGACGTTATTGGAAAAGCCAAGAGCACAAATGATAATGGTGTAGACGACCACGAATTAATAGCCATTAACGCTGTTATCCGAAACCACCCTATCGAGAAAGTTGGCGCACAATTACGTTCTTATATGACAGCAATGAAAAAGGTCGTGTGAGAACTACTCAAACGGATAAAGATTCTTCGGGTCTCTGAGGGGTCTTTAATCCAACCGCAATACAGCTATAATTTTTCAAGCCTGGGAAAGTCCATTCCCTTTGCGTCCCAATACAATACAGGCAAGTAAAACACACTAAAACCTTAATAGGCGGACTGTTTTCAGCTCAACTTGTTTTTAACAGTACTTACATGTATCGAAATACATTGCATTATTACATGCAAGTGGACTATATTTTAAATATATTTTAAGTGAAATTTATGCTTATTCCCTTAAAAACAAACTAAACTCAAGAAGAAAATAATCGAACATCAAGGAGGTTATACACATGAAAAAAATAGCAAAACTTGCTTATTTATTTGGTGTTTTACCGCTTGTGTCTTATGCTCAGTGTGGGCTTGAATGTGATCCGACATCTAGTGCAATACTTATAGGCGGCATTGAATATCCAGTTAATTGTTATCTAAACTCTCAAAAGGTATCTCAAAACCCAGACATTGCCACAGAAAGCATGTTAGAACCCTGCGATTTTGCTATTACCTTTGTGGATATGAAAAAAGATACTCTTGCCGCTACTTATACTAACCGAGGCGTAATACATATTGCTTTAGGAAATTATGACGGTGCATTTTCCGATTTTAATATTGGTATGAATCTATTACCGGAAGCTGCACAAATTATGGTCAATCGCGGTAATGCTTTCTACCATACAGGGAATTACCAAATGGCAATTGAAGATTATAACCAATCTATAGAGTTAGGTTATGCTGATTTTGCTGATGTTTATTTAAATTTGGGTAAATCCTACGAGCGTATGGGTAACATAACGCTCGCTCAACAAAATTATCAACAGGCGATTGATTTATCACCTAATCAAGCTGAGGCGCGCAGCCTACTTGATGGCTTATTGTCGCAATCAGACTTTTAATCTATTGCTTTTTTTCCTTTCCAAATTTTTTAAAAAATTAGAGACTTAGCACTTTATCTGCACGAGAAATTCCTGATACACCGGTACGAGCCACTTCAAGAATTGAAGTATCTCCCAGCGCAGAGATAAATGCGTCAAGCTTGTCACTAGTTCCAGCTAACTGGACTACATAACTAGTAGGCGTGACATCCACAATTTCACCACGAAAGACATCGGCTAATCGCATGACCTCAGCACGTTGAGCACCAGAAACTTTAACTTTAATAAGCATTAATTCACGTTCAATGTGACTGCCATCAGTTAAATCAACCAACTTCACTACATCCACAAGCTTGTTTAAATGCTTAATGATTTGCTCAATTTTCCGATCATCACCAATAGTAGTCACAGTCAATCGAGATAAAGTAACGTCGTCCGTAGGAGCTACAGTTAAAGAGTTAATATTGTAATTTCGTTGAGAGAACAATCCGACAACACGTGATAAAGCGCCGGGCTCATTCTCCATTAACATGGAAATAATTCGTCGCATCAGGTCCTCTCCGTTTTACTTAAAAACATTTCACTCATCGCTCCACCTTTGACCGCCATGGGATAAACATGCTCGTTCTGATCGACAGCGATATCAATGAATACCAGTTTGTCTTTCATAGCAAAAGCTTCTGCCAGTTTTTCTTTTAACTCGCTAAGTTTTTCAATGCGAACCCCGACGTGCCCATAGGCTTCAGCCAATTTGACAAAATCAGGCAGTGAATCAGCATAAGTACTGTGTGAGTGACGACCACTATATTGCATATCCTGCCACTGCTTCACCATGCCTAAGGCTTCGTTATTTAAATTAACAATCTTGATTGGTAGCTCGCACTGTTTACAGGTTGCAAGTTCTTGAATACACATTTGAATACTGCCTTCTCCAGTCACACAGGCAACTGTGGCATCCGGGTAAGCAAGCTGTACACCCATGGCGGCCGGTAAGCCAAAACCCATAGTCCCTAGGCCACCAGAATTAATCCAGCGTCGGGGTTTATCAAAGTGATAATATTGAGCGGCAAACATTTGATGTTGGCCAACATCAGAGGTCACGTAGGCATCGCCATTAGTCACTTCATACAAAGCTTGAATAGCTTGCTGAGGCTTAATCAATTCTCCTGCAGATTCGACCGCTAAACAATTTCGCTGCCTCCAGTGCTCAATATTTTCCCACCACTGTTTCAGGGCATCTGCATCTACCTTGTCTGAAGAGGCATTAATTTGGTCATTCATTTCTTTCAGAACTGCTTTAACCGGCCCAACAATAGGCACGTGAGCAGTTACTGTTTTAGAAATAGATGCGGGATCAATATCGATATGTAAGATAGTTGCATTTGGACAGAATTTACTAATGTCAGAATTAGTCACTCGATCATCGAAGCGAGCACCAACGGCAAGAATGACATCTGACTCATGCATTGCCATGTTGGCCTCATAGGTTCCATGCATCCCCAACATGCCCAAAAACTGTTTATCAGTCGCCGGATAGACACCCAAACCCATTAAAGTATTGGTAATGGGATAACCTAATGTTTGAGTTAATTTTGTTAGTTCCTCAGCTCCTTCTCCTTGAACCACCCCACCACCAGCATAAATAATTGGTTTTTTGGCAGACATTAAAACTTCTACAGCTTTTTTGATCTGACCGGTATGACCTTTTTGAGGCGGCATATAAGAGCGAAGTTTGACGGTTTCCGGATACTCATAAGGAAATTTTTCCGCAGGATCAGTGACATCTTTTGGGAAGTCTATAACTACAGGACCAGGACGTCCGGTCGTCGCAATATAAAAGGCTTTCTTTATGATATTAGGGATATCAGCAGCACTCTGAACAAGAAAGCTGTGTTTTACAACGGGTCTTGAGACCCCGACCATATCAGTTTCCTGAAAGGCATCAGAACCGATCGCATCACGAGTGACCTGACCAGAAATAACGACCATTGGAATGGAATCCATATATGCCGTAGCGATACCAGTAATTGTATTTGTTGCTCCAGGACCAGAAGTTACTAATACTACTCCTGGCCTCCCGGTAGCACGAGCATAACCATCAGCAGCATGGGTAGCACCTTGCTCATGCCTAACTAAGATATGCTCAACTTTATCCTGCCGAAATATTGCATCGTAAATATGCAAAGCAGTTCCACCAGGGTATCCAAAAATTAAGTCAACACCTTCATCATGCAGGGCACGAATCAACATGTCTCCACCAGATAACATTTCCACCTTCTTGTCCACCTTATCGTCCTCTTTCAATAACATCCCGCTCAGCGGGTAAAAATACAGCAACAAAAAATCTACAAACCCTTAGTATTAAAACCATCGGTTTATAGTACTTGCATACTGATACTCTGAAATTGGAGAGTTCTGGTTGAACTCCTACGGCCCTATGCGTGATAACGTCTTAGGGAAACTGAACAAAACCTTGCGTCAGGTTTAAAGCATTCAGTCGGGTCTTTATGGGGGCTGTCACCAAGATTCTATAGAATCGCTTGGGACTTGCCTGAACCGAAGGGTAAATCAGTCAGTCGTTCCACCAAATCCAGGCCGCTATTATGGGAATTATCTGATAAAAGTCAAGAAAAATAAGGCTATCTACCAATTCTAGCTTGCAAGCATAATTTGTTTCTCTTATTCTTCTTCGCTACTTTTCCTGGGAAATTAAAACTTATGAAACTCAATATTTACCTTAAACTCTGCCTTACCATTGTTCTTTGCACATTCACCGCACAGGGTATTGCTCAACCACCACCAAGCCCGATTGAATTGGTTCAAGTGCAAGATGATATTTATATGATAACCAACCCTTTTGTCCCAGGGAATATCACCATTATGCTGACCGATGACGGTATTCTTATGGTTGATAATAAGTTTGCTTGGGACTATGACAACGTCATGGCCATGATAGCGACTGTAAGCGATCAACCTATTAAATACGTTATCAATACGCATTTTCACGGCGACCATACCGGCGGCAATGAACAAGCTCAGCTTGATGGTACAGTGGTTGTAGCTTCTGAGAATGCTCGCCTTAAAATGATTGAAGATAATATGTCTGGACTACCATCAGTCACTGTTGATGAACATGCCTTTGTTCATTTAGGCGGTAAAGTTGTGGAAATTTTCCGCTTTGGGCGCTCCCATACTGATGGTGATGTTGTCGTTTATTTTCCGGAACACAGCCTGCTCGCAGCTGGTGACATGTTTACCTACGGTGCAGATGTTCCGCAACTAATTGATTATTCAGGTGGCGGCAGTGCAAGAGCATGGACCCGAACTCTTGATGAAGTACTCAGGCTGGATTTCGAAACTGTGGTTCCCGGCCACGGACCTGTAACCAACAAGGCTGCTATGGCCGAATTCCGAGACTCAACTAGACGTTTGAGCTTAAGGTCTCAGGAAATGGTAAGGAACGGTAATTCCAGAGATGAAATAGCCGACATGCTGCGTAATGAATTTAACTGGGCTGATTTCACGTTTGATGCCAGCTTAGATGGCCTAATTGCTGAGTCACAATAAGTTATAAGTAGCAGCCTAAAAAAAGCCTGCTTAAGCAGGCTTTTTTACTCTTGTATGTTTGCTCTAAAAACGAAAATTGCGTGAATATTTAAGCACTAACTCAGATTCACGCAATTGGACACCTCTAAAGGCACCATCCAGAGAATCCATATTGTAATTTAACACCAGGTATAAATCTTCTCCAGCTCTTGGCGTCCAACGTAATCGACTATTCAAGCCCACTGAATCTGAACCATTATCATACTGCATCAGACTGGCCCAGGACCAACTGGCGTTAAAGGCAATATTCATATCCAGACTGATCAATCTGCTAACAAAATCACCTTCCGGCATTTCAATATCAGCGAGTTCATAATTAAATTCCATGGACAGATTACGACTGGCTGTCCAGTTAACGCCAAATTTGACTTCACGGCGCTCCCCATTGTAAAAATCGCCTTGCTTATAAGAAATATCTGGCGAAAAATCGCGTTGATTAGTTGTGTTAAGAGAAATTTCATAGGAATTAAATCCGTATTCCCCTGCTGGAATAATAATTCCAGGTCTGATCTGAAAAGGCAATTGCAAACCTTCAGTTTCCTTGCTTACCTGAACTTCGAGCTGGTCACCACTGTTGGTAATTAAGGTTAAAATTCGCCAGTTAATGCTCTGGCTTTGTAACTCACCCGTATCCAACCTATCAGTCTGTGCAAAACCAATAAAAGAGAAGTTATTTCGTATCAGGGGATGATTATCAAGAAAATATCGCCAGTTAACAAAGCCAGATACTTGCTCAATCCCGGTACGATTGGCAAACCCCATCGCCGGGTCAAATTTGTCACCTAAATAGCTGTATCTCAGTCTGCCACCAAAACCGGTTCCTGATGTCGACAATGCAGCTTCTGCACTATAAGCCTTATCATCTCCTTCTATACCCTCTGTATCGGTTTGTTGATACCAAAAATCTCCAGTTAAAGTATGAATATCAGTAAAACGAGTATTCCGATAATTAAAATCAGCACCTACTAAAGTACTATCAGTCGCACTATTAGGGTCACCCTCCGTCAAGATTACGCCAACCCTTGATTCTGAAAGCACATTTGAACTAACTCGGCCAACAAAAATATCCTGACCATCAAGACCTAAACGATCACCTTGCTGAACCATTAAGGCCCCAATATTAACATTCCCTACTCTGCCCGCGACTTTGCCACCGACCTCCAGATCAACAGGACTTCCTGTTGCTGAATCCAGCCCAATTCGTCTGGAATAAAATGGAATACCATTACTATTTCCAAAACCCCCACCACCTGCACTGCCCGATAATCCACCAAAAGAAAAAATTTCAGAATCCTGTAAAAAAAAATCTCTTCGTTCGGGGAAAAACAATGAGAATCGCGTCAGGTTTACCTGGCGGTTGTCTACCTCTGTAGCAGAAAAATCGGTGTTAAAGGTTAATGCTCCAGTTAAGTTTGGTGTAAATTTATAAAACACATCAAGTGATGGATCATACCTATCTTCGCTAGTATTCGCAGGGTGATTCTCAGCCTGTGCAATCGTTATTGAGGGGACAACATCCAAGCCAACCCCTTGGTTGATATCTCGAATTCCAGTCATCAAGCCGGCAGTGGAAGGATTGTTATTTCTGTTGAAAGATGACCATGCAATTTCTTCATTGTTACGAGGTATTTCTCGACCCAGGCTAAAACCCCATTGTTCAGAATTCGGATCAAAATTTAAAGTAGTAAAGGGGATGGCTATTTCAGTCACCCAGCCCTCATCATCAATACTGGAATCAGTCTCCCATATCCCATCCCAGTTCCAGTTGACTGAACCAGGCCCTTCAAACACTGCATCTGCACGAATACCATTTGGATGACCAACAAAGCGAAAACCGGTTAAACCATTATTAAAGGTATCGAGCACGACAAATATCTGGTCATCACTGCCCATTAGTTCATTATCATGAACCAATGCTCTTGCTCTGATTAGTTCTGGATTAGTATCGTAGAGTCTTGCAGCTATATAAAAGAAATTTTCACTATAGGTTACGTAAAACTCACTAGCTTGTGATGGTTGTCCATAATCAACAGGGTTTATCTGATGGAAGTCAGTAATAACAGCGGCTTGAGCCCAAATTTCATCATCAAGCACTCCATCGATTACGGGACTTAAATTTGTACGAGGAATGACAACCTGTTTACGATCAGAATTAGTATTTGTTTGAACAGGCGTATCTACTTGTGCAAGGGATTGAACTGGCAGCAAATAAAGAAATAATACAACTAAACTGATTAACCCTATGAGCTTGTTTTGCATGTTTTTCTGCCAGTAAAGGTTGATTCAATTTTTGAATAGGCTGGAGTGTTAAATTTACAATTTGGACAAATGCTGCAATCAGTACTCAAGCGATACTAAAAGTTAAAAAATCCAGCAAAACATACTTCGATCTTCACTGACATTTTGGCTCAATGCCCCACAAATATTCTTGTTAGATTCTACACTGACTGTAAATATAAAGAATGCAAAGATAATGAATCCACCTGTTTGAACCTAAAATTAGATAGAAGAAAAAAACATAGAAAAACTGATTTACAATACATTACATGAAATATCTACGGCTTGAGTAGATTCAGCTAATAAATGCATTTCCGCCCCATCCCATGTGTAATAGCCACTTTTTAACCAGGCAGGCATATCATCACCGAAATCTTCAATAGTAAATTCATCCAGTGGGCTTGTAATAATTAGTGAACTATCCGCTTGAAAGCAAACACCCATACTGGTGGTAAATGGAAAAAAAACATCACCATTCAGCACATCAATTACCGCCACCATCTGACACATAGTGCCGCAGCCCCAATTAGTCACAATATAATGACCAGCGAAATTGGCAGGCTCGTTAAGGGAATATTCGAGTCTTGTTTTAAAATTTTCAGCATCAGGATGGCTGGTAAAATTTATTGCACCCAACACAGTATCACTTTGCGCAACCGGATAAGCTTCAAATTCTGGTTTAGCAGCAGCGGCTTCTAATGTTGTAGCAATATCTTCTGCCTCTTTTAAAATTCTTAGAACATTACCACTCCAGATCATGGCAATTTCATCTTCCGAATAACCGCGTCTTACAAGCTCTATCGTGACATTAATAGTCTCATCTGCATTATTCCAACCGGCAATCCCTCCACCACCGCCAAAATCTGAAGATATGCCCACATGTTCAACACCGATCAAATCGACTGCATAATCAATATGGTCTACCAATTCACTGACTGAAGCTGTTCCCCTGCCCTCGTTAAGGTAATTATCAAATGCAACAATCTGTACCACCCCACCATTAGCTTTAATTGCTAATAGTTGTTCATCATCCAGATTGCGTGGATGCACAAAAATACCGTTTACACTGGAATGCGATGCAATTATTGGCGCCCGAGAGTGATTCACGGCGTCCAGCATGGTTTGCTTTGAAACATGAGATATGTCAACCAAAATCCCCACACGGTTGAGTTCTTCAACGACACGATGGCCATATTCACTCAAGCCTCCATGCTCTTCAATTTCGTCATTTAAACGTTCCTGGGCTTGCGCGGAATCACCAATATCATTATGTCCGTTATGGACCAGCCCCATATAACGGGCCCCGCGCTGCCTGAATTCTTCAATCAGGCTTATATCTTGGCCAATGCTAAAACCATTTTCGACGCCTATCATTGCCACCAGTTTTCCCTCAGCGTGCAAGGCACTTGCTTCAGCAGCTGTAGAGGCAAAACCGATTTCATCCGGGTATAGCTCAACCATACGATGGATAGCATCAAATTTATTTAGGGCGTCTGCTTTAGCATCAAGATAATTCATATTATTACGTTCTTGTTGCCCGACGTAGACAATAAAAAAAACTGTATCAAGGCCACCATTACGCATGCTCATTAAGTTTACTTGCGCTTCAGCATCCAATGGATCATGTTCACTAGTGGCAAAATTTAAAGGAATATCTACATGAGTATCTAAAGCCATTACCCGATCATGTATCGCCCGTGCTTGAGCCATTAACTCATCCTCACTGGCCGCATAGGTCATAAAAGAAGTAACGATTAACGCTAAAGCTATGAATGTTTTTGTCATAAATCTCTCTTTTAAAACTTACTCTTTTAGAAGCGTAGCGAGTGCCGAAGAGGCGAGGCAAAAAAGCACGGAGGGAGGGAGCGTATAACTAATACGTGACCGACTGAGTACTTTTTTAACGAATACTCTTCAAGCGTAGCAGCTTCCTTCCCTTAGTGGGTCATCGAATAGATGACATAATTCACCGCAAACCTATATGCCATCGCCGTCATTGGCTGAGGATAACCTGGTGTATCTGCATGCTCCCAGGCATCACCCAAATCCATGTTGTGATTAATGGCGACCATTAAGCGACCATTATCATCATATACACCTCGATAAACCGGTTCGTAGCCATCCTGTTCCCATGTCACACCCTGACTCAATGGACTGATGCCTGGAATCTGGATAGTAGGATCAAGATCGTAAAGTACATGAAAAACTTCATCATCTACTGGAATATCGACTACAGGACGGTCAGGGAAAATACGCTGCATCGTCGACATAAAACCATTCCATTGGTAAGTGCCATGAAAATCATCAACGATCAGGAAGCCTCCTTTTAAAAGATATTCTCTAAGAATAGCTATTTCTTCTGTATTGAGACGCCAGCCTCCAACTTCAACTGCATAAAGAAAGGGATAATCAAAAACTTTACCCTCTTGTAAATTAATCCAGGGAGCACCTTCTTGTGGATTTCTCAAATCGACCAAAGAGCCATCAACCCGAGTCAATCGCGTCAAGCCATTCATGAAGTAATGATCGGCTTCTGGCATGTCGGTCATCCAGCCACCTCTGCTTCTGAAGCCATCTGAGCCATATATTAAACGGGTAAAATAAAACTCTGCGCCATCAGTATCACGAGGCATAACAGTAGTGTAGCGTGAGTTGCTAGTTCGAGGTCTAATCTGAGCCAATAATGACTCGACGCTGACGACATTAACTAGCAGAATCAGACCAAATAAAATCAATTTATTAAGACAAGGACGCTTGATATTCAATTTCTGTATTTTGCTAAAATTCATGAAACTAATATAAACCAGCTGTTGCTAGAAGGAAACACTCGTATGTTATCTAAAACTAACTAAAATTAAGTGCTACACCTATATTTTCATAGTGTTCGCGTTCTTGCTCAAGACCAGCCAAAGTAAGTGGATGCTGCTTTAACCATCCGCGGCGAAATTTGAGTTGGTAGCCTAATTTGGTGTTAGTGAGTTTAGGCAAGTAATCCATATCTTCTCGACGTCTATGAAAAAGTACCGCTAAACGTAGACAAACCAATAAAGGGATAAATGCAGCAATTGCCGGCTCATCCAGATCTTCAAATTTTTGCTGATAAAGGCTTTTGCGGTGAGAACGCACAAGGTTGGCTAAAATATACTGCTCATACCTACCGAAGCCAGCCATATCGTTATGTCTTATGATGTAATAACCATGGTGATGGAAACCCGCATGAGAAATACTAAGCCCGATCTCATGTAACTCTGCAGCCCATCGTAAGATTTTAGTACGCGAAACCCCGGTCAATACAGGGCTTCGAATCTGTTGCCATAATGCGATAGCCGTTCTTGCTAAGCGTTGTGCGTGGTCAGTATCAACATTATATTGTTCTTGTAAGTTCTTAATAGTGTCACTTCGAGAGTCCTTGTCGCTAAGACGACCGATAGTATCAAACAATAACCCTTCTTTAAGTGCTGCATCACCAACATGCATTGAATCCAACTGCAACTGATCAAAAACAGCTTTAAGTATCGCTGCGCCGGCGGGTAATACATCCCGGCGTAATTCAGGAACATTGTTTAATATCTTTTTATCATTTACCAAGTCATCAAATAATTGATCAAGCGAGCTTTTGCTGATCACTGCCCCACCATCTGTAGGTAAAGTTAAATCAGCAATAGCTCGAACCGTTCCCGAAGTCCCAAATACTATCTGCCAGCCAGCTTTTAAATAGTTTTTTCTTAATACTTCAATTTCAGAGCACGCAGCCAGATAAGCTTTATTCATAAATTTACGCGTGATTTTTCCTGATGGGCTTGCATATCGCTTAGTAAAACTGACACAACCCATATTTAGACTCTCCATTAAAATGGGGTCGTAATCTTCACCAATAATAAATTCAGTGCTACCTCCACCTATATCGACTACTAAACGCTTACTATGATCATTCAACACAGAATGAGATAAGCCAACATAAACCAATCGAGCTTCTTCATAACCTGAAATGATCTGGATAGTGACCCCTAATAGCTGCTCAGCTTTTTTAATGAAAGACTTAGACCGACTAGTCGCCCTCAGGGTTTTTGTTCCTACAGCTCGAATTTGATCAGCGGGGATATCCCGCAAGCGTTCGGAAAACCGATGCAGACATTCAAGGGCGCGCGTTTGAGCGGCAACACTAAGATGCCCATCCTGTTTAACACCACGGGCAATCTGCACCATTTCTTTTTCTCGATCAATAATTTCCATCTGCCCGTTTTGAATGCGGGCAATAACCATATGAAAACTATTTGAACCAAGATCTACAGCAGCAAAATATGGTGATTCGGAATTTAATTGCACAATGAATATCTATTATTAAAAATGTATATTGGGGAAAATAAGTAGCTATGGATCAGTCTACACTAATCTATAGCCTTAATAGAAATGTCGTTTTTAGACTATAGTGTTTATATATCTTATAAAGTGAGCTGCTTCTAAAGTGGATAATCAATGACTATTTTAAATAAAAAAATTGTAATAATTATTATGTCTATTATTCTTATCACTGGGGTAAGTGTTGTTTTATTAACTAGAAACACTTCCTTACCAACATTAAATACCCAGTCCCCCTGGTATCAAGATGGTCTAGAGACTGTCATGAAAGCCTCCAATAGAACCATGATTAATACCCCTGGCGCAGCTAAGAATATTATTCTCTTTGTGGGTGATGGTATGAGCATTACTACCGTTACCGCTGCGCGGATTTATGCTGGCCAACAGAACAATCAAAGTGGCGAAGAATCCAGTTTAAGCTTTGAGCGCTTCCCATGGACTGGCTTATCTAAAACCTATAATACTAATCAACAAACAGCCGATTCTGCCGGCAGCATGACCGCTATGATGACAGGAATTAAAAGCAAGGCAGGCTTTATAGGTATTGATGATCAATCTGAAAGAGCTAATTGTGAAAGTTACCTAAATAGTGAAAATTCAGACTTAATGACAGCCTTAGAATTAGCTGAAATCGCTGGTAAAGCAACTGGAATTGTCACTACAGCTAGGCTCACTCATGCTACTCCCGCTGCTACCTATGCAAAATCGCCGGAACGAGACTGGGAAGGAACAACGACTTTGGATGATGATGCCCTGCCCAACGACTGCATGGATATTGCAAGCCAGCTCATCAATTTTACTGAAAGGCTCCGAAATACTGTTCAAATCGATGATCAATCATCTAATGTAATTGATGGTATTGATGTCGCTTTTGGTGGTGGGCGCGCAATGTTTTTTGATGAAGACCCTGAAAGCCTCGTTGGCTTCTCCGAGGGTATCGATGAAGGCAGACGTGAAGACGGCCGAAATCTCATCAGTGAGTGGATAAATCAGGGAGGTGTATATGTCATGGATCAAAACAGTTTCGGCAACCTTGCTGATCAAGAAGATCGTAATATCCTGGGATTGTTCAACCCTTCACATATGCGGTATGAAGCTGATCGTCATAATGATGCAGCAGGAGAACCTTCACTGACTGAAATGACTTTAAAAGCAATCGATCTGTTAGAAGAAGATAATGATGGTTTTTTCCTTATGGTGGAAGGCGGCCGTATTGATCATGCCCATCATGATAATAATGCTTTTAACGCACTTAACGAAACAATAGAATTCTCTAATGCGGTAGCCGCCGCCTTTAACACTACAGACCCTGAGGAAACATTGATTATTGTTACTGCTGATCATAGCCATGTAATGACCATGGCGGGTTATCCAACTCGTGGCAACCCTATTCTAGGAAAAGTGATTGGTAATGATTCCGCTGGCAATCCTGAAACTGAAGCAAATCTTGATAGACAAGACATGCCTTACACCACGCTCAATTATATGAATGGCAGAGGTTTTGCTGATTACGCTGACAAAACTGATGGCTCCTATGAAAGCCAGGAATTGGCAGAAGGTCAAGAATCGCAGCCCTTTCCACGTAGAGTGGATATAGGCAATGTAAATACTGAAGCGCCAGGCTTTCATCAGGAAACTTTTATTCCTCTAATCGAAGAAACTCATAGTGGTGAAGATGTTCCCATCTATGCAACAGGACCCGGCGCTCATTTACTCAGCGGAAGCATTGAGCAAAATGTTATTTTTCATGTAATGAATTATGCTGCTAATCTGGAAAAATTAGCTAAAGAGGCGCTTTGATATAAAATTTAATCAGTAGCAACAATTTCGTAATTTAAGGTCTCAACCTTATCTAGCACCCATTGCAATCTGGTTTTGGCAGGCAACCAGTCTGGACTGTGCTCTAAAGATTTTCCATAATCTCTAATGGCTTGATCCCAAAGATTCATTTCCTCATTGATGAGGCCGCGAGCAAAATATACTAGGTGCTTGCTTTGAACATTCAACTCTAAAGCGTGATTGTAGTCTGCTAAAGCCAGATCAAACTGTTTTTCAAAATGATAAACGATACCGCGATTGATATAAATCTGACCTAAATCCGCTTGCAGATTCAGTGCTTCTTCATAGTCTGACAAAGCCTCAGCTAGTAAGCCAGAAGCGGCATATAAAATGCCACGATTAACAAAAGTTGCTGCGCGATCATCGTCAGGTAGACCCACTTCAATCAATGCCACATTGCAAGATTCTAACATGCTACTAGTCACTTCAAAGCCTTCAATCATTGCCACCGAAGTTGCACCCTGATAACAATCAAGTGCAGAACTATTTTCAGTCTCCACCATAGCACTTTGAGCAAAACTCAAAGATGGAAAAACTAAAATTAGTACAAGTTTTTGAATTAGTTTAAGTCTAAGATCAATCATGATTTTTGGTGATATTCTTGGAAATTTATCTTTGAAAACAACAAAATAAGAATAGAACACCATTGCTATAAAAGTAAGTAGGTAAATATGGAAACAAAAAGGAGTATTTAATTGAAAAGCCCATGGAAAACCTTAAACAGTAAAATAGTTTATGCAAACGCCTGGATTAGTGTGCGTGAAGATCAAGTGATAACACCACACGGAGAATCTGGAATCTACGGAGTCGTAGAAGCTAAACCAGCTATTGGCATTGTATCACTTACAGAAGATCTCTTTACTTATTTAGTTGGGCAATATCGATATACGCTCAATACTTACAGTTGGGAAATTCCGGAGGGTGGTGCTAAAGCAAACGAAAAATTGCTGGACGCTGCCAAACGCGAATTGCTCGAAGAGACCGGTCTAAGCGCAAATCATTGGACCGAGCTTGGTGAGCTATACACCAGCAATTGCTTTACTAACGAGCGTGCGTATATTTTTGTCGCAGAAAATTTAAGCCAAGGTTTAGCACAACCAGATCCGACTGAACTGCTTGAAGTAAAAAAGCTATCATTTATAGACGCTTGGCAAATGGTGCTGAACCAAGAAATTAAGGACTCACTAACAGTAACCGCACTGATGCGAACTTATCACTTACTTCAACAACAAGGCAGACTGTGATACTTGTGCAATAAAGGCTTATAAAATAATAGTTATTTTATTTCTGAGTAAATGTAAGATTGTCATTATCTAGCTCTACCAGAATCGTATCACCTGGCGAAAAATCTCCAGATAAAACGCTTTGAGCCAATGGGTTCTCCAGCCAAGTCTGAATTGCTCTTTTCAATGGACGTGCTCCATATACCGGATCAAAGCCCAACGCTGCTATTTTATCCAAAACGCCGTCTGCAAATTCGATTTTTAGATCATTATCCTGCAGGCGTTGATCAAGTAGCTGCAATTGAATTTTTGCAATGCCTTTAACTTGCTCACTTGCAAGAGGATGAAACACAACTATTTCATCAATCCTATTGATAAACTCTGGCCTGAAATGATTCGTGACAACATCAAGTACTGCACTCTTTACTGATTCATAACTAGCATCAGTGTCAGAATCTGCACTCATTAATTCTTGGATTTTGTCAGAACCAAGATTAGAGGTCATAACTATTACAGTGTTTCGGAAATCTACTGTACGGCCATGTCCATCCGTGAGTCGGCCGTCATCAAGCACCTGCAATAGAATATTAAATACATCGGGATGTGCTTTTTCAATTTCATCAAGCAGTAGAACCGCATAGGGGCGACGCCTTACAGCTTCAGTTAGATACCCCCCTTCTTCGTAACCAACGTAGCCAGGGGGGGCACCAATTAATCTGGCTACCGAGTGACGCTCCATAAATTCTGACATATCAATACGCACCATAGCGTCTTCAGTATCAAAGAGGAATTGTGCCAGCGCTTTGCAAAGTTCAGTTTTCCCGACACCAGTTGGCCCAAGAAAAAGAAAAGACCCATTGGGTCGACGTGGATCAGATAAACCTGAGCGTGAACGTCTCACCGCATTAGCTACCGCGCCTACAGCTTCATCTTGCCCAATCACTCTCTGGTGGAGAGCTTCTTCCATCCGCAATAACTTTTGCTTATCACCCTCCAACATTTTAGAAACGGGAATACCTGTTGCTCTAGATACCACCACAGCTATCTCTTCATCCGTCACTTTATTACGCAACAACTTCATTTCTATATTGTCTGAACTTGCAGCAACTTCCAGTTGTTTTTCAAGATCAGGAATGATGCCGTATTGCAATTCTGACATGCGTGTTAAATCTGAAGCACGACTAGCTGCTTCCATATCGATTCTGGCTTGCTCCAAATCACTTTTAATTTTCTGCGACCCTTGCAAGGTTATTTTTTCTGCGCGCAATATTTCATCTAAATCAGCAAATTCCACTTCTAGTTTTTTGATATCTGACTCAAGTTTTTCCAAACCTTTTTGAGAGGCTTTGTCTGTTTCTTTTTTTAGTGCCTCACGTTCAATTTTTAATTGAATTAAACGCCTCTCGAGACGATCCATCTCTTCTGGTTTGGAATCAATTTCCATTCGAATCAAACTTGCTGCTTCATCAATAAGGTCTATAGCTTTGTCAGGCAGCTGTCTGTCAGTAACATATCTCTGTGATAATTTGGTGGCCGCAATAATCGCTGAATCAGTTATGTTCACACCATGATGCACTTCATAACGTTCTTTCAGTCCACGTAAAATTGCAATGGTATCTTCCTCAGAAGGTTCATCGACAAGGACTTTCTGAAAGCGCCTTTCTAATGCGGCATCTTTTTCAATATATTGCCTATACTCATCTAGAGTAGTCGCCCCTACACAGTGAAGTTCACCACGAGCCAGTGCCGGCTTAAGCATATTACCTGCATCCATGGAGCCTTCTGCTTTACCCGCGCCAACCATCGTATGAATTTCATCAATAAATAAAATGACTGAACCTTCTTGTTTGCCTAGCTCGCTAAGGACTGCTTTTAAACGTTCTTCAAATTCACCACGAAATTTTGCACCAGCAATCAGAGCCCCCATATCAAGTGACAAAATACGTTTACCTTTTAAACCTTCCGGCACTTCGCCATTGACAATCCGTTGAGCTAAACCATCAACAATAGCTGTTTTACCTACGCCAGGCTCTCCTATTAAAACAGGGTTATTTTTAGTGCGGCGCTGTAAAACTTGAATAGTTCGCCGAATCTCATCATCTCTGCCTATAACCGGATCTAATTTTCCTTCTTCTGCCTTAGCTGTCACATCAACTGTATATTTTTCCAAAGCCTGATATGACCCTTCGGATTCTGGATCGCCACCAGCGTCACCACCACGTAAGTTTTTAATCGCATTTTCTAGGGCTTGTTTCGATACAGAAAAAGAATTTAGAAGTTTTCCCAGCTCACCTTTCTCTTGCATAGCCGCAAGTAGCACATTTTCACTGGAAATGAATTGATCATTATTTTGTTGAGAAATTTTGTCCGCAATATTTAATAATTTAGCTAGTTCTTGTGAAAGATTCACATCTCCATCGCTATCAGGCACCACTGGCAAATCGTCTATAATTGC
The DNA here is from genome assembly GCA_943789335.1 of uncultured Pseudomonadales bacterium. Lineage (GTDB taxonomy): Bacteria > Pseudomonadota > Gammaproteobacteria > Pseudomonadales > Pseudohongiellaceae > UBA5109. The sequence goes on along the minus strand of CALSTS010000006.1, from coordinate 132,646 downwards.
CTGCAAACCTTGTTGGACTTGCTTTATATCGAAGCCTGTTTGCATCAATAAAGGCTTAATAGAACCACCTTTTTGATTTACTAGCGAAGACATTAAATGCACAGGCGCAATCTGGTTGTGATCTTTACCTACAGCCAGTGACTGAGCATCGGCTAAGGCCATTTGTAATTTATTTGTAAATTTATCCATCCGCATAGTGATTACCTTACTATTTAAAATCCCACACTTTCATTGTCTATTAAGTGGGGGTGGAATGGATTGATTCAAGTCAGTAGGGCTTAATTTAACCAGATTAAGCTGGACAGACGCCCAGCATCTTTGTCACGACGATAAGAATAAAAATTAGCAGGATCACAGTAAGTACATAGGCTTCCTCCGCTAATATTTACCACTCCAGCCGAATGTAAGCGAGCTTGTGCAAGCTTATATAGATCAGCCATCCACTTACCTGGTTTTTCCCCGGGCTTAAACGCAGAGCTAATAGATTTATTTAATTCGGGATCTGATTCTTGTAGGAATAAAGCTCTAACTTCCTCTCCGACTTCAAAATGACATGGCCCAATTGCTGGCCCAAACCAAACTACAATTTGCTCTCGCTTAGCCTTAAATTTATCCAGCGTATTTTCTAAAACACCAGCAGCTAATCCACGCCAACCAGCATGAGCTAATGCAATTTCACGGCCTTGTTGGTCGCTGAAAAAAACAGGAAGGCAATCCGCAGTGTGAATCCCACAGATGACATCAGGAACTTGAGTATAAATAGCATCGGCTTCTGGGATTGTATTTTGAATATCAGAATTTAAATGGAACACCTCAGTACCATGCACTTGTTGTAGCCACTGCACGCTTTTTTGCTGAAGATAAGCATCTACATCATGCTGTTTAGTTGACACAAATGCATTAACCTTAGTTGGCACCGACCAGTCAGCTTTTATAAGACCTTTATTGTTCATAATCCTCATTTAATACTGACAGCAATTGCAGCATGTCTTGGGGCAAGTCTGTTTCCCATTCCAAAAATTCCCCAGTTGCTGGATGTTTTAATCCCAATTTCCATGCATGTAAAGCCTGCCTCTTAAAATTTGTAATCATAGCAATTAAGGTAGGACTTGCTGCTTTTGGTATTTTAGGTCTCCCTCCGTACACCTGATCTCCCACTAAAGGAAAACCAATATGTGCTAAATGCACTCGAATTTGGTGTGTTCTCCCAGTTTCCAACTTCACTAAAAGTTGGGTATGTGCTCTAAATTTTTTTAAAACACGATAATGTGTAAGCGCATGTTTACCGTTTTGCTCCGATACAACGGCTCTTTTGGTTCTATGCACAGGATGCCTACCTAAAGGAGCCTCAATGGTGCCGCCAGCAGTCACTAAGCCAACTGCCACAGCCTGATACTCTCTGCTTATTTCTCGTGCTTGAATTTGTTCAATTAAAAACCTATGGCTATCCAAGTTCCGTGCCACGACCATTAATCCACTGGTCTCTTTATCCAGACGATGCACTATGCCGGCGCGTGGAACATTTCCTAATTCTGGGTAATGATGAAGTAAAGCATTTAGCAAGGTTCCTGAATAATTCCCTGCTGCCGGATGAACAACCAAACCAGCAGCCTTATTTATTATTAAAAGGCTTTCATCTTCATACAGAATATTTAGCGGTAGAGGTTCAGCTTGCCATTGTTCTTGTGATTCCTGATGAGCCGATAGTGTAATTAATTCACCACCTAACAGTTTTTGTTTATTTTTGGCTTGTTTACCGTCTACCAACAAACTTCCATCTTTTATCCAGCTTTGTAGACGCCCTCTGGAAAAATTGGAAAACATAGCAGAAGCTATCTGGTCCAAGCGCAAGCCTGCTTGGTCATAACTAACTTCTCCTTCAAAATAAATCTTTTTCATACTTTTACAGTCTATTAATGGTAGATGATTATCTTAATTGGACATAGTACACTGCGTCAGCTAAATTTCGAATTATCGAGATACATTTAAACTTAAAGATAGTGATTAAATATATTAAATATAAAGACCAAAACACTGTGAAAAAATATCTACTCTCTTTTTTGAGCATTATCGTCATCACGCTTACTGCTTGCGCCTCAGATGATGAATTTGCAGCGTCTACCGAAGAATATATATATAACGAAGCTGTTGATGCACTTCGAAACAATGCTTTTAGTGTTGCTATAGCAAATTTTCAGCAGCTAGAAGCTTTATTTCCTTTTGGTCAGTATGCAGCCCAAGCTCAAATTGAACTGGTCTACGCTTACTTCAGAGCTGGTGAAGCCGAGTCTGCACGCGCCGCCGCTGATAGATTCATTCGCCTATACCCAGATGATGAAAATATTGATTATGCCTATTACATGAAAGGACTAGCATTTTACACTGAAGATGCCAGTATTCTCGGTCGCTTTCTCCCTACTGACCCAAGTAAAAGAGACCCAGGAAATGCCAGAGAATCTTTTACAGACTTTGCTCAACTGGTAACTCGCTTTCCAAATAGTCCTTATGCTGCAGATGCTCGTGCTCGAATGATTTATTTACGTAATTTGTTGGCCGATTATGAGGTGCATGTTGCAGAATTCTATATTGAGCGACAGGCATTTCTTTCGGCTTTAAACCGCGCAAAATATATCGTTGAGAATTATCAGGAATCACCTGCAGTTCCTCGTGCAATGGAAATTATGACTGAAATGTATCTGCGCTTAGGTTTAAATGATCTCGCCGACAGCAGTTTGAGCATACTCAAAGCAAATTACCCTGATAGCAATCAACTCAATGAAAATGGGGATTTTATAGTTTCTACTCAAATCACTGACCCATCTTTATTGTATTCAGTGACTTTCGGTTTATTAGGGTCCAACAAGCGTGACACCCCTCTTGCTCCTACGCTTAGGCCGCGAAGTGCAGATACTGCTTTAGTCTTCCAAGATGTCGCTGAACCACAAGTAGTAGAAGAAAGATCACTGCTTAATATACTGACATTAGGGATGATAGGAGATTCAGGAACTGAAGAGATACAAGAAGAAAACAATGAGGATGAAACTACAGAAAATTAAACTTTTTTATCTTTGTACTCACCCCAGTAATCATTTACTAAAGACTTCATTTCCTTCCGCATTAACATAATCCCCAACAAATTTGGCAGGGTCATAAGCACAATAGCGACTGCCGCTATATTCCACACAAGTGTTGTATCTATGAATGATGCAATAAAAAAAGCAAAACAATAGAAAATTCTGTATGGCAGCACAGCTCTGAAGCCAAATAAGTAAATAATTGCCCTATCACCGTAATAAGACCAGGCTATCGCTGTTGAAAAAGCAAACAGAACCAGTGATAGAGTAACGATATACCGGCCGTTTTCACCAAATATACCGAAACTAAAAGCTGTGGTAGTCAAAGCCGCAGAATGCAGTAATGACTTTCCGCGTAAACTAATTTCAGAATCAAGAATCACGCCATCAACAATTTCAATTTGCCCGCTATATAGCTCGTCAGAACTTAAAAACCTGACGTCCTCGGCAAAAGATCGCGCATGTACTACTGTGAATTCAGGGCTTAGAGCAACACCATTGACTACGTTTACACTACCTGTAAAGAAGATCACGTCATCTGAAGCTCCGTTTGCCAAGAATTCGGCAATTTGAATGCGTTCGTTTTCATTTTGTTCGAGATAAATACCATCTAACAGCATTAAATCCGCAGTTTGAAAATCATTTTCAAATTTTTGTGTCCAGGCACCTGAGGATAAAATAACCAGACCAGTAATTGTGCAGATAACCAAGGTATCAATAAAAGGCTCCAACAAAGAAACCATACCTTCAGAAACGTGTTCTTCAGCTTTTGCAGAAGCATGCGCAATAGCCGCTGAACCTTGGCCAGCTTCATTCGAATACAAGCCTCTACCAACGCCACGATTAAAGGCAAAAGCAAAAGTAGCTCCCAGAAAGCCACCAGTTGCAGCTGATCCGCTAAAAGCATCACGAAATATATTAAGAAAAGAAGGAATAATATTGCCGTAATTCATAATAATCACAGACAAAGCTCCAATTAAATATATCGTCGCCATGGTTGGGACAATGGTTGCTGCCACATGCGCAATACGTTTGATGCCACCGACTATCACCATCCCCAATAACACAGCAAGCACTCCTCCGGTGATAACTGGCTCTATACCAAAGCTTGCATCGACACTACTTGCGATATTATTTATTTGCGGAAGGTTGCCTGTGCCTATCGAGCAAATTACAGTTGCTATTGCAAAAAACATCGCCAACCAATGCATCTTCAGACCGTGCTCCATGTAATACATTGGACCACCAGACATGGTGCCATTAGCCGCTTTCACTCTGTATTTATGTGAAAGGCTAACTTCCACCATCTTTGTTGCCATACCTAGAAATGCAGTCATCCACATCCAAAATAAAGCCGCCGGGCCACCTATATATATAGCTAGACCGACACCGCCTATATTGCCGGTGCCTACTGTTCCGGAAAGAGCTGTTGAAAGCGCCTGAAAGTGAGTGGTATCACCGGGGTCATCAGATTTTTCATATTTACCACGCAGCACCGCCCATGCATGGGTAAAAAATCGTACTTGAGGGAAACGCAGGTAGATAGTAAAAAACAGGCCAACTCCCAGTAATACAAATGGGAACCAAGGTGATGAGCCCAGATAGCTGTCTAGTGTTAAAAGTAATGAGTTAAAGCCGTCCATTGGCCAAGCATGTTATAACTTCGCGTATTATTTAACAAACTGAAACATGAACTATTTTGGTTAAAATGAAACGGCTATGCAGGTGACTCAACTTTTGTCTGTATGGAGTCTTTTATTTCTTCATTAACAACTTGGTTAAAGACTCTACTCCAGGTTTGTTTTCCAAAATTTCACTTACACTAAGTCCATCTAATTCATGCGGAAAAACTATCCATTCTTCAGATTTATAAAGGTAGAAGTCAGGAACTCTTAAAGTTTGATTATTTTTAGGCTTGAAGTACGGCGTGGCTACTTTAATTTCAGGAGTATTCTCACCGCATTCATCTTGTAAGTCATGAATAGTCTGATGAATGCTTTGGCCGCTATCAAATACATCGTCGACGAGTAACAGCCTATCTCTGGCTGTTAAGTTTTTAACCAAATAATCTAAACCATCTACCTTAACTTTAGCTGCTCGTTCATCAATACCTGTATAAAGCGATGTCCGTATAGCAATGTGATCGGATTCAATGCCAAAATGGCTAAGAAGCTCCTGAACTGCGATTGCTACGGGAGCTCCACCACGCCAAAGGCCTACAACATAATTAGGGTTATAGCCGCTTTCTAGTACCTGAATTGCCAAACTAAACGAATCATCAAGTAATTGCTGGGCGCTTATATAGCGTTTTTTCACTTTATTTCCTGAAATATAATAGATACAGCACCAATATAATGGCACTGATTTTATGTCGATTCATACAGGATATCTAATTTCATACAACAGTTATATTTCTGAGTTCATAAGGAGTCTGAAAAAAAATCCCTGTTAGGCGCCGAATAGTTCAGCTAGAATTAACCATCAAAAATTATCATCTTCAAAAAACCGTATGACATATTGCATAGCCATATCTGTAAATGCTGGCATCGTTTTCTGCTCAGATTCTAGAACCAATGCCGGTATTGATCAGATAAGCACCTATAGCAAAATGTTTAGTTTTAATGCAGAACCTGATCGTCAGTTTGTTTTATTATCCGCAGGGAATCTTGCTACCAGCCAATCTACATTAACTCAATTGCGACAAGATATTAGCAAAAATGCTCCTGTAAACATGAATACAGTCTCTACCATTGGTGAAGCTGCTGACTATATTGGCAAGGTATACCTTGAGCAACTGGAAAAACATGGAGGTGCCTATAATGATTTCGAGTCGTCTTTCTTATTAGGAGGCCAAATAAAAGGCAGCCAACATCGAGTAGTAAAAATTTATTCGGCTGGAAACCACATCACAAGCTCTTCAGATACTCCTTACCTACAGATTGGAGAAAGCAAATATGGCACGCCAATCTTGGATAGAATTATCAATCTTGATACTTCACTGGAAACGGCTGCACTTTGTGCATTGGTTTCCATGGACTCAACCATGCGCAGCAACTTGGCAGTAGGCCCTCCAGTTGAAATATTGCTCTATAAAAAAGATGACTTCGTTCTCAGCAGCTATAATCGCTTTGATGAAGACAGTGAATATCTCAGGGAATTGAAGAAAAACTGGGATCAAAAATTGAAAGAAGCTTTTAATCTGCTTCCTCCTCTTGCGTGGGCTACTAATTGGGAAAAAGTTTCCGAAGATAATAACGGAACTATTTAAGTCTTTAATATAGAGCCTAGATTTTGACCGATGATTAGCTCGCTAAAAAACAAAATATTACAAAAAATTAGTCATTATCCTGGATTGTTTCCGGAGCAAACCAGATTCTAGTGATTTCTTCATGAATATCCGCAATAGAAATCTGCAATTCATCAATAAATTCCAACAAGCCTTTTTCCAGTAAAGTTTCCACATCAGCTTCACGAGAAATTCGTTTAACGCGTGCAACGGCCCTTTTTACATCTTCATTCTTAGGCAACCTTTCCAAGTTCTCTACCAAATCAGACAGGCAAAATCCGATTGCGCGAGGAAATTCTTCATCCTGAAGCAAAAACCGAACAACGAAATTTCCGCTGACACGATTATGCACTTGCTGTCGGTAAGCCTGAAATGCTCCTAGACAGCGCAATACATTAATCCAAATAATATTCTCATAAGGTTCAATAATAGTCTGGTGTTTCGTTTTTTCAGCAAATGCGGGTAGTAAATTTATCGACCCAACATCAACCAAACGACTTGTCATATCTGCACGCTCTAACTTTCTTCCCAATTGTATAAATGAATAAGCATCATTGTGGCTCATGCTACTGACAAACAAACCTTCAATCTGTTGTGAATTTACCAATATTTCTTCTAAGAGATTATAGCGAGTTGCCCTTCCCATTCTTGGGTTAATATTTTCTTTGACCGTATAGTAAAGCGCATTCACCTGCTCCCAAATTTCAGAAGGAATAATCTCACGACTAGTTCGTGCATTTTCTCTAGCCATCACCAAACATTCGAAAATAGAATTTTGATTCTTGGCATCAGAAAATAAAAAATTTACAACAGATTTTTCATCATAGCTCTCATGATGTTCTTTGTATCTTTCATGGCTGCCGCTAATATCTATCAAAGTGCTCCAGTCAAGCTTGGAGCCCCGAGGCAAATCAAAAAGCATTGCAGAATAAATTTTCAGTAAGCGTGCGGAATTCTCAGCACGCTCTAGGTAACGTCCTAACCAATAAACTCTTTCAGCAACACTCGATAACATTCTTTAAATACTCATCGCTTAACTATCAATCCCTTAATCCCGGACTATCCAGGTATCTTTACTACCACCACCTTGTGAAGAATTAACCACATAAGAGCCCTTGACCATAGCAACGCGGGTCAAACCACCAGCAGTTACATAAGAACTACCCGCTTGCAAACAAAAAGGCCTTAGGTCTATATGACGAGGTTCCATTGAATGTTCGCCTAACACCGGTGAAGTTGACAGTGCAATTAAGGGCTGTGCCATAAATTCTCGAGGCTTAGCTTTTATTTTTCGAGCAAACTCAGCACGTTCTTTTTTAGTTGACTGTGGGCCAATCAACATACCGTATCCGCCGGACTCATTGGCTGGTTTTACCACCAACTTGTCAAGATTTTGAAGTACATGCTGGAGTTGTTTTTTATCGGTACATAAAAAGCTTGGAACATTCGGCAAGAGTGCATCTTCATCCAGATAATATTTAATCATCTCTGGAACAAAAGTATAAATCACTTTATCGTCAGCAACACCAGCACCAGGCGCATTCGCTAAACCCACATTACCTTTCAACCAAGCACGCATTAAACCCGGCACACCCAAAGCAGAATCCGCATAAAACACTTCAGGATCTATGAACTGATCATCGATGCGTCTGTAAATTACATCAACTGGGGAAAGTCCTTCAATTGTTTTCATGAAGACGTGATCATCTTCAACGACCAAGTCACTACCTTGAACTAATTCGCAGCCCATTTGTTGAGCCAAAAAAGAATGTTCAAAATAAGCAGAGTTATAAATACCCGGTGTTAGTACGACAACCTCAGGGTAATCTTTTGGATCCGGGGAAATAGCTGCTAAGGTATCGAAGAGCTGACTTGGATAGTCAGTTATTGGGTGGATATCATAATTCTCAAATAATTCAGGGAAAACACGCTTTGTTACCGTCCGGTTTTCAAGCATATAAGAAACGCCAGAAGGCACTCTTAAATTATCTTCCAACACATAGAATTTGCCATCAGCATCACGTATTAAATCAGTGCCGCAAATATGCGCCCATACTTCATGAACTGGCTTCATCCCCTTACATTCTTTAAGATAGTTTTTAGATTCTTTTACCAGTTCTTCTGGAATGATTTTGTCTTTGAAGATTTTCCCATCGTTGTATACATCGTGGATAAAACAATTCAAAGCACGTTGTCGCTGCTTCAAACCATCACTAGTTGGATTCCATTCTTTCTCTGTAATAATTCTAGGAACTAAGTCAAACGGCCATTGACGATCAATATTTCCTGCCTCACTGTAAACAGTAAATGAGATTCCCATGCTTTTGATTGCATGTTCAACAGCAGCCTTACGCTGTTTTAGTTCATCATGGCTGAGAGAGGCGAGATACTTGGTTAGAATTCTGGCTGCTTTGCGTGGATACCCAGGAGAGCTAATCAGCTCATCATAAAATTTTCCAGGATCATATGACTTCCAATTAATTGTCATTCAATTTTTTAAAACCTAAATTCTTATTACACAGAAAAGCATCAATGAAAAAGATTATGATGCGCTACAATTTATTAAACACCATCATGCCATACATTATTTAATTAAATCTAGCACTGAAATCTATTAGCTAAAAATAACTTTTAACGTAAGTTATTAAATATTTCAAGGTGAAAGAAAATTCAAACTCTTAACTATTAAGAAAACTCAATAGTTTCATATCGAAATATCTGCGTGCTTTCATCCCAGCCTTCAGGGTCTAAACCAGCTTTACGTCTTAATTCATAAATAAAGTCTTGAGCTTTAGGAATTTTCTCCCAAACGGATGGTAAGTAAGTAGCACTTTTCCCCTCTTCTTTAAGGATAATTCCATCACTCCCCGGTCGCAATTGTGTCAGTAATTCTTCCTTGCTGCTGACTTGCATATTTCGTGCTGCGGTCAATATAGATATATGTATTTCAACATTCTGAAACTCATTTAACGTCAGTGCAGCAAAGCGAGGATCTTGAAATGCTGCAGCTTGAGCATTATGAATTACATCTAAAATTAAAGGACGCTGGGGGCTTAGACTACCAATACAGCCACGTAATTTACCATCAATGCTTAGCGTGACAAAGGTGCCTTTCATTTCCAACAACTGAGGCGGAAACAATTTAAGATTAATTTTAATATCTTTATTCCCTATTAGGGTCTGCATAATTGCATCTCGAGCGACTTGCAACATGCTCTGTCGGTTTGCCAAGCTATAATCGTGATCTTTTTTCACCAACTGCCCCGCATTAATCACAAAGGACCCATAACCAACTACACGGTCTTTGGAGCCAGCTGTATCTCCTGAATTTCTTAAATCAATTTTTTCAACTTTCATTCCATGACGATTAGCAAGACACAAAAGACCATTCAATGGCTTACAGCCACAAGCCTCACTCCCAATTATATTATCCTGTAAGGAAACAATCTTTTCTGAAGTTACTGAGTCCAGACGTTGGGCTTCAGTATATTCATGATAATGGCTAAGGTCTGAACTAATCACTATCAGAGTCTCATCTCCACCCCAGAGATGTTCCAATTCGAAGGCCACATCTTCTTTACTTGAATCTCCAACCACCAATGGTATCAATTCAAAATCATTAAGCACTCTTTGCAAAAAGGGCAAATGGACTTCTAAACTGTGCTCCTGGATATGAGCTTGATCCAGAAAACTGACGTCACTCATCGCTACAAGAAATTTAATGCTTTCAACAGATAAAGTAATTTCACCTAAAGGTGTTGAAAATTTATCAGCAGAACTAGCTGCAATACCTTTAAAGCCGACTTTATGAGAGGGGCCTAATAAAACAACTTTTGTTATCTCGTGTTTACGATTTTTTAATCTGCTATAAACTTTAGCTGCTACAGCGCCTGAATAAATATAGCCGGCATGAGGAGCGATAATGACTTTAGGGCAGACTTCTTCACTCTTTTGCGTATCTAGCAGCGTATCGATTGACATGATTAATTCATGTCGGTCGCTGGGGTAGAATGTTCCCGCCACTGCTGATGAGCGTATAGTAGTCATAGCATAATCAAATTATTAAATATAAAGCTTGTATAATCCTAGCATGATGGACGCAACTGTAAAAACTCGATACTGGCATAAAACTAAAGACAATCGAATTCAATGTGATCTGTGCCCACGTGCTTGCAAGTTACGTAACGGTCAGCGTGGGCTTTGTTTCGTCCGTGCCTGCGAGAATGATGAAATTGTTTTAACCAGCTATGGCCGTTCAAGTGGTTTTTGCATTGACCCTATTGAAAAAAAACCTCTCAATCATTTTTACCCTGGCTCACCAGTTTTATCTTTTGGTACCGCAGGCTGCAACCTTTCTTGCAAATTTTGCCAAAACTGGGATATCAGCAAATCACGCCAAATGGAATCAATAGCAAGTTCTGCCTCTCCTGAGCAACTAGCGCAAACTGCAGCAAAACTAGACTGTACGAGTATCGCCTATACTTATAATGATCCCGTTATATTTCATGAATATGCAATAGATGTTGCTCAAGCATCCAAAGAAAAAAACATTAAAGCTGTTGCCGTTACTGCTGGCTATATATGCCCGAAACCGCGACAAGAATTTTTTGCCCATATGGACGCCGCAAATATTGACTTAAAGGCTTTTTCAGAAAAATTTTATTACCAACTTTGTGGCGGTAAACTAGCAGATATCCTAGATACTATTCTTTATGTGAAACATGAAACAAATACTTGGTTAGAGCTAACCACCCTATTAATACCCGGTGAAAATGACAGTGCCAAAGAAATTGATGCCTTATCAAGCTGGATTATGGATAAATTAGGGCCTGATGTTCCTCTTCATTTCACAGCTTTTCACCCAGATTTCAAAATGCGTGAGAAGAGTAATACTTCACCACTGTCTTTGACCGCATCGAGAGAAATTGCGCTAAGGAATGGCTTACATCATGTTTATACTGGCAACGTAAGTGATGCAATAGGTGGCTCTACCTATTGTTCAAACTGCAATGCCTTGCTGATAAAACGAGACCGCTACCAACTTGATTATTGGCATCTTAATCAAGCTGGAGAATGTAAGGAGTGTGGTAGCAAATTGCCTGGCCATTTCACTGAACAAGCTTGTACTTGGGGCCCAAAACGACAAATTGTCAAATTTACTCAGGCAAGTACAGAGTAGTTATTCTTCAGCTTCTGATGCAGCACGGTCGGCGGCTCTATCTTCACGCAATTCTGCTTTTTTAGCATCAATAGCTTCAAAATCAGCTGGAGTCATGAAACTTCTGATTACCATTTCAATTTCTGGATTTGGGTCAAGTCTTAAATCAATAACACCCAAGGCAAGGTCCAAAGCTGATAAATCAGAACCTTGAGCATACATATCTCCACCTGTTGCATTTGGCAACAAAGCAGTAAAATCTACGCCGTTATCTCCCAGATACTGAACTATTTCGGGAGAACCTCGCATTACAGCACCATGCAGAGCAGTAGCTCCAGCTTGATTTGCTGCGTTAATATCAAAATCATATTCATTCAAGAAAAAATCTAGCGCAGTAATTGCATCAGCGTCGCGGCCTCTACTAATTGAAGGCCTCCAGCTAATACCTGCTGCGGCCATCACTACATTTGTCAAGCCATTTGGGGTTCTATTACGTCTAGCTTCTCTCTCAGAAGTAGTCACAAAAGGATCCGCGCCGGCCTCCAATAACATATTAATCACCACAAGATCACCAGACATAGCCGCTCTAATAAGCGGAGTAGCTCCTTCATTTAACAAAGGATTATGGCCAGAGCCTTGAGCCAACCAAGCTGGAAGGCTATCAGTAAGTGCCAGATCTGGATCAGCACCTTTTTCCAAGGCTAATTCAATAATATCCAGGCTATCTAACTCGCCATAAGGTTTGGGTCCAGGGCGAGGATTGGCATCCAGAGTGTGCATATCTGTTGCCATAAATAATATCGTTCTGCCACGCTTATCTTGAGCATTTACATCAGCACCAGCATTCAGCAACGCAGCAGCGATTTCATAATGCCCATTTAATGTCGCTAATAAAGCAGGCGTGCTGCCTTCTTCGTCTGCAAGATCCAAATCGGCGCCGTTGTATATCAGAGCTTGAACTGCAGCTAATTGACCCTCACGAGCAGCAAAGTGTAACGCTGATAATCTACCTTTAGGAATCCTAGGATAGACAAAACCACCCTGACGCTTATCGGGGTCTGGCTCAATAAATTTCTGGTAGGCAGAAAACTTATTGATATCAGCTCCACCATCAATCAGTGCTTGTATTACTTGCACATGTCCTTCAGCAGCGGCCCACATTAAAGCAGTTTGGCCTCTCCAACTTTCGGTTAGGTTTGGATCAACACCAACCATCATTCTATCCAGGTCATCAACCATCAAGGCTCTTACTAGCGGTGCGCTGCCAGCTTTAGCGGCGGCCATAAGAAGGGTCTCGCCTTCAGCATTAGTTGCATTAGGATTAACCCCCCCAGACAACAACAAAATACCAACATCAGCCATCCCCGCTCGGGCAGCAAGAAACATTGGCGTCATACCATAACGATTTTCTGCATTAACATCTGCGCCTGATTCGATCAGCAATCGAGCTTTATCAGCTTCACGATAGTAGATAGCTTCCATCAATAGTGTTGTGCCGTCAGCCTTGGGCGAATCTACATCCAAACCCGACGCTAAAGCCACTCTTAGCTCTTCCAGACTTAATTCACTCTGGGCATTTACCTGCACAGCTAAACTTGTTGTGAGTAAGACGAATATAAACGCTAGAATGCTTTTAGTAATCTGCATGAAATGGCCCCTAATTCTTACATTATTAACAATCAAAAAAATGCTGAAAAAATGCCAGGTCATTTCAATGAATAACCTGGCACTATTGGTTCTAACATCAGTTAGAAGCTCTAACTGAAATTGTCCTCTCTTTATGCCAGCTTATGCCAGCCCTACAGTTCGACCACCACTTCTGCCGAAGTCGCTGACCTCAACACCCATCTGATGAGCAATATCAAGGTGCAACTGACCAACTGTACGAGTAATATCATCAACCGCAATATGGCGATTACCTTCAACCATGCCGCTAACCACAACATTTGGCAGACGGGTTTTAGTATGCATATTGCCGTTACTCATGCCACTACCAATCAGCAACATCGAATTATCTAATAACGAGCCATCACCATCAGGTGTTGTCGCTAGTTTTCCAATAAAACGTGAGATTAACTGCATGTGGTATTGGTTCACTTTAAAATGTTTCTCAATCACATCAGGGCGATCCGCATGATGTGAAATAGAGTGATGTGGATCTGGAACTCCAATTTGTGGATAACTAAGGTGACTCAAGTCACGCGCCATCATCAAAGAGAACACACGAGTAATATCTGCCTGAAAAGCAATATGTAACAGGTCATACATTACATTGACATGATCTTCATAAAGTTCAGGAACTCCCATTGGCGAATCTGGAGCAATACCAGCTAGATCACCAGAACGTCTTTCAGCATTCTGTATGCGTCTTTCAACTTCGCGAATATTTTCCAAGAAATCACCCAAACGAACTCGATCTTCAGAATCCAGAGTTGCTTCAGTACGATGCGCTTCTTCAAGGACGGAGTCTAGTATGCTGCGATTTTGCTGCATTCTAGCTAGACGCTGTTCCGCTGTACCGCTACCACCAAACATACGTTCAAATACTGTACGGGGATTAACCTGTGTAGGTAATGGTGTGTTTTCAGATGCCCAAGAAACCTGATCAAGGTAAGCACAACTGAATCCAGCATCACATGCACCTAGCAGGCTGGTAATATCTTCAATAGCCAATTGCATAGATGGGAAGATAGTATCCTGACCAATCTGATTAGCAATAACCTGATCAATTGAAACGCCGGCACCAATATCAGCACCCTGAGTTTTTTCAGGATACATGTCTGTTAGCCATGCAGTCGTTGCACCAGTATGCTGGCCTGAACCATCAGCGCCCATTAAGTTACTAACAACAGTCATTTGATCTCTGTATGCAGATAGTGGCTCCAAGGTTTTAGACATTTCAAAATCACGGCCAGTTGTAGCAGGAGTCCAATAATCAACTTCATCAGTCATAATAAAACCATGAGGGATATAGACAAAGCCCGCACGACTTGGACGCATAGCTGCTGTTTGTGCAGTAGCAGTCAAAGCTGGAACCATAGCTCCCATGAACGGTAATGCTACTGAAGCACCTGCTCCACGAAGGACCGTACGACGGTCGAGCGCTTTTTTGAATATCATCATTTTGTTACCCTCTTAAATAAATTTATTACTCTTTTTTACTTTTTATTACTAAAACTATTTTTTTATAAAAACTAGAATCAAACCATTTGATTTAAATCAATTATCTAAAGCTACTTTTAACAGAATCAATCATTTAGGTCAATTTTAACGTTCAATATTAGCCGCAATTTGACCTTCAGCACCAGCGGCCTGTTTCATCCGAAAAGGTGCAGATTTAACGATCTCTTTAACGATTGCAGAGAAGCGATAATCATCTTCAGATGCATTATCAACAATAGCCCTAACAGTTGGCATATCATAATACTCCAGTCCTCTGCCTATGGCATAGGTGAGCAATCTATTAGTAAATGTATTAACAAATAATTCTGGTTGCTCAATCAAGGCTCGTTTCAAATCAATTGGACCATCTATTGGAGTCCCATTTGCCAGCTCTCCAGTCGAATCGATTGGCAGACCGCCTTCGTCAAGATCACGCCAACGCCCAATGGCATCGAATTTTTCCATGGCCAAACCGATTGGATCCATAACATTATGGCAAGATGAGCATGCAGGATCAGCACGGTGCCTTGCCAAACGATCACGCAAAGATTCCTGATCCAAATCATCATTGGCATTTTCTTCCAAGGCAGGAACATTATCCGGTGGGTCTGACGCCCTTGTGCCTAGAATATTATCCAGTACAAACTTGCCTCTAAGAACCGGCGAAGTCCTGTGAGCAAATGATGTAACAGTCAAAATACTTCCCTGCCCAAGTAATCCGCCTCTAGCAGGATCATCCAATTCCACGAAACGGAAATGATCTCCATAAACACCAGGAATACTATAATGCCGGGCAAGACGCTCATTTACATAGGTATAGTCGGCTGTCATAAGCTCCACCACATTCCTATCTTCTCGCATGATGCTCTCAAAAAACATTGAAGTTTCTGTGACGAAAGCCCGACGTAGATTTTCATCAAAGTTTGGAAAAGCAACTTCATCAGGCGTAGCCCCATCGAGGTTTCTTAGTTGTAACCACTGACCAGCAAAATTCTCAACGATTGAGTTCGATCTCTCATCAGCCAACATGCGGTTAACTTGTTGCTCTAAAACCTGTGGATCACTTAAACGACCGCTGGAAGCTATACTGATTAGCTCTTCGTCAGGAATACTGCTCCAAAGGAAGAAAGAAAGTCTAGAAGCCAGCTCAAGGTCATCGATTGCAAAGCTTTCACCAGCAGCAACATCGGGGTGGTCGCGTTCAATTCGGAACAAGAAATTTGGACTCATCAACATACGTCGAAGTGCCATTTGGATACCGCCATCAAAAGACCCTTTAGATTCACGGCCTTCCAGAAAGAAGTTCATTAAGACACCCTGTTCAGTATCATCAATAGGTCTGCGATAAGCTTGTCTGGCTAAGCTTGAAACAATTTCTTCAGCGCAGGCCTGCTCTTGGGAAACCTGATCGGGATAACAACTGAAAATGGCTTCTCGGCTTCTGGTTAATTGAGACGGCGCTCTTGAATTAAAAGGCCCTCGAATGTTAACCCTGGCTGGTGAAGGAATACCGCCAACATAAACTGGGTCAAAGTTATTTTTTTCAAAAGGTTGAAGCTGATCCACTTGATAGGCTTGAGTTTTTTCCAAAAAAGTTACCGTCACATTATGCACGCCTGCCGGTACTGCAATACGCACTTTTGAACGGTTTTCCACAGACTCCGTAGAAGCAGCACCATTTTCAAGCATTAAGGTGTAATCAGCAATACCCCCAATAGTGGCCATATGGACTCTTTCACCATCTATACTCACCTCAAACTGGTGGGGAAACTGTAAGCCTTTAACCACCTCAAGTGAATTAACCAAGAAGTGCGTATTGATTTCATAAATACCATCTAGTGGAAAGTTGTGATCTGCAGAAATACCACCACGGGTTCCTAAAGGAAAACCATCAATATGTTTATCCTGAGAAAGCATGCTGCTAACAGTATAATTTGCATCTTCAGGTGGGAATTCAGGATCACCTACTGCAATAGCGCTGACTCTGTCTGCCGCGGCTAGATAACCTTCTAGTAAAGTCGGAGAAACATTGAGCACATCAGCAATATTATCGAAACCATAACTCGTAGTATCTGGCGGTAGGATTGCTGCCATATCTATATCCATGCCTAGCAAATCACGGATAACAGCAGCATATTGATTTCGGTTTTAAACGATATAGCCCAGGACGACCAGGATTTGGATTCTGCAATGCAGCACGGTCAAGCTCATCTTCCAGAAAACTAGCAAGTTCAAGATAAGTTTCTTGATCTGGTCGTGGTTGACCTGGAGGAGGCATCATTGAGCCTCTTAATTTATTAACAACAGTTTCCCAAGTTTCTGCATCTGGTCCAACGTCACCAACATCAAGCAAATCCAGGGCTAGCTGACCTTCCCAATCGATAGCGTTATGACATTCAAAACAAAAATTAGAAACTGTGTCCTGATGAACTGCTGCATCTTGACTATCTGCCGCCAAAGCAGTTAATGGCAAAAGTGACACCAATAAATTACAAAAGATGTACTTATTTAAATGCATTCCACTTTCCCCAATTTCAATTATTTTTAAACGTTACAGATCTTTTAGAGTTTACAAGCTCTAAGCATCTATTTTAACTCATTGATTCTATTTTATAATTTAAAATTTAAACTCGGTCTTGTGCAGTATAAAACAATTCCAGCGATTTATTCCATCTTAGAGCATTCTGGCAGACTAACTTTCATTTTTCCTTCACGATTGACGCGCCTGGGTATAAAGCCTCAGCTGGAAATACATTCATTCTTATTGATAACGTAAATCCAAGGTATAGGGTCTTTTAGGATGCGGCTCTTTTTTTAGAATTCTTATTTTGCCCTGTGAATGACCTTTGGTAGTAATTCGCGCCACCCGACGTGCTTCGGCTTCATTAGCGTTAACCGGAAAAGTGTCATAATTACGACCACCAGGGTGAGAAATATAGTAGGTGCAACCACCTAATGAACGTGAATTCATAGTATCCACAACATCGAAGACCAGAGGACTATGAATCCCAATAGTTGGGTGTAAAGCTGAATAAGGATCCCAAGCCTTAAAGCGAATTCCTGCGACATATTCACCATCTTTTCCTGTTGCTTGCAAAGGCACCATGCGCTTATTGCAGCAAAGCATCAATCTTTCCCCATAAAGACCCTGAATTTTTAACTGCAACCTTTCAACAGAAGAGTCAACGTATCGAGAAGTACCTGTCGTTGAACTTTCCTCACCGAGTACGTGCCAAGGCTCAATAGCTCCATGAATGTCCAACTGCAAGCCCGCCACATGAAAACTTCCATAGTGAGGGAAGCGGAATTCCTGAAAAGGACTCAGCCAATCCAAATCAAACTCGAAATCTGCAGCTTTTAGGTCATTTACCACCCATCGCATATCTTCCCAAATATAGTGTGGCAACATGAAACGATCGTGCAATTGATGATCCCAATGAATCAAATTCTTCTTATAAGGGGTAGCCGAAAACCAGGCCAGCAAACTTCGCAACAATAACATTTGCACTGCACTCATTTGCCAATGCGGAGGCATTTCAAAATTACGAAACTCTACTAAGCCGAGCCTTCCTGTTGCGCCAGTAGGGGAATAAAGTTTATCAATACAAAATTCTGAACGATGGGTATTCCCAGTTAGGTCCACCAGAAAATTTCGTAAAATTCTATCGGTCAACCATGGGCTATCAGTTTCTCCTTTTGGCAGCTGCTGTAAGGCAATTTCTAACTCATAGAGATTATCATCCCTTGCTTCATCTACACGCGGAGCCTGTGATGTTGGCCCAATAAACTGGCCAGAAAATAAGTACGATAAACTCGGATGGTTCTGCCAATAACGCAACATACTTTCGAGTAAATGTGGACGACTCAGGAAAGGACTATCCTGGGCCTTAGCCGCACCAAGTGTCACGTGATTGCCACCACCAGTACCAGTGTGTTTGCCATCTAACATGAATTTTTCTGTACCAAGACGACAGTTTCTAGCCGCTTCATAAAGTATAGAAATATTCTCGACCGATTCCTGCCAAGAAGCTGCTGGATGTATATTCACCTCAATTACACCGGGATCAGGTGTAATCATTAACTTTTTCACACGTGGATCTCTTGGTGGTTCATAACCCTCAAGAATAAGTGGACATTTTAATTCGGCAGCACATTGTTCAATTAAGTCCAATAGCCCCACATAATGCTCTAGTACTTTGAGGGGAGGCATGAAGACATACAATTTACCTTCCCTAACTTCGACACAAAGTGCTGTGTGGATTATCTTTTCAACAAATACTTTGCTTTTCTTAAGCTTTTTAGCTTTTTTAAGAGGGTAATCAAGCTGCTTACGATCAGCAAAAGGATCTTTTTCAAAATCATAATCTCTTTCTAGCTCCCAGGGCAGGCTCTCCAGAGGCAACCTATACCCCATCGCAGAATCACCTGGAATCAGGAATATTTTCCCTCTGGAAAATTGCCATTTACTGCTAGTCCACCCACCTTTTTCTTCATCGCCCGACCATGCCAAGGGTAGAACATAACCAACTTTATGAGTTAAACCCTGATCAAAAACTTTGCGTAAGCGTTTTCGTTCCTGTTCATTACTTAACTTGCTATTTGTCACGCTTAAATTTTTTGGAAGCTGTCCTTCTTTTTTTAAATAAATCTCAGCATCTTCATATGCCGGCAACGCAAAACGCTTATCCAAACCAAGCTTATCAGTTAGCTCGTTAATAATTTTTTGTGCAGACGTTTTGGCAACTTTATTTTTACTTCGCTTATCGTCAAGTAAATTTTTATCGTGCCAAAGGGGTTTATTATCTGTCCGCCAAAATAAGCCCAGCGCCCAGCGTGGCAACTCTTCTCCGGGATACCATTTGCCTTGCCCATGATGTAATAAGCCATTTTCAGCAAAGTGGTCTTTTAGCGATAGGAGCAATTCAGAAGAGAGCCTGAGTTTATCTTCGCCCAATGCTTTACTATTCCACTCTTCCCCTTCCATATCATCTATAGAAACAAAAGTAGGCTCACCGCCCATGGTTAATTTAAGTTTTTGTTGTTTGAGTTTGCTATCTACTTTTCTGCCAAGCTTATCGATTAGTTGCCACTGCTCGTCAGCATAGGGTTTGGTTACCCGCGGGTCTTCATGGATGCGTTTAACAGTATTACTATATTCGAACTCTACCTTACAGGGTTCCATTGACCCGGTTATAGGCGAGGCACTTTGTGGCTCAGGGGTGCAAGCTAAAGGAATATGGCCTTCCCCTGCGAATAGCCCTGATGTTGCGTCCAATCCCAACCATCCTGCTCCCGGAATATAAACTTCAACCCATGCATGCAGGTCAGTAAAATCTTCTTCAGTTCCTGATGGCCCATCAAGTGCTTTCTGGTCAGCTTTGAGTTGCACTAGATAGCCTGAAACAAAACGCGCAGCTAAGCCCAAATGTCTAAACATTTGTACCAACAGCCAGGCGCTATCCCGGCAGGACCCAGATTTGAGCTGCAAGGTTTCTTCACAACTTTGCACACCTGGGAGCATACGGATCAAATAAGCGACTCGCTTTTGTACAATTTGATTCATCGCTACGAGAAAATTAATTGTTGGCTGTTTACTTCGATCTACCTGTTCTAGTAACTCGTTAAGTAGCCGGCCTTTCTCTGTAATTTGTAGATAAGGTGCAAGATCTTTTTTTAACTGCTTGTCATACTTAAAAGGGAAATGATCTACTGATTCTTCCAAGAAAAAATCAAAAGGATTCACCACTGTCATATCAACAATGACTTCGACATCAATAATTAACTCGCGGGTTTTTTCTGGAAAAACCAAACGCGCAAGGTAGTTTGAAAATGGATCCTGTTGCCAGTTAATAAAATGATTATCCGGAGTCACTTTTAGGGAGTATGACTGAATCGGCATCCGACAATGTGGGGCTGGACGGAGGCGTAATAAATGAGGCTGTAATGCGACTCTTTTATCAAAACGGTAAACAGTATGATGTTGTATCGCTACTTTTATAGTCATTTATTTATAGTCATTTATTTATGGTCTTATTTTCTATTATTTATTTAGCATGAGATTGTCGTTTGAACTCGCCAATGACAATCCAGGTAATTGATTAAATGCTTCTTTAAGACGCTTATCCCAGGCTTTTTTTAAACCACGCAGGTAATCATTATCTTCTTCAAAACGGTGATAAGGCTCTAATGAAAACGAATCTGCATGATAAAACATAACTTCAATCGGCGGTCCTACAGTGAGATTACTCCTCATAGTCGAATCCATCGAAACCAGAGCACAAAGCGCAGCTGTTTCCAGTGATGTATCTACATCAATTATTCTGTCCAGAATCGGTTTGCCATACTTACTTTCTCCTATCTGTAAATAAGGGGTATCAGGAGAGGTGGTGATGTGATTTCCAGCGGGATAAACCAAAGCGACGCTATGATCATTACCATTAATCTGCCCGCCTATTAAAAAGCTTGCCTCAAAGGCTGGGCCGGTATTGTCATGTTTCTCCATTTGGGCCCGACTCACTTCACCAAGGTAGTCTGCTGCATCACTTAAAGTATCGACTGTATTAAGGCTGATTGAAGCATTCTTTCGAATATCTTTCTTCATTTGATGCATAGTCGCCTGACTAGTTGCCAGATTCCCTGCAGAAAGCACTACAAATTGCCTTTCATGACCTAATTCAAAGCTAAACATCTTACTATAGACATAAGCCTTATCTACACCAGCATTAGTCCGTGAATCTGAACAAAACACAATGCCGGAATTCACCGAAATGGCGACACAATACGTCATAAAGTAGACCTTGCTTACTTAGGGTTTATGTTTATAGCTGAAAAAAATTGAAAATTGAGTATATCGGAAATACTTCTCAAGAAAAGAATAATTTATGTCTAAAATTGCTTGCAGGCAACATTATCTATGGTTAAAGATTTATAGTAAAAAGGGCTTCCAAAGAAGCCCTTTTAAGTTTGCTTAATATATCTGATAATTAAGCTAAGTGAGACTTAACTGAGCCATATCGACTTACATCTCAATTTCTTCACCGGCATCAATAGCTTCTTGCTTTGACATGTAGCCTTTAGTCATCCAATCTTGCCAAGATTCAAGATTAGGACCACAACCTCCATCATTAGGCATGTACCACACATCCTCTTTAATGATAATACCAATAGCGCCACCATTGCGACCATCATGCAAAGGACATACTACTAAGTCGACAGAATCGCCTGGCTGAAAGCTAAAACCATTCATCGGCTCAGAACGTGTCACTAAAGATGCTGGAGCAGCTCCTTCATAGGCATAGATATCACCTGCAGCATCTCTGATGTACAAAGCAACGTGAGGACTATTAAAGGCCCAACGCACCACCTCCCCACTTGTGACTTCTTCGCGGGCTCGATCGAACATGGCAAAACTGTGATGCCCAGATGCAAAATCTACTACCCCAAATGTCAGTACGGCAATAATAAACATTGATAATTTTTTTATAGATATTTTCATATTCTTACTCCTTACTTAAATAATAGTTTCTAGTAACTTAATCAAAAAGCGAAATCAAACTGATCATCAAATACTGGGCTCTTATCTTGGCCAATCAGATCGGCTGGTAAATCTGGATTTCTCGTTGAAGGTGTTCCCCGTGGATCAAGATATCCTGGATCACCAGGCAAGCGATACTGTGTATTAGGCCGACCCTCTTCATCAAAGGTCAGATAAGTATTTTGATTTTGTGCACATTCCCAATAGCGGATTCGTAAGCCTGCTGCTTCCATATCAGGACGTGGTCGGTAGGTATAAACTAGGCTCAATGGTTCCAACAAAGCTAAGTCGTCATACCAATAAACATTAACCCCAATTCGTTTTTGGTCGTTTTCTTCATCCCAATACTCATAATATATTTCGACTGATTCAGCTTGATTACTTGTAGGAGGTGTTCCGCGAAAGAAATCAGCAGGGTAAATATCCTCTGTATGCACAACCAACACATCGCCTAACTCATCATCAACCGCCCAAAACCCTATACTGTCACCAGTAGCAAAATGAGTTCCATCAATGTTGATATGTTCCTGGTTGATATAAATACGGCGAGTATCATTCGCTAAATCGTTGTGCCAAAGTGAATAAGTGGGTGTATTTAAAAATTCACGAACATAAGGTTCTAGCAACCATCGTGGCATGCCAGCAGGTTCACAGGTAGTTAGCCTGTCATAGTCCACCCCAGCATTAAAAGCCTGATCTCCTAAATCTCGACGATATTTAAATGCAGCTTCATACTCTGGCGTCAGCACACCTTCAATAATTTCACCATCTGCCACAAAAGGCCTGTTTCCTCCAGTATTCCCACCAGTGGACCATAGGCCTTCCCATTTAGGGACACTTAAATAATCATGCTGTACCCCACCTTTGTAGTGATCCAGTAAATAATCATAATGATCCCTTGAAGTTTCAAACTCCATAGGGAATGGCATTGCATCCGGCGTAGGTGCGCCAAATTGCGCAAACATTGCGCCTGAAGCAGTAAGGCTTAAACCTGCTGCAATAATTTTTAGGTGTTTCGTTAAACTCATAAATGCCCCTTTCTATATTTTCTATAGATTTTTATATTTTACTGATTTTTAATTCTTGTTTTTATTAACACTTATTTTAGTTAAAAGCTTTGCTTCTTAACTCAAAGACTCACTAAAATCCCTTTCAAAAATGCACAAACTCAAAGCTACTATACTTTTGAAAATTCAAACAGCATATAGTTTGATGAAATAAGATTTACAGTGAAATTTCACTTTACTTGCATGATTTAAATCAACATTCCTGCTTCAGGTATAAAAAATAAAGCCATTTTACTATTGTTTATCTAAACTTCCTGTATCTGCTGACTATTATAAGATAACCAAATTAAGGCAAACAAAATGATAAACAATAAAGGCAAAGCGCCTATATTAACCATCTGCCAGCCGAATGTATTTTGTAATGCTCCTGCAGAAAGTGAAGCAACAGTTACAGTGCTGAATACAGCAAAATCATTAAATGCTTGCGCTTTGTTCTTTTCATTTGGTCTGTAAGTGTCAGTAACCATAGTGGTTGCCCCAACAAAAAGAAAATTCCAACTGATACCCAGGCAGATAAGGGCAGTCAGGAAGTGCCATAAGGATGTGCCAAGCAAATTTATGCCTATACATATCAATCCAAATATTACGCCAGTGACCATAACCTTAATTAAGCCAAATCGTGTGATTAAATTTCCTGATATAAATGAAGGAGCAAACATGGCAAGCACATGCCACTGAATGACTAGAGCTGTGTCATTGAAAAGAAAGGCACTTTGATTCATAGCCAAAGGTGTTGCTGTCATTACAAAACTCATCACTCCATAACCGAACATTCCGCTGAGCACAGCAACGATATATTTTGGTTGTTTTATAATTTGTAAAAGCGGTCTACCAGTATTCCTTTTTTGCTTATTTTTTTTGTCGTCTTGAGATGAGTTGTTTTCTTCATCAAATCTCAAAAATGAAAGTACAAATAGCATAAGTTATATAAAGCCCAATAACCGAAGCATAACTACCTGCAAACTCAGCACCTTGAACCCACTCTCTTGAATATTTTGCCAAATTTGGGCCAATCACAGCTGCCAGAATACCCCCCAACATGACAAAAGAAATAGCCTTACTCTTAACAGAAATAGTAACGCTCTCAGCTGCGGCATAACGCATATAATTACCAAAGCCCTGAAAGATGCCAACTAGCAAAGTCGCTGTCACAAAAAGCCAGAATTGATGATTTATTATTGCCAGGTAACCCAGAATGCCACCCGTTATGCCAAATAGTGTGGACAGCATAAATGTTGTTTTCCGCCCCAGCCATTGCATTAACATCGCAGCTGGAATGCTCGCCAACATAGTCCCTATAAACTGTGCTGCTAAAGGTAATGTAGATAAGGATTTGTCAGTTGCCAATGCAAAACCAACTAAAGCGGCTGTCGTTACGATCAACGAAGTTGAACTCATCATAAGACTGACACAAATAGCCAACAAGGAAAGATTACGATTTAGAAATGACAGCACTGTATTGTTTCTTTTAAAGTAAATATCAAAGGTTCGACCTGGTGCCGAATATGTTCAAACAATATACAGTATTCATTATCTCTAATGTTTTTAGGCGCAGCGCCTAGGATTTATTTTTTCTTACGTCGTGTACTGACAACAATAACCCGGATAAATCGATTCTTCTCACGTGTCGTATGCTGTTGATTTAAAAAAGTATTTCCGAGGGAAAGGTTTTTATTCTGATCTTTTGGTGCGCGATTAGGCTCATCGTCCACTTGTAGCTCTCGAGGTAGGTGGTACCTGTATAGTCCATCTTTAACCGGCGCTCTTTTACAAGGTTTGCCGGTCGATTTAGCAATTGCTTTGCAGTGCCTTATAGTTTTTCCCACACAAACTCTTCCTAGTTACAATTCCCTAATATATAGTAAAATATCGATTGTTCTAAAAAAATCGATTTTAAAACCTAATCAGGGATACAACTCAGCAACAGGCCGACATAAACTCCCATATGAAGCCGTTACAATCCCAACCAGTATAAAAGGCTTTTGACTTTCTAACCACCCCGAAGCTTGACCTCAATCATTGTTAAAAATAAGGATTTACACAAGTTGGGGGTATATGCCAAAGAAAACATATTTGACATTATCTCACAAGCCATTATTCTCCCCTTCTAGATTAACAAGGGAATAGAAATGAAATTAACTCTTTATAAATTATTACAAGTCGCTTTTCTTGCAACAACATTTTTTAGCTTTTCTGTTACAGCCCAAGAAGAGGCAGCTCCAGGAGTTTGGTTATCAGGTGGAGGCTCATATCGATTAAGTTATTCGACTCAATATTTCCCTATTCCAGTTGAAACACCTCATCAATGGATGCTCTTTATACTCGACGGCAGTCGTCGCCCTATAGAAAATGCCGTTATTGAGATACATGGCTATCATCCTGATTCACGGGAAACCTTATCGAGAATGACATTTATCAGCAGTCACTTAGGCAGGGGCGCCTACCAGGTAGATAATATGTATTTTCATCAAGCGGGTGAATGGGAACTCAATGTTGTGGTTACTAACGGCTCAAGCGTTGATTCAATTCTGATCCCAGTTTCTATTCAATAAATTTTAGTTATAATTCTTCTATTGAATTCAAAGCTCTCTTATTAGAAGTTTTGCCCAGTTACATAGCCATACTGAACTACAGCAGGTAAGCCTTGTTGCTTGCTCTTCCAGCTATAAGCAGCTATGCTTCTGATCTATGAGTATGACGGCTATATATACACGAGTTATATTTTTTATTCAGCACTGAAAAGTGGGTTGAATTAGTCCGTACTATTTGAAAAATGAGATTAAAAAAACCCGCTTCCAAGCGGGTTTTTTTGTTTTTGAACATTAAGAAATAATTAAACTGAGAACTTTAAGTGTGACTAGCGAAAATAAAATACCAAATGAACCTTTTTCATTTGTTGCAACGGAACACCAAGTATTAGATTTCTGGAAAAGTAACAATATTTTTCAGAAGTCTCTTACGCAAACTGAAGATTGCAAACCCTATATCTTTTATGACGGACCTCCCTTTGCGACGGGAATGCCTCATCATGGACATCTTGTTGCTTCCACTTTAAAAGACATCATTCCTCGTTACTACACTATGAAAGGCTATTACGTGCAACGCCGATTTGGCTGGGATTGCCATGGCCTGCCAATTGAGCATGAAATAGATAAAAGTTTAGGCATGTCTTCCCAACAAGCTGTCGAGAAACTTGGCATTAAAGGCTACAACGACGAGTGCCGTGGCATTGTTCAGCGTTATTCAGCTGAATGGGAAAAAACCATTACCCGTATCGGGCGTTGGGTCGATTTTGAAAATGACTATAAAACTATGGACCCATGGTTTATGGAATCCGTCTGGTGGGTGATCAAACAACTCTGGGAAAAGGATTTAATTTATCAAGGTGTCAAAGTCGTGCCTTTTTCGACTGCCCTTGGAACGGTTCTGTCGAACTTTGAAGCAAGCTCTAATTACCAGGATGTTCAAGATCCAGCCGTAACTGTTTTGTTTAAACTCCAGAACGAGGATGCTTTTGTGGCTGCATGGACCACTACACCTTGGACCTTACCCTCTAACCTAGCTCTTTGTGTCAACGCTAATATTTTTTATGTAAAAGTAAAGGATCAGGACAGTGGGGATTTAATTTATCTAGCTGAAGCGCGTTTGGATGCCTTGGGCAAACATAAAAATCTGGAAGTAGTTAGCCAACATAATGCCAGCGATTTAATCGGCAAACTTTATGAACCCTTATTCCCTTATTTTACAGAATTAGGCAACGAAGGTGCTTTCCAAATATATGCTGATGACTATGTCACTACCGACAGTGGCACCGGTATCGTGCATCAGGCACCTGCTTTTGGTGAAGACGACTATAGAGTAATGAAGCACAACGGGGTAACCGCACTGGTCTGCCCTATTGATTTTGAAGGCAGGTTCACGGCAGAAGTCAGCGACTATGAAGGGCAATATGTTAAAGACGCCGACAAGGAAATCATTCGACGTTTAAAAGAAGAAGGTAAACTGTATATTCAAGAAGTCATTGATCACAGCTATCCTTTCTGCCCACGCTCAGACACCCCAATCATCAAGCGTACTATTCCATCGTGGTATGTAAGAGTGGAATCCATTCGAGATCGGATTAGCGCTGCTAACCAGCAGGTTAACTGGGTGCCTGAACATATCAAAAACGGCCGTATGGGCAATTGGTTAGCCAACGCCATAGACTGGAGTATTTCGCGCAACCGATATTGGGGCACACCGCTACCAGTATGGATCAATGATGTCAGTGATAAGCGCATCTGTATTGGCTCTATTGCCGAATTAGCTGAATATACTGGTGTCACAGTTGATGACCTGCACCGTGAATACGTTGACCAATTAACATTTACTGTTGATGGTGAAGAAGGGACCTATCGTCGGGTTGAAGAAGTATTGGATTGTTGGTTCGAATCCGGTTCTATGCCTTATGCACAACTACATTACCCCTTTGAAAATAAGGAAATTTTCGAAGCAGGTTTCCCGGCAGAATATATTGCTGAAGGTCTCGACCAGACCCGTGGTTGGTTCTATACCTTGTTGGTACTTAGTACGGCCTTGTTTGACAAGCCGTCATTCAAAAATGTCATTGTGAATGGCATCGTCATGGCAGAAGACGGCAAGAAAATGTCAAAACGCCTGCAAAACTACACGGCCCCTGATGCGTTAATGGAAGAGTATGGTGCAGATGCCTTGCGCTTGTATTTAATTAATTCGGGATTGGTTAAAGCTGAGGAGCAACGGTTTACCGATATTGGCGTGAAAGAAATGGTGCGACGGGTACTATTGCCTTGGTACAACTCTTTCAAATTTTTGCAGACCTATGCAGCCATCGATAATTGGCAAGCAAAAGATATTAAAAACGTCGCTTTTGACAATATTGTTGATCAATGGATTATTTCAAAACTACAGACACTTAAAGCAGATGTTGCTCAAGAAATGTCCGAATACAAGCTCTATAACGTCGTCCCTGCATTATTTGAATTTATTGAAGACCTGACCAATTGGTATATTCGTCTAAATCGTTCAAGATTTTGGGCTGAGGGTATGACAACTGATAAAGATGCCGCATTCAATACGCTTTATCTTGTCTTAAATGAACTCAATATCAGTCTAGCGCCTTTTGCACCGTTTTTATCAGAGCATATTTATCAGGAACTAAAGATTTTTTCTCCAGCTGGAGATCAGCGTAAACAATCTGTACATTTATGCCCTTATCCAGAAGCTGAAGAAGTTTATATCCAACCAGCACTAGAAGCGGCAGTTGCTCGTATGCAAAGTATTATCTTGCTCGGTCGACAAAAACGCGAACAAGTAAAAATTAAAACTAAAATCCCTCTAGCCCGCCTCACGATTATTCATGAAGACCAAGGCATGTTAGATGAAATAGCTAAATTAGAGACTTATATAAAATCCGAACTCAATGTAAAAACTCTAAACTACTCTACTGCTGAAGATGAGTTCATCAATCTCTATGCCAAACCGAACTCCCCGGTCTTAGGCAAACGTTTTGGCAAAGAATTTAAAACGTTTAAAAATTTAATCGAAAACCTAACAGTACAACAACTTAAGCTCCTACAAGATACAGGCTCTTTAACATTGGATAATGAAGTTTTTTCTACAGAAGATATCCTGATTTTTCGTGAAGCCAAGGAAGGAACTGAAGCAATTTCTGATCGCTTTATAACAATAGAGCTCGATATAGTGTTAACTGATGACTTACTCGCTGAAGGCCAAGCCAGAGAACTTGTTAATCGCATCCAAAAAACCCGCAAGGACTTGGACTTTAATGTCGCTGATCGTATTAAAATAAATTATTTCGGTTCAGATGAATTGTTAAAAATAATACAAAACCATAAAGAATATATTGGCAAAGAAACCCTATGCATTGAATTCACCGTTAATAAAAATGCTGGCCAACACCGATTTAAGCTTGATGAAAAAAGTGTGCTCACAATAGATATTGAGAAAGCTGAATAAGCTGAAAAAAGAGACTTAACATGAATATGCAAACCACTGATGATCTTCGCATTGTCGCAATGAAAGAACTGCTTTCTCCTGAGCAGCTCACCAATGAATATCCATTATCTGAAAAAGCTTCAGAAACAGTTGCTACAGCACGCAGTGCCATGCAGGATATCTTGCATGGCAAAGATGATCGCTTAATTGTAATAAGTGGACCCTGTTCAATTCATGACCCGGAAGCTGCAATAGATTATGCAGAACGTTTATTGAAGCCCTTACAAAAATATAACGATAGGCTATTGGTGGTTATGCGGGTCTATTTTGAAAAACCTCGTACTACTGTAGGCTGGAAAGGACTCATCAATGACCCTCATCTTGATAACAGTTTTCAGATTAATGAAGGCCTGCGTAAAGCCAGAAAACTCTTGCTTGAACTAGCTAACATGGGGATGCCAGCAGCCACTGAATATCTGGATTTAATTAGTCCACAGTACGTGGCCGACTTAATCAGCTGGGGTGCAATTGGTGCGCGTACTACTGAATCACAATGCCATCGAGAGCTAGCTTCTGGCTTATCTTGCCCAGTTGGATTTAAAAACGGCACCAGCGGCAATACACAAATTGCCATTGATGCAATTGGTTCTGCGCAACACCCTCATCATTTTTTATCTGTCACTAAAGGTGGCCACTCAGCAATTTTTCAAACTGGCGGTAATCCAGATTGCCACTTAATTCTTCGTGGCGGCAAACATACAAACTATGACCCGGATAGTATTAAATCTGCGGCAGAAAAAATGCAAAAGTCTGGTTTGAACCCCGCCATCATTGTCGATTGTAGCCATGCTAACTCAGGTAAAGATCCAGATCGGCAAGTTATTGTTTGCCAGGATGTTGCCGGACAGGTTGCAAATGGGGAGACCAGCATTAAAGGTGTAATGCTTGAGAGTCATTTAGTCGCGGGCAATCAAAAAGTCGTTGCAGGGGAAGCCTTAACTTATGGTCAAAGCATTACTGATGCCTGCATGTCTTGGGAAGACACCGACATCCTCTTAAATACACTTGCTGAAGCCGTTACTAATCGCCGAGATTAATATTCTTAGAAATTAAGTAATTGTTTAATCATTTTTTCTAAAAGTTCTTATTCTCAATCACTTAGATTTTCTCTTAACTTTTTCACAGCAAAATCAAGTGCTTGTTTTCCAACATCTATTGCCCCGCCAAAAGTCATAAATCCATGTATGGTTGATTCAAAGCATACATATTCAACAGCAATCCCAGCTGCTTCTATTCTTTCGGCATAGTGTTTACCTTCATCCCGCAAGGGATCATGACCAGCAGTGATAACCAAAGCCGGAGGCAAGCCACTAAGATCTTCACACAATATAGGTGAAGCTAAAACACTGTCTTTTTCTTTATCGGGATTTGTAAAGTACATGTCGCTAAGCCAATTCAGATCCATCATCGACAGAAAGTGTTGACCTTTACCAAAGGTTTTACGTGACTCATAGTCAGCACCCATATCCATACTTACCACCGGATAAGCCAACAATTGATATGCAACATTTGGCCCCTGTCGAGACAAAGCAAGTTGTGCAACAACAGCGCTGAGATTGCCACCGGCACTATCACCTGTCACAGCAATGCGCATGAGATCGCCACCTAATTCTTTAGCATTATCACTGGCCCAACAAAGTGCGGCATAACAATCTTCAACGCCAAGCGGAAATTTATTTTCTGGAGACAACCTATAATCTACATTTATCACAATTAGTTGGGCATGTTTACAGTAATACCTGGCCATATTCTCATGAGTATCAAGGTCTGCAAGAGCAAAGCCTCCACCATGATAAAGCAATAAAATAGGCAAGCTTTTGTCAGCCTCAGTTATTTCAGGCCAATAAATGCGTATCGGTATGTCGCCAGCAGGCCCAGAAATAGATAGCTCGCGCCGTTCAAGAACTTCACATAAGGCAATATCCACTTGTAGAGTCATCTGTTTTAACCCAACACGCGCGTCTTCAACAGACAATTCGAATAAATGTGGGTTACCTTCAGCGTTTACCATATCCAGAAGAGCTTGTGTTTGTGGATCTGTATCTTTGATGGCTGTGATCTCCGTTTATTTTTATTTATTGACGAAAAAGTCGCCTTAAGTAAACTTCTTCTTAGTTAAATTATCAAGTGAATCCCTTTACCTAACTTATTTCAATTTATAAATTAAAAATGAAATTTTTGTATCAACCACTTAGAAATTATAACTAAAAAATATCTATTGAACTGTGACCATATGTCAGACCTCGAATACCTCCAATCTTGCTAAAAAGTAGTAAAACTAAAGCAATTCTGTCATTATCAAAGCACTTAAAATTTGAAGTATTGTTCACAATTATAGCTCTGTAGTCTCTCAGACCTTGGCAAAAAAATTAATAATATAAGACTTTAAATGAGGAATAGTAATGTCTCCGATTAAACGTATAACTCTACTTTTTATTAGCCTGCTTGTGTTTTTTACGCAGCCAACTGTTGCACAAGATTTTGTCTGGGCACCCGATTTCCCAGAAGGGTCAACGCTACCTGTTTTAGATGCCCCTGATCAAAATGGCAACGTGCAAAACCTTAACAGCCTCACTGGCGAAAAAGGCTTAATGCTGTTTTTTAGTCGATCATTCGGTTGGTGCCCATTCTGCAAGGCGCAGCTAGGCGATATCACTGCCATTCAAAGCCAGATGGAAGCATTGGGGTTTAATATCGCGTCTATGACCTATGACTCAATAGAAACTTTAAAGCTGGCTGAAGAAGACTTTGATGTAGGCTTTACCATGTTACATGATGAAGCGATAAAACACGTGAATGCCTTAGGTATCAGAAACCTAGACCCTGAACCAGATAGTTTCGCCTATGGCATACCGCAGCCTGGCATTCTGTTAATAAGCCCTGATGGCACAATTTTGAAGAAGTTTGCTGAAGAAAGTTTTCGTGACAGACCAGACTTAACTTATGTACTTGAAGCGGCAGCTGAACTGTAATTTCAGCGTATATTTCTAACAAGAAATATAATATCAAATATTTTAATTCCCAGTTAAGGGGCTTCTTAGAAGCCCCTTTTTATTGAGATTTATAGCCGGTCTGATTATCCATATAGCACCTTCCCAGGTTCAACACTTTTATTTTTCTCCTTGATCTGAATCTGCTTTGCCAAAACAATGAGTGCGAAAATAAGCGTCAGTAAAACCAAAGCGCTAAAACTAAAAGTGAAATATTCACACATAGCTATGTAACAAAAAGCCAAGAATTGGACCAGCGATAATAAATAAAGAGGTCAATGCTTGGATTGGAAAATAATAAAAATTATTTAATTTATTTACAGAAATTAATTTTGCATTTGATAATCTGCAATCGCCAAACCTGCTGCAACACTGGTAAATGGGTCATGCTCAACTACTCTACCTGGGAAACGTTGCTCCAAAATTTGCGTCACCGCATGAATCAAGCATGAGCCTCCGGTACGAATCACCAAATTAACATCATTATCAGTCAATCCAGCTTTTTCTAAGGTATCAGAAACTGCTGTTGTAAACTGAGCAAGTTGTTTAGCAATAAGCTCATTAAAGTGCTCACGATTAAGCTCTAGAGAAACATTAATTTCAGGAATATCCAGCAAGACTTCTTCTTGTGAAGACAACCTTTCTTTACATTCTTTCAGCCTTTGGAAAACCTGATAGCTATAATTCTGAGTGATAAGGTCATATAGCCGTTCAAACTTAGTCGTTAGCTCACCACCTTTTGTCATCATGTCTCTAACGGGAGTCAGATATTCATTTTGGTTGAGCATGTAACTGACTGTCCAATTAATGATTAACTCTTCAATTGCGTCAAAGGGAAATAGTGTATCAACGTGTCGTCCGTCAACTTCACGCTGCCAGCGCTCCCCCTTTCCCAAAAGCGGAAACAATAAAGATCTAAACAAAGTCTGATCAATATGATCACCGCCAAGCCCTACTCCATGTGTTCCTATTACTTCATAATCGCCATTTTTTTGTGCGAGCAAACATAAGTCCAATGTGCCACCACCAAAGTCTATCGTCAGTATCACCTCCGCATTCACCTCATCCCGGTTCATTAGGTAACTCATCACGGCGGCATTAGGTTCAGCGAATAAATTTCTGGAGTGTATCCCTGCATGTCCGCAAGCTTCTTGTAATCGAGTCAAAGCGAGTTGATTATGTTCTTCTCCTTGACCTTCAAAATTCACTGGATGACCTATACAGGCATGATCAATTTGATGCTTATCATTAAGAGACAGGCCGATTTGACTTAATTTAACAACTAAGCATTTATGTACCTGTAATAAAACAGGGGTAATGAGCGCCACCAGACGGAAAGGACGGTCAAAAACCATAATCCGTTCATTGCTCTTACTACCCAATAAACGTTTAACGCCGCGAAATAATCGTCCAGGCATAGACGAGTCTTGAAAAGACTGGCCATAGACTAAGTTAGTATTAGCTTCGGTTGGCAGGTTCGTACCATGATCCATCTGCCCAGTTGATGTCCTCGCTTCACCCAGCACTTCGGCACTTAGTTCAACTTTTCTACCCTGGTTACCAGCAATGTAATCTGCTATTGCTTGTTGCCCGACGCTGGCACTAAACTCTCTATTAATATAGACGGCAGTGGGCATGATATCGTTATGCTCGCCAAGTTTAACCAGATAAACCCACTGGCCATCAAAGACTGCAGCAGCTGTATTGCTGGTGCCATAATCAACGCCAATACCTATTTTCCCAGAACTCTTTTCTGAAGTCGGGTTTTTCCCATATTGAATCATCTAAACTGAAACTGCCTTGAACTGCTAAAAAAGGGGATGCCATTGTAGCGAATATTTCTCTTAGTGGAATGAAAATGCTCACTTTAAAATAAACTGCTTGAAAATTTCACACACCCTAATCTGCCTGAGCGCTCTCGGAAATTACAAAATAAGGTGGTAACGCGTAATATAAGCTCTTATACTTTTCGGTCAATGTTATTCAGATGAATTTATCATTGATTGTCAGCTGAACATTTTATCTTTAAAAACAAACATATAAACCAGCATGGAGGTAGTTATGCTACGTAAGTTATCTTTACTATTAACCGGAGTGAGCCTGATGCTTTCAGCATCACTTACTGCAATCGCTCAATCAGATGTTTATTTCGCGTCAAACTATGGTTATCGCATTAACATGGTTTCTAATGACTTAGTTCAACCCTGGTCAATGGCCTGGTTGCCAAACGGTGACATGCTAGTGACTGAAAAACCTGGGCGCCTCCGCATCATTCGTAATGGAAGCCTATTACCTGATGCTGTACCGGGTACACCTGAGGTTTTTTATGAAGGTCAAGGCGGTTTATTTGATGTTGTACCACATCCGGATTTTGCCAATAACCAGATGCTCTATCTTAGTTATTCCAGGGCTGAAGGAGATACCTCAACTACCGCTGTTCTGCGTGGTCGCTTTGCTAATGACCGACTTACCAATGTAGAAGAAATATTCGCAGCAGATGCTAGCGGAGCCAGCCACTTTGGTGGGCGTATAGCCTTTGATGATGATGGTTATTTATACCTTAGTCTCGGCGACCGTCAGGCACCTCCATCTGGCGACCTTGAAGCTCATCCAGCGCAGGATAACAGCAATCATCATGGCGTCATGGTTCGACTAAATGACGATGGCTCTGTCCCTACTGACAACCCCTTTGTTGGGCAAGCCGGTGTACTTCCTGAAATTTATAGCTTTGGCCATCGTAGTCCACAGGGACTCGCTTTCCACCCTGAAACTGGTGATTTATGGGAAACCGAGCACGGCCCTCAAGGTGGCGATGAGCTAAATATTATTACAGCTGGAAGCAACTTCGGCTGGCCTGTCATCGGTCGCGGGGTAAATTACGGACCTGGCACACCAATTCATGAAACTATTATTAATATAGAAATGGAGCAGCCTCAACATTTCTGGGTTCCTTCAATCGCCACTTCAGGTTTAATGATCTATACCGGCGATAAATTTCCTGCCTGGCACGGTGATATCTTTGCAGGTGGCCTGGGTGGTGAGCAACTTGCACATGTCATCCTGGATGATGATTATAAAAATGTCGTTCGTGAAGAAACTTTAGCTTATGGGCTCGGCCGCATTCGTGATGTCCGCCAAGGTCCAGATGGTTATATCTATCTAGCCGTTGAAAGCCGTAATGCTGAACCAACAGCCATTTATCGACTTGAACCTGCCAACTAAAATAACCAGCATTTGATAAGCTGATTAGAATTTAAAAGCCCACTATTAAGTGGGTTTTTTTTTACAGATTAGAAATGAGTAATGGAAAATATGGCATGGAAAGCGCTTAGATTATAAGCCGACTGCCTGCCCATCTTTTCTCGGATCACTGGCAGCTAAATACCCATCTTCCATCTTCCAGACAAATTGACCGCCTCCAAAGCTAGCACTAACGGGATGAACAAGAATCTGGTGTCCACGATTGCTTAACTCTTCTATCACTGATGCAGCAAATCCTTCTTCGAGATTCACTTGAGGTTTTAGGTTGCTTTCCCCACCAACCATCCAGCGAGGAGCATCAAGAGCAGTCTGTGGATTTTGCCCCCAAAAGTGGAGACGCAGGAGCATTTGTAAATGTCCCTGTGCCTGCATGTGCCCACCCATCACGCCAAAGGCAGATTTAGGTTTGCCATTCTGACAAATCATTCCAGGGATGATCGTATGGAAAGGTCTTTTATTTCCAGCAACCTGGTTTGGATGACCTTCAGTCAACACAAAATTAGCTCCGCGGTTTTGCAAACTGATTCCAGTGCCAGGCACGACAACGCCAGAACCAAACCCAGCATAGTTAGATTGAATGAAAGAAACCATCATGCCCTCGGCATCTCCGCTGCACAGATAAACAGTTCCACCTTTAAGTGGAATTCCAGTTTCAGGAGCACCAGCTTTTTTCATATCAATTTCTCCTGCTCTTCGCTTCAAATAAGCTCGATCAAGAAATTGTTCAGGAGGAATTTCTAAAAATTTTGGATCACTGACATGGGAATGAACATCAGCAAAAGCCAATTTCATTGCTTCCAGTTGTATGTGGACAGCATCTGTAGATTCAGGGTCCATGTCACCGAGCTTGAATTCACGACATATACCAAGTGCTATTAACGCAGCTAAGCCCTGACCGTTTGGAGGAATTTCATAGAGGTCGAGGTTATCTATGTCGATAGAAATGGGATCAACCAAATTGGCCTGGTGCTCCGATAAATCCTCTAAGCGTAGCAAGCCTCCTTGATCTTTCGCATGAGCAACTATTTTTTCTGCGAGCTCTCCACGATAAAAAGCTTCTCCCTTTGTTTCTGCAATCAATTCTAGTGAGGTTGCATGTCCTGGGCTTTTAAAAAGTTCACCGGCTAGCGGAGCACGACCATTTATTGAAAAAGTAGACATGAAATCTTCCCTGTCTTGAAAAATTTCTACCGCCAACTTCCAGGCATTGGCAGTCACTGGAGAAACATGAAAGCCTGCTTTGGCATAATGTATTGCCGGCTCAAAGAGGTCTTTAAATGGAAGATTCCCGAATTTGGAACACTCGACCCAGGCTGAGACACACCCGGGGACAGTCACCGTGTCCCACCCACGAAATGGCATTTCTTCATATTTGGAAAAATACTCCGGATTCCAGGCTTTAGGGCTACGACCTGAAGCATTCAATCCAAGGATTTGATCACCCTTATTAAATAAGGCAAAGGCGTCACTGCCTATTCCATTGGACGTCGGTTCTACAACAGTCAAAGTAATGGCTGTTGCTAGAACAGCATCCATCGCATTCCCCCCTTTTCTCAGCATTTCCAGACCTGCTTGCGCAGCAAGAGGTTGTGACGTAGCAACAACATTTCTTGCCATCACAGGGCGTCTTATAGAAGGGTAACGTTGACTCCAATATTTTTCTGACATCGATCTTCTCACTATTTTAGGGTGATATCTGACCATCACTATAATTACTGTTCATTGGCATTACCAAGTTAACCCCATCAATCAAAAAACTCTATAATTTTTAATATCTAAATTGCTCCAGTACTTTACTCAATTCAAAAATCCGGTTTGTAACATTCCCAATGAACTTTTCCCCGGTTTTTGTAGAGATGCCCGCTTTAGATAAGAAGCAGACATTAATGAAACTACCCCAAACTTGACCAGAATATCCATAAGTAATAGTTTTAGGACAGTTTATCTAAAAGAATTCTCATAATGGCATATAGAAAACTAATCATCTCTTTATTACTCGCACCAGCTTTGGTGTTAGGTGCTGATGAGCCTTCTCAGGAATTTCTAAATAATTTAGCGTTGGCTGAGCAAGGTGATGCACAAGCTCAATTTAACTTAGGAGAGATAAGCTGGAATACATATCTTGAAAGTGGCCTTTCGGAGGATCTACAAGACTATACAAGCTGGGCTAGTTTAGCTGCAGAGCAAGGCCATCCAGAGGCTCTATACGGGTTAGGAGTTCGGTATATAAATAGTTCGGCGGGACATCCATTAGATTTATCAGAAGGCCTTAGATTGCTTCATTTGGCAGGTGGACTAGAAAGCTGGGAGGCCCAACGTTACCTTTCAGAATTATACTTTCGAGGCCCATTTTTCCCTCAAAACTATAACGAAGCAATAAGTTGGCTCCGCGTAGGTGCGGGCCAAGGAACTTCTGATGCACAATCTGCTTTAGCTCGAGAATATTGGACTGGGACTAGAGTGTTGCAAGATAAAATAAAAGCTTATGTTTGGTTTTCCATGGCAGTCATGCAAGGTGACACTGAGTCCGTTTCTGCTAGAGATGATATCGAAGGGCAATTGAGCATTGGGCAATTATCTATAGCCCGAGAATTAGTAAGCCGCTGCTGGGACTCGGACTTCCAAGACTGTGAATAATCAAAAAAATCAGGAGCTAAGCCTATGGGAATGCTTTTATAAGCAATAAAGATATAAGTAATTTCGTTAACGCCTGCTTTTTATCTAAAGCAGACCTTAACGTTTTTAAGAATTCTAGCTTAAACTCTCCTCATAATACGAAATACAGGGGTATATATGTTCTTCTTTAACGAATTAAAACACTACAGAATTTTCAGAGTTGCTGCTGTTAATGCCTTAGTGGCCTGTGGAAAATTATTTATTACTGCGTTGCCCTTATTTATTTTCACAATAGCAAGTCATGCTCAAGAAAATGATTCTCTTATAGCCGAAGTGCAAGGTTTCGGCGCCACAGAAACCTCGTCTTTAACAGCGAGCGATGTATCGTCTTGGCTTGACGGCTTTATGCCTTTTGCTCTGGAAGCAGCTGATATTGCTGGCGCTATGGTTACCGTGGTTAAAGACGGGGAGGTGTTGGCCAATCGCGGATACGGCTACTCTAACTTAGCTACAGATGAAATTGTAAATCCAGCAGAAACATTGTTTCGACCTGGATCCATTTCAAAATTGTTTGTCTGGACCTCGGTCATGCAATTGCTGGAACAAGGGAGAATTGACCTGGACGTTGACGTTAATACCTATCTTGACTTTGAGTTACCAACCAGCCGAGGTATTGTAACGTTACGACATCTGATGACCCACACGCCTGGCTTTCAGGAGGTCTTGAAGGACTTGTTTATAGAAAACGAATTCTACGTAGATACAGATTTAAGAGAGTATCTTGTTACACACATTCCCAATCAGATCTATAATCCCGGTGAAATACCAGCTTATTCCAATTATGCGACCTCCTTAGCAGGATACATTGTTGAAAGGGTTTCCGGTGAACCTTTTACAACCTATGTAGAAACCCATATTTTTGAACCACTGGGGATGAGTCGTTCCAGTTTTCGCCAGCCACTGCCTGAGGTATTGGCTGCCAACATGTCCAAAGGTTACCAAACGGCTTCAGACGGTATCGCACAATCTTTTGAAGTGATTGTTCCTATGCCGGCTGGTGCCTTGTCCTCTACTGGTGATGATATGGCAAAGTTTATGATTGCATATTTAAACGATGGTGCAGGCCTTATGCTGCCTGAAACCGCCCATCAAATGTTTACAACACTGGATAATCAGTTTCCTCCGATTAACGGAACTGCGCTTGGTTTTTATCGTGAAGACCGCAATGGGCTGAATATTGTGTCACACGGTGGAGACACGATGTGGTTTCATTCAAACTTGTCCTTATTAATAGATCATGGAGTTGGGCTATATATATCTGTAAATAGTGCCGGCGGTCCGGCGTCTGCAACACTTCGTAGTTCAATGCTTAATGAGTTTACCGATCGTTATTTTCCGTATGAGTCTGACGTCAACGAGGTTTTGCCAACCTCAATAGAACATAGTGCTACAGCAGCAGGCGTATATGAATCGTCCCGTGCTTCAGAAGGAAATGCTACTGCATTTTTACGATATGTCTCGCAACTCCGAATGTCGACAACCGAAGAAGGCGCACTATTATCACCAAGGATACCTGTATTGTCTGGAACTGGTGATCCGATGTTTGAAGTCGCTCCGTGGATCTGGCAGTCCAAGTCAGGTAGGCGTTTTGCTGCGCGGGTTAAGGATGGTGTTGTTACCGCATTGGCGACCGATCCAGCGCTTTTTACCTTCACGCCTGTGCCATGGTACAGGTCTTCCGTATGGCTCAATCCATCTATATTAGGTGCACTTGTTGTTATTTTTCTATCCTTTCTTGCATGGCCGGTTTGTGCCTTTGCCCGTTGGCGCTTTAATGTCCCATTCCCTTACCAGGGCACGAGGAAAATGGTTTATAGGCTTGCGCCAATCGCAGCCTTACTGACTTTATTGTATTTGTTCAGTTGGGGTATATTTATGACTTGGATGGGTAGCTCAGTTTTTAATTTGGAAGCATCTCGTAGCGAAGGTTTAATGATGATGCTCTATTTCTTTTCCATTTTACCGATCATCGCTGTTTTTATTTCCATAGTTGCGGCGCGCAGGGTATTAGCTGATAGAACCACGTGGTTCCAAAAAGTTAGTTCTATTGCGCTCGTGGCCAGTATATTGATTATCATATGGTTTTCGGTCGTTGTTGGATTTTTTAGTTTTGATACTAGATTCTGATCTAATAAAGCGTGAGTCGTTGATGAAGAGAACTTCAATGCTTTTGTAAGCTTTGTTTCTCTTTGGGATTAAGCAAATAAATATTCAACATAAATGCCTGCTAACGAACCAAAGTGGAGGCAAATTCAAAAGAAATTAGTTAAACCCTAGAATTAGGCTTATTAAGAAGGAGTCAGGCCATATTCAGCTGTTAGTGAATTTTCATACTTCCAGCCTTCAGGCGTTACAATGGTGTCATCTCTGGTTCCGGCAAGTCGACAAGCCGCAACCTTCTTCTTCGGATCGTTATGAATATCTAAGTGTCCGCATTCGAGCCAATTACACTTGGTTGTGACCCCGTACATTTGATCGACTAGCGCAAAATCTTCTGCACCCTCACTCCCCTGATAAACGAGATTTAAAGATTCCAACTTATTTTTGAATTCCATTGCCCCATCCTTATCCAAAAAACTAAAGCGTGCAAGCTTGTCATCTTTGCAAAGGGTGAAATTCGGCATATATTGCCGAAAGCCTTCCCAGCCATCAGGAATAACTCTATTAATTGCTTCTAACTTTATGATTACTGATACACCTTCGACCAGAACAGTCATTTATATTTCCTCGCTACTTCATAGTTGCTGCATAGTTGCTACATAGTTGCTACATAGTTGTTGCATAAGTTAAAAAGTTGGTTTTGACATGATAAAAATTCCCTATGAAAAAACCAACAAATGCATCGGTCATATTGCCACAACTTTTTCCCAATACGCAAAGGCTGCATAACCAGATGACAAGCCTATTTTAAAGTTGTTCTACTTGATAACCTCTTGCGCGTAAAAGTTGTACCAATCCGTCATCACCCACCAAATGTGCTACACCTACTAATACTAATTCAGTATCAGCATCATCAAACATAGCTTCTACTGTTGGCATCCATTTATGATTCCTGTCAAACAAGAGAGACTGGTACACCCCTGGTGTATTCACTTCCATATCTTCCACAAAAAGATCGACTAAATCATCAGACTCACCATTGCGCCATATAGAAATCATACTTTCAATATCACTATCTATCTTTTCCAGGTCTCTTAGGGAAAGCATTATGTATTCGCTTTCTTCGCCTTCTCCCATTGTCTCTATAAAGCCGATTTGTTCCTCTACACTTTCGAAAGCATAGATTGTTTTGCCATCTGTTTTGGCGCGCTGATGAAAATGCACATCAACGCCATCTGGCGTGAATCCTCTAATTTGAAACTCCAGTAATTCCAGAGTACTCATCAACATACCTGGCTTCATGTTCTGTAACATGACCATTGGCATACTAAACTTTGCGACATAATCTGTTAGTGATTGATAAGCTTCAGCATTTAAAACACTTTGCAATGTTCTGCCGTCTGTATACATTAATCTTTGCAACATGCCCAACTGGCCTGCAGGGTCATTCATCTGATCAATATCAATTTCAAAGTACAGATTATCTGCTGCGTTATAGGCTGTTTCGTATTCGGAAGGTAAAGGGTAATCGCTAGAACGTAGCATATGGATAGTGCCACCCAGATAAACTTTATTATTGCCTTTCGTTGCCAGCCAGACTGAGCTTTGAGCCAATGCTTGACTGGTAATGGCAAATAATAAAAAGAAGGTTAGAGCTTTTCCTGTTTTAATTGGCATATTAATCCTCATGCAGTACTTTCATGGCGCAGCCTCAGGTCAATCTAACAATCACAACTAAGGTCTACAATACAGCCTATTACTGCAAAATGGGACTCAACCAGCGCTTGGCTTCATCAATAGACCAGCCTTTGCGTTCAGCATAGTCAATCACTTGATCTTCTGCAATTTTCCCAACCGCAAAATACCGACTGTCTGGGTGAGAATAATATATGCCGCTGACAGAAGCAGCGGGTAACATGGCGAAACTTTCGGTAAGGCTAATACCTGTCTGTTGAGTAGCATCTAACAAAGAGAACAAGGTGTCTTTTTCAGTATGGTCAGGACACGCTGGATAACCAGGCGCCGGTCGAATTCCACGATATTTCTCACTGATTAAATCAGCATTAGATAACGCCTCATCGCTAGCATATCCCCAGTATTCTTTACGCACTTTTTCATGCATGCATTCAGCATAAGCTTCAGCAAATCGATCTGCTAGTGCTAACAGCATAATGGCTCTGTAGTCATCATTATCCTGTTTGTATTGTTCAACCATGACCTCAACTTCATGTCCGGCAGTGACGGCAAAGCCGCCAATCCAATCTGGCTTAGCCTTATCTTTTGGCGCTATAAAATCAGACAGAGCATAGTTAGGCTTGCCTTCACGTCGTTGTTCGGCTTGCTGGCGAAGAGTATGCAAAGTCGTGAGTACAGCTTTGCGCTTATCGTCTGTATACACCTCGATATCATCACCAATGCTGTTGGCCGGCCAGAACCCTATAACCGCTTTTGGGGTAATTAATTTGCCACTAACCAGTTCCTGCAACATTGCCTTGGCATCAGCATAAAGTTCAGTAGCACTTTCACCAACGACTGCATCGTCTAAAATTTTCGGAAATTTTCCAGCCAGATCCCAACTTCTGAAAAATGGTGACCAATCGAAACGATCTATCAAAGTCTGCAAATCGAATTCTTCAAAAACTTTTATACCTGTGAAAGTAGGTTCTGTTCCTACAAAAACAGACCAATCAATTTTAGGTTTGTTTGCTCTGGCTTGCTCCAAAGTCAGAATATTCTTCACAGTATTCTTTTTCAGACGTTGTATACGAACCTCTTCGTATTCTGCTCGAATACTAGCCGTATAGTTCTCGGTTGCTTCACCTAACAATTTACTAGCCACACCAACAGAGCGGGATGCATCCGGCACATAAATGGTGGCACCGCTATATTTCTCTTCAATTTTTACGGCAGTATGTACACGTGAAGTTGTTGCTCCGCCAATCAATAAGGGCAGATTAAAACCTTCACGCTCCAGCTCGCTAGCGACATGTACCATTTCATCCAAACTGGGAGTAATTAAGCCTGAAATGCCGACAATATCAGCATTTTCATCTTTAACAGCCTGCAATATTTTACTGCTGGGCACCATCACGCCAAGATCAACAACCTTATAACCATTACAGCTCAATACAACGCCGACGATGTTTTTACCAATGTCATGTACATCGCCCTTAGCTGTCGCAAGCACAATTACACCCGCATTTTTCTGTTGCTCACCACCGGCATCAAGAATATATGGCTCAAGATGCGCCACAGACTTTTTCATTACACGTGCACTTTTTACCACTTGTGGTAAAAACATTTTACCTGAGCCAAATAAATCTCCGACAGTATTCATACCATCCATTAATGGTCCTTCGATAACTTTTATGGCAGAACCTAAAAGCTCGTAAGCTTCCTGCGTATCTTCTACAATAAATTGGTCTATGCCATGCACCAGTGAATGCGCCAAGCGTTTTTCGACAGCTTCTTCACGCCAAGCCAATACTTCCTTTTCATCTTTTACTCTAGAGACAATTGTTGTCGCTATCTCAAGTAATCTTTCACCAGCATCTTCCCGACGATTGAAAATGACATCTTCAATGGCTGTGCGTAAACCTTCATCTATGTCTTCGTAAACGGGCAATTTCCCAGCATTAATA
Source organism: uncultured Pseudomonadales bacterium (assembly GCA_943789335.1). Classification (GTDB taxonomy): domain Bacteria; phylum Pseudomonadota; class Gammaproteobacteria; order Pseudomonadales; family Pseudohongiellaceae; genus UBA5109. Next base: position 88,661 of record CALSTS010000006.1, on the reverse strand, counting down.
ATGGCCATGTCCATGCCCACTTTAATTGCGTGATACAAAAAGACGGAATGCATGGCTTCACGTAGAGCATTATTACCGCGAAAGGAAAATGATAAATTTGAAACTCCACCAGACACCTTCGCATGAGGCAAGTTTTGTTTAATCCAAGCGGTAGCATCGATAAAAGCTTTGCCATATTCAGCGTGCTCGGCTATGCCTGTCGCTACAGCAAAAACATTCGGGTCAAAAATAATATCCTGAGGCGGAATACCGGCAACTTCAGTTAATAACTTATAAGCCCGTTCACAGATTTGGATTTTGCGTTCATAGGTATCAGCCTGGCCTGTTTCATCAAAGGCCATCACCACAACAGCGGCACCATAACGTTTAACCAAACGCGCCTGTTCAAGAAATTGCTCCTCACCTTCTTTGAGGCTGATGGAGTTAACAATGCCCTTACCTTGTATACATTTCAGGCCGGTTTCAATCACCGACCACTTGGAAGAATCAACCATGACCGGCACCCTGGCGATATCAGGCTCGGCAGCAATCAAATTTAAAAAGCGCGTCATGGCAGCGGCAGAATCCAACATGCCTTCATCCATATTGACATCAATAATCTGTGCGCCTCCTTCCACTTGTTCAAGAGCCACACTAATAGCTGTGTCATAGTCTTCATTGAGAATTAGGGTTTCAAAACGCTTGGATCCAGTAACATTAGTGCGCTCACCCACATTAATAAAATTGCTTTCTTTGCTTAAAGTGACCGCTTCAAGACCAGATAAGCGGCATAAAGGTTTAGGTTCTATTAAGGTCCTTGGTGGCTTATTTTCAACGCTTTCGCGGATGGCTCGAATATGCTCTGGTGTCGTGCCACAACAGCCGCCAACAATATTCACCAGGCCCGATTCGGCAAACTCGCTGATAATTGCTGCCATATGCTCTGGGCTTTCATCATAAGCACCAAACTCATTGGGTAGACCCGCATTTGGATGACAGCTCACATTAACTTCAGACACGCGTGAAAGATCATCTACATATTCACGAAGTTGTTCGGCACCTAGAGCACAATTTAAACCAATGCTGACCGGCTCGGCATGCTGTACAGAGTTATAAAAAGCCTCTACTACCTGCCCACTTAAGGTGCGTCCACTTTGGTCCGTGATGGTACCTGAGATCATTACAGGCAACTTTACATTGTGCTCAATTTCAAAGTTCTTAACCGCTGCGATGGCCGCCTTGGCATTGAGCGTATCGAAAATTGTTTCGATAAGCATGATGTCTGCGCCACCATCATAAAGCCCCTTGATTGATTGAGAATAATCATCAAACAAGTCATCGAAAGTAACCGCACGAAAACCGGCATCCTCTACATTGGGCGAAATAGATGCCGTACGATTAGTCGGGCCTAAAATCCCGGCTATCCAAATTGGACGATCATTCATCTGCTTGTAAGCAGTGATTGCTTCACGAGCTAAAGTTGCACCCGCTACATTTAGTTCATAAGCCAACTCACTCAGATTATAATCGGCCTGTGCAATACCCGTTGAATTGAAGGTATTGGTTTTAAGAATATCTGCACCTGCTTCAAGATATTCAGTATGTATCTGCTTAATTAATTCTGGCTTGGTGATGCTTAAGAGATCATTATTGCCACGTAATTCACTTGCATGATCTTTGAAACGCTCTCCTCGAAAATCATTTTCCTGCAAACTATGACCTTGAATCATGGTGCCCATAGCACCATCGAGAAATAAGATTTTCTGCTTTAAAGTCTCAGCAAATAATTCCTTATGCGACATTGATTACTCTCTATTTACTTAATTGAATCTATTTACTTTCGGAATTGTCACGCACACCTAGGGAGTGGCAGACGGCACGAGTTAAATCAGATTTATTCAGGGTGTAAAAATGAAAATTTCTAACCCCAGCTGCATAAAGGTTTTCACATTGTTCAATAGTCACCGCAGCCGCTAACATATTGTTCACTGAGGAAGAGGCTTCTATACCGGCAAACAATCTTATCAGCCGCTCAGGAATATGAGTTCCACATCTGGCTGCCAGATCTTGTACACGAGTGAAGTTCAGAATCGGCAAAATACCGGGGATAATCGGAATTTCTATTCCGGCTGATCTAGCTTTATCAACAAAGCGCAGATAAGCATCATTATCAAAAAAGAATTGTGTGATGCAGCGTTTAGCCCCAGCATCAATCTTCTGTTTTAAAACCTCAATTTCATGATCTAAACCCGGTGATTCGGGATGACTTTCAGGGTAAGCCGCTACCGTTATATCAAAATCAGCAACTTTATTTAAACCTAAGATAAACTCAGTAGCATTAGCATAGCCGTCGGGATGCACTATAAATTTTTCTTGTCCGCCGGGTGGATCACCACGCAATGCAACTAACCGCTTAATGCCAGCTTCATGAAACTGTCTGGCCATATCGTCAGCCTCAGCTCGGCTAGACCCAACACACGTTAAATGTGCAATAGGATCCAGTGAGGTCTCGGCAATAATACGTTGTAATATTTTCAAGCTCCGATCTCGCGTAGTCCCACCTGCCCCATAGGTAATAGAAATGAAATCAGGCTTCAGCTGGGCTAAATTATCAATAGACTCCCAGAAACGCTCAGCATTCCCAAGGTCGGCGGGCGGGAAAAACTCAAAGGAAACAGAGACTTCCTCTTTAATATCGGCAAAACTCATATCAAATAACCATATTCGAGCTTAAAAAAACCTTGCTATCATCCCTGATGTTATTTATAAGGTCAATTTATATATATTTATACTTATCATTAGAAGAGCTTATATGAAATCGCCACTAGAAATACGTCATCTCCGCTTATTACAAACTCTGGCCGATACCGGCACATTGTCACGCACTGCAGAACATATTCATGTTACTCAATCTGCCTTGTCCCAGCAGATCAAACAGCTAGAAGACTATTATGGCACTTCTTTGTTTGAACGCAAAAGTAACCCGATTCGTTTTACCCCGGGTGGTGAGCGCTTATTAAACCTTGCGCGCTTATGCCTACCTCAAATAGATTCAGCAGAACGCGACGTCGCTCGTATTGCTTCAGGTTCTGTGGGCCGTTTACGTATTGCTATTGAGTGTCATAGTTGCTTTGACTGGTTAATGCCAACCATGGATAAGTTCCGTGGCCAATGGCCGGAGGTGGAACAAGACCTGGTTTCTGGCTTAACGCCTGACCCAGTAGCCTTACTGCTAACAGATGAAGCCGACCTGGCTGTGCACACTGAGCCCGATCAACGCGAAGGTGTGATTTATCACGCTTTATTTGATTTTGAAATGGTGGCCTGCTGCTCACCAAATCACCCAGTGGCGAGTCGCCCCTATATAAAACCGGAAGATTTCATTAACGAGACCCTGATTCAATATCCAGTCGATGACAATATGTTAGATGGCATTAAGCATTTCTTAAGACCCGCTGGTATCACACCAAAGGCCAGAAGAACCGCAGAACTGACTCTCGCCATTATACAATTAACGGCCAGCGGTCGTGGCTTAAGCATGCTGCCCACATGGTCTGTGCAGCCTCAGGCTGATCAGGGTTATATCAAGACTTTACCTTTGGGTAAACAGGGGCTTTGGTGTCGACTTTATGCGGCTACCATGCATGATGCTGAACCTTGGCTGGAAAATTTTCTGGAGCTAGTTAGAACTTTAGCGCCAATTAGTCTGGCAGGTATTAGACCCTGCAGCTAAACTGTTTAAGCTTAATCTAAAGAATGAATTACCAGACCACTTCTTAGCTTAGGTTCAAACCAAGTGGATTTTGGCGGCATTACCTCACCGGCATCAGCTATAGCCATTAAGTGTTCAATGGATGTTGGATAACAAGAAAATGCCACTTTACACTCACCACTATTGACCCGTTTTTCCAAGCCTTCCATGCCGCGTATCCCGCCGACAAAATCGATACGCTTATCTACACGTGGATCATCAACACCTAAAAGCGGAGATAAAATATTATCCTGTAGAACTGCAACATCTAGTCGAGCAACCGGATCAGTTTCATCAACAACACCCTCTCTGGCTGTTAATGAATACCACTGTCCATTCATATACATGCCAAATTCATGTAAGGCTGAAGGTTTGTGAGCATTATCTTGTTCACTGACTTCAAATTTTTTCTTAATTAGCTCTAGTAACTCGTTTTCACTCAGGCCATTTAAATCAACAACCACTCTGTTGTAATCAAGAATCTTCATCTGGTCATGCGGAAAAACCACAACCAGAAAATTGTTATAGGCTTCAGAGCCATCGTGATTAGCATTAGCCTGTTGGCGCATATTTTTAATTCGTGTTGCTGCTGCCGAACGGTGATGCCCATCAGCGACATAAAGACATGGTACGTCTACAAAAGCCTGCTCAATATTGTTTAATGTTTCAGCATCACTAACCACCCAAAAAGTATGGCGGATTCCATCTCCCAATATGAAATCATATTCTGGCTCTGACTCAGTGACAGTATTAATTAATTCATCAATATGCTTTTCAGCCTGGTAGGTTAAAAATACTGGGCCTACTTGAGCATTCAACACATCCATATGTTTTACTCGATCATCTTCTTTTTCCGGACGGGTAAATTCATGCTTCTTAATCAGGTTTTGCTCATAGGCTTCAACTGAGGCCACCGCGACTAAACCCGTTTGCTCATGCTTAGCCATAATTTGGCGGTAAACATAATATTTTTGAGTATCATCCTGCTGAATCACTCCGTCAGCAATAAAAGATTGCAGATTCTCAGCCCCTTTCTGATAAACCCTATCATCGTGAACATCTATTTCAGGATCCAGGTCAATTTCAGGTTTATTCACATGCAAAAATGTATAGGGATTACCCGCAGCCATCTCACGAGCTTCAGCACTATTGAGAACATCATAAGGAGGTGCCGCAACTTTTTCTGCTAGCGTCGGAGTAGGTCGAACGCCTCGGAAAGGTAAGAGTTTTGCCATAGCCTTCTATATCTTTCTTAAATGAATTATAAAATTTCTAAGAGTTCAACATCAAAAATCAATGTTGTGAAAGGTTTAATCACACCGCCGGCGCCAGACTCACCATAAGCAAGTTGATGTGGAATATATAATTTGTATTTAGCACCGGGGCTCATCATTTGTAGCGCTTCAGTCCAACCAGGAATGACACCACTTACTGGAAAATCGATTGGCTGACCTCTTTCTACCGATGAGTCGAATACTGTACCGTCGACTAGAGTACCATGATAATGGACTTTAACTCTGGAAGAGAGTTCAGGCGATTCGCCTTCTCCTTCTTCAACCACTTCATACTGTAATCCAGATTCAGTAATTTTGATTTCATCACGTTCTGCATTTTGCGCCAGAAAGGTTTCACCTTCAGCTTCTAATGAGCCCGCTTCTTCCTGCTGCTTTTGCAGCATGCGTTTATTGAGATCATCAATAGCTTCATTCATATCGTCAAGGCTAATCGGACTTTCTCTTCCTGCCAATGCATCAGCCATACCGGACAATACAGCCTCTGTTTGCATGCCTTCAAAAGGACTCTTAACAAGTTGTTCACCCATTTGACGCCCAATTGCGTAACTGGCTCTATCATCTATAGAGGTTATTGAATCTGTCATGTGTTTTCCTGTGAAATTAAAAAGGCGCACATTCTAACACGACCTTTTTGAGATTACGGGGCAATAAACAAAAAATTAAGCTAGAATTTCATTTTTATTTTTGAAGCAAGTTTAATGAAAATTAGTTTTTTAGCTTCCCACGGCGGATCTTCAGCCAGAGCAATTATAGATGCCATACGCACAGGCAAACTTGATGCCGAGCTTGGTGTTCTCATCACCAATAACCGTGATTCCTTAATTCTGCAATGGTGCCTGGATAATGACATTGAAGTGCGTCACATCAGCGCTAAAACCCATCGTGGTGAGGATAATGCTGATGAAGCAATACAAACTGTCCTGCGTGATGCTGAAACTGACCTAGTTGTCTGTTCCGGATATATGAAAAAAATTGGCCCAGCAACCTTAAGAGCATATCCTTATAAAATTCTGAACATACATCCGGCCCTCTTGCCTAAGTTTGGCGGCAAAGGCATGTATGGCGATCGCGTGCATCAAGCTGTATTAGATGCAAAGGAAACAGAGTCAGGCGCCACTGTTCATTATGTAACCGATGGCATTGATGAAGGCCCTATAATTAAGCAACAGCTTATTGCTGTTGAAGACAATGAATCGATCGAGACTTTACGTGGCAAAGTGCAAAGTTGTGAACCAACTCTTTACCTTAGCGCACTGCGAGAAATTTTATTAGACGAATAATGTGACGGATATCATTGGATATAAATGCATATAGAGATTAATAAAACACTCATATACAGTCACCTAGATTGCCTGCAACATGACCCTGGTTATGGCCATCCTGAAAACCCCAAACGCTTACAAACTATCCTCGACAATATTGCTCATTATGAACCAGCACCACTCGGGAACGAACAACAAGTCCTATTAGCGCATACCTCTGAAATGCTTGAACACATCAAGGCTATAGCACCAAGTGAAGGCCTAGCACAAATTGATGCTGATACCCTGATGTCTGCTGGCTCTATGCAGGCAGCCTTGCGAGCGACTGGTGCAGCCTGCAAAGCAATTGATCTCTTGATCGCTGGAAATATACAGCATGTCTTTTGTGCAACGCGTCCACCAGGACATCACGCTACAAGTAACCAGTCTATGGGCTTCTGTTTATTTAACCATATTGCTATTGCGGCACTTTATGCCCAACAGGAATATGACCTTGCACGCATCGCCATTGTTGATTTTGATGTACACCACGGGAATGGCACGCAAGATATTGTGAAAGATAAAAAAGGACTGTTTTATATATCTACTCACCAGAGTCCATTTTATCCAGGCACAGGCAGTGAAGCTGAAAATATTCCTGGCAATATACTTAATATTCCATTGGCCTCAGGTACTGGACACAGCGCTTACCAACTTATATTTAGTGAGCAGGTTATTCCAGCATTAAGAGATTTTAAACCTCAACTCCTCTTGGTCTCAGCTGGCTTTGATGCGCACCATAAGGACCCTCTAGCGTCTTTTGACTTTTCCGAATTGACTTACCAATGGCTGGGACAGCGCTTGGCTGCTATAGCCGAAGAATATTGCCAATCCAGAATGCTGTCTGTGCTTGAGGGCGGCTATAACCTAGAAGCATTAAGCACTAGTATTCAGGCTTACCTAAACGGCATTCAAACAAACTTATAATTCTTTGCTGATAAAAGTCATAGTAAAAATCCATGTGAAGATATAGGATTATTGGTTATTAACCCTATTTTAATCAGCATTGGAGCAAATTAATGGAAGACGGCATGAGCATACTTAACGATTATGTAATCCCTTGGGGCATCCAAATAATTATTGCAGTAGCAATTTTTATAATTGGAAAAATGATTGCACGAGCAGTGGCTGACTTTTCCAAAAAGCCTATGAGTAAGTCTGGCATGGATGACATGCTAGTGAAATTCCTAAGCACAATGATTTACTCAGTCTTACTGATTGCTGTTGTACTAGCATCTGTTGACCAACTTGGCATCAATATCACCTCACTCCTAGCCATTGTCGGCGCCGCTGGTTTGGCGATTGGCTTAGCACTTAAAGATTCCTTAAGTAACTTTGCTGCTGGCGTCATGATCATTATTTTCCGTCCCTTTAAGATTGGTGATTATATTAATGCTGGTGGCAGTGCCGGCACTGTTGATGAGATTGGATTATTTTGTACTTTAATGCATACGCCAGATAACCAGCGAATTATTATTCCAAATTCAGCCGTTATTGGTGGAACCATTGTTAATGTAAATACACTTGGAACTCGCCGTGTAGATTTGGTTATCGGTATTAGTTACGACGATAATGTAGGTCAGGCTAGAGACATCATCCTTGGTATAATTGATGCAGACCCTAGAATTCTTAAGGATCCTGAAGCTGGGGTTGCAGTAGCAGAATTGGCCGATTTTAGTGTGAATTTCAATGTGCGCCCTTGGGTTAAAGCGGAAGACTATTGGGCAGTTCGCGCAGATCTGTTAGAAACCATTAAACTTTCTTTGGATCAGGCAGGCATTTCTATCCCTTATCCACAACAAGATGTTTATATGCATACTATTAATGCAGAAGAAGCGCAGTAAATAATACTTGCTTTTTAAAAATAAAAGCGTCTAACAAGCCCGCTTTCAAATTAACCATTCATTACATTTAAGGTCAAAAAATACCATGACGAAGCAATTACTACTCAATAAAATTACGGCAACTATTGTATCAGTTTGACTTTTATCCTTTTCTAGCACTGGCTATTCTCAAGAGGTCGATAATCGCTTGAATATAAATGCAGGTGTTGTTGACTATCTGTTTAATGGTGACAAAAACCAAGATGATGACATCGGTTTTCAGCTAGGCTTAGAGTTTCCTCTGTCTGAACGTCTGTCAGGAACAATACAGCATAGCGAGGTTGAATCTGATGTTCTTAACAGTATAGCTGAAGCCGATCTTAGCTTATTACATGGTGGGATTAACTATAATTTCGATCAAATTCGTGGTGGTTGGCAGCCTTATGTTGGAGTAGGAATAGGCAAACTTCGATTAGCAGGTGTTGGAGCAGCACATTTTGACCGTGAAAGTCTGGATGTGAATGCGGGCGTAAAATACTTTTTCAGTAATAACTGGATGGGTAAAATTGAAGCCATGATGATTCAACCTAGCGGCAGTTTAGATGAAGACTATATGTTAAGTGCCAGCATTGCCTATGTTTTTGGCTCACGCGACTCAAGACCTGCACCAGCTCCTGTAGCGAGACCTGAACCTACTCCTGCTCCACAACCTGCCAGACCCCTGGACAGTGATGGTGATGGCGTAGTAGATGCCAATGATGCTTGTCCAAACACCAATAGAAATCTGGCCGTTGATGCGCGTGGTTGTGTAATTCTGGATGATGAACAACGCGAGCAAACTTTGGCTGTTCGATTCGATACCGATAAGTCAGACATAAAAGATGAATATCAAGGTGAGATCGAAGATTTTGCAGATTTCATGCGCGAATACAACAACACTCGTGCAACCATTGAAGGCCATACTGACAGTACTAGTACAGAAGATTACAATCAGGCCCTTTCAGAGCGACGTGCCAATGCAGTTAGAAACGAACTGATTATGCGATACGGAATTGCTGCTTCAAGGTTAACAGCAGTAGGCTTTGGTGAAACCCAGCCTGTTGCCAGCAATGATACTGCCACCGGACGAGCTCAAAATAGACGCATTGAAGCGGACGTCACCGTCAGAGTTCAAATAGAAAGAAGACGTTAAGCTTACTGATACTTAATAATTAAAAAGCCTGCTTCTGCAGGCTTTTTTTTGCTTCTAAAAACTTGAATCAGGCTGTTTTAAGAAGGCTATTTCTTCAGGCCTAGATTCGCGTCCAAGTATAGCGTTACGATGCGGATAACGACCGAACTGCTCAATTATCTTCTTGTGCAGCATTTCAAAATTCAGGTTGTTTTCAACGCCATTTTTGGCAAACAACTTAACGGCTACTTCATGCACCTTTAAAGACTCGCTATGCATATAGGGCATATATAAAAAGGTTCTTTCTATGGTGCTTAATTCGTCATCCGCTCCAACGGCAACGGCTTCCTGAGCCAGAGCCAGCGCCTGAGGATCATAAGCAAAGGACAATGATGTATCACGATACATATTTCTGGAAAACTGATCCAGCACGATGATCTCAGCCAGCCGACCTTGTGGTGAAGCACGCCATTCAAACAGCTCACATAATGTTGCCTGGCGATGCAGCTCAGCAAAGCGATCAGCTATTAGTTGATCAAACCCCAGATCTTTTTTCCAGTGTTGAGCTGGATCGATTTCATGAAACCAAAAATTAATGACATCGCCATAAGTGGGCATGATCTTTACCTTTAAAAGAAATTATTCATAAGCATATTTATCCACATAATGATTACGCATATAAAGCCGAATAAAAAAGCTACTAGGCGATGAATAATATGGTTATAGGTTAAATGAATATAGGCATGCACATATCGTGAAAACACAAATAGCCAGGCCAGAACAAAGCCAAGAGTGTCATATGGCATTAAAAATAAATAAAGAACTGTGATCACATAAAATAACAAGGGTATTTCAAATTGATTATTAAACGCGCGGGTAGTTACTGCAATAGATTCCGGCACTTCATAACCATCCATAAGCTTGAAGTAGTCTGGATTTATTTTGCCAGACCGGGCATGGTTTATTCTTGCCATCAGGGTCATCAAACCAATAACCGCCGTTAGAAAAACCATCGCTGACATGGCAATAATCATTCTGAGCTCCTTATAATTCTATTCATCTGTTTTAGTCATCTGTTTTACTCATCAAGGTCAACATAATAATCTTCCTGAAAGCGTGGTGTACAAAGCGCCAGAAAAATTAGATCTTCTTCGCCAATATTAGTAATACGTTGCCTAACTTCTGAGGGAATTAATACGATATCCCTTTCTATAACTTCTCTAGCTTCACTATTACCGACTTCAACACTACCCTTGCCCGATAGAATTAAATATCGCTCGCTAATGCCCAGCAATTTATGCCAGCGTGTAGTTTCACCGGGCTCAACTCTGACATGAGCAACAGAAAGTTCAGGGTCTTCATCCGTATTGGAAAGCTCAGTAATGAAACAGCCTTCACGAAAATAATATTCAGAGGCTTGGTCATTTGCAGTCATATATTTTTCTCATGTCACTTAACAATTTTCCGATCAACTGTGAAAGCACTTTAAAATTTGAATCATTATTAATGATCAAGGCATGGGCACCGCGATAAACAGGCATATTTAGATTAAATCTTATATGCAAGATATCCTCAACCTGAGTATGGCACTAATATCATTTACCAGAAAACCAGGGTATTCATACTTGCTTCTCAGATAGTAATTTTATGCCGTAATAATAATGATCAACATTCCCAATGTTGAGTTGTACGATTTTAGGCATTACCCCCCAGCGTTTAAATCCAAACTTCTCAAGCAAAGCAATACTTCTGGAATTGCAGGAAAGTAATATAGCTACCAGGTTTTCTATCTTAAGAACCGGACACTGGCTTAGTGCATGTTCTATCAGTTCGGTACCTATACCCCCGCCCTGCTTTGAACTATCCAGGTAATAAGATATTTTAGCGGTATGATAGAAAGCAGTACGTCCTTGCCGATATGGGCTTAAAGCAAGATAACCCACAACATTACCATCTTCGACAGCAACATAAATACAGTAATGCTTGCCATCATGCTGCTGTAGCCAATCTAATTTGTCATCCACTGTGATTTCTTGCTGATCTGCAGTCTGCACACCCGTGCGCACTGCTTGATTATAGATTTGAACAATAGCCTTATAATGTTCTGGGCTCGCTAGCATAATCATTTATTTGACTTTCTCTTGCTTAATTTAGATCATTTTTTTCTTGATTGAGCATACCGCCTTTATTGACGAAATCTTGTTAGTAAACCAATAAGACCTTAGCTCTATAAGTTAATGAAACCTTCAAGATATTTGACTGCTTTACCTGAAATAATGACTCTATCGCCTTTTACCTCGCAGTGCAGCTTGCCGCCTCTAGCTGATGCCTGGTATGCATTGAGAACGCTTTTCCCAAGTTTTTTAGCCCAATAAGGCGCTAACCCGGTATGAATAGAACCCGTCACCGGATCTTCATCTCCGCCATTTGCTGGCCAAAAATATCTGGAGATAAAGTCATGTTCAGTCGACATAGCGCTAACTACGACATCACGAGGGCCTAGTTTCACAAGCTTTTCTCTATCATAAGTGACAAACATAACGTCACTTTCATTTTCATAGATAGCGAAATAGGCTTGCTGGTTTATTAAAACCTCACTTGGCTGAATTGATAAACCATCGGCAATCTCTATGGGGATGTCGACAATCAATTCTGGCTCCCTGTTGGGAAAGTTCATTTCAATGCTGTTATCACTTTTACGTCCAACCATTAGATCACCAACAGACTCAGCATTGAATATTACGCTTTGAGTTTCAGGGTTTTTTTCAAATATTACAAATGCAGTGGCTAATGTGGCGTGACCGCAGAATGCAATTTCCGCAAATGGGGAAAACCAACGGATGTTATAAGAATTTTGATTATAGGCAACGGCGAAGGCTGTTTCTGATAGATTGTTTTCGAATGCGATAGATTGCATTTTATCTTCGCTGAGCCAATCATCTGTGATGATAACTGCCGCTGGATTGCCTTGAAATGGCTTGCTGGTGAAAGCATCGATAATATCCATTTTTATTTTCATAAAAAACCTTTTGGCGAATCCAAAGCCCTATTCTTAATGAGCTAAGCCTTGGCTTAATCCATAATTGATTAGCTTAATGCGCACTAGAGCCCTCCAGACAAATCTATGAAACTACCGGTGACATATGAAGATTTATCAGAGGCCAACCATAAAATAGCCTCGGCTACCTCTTCAGGTTGACCACCTCTTTGCATAGGTATTTTAGATTTAAGTCGATCAATACGGTTGGGCTCCCCGCCATCAACGTGTATGCCAGTATGGATAAGACCTGGTCTCACGCAATTTACTCTAATACCTTCATCGGCTACTTCTAATGACAAGCCTGTTGTTAACGTGTCTATGGCTCCTTTGGAGGAAGCATAGTCAATATATTCATTTGGAGAGCCTCTCCTAGATGCCCCAGAAGAAACATTAACAATAGTTCCGCCAGCTCTACCATAATTAGAGGACATTCTTTTAACGGCTTCCCGCGAGCATAGGAAGTAGCTTGTTACATTGTTAATAAGAACACTATTAATCCTGTCTGCTGACATTTCGTCTAAGCGAGATTGCTCTTTTAGAATTCCAGCATTATTCACGAGGGTAGATAAATGGCCAAATTCAGAATCAACAAGCTGAAATAAATTGATAACATCTTTCTCTAAAGAGACATCTGCTTGTACAGATATGCAACGCCCACCTTGATTAGTAATGCTCGTAGCGATTTCGTTAGCAGCTTCCGCGTTTGATTTATAATTAATGCAAACGGCATAAGCATTTTCTGCAAAGAGCTTTGCTGTGGCGGCGCCAATACCTCTTCCGCTTCCAGTAATTATTGCGACTTTTTCCGTTTTCATTTATTTCCTTAGTTACCTATTAGCAATGGAGGTGATTATCCAATCTCCCTCGTAGTCTATGTCGAATCATCCTGATTTATCAAACCATAACAGTGTAAAATCGCACACATGAAAATATTATTTATCTGCACACATAACCGTTGCCGCAGCATTCTGGCAGAAGCCATTTGCAACCATTATGGAGAGGGTGAGTTGGAGGCTATTAGTGCTGGCAGTAGTCCTGCCGGTCAAGTGCATCCACTGACTTTACAAGCTCTGAAAGCGATGGGCATTCCAACTGAGAGCCTCAGTAGCCAATCCTTGAATGTCTTTGAAAATGCTGACATAGATTATGTCATTACCGTCTGTGATAAGGCTGCCAACGAACCCTGCCCCATCTGGTTTAGTAAATCTATGCAGGCACATTGGGGCTTAAAAGATCCTAGCTCTATCGAAGGTGATGAAGAGACTATTAATGCAGCTTTTTCCAACACGATAACTATACTGCAAAAACGCATTAAAAAAATTCATAACTGGATTAAACAAGGGCTTGATAAAGACGAGCTATTTAAACGCATCAAGGCTTTGGCAACTGAAGCTTATATTCAAGAGTGAATTAAATGGATCTATTTAAGCGATATTTAAGTGTGTGGGTTGGGCTAGCCATTATTGCTGGTGTAACACTAGGCAGTTTTATCCCCTCCTTTTTTGCCACGTTCGCCGGGCTTGAAGTCGCGCATGTTAATTTGCCGGTCGCGCTTCTAATTTGGGTGATGATTTACCCTATGATGCTCCAAATAGATTTTTCTTCTATTAAGGATGTTGGCAAAAAGCCCAAAGGCTTGTTGCTTACCTGCGTTGTAAACTGGCTTATTAAACCCTTCACTATGGCCTTTATGGGCTGGTTGTTTTTCAAGGTCCTGTTTGTTGATTTGGTTGACCCCGCTGCTGCCTCAGAATATATCGCTGGTATGATTTTACTGGGAGTTGCTCCATGCACAGCTATGGTTTTTGTCTGGAGCCAATTGACTAAAGGCGACCCTAACTACACGCTAATTCAGGTGTCGGTAAATGACATCATTATGATCTTTGCCTTTGCTCCGATCACAGCTTTTCTATTAGGGGTCTCAAATATACAGGTGCCTTGGACCACGCTGCTGCTTTCAGTTGTATTGTATGTGCTGTTGCCTCTGTTAGCTGGGGTAATAACTCGCCACCTCTTAAATCAGAACAATGATGACTCTCGCTTGACACATTTACTGGATCTTCTAAAACCCTGGTCTATCACCGGCTTGCTGGCAACTGTGGTATTACTTTTTGGCTTTTAAGCACAAACCATCTTGGATAATCCGACAACCATTGTACTGATTGCCATTCCCTTGTTGATTCAAACCTATGGGATTTTCTTTATTGCCTTTGTTGCTGCAAAAGCTCTGAAGCTACCACATAACATTGCTGGACCAGCCTGCTTAATTGGCACGTCTAATTTTTTTGAATTAGCGGTTGCGGTAGCTATTTCATTATTCGGATTGAATTCAGGCGCAGCACTTGCCACAGTGGTAGGTGTATTAGTAGAAGTACCAGTAATGCTTTCGCTGGTTTATTTGCTTAACCGCAGCAGGTCAATGTTTGAAGTAGCAGCTTAAACTAAATTGTCTATCGGCACTTCCGGATCAACTTCAGCATCATAATCCACAGCAGACATTTCAAAACCAAACAGTTGTAAGAATTCTGTCTGGTAGCCTTTGAAATCGGTTAGCTCGTCTATGTTGTCGCTTTGTACTTGCTTCCAAAGATCACTGACTTGTTGCTGGACATGGGGAGCCAGCTCCTTATAGTCAGCTCGCAGACGGCCATCTTCATCAGTTTTTGGCTTATCACCATAAAGGCTTTCACTGAAGAGTAAATCGACCTGCTCAATACAACCTTCATGGGTACCTTCTGCTTTCATAATCTTAAATAACATGGAGAGATAAAGCGGCATTACTGGAATTGCAGAACTGGCCTGAGTCACAACCGCTTTCAATACAGATATTCTGGCCTCACCGCCAATAGATGCGAGACTCTCTCTTATCGTTTTGGCTTTTTCATCCAGATCTTTTTTAGCGGCACCAATTGTGCCATTCCAATATATATCCCAAGTAGGCTCCGCGCCGAGATAAGTATAAGCCGTAGTTTTAGCGCCTTCTGCAAGCACCCCTGCTTCGTTAAGTGCACCCATCCAAAGTTGCCAGTCTTCACCTCCCATCACTTTGACTGTACCGGCAATTTCTTCTTCGGTTGCAGCAGACACCCCTATTTCTTCAACGATTTTTTTGTCAGTGTTGATCCCCCGAATGGTTATGTCATTGCCAATTGGTTTAAGAGTTGAGGAATAGACCTCACCAGTTTTTGGGTCTGTCCTGCGAGGGGATGCCAAGGAATAAACCACCAGATCAACCTGGCCTAAGTCTTCTTTAATTGTAGCGATAGTTTTTGCTTTAATTTCATCAGAAAAAGCATCGCCGTTTATACTCTTTGCATATAAACCATTGGCTTCAGCTATTTCATGAAAAGCCGCTGAGTTATACCAACCTGCTGAAGCCGTTTTTCTGTCCGTGCCTTCTTTTTCGAAAAAGATACCCAGGGTTGCAGCGCCACCACCGAATGCCGCGGTAATACGGGAAGCCAAACCATAGCCTGTAGATGCCCCAATTATCAGTACCTTTTTTGGCCCCTCGCCAAAGGCTCCGTTTATGGCTCCCTTGGCTTTAACGTAGTCAACTTGTCGTTGCACATTAGCCGCACAACCAGAAGGATGTGATGTTATACACATAAAGCCACGGACACGCGGTTTGATAATCATGGGTTTTCCTTTAAGCACATGTTTTTAATACGATTTAATCTTCGATAACTAACTGTATCTATCTGAATAGTTGCGTATTTTAGCATAGTAATAATTAATTGATTTTGCTGGATAAAATGTACGCTCTGTCGTCAATATCAAGCTCAGCCAATGCGCTAATTTCAGAATAAAAACTATTTAAATCATTGCCGTTATCTGTGAGAATTTGCTCAAAGGCAGGTACCCAGTTGAAGTAAGTTGCAACTGTACTTAACTGTGCGTTATTAAGTTCCATGCCCATCCAGGCATCATAAGCATCGTAGCCTTCCCAAGCATTTCTTAATACATCGTAGTCGTTACGCATACTCGCAAAAACATCTACTTTAGCCTCACGCATTTCAATCTCAGTGTTGTTACTCTTATAAATAACTTGCAGTTCACTAACTGCCGCATTAACCAAGGCAACAAACTCTTCTCGACGTTGCGTATTCAATTCCGCTAACTCCGCTATACTGCTGCTCTCAGTTTCAGTGACGTTATTGGCTACTAGCCAACGTCTTAAACCTTCTCTTTCTATTGTCGTTGCAAAACTTTCATTAAATTCTGTATCGCCGGGAATATAAATAAGTTGATGTGCCAGTTCGTGGAACAATAAGGCGGCTAATTGATAATCATCACGATTTATAATCGTGCTTAGCACCGGATCAGAAAACCAGCCCAAGGTAGAATAAGCGCTGACACCTCCTACATAAACGTCAAAGCCCTCATTATCTAGATTGGTTGCATAACGTTGAGCATCAGCTTCAGAAAAATAACCACGGTAAGACACACAACCTGCAATTGGATAGCACCAGTTCACTGGATTCATGGAGAATTCCGGCGCAGCAAATACATTCCAAACAACAAAAGGTCTCTGCACATCCACATAAGAATCATAATTATCGTTAACCGGAAGCATAAGCTCAGTTTCAGAAAAATCACGGATATCCAGAATAGTGGAAAGTTTACTTTTTAATTCAGGGGAACTACTAGCGTCGGCAATCAGGTCTTCAATTGCTTCACGTTTGCTCAGTATGGAAAGCTGACCAAGGATGGCTTGGCTATAATAAGAAACACTTTCACAGCCTACGAGCAAGAGGCAAAAAGTGAGCAGGAATAATTTAATCGAGCACTTCAATTTCATACAAGCTGGGCCAGAGTTTTCCTGTGACAAACAGTCGCTCATTCTCAGCATCCCAGGCTATGCCATTTAATACAGCATCTCTGTTACGACGGGCAGTATATAGACCGCTAAGATCTACTCGGCTATTTACTGCTCCAGTGTCTGGATCAATACGCACTATATAATCTTGGTACCAGATATTGCCCCATATTTCGCCGTTAATATATTCCAGCTCATTGATATTATTAACCGGTCCAAGGTCATCAGTAACCTGGATTCTTTTTACTTCTGACAATGTTTCTCTATCTAAAAATCTCAGGTAAGAAGTGCCGTCACTGACAATTAAATATTCACCATCATGG
Organism: uncultured Pseudomonadales bacterium; assembly: GCA_943789335.1. Taxonomy (GTDB): domain Bacteria; phylum Pseudomonadota; class Gammaproteobacteria; order Pseudomonadales; family Pseudohongiellaceae; genus UBA5109. The sequence goes on along the minus strand of CALSTS010000006.1, from coordinate 71,159 downwards.
CTTAGACCCCAGCCCTCTCCGGGCACATAAAAACTGGATAATTGTGTAAAACTTTCCTTGTCATAAACAAAACCAACATTCGACGTCCAAGTGAGTTGATAGACTTTATCATCTAATATAGTAATGCCTTCGCCAAAATAACGTCGCTCTAGATTTTTCCTTTGTAATAATTCACCCGTCTCCAAATCAAGCAAGCGCAAAGCCGACTGCCCTCTTTGCCCGGTTCCTTCATAGAGCTTACCATCTACAAAGGCCAGTCCCTGAGTAAAAGCATTAGAATCGTGCGGATATTCATTTACGACATCAACCTGATAAATTGGAACCTCACCGAAACTGAAACTACCAGGCAATCCAAAGAACAAGGCGATAGCAAGCACTACCAAAGCAAGTGATGCCTGAAAATACCTGGAATGGAGCGCCTTAGTCTGCATGGTTTTAGCCAATTATAGACATCACAGAAAGAACCAAGGTGCCCAAAAGCAACAGTACTTGTGGCAGGAAGCCAATCAGAAAACCTTTTCCCCTGGATGCCGGGTCTTTAACATAGTTGCTGGCATAGATATAACGGCCAATTATCCATAATACACCTGCAATGCTAGTCATTTCATATCCCATCCAGCCTCTTGCTTCAGCCATTTGAGGAAAAACCAAATACAGCGGAATGAAGACTATTAATTGCTCAAGCGTGTTCTGATGTACTCGGTAATAACGCTCAAATTCAGGATTCCCTGTGATAGCAGGCGCTTGAATATCGTATTTTTGCCTAGCACCACCAACTTTCATGCCAAATGAAATATATTGAATTAAAATCAACGCTAATACTAATGTCATAAATCCCATAATTTTTGTCGCCTTTTATTAATTATTATTAAGTTTAAAGACTACCATATTCCTCTAATTTCTAGATATAAAAAACCCGGGCTAGCCCGGGTTTTTAGTTTTTCATATGTTTAAAGTCTAATTCTAGTTACCTTCAATCACCGAAATATCAGTGGCGCCAGCTTCACGAGATGAATTCATGATAGTCACTAGGGCATTTGCTGTTGAGTCTGAATTAGGCTGTATCACAATTGAAGCACCTGGATTTTCCGCACGCGCTGATGCGACTCTAGGCCTTACAGCAGAGATGTCAATTCTCTCCTGATTAAAGAAAACCTGGTCTCTGGCATCAATTTGAATCAATACATTCTGTGGGTCATCCAGACTAGGCGGAGGCGGATTATTATTGGGATCCTGCCCCTGAACATTTAGCGTTGATTCCTTAACGAAAGAAGCCGTCACAACGAAAAATATTAATAGGATAAATACCACGTCCAACATAGGCGTCAGATCGATGCTTGACTCATCCTTATTCCTTTTCATGGAGCTTGCTACTGTTTTCATATCTAACTCAGTAATCTAATTTATCGAGGGGGCTCAGTATACCAGCTTTAGCATGCCCTGCAAGCCATGAAAGACTATCAGAAGCTAACCAAAGTGAATGTCTATGAGGCTACTTTTTAATAGCATTAAGGCCTATTTTGAGCGTTTCACTAAGCTGCTTAGGGGAACGTCCATTCCTTGCACTAACATATAAGCCTTGCAGCAAATTCATTAATAATTCTGCTGCTTGATCTGCCTTCAGGCCACGTTTTAATTGTTTAGCTTTCTCCAATTCACGAGTTCGGCTTTGCAAAGCTCTTTGCACTGAATTTAATGACTTGCGAATTAATTTTTGCATGTCTTTATCCAGATTAATGCTTTCACAAACTGAATTAACCAGCAAACAACCCATAGTTCTCTGTTTAGTAGGAGCAAGATGGGTAACATTTGAAATATAAGATTCAATTGCTACAGTTGCTGAAAGCTTTGAGTTGCTGAGAGTGGTGGCAATGGCGGTTTTTAACTTCTTATTATAACGATCAATACAAAGAGTAAAAAAGGTATCTTTATCACCAAATGAATTATACAAAGTGCCACGGTTAATCCCCGTAGCATCTAACAATTTTTGTACAGAGCTTGCTTCATAGCCCTCACGCCAGAATTGCTGCATTGCATTTTCTAGTACACTGGCATAATCAAACTCGATTGGTCTGGCCATGGTTTATTAATTTCCTCGATTAATCTGCTTATTCAATATATATCAACCTTGAATATAAAAAGCCGCTAACTCTCCTAATTAGAAAGCCGAGTTATTTCATAAAAAATCAAAATTAATTCATCACAAAAAGTGATATTTCGAATGGGCTTATTTAAAGCCAGAAACTGACTGGATTTTAATATAAATGCATTGAACTAACTAGCTTGTGTCAATAAATATGTTTGAAATACTGGTTTAAATCACATTTTTTTGCACAATAAATGCTATCTCTCAAGTTTAATTAAACTATGTTTATTTAATCTTGAATGCACAAACATGGTTTGCTCACTCATATTGAGTATAATTTAAAAGTAATTAACCCTTTAAGATTTTATAGAGCATTGATAAAGCCAATTCTTCATAGCCTCAAATATTTGCTAATCCTATTTACCGGTATTGGATCGGCGTTTTTTTCTGTACAAAGCTCTGCCCAAATCCCAATTCAAGCTAGTGGACCATTAATCACCACTGAAAGTAATCTTATGGTCCCTATGCGTGACGGAGTAAGCATTGCTTTGGATATTTATCGACCAGCTCAAAGCGGTAGCTATCCAACTCTATACAGTTCTGCTCCCTACCCTCATACAGATGACAGCGCTCCTCCTGATAATTCATCTTTAGGATCTATTGCCTGGTTTGTTAGCCAGGGCTTTAATTATGTTATTGCCAGTTCGCGCGGCACAGGCTTATCTGAAGGAAACTATGAATTCTTATCTCGTGAAGAACAACAAGACCATTACGAAATTATAGAATGGATAGCCGAGCAAACATGGTCGGACGGACAGGTTATTGGTGCTGGCTCAAATTATTTCGCTACTGCGCAATGGCAAATGGCTATCCAAAACCCACCTTCATTAAGTTGCATTGCCCCGGTTAATGGTGTCGTTCAACCTTATCAAGACTGGGCATTCCCCGGCGGTCTTGCAGATTATGGATTCTTGCAAGACTGGTATGAAAGCAAGGTTAGACGAGCCAATGCATATGCAGATTTAGATTCACCGACCTTAGTTAATTATGATTTGCGCTTAGAGCTACTCACCCACCCTTTATATGATGATTACTGGCAACTTCGTAGCAGCTTACCTAATGCTGAAGCCATAAATGTACCTGTCTTTATCGTCGATAGCTGGCAAGAGAATATGGGGCTAAAAAGCAATTTGATCGCGCTGGAAAGGCTCAATAGTCAACATAAAATGGTCATATTGAGTAGCGATACAGCTCTTATGCAAAATATGGATTTTCTTGAAGAGCATCTGCTGCCTTATTACCAATGGTGTCTGCAAGATGAATTCACGGCTGATTTCACTTTACTGCCAGAATTAAGATACCAGAACAGAGGTGAGACCTTATTGCAGGCTATAGATGCCTGGCCTCCTCAGGAATCCACTTATTCCGCTATGTTTCTAAATCGCCAGGAACTCGACCCCAATGCCCCAGCAACGCTCGATTTTGAAATCCAGCCTAATAATATTGCCATCTCCCGCTATGGCACTTTGGATGAAAACTCTAGTATTGAAAGTCTAACTTTTATTAGCAACCCACTAGCAAATGACCTCTTAATTGCCGGTCCGATTATGCTTGAGCTCTATGTCAGCAGTACAGAAACCGACACGGCTTTCGAGGTAACTTTATTGGAAGAAATAAACTTAGAACAAATAACGTCCAACCTTGGTCTACCAAGATTTCTAATGGATGTTATTGAGTCAGCAACAGGCTCAGCCGAATCCACTAGCCGGGTGCAAGTTTCAAGTGGTACTTTAAAAGCCTCAATGCGCGAAATTACTACAGCCAGTGAAGATAATTACCAACCACAATATGTATTTACTTCACGCTTACCGCTCGTCCCTTCTCGCACCACTCGCATGAATATTGCGATGCAAGCAATTGCTCACCGCTTTAGAGCAGGCAGCAGAATCGTACTTCGTATAAACCAGGCTGAAGATGATTCACTGGCTGAGACTTCACGCCAAGACAGCATCTTACATAATCAACGGAACCCTTCCAGAATTTGGCTGCCAGTATTATCGGGCGATCTGGAAACAGTAGAACCAGAGCCTTATGAAGACTTATCAGAAATTTCTATGGATTTGCAAAGTGAATTAGTAACAGACCCTATCTCTGGAGTTCGCTTCGATACAGGCTTTAGTAGTGAACTTGATAGCGGGGAAATAACAGACTCGCTCCGCCAAATTATCGATAATCCGATACTGTTTATTCGTCCTGCTCCTGCCACTACTCTGGAGACTACAGAAGAAAACTAGCCAATTGACCAATCAGTCGACCTATAACGCCACCCCAAAAGACCAACCAAGCTAAATGCTTTTTAAGCGTGAGCTGGATAATTTCTCTCACCAATTTTAATGTTAGTCTGCTAGTGCTTTTTCAATGCTGTTTTTTCATCCACTTCGTTCATGGCTTAAGGCACAAATCATTGTGCCTCTGCTAGCCTACCTGCAACACCATTTAATGTCTCAGCCAGTGCAGCACGACGCTTCTGCGTAATAAGGTCACCACCACCCTCACTTATGGCTGATGCCAGCAAGACCAGTTCATCAGCAAGATCTCCATCAGTCATACCACCTTCGAGTCGTGAATCTGCTCTGTCTAGCGCTGTATTGAGACTCACGTTTAGTGACTCTGACAGCACTTCACCGCGCTCAAGTTGATCGATATAGGCTCGAGCTACGACCGGCTCAGCTGGCCAAGTTACACGGAATTGCTGCTGCGGATTAAATAATTCTCCCTGATCAGCGATAACAGCAGCAGCAATCTCATTTTCAGTAAGAAATTCGCTTGCCTCCAGGGCTAGCACGTCCAGGCCACGCGCGATCTCGGTACCGTAAATCTTGCCGTTATACCAATAAGTCGACCAGTACCCACCCATTACCAGAATTTCCTCATGAATGGGGCCGCGATCAAAATAGGCAATCTCAAACGGGTTAGCAGAGTCTGTAAAATCCATAATTGAGAGGCCACCCTGGTACCAGGCCTGAGCAAAGATATCACGGCCCGGAACCGGTATGATGGAGCCGTTATGCGCCACGCAGTTTTCCTGCTCACCCTGTGGGGCTGGTAATTTGTAATGGCTCCTGAACTCAAGCTGACCGTCGACGATATCATAAATGGCATCTGCCCCCCAATCGCGTGGATCATAGGCGCGGCAACGTGCTCGACTTCCTCCCCCCCATTCGTCGGTAAAAATGACCTTGGTACCATCATTATTGAATGTAGCCGAATGCCAGTAAGCAAATCCTCTGTCAACGACCTCATCTATGCGTTGAGGGTTTAAGGGATCAGAAATATCAAAAATAATGCCATTACCTGAGCAGGCCCCACCCGCAATACCAGCTTCGGGAAATACGGTAATGTCATGGCACTGGTTGGTCTCTCTGGTATCTTGAGTGCCATCTCCGTGGTCTCCACCTTGCCACAAGCCGCCCAACCTGCCCGTTTCAGGATCAGCAAACACGCTAGGGCTACTAACGATGCGTGAATTTGACGGGTCGTCTACCAAAATCTCGATAACGTCAATACGAAACAGTGCAGTTCGTTCATCGCCAGCAACGTTACCAACACAGCCTTCTAACTCCTCTCCTTCACGTACGGATCCAGTACCGGAATTGTAGACAATGATCTTACCGTCTTCGTCAGGGCCGGAAACAACCGAATGTGTGTGCGAGCCTCGACAGGTCTGAACCTGACCTACCTGCCTTGGGCGTGCGACATCACTAATGTCGAAAATACGTAGCCCGCGGAAACGTTCAGTGCTGACATCCTGGTTAATACCTTCAAGCCCGCAATCGATCCGCCCTCGAGTCTGCTCAACAGACATAATCAGGAGGTCGCCGACTAAGGATATATCTCCTTGCCCGCCGGGACAGACCACAGAACTGAAGTGTCTTGGTAGACCATCGTCTTGTATCTGATAAATGTTAAAACCATGATAATTACCAACCACCATCTTATTCCCCGCAAATGCTATATCGGTGTTGGAAAAACTTAAGAGTGGTGAGCGCTCGCCCCATTCAGTCCTATCATTACTCTGACCATCTTCATCAATCCCAATTGGTTCTTCCAAATCTGTCTGTGGTATCTCCGGCGGAAGTCCAGCCGGATTCTGTGGATCAAAAAAAGCCCGGCGGTTTGGGGAGTGCAGCTAAGAGTTCCAAGTTCATCAATGCCTGGCCTGCATCCTGAAAGCCAGGCGTCAATCCGGCGCGGACATCGACAGAGAGACTAATCAGCAATCCATGCATTCGCTCTATTTCGGCGACCTGATCATTAGTTACTTCATTTACAAAATCAAATAGTACCGGATCGTATGCTGAACCGGGCTGGTCAAGCAGCTCCTCAACCATTGTCACTGCACCTTCATGGTGAGCAATCATCAATTCCAAGAACATTTGGTCAAAAGCTGTACCCTCTGCTTCAGCAAGTTCAACTATTTGCTCCGCTGAGGCCATGCCGGCCATCATATGAGAAGTCTGCATCTCATCATGGGCGGTAGGATCCGGGATACCCTCTCCACGTTCGCGTAACCATTGCATCATGAATCCAACCTCATCTTCCTGTGATGCGTTAATACGCCCAGCCACGTCATTAAGCTCTTGCAGGTTTGTACGATTAGCCACAAGCTCAGCCATCTGAACAGCTTGATTATGATGAGGAATCATGTCCTGCATAAAAGTAACGTCATCCGAGGAATAGCTCGTATTGGCAATCTCAATCGCCTCTTCGGCACTAAGATTACGCATTTCTTCACCTGGCGCGCCAGGTTGAATGATGGGCACTTCCTGAGCCATGTTTACTGCTGCCAGACCCAGTAGAATTAAACTTAAGAAAGTGCTCTTGGAGAGTCGGTATAAGAATTTAGTCATTGTCTTTACTCCTGAAGAAGATATAGAAAGTATAAAAAACTTTCCCAATAATCCAGCTGAAACTTTGTATTTGAAATACTTCGATAAAGTACTTTTCCTACCAGTGAAGCAAGCACTTCTCTCTGTTACAGCATCGATCATGATGCTCAGAATGCCATATTTCTGTTTAAATAAACTGAACTCGGATAATAACAGCGGCCCAGATATTTGCCGACTAAGCCTCTATAAAGCAAAAGACAAGGAGTCGGACTGATTGTCAGACGACAAAAAGTATCACGTTTGACTCTAATGTCAATGTGGACAACACTGAAAATAGCGAATTCAATACCTAGGTTAAAAACGCAAATATAGCCGGTAACAGGGAGGGACTACAGTAGAAAACTAGCCAGTAAACCAATCAGTCCACCTATAACGCCACCCCAAACGACCAACCAACCTAAATGTTTTTTAATCATAAGTTGAATAATCTCTTTAACCAGTTCAGGCGTTAATTCATCCAAGCGTTTTTCTACTATAAGTTCCACCTTAGCAAGCAAATTATCAGACGTGCTCTTCTGAAATTGCTGCAAAAAATCTTTGTCATCAGCCAAACCACCGAGAAAATCCCGCATTTTATTGATAAAAGGGTCTCGTAATGGATCCAGCGCTTCAGCCCCTCCCAGCATGGATAGCATCCCTGCAAATGAAGAGCCCATTATGACATCAACCAATGAATCATAAGCGGCATTGAAATCCACCTTATCTGTCATCTTTTTAACAAAGGACTCACCATGCCCATCTCCATTTCCTTTTAGAGAGTTTGATAAAAATTGCTCAATATTTTCTGGTGTAAAGAACTGTTCCATAATCAAGGTTTTTATAGCATGCTTAAATTCTTCAAAACGCGCCGGAATCACACCGGAACCATAAAAACCTGGCACTTTTTCAAACAGCATGTGCACTGCCAGCCAGTTAGTAAATGCACCCGACAAGGCAAATAAGCCGGTATTTAAAATAAAAGGCTGATATTCGCCTGTTATAAATAAACCAATAATTACGATTATTAAAGCGACCAAATTGGTCAATAATGCTTTATCCATCATCACTATTAATTTCCCCTACTACGTCCAATGCGTCTTCTAAAGCTTCTTCAATTTCTTGATTATCATCCTCAAAGCCAGCTTGCGGATCATCCCAAGGCCCTTCCAGTCGGTATAGTACTGTCGTGAAATTCTCCAACTGATCACGGAAAATCCTACTGGCAACATAGGTGGTAAGTGCTATTGGCCAGGCACCAAGAATGCTGGCGACTACAGTAACATTTTGCCCTAAAGGTAAGTTCACTAAGACATCGGCAGCAATCGTTTCATCCACAAGATTCAGTTCACCATCAACATTAATGGTGCTGGAAGGTCCTCTGATCAAGAGGTTTTCCTGAGTAACTACAGTACCTTCGTCGAAGTTAAGCACACCATTAATAGTGTCATATGCTAGACCTTGTTGATAAAGATCTGAAAAATCTAATTTCATACGCCTAACCACGGTATCAAAATTAAACGCACCAAATAATCGTGCTGACCCAGAATGTATCTCAACAAAACGTCCATTAACCATTTCAACATCAACTTGCCCACTAATTTTTTTCAAACTAAAGGCCGCTGGCGAACCGGGCCAATCGATGTTACTAATAAAATCGGATGACTCACTTTGAACGAGCGCTGCATAACCAAAACTCGGCAATACCCTAGCTAAATCACCGGTACTAAACACGCCATTAAAATTACTGTGATGGATACCATCGCTATAATCCCAATCCAACGTTGCACCTGATTCTCGAGACAGATCTGTAATTGCAGCATCAGCAGATTGCATCCTTAAATTTGAAATTGTAGCGCCTCTAGTATTATTACGCAGCTCGAATTCCCACTCCCCTAGATTGCCTTCACCCAAACTTAGTTCTTCCGTGCGAAAATTCATAGCAGGTAATTCGGCAGGATTAATGTTGGCAAAAGGATCAACATCTTCTTCGGAACCCTCTTCTCCATCTTCTTCGTCTTTGGGTAACCTCAGATAAGTCAGTTGAATATGGTAAGGATCATCTTCAGCATCAGGAAATAGAAAGTCGCCTTGTAAGAGCTCATTTTCCAGATAGAGATCCCAGGCAGGCCCCTGGCGAGTCAAGATTGTATTGACAGCAGGCAAGTCAACGCCAAAGGCATTTAGGTTCCCAATTCGAACATCTACCATGCGCACAGTCTCTGAGGCAGGTTGTCCCTCTTCAGAACTAAAACTTAATGCGACTTCCTGCCATTCCTGATAATTAAAATCACTGATTTCACCGCTGATCAACAGGCCCGGTTCATCATTGAGTTGCCGTATTGTGAAATCCTCATTGCGACCACCAAAATTAACCTCTCCACCATAGAATTCATTTTCATCAAAACTTAATTCACCTCTTAGCTGGTCACGAAAATTCAGGGAAACATTTTCCAGGCCCTCAGCAAAGCGTAAATCAAGTTGCAAAGCAGCAGGCTCATCGACACCCTTATCAAAAGGCTGAGGTAACTCAAAGTTGAGGCCTAACAAATCAGATTCAATTGTAAGTTGGCTTCGAGCCCCGTCAGCTTGCTCTTCATTAAATATTTTTAAATTTGCTGTATAACTAAGAGAACCATCACTATAATCCAGAAGGGTTTTTATAAAATCTGGTTGTAATGACCATTGCTGTAGAGCAGTTCTATTTACTCTACCAACACCCGTCACCACAATCGCGTCATCATCAGTATTTATTTGGCTGGCAATTGGAAAATCAAACAAATTAGCGCTCACGCCATTAGCTTGTAAACCTTCTGAACTCGAAAAATTAATCGGCCCTCGTATTCCATTAAAGCTAAGATCATATTCAGGGATGAAAAGTGTATTTCCCATTGTTAAGGCAGTGACTTGTATGTCATTTTCAAGGTCAGTATTGTTAAGCGGAATGCCTAGCTGCACATCAAGATCTACCTCTCCTTCGAGTAACCAGCTATCAAGATATGAACCCACTGTTGCACGGATTGGCGATTCCCTGAGGAAATCCAGCCCAGTATTGCCAGCCGTTACTGCTTCAGTATCCACGGTTAACCAGGATCCCGTGCCGCCACTAATCGGCCTAACTTCAGCCCTAGTAGAACCCAGAACAATATCGGCTATTTCGGCATGATCTGAGCTGACATCTACCAAAACATTATCTACTTTTACCTTAGCATTTATATTTTCCAGAATTGGCCAGTCATCAAGAAATCGAATGCTGGCATCTTCAACTTCATAATAGGTTTGTATATTGCGTTCGAGCGAACTCTGCAGATTAGTTGTTTTGCCTCGAAATAAAAAACCACTGTTGTGAACATTTCCCTGAAGAATAGCGGTATCGAGCCAGTCCATTGTTTCCCTGATAGCACTAAGCGTTGGTAAATAGAGTGATTTATAACTGGCATCAAAATCTAGAATGCCTATTAACAGGGTTAAATCCGTATCCCAGACGCCTTCAGCATTTTGTTTATTATTAAGTTCAAATTGAACACGACCATGCAATTGCTCATTACGAATATCAATGACCTCACTGTGAACTCTGATGGCATCATCAACTGACCAATACACCCGACTATTTATTGAATCATAGTGCCATTCATCGGTAAAAATTACTGGCAAGTGGATGCTGAAATTATCAGAGTCCAGTTCTACAAAACCCGTATTTTGATTTGCTTCGAGATAACCAGAAATACCAGTGCCTGAGGGCGCCTGCGCCCATGCACCTACTGCCACATCATCTAAATTCGCCTGCAGATCAAATAAACCCGGATAAGCGCCTGAAGAGTCGGTCTTTAAATGAAGATTACGTAAACTGCCTTGAGGATCCAGATCAGCTAGTATTTGCCTTAATCTATCTGAAAGATTAGTAGCATCGAGCATATCAGTAACAATTGACAGATCGACTGCTTCGCCATAAATATCGAGTTCAGTATTTTGATCTTGCAAATTTATATCAATGAAAAAATCACCTGACTCCCAAGGCCTGTTAAAAAAATCAAACTCCAGATTTTGAGCCCACAATGACCATTCATTATTGATGGGTTGAATAGCCGTGAAATCCGTACTCCCGCTAGTAATTTGCATTTCCTGTCCTGATTCAGGAAAAGTAGCAAAAACATTTAATTCACGTAGCGAGCCTTGGATTTGTTTGAGACTTTGATTATCGAATTCCGCCCAGAGTTGGCCTGAACTATTTAAGGCTGAAAAATTCAATTGCTCAGAAAATTCAGCACCGATTACTGGTGTTAATTCAAGATTGTCGAAATCCATATAAGCATTTGCAGAATAACGATCCAAAGGATCCCCATCGAGCCTGACAGACATTTGCAGCGGACTATCTTGGTTATTTAAACGAAATTGCAATTGCGCTTGGTGATCAAGGTTACGATTTTGAATATCTAAATAAATATTATTAAGTTCAGATCTTGAGCCATCATTCGCTTGCAAAACAATCTGCGCTTCTGTTATTTGAAGACGAGCAATATTAAATAAAATATCTAATAAGGGTTCGATATCATTGATCTGACTTGATTCAAATCCTGACAACTGCCAAGCGCCTGTTTCATCCTCAACCAGCAATAAAGACATTTCATTTATTAATATATGATTAATAATGAATTGACGTTGAAAGAGACTTTGTGGGATATCTAAAGTGACATCGAGTTCTTGTAAACTATGAATCATATCAGGCGCTTGATCCTGAATTATTTCCAGATCATAAAGCCTGAATATTGGATTAAAACCAATCCAGGCTCCTTGTACTTCACCTACCGTTAACTCTAGGCCGAGTACATCGGCCAAATTTGTCTCGATCCAGTCTTTTTGAGTACTTGCGAGGGATAATAAAATGCGCCCTGCTGTGAGGTATGTCGCTATCACGATAAGTAAAAGCAACACCAACATATTACAATGTGAGCGAATGTAAGCTACCAAGCTTTTGCCAGAATTTTCAAGTACTGTAACGGAGTGATGCCCTTCCGTTTCAAGATCCTCTGCCAGCTTATTTTGATTCAGTTTATCGTCCGAATTCGTCATCGCTGATTTTGTAAAATTGCCTTTATATCAATACCAAAATTTCTAAGTAAATCCACAGTCTCAAAAATCGGCAGTCCTACAACGCCGCTATAGCTACCATGAATTTCATTGACAAGCATTGCTCCTAGGCCTTGCACTGCATAGGACCCAGCCTTGCCTACGGGTTCTCCACTTTCCCAATATGCTTCAATTTCAGCATCACTTAGCTTCGTAAAACTTACATCTGTAACAGACATAGTTTCTGCCTGCTTATCATGATTCATTAAGGCAACGGCTGTTAACACTTGATGAGTTCGACCTGATAGTAATCTTAACATGGCGAGCCCATCAGCCTTATTCTGTGGTTTACCTAAAATTTCGTCATCACAAACAACTACAGTATCTGAACCTAACACTAGCCTGCGATCAGTTTCTGATAGCTTAGCCAAGGCTGATCTTGCCTTAGCCAGCGCTAATCGCTTTACCAAGTGTTTTGCTTTTTCAGCAGGTAATGGGCTCTCATCAATATCCTGCGATAAAACAGTACATTTTAAACCTAAGGCTTTAAGTAAATTTAGCCTTCTGGGTGATGCCGAGGCCAATACTAATTCCAACATTGCTTAAACCCAGTTTTCCTATAATTGTCCTTTAAATGGGCATTATGGCCTAAACTCCATGTGCCGCCTACCTGTATTAGCCCACAATGAATTAGACCATTATGACTCTTAATACTGGCTGAATGCTTGATAAGCAAAAAACTGTGATGTGAGTAGGTTTGGCTATCCTGAACTGTTAAATTCCCAGTAAGCAAGATCGTTAATTGGAAGCAATAAAAGTATCACTTTGGGAAAAGGTATCGGACAAGCTCTCAGCGAATTATCTAATGCAATTTAGCACCATCAACTATTCTCTAGCCACTTGAGCACATCAACATAAGGTACCTGTCCCCCAAAAATGTCCAGTGCACTTCCAATGGTCAGATCCACTTTATCTTGACCAAGCGACTGGACGAGGTCGAGGTCGCTTAGCTTTTTCACTCCACCTGCATACGTAACTGGCAATGGAGAATGCCGGCCCAATAAACTAATTAAATTTTCTTCTATGCCTTGCTGTTTTCCCTCCACATCCACACCATGAACTAAGAATTCAGAGCAATATACTGCTAATGATTCCAGCAATGCCGAGTCAACTTTTTCTTCAGTGAAAGTCTGCCAACGATCTGTCACAACATAATAGTCTCCATCACGTTGACGACAGCTTAAATCCAACACCAATTTATCTTTGCCGGTGACATCTAACAACTGGCGCATCTTATCTAAATTTATTTTCCCTGAATCAAACACATAAGAGGTTACTATGACATGGCTAGCGCCTGCTTCCAGAAATGTAGTCGCATTAACTGGATTTACTCCTCCACCATACTGTAAGCCACCTGGGAAAGCGCTAAGGGCATCTAAAGCAGCTTGTTGATTACCACCGCCTAAAGAAACTACATGACCGCCTGTCAAACCATCTTTCTGGTATAACTTTGCGTATTCCACCGATGAACTTGTGCTGGTAAAGTTTATTTTAAGTGAAGATTGGTCGCTCTCTTGAAGAGAACCGCCGACGATTTGGACAACCTTGCCCTGGTGCAAATCAATGCATGGTCTAAATTTCATATACCATCACCAAATAACTAAAACCAAAACACCTAATCCACTAGACCGAAACCCATCAGACAGAGCGCATCAATCAGGGCCCGAACACAATATTAATTGAGATACTTGTATGCCCTTCTAACTAAGAACTTCTGGAGCAAGCATAACAAATTACTCTGATATACTCCTCATCCCTGATTAACAAAACAGACAAACACTATTAAGCTAACGGCTATAACTGAATGAACGTTAACAGTCCTTCGCAAAACTAAATATTACTCACTTAATACAAGATGTGGATATGAAATATAGATTATGAACAGCATGGATCAACAAGTCATTGTCCAACTAAGCCTATGGCTTAAAGCTGGAAAACAATGCTGGCTATGTACAATTGTCTCAACTTTTGGCTCTTCGCCTCGTCCTATTGGTTCACTCTTGGCCTGCAATGAAGACGGACAGTATTGTGGCTCACTTTCAGGAGGATGTGTAGAAGATGATTTACGGGAAAGTATCTTCAAAGGTGAGTTAGCCAAAGATAAACCCGAACGAATTAGCTATGGTGTTGCAGTTGAGGATGTATTAAAACTTGGCTTGCCTTGCGGCGGCCAGTTAGAAGTGGTGATTGAACCTCTTAATAATTCGCATACGGCAATTTATGAAGAACTTGCTGAGTCTGTCGCCAACAGAAAATTGATCAAGCGTGTGGTTAATCTTCAAACCGGTGAAACCAAGCTGCAACATGCAGATCAAAGCGAAGCCCTAACTATCATTGGGGATACAATGCAGCACAGTTACGGGCCCTCATTCCAGCTATTACTAATTGGCGCTGTTCAGGTTGCTTATTATTTGAGTGAAATGGCCCAAGGTTTGGATTACGAAGTCGCTATTTGCGATCCTCGTAATGAACTGCTCGAGAGTTTCCCCTTACAGGAAATAGAGTTATCCAGCATGATGCCGGACGACTGGCTACGCAGTAAAAACATAGACCAACAAACTGCAATTGTTGCGCTGTGCCATGATCCACGAATTGATGACATGGCTCTTATGGAAGCCTTGCAACTTGATGCATTTTACATTGGCGCAATGGGCTCTGCCAGGACTACAGAAAAACGTAAAGAGCGCCTACAAGAGCTTGACATCCCGCTAGAAAATATTAATAAACTACATGCACCTGTTGGCCTTAACATTGGTAGCAAAACTCCTCCTGAGATTGCATTATCCATACTCGCAGAAATAACCAAGCTACGTGCAAAATTGCGCAATGAAAATCGTGACTGACACTGACACTGCAAATATCGGCATTATTATTTTAGCTGCCGGTTACAGTAAACGATTTAATTCAGACAAACGTCTGGCCCGGTTGCAAAGTGGCGAGACCTTAATGGATGCCACATTAAACAAAATACCTGAAAGCTTTCATCAGCGAGTATTGGTATTACATCCTGGCGATGAAGAATTCGGCTCACGTTATCAAGGCAATTGGACTTTGTGCATCGCCGAACAAGCCAACAAAGGGATGGGGCATTCCCTAGCTGCAGCAATGACTTATACTCTAAACTGGGATGCAGCAGTGATTGGTTTAGCTGATATGCCCTATGTGCAAAGCAGTACTTACCGAGCCATTCAAAAAGCTCTCTTAAAGCACCCCATTGTTAGACCTAGTTGTCAGGGCAGGATGGGGAACCCTGTGGGTCTCCAGGCTACTTTTTTTAAAGAATTGTCTGAATTACACGGCGACCAGGGAGCGCGAAATCTATTACTACGCCATGAAGATCAATTACACCTGATGGATTGTGCAGACTGGGGAATTGTACAGGACATTGATACCAGTGAAGCTCTTAAAAAAGCTGACTAATGACTATTACTTTTTGTTAGCGGTCGCTCTTACCAAGACCCTGACAAAAATCACAAGTATGGTTTTTCAAATTAATGCCAGTACCAGAGCAGTGTGGACAGTCACTGGTATAGTTCTGCTTAAGAATATCAATCAAATCTTGCAATGTTTCTGACGGCCCCTGCTGTTTAGCTAGGTTCACATGAGAAACTGATGAAGATGGTGTAGATGCTGAAGTACGCTTATTTACATTTTGTGAATAATTCATTATGGCGATTTATACCTACTGCTAAGTTTGCTTCGTTGTAGAAGAATTCTAGTGATATAAATGCTTTGAAAATGTTAAGAAGCTCACAAAAAAACCCGCTAGTGGGTAATTAGCGGGTTTTTTTAAGAGTTTATACACTTAAGGGGGCGTACCAATTATTTCTGGGTACATTTAATAAGAACTGATACAGTCATAAAAGTTCCCATTTTTTTTAAATTAATTAAAATTGTGATTCTGGAAGCTTGACAATTAAGCCATCCAATTCATCAGTAAGGTGAATCTGGCAGCTCAAACGGCTGTTATCCTGAGGTTCCAGCACGCATTCCAGCATATCTTTTTCCATTTCGCTAGCAGCAGGAACTTTTTCCAACCAGGCTTCATCAATATAGCAATGGCAAGTTGCACAACTGCATGAGCCACCACATTCTGCAATGATGCCATCAAGCATATTATCTACAGCACCCTGCATGACAGAATTTCCAGCTGGGACTTCTATTTCAGTTGTGGTCCCATCATGGCTGATATAAGTAACTAAAGGCATCGTACACTCCGTATTGAACTGTTATGGTGAAAATAATAGCAGCGCATTATACCGCTTTAAATTATCAGTTAAAGTCCCAAACCTTTTCATAAAGCGATTAAAAATTGCATCTTTATGATTTTTTTCTTATCGTTGATACAAAATAAGTTGGCTTAGCGTTTGAGCTGCACTCATATAATGATCAAAATGTCAGGTTCTTCTGAATGAAACATAAGCTACAGCGCAAACAAGTAATGACGTACTGCTTAGCTGCAGCGTCTCCCCTCTTATTAATGGCTCTAATCTTTAATTTCTCTCTGGTGTTTGGCGGCAGCTATATTTTCTGGACGAATCAGGAAATTCTTGGCTACATTATACAAGCTGAGTTTCTTGCCGTTGCCAGTGGCGTACTTCTAGTGTTGCCCTTGCTGATTACAACAAATAATACATTCACGCGAATTTTTCGCTTTTTATTATTTGCAAGTGTCGTGGTGGTATTTGCCTGGCTGTCTTATGATATTGATGGTATGGCAGGAATGCTATTTTATAGCTTACTAGTTTTTATTACTTTTGGCGGCGGCTCTTTATTTGTTTTTGATATCTTTTCCACACAAACCAGGGCTTTTCTAACCTTATTACGCTGGTCTCTGGGCATCTTCATTTATGTCAGCTTACAGCTATCCTTTGATTTGGATAGCGACATTACAGCTTGGAAAGGAACCAGTGTGGTAATACCCTTCGGTGCAGCATTCTTCTATTTATTATTTCTTTTTGAATTAGTTTTCTATCCGCCACTAACGTATTACCTGGAAAGAAAAAATGCTGAAGAGATGTTTATTTCAGAAAAAATAGCTCAGGTGCAGGAAAAACAAACGACTTAATCCTGCAACATTAACTCCTTCATTGGCACAGAACTATCAGTCAATTTATCTATGTCCAGTCTTGAAGATTGCGCTAAAGCTCTCTTGCCGAACATGAATTCTTGAGGACTATTAACAGCATCTACAGCAATTAAGTTATCTTCCTTGAAATAAAAAACTGCCATCTTTCTTCCTGCCGACAAGTCGCCGCGAACTATCAAATTATCATAACCTCCAGATAAGCCGGCTATTTGTAATTTTAAGTCATATTGATCTGACCAGAACCAGGGTATTTGATCATACTCCTGAGGATTGCCACAGACTGTTCTAGCGGCAACCTTAGCTTGCTCCACTGCATTTTGAATGGACTCTAGGCGCAACCAACGTTGATAATGCTTATTAAAGTGATAGCTACAATCTCCAGCAGCCAATATATCGGGGTCACTGGTTTCAGCGAAGGCATTGACCACAATGCCATTATTGATCTCTAGGCCTGCCTCCTCAGCTAATTCCGAATTAGTAATCACACCAATTCCTATGATCAGCAGATCAGCTGCAAAACTTTTACCATCACTACAAACAACCTCATTAACCTTTGTGCCATTTCCATCAGCTTTTAATTCGCTGATATCTACATCGGTAAATAATTCAACGCCTTCTTCAGTATGGATTCGAGAGAAAAACTGAGAAATTTCTGGTGCTGCTACACGATTAAGAATGCGCGGATCTCTTTCCAGCAAAGTGACATGCATGCCTGTGGAAACCAGCATTGCTGCTGTCTCCAAGCCAATGTAGCCGCCGCCAATTATGACTGCACGACTCTCCTTTTGTATATAAGGCCTAATGTGGTCAGCATCTTGAATACTGCGTAAATAAAAGACATTTTCAAGTTCAGCCCCTGGCATGTCCATTATTCTTGGTCTCGCACCTGTGGTTAATATCAACTTGTCATAAGCGAGTGTTTCATTTGTATTTAATGTGACCTTTTTAGATTCTCGATCAATTTTTTCTACTCTGCATCCCAGCTTCATTTGTACATCGGCTTTGGTATACGCTTCAGCGTGACGTATTAACAGATCATCAATGTTTTTTTCACCGGCCAAAAATGTTTTAGATAATGGCGGACGATTGTAAGGAAGATAGTTTTCTTCCCCTACTACTGTGATTACGCCAGTCCAACCTTCTTTTCGCAGACTGATGCAAAGTTCACCAGCAGCATGACTGGCTCCTACAATAATACAACGTTGTTTTTCCAAGTATTCGCCCCTCTACAAAGACCTTATTTCTGATAGAAGCTCGGGGCTGTCCCACTCGTAGGCCCCTAACCAACTTTTAACTTCCTGACCCGACTCATCATAAAGCACAGTACTGGGTACTGCCTGAATACCATGGATAGCAAAAAACGTATTCAACTTGATGAAATTGCCGCTAAACTCATTTTCCGCGATAAAAGTAGTGATAGTTTCCAAAGGCTCATCAGAAGCCAGCAAAAATATGTAACCTTCCGGACCCAGAATTTCAGCGGCTCTACTTAGTGCAGGTAATTCTCTAATACAGGGGGCGCACCAGGTTGCCCAATAATTCAGCACCACTTTGCGACCAGTAAAGTTCGACACTCCCAAGGGCATACCATTTAAATCTTGAAAAGCCGCAGAATCTGCTGTTGTATCGAATTGCATATCAGAAATAGTGATACTGCCGGTTTGCAGAGGGCGTTCTTCAACTTCTGAGCAAGCTAAAAGCAAAAGTAGCGGTGCTATACCAACAATTATTTTTCTTAGTTTTTGACGCATATTTGTGATTCAGTTGATTTTAAAAATCTAATCATAGCAAAAAGTTTGTTCACGGTTTGTATAAACAGTTAGAATTCGTTCATGCCATTGCCTCGCGCTTATTTAATTGATTCAAGTATATATATTTTTCGTGCTTGGCATACTTATGATGATTCGATAACAGATAGCCTAGGAAAGCCAAGCAATGCAATATTTGGGTTTGGTGATTTTCTGTTTCAGCTATTAAAACAAAAACAACCAAAGTATATCGCCTGCGCCTTCGATGCCAGTCAAACAGAATCTTACCGCCGTGAGCTTTATCCAGAATACAAGGCAAACCGACCTCCAGCGCCAGCTGAACTTAAACATCAATTTGCCCAGTGTCGCCAATTTTGCCAAGCTGTAGGCATTCCTGAATTTGCTAGTAACCGCTATGAGGCAGATGACATTATAGGTTCTCTGGCTAACTATTTTAGAGAGCAAGGCTTTGCTATTACTGTTGTTAGCGCTGATAAAGATCTAACCCAACTTATTGTCGGCGATGAAGATGCCTGGTGGGACTATGCTCGAGGAACAGTATTAAACCGTCGCGGTGTAGAAAAACAGTTTGGCGTAGTGCCGGAACAGATACCTGACCTGCTCGCTCTATCAGGTGATAAAGTCGACAATATTCCTGGTATCCCTGGGGTTGGCTATACCACTGCTTCCAAAATTCTCAAAAAGTATCCTTCCATTGAGACTATATTAGAAAACATAGAAGAAATTTCTGAAATGAAATTTAGAGGAGCATCAAGAATTCAAGCCCTGCTTAATGCCCATAAAGGCATGCTGCCTTTAAATAAACTATTAACAACCATTGTCTGTGATATGCATTTAGAAGATCATTTGGAAGCCTTGCTTGAAAATTTAATCTGGCAGGGAGTTAATCATGATGATTTTTCGAATTTATCAAAACAGTTAGATTTAAGTGCTGCACTTTCACAACGTTGGTTAAACCTTTAAATTAATCATTGCCGATACCCTTGCAGTGCTTTCATAATGTACCTAAGTAAATTAACTTCACTAAAAAGGTCAGCTTCCAATGAACACCGCCCGTAGTTTGACTATCATGCTGTTAGCCACTTGCCTGGCGCAACTATCTTATGCACAACAATCTAGCCCACAACAATTACCTGACCCTGCACGTTACGAGGAGACCATCCTCAACTTCGAGCGACAAGACCGTCTTGATCCTCCGCCAGAAGGTGCGATTGTGTTAACGGGTAGTTCGAGTATTGCACGCTGGAACAATCAAGCTGAGGCTGCCTTATCCCCCCTGACGGTCATTCCAAGAGGCTTTGGAGGGAGTGTTATGAATGATCTCTTGTATTACTTGGATCGAGTTGCCCTGACATACAAACCTAGAGCCATATTAATTTATGAGGGTGACAACGACAGCGGCCGTGACTTTATCCAAATACAGTGGTTATAGAGCAACTCGAGCAGATTTTATCAAGAATCCACCAAGAACTGCCTGAGACACGAATCTATATTATGGGTGTAAAACCAAGTGTTTCGCGTTGGGAATATTGGAGCACTGCTCAACAATTGAGTAGAGCATACCAAGATATAGCTGATCAGCATCCACTGTTATTTTATGTTGATGCAGCAAAACCCTTTCTGGATGTTGATGGCGAGGTAATGACCGATATTTTTATAGAAGACGAACTTCACTTTAATGATCTCGGCAATGCTATTTGGGGCGCAGTTATCAAGGCCGCCTTAATGCCAATGGAAGCCAGGTTTGAATAAAGAAAAAACAATAAATTAAGCATTATATTATCAAGCACCAAAGTTTTAATTAAATTCTTTTGTAGGCCATAGATGAAAATGGATTCACTTATTAAAAAATATAAAAATTCTTTAAGCCGCTTATTATTTATAGCGGCACTGCTACAGCCAGCATCTATTGTCATGGCTCAAGAGAGTGTTAGTAGGCATGATTTATTGGTCGCTATCGAAAGTTTTCTGACACATATGTCTTCTGAAAGGCCGGAATGGGTGAACTTATCCCCTGATGCAAATATCAGAGAAAACGCAGTGGCAATAGATCTTGCCGACAGCAAGTGGAAAGACGTTAGCAATATTGTTTCCAAACAAACCTTTGCCGATAGCAGCACTGGTCAGGTATTAGCACGAACCGGGGTGGAGCTTTACTCTGGAAAAATTGCCTATGTCTCTTCTCGCTTAAAACTTATTGGCGATCAAATTACAGAAGTAGAAATCAGCTTTGATGACTCAAATGGCGTAGTTGCTGTAAACATCCTTAGACTTGATCCGGTACTCACCACTATTGTGCCACCAGAATTCAGATCCAGTAGAGAGGAACTAGAGCGTATTGGCCGATCTTATTTTGCAACGCTCAGCGATCATCGACCTATCGAAGATGATTTTGATGACGTACGTTGCAACCGTTTCCACAGTGGCAATCAAATAACCAACAATCCTGATGATGCCGTTGAGGGTGCTGGCTCTCGAACTTGCATCAGCAGTCTTCAAGGACCTTGGGGCCCTGCTGTAGAACATAGATTTCCAATTATCGAGCCTGAAAGAGGAACCGTGGTTGGTATTACTTTGCTACATTTCCCAAATAATCGACAAATGTATGTTTCGGAAGTATTCAAGGTGCTGGATGGGAAAATTATGTTGATCGATAATTTGCCTATTATGCTGACAGACACTGAAACCTTAGGTTTTCCCTATGAATAAGTAATAAGCAGATAGCTTTATTCTGAAATCCCCCAACCAAGTTTTTGTTTTTTTCACCTTAAGATAACAGGCTCTTTGTGAACACTATGAAATGTTTTTACTCAGTTCATGTTGCCCTGTTGTTATGCCTTTCGTTATGCTCTTCGCTTTTCGCTCAATCCACAACAAATGTATACAGCTCTGTAGTAAACCCTGAGCAGCAAGGTGTTGAATACAGAATGGCATTTGCTCCAGAAGACGGAAATACAGCTAGTCGCTTTAGGGAACGTTTACACTATCAAAGACCTTTTAAAGAACATTTCCGCTGGCGTGGAGTCATTCAGGGTAGTGACACCATCAATGGTGAGCTTGAACTGGAGTGGTTTCAGGCGGAATTGCAATGGCAAATTAGAAATGCTTCAGACCATGGCTGGGATAGTGCTCTACGCTTTGATGCTCGGATTAGTAAAGATGGCATTAACCCTGACCGCTATGGCATAAACTGGTCTAATCAGTTCAGCCTTGGAGGGCCATGGCAAGCCCGAGCTATTTTGCTTACCACCAGAGACATTGGCAATCGAGCTCGAAGCGGGGTCTTAATTAGAACCTGGACACAGCTAAGGTATCGCTTACAAAATGGCTCTAATATCGCGTTGGAGATGTTTAATTCTTATGGGCGTACGCCCTCCTTTGGGTCCTTTCAACAACAAAAACACCAAATAGGTCCAGCTTTTATAGGCCGTTTTACAAATGGATTAAGCTATAACTTAGGTATGTTATTTGGAGTATCGGAGGCCGCTAGCGATTTAGACCTAAGAGTATTTTTGAGTAAGTCTTTTTAAAAAGCCTTTAATAACGTCTAAAGAGGCTAAGCTCATAACAAGTAAAACTTAATGGAGCGTAATGAGTGAAGCTTTATCCAGACAAAATCAATTTTCATGAGGGGCTCTTACATTGATACTAAGTAAGCTGAATGGAAATTGGTTTTAACTAGGAGTGAGCAAACGCAATAGCTCCAAATAATATTAAGGGCGTTATGAGCGAAGCCAAGATAAGGCAAAAATACTTTTTTAAAGAGGAGTTTGCAATTCGTTAAATGACGAATGAAAAAAAGTATTTTTAACGCAATATTGGTGAGCGCAATAGGCCTTACTGGCCTAGTTTCCAGCCTGAGGTTATTGGATAGCGCCGGTCCTTCCCAAACCCACGCTTACTAATTCTAACCCCTATCGGCGCCTGTCGGCGCTTATGCTCATTTATATCAACCAGTCTTAAAACCTTTTCTACGATTTCTTTGCTAAAGCCTTTATTGATAATCTCCTCTGCACTTTGATCTTCTTCGATATATAGTTCAAGGATTTGATCCAGCTCAGGATAAGGAGGTAGGTTGTCTTCATCCACTTGTCCTGGCGCCAATTCGGCAGAAGGAGCACGATCTATAACACGTTGGGGAATAGCTTCTCCCAATGTATTTCGATAACGCGATAATTCATAGACCAGCATTTTTGGCACATCTTTTAGCACATCAAAACCGCCGGCCATATCTCCATAGAGCGTCGAGTAACCTACGGCAAGCTCACTTTTATTACCTGTAGTCAAAACCAACATGTTTTTCTTATTAGAAATAGCCATTAATAGAACACCCCGGCTTCGGGCCTGTAAATTTTGTTCCGTAATATCAGGAATACAATCTTTGAATTCATCACTGAGTGCTTGAGTAAAACTATTGTAGATGTCTGCAATAGGGATGACCTGATATTTAACCCCCAGAGTCAAAGCTTGCTTACGCGCATCTTCTAGGCTCATTTGTGAGGTGTAAGCGTAAGGCATCATTACGGCTTGCACTCTTTGTGCGCCCAAGGCATCGACAGCTAGAGCTAGTGTCAATGCCGAATCAATTCCACCAGACAGGCCTAAAACCACTCCAGGGAAGCCATTTTTATTTATATAATCTTTCAAGCCGGTTACAAGCGCCTGATAAATACCTGCCTCTGGGCTTGGTACTTGAAAAATTTCACTTTCACTTAAACAAAGTTCCCCATTTTTGTTTATGCTGCAATCTATTGGCAGCATGGCTTCTTCATATAGAGGGGCCATTGCACATAATTTTCCTGACTGATCAAAAGCCATTGAAGCCCCATCAAAAACAAGTTCATCTTGAGCGCCAACCTGATTGACATATATGACTGGCATTGGGTTTTCACTGATACGCTTTTTGATTATTTCCTGACGCTCCTGAATTTTATTCAAATGAAATGGAGAACCATTTATGTTAATCATTAATTTTGCACCCGCTTGTTTTGCTTGTTGCATCGGCTGCTCTTCCCACAAGTCTTCGCAAATAGAAAAAGCTACTGCAACATTTTTTATTTCTAGTATGCATGCTTCATTACCTGCTGAAAAATAACGTTTCTCATCAAATACCTGATAATTAGGTAGGTGCTGTTTTCGATAGCTAGCTAGACATTGACCTTTATAAAATACGCTCAACATATTGTATAACTTGCCATCAGTTCTACCAGGATAACCAACAACTAACCAGGCTGGTAGTTTGGCTTTTTTAATTTCATCTAGCGCTGATGAAATTCGTTTATCCAAACTGGGGCGAAGTAATAAATCTTCAGGTGGATAGGCGGTAAGCACCAATTCAGGAAACACAATAATATCCGCAGCATAATCTTCTATGCCTTGTTTCGCCTCAGTTAGAAGCTTTTTTGTATTGCCTGGTATATCACCAACAAGAGGGTTGGTTTGAACCATTAAAATTCGCATTATTGTGTGTTTACAGCCTGTTTACTTCTGTAGATATTGTTTAGCAGGTGAGGTATTGTCTGTTATTCTTTAGCGTTAAGTAAAGCAGCATAAAGCGCTATTACAGTTAAATTTCATGCGGAGTGTTATATGGGATTATTCAGACTCCTTACTTTTATTCTTATTGCCATTGTAGCTTGGCGCATGATAAAAAATTATCAAAGAGCAACGGCCAAAAAAGATAGCAGTTCAGAAAAAGCAAAAATTTCTGTTCGTGAAAAAATGGTTAAGTGTGAAATTTGCAACATTCATCTTCCAAAGGAAGAGGCTATTGCTGGTGATATTAACGGTGATAATGATGATAGCGAATATTGGTTTTGCAGTCCTGAACATAAAGAAACTTTTAAGCTGCAGGATTCTTAAGCTCTCATGCTAGCTCCAGGTGCAGTCAGTATAGATGATGACCGTCGTCTACAGAATAATCAAATTTTTAATATTTATGGCCTTTATAGGCTCTTGTTATCCTTAATTCTGCTCATCTCCTATATATTTACTTCTGATTTAAGTTTTTTAGGCAGTATCGATCCCAATCTCTATTTTAGAACAAGTATCTTTTATATTTTTTTCAATGCTCTGATTATATTCAGAGGCTTTTTTCCGCAACTAAAAAAATATGAAAATTTACTATTTTTAGCTGTCACAATCACTGACATCATTCTATTGATTATTATCAGCTATGCCTCCGGGGGTGTTTCTACTGGCATGGCGCATCTCATCATTGTTCCAATTTCAGCTGGTAGTATTCTTTTCCAAAATCGAATGGCAACTTTTCTTGCGGCGGTAGGAACCTTGGCCGCTTTTTATTCCGAGTTTTACCTTAACTTCACCTTAGATCGATCAGATGATCTTTATGTTCAAGCTGGCCTACTTGGGCTGACCCTTTTTGCAGTTTCACTTATTTTGCAATATTTAGGCGGGAAAATTCTACAGAATGAACTACTAGCTAAGCGTCAGGCTGAAGACCTGAAATCATTGGAAGAAATGAATTTCCAGGTGATTCAACGTATGCGTACTGGAATCATTGTTGTGAACTCTGGTGGAGGAATACTTAATTCGAACAACTCTGCTGTAAAGTTTTTATCTGAATATTTAAGTGGAGAAAATTTCCTGGAACTACCTGAGCAATTAATTAAACAATTAAAACTATGGCAGTCTGATAATAATTATCAAAGCAGCCCCTTCAAATTTAATGATTCATCTCCTGAAGTGTTAGCCAGTTTTTCTTATTTACAACCAGAAAAGAAATCCAATGTGCTAATTTTTCTTGAAGACTATTCCAAACTCAGCAGCGGTTATAGTTTTTTACACGCATAACACTATACCATGACAAGCCAAGACTGAGACCTCCTGATAAATCAAGCTTGCACTATAAACCCTTATATTTTAAAGAATTCTTTGCCTGATGGTAATGTCAGATTAGCCTAAATAAGATGAAAAAATGTGATTTGAATAGAAAAATATTAAGAGATGGCTGTTAGGATAAGCAAAATGCGATGCAGATCACGCTGCTTAGACCAGATTTACTAGAAACTCAGCCTATTCGCAGATCTTTAGGCATGGAAAACGTGATGTTCTCTTCGGCGCCATCCATTTCTGTTAACTCTCCTCCACCTAGTTCCTGAACTCGCTGAATAACCTCTTGCACGAGTACTTCAGGCGCAGAAGCACCAGCTGTTACACCTACTCTGTTCTTGTCTAGCAACCAGCTATCATAAATTTCATCAGCACTATCAATCAAATAGGCTTCACTGCCAGTTCTCTCAGCTAATTCTTTCAGACGATTTGAATTTGAGCTATTAGGAGATCCTACAACTAATACCAGATCACATTCGAGAGCCAATTGCTTAACCGCATCCTGACGATTTTGAGTGGCATAGCAAATATCTTTTTTCCGAGGTCCAGAAATATGAGGAAAGCGTTTTTGCAAGGCACCGATAATCAATGAAGTATCATCCATTGATAGGGTGGTTTGAGTGACATAGGCTAATTGATCAGCATTATTAACCTGCAGGCTGGCAACATCTGACTCAGATTCCACTAAATAAATTTTCCCGCCAGTACTCTCGTCATACTGTCCCATTGTGCCCTCCACTTCTGGATGAAAAGCATGCCCAATTAAAATACATTCTTGGCCATTGCGGCTGTAGCGCATGACTTCCATATGCACTTTAGTCACCAAAGGGCAGGTTGCATCAAATACACGCATGCCTAGATGAACGGCTTCAGTTTTAACAGCTTGAGAGACACCATGGGCAGAGAAAATGACTATAGGTGGCTCTTCTCCTTCTGATACAGGCACATCTGATAATTCATCGACAAATATTGCCCCACGTAATTTAAGCCTCTCAACGACAAATTTGTTATGAACAACTTCATGTCTGACATAAATAGGTGCCCCAAAAATATCTAGTGCCCGATTAACGATATCTATAGCACGATCAACCCCAGCGCAAAATCCACGTGGATTGGCTAATTTAATTTCCCGTTGTGAAACTGCTAATGACATAAGATAATTTTACCTTAAAAAAGCTTAAATGGGTTCAACTGCAATAATGTTAACAGTAAAAAGAATATCTAGATCAGCCAACGGGTGATTAAAATCTACCTTTACTTCATCGGCACTAAAGTCTGAAATGACGCCGGCCTGCTCATTACCACCCACATCAGAAAAATTGATCATTAAGCCTTTTTCCATAACAAGGTCAGCTGGGAACTGGAAACGAGGATATATATGAATATTATCTTCATTTCTTAAGCCAAAGGCTTGTTCAGCTTCAACAGTAAATATTTCATGATCTCCGGCTTTGAGGCCAAGCATGATATTTTCAAAACTTGATAAAAGATTACCATCACCATATTTAAAACTGACTGGGGCTTTACCAAAATTAGAGTCTATTATTGCATCAGCATTTTTAGCAGGCGCCAAAGAAAAATTTAATGTAATAAGCTTACCCGGGCTAATTTCATCTTTGGGATAATGAATGACCTCTACCTGCTCAGGTTCTGCTTCAGATACAGATTCTTCATTAAGGTTAACTACACGAAGCAATTCGCCTGGACTGTTATTTCCAGAATTATTAGCAGGCTTATTCATGTGGTTTGTTGTTTCCTATATTTTCAGTTTCGTCTTCAGTAGCAAGTTCAGCGGTATTTATATTTTCAACAGATTGAGGCGAAGTAGGCCTGTTTCTAAAAATATCCAACATCATTAAGCAAGCACCTAAAAACACCGCAGAATCAGCTATGTTAAATGTTGCAAAACGATAACTTTTATAATATACACTAATAAAATCAACAACATAGCCGTCAAAAATTCTATCGTATAAATTGCCCCACGCGCCACCTAGAATGAGACAAAGAGCAAGAGCTGCTAACTTTTCCGTTTTAGGTAGTCGAAATATCCAAAATACCAATAACAAACTTATAGCTGAAGAAAATGCTGTTAAAAGCCAGCGTTGCCAACCACCAGCATCACTTAAAAAACTGAAGGCAGCTCCTGAATTATAAGCAAGCAATAAATCAAACCCGGGGAAAACTGTAACAGGCTGACCTAGATTAAGATAAGTATTACAAAGATATTTGGTGATTTGATCTAATATAAAAATTAGAAAAGATATCGAAAATAAAACAGACGTTCTAAATTCAGTTTTTTGTTTAGCTGACATCTCTTACCTCATGCCCTTTATCTGTAACATCATCTGTTCGAATTATTTTTTTACTTGAGAAAAACTGCTGCACTTTGCCAACATCATCAGCAATATTAGCTTTCAATTCCTGTAAATTTAAAAATTTCTCTTGATCTCTGATTTTATTATGAAAATTCACAATTAGCTCCTGTCCGTAAATATCTTCATCAAAATCCATCAAATATATTTCTACAGCTAAATCATTCTCGCCTTCAATAGTCGGTTTGTATCCTACACTTGCAACGCCTTTTAGACAGCGTTGCCCAAGCTCAGCAGTCACAGCAAAGACCCCTTCTAAAGCCAACTTACTTATACCCGTTCTAAGGTTTGCTGTCGGATAACCCAGCTCACGACCTAGCTGTTGACCTTTAATAACCTCTCCACTTAAGTGATAGGGTCTGTTTAATAATTTATTGACGCCCTCACAATCACCCAATTCGAGTTTTTGCCTTAGCAAGGTGCTGCTTACTCTTAGGCCATCACTCAAACATTCTTCAGCTGCTTCTACGCTAAAGCCTAAACGTTCGCCTTCTGCTTGAAGCAAATTAAAATCACCCAAGCGGTCTTTACCGAAATGAAAATCATCACCTACAATCATGGCTCTTGCACCTAAACCCTGATACAAAATATCATTTATAAAGTTTTCAGCACTTAGCTGACTCAAGTTATGATCAAAGGTCATTTTATAGACCAAATCTATTCCAAAATCTTTCAGAAAATTCAATTTATCAGCAAATGAGTACAACCTTGCAGGTGCATTTTTACCAGCAAAATATTCTTCAGGTTGTGGTTCGCTAAGAATCACCAATGAAGGTAAATTTAATTCTGCAGCAACCATCTTCAAGCGCTGTAATATCTTTTGATGGCCCAAATGCATACCATCATATTTACCAACAGTTAATACGCAATGAGGGTAAGCAGAACTAATTGTTTGGAGATTATCAAAAACTTGCATGGGCATTTAAAAAGTTAAGGGCCGGTTATTATATAAAGAACTAGCGTGACTGTCTTTAAAGACCTAGTGTTTTTAAACAATCAGTGCCTGAAATTACTCGGGCGAATACCGACTATTAGAAGCCCTAAGCAGTAGCAAAATCCACCACCAATGCATAAAAAAGCTAAATTTCCGACTCGCGTCAAAGTGTTCCATTCTATCCACTGATCAGCTGCTGTATTAAATCCCATGATAAATGCCAGCATCAATAAGTTTGCCAGAATTATTTGTAATGACATAAAAAAGAATTTGCGATGGAAACTAAATAATTTCAATTTGATTAGACCAAATAATAATAGCCCTGCATTTACCCAAGATGAAAATGCTGTAGCTAGGGCTAAACCGATATGAGCCAGTGGTAAAATTAACAATAAATTCATTACCATATTACTGATCATCGCTATGATTCCATAACGTACAGGTGTCTTGGTATCTTGTCGTGAAAAATAAGCACTGGCTAATACTTTAATCGCCATAAAAGCCAGCAAACCTAATGAATAGGCTTGTAATGCCCGAGATGTTGGCAGCACGGATTCAACACCAAATTCTCCACGTTGATAAAGTGTTATAACCATAGGTTCTGCGAGAGCAGTCAAGGCAAGACATGCTGGCAAGCCTATCAATAAAATACAGCGTAAGCCCCAATCCAGTGTTTCCTTAAACTCGTCTAAAGATTCTTCAGAATGTTTACGAGATAAACTTGGCAAAATCACTGTTGCTATAGCTACTGCAAATACTCCCAATGGCAGATACATAATTCGATCAGCATAATATAACCAACTGACACTACCATCACCTTCAATTGATGTCGCCAGCACAGTATCTAACAATAAATTTATCTGCCCCACTGAAACCGAAAACATTACCGGAATCATCAATGTGATCACACGGCTCACCCCTTCATGCTTTGGTCTTAGTCTTGGTCGTGGAATTAAATTCAGATGCCCCAGAAATGGCAGTTGGAACATAAGCTGTATGATACCGGCTGCGATAACGCCCCAGGCAATTGCAATTACCGGTTCTGCAAATAAAGGGCTAAGCCAAATAGCACAAGTAATCAAAGAAATATTAAGAAAAACTGGCGTTACTGCAGGCACAGCAAAACGGTTATAACTATTTAATATTCCCCCAGCAAAGCCTGTTAGTGAAATTAACAGGATATAAGGGAAAGTAATCCTTAACATATCGACTAATAACGAGAACTTTTCACCATCGTCCAGATATCCCGGGGCAAACAAACCAGCCAAAATAGGCGCAGCAACGACACCAATAATGCTGATTATCAACAGTATTGATGAAAGTCTGCCGGCTACATGATCTATGAGGTCTTTAACCTCGGCGATGGAGCACTTTTGTTTATATTCAGACAGTATCGGGACAAAAGCCTGGGAAAAAGCACCTTCAGCAAACAAACGTCGCAAAAAATTTGGAATACGAAAAGCGACGAAAAATGCATCTGCCTGAGCGCTATCACCGAAAAAGGCAGCAAAAACAATCTCCCGAACCAAACCCAGGATACGTGAAAAGAAAGTAAGTGATGATACAACCATGCTTGATCTGGCGAGGCTGTTACTGCTTTCTTTATCTTTTTTCTTACTTATATTTGAGGTGCTGTCTTCTTGCATAAAGGGTCTTTACAGACTAAAAGTCCGCATCATAGCTACTAGACTCGGATAAAACCAGCGCCACTATTGACAAATCAGCAGCAAAACTGCATAGTTCGCGTCTTTTTTCGGGAAGCAAAATCCCTCGAAACTCATAAATTAAACAATAGTTTGAATTAACAAATTAATGTTAACGTATTAAATAAAGGAGCCCACATTGGCTAACTCTCCACAAGCTCGTAAAAGAGCCAAGCAGTCAGAAAACCGCAGAAGCCATAATGCCAGCTTTCGTTCCATGGTGCGCACCTATATTAAGAAGGTCGACGTCGCAGTAGAAAGCAAAGATTACGATGGTGCAACAACAGCCTATAACGAAGCTGTACCTGTTATTGATCGGATGGCTGATAAAGGTATCATCCATAAAAATAAAGCCGCTCGGCATAAAAGCAGACTCAATGCCAGCATCAAGGCTCTAAAAGCTTAATAGCAAAAACATAAAAACCGGCTAAGGCCGGTTTTTTTTATTCCAAAAATACTGTTTTTTAAATAATAGCTTTAAATAATCGTTTTAACTTTCTATAAAAGCACCAGATTGTCTCTGTGAATCATTTCATGATCACCATCATAACCAAGTATAGAAAGTATCTGATCGCTGGATTTACTAATGATTTGCCTAGCTTCACTAGCATCGTAGTTAACCAAGCCCCTAGCAATAGTCTTTGCATTACTATCAACACAAGCAACCATCTCCCCTCGTAAAAAGTCACCTTCAACTGATTTAATGCCAACTGGTAAAAGACTGCGGCCAGATGTTTCTAAAACATTCACAGCACCATCATCTAATACAAGCTTGCCACAAATTTTCAGATGACTGGCTAGCCATTGTTTGCGAGCTGCGATGGGTTGCTCATCAGGTAACAATAAACTGCCGACTTCTTTGCCTTGCAACAATTCCAATAAAATCCCGTTGTGACTACCGTTTACTATCGCGGTCAATGTTCCTGATCTAGCAGCGAGCTTGGCAGCTTTTAACTTAGTAAGCATGCCACCTTTCCCCAGCAACCCACTGTCACCAACATGCTGTAATAAACTATTGTCGTTGCTTTTGGCTTCTCTAATAAGTTGGGCTTGTGCATTAGCGCGCGGATCGGCATCATAAAAACCATCCTGATCCGTCATAATAACTAAGACTTGAGCATTAATCAGATTAGCCACTAGACCGCCTAAAGTATCATTATCACCAAAACAAATTTCTTCAGTAACGACCGTATCGTTCTCATTAATAATTGGTGTAACACCCATTCTCAAGAGGCTATTGAGTGTGCTTCTGGCATTGAGATAACGCGTACGATTGGATAAGTCATCATGTGTCAGTAGCACTTGTGCTGTATGTTTATTAAATGCACTAAAGCAGCGCTCGTATGCTTCTATCAAACCCATTTGCCCTACCGCCGCAGCTGCCTGTTGTTCATGAATGGCTGTTGGTCGACCTGGCAAACCTAAGCGCGCAACACCTTCAGCCACAGCACCAGAAGACACTAGTACTACAGAGATACCTTGCTTTTGCAGTTCTATAATTTGTTCTACCCAGGAAGCAATGGCCTCACGATTCAGACCTTTGCCATTGTCGGTTACTAGTGAACTACCAACCTTAATTACCCAGGTTTTAGCTGATTTTAGTAATTCACGCTTACTCATTCACATACTCGACTTCGATATCATAATCGTCTTCATCATCTTGCAGGTCTTTTTGCCCTTTGCGTTTCTCACGCCATAGAGTTCTGCTACGCTCAATGCTACGGCGGATTTCATAATCCATCTGCTGCTGCAACCCTGCCTCTTCGAGACGATAGCTTTCATCTTCCATAATTCTGGCATTTCTGTCTTCCATTAATGACATTACTGCTTCACATAGATCTGCAGTGCCTGCTCGAGTTAATGCCGAGACTTTAAATACTTTTCCTTGCCAGTTGAGTTTCTTAATTATTGCATCACAAACAGCATCAACTTCTTGCTCTGGCAACATATCAACTTTATTTAGTATCAGCCAGCGCTCTTTTTGTGCCAGCACTGGACTGAATTTCTCCAGTTCTTCTATTATTGCAGCTGCAGATTCAGCTGGATCACTACCGTCATAGGGTGCAACATCCAATAAATGTAAAAGAACACGACTACGGCTTAGATGCTTAAGAAATCTTATGCCTAATCCAGCGCCATCAGCCGCGCCTGGAATCAAACCAGGAATATCTGCCATGACAAAACTACGTTCAGTGCTAAGTCTAACGACACCTAAATTAGGCACTAAAGTAGTGAAGGGGTAATCTGCAACTTTCGGTTTGGCAGAAGATACTGCTCTGATCAGAGTTGATTTACCGGCATTAGGTAAGCCTAATAATCCAACATCTGCCAACACTTTTAATTGTAAAAATAAGCGCCTGCTTTCTCCTGGAGTACCATTGGTTGTTTTACGTGGCGCTCGATTGATACTTGATTTAAAGCGCATGTTCCCTAAGCCTTTCTTGCCGCCTTGAGCAACTAGCACGCGTTGTCCTGCCGTCACAAGATCGCCAATAACTTCATCTGTATCGGCCACCAAAACACTGGTGCCAACCGGCACCTTAACTTCTAAATCTTCTCCGCTAGCACCTGTACGATTGCGCTTTCCTCCTTTATGACCGGATTCAGCTTGATAGCGTGGTTGATAACGAAAATCAACCAGAGTATTTAAAGCAGGGTCAGCTACAAGGTAGAGAGATCCGCCATCGCCGCCATCGCCGCCATCAGGACCGCCTTTCTCAATAAACTTTTCACGAAGAAAACTCAGGAAGCCATTACCTCCTTTACCGGCTTCAACGAATATTTCTGCTTCATCGACAAATTTCATAGTTATAAAGTACCAAAAAAAAACCCCGTCAGAGACAGGGTTTTTTAAAATCTTTAGTGGCTCTTACACGTTTGCCGTCTCAATGCTTACAAAGGTGCGCTTATGCGGCCCCTTAGCCTGAAACTTAACCGTTCCCCCAGCTTTGGCAAATAAGGTGTGGTCTTTACCACAACCAACATTTTCACCAGCATGAAATTTTGTACCACGCTGACGTACAAGAATATTGCCAGGAATAACATTCTCACCACCAAAGTGTTTCACACCAAGACGTTTAGAATTCGAATCTCTTCCATTATTAGTACTACCGCCTGCTTTTTTATGTGCCATGACTAATCCTCTTTCTCAGTAGTCTCAGTTTTAGCCTTAGCTGCAACTTTTTTCTTAGCTGGTGCTTTCTTAGCAGCAGCTGCTTTTTTAGGCGCTGCTGCTTTTACTGGAGCTTCTTCAGTCGCTTTTGCTTTCGCTTTCGCTTTAGGTGCAGCTTTACCTTCACTGATGCCAGTAATTTTAACTTCAGTAAACCATTGTCTGTGACCTTGGCGCTTCATCGAATGCTTACGACGACGAAATTTAATGATAGAGACTTTATCACCACGACCATGACTTATAACTTCTGCTGTCACACTTCCTTCAACATAAGGTTTACCTATCTTAACGCCGGCACCTTCGCCAATCATTAATACCTTATCAAAATTGATACTGTCACCTGTGCTGGCATCCAGTTTTTCTAACTTCAGCACTTCGCCTTCTTCAACGCGATGCTGTTTGCCACCACTTTCTATAACCGCATACATTTGTGTTTTCTCCAATTTCTTTAAACCTGGCAAGGACCAGCTTTCACAGGGGCGTGAATTTTACGGGAAGAGCAGCAGTTGCGCAAGGTAGATTCATAGTTTTTCGATTATTTTACAACTCCTTAAAATGCTTGATATAGAATAGATTTTGCTTCTCCTCGGCTTGACTTTCAATGCGTCCATCCCTAGTCTCCTCAATCTGCAATTCTTAGTAAGTATAGCTACGACCAGTTATGACCAACAGCATTCAACAAATAGTTGAAGACGATTTTGAAGCTCTAAACAAGAATGTCGTCAAACAGCTACATTCCGAAGTTCCGCTTATTGAAAATATTGGCCAATATTTGATTGAAGCAGGTGGCAAACGTATTCGACCATTATTAGTGTTGCTCTGTTCTCGAGCTTTTGACTATCAAGGCGAACAGCATATTAATCTGGCGACTGTTATAGAGTTTTTACACACAGCAACCTTACTGCACGATGACGTTGTTGATATGTCTGAAATGCGCCGAGGGAAACCCACAGCTAACATTCAATGGGGCAATCCATCCAGTGTCTTAGTTGGTGATTTTATTTATTCCCGCGCTTTCCAATTGCTCGTTGCCATTGCTGATATGCAAATTATGGAAGTAATGGCGACAACCACTAACAAAATTTCGGAAGGCGAAGTGCTGCAGTTGGTTAATCAGCATAATGTTGCAGCAACTGAACTTGACTATATGAATGTCATCCATAATAAAACTGCGATTTTATTTGCTGCGGCATGCAGTTCTGCAGCTATTCTCGCCAATACAGATTCCAGTGTGCAAGAAAAGCTGCATACATTTGGTTTGGAGGTTGGCTTGGCTTTCCAGTTAATTGACGACGTATTGGACTATAACGGCGACAGCGATGAGCTTGGTAAAAATATAGGCGATGATCTTGCGGAAGGCAAGCCTACCCTGCCTCTAATATATGTCCTACAACATGGCAATACAGACCAAAAACAGCTCATCAGTTCCGCCATCAAAGAAGGCGGCCTGCAACATCTTGATGAAATAATCTCAGTAGTTAAAGAATCTGGCGCCTTGGAATATACACGACAAAAAGCGGAAGAGCGCATTGCCATTGCTAAGGAATGTTTAAGCGTTGTTCCTGCATCCACTTATAAAAATGGGCTTGAATTAATAGCTCAGACAGCTATCGAAAGATCAAAATAATTCTTTGCCTAGTTCAACATTATCACCTGCAGTGATAATTCCAGCCTGAATAACCTTACAACAAACGCCCCCACGCCACCCCGACATTAAAACCTCTTTTAAACCCTGTTGCGCTTTATCCATTTTAAAACAGGGATCCGTTTCACGGGTAATTTCAAGAATGACATCACTTATATGAATAGTTCTACCAACATCCGTTGGTAAGAATTCAAAACCTTTTATTAGTAAATTAGCTCTTCTTGTAGTCCAAGGTAAATCGACACCAAGATCATCACAGGCTCTCAGCCAGGACTCTTTGCTAAGGATAGTAATTTGTCTCGGCCCAGCTTTGCCTTTGGAGTCTCCTAACAAACCATCGTCTAAAGATACTTCGCCACTAAATATTTCCTGCATTGGAGAATCTGCATTAGTCCTGCGAGCAATGCTTAATAGTTTTATTACCAAGATAAACTCCTACTCTATAAAATACGGCTTTAAAGCACCTGTCTGACTTGCATTATAATCCTAAACACGCCATTCTGCGCACATAGAAAGTTTGGAGAAAATCAGTGAAAAAAGTTCTAATTAGCTTACCCCTAATCGTAATTGTTGCTCTTATTGGCATGTATTTTTATGCTAACCAGCAAACTGAAAATCAAATTGATATTTATATTGAACGTGCAATAGCCAGTGGAGCCTATAAAGATATTCAATATGAATCAGCTGATTTTGGTGTGGACGCTTCAATTCTTATCAATGGTTTAAGTGTTACTGACGCCATGGATTTTCAGTATACAATCGATGAGCTGGAAATAAGCGAAATGGATTTTTTCAATGAATTTCCCCGTTCAATAAATCTATCTGCACGCGGTTTAGGTCTCCCAATGGGATTGCCAGAATTAGATAGCTCATTGCTTACTCCTGAAATGCAAGATTTCCTTTCTGTGATTGATGGGACTACGTCTGTTCCTGCTACTATTGATTACAATCACCAATATGACCCTGATAACAGCAACCATTTTAATAGTGAAATGAGTATCGGCTTAGCTGATGCATTTAATTTATCCATGAACACCACAACACGCAATATTTCTTACGAAACACTCAATCAAATATCTGATCCGATAGCTGCGGAAACTGCTGTAATGACAGCTCTAATGAATGCTGAAATTCCCGAAATGGGTTTTAGCTTTTCAGATTTTGGTTTAGTGGAAACATTATTGCGAAATCAGGCAACCCAACAAGGTAAAAGTGTTGACTTAGTGCGCCAGGAATTAATATCTATGACTCAGTCATTGTTTTTATTTGCTCCTGCTGATTTGCAAGCCATAGTCATCGACCTAGGCAACGAACTTAGTAGCTTTATGGAAGGGGATAAAACTTTTAGCTTTGCCATTCACCCAGATTTCTCTGGCAGCATTCAACAACTACAAATGCCTATTATGGGCGCTTTTTTTGCTGGCGAATATGGACAAATTGTTGACTTGCTTAATATTGAATTTAGTACTGAATAACAGCGTGTAGCAGAACAAAGTAACAGATAGTTGCTAGATAATAGTTGCTAGTTACTGGACAGTTTCTAAGCAGTATCCATCAACACACCACACAGGCTCAGCAAAACTCAAATATCTCTTCTTCGTAATACCGCGTAAAGGTGATCTCTTCTTTATTTAATGAGCCTGCAAGAATTGCATTTACATCAGCTTCAAAACGTAGCATATAGTTATCAAGGTCACCGACAGATATCGCCTCTATCAAGGCATCTCGCCAAACACTAGCACTGCTAGTATCAATTAATCTAATTCTATTACTCTTTGCCCATTCGGCACTTATGCGCTGTCCAAGGACAGCCATTAATTCCGCATGTTCCTGCTGTTTATTTTCTGGAGTTTCGGATAACAATTCATCTGTTAACTGCAGCCATCCAGCTGACAAAGTATTGCCAAGATAAAAAATTCGAACCCATGCCAGGTAGTTTTCTTGCTCTTGGTAGGGTTGATTGTCAGTAGCTGCCTGGTATGAATCAATAAAATATTCTTGTGGCGGCAGTTGATCCGACCATTCGTCTGGTTGATGAAGCATTGAACAAGCAGAAAGTACAAATGTCGTGATGAAAATTGTCAGATAATTTTTAAACTGCATAGGGCTTCACTAAAAAAGCATTTACTCTCATCCATTTACCTTCATCCATTTACTCTCAACACGAAGAGTATCAAAAACAATTAAATTACAGTTAAACCACGCGAAATGTGCGTCGGAGATACCGCAGAATATAAAAAACAATTGGCCAGATTATTGCGCTAGTCACAGCAGAAACCAGAAACATTAAATTTGGTGAAGTGTTCTGGTTACTTACAGTCAAAATCCAGAAAGAAACTAATTGATGAATACCCACTAGCATAAAAACAGTACTGGCTTGTTGCAGCATAGTAAACATGCGCAAGCGTTGGTATAAACTCAAGGCCAGGTAAGTTACTAAGGCTAGTACTAAACCATTCAGACCAAGTAAAGAACCCTCAAGGACGTCCACAAAAAAACCAAGTGCCCAAGCACTGGCCAGACCAATTTTATGAGGCAAAGCCATTGCCCAATAAATCACAACCAAGGCCATCCACTCCGGACGATAATATTCTAACCAGTTTGGCAGGGGCATAACGAGCAACAATGAAGCCGCCAAAAAACTGGCGACAATAACCCAGATTCCATGTGACGCTCTTAATGTTTCAGATCCCACCATCACTAAAATACCAAGAGTAAATTTCTACTGCTATCTAGCTGAGCTGTCGGTGCAACTGAAACCCTAGCAAAAGGTTGCCCTGGATCTCTCACTATTCTAGTTATCACGCCCACTTTGTAACCCGCAGGAAAGCGTTGGCCCAGACCTGAAGTTACCAACATATCGCCTACTTCAATATCCGCATTTCCCGTCATATTATTCATCACCATCTCATGTAAACTGCTTTGTGTACCTGAAACCACAGCTCTAATGCCATTCCTGTTTACCTGAACTGGCGTGGAATGTTGGGGGTCAGTAATTAATTGCACCCAGCTGTAATAGGGCTCTATTGATACAACCTGACCAAACAGGCCATCAGCATCAAGAACTGGCTGACCATCATAAACCCCATGAATACTGCCTTTATTAATAAGCACTTGTTTTCTGAACGGGTCAGGTGACTCACTGACTAATTGCGCTCTGACTACAATGTCATCAACAATTGCAGAAGAATTCAACAATTCATTCAAGCGTTCATTTTCAGCCGTTAAATGATCAATTTTTTGTAGCTGATATTGCTGCAGCAGAAGTTCTTCTTGTAATTGGAGATTCTCTTCTTGTAATTCACTGCGACTTTTTAAAATAGCTGTAACTTGATTGCTAAGTGATTGAGGAATCTCTGAAAGGTAATGAATTGGTGTTACGGAATACGATGCATAAAAACGTACTTGCGACATATAACCAAAACGGCTATCCGCAAACATCAGAATCAGAGAAATTACTACCAAAACCAAAAGGCGGTATCCCTGAGCTGAACTTTGAATAAATAGAGACTTATTGATAGTCGCCTACCTGTTCATAAACATGAACAATAATTCCGGTCTAATTATTATAAAGAGAGTGTTACTAATCTAAGGTCAGAAAATCTATATCAAGTAGGTCCATTAGTTCCATCGCCTTGCCGCCGCCTCTAGCGACACAAGTCAGAGGATCATCTGCAACTATTACCGGCAAGCCGGTTTCTTCACTTAACAATTTATCTAGATCCCTTAGTAAAGCGCCACCTCCGGTCAAAACCAAACCGCTCTCAGCAATATCTGAGGCCAGTTCAGGTGGTGATTGTTCCAGAGCACTTTTAACTGCCTGCACCATAGATGACAATGGCTCTTGCAATGCTTCTAATATCTCATCGCTATTTAAAGTAAAACTTCTTGGAACGCCTTCGGCTAGATTTCGGCCACGCACATCAATTTCTCGAATTTCTGTGCTAGGGAAAGCACAACCAATTTCTTTCTTAATTCTTTCAGCCGTAGCATCACCAATTAAACTGCCGTAGTTTCTGCGCACATGAGTAGTAATCGCTTCATCAAAGCGATCTCCGCCGATTCTAACTGATTCTGAATAAACCACTCCGTTAAGAGAAATAATCGCAATTTCTGTTGTACCACCACCGATATCAACAACCATTGAACCGCTAGCTTGATCAACAGGTAAGCCTGCACCTATTGCGGCAGCCATTGGCTCTTCAATCAAGCGCACTTCACGCGCACCAGCACTCATAACTGATTCTCGAATAGCACGACGCTCCACTTGAGTAGATTTACAAGGCACGCAAACAAGAACTCTAGGACTAGGACGAATAAAACTATTTTCATGCACTTTATGAATAAAGTGCTGCAGCATTTTCTCAGTAACCTGAAAGTCCGCAATTACCCCATCTTTTAATGGTCTAATTGCCATAATATTTCCAGGCGTTCTACCTAACATTCGTTTAGCATCTGACCCCACAGCCGTAACAGTTTTCTGGCCATTATGGATTCGAATTGAAACCACAGAAGGTTCATTTAGAACAATTCCTTGATCACGGACATATATAAGTGTATTCGCAGTCCCCAAGTCGATAGACAAATCATTGGAGAACATGCCTCTTAATTTTTTTAACATAAATTTTTATAACCCTTTATAGGACTAAATCTAAATTTTCCCTGCCGGAATACGCCTTTTGCAGTAATCTTCCAGTATAATCGCAGCCCATAAACTATTAGCTAATTATTTTTAAGCTATCAATACTGAAATAAACCAGCCTTATACTGTCTTTAGCAGGATTAGAGCAATATAAAGGGTGCAACTCTAACAATGACAACAACTTAGAGCAAGAATCAAATCTATAATGTCAGAACTATTTCACTATATGAGCCATTTTTGGCCATAAACTGCTTAACGGAGAGGGAAAATGTCAATTTCAGC
The DNA here is from genome assembly GCA_943789335.1 of uncultured Pseudomonadales bacterium. Lineage (GTDB taxonomy): Bacteria > Pseudomonadota > Gammaproteobacteria > Pseudomonadales > Pseudohongiellaceae > UBA5109. The sequence goes on along the minus strand of CALSTS010000006.1, from coordinate 30,561 downwards.
CAATGATATTGCTTACATAGCAAATCTTGCACGCTTGCAGTTGAGTGAAGCGGAAAAAGAAGAAGCTGCCGCAAGCTTTGCCAATATACTTGCCTTAATTGATCAAATGCAAAGCGCAGATACTTCAGACCTTGAACCACTCTCGCATGCCATAGAAAGCTCTCAGCCATTGCGTGAAGACATTGTCACCGAAAAAAACCAGCGCGAAGACCTACAAAAAAATGCGCCAAAATGTGAAAAGGGTTTATATCTGGTGCCAAAGGTAATCGAATAAGAACTAGTGACTAAAAGCACCAGGAAGAAATACAAAGATGTTTAAATTAGGTATTGCAGATATATCACGCTCATTAGCTGCTGGTGAATTCTCCAGTGAGGAAATCACCACAGCTTATCTAGCGCGCATTAAAGAAAAAGATAAAGAGCTCAACTCTTATATTACCCTTTGCGAAGAACAGGCATTGGCTCAAGCCAAAGCTGCCGACACCAATCGTGCAAATGGTGATGCTCATTTGTTGACAGGCGTCCCCATTGCCCACAAAGATATTTTTTGCACTGCCGGCATTAAAACTTCTTGTGGTTCAAGGATGCTCGATAATTTCATTGCTCCTTACAATGCCACTGTCGTCGAGAACTTTAATCAAGCTGGGGTCATAACCTTAGGCAAAACTAACATGGATGAATTTGCCATGGGCTCATCTAATGAAACCAGCTATTACGGTCCTGTGCACAACCCCTGGAATAAAGAACTGGTACCAGGTGGTTCTTCTGGAGGATCAGCAGCAGCAGTTGCTGCACATTTATGCCCAGCAGCGACGGCTACTGATACTGGCGGATCAATTCGACAACCAGCAGCATTTTGTGGACTTACTGGTTTAAAACCAACTTATGGCAGGGCTTCACGCTGGGGCATGATTGCGTTTGCATCGAGCCTTGACCAAGCTGGCACCCTAACAAGATCAGCTGAAGATGCTGCACTCATGCTGAATGTAATGGCTGGCCATGATCCCAAAGACTCTACTTCAATTGATATTGCGACTGAAGACTACACAGCTAATCTTAACAAGCCACTACAAGGTTTAAAAATTGGCATACCCGTTCAACATTTTGCTGAAGGACTTGACGCTGAAGTAGAACAAAATATTCGGAATGCTTTAAGTGAGTTTGAAAAACTAGGGGCCACCCTCAAGGAAATAAGCTTACCGAACAGTCATCAATCTGTCTCAGCATATTATGTAATTGCTCCAGCCGAAGCCTCAGCTAACCTTTCTCGTTACGATGGCGTCCGCTATGGTTATCGCTGTGAGGACCCTAAAGACCTGGAGGACTTATATAAGCGAACTCGCAGTGAAGGTTTTGGTACTGAAGTGAAGCGCCGCATCATGGTTGGCACTTATGCATTATCTGCTGGTTATTATGATGCTTATTATTTAAAGGCTCAAAAAATTCGTCGGCTGATAAAAAATGACTTTGATAATGCCTTCGCAGAAGTTGATGTCATCATGGGGCCAACCTCCCCTCACACAGCTTTTAAAATAGGTTCACAAACCAACGATCCAGTGACCATGTATCTGGAAGATATTTACACAATTGCGGTTAATTTAGCTGGTTTACCCGGAATTTCAGTCCCCGCGGGTTTAGTTAATAATTTACCAGTCGGCTTACAAATTATCGGCAATAGTTTTTCCGAATCTCATTTACTAAACATTGCACATCAGTTTCAACAGGCAACTGATTGGCATACGCAAACTCCGGAGATATAGGCATGGAATGGGAAACAGTCATTGGCCTTGAAGTCCATGTGCAATTAGCAACGAACTCTAAACTTTTTTCTGGGTCAAGTATCGAGTTTGGAGCAGAGCCTAATACTCAAGCAAGTATTTATGATTTGGCTTTGCCCGGTACTTTACCTGTGTTGAATAAAGAAGCTTTAAAAATGGCCGTAAAATTCGGCCTGGCAGTAGATGCTGAAATAGGCATGAAGTCCGTATTTGATCGCAAAAATTATTTTTACCCAGATTTACCGAAAGGCTATCAGACTAGTCAGCTCGATTTTCCAACCGTTGGTAAAGGATCGCTTGACGTCACTCTACAAGATGGCAGCATAAAAACCATCGGTATCACCCGTGCTCATATGGAAGAAGATGCAGGAAAATCTTTGCATGAAGATTTCCATGGTGAAACAGGCATTGATTTGAATCGCGCCGGGACGCCTCTGCTAGAAATAGTTTCCGAACCAGAAATACGCAGTGCCGGCGAAGCCGTTGCATATTTAAAGAAACTGCATAGCCTGATTTTGTACCTGGGAATATCTGATGGCGATATGTCAAAAGGCAATATGCGCTGCGATGCAAATGTGTCTGTGCGCCCAAAAGGTGAAACAGAGTTTGGTACGCGTGCAGAAATTAAAAACATTAACTCATTCAAATTTGTCGAAAAAGCTATCAATATTGAAGTTGAAAGGCAGATTGACCTTTTGGAAGATGGCGGTCGCGTAGTACAAGAAACTAGACTCTATGATTCTGAAAAAAATGAAACTCGCTCGATGCGCAGCAAGGAAGTTGCTAATGATTATCGCTATTTTCCCGAGCCTGATTTATTACCAATAATTATTGATCAAGCATACATTGAAGAAATTCGTACAACCTTACCTGAACTTCCAGATGCCAAACGCCAACGCTTTATAGATCAATACAAACTCAGCGAATATGATGCACTAGTGTTAGCAAATGATCTTACAACTGCCAGTTACTTTGAAGACGTTGTTGCTGTTTGTGGCAATGCCAAATTATCGGCTAACTGGGTCAGTGTTGATTTACAGGCCTACCTAAATGAAGCAGAAATCCCTATTAGTGAAAGCCCAGTAACACCAGAATTGCTTGGTGGTCTTATCAACAAAATTACGGACAATACTATTTCATCTAAAATCGCTAAAACAGTTTTTGAAGCAATGTTGGCGGGTGAAGGTGATGCAGAAAAGATCATAAAAACTAAGGGCTTGAAACAAGTCACTGATAGTGGCGCTATTGAAGCAATGGTAGAAGCCGTGATAGCAAACAACCCCGAGCAAGTTGAACAATACCGATCAGGCAAAGAAAAAGTTTTTGGCTTCTTTGTTGGTCAGATCATGAAGGACTCCAAAGGTAAAGCTAACCCTGCTCAGGTTAATCAAATACTGAAAGATAAATTATCAAATTAAAAATATTAGGAATTTAAATGAAAACGGAGAAAAAAACCGGTGCCGATAGAACCCAGCCGGCTGTCAGAGATGAGTGGTGGAGTGATGAACGTATTCAAAGTTTTCTGGCTTTAGATACGACTGCTGATGAAGCCCCAGACTTTCATGTACTGAGTAAAGCATATAGGGGCATGGTTGCAGAAGCTTTCAGCCGTTTTATAACTTTCTTCGTAGAAGAAGGCCGCAATATAAATGAGAAAAATTATCGCGGAGAGACTATTCTAAAAATTGTTTCTGAACACCGAAACTCTGAGGAATATGCAAAAATTCTCAAACAAGCAGGCGCTGAATCTTAACGACGCTTTTGCGGTTTGCCTTTCCTATTATCTTTAGATTTATCTGCTTTAAACTTAGATGCACGTGAAAATGCCGGAGGATCCAGCAATAAAGAATCTTCCGGATGTTCACAATCAAGTTTCATACCAATTTTTTCTTCTATATCCGGCAATAAAAATGAGTCATCCTCGCAGGCAAAAGAGATAGACGTCCCTTCTGCCCCTGCTCTGCCAGTTCGGCCAATGCGATGAACATAATCTTCAGCTTCAAGAGGCAAAGCAAAATTCACCACATGACTGATATCATCAATATGCAAACCCCTGCCAGCCACATCCGTTGCAACCAATACCTGTATTTTCGCATTACGAAATTCTTCCAGGGTACGTACTCTTTTTTGCTGGGCAATTTCACCGGTTAACAAGCCTGTTTCAATACCATTTCGGTGCAAGTTGTCGGCAAGCCTACGCGCTTGATCGCGTCGATTAGTAAATACGATAACTCGTTTGCTGCTATCACGCTGAATCAAGTTATACAGTAATTTATATTTTTCTTCGGTGGTCACCAGGTACACTTTCTGATCAACATTCTCTGTCGTCTGATATTCCGACTGCACTTCTATACGAATTGGATCCAGTGCCCAGCGATCAGCCAGAGTTCTTATGTCATCAGTAAATGTGGCACTAAATAACATGGTCTGACGGTATTCTCTTTTAGGACAAGCAGCAATAATCTGACGCACTTGCGGGATAAAACCCATATCCAGCATACGGTCAGCTTCATCGATAACCAAGGTTTCAACAAAGCTTAAATCAACTTTCTTACTACCTACAAAATCAATCAGGCGCCCCGGTGTTGCAACTACGATATCGACAACATTTTGCTCTAAGAGATCGATTTGTTTTTGGTAATCGATGCCGCCAACAAGAGTAATTACCTTCAAGTCAGTATATTTTGTTAAGAGTAAAGCATCTTTAGCGATCTGCATGACCAACTCTCTAGTGGGCGCTATGATTAATGCCCGTGGCTCAGCCACATAGCGCGCTTCGCTAATCGGATTTTTTAATTGATCGTTGATTATTGTGGTTAAAAAAGCAGCCGTTTTACCCGTACCAGTTTGAGCCTTACCTGTGACATCATGCCCTTCCATAGTCACCTTAAGGCTTTGCGACTGAATGGGCGTGCAAAATTCAAAGCCAAGATCTTCATAGGCTTTTAATAAGGAAGTTGGCAGATCAAATTCTGTAAAACGAACTTGGGTTTCGTTATTGGTAACTTCGGCTGGCTGGACGTTTTCTGTGCTGGATTCTTGATCTTTATTGATCACGTCACTTTGCTCATCATTCACGAATTTTTTTCCGGATTATTATTTATGTTCATATACTTAACTGGGGCGGCATCATAGCATAGCTTGCATTTTAACGGCATTACTTCGCAGTATCCCAAAAAATCATAGCCCTTAATTTCTGGCATAAAAAAAGGAAGCAAGTGTTTTTGCTTCCTTTTTAGTACTCTTGAGTCTGCTAATAATTATGAGCAGATATGTTTACTTAACTGCAATTTCAGAAACTGTTGAGTATAGATTACTCGCCTTCTGGTAATTGACAGTAAAAACTTATCTTATTGCCGACAGGGTCTCTTAAGTAAGCACCATAAGCGTTACCTGGCGCGTTTGGTCGTTTGCCAGGAGCTCCTTCATCACTTCCACCATTAGCAATACCGCCAGCATAAGCTGCATCAACAGCCGCCGCATCTGTCGCTGCAAAACCAACGGTTCCGCCATTTGCGTAAGTGGCTTCTTCGCCATTAGCAGGTCTCAACACTAAAAATGCGCCAGCATCCGTGGCATACATACGGCCATTTTCTGAAAACTTGACAGCTTCATTTATGCCTAAAGGCGTCAGGGCTGCGTCATAAAATTTTTGTGATTCATCTAGATCTTTGGCGCCGACACAAATATGGGTATACATGATTATTCTTCCTTATCAGATTTTATACGATTTAAAAACCAGCGAGAGTATATAGCATATGAATGAAATTTTTCAAAAATTTAATATACTTTTTCGTCTTATCTAAAGCTCACTATATACATGACCGCCATCCACTACTGTCAGCAATATTTGGGTCTCACCAACATCTTCAATCGGTACTTCAAATATATTTCGATCCAGAACAATGAAATCGGCATTTTTACCTGCAATTAAACTGCCGCTGCTATCGCCATCTTTATTCGCAATGGCACTATTAATAGTAAATATCTTGATAGCCGTCTCTAGATCAACAGCTTCGTCAATCCAACCAACAGTTGGATCTTGTCCAGTAGGATCCATACGCGTCACCATAGCCTCAATACCAGTCCAGGGATTAGGTGAAGGCACGACTGGCCAGTCTGAGCCGTAAATCACAAGCGCACCTGATTCGTAAAGACTATTTATCTGCCAGAATAAATGACGACCTTCACCTAACAATGGTCTGAGATCACCCAATGCTGCTGGATACCACAAATTTGGCGCCATCTCAGGAGCAACATTTAGCTCATAAAAACGCAGTAGATCATCCGGATGAATCATTTCAGCATGAGATACTTCATGAATAAGGCCGCTATCACCATTTCTTTCTCGAGCAGCTGCAAAGGCATTCAGTGCCATTCGTACTGAGGCATCACCTGTAGCATGGATTTTTACTGTAATACCCTGGGCATCAAGATTAACCACATCCTGGATTAATTCATCAGCTTCCAGCATCGTGTACCCATGATAATCATCACCAAATTCCTCGCTGGGCATATAAGGTTCTATCAATGCCGCGGTATAAGTGGGCGGAATGCCATCTAGCATTATTTTTGCAAAATCTGTATCCATATATTCACTAGTATGATCTCTGCGACTAGCGATCACGGCCAGCTCAGATTCGTGAGAATCTGCCCATGCACTTTTCCATGACAGACTGGTTTTAACTCGGGCTTTAAGTTCACCTTGCTGATCCAGCTCAATATAAGCAGCAAGAGAATCCGCTATGGTAAACGCATCTTTGTAGGTAGTAATACCAACTTGAACCATTTGATCAATCGACCACCGAATTGCCTCTTTGTATTGTGCTATTGAATACTGATCGACTTCTCTTTTGAAATTATATGCTGCGTTGTCGAGCAATATTCCTGTCGATTCCCCGGAATTTAAGTCGCGGACGACTGCGCCACCGTTTGGGTTGGGCGTGTCATTTGTTATAGCAAGTAAATCCAATGCCCTGCTATTTAACCAGGCATTATGAGCAGACCAATCCATAAAAAAAATGGGATTTTCTATAGATAAATCATCTAGAACCGATTTAGGCATTACGCCTTCTTCGAAATAGCTTTCGAACCATTGCCCGCCAGTGATCCATGCTCCCGGCTCAGCATCTGCTGCACAGCCTCTTATTGTTTCTAGAGCTTCTGTTAAATTAGTGGTTCGGAAACTGCATTCGTAAAGTTCGGTGATACCAGCATCCACAGGGTGAGCATGTGTGTCATGTATCCCTGGCATCATCATCCTACCTTCAAGGTCAGTTGAGTTCGTATCAGGGCCAACCATTGCCATAACTTCATTGTTGCTACCCACAGCAAGAATCTCTCCATCTTTAACTGCAATCGCTTCAGCCCATGGCAAGGCGTTATCTAAGGTATATATACGAGCATTGGTATAAATGTCATCAGCATATACATTCGAAGTATTACTGTTTTCAACAGGCACTTGATTATTTTGTTGATTGGCTTGTTGGTTTTCTGCTTCCTGACTACAGCTCACTAAGAGTAAAAAACTAGCAAGTATTAAGCTCAGATTTGTTCGTGGAAAAAAGTTACTTTGGTTCATGATAATGACTAGGCCCATAAATAATCGAAGGTATAAATATTAGCATAAAAAAATTTTATGTTAATCCGTAAACGCTAGTTCAATCTCAAAAATAAACATGCACATTCAAAACGTCCTCTACTAACTGTACAAAGAACATTAACTGCACAAAGAACATTGTTGGTTTTTTTCTAGGCGTATTTCCTGCCATTGCATAGTAGCTGCATCCAGTAACAACAAACGGCCACAAACTGACTCTCCAATTCCACAAACCAGTTTTATAACTTCCAGAGCCTGCATTGAACCAATGATTCCTACCAGAGGTGCAATCACGCCACTTTCAGAACAGCTAAGTGATAATTTACTGTCTTCATCATAAAGGCATTGATAACAAGGACTTTCAGGTAAACGATGATCAAAAACACTGAGTTGCGCTTCCATACGAATAGCTGCACCAGACACCAGTGGCACTTTATGCTGCCTGCAATACTGATTTATCTCCAAACGGGTGCCAAGATTATCACTACAATCCACGACGACATCGGTCTTATTTATTTCGGCCGATAAAGTTTCATCTTGCAAACGCTGTGCAACAGCTGTCACTGTGATTTCAGGATTAAGCTGTAATAAAGTTTCTTTCAGGGAAGCGGCCTTACTAAGGCCTAATGAACTTGTGTGATGAGCTATCTGCCGTTGTAGATTACTCAAATCGACCACATCATCATCGGCTATCGTAATCTGCCCAATACCAGCGCTGGCAAGATACATTGCCGCTGGGCAACCAAGCCCACCTGCGCCAATTATTAAAACATTTGCCGCCAATAACTTTTCTTGACCCGCGACATCCAAGCCTGGAAGCATTATTTGTCGGCTGTATCGTAATAATTGATCGTCATTCATCGTCATAAATAGTATTTATTCGCAGGTTTGGAATACAGAAGCTATGCAGATTTGGGCTAAGGTTTCCGCCTGGGTTAACAATTCAGATTCCAGATTAGATGCTAAAAGATCAAGATGACTTTCAGCTTGTGTATTACCTAACTCACTTGCTGCGGCAAACCAGACAAAAGCTTGGACTGGACTCTCTTCTATTCCCTCACCCTTTTCATACATTTCACCGAGAGCATAAAATGCAGAAGCATGACCTTGCTTTGCAGCTTTCCGCAACCAACGCAAAGCCATGAAATCATTTTCCGGTGCACCAACACCATCGGCAATTAATATACCTGTCATATATTCAGCGTCTACTAATGTTTGTTCGGCTGCAAGTATGTACCAACGAAACGCTTCATTATGATTAAGTTCGACTCCTTCGCCAAAGCGGTAAATATCACCCAATACGTATTGTGCCTGTGGGTCATTACCTTCTTCCGCAGCTTGCATAAACCAGTAAAGCGCTTGGTCAATATCTTGAGGTAAACCATCACCAAGGCGATACATTTGCGCCAAATTATATTGCGCAGCAATATGCTCTTGTTGTGACGCCTGAATATACCAGCGAGCAGCTTCTGCAAGATCTCTTTCGACACCAACGCCATTATCATAAAGTAAGGCCAACATATATTGCGCATCAGCATCACCTTGCTCTGCTTGTTGCAGAGTGTTGGTGAAATCTACATCCTGCGCAGATAGCGTCAGAGTAAAAAACACAAATATGCTACTTAAAAATAATTTCATTTAATGTTTTCATCTAATTAATTTTTTCTAATAATTTTCAATTATATTTTTTGTTAATAACTTTTTATAATTATTTTTTAAAACTATTATTTAAAACTATTATTTAAAACTATTATTTAAAACTATGTTTTGATAATTACCTGCGAGCCATAGTTGCTCTTTCAAGGCCTGCTAGGTCTTTATAACTTTGAATATTATTGTACCCTGATTGCTCTAATAGATGTCTGACAGCCTCACCTTGTTGACAACCATGCTCAAGTAACAAGATAGCGCTAGGCTTTAATTTATCCAGTGCTTGAGCTGCTATTTGCTTTAAATCAGCTAAACCCTGTTCTTCAGCGACTAATGCTTGCTTAGGTTCAAACCTTACATCACCTTGCTTTAAGTGTTTATCAGCTTTGTCTATATAGGGGGGATTGGAAACAATCGCATCATAGAGTTCGCTATTTAACGCTGCAGCCCAAGATCCGTGCCTGAATTCAATATTGCTTACATTTAAATTTTTCGCATTTTCCTCGGCTATTTTTAAAGCGGCTTCACTACTATCAGTTGCAACGACCTGCCATTTAGTCCTTTCACTTGCCAAAGCTAAAGCAATGGCGCCAGAGCCTGTGCCAAGATCAGCCAGCAATTTTTTGTTAGTGTCTAAATGTTCAAGAATTATTTCAATTAACAATTCTGTTTCCGGGCGAGGTATCAACACATCAGCTGTTATTATTAAATCAAAATTCCAGAAAGCTTTTGAACCAATTAGATAAGCGATGGGCTGTCCTAACACTCTTTGCTGGAGTAAATTTAAAAATGTTTGTTGCTCAGACTCTTTTAAAACAGTTTCCGGCCAGGTAATTAAATATTCGCGGGTTTTATCAAGCACATGAGCCAATAAAAGCTCTGCGTCCAAGTGTGGACTTTCACTTGCGCCTAATTGAGATATAGGATGGTTTAAGGCTTGCTGGATTTGCACTCGCTACCAAGTTCTCCTAGGTATAGAAGTAGATTATGACGCTAAGTCAGCTAGTTGATCAGCTTGATGTTCATTAATGAGTGGTTGAATAACATCACTTAAATCTCCTGCCATGACATCATTTAATTTATAAAGGGTCAGCTTAATTCGATGGTCAGTGATACGACCATCTGGATAATTATAGGTGCGGATTTTCTCAGAACGATCTCCGCTGCCCACCAGGTTACGTCTGGCATCAGATTGTTCCTGTTGTTGTTCAGCTTCGGCCGTGGCTTGAAGTTTAGCCTGCAATAAAGACATAGCTCTGGCCTTATTTTTATGCTGGGAACGTTCATCCTGACATTCCACTACTATGCCGCTGGGTAAATGTGTCAACCGGATTGCAGAATCAGTTTTATTAACATGCTGCCCGCCGGCGCCACTGGCACGAAAGGTATCAACACGTAAGTCATTTTTATTTATTTCAATTTCTTCTATATCGTCTACTTCAGGCATAACAGCAACAGTGCACGCTGAGGTATGAACTCTGCCCTGAGTTTCAGTTTCTGGAACTCTTTGTACTCGGTGGGCACCCGATTCAAACTTAAGATTAGCAAATACATTTTTGCCTGCTACCCGACTAATTATTTCTTTATAACCACCATGCTCACCGGACCTTTCGCTAATAATTTCCATTTTCCAACCCTGAGACTCTGCATAACGCGAATACATTCTGAACAAGTCACCAGAAAAAATAGCGGCTTCATCACCACCAGTGCCAGCACGAATTTCGAGAAAAACATTACAGCTATCTTTTGGGTCTCTTGGTAGTAAAAGCTTTTGTAAATCTAACTCTAACTTTCCTAATTTTTCTTCAGCCAGAGCCGCTTCCTCATCACCCATTTGCCGCAAATCCGGATCACTATCTTTTTGCATGATCCGGGCTTCATCGAGATCAGCTTGTGCTTGCATGAATGTCTGAAAATTATTTACTACTGGTTCCAATTCAGAATATTCCATGGAATACGTTCGAAACTTATCTTGATTTGAAATGACTTCTGCATCACTAAGCAAACCTTCAAGTTCTTCATAGCGGTCTTTCAAATTTTCTAATTTCTGTAATATTGATTCTTTCATTTAACTCTTATTTCCATTAATAATTTCAACTCCGAATTTTCGGCCAAGCGTTATTCTTTTTTATTAGTAGCGCCACTGGCGTGATTGCTCTCATTCAACTCGAACAACTCCTGAGCTAATGCAACCAACTCATTGCGGCCTTCTGCGCTGGCTTTTTTCATCTGCACACTTGGTGAATGTATTAATTTATTGGTAAGTAAGCGCGCCAAGGTCTCCAATACTTTTTCAGCATCTTCACCTTTTTCAAGAGATTTTAGCGCCTTATTTAACTCATTATCGCGAATGGATTCAGCTTTATCACGATAGGATTTCAAGCTGGAAATAATATCTAAAGAACGTTGTTTTTGTTGAAACTCCAGCACACCTTTTTCAATAATATGCTCAGCTTCAGCAGCAGCTGTTTGACGGCTTTGCACATTGCTATCAATAACCTCTTTGAGATCATCTACGCTGTATAAATAAACATCAGCAAGGTCCCCAACTTCCGGCTCTATATCTCTTGGCACTGCCAAATCCACCATAAATATTGGCCGATGTTTTCGAATTTTCAAAGCTTTTTCAACAGCTCCTTTGCCTAAGATTGGCAACTGGCTGGCCGTTGATGACACGACTATGTCAGCATTCAATAATTGCTCAGGGATGTCAGATAATAAGACTTCATCAACTCCATACTTTTCTTTCAATTCCAGAGCGTGAGTCAGCGTGCGGTTAGCAACAACTATCTTTGCAATATTTGCTTGTTTAAGGTGCTGCACAACAAGCTCAATGGTACGCCCTGCTCCAATCATTAAGACAGACGTTTTAGAAAGATCTTCAAAAATACGTTGCGCTAAGGTTACTGCAGCAAACGCGACTGATACTGGATTTTCACCAATTGCAGTATCGGTTCTGACTTTTTTAGCAACCGAAAAAGTGTCTTTAAAAATACGATGTAAATGGCTATCAACACTACCTGCCTCTTTGGCCACTGCATAAGCTGATTTAATTTGACCTAATATTTGAGGCTCACCCAGAACCATTGAATCAAGGCCACTGGCTACTTTCATAACGTGGCGCACTGCATTTTCATCCCAATAAGCATAAACGCAGGATCTTAGTTCTTCAGTATCAAGCTGATGGTACTTAGCCAACCAGACAAGCACAGCTGTCTCAATAGCCTGCCTCTGACTCTCACTCTCAGCAAGATCGTTAGGCACACAATATAGTTCAGTGCGGTTACATGTAGACAAAATGGCGAGTTCACCTAATTCGGCACTATTACAAGCCTGCATTAAGGCTTCATGCATTAGCTCAGGGGCAAAGGCAACCTTCTCTCGAATGGCTATACTCGCAGTATTGTGATTAATTCCCAGCAGTAGAGTAGCCATGAAAGAATAAAATAAGGTAATCCAAATCAATAAAAGCAGCTATTTTACTCAATACTGTAGTCACTGCCTAATAAGTCTGGATATACTTGTGATTATGAATAAAACATTACTTGTAAAACTGCTACTTACATCAGCTTTTGTCACGCTTTTTACTGCCTGTGTAAATACCCAAACTGAGCCTGTATCCGCATCTGACGGCGCACTATCTGATGCTGTCAGTGTAGCGACCGACTCGAACCAGCAAGTACAAAGCGCCGCAAACAGCCTGCTTCCTCTAGAGGAAGAAATTATTTATGGCGCTTTTCCGGAAGATATCCTCACCCGTGTCATTATTGCCGAAATGGCTGGACAACGTGGTTATAACCAGACAGCTCTCAATGACTATTTAGTATTAGCGCGCGAGACTAATGATCTTGGAATTATTCGTAGGGCTGCCTTAATTGCCACTTTTTTGCGCGATAATGAGGCTTCATTGGAGCTAAATCAGTTATGGCTGGCCAAACAACCTGACTCCGAAGATGCATTAAAGACTTCTGCTTACCAATTAATAAGCCTCAATCGACTCAATGAAGCCCTAGTACTTTTTGCACATATGCACGAAATGGGTTATGAAGTTGATTATCGCTTAATCAGTAATCGAGCCGATAACAATGTTGAAGTTCGTCCCTTGCTCGGAACCTTAATTAGTGATTTTGAAGCATTGCTGCCATCTTATCCTCAACATTTCACATTACGCTTGGCAATGGCGCAACTGTATCGCCAAAACAGCCAGTTACAAGAAGCCTATGAAATTCTTAATCAGTTAGCCCTTGAAAATGACGACCCTGTCGAGATTCTAATTGCCGAAGTGGAAATTCTTGAAGAGATGGGAGAAACCCGCCTAGCCAGACGTCGTCTGCAAATTAGCCTGGACGATAAGCCAGACAACAAACAGTTACGCTTTGCTTACGGACGCAAGCTTGTCGAAGAAGGAAGCTTCCGTGATGCTATGGTGCAATTTGAAATCATTGTTGATCAAGATCCTCAGGATTTTGAAATGCTGTATTCCTTAGCCTTAATTTCTATTGAAGCAAACCAGCTAAGTGCCGCCCGAAATTATTTCCAACGCTTACTAGTCAATGGCCAAAGGCTGGATGATGCCCACTATTATTTAGCTTTAATTAGCGATGAAGAAAATAACCCCGATCAGGCCATAGATCATTATTTGCAAGTAAGTGGCGGCAACAACTATTTGGTATCTCTGCGAAACTATATGGAACTCATGATTGAGGAGGATCGCTATGATGAAGCAAATAATCATATTCGACAGATACGTCTCAGAAGACCTGAAATAAATAGTACTTTGTTAGCGCTGGAAGGGGGTCTCTTACTAGATGCGCAGGAATACTTCTCAGCCTTTACTTTTTTAAGCCGCGCCATCAGCAACAACCCTAATGATACCCAGCTCATACAATTACGTACTCTTGTTTCACAGGAGCTTAATGACTTTGCCTTTCTTGAATTGGATTTACGCAGTTTAATGCGTCTTGAGCCTAATAATCCCTCTCCTTTTAATACATTAGGTTACTTCCTTGCAGACAGAACCACTCGTTACAATGAAGCAAAGGAACTCATAGATCGCGCCATCGAATTATCCCCTAACGATCCGGCCATTATAGATAGCCTCGGTTGGGTACAATTTAAGTTAGGTATGTATCACGAATCCAAAATAAATCTTGAACGCGCCTTTGAACTTTTCCCAGACCACGAAGTTGCTGCCCATTTAGGTGAAGTGCTATGGGCAATGGGTAATCGAGAAGCAGCAAGGGAGATTTGGCAAAATGCGCTGGAAGCTCAGCCTGAAAGCGAATTTATTCTAAATACTATGCAGCGGCTCAACGCTGAATCTGACAGTTAATTTTTGATATGTCGCAAATTAGGTCAGCCCGAACGACCTATCTTCTCATCATTTTTTTGCTGTTAGGGTCCTGCACCACAAGCAACACCTTAATTGATCAAAACTGGCAATCTCATCAGGCGCTGGTCAGCAATGCCAGTTCTTGGACCCTGCAAGGCCGCCTCAATATAAGACAAGCAAATAACTCCGACACAGTTTCTATCAACTGGCAGCAGATGGTTCAACACTTTGAAATTAATTTAAGCGGCGCACTCGGAATTGGTGCCACTACGATCAACGGTAATCAAGACTCGATAAGCCTGCAGCAGGGGAACGAGCCCCCTATAGAAGCAGCTAACTTAGCTGAATTAAGTCGCAGCTATCTTGGCTATGAATTTCCAGCTGAAGCACTGCAATACTGGGTCAGAGGGATTCCCTCACCAGATAGCCCGGCGATTATGGAATTTAATGAAAACCAATTATTGGAAAGCCTCAGCCAAAGAGATGCTCAGGGTAATAACTGGTTACTTGAATATGATCGCTATCAAGAGAGTGGAGGTCTAAATCTTCCTAGCCGCATTCGTATGAGCCACCCGAATTATCTACTTACTTTTATTATTCAGTCTTGGCAAATTCAAGCTGGGAGCAGTTAATCTGATGCTCAGCTTGCCAGCACCAGCTAAACTAAATCTGTTCTTGCATATAACCGGGCGCCGTGATGATGGCTACCATGACCTGCAAACCTGTTTTCAATTGCTTGATTATGGTGATCAGCTGGAATTCAAACTCGAAAATGAACCAGCAATTAAGCTTGAATCTAATCTCAACACCATAGCAGCGGAAGATAACCTCATTACAAAAGCCGCCACTTTATTGCAACAACATTCTCATACAAAAAGTGGTGCCTCTATTAAGCTAAATAAAATACTTCCTTTAGGTGCTGGATTGGGCGGAGGTAGTTCTGATGCTGCTACGACATTAGTGGCCCTCAATAAACTTTGGAATTGCGGCTTAAGTACCGATGAATTAGCCTCAGTTGGCCTAAAACTGGGCGCTGACGTGCCCGTTTTCATCAGAGGCCACTCAGGTTGGGCAGAAGGTGTGGGAGAAAAACTGACGGTAATGGCATTACCAAAGCGCTGGTATCTTGTCATTTCACCTGATTGCGAGGTTTCAACAAAGCAAATTTTTTGCCACCAGCAATTGACAAGGAACAGCTCGACCATCACAATACCCGCCTTTCCATTTTCGGGCACAAAAAATGACTGCGAAGCAGTCGCTGTAAAGCTTTATCCTGAAATTGGAGCCGCTCTAAATTGGCTAAATGACTATGCTCCAGCCCGAATGACAGGCACTGGATCAAGCATCTTCGCTAGCTTTAATACAAGAGCTGCAGCAGAACAGGTGCTCGCTGCTTTACCGAGTGAACTAAAAGGCTTAATAGCTGAAGGGATAAATAAGTCTCCTTTACTAAAAGCTTTAGAGAATGAATGAGTAATGATTAATTGGGGTGTGGCCAAGCGGTAAGGCACATGGTTTTGATCCATGCATGCGCAGGTTCGAATCCTGCCACCCCAGCCATATCAACTGTTGATGGTATGAGTATATTATTAGCACTATGGACAAAAAGTCTAAGAGTTACTACACCAGAACACTAAGCTACACTTAATAAGTAACACAATTGCATTGTAAATAAGCATTAAAGGTGCCGAAAATGCCCAAAAGTTTAATGGTATTTAGTGGAAACGCTAATCAGCAACTTGCCCAGAATGTCGCGAAATGGTTAGGCGTTCCTCTGGGGCATGCTAATGTCCAGCAGTTCAGTGATGGTGAAATCAGTGTTGAGTTAAACGAGAATGTTCGCGGACAGGATGTCTTCATCATTCAACCAACCTGCTTCCCCACTAATGACAACCTGATGGAATTATTATTAATGGCCGATGCCTTACATCGTTCATCGGCAGATCGAATTACGGCAGTAGTTCCTTACTTTGGTTATGCCCGTCAGGATCGTCGAGTACGTTCTGCTCGTGTGCCGATTAGCGCCAAAGTAGTTGCAGACATGATAGGTGCATCTGGTGTCGACAGGCTCTTAACTGTGGACCTACATGCCGAACAAATTCAGGGTTTCTTCAGCATCCCTGTAGATAATGTTTATGGTTCCCCGCTTTTAGTCGAAGATATCAGTCATCAAAAATATGAAAACTTGGTGGTCGTATCTCCTGATATAGGCGGCGTAGTAAGAGCCAGAGCTTTCGCTAAGCAACTTAATGTTGACCTGGCAATTATTGATAAACGTCGCCCCAAGGCGAATGAATCTCAAGTAATGCATTTGATTGGTGATGTCGCTGATCGTACCTGTTTAATCGTAGATGATATGGTTGATACTGCTGGTACTCTATGTAAAGCAGCTGACGCATTGAAAGAACAAGGCGCTACTAGGGTCGTTTCCTATTGTACCCATCCGGTTCTATCAGGAAATGCTATCAACAATATTAATAACTCTTCTTTAGATACACTGGTTGTCACCGATACCATTCCATTGAAAGAAGAAGCACTAAATTGCAGCAAAATTCGTCAGCTTTCTCTCGCCAAATTCCTTGGCGAATCAATCCGACGAGTTAGCAATGAAGAATCCGTAAGTGCTATGTTTGATCATAATTGATCAGCACCCACTAAACGGTTAATTAACCCTTTCTGACATATGGTCGCAAGTGTCAGAGAGTAAAAACTTAGGAGACTATTATGTCTAAGAATGATTTTATCCTCGAGGCTAGCCCTCGAACAGATGTGGGGAAAGGTGCGAGCCGCCGCCTACGTCGTATAGATGGCAATATCCCTGCCATTATTTATGGTGCTGGCGAAGAGCCAACTGCTATCACTATCCCGCATAAAGATATTATGAAGGCCAGTTGAAAATGAGGCTTTCTTTTCACACATTATTACCGTGAAAGTTGGTGGCAAAGATGAAAGCGTGGTGATCAAAGATCTACAACGTCACCCTGCCAAACCAAGGATCATGCATGCCGACTTTATGCGAGTCAGTGCTGATCAGGCGATTAATGTTCAGAGTGCCTTTACACTTTGTCAACGAAGATCAATGTGTCGGCGTTAAACTAGAAGGCGGCATCATTAATCACATGATTAATGAGCTGGAAATTTCCTGTTTGCCTGGCAACTTACCTGAATACATCGAAGTCTTTATGGCTGAGCTGAAAGTTGGTGAGTCAATTCATATTGCCGACCTAGCTCTTCCAGAAGGCGTCACATCGGTTGATCTTGCTCACGAAGGTGAAGACAACAATCACCCTGTCGCGGCATGTGTATTACCTAGAGCCGCTGTTGAAGAAGATGAAGAAGCAGCTGAAGGTGAAGAAGGCGCTGAAGGTGAAGAAGGTGCTGAAGGTGCTGAAGGTGCTGAAGGTTCAGTTAGTGCTGAAGACGGCGACAAAGCCGAAGAATAACCAGCTCTTTCTTTCTAATATCACATGAGTGGAATCAAACTAATTGTTGGCCTGGGGAACCCGGGTCAACAATATCGTTTTACTCGTCATAATGCCGGCGCCATGTTTCTGGAAACCCTTTGCGATGATTACAAAGGGGAGCTAAAGGCAGAAACTAAGTTTTTTGGCATGGCTGGCCGAGTTAACATTAATGGTCAGGATATACGCCTGCTTTTTCCCTCTACATTTGTGAATAAAAGTGGCCAGGCTGTTGCTGCTATTGTGAATTATTTCAAGATTGATCCGCTCGAAATTCTGGTTGCTTATGATGAATTAGACTTACCTGTTGGTACCACACGTTTGAAAAAAGGTGGTGGCCATGGTGGTCATAACGGCATTCGCGATATTATCAAAGCTATTGGCAGCCAGGATTTTAATCGCTTACGCATTGGCATTGACCACCCGGGTGAATCCAGCAAAGTCAGTAATTATGTGTTGAGCGAACCTTCAAAATCCGATGCTGATCAAATTCAGGCCGACATCGATAAAGCCATAAGCATACTTCCCTTGCTAGTATCTGGTGATTATCAGGAAGCCATGCTGAAGCTACATACCCAACCACCCCAATTAAAAGAGAGTCCAGATAATGGGAATTAAATGCGGCATTGTTGGATTGCCAAACGTTGGTAAATCTACACTATTTAATGCGCTAACAAAGGCTGGAATCGCTGCCGAAAACTTTCCCTTCTGCACAATCGAGCCTAATGCAGGTATCGTTTCAATTCCTGATGCACGCTTAGATGCCTTGACCGATATCGTACAGCCAGCTAAAACGATTCCTACAACCATGGAATTTGTTGATATCGCGGGCTTGGTAGCTGGCGCCTCCAAAGGGGAAGGGCTTGGTAATAAATTTCTGGCAAATATCCGCGAATGCGATGCCATTGCCCATGTAGTACGCTGCTTCGAAGACACTAATGTGGTGCATGTTTCCGACTCAATAAGCCCAATAGATGACATAGAAACCATTAACACTGAACTGGCTTTGGCTGATCTAGAATCCGTTGAAAAAGCGCTGGAAAAAACCAGCAAGAATGCTAAGAGCGGTGACAAGGATTTAATTAAACTAAAAGCCTTACTGGAAAAAGTTCAACAACACCTGGACCAGATTAAACCAGTGCGAAGCCTAAACCTCGATCAAGATGATTTAGCAGCTATATATAACCTGCATCTGCTAACCATTAAACCTACTTTGTATATTGCCAATGTCGATGAGGATGGCTTCAACAACAATCCACACCTTGATGTGGTGACAAAAATTGCTGAAGAAGAAGGCACAGAACTGGTTGTTGTTTGCAACAAACTCGAAGCAGAAATTGCAGAATTGGAAGACGATGAGAGAATGGAGTTTCTGACCGACCTTGGCATGGAAGAACCCGGTTTAGACCGGGTTATTAGAGCGGGTTATACACTTTTAGGCTTACAAACTTACTTCACTGCTGGAGTAAAAGAAGTCCGTGCCTGGACTGTAAAAGTTGGTGCCACAGCACCCAAAGCGGCAGCGGTTATTCACACTGATTTTGAAAAAGGCTTTATCCGCGCTGAAGTAATTGCCTATGACGACTTCATTCAGTACAAAGGCGAACTCGGTGCTAAAGATGCTGGTAAATGGCGCTTAGAAGGCAAGGAATATATTGTGCAGGATGGAGATGTCGTGCATTTCAGGTTTAATGTCTAAGCTTGACAAAAACCTGGCCTTTCGCCAGAATGCGCACCCTTCTGAAATGAGTTTTGGCTACGTAGCTCAGCTGGTTAGAGCACAGCATTCATAATGCTGGGGTCGGTGGTTCAAGTCCACCCGTAGCTACCATGAAATAAGAGATATTTAGACTATAGAGCTTTATATTTATATTGGTGCTACCATAGTGCTACTCTAATGATTATAAACTGGCTCATTACTACCTAAGCACCCAATATATAAAATTTCGCCTTAAAAATGCTTATTTTCAATGATTTGATTACATGTAGATATTAGTGTTTTTAACATGTTTACGGTTCTGCTAAGGTCTGCTTTCGGCCAATAGCGGACGTTTCAAAGAATACACATGTTTTATTATTTATAATTTACTTATCTCTTAAATCCACTGAGTGTTGAAAGCTCCCAGGGCCTAAAAGCAATAAATAATCCAACATTTCTTCGTAGCTTGGTTGCAACTTTAGAGTCGGCTTCCTGTAATTCTGAAAATGTTTTCTGCAATGTTGATAATTCTTTTTCTAAAACACTAATTGAATGACTGGATAACATGCCAATAAAATATTGCTTAATTTCCCTGCGCTTTGAAAAAGAAGCATCGAAAAACTCGTCCTGAACCTGTTTCTTGAAAAAATTTTCAATTGGCCCATCAATATACCAGTGAAAATCCTGCGATAGTAAACGCTTCACTTTATTGTTAGGCAAAAGACGAATTAAGCCATGAGATTCAAGCCTAATCAGATACCTGATGCATTCTGGCTCAGTTAAATTGTATGCAGCTAAAATTTCATCCAATTGCCAGGTATTTTGAACACAGATTGCTACCAATAGAAATTTAGTATCTGCTATTAACTCCTCTTCTTGCTCAATCGTTAATGAACTTATTTTTGTCTCTTGCTCATCGGCAAGACGCATTAAATCACCAAGCTCCAAATCAACCAGTTTACATATATCTTCTAATCTATCGAGTTTGAAATTACGCTGTGCAAACCCGCGTTTAATACTTATCTCACTCAGTTTTAACTGCCTCCCAATATCAGCATAAGTTAATCCAGAAGAGCGCAAAGTGTTTTTCATTACTTCTATTAAGTCTTTTCTATTTGCCATCGTTAATCAGTCCTTAATCAATTAAAGTATCTATATATGATACCAATAGTTCATATAATAGCTACTTGTGAATTATTAGTATACAAATATGTCGGGTGGTATTAGTTTCATCCTCACTGAATTAAATCAACTGAGGAAAGAAACATGATTAACAACAAAAATAAAAGCTCTATTAAAAGAACAGTTAAAGCGTTAACTCTGTGTTCTTCATTATTATTCCAAGGCATCAGCTTTTCAGCAGAGGCTCAAGATTTGAATTTTGGGCAACAGTTGACAAATCCATTTGCTAAGAACCTTAGCACTACACAGTTTGAAATTGGCATAAAAATTCCATTAGGTAAATCAGGCAGCTCACAGCAATCTGAAAAGAGCAATTTATATGTTTCTTATTTCTTACCAGGACAAGATCAACATATTGGAATTGGTTTAACACGAAGTTTTGGGCGGAATGGCAACTATCAGTATATGACGCGTTTTCGTGACATGGAAAATAAAATCGATATGTCATTGCCTTTTTATACTCAACCAGTTTTAAACGCCAGCAGCACTGGTACTTCTACTGGAATTGGAACTTACTCAGTGGCTATAGGGGTTGGATTGTTGTTGTTAGCCGCTGCTGGTGGAGACGGAGGAGATGAAGATGCTCCGCAAATTACAACCCTTACTAGCTCAGGCTCAGCGACTAGACGTTTTGAAGAAACTCTTAGCCTTCCAATGTGTTCTCCTACTCCGCCTGCAGACGGAAATGAGCAACCTTGTCGTGTTCCGCTTTAGAGATCATCTTTAGTTAGTCTGTAAGCCAGTTGTCACCCTATTTCCATTTTTTTAAGGAGAAAGAAAATGAACAATCAGATAATCAGCAAGTCTGTCGTAATAATTCTCTTAATGAGCTTTTTGACATCATGTGCAACTACTCCAAGCCTTAGTTTAGAAGATGGTGTATCTGTAGCAGTTGAGCCAACGGCAGTAAGTAATATTGATTTTGAGGTTACGACTAAAGCTATGGCTAATTCCAAAAGTATAGCTCTGGGTTCAGTGGGGGCAGTAGGAGGAGGAGCTGTTGGAACAATGGCTGGATTTGGGGCGGGGCTAGCCGCCTGCGGTCCTCTTTTCATAATTTGCTCTCCAGCTCTGGCTATAGGGATGGGAGCCACCGGAGCTGCTTACGGGGCTATTGGAGGCTCGGAACTAGGCGGAGAAGGTATTACTGGAGACAAAGCTGCTCAGTTTAATCAAATTTCAATTCATTTACTGACAGAAGACATTATACAAATGAGCGCGAATACTTCATTTTATAAAGCAGTTGATGAACACTGGAATATTGATGCCAACAGTGAAAATAGCCTGAAGCTCGAAATTAAGTCTTTTGGTTTAAGCGTACATCAGGAAGATGTAATGCAAATTGAAGTAAAAGCTTTGTTAACTGTGGCTACCGAAACAATTAACGACTCTTTAATTTTTACTTACGAGGGATCGCCACGATCTATTGATTATTGGCTCTATGATAATGGCTCAAATATATCATCAGAAATGGAATCGGCTATAACAGAAGTTTCTGAATCAATGGTCACAATGCTGAGAATGGGAAATAGATTATCTATTTCCACTTATTAAAATTGATGAATATTTGCTTGCTTCAAGAAAAATTTAATGTCTGCTTTGGGTCGATAGCAGACATTCCATAAGCCATTAACTTGTCAATGCCCTTATCTGGCTTGAATCTCTGCTTTTGATGATTGATCTGCAAGATTAATAAAGTCGTTGTATAGCAAAAACGCACGTTTGAGACTTTCTGGCGAAATAGTTTCTGGCATTGATCCTGAGCTGTGATACCAGTGATTAGTTTCTACATTTTGCACAACAAAAGCTCCGGCAATATCCAGTGATGTAGACTCCCCGGGCATAAAGCGGCTGGCTTCCCAAACGTTCGCTGGTTGTGAGTACATATTACTTTCGGATGCTTGACGCCAGGCGTTTACCAGAAAAGGTGTCCTGTTCGACATCTGGACACCATGCCACAGACTGTCGGTATTTGTAGGAGAAAGTGATGCCAACAAGTTGCCGTAGTTATCCCGCACTCTATCCATCATGTTGGCATCAATTCGCGCCATACCAATGGAGGCAATATGCTCCAGATTAACGGATAACATATTGTTAGTTATCAAATCAGGATAGTTGTCGACAAGGAAGGCTGAACCCCCTGCCCCATGATGATGACCTGGCGATGCAACAAAATAAACATCATGAATTGGCTGCTTTGCTCCATAGTACTCAGCAAGCCCGATCATAACGGCAATACCTGAAGCGTTGTCATCTGCACCAGAAAACCATGTATCAGTGTGGGCTAATATTATAATGTTTTCATCGCTGTCACCCGAACCAGAGATTTTACCGATCAGGTTTCTGGCCTGTCGGATTTCACGTTCAATCGTCATTTCGATCGTCATGCTCAATTCTTCCAACTTGCCAGAGGTGGCTGCTTCCACCATTACTGCCTCAAGAAAAGCACTGTCTTCACCACCGAGATTAAAACAAGAAATCTCTGGGCAATTGCCCAGCTGCAATTGCATATTGCCTGGCGTATCCCATAAACGTATAACGCCTATGGCTCCAGCATTGGTTAACCTGGCCATAGATTCTCTACTAGGAAAATCATAAAAATGGGGAGCTGCTTCGCCACGAATCACGGCAATTTTCCCAGCTAAATCACGTCCCATCAAATCGGCAGCCAGGCCCCGGCCAACATAAATCAGTGGTGCAGTAACAGGGTCAGCTGAACTTCTATCTCCTACACCCATCGGCACTGCAGACTGTAGCTCAATGGATTCACCATTAATACCGGAGAGCTTTATACTCCATTGAGTCGTCAGAGACCAGGGAGCCTGATCAAATATTCTGA
This sequence comes from uncultured Pseudomonadales bacterium, assembly GCA_943789335.1. Taxonomy (GTDB): domain Bacteria; phylum Pseudomonadota; class Gammaproteobacteria; order Pseudomonadales; family Pseudohongiellaceae; genus UBA5109. The sequence continues at coordinate 7,021 of CALSTS010000006.1, read as the reverse complement.
TATCTATATCTCCCACTCCAGCCGCAACCAACTGGTTAGAGATATAAGCTAATACACGTTCTTCTTCCGGAAAACCGGAAAAATTCCCCCAACGTTGAGGATTTCGTTCGCGGCTTTGTAGGGCTATATCCACAAGCGACTCTATATGGCTGTATAAAACTGCACTATCAGAACCTGACCTATTCTCTGATCCAAGGGTAGGCAGTGGAGGAAAATCAACATTTTTGAAATCTATAGTCTGCAGTGTTGCTGGTCCTGGTAAGGGTAGATCAAAAAAATCAGCTTCCTGCGCGTATAAGGCTGAGTTAAGGCCAATGACAGCAAATGTTAGCAATGAAAATATGAGGCTCTTTTTATTATCGTTCATTTTTATTTTCCTGTATTTTCTATTGTTATTATCAGGCTGCTGAGTATTGATAAGTTAAACTTATTGTTTGAAGAGCAGCAGGTTCTCTTTTATAAAATAATTCCTTAACTAACGGGGTCGTGGACCAAAGTGTGGCATACCATCTCCAAACTCAATAGCCCCTAAATCAGGTGCTCTGCCCGAAAAACCCTCATTAATATTTGGTAAAGCCATGCCGGCATCTACAGCTGCTGAACCACGGCGTAAACGATAATCAACATCATCTAAGGGGTAAACTGTTGATAATGGCGCAACAGGATCAGGCATACTTACATTCTGAAAAATGCTGGTATCAATCAAAATACTATTGCCTTCCTGCCCAGTGGCGGCACTAAAAGCTGCCAGTGAATCAAACTCACGAGGAACTACGGCGTTTTCACTGAAGTCTTTTCCAAGCTCTAAATCTGGCGAGTACCACATGAAAGGAGCCGTGTCCCTGTTTGTATTTATATAGTAACCGTTATAGTCACTGGACGAGTAATTGGTCAGTGTGGCAATGCCCATTACTGGCGCATCGTATTGGCCTAAGATTAGATTGTTCCTGAGGTGCAAATTCGACACTTCATTACCTGTTCCAGGGCTGGCATTACTAAACCAAGTGTTGTGATAAAAAACACCTCCCGCAGGGCGTTGTGAAAATTTCATTGCTCCGGAGGCGGGTGAATTATAAGTAATATTACGAATGAAATAGGCAGGCCCTCCCATTAAGGGTTGTAGGCTATAAGCCTGCAGGGCTGAATTGAAACAACGGTTCCGCATAACCCGAATGTTATACATGGCACCATCGGCTTCTACGCAATTATCATGTACGTTAAAGATGTCATTATTATAAATATCAATAGCTACCGGCATCCGGTCTCTTGGTGTATTAGGCCAGTCATCTGGTTCACCGTAAGTAGCATGATCAATGCCGTCATGAAAGTTGTAAACACTGTTGTAGGCAATCACATGACCTGAACCGTAGACCTTGACGGCAAACTGAGATTGATTGTTAGTCAATTCGATAATATTCGGGAACTGCGACCAGTATTCCCAATTTGGGCGGTTTGGATTGATTGTCCAGGGTACCAGGTAATCAGGATTATGCCTGCCAGTAAAATAGTTATCGGCAATATAAAAATTTCTGGAACCACCCCAATCTGTATGTATGCCTATACCAATATCTTCAAAGGTATTATGTTTGAAACTCAGACCTACTGCACCGGCAATACTTTTTAATCCAGCTTCAAAAGCGATAAAGGTATTGCGAAAGGTTAAGCCCTCAAAATAGTGATAGTCGGCTGCCATTACATTAAAGAGGTTATTGTTGCCATCGCCGTCGAAGATGACTTCACCATCGCCAGCAGCCTTGATGGCTATGGGTTTTTCTGCGGTTCCCTTGGCCGTCAAATAATAGGTACCATCACCGGTGGTATTACAGCATTCTGCCCACCCTGAAAGCAGCTCATGGCCATAACGAAATCGTTGATCCTTATACACTCCGGCATGAACCAAAATGGTATCCCCAGCCTGTACTCTGGGTGGGAAAGCGTTGTACCAATCGCCACCTTCGGTTGGTGTAAATTCAGCATAATCAGCCGAACTCATGAAATAAGCAGACAACAACCCTTTGAATGCTGGTTCTTCTCTTGGGCCTTCGTAATCAAAAGGGTAAACATGAAAAACGCGTCCGTTTTCAGCGGGCATAGGCTCAGGCCGTGTTCGGACTTCAACGGTTCTGACCGCTTCCCCATTGACACCATCTGGGTCATCCAAAGTAAATTGTGCTTCATATAAGGTATCTGGCTGCAGATCGAATATGCTACCGGCAAACATGTTTGGTAATACCGCATTGAAGGCGCCAGTGAATAAAATAGACCTTACTTCTTCATTCTGTATGCGAAACAAGGGAAGTCCTTCGCGCCAGCTCCTTGCTCCTTTTTCACGGAATGCCACCGTAACGTTGGCATTCCTGTTTTCGTCACCACCAATCACCCATTCAAACCCCAGATTTTCCAGAGTAGGCGGTTCAACAAAAAAATCCCCCGCAGTGACACTGTTTTGGGCCAATCCTTTATGGCTAAAAAAAGTGCAGACTAATATGAAGCACAAATTCAATATTCGCTGAAAACGGCTCTTTTTGTTGTTTCTCATTGTGTTTCCCATTTGAAGATTTTTTTGATTATTACTTGTTATTTTTCATAACAATAAACTAAGAGCCTTTTTTTTCCAACTATCCGCGAGCGATAACTTTCTTAATGAATGTTATTGGTAAGTTAACTGCGTAAATTAAAATAAAACTTATTAAATAACCACTGCTATTGCCAATACACAAAGACGCGTAATTTAAAATTTCAATAATTATTATGTCCGCTTTTGGACGAATGGAGAAAATAGAGACATTGCTCAATTGTTCCTTTATATTAAAATTGTGGAATATTAAAAAAATACAGGACGATCATTATTATGAAAAAAATTATTTACCTATGTGCACTTTCACTAGCAGCTCAAAGCGTAGTTGCGCAGCAAATCTTACCTGAGCAATTGCTTGGAGGCAGGGAATCCGAGTTACCAGTTGCTGTACAGGTATTACGCTGGCATATGCACGACGACAATGTCAATGCGATGACTTTCAGCAACATGGACAAACTGTTCACCATCCGTGAAGTGTCTCCAAGTGGAGAAGTCTGGGATTTACCAAAAGACAGTCATGAACTTGACTTCACATATTCCTGGCAGGGGCAGAATTTGCCGGCTGAATCTATCTTAGAGAATACTTATACCAATGCTCTGCTGGTGATGAAAGACGGGCGTATAGTCTATGAAAACTATCGAAACAACACCAGTCCGCAAACCCGATTCATGAGCTGGTCAATGACAAAATCAATTACTTCCGTGCTTGTGGGATGTGCACTTGAAGATGGCTATATTGATTCTCTGGATACCCCTATTTCTGATTATTTACCAGAGTTAAATGGTGGTGCCTATGAAGGTGTTTCAATTCGACATGTCATGCAAATGCGATCCGGTGTGGATTATGAAGAACGTTATGACTGGGCAAATCCTGGTATGGCAGCCAGCAATCATATCAATGCGTTGGTGAAAAACACGCATCGTTTTGTAGATGTTGCACGCACTTTATCCAGGATACATGAGCCTGGTGATTTTTTTCAGTACAAAACAATTGATACGGCAATATTGGGCTGGTTAATTGAGCGGGCAACTGACAGACGAGTTGCAGCTTATACCGAACAATGCCTTTGGGAACCGCTGGGAACCGAAGCGGCTGGGTTTTATATCATGGACGGTGAGCCAGGCGTGGGTCGCGAGTTCAGCGGTGCCGGATTCAATGCCACCATGAGAGATTATGCCCGCTTCGGACAAATGGTATTGAATGGTGGTGTCGCTGACGGCAGGCGTATTGTTCCTGAAAGTTGGGTCGAAGCATCTACACAACCGAGCCATGATGAAGATGATGTTTTTGGTGGTTACGGCTTGCAGTGGTGGACAGTAGCTAACAGTAATGCTTTCCAGGCAATTGGCCTGCAGGGACAATTTATTTATGTTGACCCGGATACTGATACAGTGGTGGTCAAGCTGAGTTACTTCCCTCCCGGCCCAACATCCGCTGATGCTGAAACAGCAGCATTTATGGCAGCCGCATCGGCCTGGGAAGTAGACTAAAAAAGATCAGATTGAAGAGTCTGCACCTTCAAAACTTCGGAAACTAAACGGCGCAGTAAAAAACATTAGCCAGTAAATATCGTCTAAGGAGAGTAAACATATGAAGATCTCAAGAAGAAAAGCAGTTGGACTTATCGGGGCAGCGAGTATGCTATCCAGTGTGTCCGCATTAGCTCAATCCCAAGGGAGCGCTTCGAGTGCGGTAACAGGAACTTTTGATTCATCAGAGATTTATGACCAGATTGGCTTTGAACTGGTAATGAACATCAACGTTATTTGTAGCGAGCCAGAATCAATGGGGCCTGAAGTAAATGCTGCAGACGGTATTCGTGATGTGGTTTGGCCAATAGTAGGAGGTCGATTTTCAGGTCCAGGTATTAGTGGAAGAGTGCTGCCTGGAGGCGGAGATTTTCCGGTTACTCGACCAGATGGAGGAGTCATTATAGACGCCCTATATCGTTTACAAACTGATGATGGTTACCAAATTATCATACATAACAAAGGATTGGGGTATGCCGCTGGTAATGGGGTTATCGAAGGCATTTATCGCCTTACTCCTGTCTTCAATGTTAGTGGAGATAAATATAGTTGGTTACGAGAATCCACTTTCGTTGCCACGCTGACTTTCCCTACACCTGAGAAACATAAAATCCCAATGGAATCAGGGCAAAATGACCGGCTGATACAAGTTTTTAGATTGACCTAATTTATTATTAAGCATGAAAAAGGACATAAAATAGTGGAACTTAATCATTACGAAGGTAGCTGCCAGTGTGGAGCAGTAGAATATGAAGTCGATTTAAACCTTGATAATACGAAATTAGAAAGTACAGTTAGATACTTGGGTATAGAGGTTGACGATGCAATTGAAATGGCAGAGTTAACTGAAGCATAAAATTTAGATATAACTTGCTACATATCTGCTACATATAAAATATTTTTACGAATATAAAAAAAGGGATACATCTCTGTATCCCTTTATTTTTATGGTGCCGCCACCAAGAGTCGAACTCGGGACCTACTGATTACAAGTCAGTTGCTCTACCACGGCTGAGCTATAGCGGCTAAAACTGTTAACTATTCTAATCTATCTATCACTAAAGCCAGTTGCTTCTCTTTATCCAGCGGCTGAGCTATAGCGGCTAAAACTGTTTTCTATTCTAATCTATCTATCACCATAGTCAGTTGCTTCTCTTTACCAGCGGCTGAGCTATAGCGGCTAAAACTGTTTTCTATTCTAATCTATCTATCACCATAGTCAGTTGCTTCTCTTTACCAGCGGCTGAGCTATAGCGGCTAAAACTGTTTTCTATTCTAATCTATCTATCACTATAGTCAGTTGCTTCTCTTTACCAGCGGCTGAGCTATAGCGACATTAGGGCGCGAATACTACCAATCTCCATCCTATTGATCAATATTTTAAGGTAGAATTACTAAAGTAATCAATGAGGCAATATATTGGCAAGGTGTAGTGATGTCTTCTTCCAGTGCCAGTCTCTATTGAAACCACTAATCCTGCCTGGCAAGGCGCTCGACAAAGCATCAGCAAGCACATATCACAACAGCAGATATCAGTCGATTTATTTGCCGAACGACCCCGAAGCGTTTTGGCAACTTCAGCCTGCAGGCACCAGAGCTGCTATTTGATTATTCCAAACATCTAATCAAGCGCAGACGACTGTAGACCTCTTAGCTCGACCTTAGCAAAACAAGCCGACGTGATAAGTGACGCCATTCATGGCCATGTTTGCATGGCGAGCTGATAGACAATAACACTGAGCAGCGCCCCGCCCTTCACGTAGCCTTGCGCAGTCCGCAAAATGCCAATAGTGCCGAGGAAAAGGCAGTTCACGCTCACCCTCGCAAGACATTGAAGCCTTTGTAGCGACAAGCATGCAAAGTGGCGAATGGCACGGGGCATAGCGGCCAAGCAATTACTGACGTCAGTCAATATCGGAATCGGCGGTTCAGATCTCGGACCGGCGATGGTCTACGAAGCTCTAATCGCCCTATCATTCCAGAAAAGATCAACTGCCACTTTCGTCTCAAATGTAGACCCTAGCCACCTTGAGCAAACACTTGCCAGACATGAACCCAGCAACCAGTCTGTTTGTGATTGCCTCGAAAACCTTCACCACACTCGAAACTCTGCAGAATGCTCAGGCCGCTAAAACTATGGTTACAGCCGTCAGCGTCAACTGATAAAGACCTGGCAAAGCATTTCGTTGCCGTTTCCAGCCAATATTGAGAAAGCGACAGGCCTTTGGAATTGATAAGGAGAATCATGCTTTCCCCAATGTGGGACTGGGTCGGGTGGGCGATACTCGCTTGTGGTCAGCAATAGGCCTACCAATAGCGCTTGGGAACCAGCATGCAAAGTTTCCGTGACTTACTGAGCGGCGCGCATGGAATGGATGAACACTTTCAGAACCAGTTCATTAGAAAGCAACATGCCTGTGTTGATGGCCCTATTAAATATTTGGTATCTGAATTTCTTTAAGGTGGAAACACAGGTCATATCTGCCGTATGTCCAGAACCTGCATTTATTCCCTGCGTTCTTGCAGCAACTAGACATGGAAAGCTTGGGTAAATCCGTCGCAAAAGATGGCGAGTCGTTGTCATGTGAATAGCGGCGGCCTCGTCTGGGGCAGCGCCGGCACCAATGGGCAGCACTCTTTTCATCAGTTATTGCTACATCAGGGCAAACACCTAGGGTGCCAGCAGATTTCATAACCAGCGCAATTGCTGCAGCCAGTCCTTGCCTAATACACGAAGAGCAGCATCAATCATTTGTTGGCAAACTGCTTCGCCCAGAGCCAGGCGCTGATGCAAGGCAAGTCACTGGAAGAAGTTCAACGCAGAATTAGCCGACGCAGGGGTGTAGTGAAAGCTGACATTGCAGCCTCTGGCGCCACACAAAGTGATCGCAGGCAATAAGCCCAGTAGCACAA
>CALSTS010000005.1 GCA_943789335.1 uncultured Pseudomonadales bacterium | reverse complement strand
TGCGCTGCTTACTTTTCGTCTTCTTTAACTTCTTCGAATTCAGCATCAACTGCATCATCTGCGCCATTATTTTCTTCGCCTGCTTCAGCCGCACCTGCATCTCCACCAGCAGCCTGCGCTTCAGCATACATACGCTCTGCTAAAGAGCTTGATGCTTCAGTAAGATCTTTTGTTTTGGCCTCTATTTCTGCAAGATCATCGCCTTTCAGCGCTTCTTCAAGTGCAGTAATCGCCGCTTCAATTTTCTCTTTTTCATCCGCTTCAACTTTATCTTCAGCTTCAGTCAGTGTTTTCTTGGTGGCATGTACTAAGCCATCTCCAGTATTTCTAGCAGTAATAAGTTCTTCAAATTTCTTATCTTCTTCAGCATGTGATTCAGCATCAGTCACCATTTGCTCAATCTCATCATCGGATAAACCACTAGAAGCTTTAATCACTATGGATTGCTGCTTACCTGTTGCGACATCTTTAGCAGACACATTCAAAATACCATCAGCATTCAAATCAAAGCTTACTTCAATCTGAGGCATGCCACGTGGAGAAGCAGGAATATCAGAGAGATCAAAACGGCCCAATGATTTATTTTGAGCAGCCTGTTTACGCTCCCCTTGCACAACATGAATAGTCACTGCGCTCTGGTTATCTTCAGCCGTTGAGAAAGTCTGTTTCTTGCTCACGGGAATAGTCGTGTTCTTATCAATCAACGGTGTTGCGACACCACCTAAAGTTTCAATTCCTAAAGACAACGGAGTCACATCCAGTAACAAGACATCTGTCACATCGCCAGCCAGAACTGCAGCTTGAATTGATGCACCCATGGCAACAGCTTCGTCAGGGTTTACGTCATGTCTTACTTCTTTACCAAAGAATTCATTAACTTTAGCCTGTACTAGGGGCATACGAGTCTGACCGCCGACCAAGATCACATCATCAATTTCTGATGGAGAAAGGTCCGCATCTTTTAATGCGATTTTCAGCGGATCGATAGTACGGTTGACCAGATCTTCTACCAGTGACTCAAGTTTAGAACGTGTCAATTTCACCACTAAATGCTTAGGACCGCTGGCATCAGCCGTTATATAAGGCAGATTTACTTCAGTTGATTGCGCTGAAGACAATTCAATTTTAGCTTTTTCAGCAGCTTCTTTAAGACGCTGCAAAGCTAATGGATCGTTATGTAAATCCATGCCGCTTTCTTTTTTGAACTCATCCGCAAGAAAATCGATTAAACGTAAATCGAAATCTTCACCACCTAGGAAAGTATCTCCGTTGGTAGAAAGCACTTCAAAAGAATGCTCACCATCTGTCTCGGCAATTTCAATAATCGAAATATCAAAGGTACCGCCACCCAGGTCATAAACAGCAATGGTGCTATCACCACTTTTCTTGTCCATACCATAAGCAAGAGCAGCCGCAGTTGGCTCATTAATAATACGCTTAACATCAAGACCAGCAATTTTGCCGGCATCTTTTGTCGCCTGACGTTGTGAATCGTTGAAATATGCAGGTACGGTAACCACTGCTTCGGTAACCGCTTCACCCAGATAATCCTCAGCAGTCTTTTTCATTTTCATTAAGACTTGAGCAGATATCTGTGGTGGTGCCATTTTTTCACCATTCACTTCTACCCAGGCGTCACCATTATCGGCTTCAACTATTTTATAAGGCACCATTTTTATGTCTTTTTGTACAACATCGTCTTTAAACTGGCGTCCAATCAGGCGTTTAATTGCAAACAAAGTATTGTGAGGATTAGTAACTGCCTGACGTTTAGCAGGTTGGCCTACTAAAGTTTCACCATCATCTGTATAAGCAATAACAGATGGTGTTGTGCGATCACCTTCAGCATTCTCAAGAACCTTAGCTTTACCGCCTTCCATTACTGCTACACAGGAATTGGTAGTACCTAAGTCTATACCTATAATTTTTCCCATAATCTTATCTCTCCGGTTAATTCATCTAGTGCATCCTGAATAAACAGCAATCGCACTTTAGCTGACTCATATATTGGCCCTATCTGTTATTTTTCAAGGACCTACTTACAATGTTCTTGTTTTAAATCATAAAAACGTATTAGCGCTATCAATCATTTCGAAACCATTACCATGGCCGGGCGGATAACTCTGCCGTTTAGGCTATATCCTTTCTGTACTACAGATATCACTGTATTTGGCTCCACATCGGGATTTTCTACCAATGACATAGCTTGATGTAGCTGCGGATCAAAGGGCTCTCCTTCAGGGTCTATCTGCTCAATAGAAAATTTGTTAAGAACAGTTAGAAATTCTTTGATGGTAAGCTCTATGCCTTCACAGAGCGCCTTTACGCTCTCTTCTTCAGGGTCCGCCACAGCTTGCAAAGCTCGCTCCATGTTATCCATTACATTCAACAATTCAGCACTGAATTTTTCTAACGCGAATTTATGGGCTTTTTCAATATCAGCTTCCACGCGGCGGCGCATATTCTGTACTTCAGCCTGAGCTCTCAACACCGAATCCTGCTGTTCAAGCAAGGCTGCAGCTACTGCTTCATCAATTAGCGTCTGTAGCTCAGAAGCAAGTTCAGAGCCTTGCTCCTCATCACTATCTAGAACGCTATCTGCAGCATTGTCTTTTTCAACAGCCTCATTGTTTTCCTGTTCCGGCTCCTGACTATCTCCCTTTTGTTTGGAAGCTTCCTCTTCAGCCATTTTTTCCTCCAAATAGCGCGTTGTTTATAAAATAACTTTTCACACAAATCGACTAGAGGCTATATGGGGTCGCGCTTCAAGCTTTCAAGAGAAAAACAAAGAAAATAAGCATCGAAAGAGAAATGAATTTTGTACTACAATTCAAGAAGTCATTTGAGAATACTATGCTAAGCCAACTAACAATTAGTAATTACGCCATCGTTGAACAACTCGACCTCGAGCTGAGGTCAGGAATGACGGTTATTACCGGGGAAACCGGGGCTGGCAAATCCATTATGTTGGATGCTTTGGCGTTAACCTTAGGTGATCGTGCTGATAAAGAAGTCATTCAGCCCGGCCAAGATAAAACCGAAATTTGTGCCAACTTTGAGATTGCAAACAATAAACACGCTCTGCGTTGGCTCGATGAGCAGGATTACGCCACCGATGATGAATGCATTCTGCGCAGAGTGGTCACTGCCGAAGGTCGCAGTAAGGCATATATCAATGGCAGACCGGTCACTTTGAGCGAGCTAAAACAACTTGGCGAAATGCTAGTTGATATCCACAGCCAACATGAACACCAATCTTTATTAAAAACCAGCACACATCAACGTTTATTAGATGATTATTGCGGCACTGCTGAGCTTGCACGCAAAGTAGCAGAAGCCTCACATGCTTGGCTTGTACAGCATAAAAAACTGCAAGCGCTGGAAAATCAGGCAGAAGAACACAATGCGCTTTTTGAATTGCAGCATTATCAATTAAAAGAACTAAATGAATTAAATCTTGCTGTCGATGAGTACCCTACAATAGAAGATGAGCACCAACAGCTTAATCATGCTGAAAGCATTCTCAGCGCTTTACAGTCGGCTATTGATATTTGCAAAGATAATGACGAACAAAATATTCAGGCTGCTTTAGCTCAGGCCCAGTCTTTATTAGAAAATATGCCCTACCGCAGCGCCAGCATGCAATCTGCTTACGAACTGCTAAGCACAGCATTAATTCAGGTTGAAGAAGCGAGCAATGAATTGATTCAGGCTGCCGATAGTCTGGATATGAATCCAACTCGCCTTCAAGAATTGGACGAACGTTTAAGCGTTATTCATCAACTCGCCCGCAAACATAAGGTTAAACCTGAAGATCTCCCTGCTTTCCACCAACAACTACAAAATGACGTCGGTGGAGCAAGTTCGGCTGACGAGCAAATTGCAGAGCTCAAGAAAGAATTAAAAGAGCTAGAAACTAGCTACCAAACACTTGCTGATGAGCTCAGTAAAAAACGCAAAAGTGGTGCTCTTAAATTATCTAAAGCGATTAACGTCCAACTTAAAAAGCTGGATATGGATTCAGCCAGTTTCACCGTTGCCATGAACAATGACGGCAACAACATACCAAGAGCCAAGGGTAATGAAAATATCGAATTCCTGATCAGCACTAACCCTGGTCAAAGTCCTAAGCCTTTAATCAAGATAGCCTCAGGCGGAGAGCTTTCTCGCATTAGTTTGGCAATTCAGGTCGTCACCGCACAAACTTCATCGATTCCTTCACTAATCTTTGACGAAGTCGATGTTGGTATAGGTGGCTCGGTTGCTCTGGCAGTAGGTGATTTATTAAGACAGCTTGGTGAGAAAGGCCAGGTGCTTTGTGTCACCCATCAAGCCCAGGTAGCCAGTCAGGGAAACCACCACCTTTATGTCAGCAAACTTGCTGGTAAAAATTCAATCAGCACAAAAGTCAGTGAACTCAGCGGCGAAGAGAAAGTCATCGAGATTGCTCGCATGCTCGGCGGCAATGCCGAAAACGAAAGTTCCATGGCGCATGCCCGGGAGATGATGGCCTCTTAAAATCTATCTGACAATTTATAAAAAAAATTATAAAAAAATAAAATTAATTGCGTTATGGGCGATGCTAGTACGCGGCGAAGCTTAAAATTGTTGAGGGAGCTTACTTTTTAGTAAGTGACCGAGATAATTTTCAGATTCAACAAAGTCATAGTGAGCGCAATAGCAATTTACTGGCAGTCCTGGCAAAGACCGTAGATATATAGGGAGTGATCACTGATAGTATATCCCTTCTTCTCTGCCTGCTTCTGTTGCTGAGCCTCTATAACTTCATCGTAAAACTCTTCAACTTTACCGCATTTGGTGCAGACTATGTGATCATGATGATCTTCTGTCATCATTTCAAACACTGAGTGGCCCCCTTCAAAATGGTGGCGCATCACTAGTCCCGCAGCTTCAAATTGAGTGAGTACTCGGTAGACTGTTGCTAAACCTACATCTTCATCGGCATCACGTAAGGCTTTGTATACATCTTCGGCACTCATATGCCGAGATTCCGTGGCCTCTAGAATTTGCATTATTTTGACGCGTGGCAGGGTGACTTTAAGCCCAGCGTTACGAAGTTCCTGATTTTCTCCTGGCATTAATTTACATCCTCAAATTGCTTTTTTCTCTAAAAAGCCTTTTTATTCATACTTCATTAATAGATGTATCTGTAACATCAACATTGTTTTCGGTATTATGCCTGTCCACAGAACTATGTAAAGTTATGTATATAGTTAAAAGTAAGGCTAAGAAAAACTAAGAACGGCTAAATAAGGTCCAAGAAAGGTTAACAGTATTGAATAAGCTACTGCTCATTATTTCAATTCTCCTGCTTAGCGCATGCAGTAATTCGCCGCTAAGCTTTCCGGGCGTCTATCGCCTGGATATACCTCAAGGTAACCTCATCACCCAGGAACAGGTTGATCAATTACGGCCTGGTCTGACTAAACGTCAGGTAAATTTCATTATGGGAACGCCTTTAATCCAAGACACCTTTAATCAGGATCGCTGGGATTACATCTATAGCTATCAACCTGGGGGCGGTGAGCGCTTTCAAGAAAGACTGAGTATCTATTTTGATGATAATGGCTTTATGACGAATTTTGATGGGGATTTTGAACAAACCCCGGAGAATGACCAGTTCGGCGAAATTTCTACTACTCAGTAGCCTGCTTTTTATTCAGCGCTGCTTTTTCCTTTTCTAACTTTTTCTTTTTTTGCGCTCTTAGCAGTCTTGCCTGTTTAGGGTCTAGTAATAAGGGTCGATAAATCTCTACCCTGTCTTGATGCTCTAGTTGGTAATCTGCGGGAAGTGGCAGGTGTTTACCATCCAGGGGTTTTGAAAAAATACCCATCTTAGCTTCGTTAATATTTATTTCGGGATATTGGTTAGTTAGACCCGACGCTAATACAGCCGCTTGGGCTGTAGTGCCTTTCTCTACCGTTAAGGTAATAAGTTCCTGTTTATCTGGTAAGGCATAGGCGACTTCTACGTCTATAGAGCCAGGCTTACTAATTGCATCACTATCAACCATAAAGTTTATCCGCGCGTTTGCAAACGGCATTCACCAGATTCTTACAAGACGCATCAAAAAGATTTTTTAAGGCCAAATCAAGCAAACCAGATTTAAATTCAAAATGCATATCTAAACTGGCTTTGCATGCTTCTTCAGTTAGGGCATCAAATGTCCAACGTGCATCAAAATGCTTAAAGGGGCCATCGACCAATTCCATCGACATGGAATTAGGCGGCGTTAAACTATTTTTGGTCGTAAACGAATATTTAAAACCGGCTTTACCTAAATCTAATCGTGCCTGTATTTCTGTATCAGTTTTGCTAAGCATTTCAGCGCCTAGGCAGCCATCCATAAATTCAGGATATGACTCAATATCATTGACCAGATCAAACATGGCTTGAGCTGAATAAGGCAGTAATGCACTTTGTTGAATATCTGTCACGAGTAAGGTTTAAAAACCGAGCAAGTTGTAACCGAAATAAATCTGAGCAACGTTATTGGCGAACACCAACAATAAAACCACAGGAATAAAAGTGCCTAAAGATAAATTTACATATGAAGCTAACAAGGACGTAGTATAACTCTCATCGCCTTCTCCAACTTCTTGCATGAACTCACTCCGCTTCCAGCGATATGAACAAAAGATACACACCAGAAAGCCTATAAACGGTAAAATCGTGTCGTAAAAGAGATCATAAATCACATCAAAAAACGATTTATTAACCCCTCCATAAGTGACCATAGAAGAAAGGCGATCCACCATCCCAAGCGACATGGTCGCTAGTACAATAAAGACTCCGGCGACTAAACCCATTGCTGCCAGCGCTTTACGACGACTATAGCCTTTTTCATCTATCATCCAGGCAATAGGAATTTCAGTAATGGAAACCAAGGATGTCATTGCAGCAAACAGCACCAACATAAAAAAGAAAGTGGCCAAAATACTGGCGCCGGTATAACCCACTATATTTTCCATTTCTAAAAACACTTGTGGCAAATAGGAAAAGATTAAACTCACACTACTTTCCGACAAGGTCTGCACATCCACGTTTGGATTCATCGCGAATATTGCGGGCAGTATTAATAAGCCGGCAATGAACGCAACCGACGTATCCATCACTGCAACCAGGCGGGTAGCATTCACGATTTTTTCTTTATGACTAAAATACGATCCGTAAGTAATAAGAATCCCCATACCTAAAGACAATGAAAAGAAGGCATGATTTAAAGCACTTCGGAATACAGTGCTATTAATTAAACTGAAGTCAGGTACCAAATAATACCTTAAGCCTTCTACCGCGTTATCCAGCGTCAAGACAAAAAGTACTAAGGCAATTAGCATTATCATTAAGGTTGGCATTAAAATTTTTGCGGCTTTTTCTATACCACCTTTTACCCCGCCAGCCAGAATAAAAAATACGATGGCCATTGTAATAAGCATATAAAAAAACAAGGTCGGTGAAGATACGATTTCACCGAAGGCGGCTGGTTCGGCCAGACGATCAAGATTGCCTGATGCAGATTGCAGCATATACAGCATAATCCAAATGGTGATTACAGAATAAAACACAGCAATCATAAATGGCGTAAGAATAGCCAGCCCACCTAAACGCCCCCAGAATTTGTTGCCTCCTGATAAGGCGTAAAAAGCACCAACCGGATTTTTATTGGACGCTCTCCCCATGGCAATTTCTCCCAGCATCACGGGAAAACAAATGAGGGCAACAAAAGCGATGTAAATTACTAGGAAAGCGCCGCCGCCATTTTTGGTAGCAACAACCGGAAAAGCAACCAAGTTACCAATGCCTACCGCGGACCCCGCTGCTGCAAGAATAAACCCGAGTCTTGAACTGAATTGTCCTCTAGAACCTGACATCTACACTCTCTCTATTCACTCGTAATACTCACATAAAGACTATATTTGGCTGCTTTTATTGTGATCGGAGTTTACCAGAAAACCCGTGAATAAATAGGTTTTACCCCGCCCTGCCCTTATAATGCGCGCCATGACAAAAAAGAATAAACACGATGATTCAACAATTGTCGTTAACAAAAAAGCACGGCACGACTATTTCCTTAATGACAGTATAGAAGCAGGTATCATGCTTACTGGCTGGGAAGTAAAAAGCCTGCGCGAGAAGAAAGTACAGCTGGTCGATTCTCATGTGATTATTAAAGATGGCGAAGCCTGGCTCTTGGGTGCGCAAATCGTACCAATGGCTACTGCTAGCTCGCATGTGGTCGCAGACCCTACTCGCACTCGTAAATTACTTTTACACAGCAAAGAAATCGCCAAAATATTTGCTGGCATTCAACAAAAAGGTTACACCTGCGTGTGCAGTAAAATGTATTGGAAAGGTCACTTGGTAAAATGCCAAGTCGCTTTAGCCAAAGGTAAGCACGAATACGACAAACGCGCGGTTGAAAAGGAACGCGAATGGAATCTGGATAAACGTCGCGTCATGAGTCATTCTAATCGAGGCTAATTATCCTGTCTGTGTTATAATCACCTTTCGTTTTACTGAAGTTGTAGTACGCCTGAAGAAAGAGCCAACTTGAAATTCCTTTTAAGTACCCCTCCAACACTATTGTACTGACTATTATTTAAACTCTTTAAACCCTAGCTTGATTGAAACAAGAAACTGTTTCAGTCGGGGCACTCTTTTGTTGGAATTTTTTTATGAAACAAGTTTTTAACCTCTTTGATTTGACCAAAGGGGTCAATCTTACTAATGAAGTCTTATCAGGATTAACCGTAGCCCTAGCCCTAGTACCAGAAGCCATCGCGTTTGCTTTGATTGCCGGTCTATCACCACTTACCGGTCTTTATGCGGCTTTTTCTGTTGGTTTGATCACCTCGGTATTTGGAGGCCGTCCGGGTATGATTTCCGGAGCCACTGGTGCCATCGCTGTAGTTATTGTCAGCCTCGCACAAAGCCATGGAGTGGAATATATTTTTGCAACGGTTGTGCTGGCTGGTTTAATTCAGATGAGCGCCGGCTTTCTAAAATTAGGCAAATTTATTCGGCTAGTGCCACACCCGGTAATGTTCGGTTTTGTGAATGGCCTAGCAATTGTTATTTTCACCTCGCAATTAGCAACATTTAAAAACAATGATGCGTGGATGATGGGCAATGAATTAAGCACCATGCTTATGTTGGTCTTAATCACCATGTTGATAATTTGGCAGCTACCTAAATTTACTAAAGCGGTACCCGCACCTTTAGCGGCAATTTTGGTTTGCACGGCCATCGTGTTCGCGCTTGGCATTGACACAAAAAGCGTTGGCGACATCAGCTCCATTCAAGGTGGCTTTCCGCCTTTCCATATTCCCGAGATTCCTTTTACCTGGGAAAGCTTCATGATCATTTTGCCTTATGCTTTTATCGTGGCTGGCGTTGGCTTAATTGAAAGCTTGCTGACGCTTAACCTGATTGATGAAATCACAGAAACCCGTGGCAAGAGTAATAAAGAATCGGTTGCCCAGGGCCTCGCGAATGTCGTAACTGGCTTTTTCTCTGGCATGGGTGGTTGCGCCATGATCGGGCAAAGCTTAATTAACATTTCTTCCGGTGCCCGCACACGCATCTCAGGCATTGTTGCTTCATGCATGCTGCTTATCTTCATCATGTATGGTGCCAGTTATATCGAACAAATGCCGATAGCAGCACTAGCAGGATTAATGATTATGGTGGCCATTGGCACCTTTGAATGGGCCAGCATCAGAGCGCTGGGCAAAATGCCTATGCGCGATAACATCGTTGGTATATTAGTCGCGGCCATCACTGTATTTTTCCATAACCTCGCACTTGCCGTTTTAGTAGGCGTCATCATTTCAGCCCTGATGTACGCGTGGGAAAATGCCGAAACGCATTCGCGCGCGTAAACATATTGATGAAGATGGCACCAAACATTACGAAATATACGGTCCCATTATTTTTTGGTTCTACCCAGGCATTTGCTGAAAAATTTGATGTGCATAACGACCCGGAAAAAGTCATTATCGATTTCCAGGAAAGTCGCGTAGCAGATATGTCGGGCATAGAAGCCTTGAACAAAATCACCGAACGGTATTTTCGTGCTGGCAAGCAAGTTCACTTAAGGCACCTAAGCTCAGATTGTTTGAAGTTACTTAAAAACGCCGAAAAAATTATTGATATTAATATTATTGAAGACCCAATTTATAAAGTGGCAGTTGAAATCTGAAGAGCTAGTCACAATCTAGAGAATACGACTGTGCTATAATGCACGGGTAGTTTATAAGCAGTAAGAAACACATTGGGGGCGCTCTGGATTCGACGCCGGTTATAAAACCCGAGGTGCATGTCGAGAGAGTATAGGCTCTCGTAAATCAATCTATGCAACTACTATAGTTGCCAACGACGAAAACTACGCTCTAGCAGCTTAATATAGCAGCTAGCGATTGCCACAGGGATGCCTGTAAACCAGTGTTTAGCAATCGTCATATAGAACAGGATCGCCACGGCGGAGTGCTTGACTCCTAAGGGCTAAAAAGTATCAAGCTCGCTTCGAACACCCTGCGCGTTGGGTCGTGAGAAGTTAACTCAATAAACGATGCTATGCATGTAGAGCCAAAGGCAGAGTACTGACGGACGGGGGTTCAAATCCCCCCGCCTCCACCAATTTTGCTTCCAATCATGACAAGAACGACTCTATAGCTGTTTTTATATAAAAAAGAAGTCCTCTTAATCTCCTACCACTTCACGAGCTCTTCTGAAAATGCCTGTAGTATCGTCATTCCAGATGCTCAATAATCCTGTGTATCCTTCTTCAACACGTTGTGCAAAAGCGTCTGGTGTGTAAGATGTCATCATACTTGGATAATTTCCGCGAGTTGCCTGCGCTAAGACTTCTAAACAACCTGCCTCTCCTAACTCGGAGCTACCTAGATCTCCACTAAGGCTGCCAATACCACAAGATAGAAAGCTGTAGCCACCGACTTCAGCAACTTCATAGGCTTGTGTAATGGCATGGCCATCTTCAAGCATATAGACAGTAATGAATTTTCCATCTGGGTTTTGTGGGCTCCATACATCGACGCCTAGACCTTCCATATAACCTGATAAGTAGGCGGCCATTGCTGCTGAACTAATGTGTGGGAATACAATACCGTCACCGCCGTGCTCAAGAACTTCGTTGATACGCTGTAAAGTGAGCTCGTAACCTGCATCATCTATGGTTGGAATTCGAACCAGAAGTGTAGGGCGATCCGCAGGGGGTACTCTTGAAATACCTTCTACAAGCACATCGATGGCTGCAGTTGTGTAGATTCCTTCAAGATTTAGGAAGAGATAATCAAGTTGCTCATTGCTTGCAAGTTCTTCAGCCATATCAACTGAGTACACGCCTTCATTACCTGGAACGAAAACCCCATAGATATTACCGCCATTGTCTAATATATCGATAATGTAAGAGCCCTCACCGACATAATCTACTTGTGCGTTAGCGTGCCCTGAGTATGAAACACCAGAGGTGAGAATCAATAAGGCGAGAACCGTTGTAATTTTATTATTATATTTCATGTAACTACTTCTCCAATAAGTTTAATTGTCAGTACATCCGCGCGTTATGCTATTCACCTTTTCACAGCGCAAGATTTAACTAGCGGTGCATCAAGGGTTTAGCTCGAAGTCTCAGTGTCCTGTGATGATAATCTTTACTCATCGGGGTGCACGATGTAGACCTGAGTGAGAGTCACCTCCACGGCCCCGGATATGGCCGTGTTGGCACCGGTCTCGGGATCCGGATACGCATCCGCCAACCGTTTCAGTGCAGTGTACTCCGATGCAGAGGAGCTCTGACCGTAGTTCTGATGATGCGAAGACCAACTAGTTCTGAACCGGTGATTGTACTGCTCTATATCGACATATCCCCCCATCAGCCCTTGCGCCACTTGCGACGTTAGCTTGAGTTGAAACTGGAGATCCTTAAAAATGTGGTAGCCATCAAGCACTCCGGGCTGTGACCATGGGATTTTTGCCTGAGCAATCGGCTCAGTGGTCAGCACACCATCAACGATCTTACCTTTAACCTCCTCAACGAAGCTTTGGCCCCAACGGGCATCGACTCGTTGCGTGCCACCAGCACTAAAACCCTCGCCAGTGCCGTCAGCGAGGAGGTTATCGAGGCCTCGGTAAGTAGTGACGGTTACGTCGTCGTCATTGACGAGATCATCCACACCCGACAGCTCGATCATCCAGCGGTTAGAGCCATTGTTAATCATGAAACTGTTTTCGAAAAGCCAATACTGGCCGTCATTGCGGTAGCCCGTAATACAACCGAGTGCACGGTATAGCTGATTATCTATTCCCTCTTCACCGGCCGGGTTCCTAAAATCATCAGCGCTAACTTCACCATCTAGATTCAGGCCGTAGGATACATTCCCCTGTGCCTCGTAATAAGGTAAAGAACCATATATGTCTGTCGTCGCTGTATTAGTATGATACTGATAGGCCTCAATCATGAGTCGAGTATCAACTACTGTCCGCTCTACATTGCTATCCTCGGGGAACTGTTGTGCGAAGAGGTCGCGCGAGCCCCGTCTGTTCATACCTTGAGGACACTCTGTGCTCGCTTCAGTTTCATAGATTGCCCAATGCCTTTCTGTCAGCACGAAGCCGATTCGGCCATCTTGTTGATGTGGTTCGGGCAGCTCGGCTGTTGCCGCACCTGCAACCGCCAACATGGTGCTAAAAACTGCGAAAGAAAGCACTTGAGGTGTTTTGATAGCATTCCAAACTTGTGGCATTGATAATCTCTCCTTCGTAGATAATGGTATCATCACACTCATCTCCTAAAATGATTATTTTGAAAAACGTCTCGCAATACGAACGCTTTGTAGCCGTTGCGTGAGCCAGTGAATTCCCCGAACGCATCGCCATAGGTAACGCCAGGTCCTTGGTCACCGCTGTAAGTGTATACCGGCCTGCTGCGGTAAGCCCAAACATGCAGCGTGCCTTCTTCGTCTTCGGCGGAACGGCGTCCTGTGTTTGGATCAATTGCCATCACACTCCAAAGACTACTCTCACTCTTGGCACCGGCGTACGCTACAACATAGGGAAAGGTCTCACGACACACCTCGGGTTCACCACCACCGCATATAGCCATACGATATTCCTGTGCCGAATCGGGGTGATCGCAAGCGAGCTGTGCAACGGAATCGTCCCTGCAGTTATAAAGGTATACCGTTCTGCCGCGGGCATCGGCCAGAACCTGCCCCCCAAAGGCCGCATCTTGTACGGTGAACTCATCGGGCGGAGTCACAGCTCGTTGCGTGTAAACATTATGCCACCCTGGCACATCGCTACCGGCAAAGCTGCGACTTCGAGTATCTCTGTTATGGGTGTACAGCGGCTTAGCTCTGAAGACCCATTGATTAATTCCAGAGGAATGTTCAATGATTGTCCACTCACCGCTGTCTACTGTAACCTGAGGTGCACGGACGGGAGTCCAATTGTTCAAACACTCTCCATGACAATTACTTCGTTCCAAAACTATGTTTTATCAAATGGTTTAGAAGTTGTAGGCAGTGCCTTTTCTGTTATATTCACCGCCATTATTTTTATTGTGGCACTCTGTTTGTGCTTCTACGCAAAAGCTATGCATAAAAATGGGGTCTTAAAATAATAATGTCTCACCAATCCAATATGGCCATAAAATAATTTTTAACTCTTTGGTCAAATAATTATTCTCTTGCTCTAATTTTTATATCTTATAAATAGCTAGCCATCGTCTAACAATATTGCCAAAATCAGATTAAGTCTCAAAACTAAAATAGGTATTCAATATGAAACGGCGCGGGTTTTTAAGAAGTTCATTAGCAGTTGGTGTCACGTCTTCTATAACGGGTCTAACTAGTTGTATTGATGCCTCATCTAAATTTTCCGCAGACCTGACTGATTTAAGTGCAAGCGAATTATCGATTGCCATTCGAGACAAACATGCAAGTTGTGTCGAAGTCATGCAGGCCTATCTCAATCGAATTCAAACTTATAATCCTGTTTACAATGCCATTATTAGCATGGCGGATGACGATGACTTGCTCAACCAAGCCTTTGATGCTGATCAGGCTCTCTCACGAGGGGAATATCACGGGTGGATGCATGGCATGCCGCATGCGGTGAAAGATCTTATCTGCGGTAGCAGGCTTACGCTTATACCGAGTGGCTCACCAATGTTCGCCGATCGAATAGCTCCAACGGACAGTGACCAAGCAATTGTCACGAGCATGCGAGATGCGGGTGCAATCATTATCGGCAAAACCAATGTGCCAGAATTTGGCTTTGGTTCGCAAACGTATAACCCTATATTTGGTGCAACCGGCAGTGCATATAACCCAAACCTTACTGCTGGAGGCAGTAGCGGTGGCGCTGCAAGCGGTCTTGCTACGCACATGCTGCCAGTAGCGGACGGTGGTGACATGATGGGCTCATTACGCAATCCGGGAGCCTTTAATAATATTATTGGCTTTAGACCCAGTTCAAACCTTGTCGACGGCATAGCGCCTGAACCTCGCCTTCTTTCAACTTTAGGCCCCATGGGTCGAAACACAGAAGATACCATCCGTCTGTTGAAGACTATTTCTGCTAGCCCAGTAGCAGAACAGTTCTCTCCTTTGAACCTTCAAGACATCAAGTTAGCTTGGATGGGTGACTTTGATGGTTACCTCCCAATGGAGCCAGGTATTCTTGATTTGTGTGAGTCGAATATTATGACTCTTGCTGAGGCTGGCGCCAATGTCGAAAACATAATGCCAGTAATAGATTTGCCAGACCTTTGGTTTTCCTGGACTACATTACGTCATAATTCACGTGAGGGCATGCTGGATTTTTATAACAATCCAACAACTAACTCTCTACTCAAACCGGAGGTAGTTTGGGAAATTGAGCAATACCTTAGCCTGAGTGAGAACGATGTCGCTCGTGCGAATATGATTCGAGGGAATTGGTATAGAGAATTAGACGACTTGTTTACAAGTCACGATTTTTTAGTGCTGCCGACTTCACAAGTATTTCCTTATTCAAAAGAAACACCTTGGCCTACTGAGATAAATGGTCGTGCGATGGACACCTATCACCGTTGGATGGAAGTTACTTTATATGCCAGTCTCGGCGGATTGCCCACTGTCAATGTCCCTGTCGGTTTTGATAACCAAGGCAGGCCAATGGGAATGCAGATTATTGGTAATTACGGTGAAGATCAGAAAGTACTTGAGTTTGCTCTGGCCTATGAACAAATCACTGACCACTTAGCGCAAAGACCAAACCTCATTGCGGCAAACTAGAAAAATATATTTTAAGAAGATAGAGGAAATGCAGAAATGATTATAAAGAGAAAAGTCTACTCCGCTTTATTTGTCTTGGCCTTAGGCTCCAGTAGTATCTTGGCCCAAGGCCAAACCTTTGATTTGGCCATTTCAAATGGTCGTGTGATGGATCCGGAAACAGGCCTTGATGCTATACGGTCGATCGGCATACGTGATGGGCAGATTGTTGCTATTGAAGAAGGTCCTCTATCTGGAGAGGTCAACATAGATGCAAGCGGCCTAGTCGTCGCCCCTGGATTTATTGATATACACACCCATGGCATGAACGATGAAAGTAATCGTTTGGCAGTGGCTGATGGTGTAACAACAGCACTTGAATTAGAAGTGGGTGTCTATCCGGTTGCTCCATGGTACGCCGAGCAGGAAGGGAAATATTTCACCAATTACGGCGCCTCGGTCGGACACATTCCTACCAGGATGAAGTTAAAACACAATATCGATATCGGCTCCTGGATGACGGCCTCTGCCGAAGATAATATTCAGGATCTGGCACCTGCCTACGCATTTGAACCTGCTGATGCTGCAGAAATTGAACGCTTACAATCTTTAATCCGTGAAGGCATTGAACAAGGTGCTCTCGGCATTGGTATGGGTGTCACCTATACACCGGCAGCAACACGTCGTGAAATTCTCAATATTTTTAGAACCAGCGCAGCTTTGAATGCGCCCATTTTTATCCATATGCGAAGTACTGATAATAGAGAAAAACTCGAACCGTTAAATGAGGTGATCAGTAATGTGGCTGTAACTGGTGCATCTGTGCACGTCGTCCACATTAATAGCAGCGGCCTTGATGATGCCCCGCTTATGGTACAAATGCTTCGCGATGCGAGACAGCGCGGACTTGATATCTCAACGGAAACCTATCCTTATAATGCAAGCTCTACAAGGCTTGAATCGGCATTATATAGCGGGGATTGGCTGGCGCGATCAGGGCAAGAATACTCTAGCCTTATGTGGGTAGAAACAGGTGAACGCCTAAACGCTGAAACCTTTCAAGAGTATCGTGAGATTGGCGGGTTTATCGTTGACTATAGTCAGAAAGAAGAAAATATTCGGTGGTTAGTCTCACAACCTGATGTGATTATTGGTTCTGACGGCATACCATTTGTAGATGGGCGTGCACATCCACGAGGTGCAGGCACTTTTTCAAGGGTGCTTGGCTTATATGTGCGTGAAGAAAATTTACTTTCTCTCATGACCGCCCTGAGCAAAATGACTATTCTGCCTGCAAAGCGGCTTGAGACTGTCGCGCCCGCCATGATGCGCAAAGGTCGTATTCAAGTAGGTGCTGATGCAGACATTACAATATTTAATGCCGAAACAATTATTGATCATGCGACCTTCCTTGAACCAGCGCAGTCATCTAGTGGAATTATGCATGTTATTGTAAATGGCGTTCCAGTTATTCGTGATGCAGTCTTGAATGACAGCGTGCATCCGGGTCAACCAATAAGAGGCGCGGCAGCGGAATAATTTATTTATTATTCTAGGACCAGACAATATCCCGATACACCTCGGGATCAGTGTCGCCCTCGGTTGAAAACAACATGACAGACGAATCAGAGTTAAACTTTAATTCTTCTTTGATGGTACTAAAATTTTTATTAGAAAGGATTTCGAATAATGCACCAAGTGTTACCGAGCCTGATTCTCCTGAAGTAACCCGCTGATCGCCAGCTAAAGGATTACCTAACACTCTCATCCCTCTGCGTGCGATATCGTCAGAGCAAGCAATGAATGCACTGGCAGCTGATTTTAATATATCCCATGCTATTAAACTTGGTTTACCACAGGCGAGCCCGGCCATAATCGTGAGCAGATCGCCCTCCACTCTGGTCAGTTCATTCATTCTTTTAGACTCATATAAACATGGTGCCCCTTGCGCCTCAACAACAATAAATTTAGGCATAGGTCTATCAGATAAGTTGCATAGATGAGCCAGAATTGCTGCCGGTAATGAGCCTACACCAGCTTGCACAAATACATGAGTAGGCCAGATAGTTTGCTCTTGCTGTAAATATTCAGTTACCAAGGTAAAGTAACCTTGCATAATCTGTAATGGAATTTTTTCGTAACCCTGCCAAGCGGTATCTTGTATTAGTATCCAGCCCTCTTTTTGTGCCTGTTGATTGGCATAATTCACAGTATCATCATAATTTTGAGCTGTGATTGAGGCTTCAGCTGCATAATTTTTTATTGCTTCCAATCTAGCTGGAGATGATCCTTTAGGCATATACACCACAGCTTTACAGCCAAATAATTTTGCGGACCAGGCTACAGCTCTGCCATGGTTGCCATCCGTTGCCGTGACAAAAGTGATGTGTTGATACATTGCTTGCTTATCAACTATTTTACTGAAGGTTATGTCTTCTTCATTAAGCCCAAGAAAATCACCTAAGTATTTTGCGATAGCAAAACTCGCGCCCAAGACCTTGAATGCATTTAAATCGAAACGCTTACTTTCATCTTTAATAAGAATGTCTTTTATACCTAAATAGTCTGCAAGGCTGGATAACTTAACCAGCGGTGTTGGGGCGTAATTTGGCAGACTGCTATGAAAATTAAATACAGTATTCGCCCTTTGCTTATCAGCAAAAGCAAAGGCTGACGAATCAAGAGTTTCAGGAATGGTATTTAGCAGGCAGGTGATTGCTTCTTTATTTGTAGATTGCTCATTCATAGATTACTTATTCATAGCTTGTTCAAGAGGGCATTAAAGCCATTATTAGAAGCCATTTCAACTTTGACTCTCCCAGGGAATAATTCTCAACATTTTGCAAAAAAAAGTTTTTTTAATTAATCACTAGCCAAAAACTGAGTAAATTGTAAGAATTAGAGACATTCGCAAAACCTATATCTAGAATAATAATTCTACAAAGAGGAAAACCACATGATTCTCCGGAATATTCCTTTAATTAATGTCTTTGGCTTTATTGCTGCAGTTCTCTTCAGCTCTGGTCTGCTTGCGCAGGAAATTGATTTTTCAGGTGACTGGCGTCCGCTCTATCATGAAGATCTCCCTGAACGTATACCCGGGCCCCATCTTGCTGACTATTCCGGCATGCCTATCAATGATGCCGCAAGATTGCGTGGTGATAGCTACAACCCAAATCGCATCTCTGTAGTGAGTGAGTATATCTGTCGGCAGCATGGCGGCGATTATTCTATGAGAGGGGCTGCAGACTTGAGAATTGATCGAGTCGTCGACCCACAAACTCAACAACCTATAGCGTTTAAAACTCGAATCGGCTTCATGGGCATGCAGCGCACTATCTGGTTAAACAATCCAGAACGCCCTGCAGATATTGCACCTCATACTTTCCCAGGATTCTCCACCGGTAGTTTTGACGGCAACATGCTAAACATCCTTACCACAGATTTTAAGGAAAGCTATTTGCGCCGTAATGGTCTGGCTGCTAGTAGTGAGAGAACGACTACTGAACATTGGGTTATGCATGGAGACTACCTAACAGTGGTCACGGTTATTGACGACCCTATATTTATGACAGAACCCATGGTGAGAAGTCAGACATGGGTGAAAGATGTCTCTGCCAGGCAGGCGCCTAGTTCTTGCCAAGTTATTCAGGAGTTACCGGTTAATGCTCTCGGCCAGATTGTTCCTCATTTCTTACCTGATCAAAACCCGTGGTTAATGGAGTTTGCCGAACGATATCGCCTCCCTTACTCGGGGACTCGTGGCGGCATAGAAACCATGTATCCCGAATACATGGATACCATGGAAGCACCCGTTGGTGATGCTGAGTTTTGTATAGAAGAGTGCATGTAAACCATTTCACATAGAGTTAAAGAATTCCAATAACGGAGCAATGTTATGTTCAAACCTCAATTTCTAATGTCCTGTCTGATGAAGAGTTGCTGTTTCTTTCTTCTGTTTGGAGGCTTCGCAACAGCGGCCGAGATGGGCCAGGAACTTAATTTATTTCATGTAAAAGGTCAGGTTTATGTGGTCGATGGTGCAGGCGTTAATATCACCGTACAAATTGGTGAAGAAGCTATCGTGTTTGTTGACACCCCCGACCCTGAATATATTGATGAAATGATGTCCCTGATACGGGAGATCTCTAATTCCCCTGTGCGCTATGTTATTACTACCGCGCTTGACCCTATTCATCTAGCAAGCAATGACATCATGAATAATATGGGTTTTAGAGGTTTTGGTGGCAGAGGTGCTGGTGTTGCAGTTGCCATTGGCGGTAACACCTCTGGTGTCACTTTGCTCGCTCATGAAAATGTACTTAACCGCTTTTATCTAACAGAAAATGATGTCGAAAGTCTTACTCTTACAACCACTTACTTTACACCAACTTTTGACTTTTACATGAATGACGAAGGCATTGCTGTTTACCACATGCCAAATGCACATACAGACGGCGACAGCATTATTTTCTTCAGAAGCTCGGATGTCATCAGCCTCGGCGACCTTCTGGTACAAGGCCAATTTCCTGATATCGATATCAGCAAAGGTGGCAGTGTTAATGGCTTTATAGAAGCCCTTAATTTTACACTGGAGCTTATGATTCCCGGTGTTAATGCTGAAGGTGGAACTTATGCTGTTCCCGGTCATGGCCGTATTGGTGACGAAATCGATGTCGTTGAATATCGCAATATGCTGGTCATCGTTAGAGATCGCATCCAGTACCAAATAGAACAAGGGATGAGCTTAAATCAAGTTCTTGCCAGTAATCCAACGCTTGATTACAACACTGAATATGGTGGCACACGTGGTGGTCCTAGCAGCACTGAATTCATTACCGCTATCTACCAAAGTCTATTAGAAGGGATGGAATAAGCCATGAGAAATATTAATTTACTAATTTTGCTTATAGGACTGACTTCGTCTTTAGCAAATGCTCAACAAGAACCTTTAAATGAGTCTTTGATTTCTGCAACTTTAACCATTGAAACTACAGCTATTGCTGCCAGAGCTGATGCGCCAATAGATTTAACTGGCACGTGGGTTTCCATCGTCTCTGAAGACTGGCGCTGGCGAATGACAACTCCTCTAATTGGAGATTTTGCCAACATTCCGGAGAATGAGGCCGCCAGAGAAATTGGCATGGCCTGGACGCCTGAAACAAATGTCGGCAACGAATGCATTGCCTATGGAGCTCCTGGCATTATGCACCGACCTGGTCGAATCAAAATAAGCTGGGAAGATGACATAACACTCAAAATGGAATTTGATGCAGGCATGCAAACACGAATGTTTTATTTTGATGAAACGATGGCTCCAGGCGCACCATCAAGACAGGGGCATACTCTGGCTAAATGGGAAGATCCACCTGCACCTACCAGTGTTAATGGTCTGCGGATCGGTCAGACACGACGCGTAGGCACAACAACCAGGTCGCTGGAAGCGCTTACCAGCAATCTTATCCCCGGTTACTTACGTAAAAACGGCATCCCACATAGCGACCAGACAAAAGTCACTGAATACTTTGATCTATTTGAAACACCTGCAGGCGTGACCTGGTTTGTAGATACCATTATTGTTGAAGATCCTGTTTATCTTGTGGAGCCCTGGGTAACCACCATGCACTTCATGAAGGAAACCGATGATTCCAAATGGAACCCACAAGAATGTTTTGTTATGCATGAGAATGAACTTTAAAACATTAATTACCAAATCTATTATTACAGGCTTCATCTTAGGAACAATATTTTTTGTAATAGCGCCGTTTGGCTTAGGCATATATCTAATTGAAATTATGAAACCAGTATTAACTCCTGGCGTTTCATTGATTCAACTGCTAGGCCAAACTATTGTTAATCCCGCCTACTTGTTTTTTTCGCTATTTTTTAATGGATTGATATACTCAATCCTAGTGCCTAATTATTCTGATGACGCATTCCCATATCAATTCTCGATAGAAATGGCATTTATCTTTTATTGGGGATTGCTAATTACCCCTTTTAATTTTTAACGGAATAATTGAATAACTTGCTGATTTTGAAAGTTCTTATTCTTCTATGGGTATTTCTTCAGCAGTAATATTGGTTCTAACATCGACCGTTGGATCGTCAAATAACTTATTATAATTTTTAAAAATGGATGATATTTTTTTCGAAAGCTCAAGCGCCATTTCCAGTTTCGTCTCCGCTAAAAATAATGATTAATTGATTCTTTGACCAATGACCAGGAACATCTGCTTTTCGCAGAACCTTATCAAATATTTTTCTAATATTTTTATAGACAAGTCTTTTATTATTTCTCAAATATTTATATTGATTGGTTAGCTCTATTTCCAGTTTTATCGTTATTAAACTGCCCGGACGTTGATATATTTTGCAGCGCTCTGACTCAATTTGTAAAAGTTTTTCCAGCAATGCTCGGTTTGCCAAACCAGTTTCGGGATCTTCTATAATTCCCTTCTCTAACTCTAGCTGACTGGATAAAAAGTCTTTTTCTGCTTTGTCTTTAAAAAATGCAAAGGCATAAGACAACATAGAAACAACAACAAAAACAATTAACACCCGAGAGATAAGCGACGGAGAATATTGACTATTATCAAAACCGAATGGACTAAATAAATAAATTCCAAGAACCAGCAATAAGAGACTCAACACTGAATAAGGACCACGACATTTCCTGAAGAAACAATGCCACTGAAGGAAGATCAATAAAATAACTGGACCAGTACCATTAGTTCCTCCTGTGTAAAAAAAATAAATACAGAGTATGGCCATTAGTAATGTGGTGAAATGCTTGGCTAGCCAGTCCTGCACCTGTAATCCAAATACAACCCAGACAATAATTGTGGTTAATGCAAAACTAAATAAAGTAAAAGCGTAACTGATCTCTTGGCGGGCAAGAGCGACAATACTGAATATAATAAGAGTGGCTACTGCTACTAGACCAAATATAGAACACATGATGAAATTAACATCATCAGCCTGAAGTGTATCTGTCCTAGATTCTTTCTGATCTTCGCGGCCATCATAAAGCAGCCAAAAATTCTTTATTCTTTTAGCCGTATCATTAATATGCATTGCTTATCACGATATTCATACAAATATTTTGAATTATCTATTAGACTTCAATACTACTATGAAGATACCCAAACGTCCGAGTAAGAGCTTAGAAGTTTTAAAATCATGGCTATAGCTGTTCTGCTCTCTATGATCCATTCTATGGTTTATTTAATACATTGTTTAATTAAATAACAATAGCCAATTCAAGTATTGAGGTTGTTATAACGATCCAAACAGAATAATCGATCACGCATAGTTTGAGTTTGACTTGTAGAGTGTTAGCTACAACCCTGTGTGATAGCAAAATGATATCTTAATCAGAGAACATTGCGCTGACTGAACCTAAACCTGATATTCGTGCTTCAAAATTATCACCAGCGTTCACTTCGACCATAGGGCCAAGCGCACCACTTAAAATAATATCTCCGGCACGTAAAGGGTATTTTGTTAAGGCCATAGTATTTGCCAGCCAAAGTACTGCATTAATTGGATTGCCCATACAGGCAGACCCACTCCCCTCAGATACTTTTTCACCAGAACGCTCTAGTACCATTTCGCAGACTATAAGATCAATTTGATCCAGTTTGCATTGAGAGTTTCCTAAAACGAACAAGCCGGATGAACCATTATCGGCAACTGTATCAGCATAAGTGATGTCCCAATTTTTAATACGACTACCGACAATTTCTAATGCTGGTGATACATAAGCGATAGCATCAATAACGTCCTCGATTGCATTCTCTTTCTGGTTTAAATCTTTTGCTAAGACAAAGGCAATTTCAGCTTCTATTTTGGTTTGCATGACATCAGATAGATTTATTTGAGTTCCTTCCTTTCGCAACATATCAGCATACAGAATCCCATAGTCTGGTTGATCTACACCCAATTGTTCTTGCACTACCTTTGAGGTCAGGCCAATTTTTCGCCCAACTATTTTACGACCTTGCTTTAGAAAAAACTCTGTATTGAAGGCTTGAATAGCATATGCGCTTTCTGGATTTTGACCTGAAATAAGCTCACGAATAGGTTCACAAGCCAACCCTGTTTCTTGCGCTTTTCGCAGAACTTTTGCGGCTTGTTGAATTTCCTGGTCAAGCATTTTTGTTAGTCTTTATCTCAATCAGGTAATTCGAAAACATACAAAGCATTTCCAGTGCTGGGGAAACGGATCCTTTGTGTCAATATCGACGGAACGGTTCGTGGACTGCCTCCACCGAGGCCTGTTGGCACAGCAATATATTGTTTACCATTCGCACTGAAACTTATTGGATGGCCTTGAACAGAAGTCCCAAGACGTGTTTGCCAAAGTGTTTCGCCTGACTCAAGGTCTAAGGCCCTAAACGTTCTGTCCAAGTCGCCAACAAATGCCAGGTTACCTCCAGTTGTTAGCACACCAGTCAAAAAAGAAGCTGGCTGTTCATAAGACCATAGCTCTTCCATAGTGCGCACATCAAAAGCTGCCACCTTGCCAACATTCCCATTGCTACCAGGCATTGCAGACCAGCGTCGGTTTGCGTTTGTGCCACCACCCCCAACAATATATTGAGTTTCTCGTCCCCTTATTTCGACACAGCTTTGACTTAGAGGTAAAACAATACTTTCTGTCCCCGGGTGGTAACTCATGGGATGCCAGTTTTTGCCTCCGGCTGTGGAAGGACAGGCTTGCATCCATTCACCTACTCTTTGTTCTACAATATCGTTACGGTATTGCGGTCTGCCAGTTTCAGGATTAAAACTTTCAAATACATTTTGAAATAGCGTTTCCTGATGATCAATGTAAGCACCGGTTTCTCTGTTTAATTTCCAAAGGATGCCATGTTTGCCTGCCGAAAAAAACCAGCTTTTCACCATCAAGATCTACCAATACCCGTTCAAATACTTCATCCAGATCAAAGGTTTCTCCGGGCACATGTTGGTAATACCAAGTTAACTCTCCAGTATCTGCGTCTAATGCTAAGGTCGAATTTGAATAGAGCGCGTCATCATAAACGCTCATATCACGACTTGCTGCTACCCAAGGTTTTGCTTGGGAAACCCCTATATAAACCAGGTTTAATTCTGCATCAAAACTGGGTGTTATCCAGGTATCTGTGCCTGCTCGAAACAAATCATCAACGCCTCCCCAGCTATCCCCTCCAGGTTCGCCAGCTTGGGCAATTGTACTAAAGCGCCAAAGCAAGCTGCCATCATCAGCATCGTAGGCACTGACAAAACACTTCTGTTCGTTAAAGGTTGTGCAGCCGGACAAACCCGTAAAAATTTTGCCATTACCGACAATGGGCCCACTGGTATTAATAAAACCCTCAGCAATTTGAATTCTCCACGCTTCCTCACCATTGACTGCATTGACTGCAACGATTCCACCCGAAGGTGTATTAACAATGAGATTATCTTCATAAATAGCCATGCCTCGCATGGTGCCAGCCCTACCCCCTAAACTCTGCTCCCATATGAGATCACCTGTATCGCCTCTTAATGCCTGAATTTTATTGCCAGGGCTAAATAAATAGAGAATGCCATCATGCACCAGTGGAGAAGTTTGATTCGAAGCGATATCACTCATAGACCAAATCCATGCCAAACGCAGATCGTTGACATTTTCCTGGTTAATCTGGTCAAGCGCGCTGTAACTCCATGCCTGATGGCTGCCACGTATCATTAACCAATCTTCAGGGCTAGGATTACGTAATTCTTCATCGCTGACTGTCCGATAATCTGGCACCTGCCCAACTACTGTTACCCCTGTAGGGCCAAATTGCTCAACTGTTCCAGTACCCGGTTGGCTTCTTGCGTTCGCAATACTGTTAATAAAAATGTCTGAATCGACAAGTAATGGTATATCTCCTGCGACAGCACCATTGGCAGAAAGAATGAAAGCTATAATGCCAAGATAGGTTTCATCCGATAAACCTCCTACATTAGTAGGCGGCATTGACGTTTTAATCGAATCAAATAATTCAGAAGTAGAGATATTTCCCCAAACACCCTAAGAAAGGTAAATCTTTTAAAGCCGGCACGAGTCCACTACCACTTAAATCTGCTTGATGACAGGCGTTTGAACAATTGACCTGATAAGCCTGCAAACCCAAAGCTACCTGCTCCTCAGTAATGTAGACAGTTGTTCTAGATCAGGTTCTTGGCCATTCGCTGTATTGAATAATAGAGCTAATCCAAACGCGAAGAATGTTATTAGTGTTGATGTCGCTGATAATGGCTTCTTATGCATCTTTTGCATCTTTTTTGTCCATATTTACTGATCTAATTCAGCAGGCTAGCATAATCAGCACCTAAAATTAAATTTTGTAATAAAGTCGTGATAAGAGCTTTTCTTATTATATTGCTGGGAATAAATTGCCTACCAAGGAATTTCATTTCCGTCCCACCCTAAGAACTGAATATTATCGTCAGTAAGGCTATCTCTTTCTATTAAAGCCAATAACTGATCCGTGACAAACTCAGGCTTGAATAATTTGTTTTGACTGACATATTTTTGAAATGGCTTTGACAAAGGGGTGTCTGTTGTTCCGGGATGAAAAACCAAAAATCGAGTACCTTTAAGCACTCTTTCATATTCAATAGCAGCTGTTTTTAATAGCATATTCAATGCTGCTTTGGATCCACGATAGGCGTACCAGCCGCCTTTCCGATTATCCTCAATACTACCGATTCTTGCGCTAAATACTGTTACCAAACAACCCTGCTCATTTGCTAAAACTGGCTTAAGGTATTTGATCCAAAGCATGGGAATTATTGCATTAACCTCAAACACCTTATGCAGATTTTCAGCAGTGACATCTTCAATACGTTTTTCTGGCTGGAATTGAGTATCATGAAGAATCCCGTTACAAATAAATACGCGACTTATTTGTCCTTTATGAACTTTTAGTTGTTCACAAATTTCGCGTATTGATGCTTCAGCATAATCACAATTAAAACGACTTACTTTATTGCTGAATCCTGTTTCAACATTGTCAGAAAACTGTCGACCAATAGTAACAATCTCAGTAAAACTCTCATCATTACCTAAGCGCTTAATTAACGAAATTGCAATTTTGCTGTTAGCACCAATAACAATAGCAACATTGTTAGCGTTTTCTTCACTTGTGGAATTGCCTAACATTAGTGTTTATAACTCAGGTTTTGTTGAGGTTTTTGTGGTGCACGCTGTACAGCGTTTTTGTCCGGTAAGTAACCACGAAATTGAATACCGGTTTTTTGCAAATATCCTATATGCAATATCTGAAAACCAACGAATAATCGGCCAGCGTAACAAGGCTAGCCAAGGTTTTCGGCCAACTGTGCGCCAAGCTTGATGGGTGACATCAAGACCAAAGATCATTGATCCATCCTCATATAATCCATGCAAATATTTATCCGCTTTTACAGGATCAATAGACGGATAACGAGCCGCAAAGTCTGCCGCATGGATATCTTCAAATATGAGATTACCCTCAAGGTCTAACTCCCCCAGCATTTTCATTTCGGCAGCACAAAGCGGACAATAACCATCAAAAAATAATGTAAGTTTCATATTCTTATATTTAAGACCAATAGTTAAAACCCGAAGTTAACGC
This sequence comes from uncultured Pseudomonadales bacterium, assembly GCA_943789335.1. Taxonomy (GTDB): domain Bacteria; phylum Pseudomonadota; class Gammaproteobacteria; order Pseudomonadales; family Pseudohongiellaceae; genus UBA5109. The sequence continues at coordinate 16,373 of CALSTS010000005.1, read as the reverse complement.
TAATTATCAACATCATTAGATGCATAGTCACAACACAAAATGTTAACCAGAAACGAAGCTTTAGATAAGCACGATAAATGTCTTTATAAAGTAATTTTGCCTCAATAGACTCAAAGATAAAAACAGATAAATAAGCTAAGCCTAGTAAGCCAATAGACAATACTTGATATTCATTAAACAGCAACAGGGATATCCAGGCTGCTAATGCAAGCATATTTGTCACTACAAGCAACAGAGCTACTTTTAAGGTGTAGTCTTTATTAAGCAACCTTCCCCAGAATGCTCCACATAAGAAGCTTAATATCACGGCACTATAGAAAACAAATATGAGTTTAGGCTGAACCGCTAAATCCATATCGCTCATGATAGCGTTCAAGAAAGCGGCCAAAAGCGATGCCATAAATGGCAACAATCCGGCAACACCTAATGCTGTAATTATTGGTTTTGTAGTCATGACTATATCTTGTTTTATTAAACTAGATACGAAGTAAGGAGAGAATCGGTTCTTCTATTATTGATCAGCCACATCAATCAATACAATTTCACAGTTTGTCTGCGCCGTGATGGTAATGGTATTAGTTTTAATAACTTCAGCCCCATCACCCTTATTTAAGGTCTTTTTGAATTCGTTATCATTTACTTCAAAGCTTCCATTTGAAGCTAATATGTATGCCTGATGATTAATGTCATGTTCAATCACTGAACCTTTTCTTAATTTACCCCCGAAAATACGGGCTCTTTGGTTGATAAATAAAGCCTTATTTTTATCCTCAGAGTATCCTGACACCAGCATTGGCAATGCTCCTTCTACTGGCTTATTTGGAAATTTTTTACTCTCCCAGCGCGGCTCTATATTCATTTTATTTGTTTTGATCCAAATCTGATAAAAGCTAAGAGGCTCTTTGCTGCGGTTAAATTCTGAGTGAACTACTCCTTTGCCAGCACTCATAACCTGCACTTCGCCATTTGTTGTTACACCTTTATTACCTTTGTTATCTTCATGGGTAATAGCGCCAGTTCTCACATAGCTAATAATTTCCATATTTCTGTGTGGGTGAGGTGGAAAACCAAATCCAGGTTTAACCCAATCGTCATTGATAACGAGAAGCGAACCGAAGCCGGTGCGCCTGGGATTGTAGTAATTAGCAAAACTAAAGTGATGACTTGACTTAAGCCAGCCGTGGCTGGCTTTACCTAAACTTGTATAGGGATATAGTGTAATCATTTATTTTTTGAATAAGTATTAATAGCGAAAAGTATAGGTGAACTTCAATGAAAGATTAGAATTTGTTGAAGAAAAATTATTATCTTTATCGATATCTTGAGCGCCATAATTAAAAACCAAAAATGCTTCCTGGCCAGATTCCGGTATCCAGTTCAAGCGACTATTGAAACCCATGTTTTCTGAGACATTGTCATATTGTAAAAAGTTAGACCATGACCACCTGGCATTAAAAGCGACATTAGCCTTCACACTGATCAATCGCACCTTGAAATCACCCGCCGGTAATTTGATAGAGTTTTCACTGTAGTTTAAACCCAGTTCATATTGCCGAGTCGGTCGCCAAGTTGAATTGAAACCAAGCTGTAAACGGTCACCATTATAAAATTCTCCAACTTGAAGGTTAAAAGTGCTTGAAAATGCTCGCTGCGTAGCAGAATTGGGAAAAAACAACCATTCATAAAACTCATATTCTCCAGCAGGAATTACAACAGAACGACTGCCGTCAGATGCTCTGAAAATGGTAAAGTCATTCAATAAGACTTCACGATTTCTTACAATTTTAGAAAATAATTTATCGTTCGTTTGATTAAACAAGCCCATTCGCACAGCCAACTGCTCTGAACTCAATCGTCCGGTAGAAAGCAGTTCAGCTCGATAGGCTTCAGCACCTACATAGAAGTTTCTAAGGTAACTGCCACTGTCAAGTCGATATACATAACCACCATCCAAGGCTAAATCTTGAATCCCAGTACGATTAACAAAACCAACAGCTGGATCAAAGTTTTCCTCAATCCTGCTATAAACCGCTGCGCCACGCCAGCCTGTCTGGTTGGGCGAACTTAAACTTAAACTGTAAGCCAGATCATCACCCTGCTTACCCTCGGTATCGGTTTTTTGTATCCAGGCATTGGCTTCTATAGTTTTATTATTGGGTAACTGAGAGTTTCGATAGCGGAAATCGGTGCCTATCAAAGTACTGTCAAGATTAGATTGCGGATCTCCATCGGTCAGTATGATGCCGACTTGCGATTCCGCTAGAACATTCCTTACCGCTCGACCAACAAATATCTCACTACCTTCCACGCCATTAAGCATGTCTTCATCTTGCGAAACCACCAGTGAACCGACATTAAAATTACCCACTCTCCCGCTAAGCTTGCCCCCAACTTCGATGTCTACCGGGGCACCACTTGCACTCAAGCCAATGCGACGTGAGAAAAAGGGTCGAGCATTTTGTTGACTGGCGCCTTGTAAAGCCGAGTTCCCAGTTCCATCAGTACCGCTGAAGCCGTAGGTCCCTATTTTTCCAAACTCGAATATATCTGAATCACGTAAAAAGAAATCCCGTTGTTCAGGGAAAAATAAAGAGAATCTTGTTAAATTAACTTGTCGACTGTCGACAGCGGCAGCAGAGAAATCAGTATTGATAGTTAATGCAGCATTCAATGCCGGGGTGACTTTATAAAACAGATCAAGTGTTGGTTCAAAATTCTCGTCCACGCCAGCAAAGGGACCGCTGCCAAATATTCTCTCTCGTCGTAAGGTAACTCCCGGCACTATATCCAGGCCTATTCCCTGTTGCATACCCGTCATGCCAGTTGCTATGCCAGCTTGCCCGGGGTTATCTTGTCGATCTCGAGAGGACCAGGCAATTCGCTCATTATTACGTGGTATATTTCGAAGAAAATTAATACCCCATTCCGTATTGTCCGGATTAAATGATAAGGTTTGAAAAGGAATTCGAATTTCTGTGGTCCAGCCTTGATCATCTAAAGTGCTTTCTCCCTGCCAGACACCCTGCCAGTTAGCTTCTATATCTGTAGGTGTCTTATAAATGCCATCCCAGCGCACACCATTGGGATTAGTTCCAAAGCGGTAGCCACTACGTCGATCAAGATAAGTATCAAATTGAACTAAAAACCAATCATCAGATCTTATACTGGCATTCTGAGTTAGTACCTGGGCGGTTATTTCTTCAGCTTGGTCATCCCACATTCGAGCACTAACAAAGACCGCATCTTCAGTGTAATAAATTCGAACTTCGGTTCGTTGTGATGGTCCGGCAAACTCAAAGGGATTCACCTGATGCAAATCAGTAATTAGCGTCGCCTGTTGCCATATTGATTCATCTAAAACACCATCGATAATGGCCTCTTCAGACAACTTAGCCATTTCAAACCGTTTGGAGTCGAGATAGATCGGATCTTGCGCCAAAGCATGCAATGGCAAGCACAATAGAAAACAATAAAATATAAATTTATTCATATACTGCAATTGGTTAATTTTACTTTGCTATTTTGGGGAGCTTTAGAAGATTTTGAGCTAGCAATAATCACAATGGCGGCTAGTTTAAATTAAAGAAGTTAATTAGCAATACTAAAGCCTCTATTAAGCGCCATTAGACTCTATTATCCATATTATTTTCATACTTAACTCTCTATTTTAACAATACATTAAGTTTTGAACTTGTATTGATTGCAATGCTTTAGGGAAAACCAAGGCATCATCATCAACATCAGTTAGGCCTACCCTCACGTCTATACAGATATTGAAACAATTGATACTAATAAGCCCTCTAATTCACTATCGCTGACGTGTTTTTTCATTTATCTTAAGTCATATTTTTTTTTAGCTTTTCTAAGGGAACCTTCTATGCAAGCCCTATTTATTAAATGTTTAGTCGCCACGCTTATCTTTGTTGGCTTCATTTCATATATCTGGCCACCGGCAATATGGTTACTCGTGCTTGTAGTTCCTCTTGGCGCTTTGGGTTTTTACGACATGATCCAGACTAAACACAGCCTTCGCCGCAACTTTCCTTTGTATGGAAGAGGCCGTTGGTATGCGGAAAAGTTACGCCCCTTTATCCGGCAGTATTTTATCGAATCCGATACTGACGGAGCCCCTATTAGCCGAATTTTCCGAAATGTGGTTTATCAGCGCTCAAAAAAGGAAATAGAATCCGTTCCCTTTGGTACAAGGTTAGATACTTACCGCAGCGGTTATGAATGGTTTGGTCACTCCTTGGCAGCCATGGATACAACAGAAATAAACCCTGATTTAAGAGTCAAGGTTGGGGGCCCAGATTGCAAACAACCCTATTCAGCTAGCATCCTTAATATATCTGCCATGAGTTTTGGCTCCTTAAGTTCTAATGCCATATTAGCGCTAAATAAGGGCGCTAAATTAGGAGGCTTTGCTCACAATACCGGCGAAGGTGGTCTGAGCCCATATCACTTGAAAAATGGCGGCGACATCATTTGGCAAATCGGCACGGGATATTTTGGATGCCGTGACAATAACGGCCATTTCAACCCGGAGTTGTTTAAGGAAAAAACCAGTATAGAATCCGTGAAAATGATTGAGATAAAACTTTCTCAAGGTGCCAAACCTGGTCATGGTGGCATTCTACCCGCTGAAAAAAACACCCTTGAAATTGCCGAAATCCGGGGCGTGGAACCCTATACTCAAGTCAATTCCCCGCCCGCTCATAGTGCTTTTAATACACCCTTAGGCTTAACAGCATTCATTGCACAATTACGTGAGCTCTCAGGAGGCAAGCCAATAGGCTTTAAGCTAGCAATCGGTCATAAAAGTGAGTTTATCGCTATTTGTAAGGCCATGGTAAAAAGCGGTATTACACCCGATTTTATTACCGTGGACGGAGGTGAAGGTGGCACAGGAGCGGCGCCACTGGAATATACCAATTCAGTTGGGATGCCATTGCGTGAGGCTGTAGCATTTGTTGCTGATAGCCTTAATGGTTTTGGGATACGTGAAAAAATTAAAATTATAGCTGCCGGGAAAATAATATCCGGATTCCATTTAGTTAAAAATATGGCGCTTGGTGCTGATATCTGTAACAGCGCCAGAGGCATGATGCTAGCGCTTGGTTGTGTACACTCTTTGATCTGTAATACCAATCATTGCCCATCTGGTGTGGCGACACAGAATCCAAAACTGGTTAATGGGTTAGATGTTTCTGATAAGGCAGTACGGGTTTTTAATTTCCATAAAAATACTGTTCACGCGACTGCTGAAGTTATTGCTTCAGGAAATCTATCACACACTTCTGCACTTAATCGTAGCCATGTTTACCGACGCATTAACCAGCATGAAATTAAACGCTATGACCAAATATTTCCCTACATCCAAAATAACTGTCTACAAGAAGGCAATATCCGTGATGATTTCAAACTCATTATGGAAGAGTCTAATGCTGACTCGTTTGAACCTCATATCCCCTTAACTAGAGTGGGAAATGAGACCACTAAAATTGAACCTCTAACGTAAAGAAAAAATAATAAAATTAAATAACTGCCTAGAGTTTATTGTCAGCATCAGTCCTATTTAAAGGTTGACTTGATTCATTAATTCATTAAATTGACGCCACTATATAGAAACTAATTACAGAGAAAATTTATGAGCGACTCATTTAGCGCGATTGTTTTTGATAATGTCGATGATGTAAAAAAAGGTAGACTCACTGAGTTATCTTTATCTGATTTGCCTGATGAAAAAGTACATATTGATGTGGCTTATTCGACGGTTAATTTCAAAGATGGTCTCGCAATGTCTGAGCATAGCCCGGTACCGATCGTACAGAAGCCGCCATTGGTAGGCGGGATCGATCTCGCTGGTACAGTCACTGAATCATCCGACCTAAATTGGCAAGCAGGCGATCGCGTTTTAGTAAATGGTTATGGCTTATCTGAAAGACACTTTGGTGGTTATGCGCAAAAAGCACTTATTAATCCTGAATTTTTAGTTCGCGTACCTGAGGGAATTTCATTAGAGCAAGCAATGGCCATTGGTACTGCTGGTTATACTTCAATGCTTTGTGTCCTCGCCATTGAAGATCATGGCGTTAAACCCGAAGATGGCAAAGTATTAGTCACCGGCGCCTCTGGCGGTGTCGGTTCTGTAGCAGTCAGTTTACTTTCGTCTTTAGGCTATGATGTTGTGGCATCAAGTGGACGAATCTCAGAAAACGGTGATTTCCTGAAAGGCCTGGGTGCAGCCGAGCTTATTGAAAGAGATGAGTTAGCACGTGATTCCAAGCCGGTTGAAGCAGAAACCTGGGCTGCTGTTGTCGACTGTGTCGGTGGTAAAACACTTGCAACTGCTATCGCACAAACCAAATATGCTGGCATTGTTACCATGTGTGGACTTACCGGCGGCTCCGAACTCAATACGACCGTGATACCTTTTATTCTACGTGGTGTACAACTGGCCGGGATTGATTCTGTAATGGCGCCTCTTGCTCTTCGTCAACGCGCCTGGAATCGACTTGCTGACGTTCTGGATCTGGGTAAACTTGCAGAAATTTACACTGTTGAGCCGCTTGCTAAAGTGCCGGAACTGACAGATAAAATCTTACAGGGACAAGTTAAAGGAAGAGTTGTTATTGATGTGAATGCTTAAAGTTGCATGCTAATTTTGAGTAGCGACTCTGTTCGAAAGATTCAAGCTATTGCCGAAGTAAGTCGTAATTCGCTCGCTAAGACGCTCCTCACCTACGACATTACTCCGGCATAAAATATCCAGGCTAGTTTCAATCTGAGACACTACCCAATATCCAGTTTTGCCAGGATTTTGATAAAACTTCGACAGGCGCTACATTAAAGCAGCGCTTTTATTTCTTCCAACGCTGCCGGATCTTCAATGGTTGATGGAACCGTATATTCCTCTCCATCAACCATAGCTCTTAAGGTTTTACGTAGAATTTTGCCTGAACGTGTTTTCGGAAGTCGTGAAACGATTAGCGCTTCTTTAAAAGATGCTACTGCGCCGATTTCATCACGTACCATCTTAATAAGCTGTTTGACTATCTCAGTAGCCGCTTCGCTATTATCAGAATCTGAGGTGTTTTTAACCACAACAAAACCCATGGGCATCTGACCTTTGAATTCATCACTCCGGCCTATCACAGCACATTCGGCTACCATTGGATGCTTACCAACAATTTCTTCCATCTCTCCAGTGGATAAGCGATGCCCGGCCACATTAATCACGTCGTCAACACGCCCCATAATGTAAAGATAACCATCATCATCAAAGTAACCACCATCCCCGGTAGCGAAATAACCCGGAAATTGCTCAAGATAGGATTCTTTAAAACGTTCAGTGTCACCCCAAATTGAAGTTAGACAACTTGGTGGCAAGGGAAGTTTGATAGCTATAAAACCTTGCTCATTTGAACCCAACTTATTGCCTTCATCATCAAGGATATCTATATTAAAACCGGGCACCGGCATGGTGGATGAGCCTGGTTTTGAGGGCATGCGTTCAATACCGTATAAGTTAGATGCAATTGCCCAACCGGTTTCAGTTTGCCACCAGTGATCAATCACTGGCAGCTTGTAAGTCTGCCTTAGCCATTCATAGGTTGGTGGATCTAGCCGTTCACCTGCTGCAAAAATAACCTTTAAACACGATAAATCGTATTGCTTGGCCAAGTCTCCGTTCGGATCTTCTTTTTTGATTGCTCGGTATGCAGTCGGTGCACTGAATATGGACTTCACCTGATATTCTGAAATTACTCGCCATAACGCACCAGCGTCTGGTGTCATAACTGGTTTACCTTCATATAAAATAGTTGTGCAACCATGTAATAAAGGCGCATAAACAATGTAGGAATGCCCTACTACCCAACCCACATCAGATACTGCCCAAAATACATCACCAGGATTTATGTCATAGATAGCACTCATACTGTATTTCATCGCAACAGCATGACCTCCATTTTCACGCACGACACCTTTAGGTTTACCTGTAGTTCCTGAGGTATAAAGTATATAAAGTAGATCTGTTCCTAAAACAGGCACACAATCTGCTGGCGTGGCCTGCTGCATTCTTTCCGTCCAATCAAGATCACCTTCAGCTTGCATGCTGGCAGTAGCCTGTTCACGTTGGAGCACGACAACATTTTGCGGTTTATGATTTGCGAGGCTGATCGCTTCGTCGACCAATGGTTTATATTCGATAACTCGATTAACTTCGATACCACAAGATGCCGTCAGTATTACTTTTGGCGTCGCATCATCAAGACGGACAGCAAGTTCAGGAGGGGCAAAGCCGCCGAACACAACAGAATGAATAGCACCGATTCTGGCGCAGGCAAGCATGGATATCACTGCTTCTGGAATCATTGGTAAATAAATAATGACTCGATCACCCTTGCCGACACCGAGATCCTTTAACATACCGGCACAAAGGGCTACTTCATCGCGCAATTGCAAATATGTAAAGCTTTGTTTCTTGCCAGTAACTGGCGAATCATAAATAAGTGCTAACTGCTCAGCCCGACCATTTTCAATATGATAATCAAGTGCTAGATAGCAGGTATTCAATTCACCATCGACATACCAACGTTCGATTCCATGCTCGTCAGTACTGAGAATAGTTTTAGGGAAACGATACCAATCAATCAGCTTAGCTTTTTCAGCCCAAAATGCGACGGGATCTTCTATCGAAGATTGGTATTCCTGCTTGTATGACATTAACTTTCTCTTTTTTTACAGAACGCCAGCTTAATCAAGCTTACTGCGATAAACCTGCCTGGCTTGTTCAAACTGGCCAAACACATGAGCTTTTTCTGTTTCAGAACGCCAACCCGGCCAGGCGTCAGCCAACTGCTGTAACTTATCAATCCAACGTAATGCATAATCTGTTGATTGCGGATTTCGAATCGGCTCATCGCCAACCTGAAACCAGATAGGGTTGGTGAATGCCTGCGCATAAATGACATCCATTGGAAAACGCTCAGACGCATCTCCCTCTGTTCGCAAATGACACCAGCCGCTTCGTTCAATGTTCAGCTCATAACTCAGATCCAAGCTATTTCGATTCCGGCCTAAAGAGAATGTCTCGACAAGTTCGCCATTACAGACCAAGGCTACTTCATTCAGCTCAGTAATCGATCTTAATTGTCCAGTGATGCTGACCATGCCACCACTGGCTGGCAAGTCAATGGTATCTCCTGGCAAGGCTGTACCGATTTGCATTTCCAACAAGGGGCCGGAACTGACAAAAGCACGACCTGCCAGTAATCCATCAAACCAGGCATCCATATCCAGGCCTGCATTACCGGTATATACGTAGGTACGGAATGATCCAAGCAACTTGCTGCGATGCAAGGAAGAGATTGAATCTTCTCCCCCTGTCGCCGTTACATGCAGGCCATTATTCCAAACAGCATAAAGAGGATAAAAACCCGCGGTGCCGGAATCTGACCATTCCAATGCGTCAGTCGTTCCCAGTGCTGCATCAACTATAAAGCCTTTGGCACCACCCAAATTCCCAGCCAATGGATCAGTTTCCCCATTATAAGGATGCACGTAACCAGTTATCGCACCCTGTTCTTTAGCCTTCAAAAACATATCGGTATTACTGGGGTAAAGACTTTCAATAGCAGTGCCTTCATAGCCGGTCACAAAGGGGGAAATCAAATGATCCTCCATACCAAACATAAATACATGACCATAGAATGGCGGCCTATATTCCTGACCAACCACCACAATTTGATCTGGTTCCGACACAGGATGAGGACCACCGCCTTGTAAGAAATACTGATAATCAAGTATGCGATTATCTTTATTTGCCACTTGTTCCAGAACTAAATCTTGGTCTTCGGATCTCGACATCATCATCAGATTCTCCAAAGTATTATGTAAATTCCCAGCATAATTCGCGTGCACATGAGTCGAGGCGTTATACCAACCCTTCGCAGCCATATCGGTCATTTTTTGCAGGGCAATATTCAGGTGGGTCACCTCTCCCTCTTCAACATCGACATCTATTGCTTGAGGAAAATACTCAAAGCCTTTAACAAAGGTGAAACTGCTTTCACCCACTGGCAGAGTAACCTGAAATTCCCCCCCATTATGGAAAATCTGATCACCAACTGTTCCTGCTCTGGCATAGGCATTTGCCGGCGCATAGAACTTGCCATCGGCAGCCTGTAAATGGACACGGTTATGCGTTATTGCAGAATTTTGCGCATCAGTCACTCTCACAGAAACGATGCCCGTTGGACGTTTGTAATGCTGCTCTCTGATCGCCACTTCAGTCAGCTTGCCGCCGTAAGTTTCCAGCAGCATCAAGCCGGGAAAGGCCAGGCTCATTCGAAATAAATGCAATCTGCTCACCATCAGGAGACCAGCGCGGATGGAAAGCATCATGTTGAAAGAACGTCATTTTATAAGGCTCACCACCAATCGTGGGTTGCACATAGAGATTATTGAATTGGTCGGCTGAACCACTGGTAGAGGTGTAAATAAAACGCCTGCCATCAATCGACACATCCGGACGGGTTCGGTATAAGGTTTGTTCTGACAAGACGGTAGTTGCTTGCAATATGCCGTCTTCAATAGCCGGCACTCTTAATACATTGCCCGAACCCAAGGGTACGTCACGATTGGACACCAACAAAAGCTCATCCCCAGCAGGCAACCAGGCTGGGGTAATATGCATATCCCAGCGACCAAAATAGAGCCGATTGCTGCCAAAATCATTATCTCGGGTGACCGCGACAGGCTCGCCACTCCAGATGCCATCTGCAATGGCCCGAATATACACATGTTGAAATAACCGCTGGGATTGGTTGATACATATGCCACCTGAGTACCATCGGGGGAAAATACCGGGTCAGTATAAATCGGCTTGATCGTCCGTTAACTTTTTAGACTCACCTGTTTGCGTATCGTAAATTTCCAGCTGAATACGCTGATGATCATAATCAGCGGTATAAATTATCCAGCGGCCGTCAGGTGACCAGTCTGGTGATGAGTGGTAAGCCTCGTTGTAAGTTAATTCGTAAGCGTTACCGGTATCTGGGTCCACTTCCCAGATGCTGCCCTGCATGGCCACTGCCAAGGACTCACCATCAGGCGCCCAGTCAGGCGCCCAGGGAGTGGAACTGGGCGACGGTGGGAAAGTAGAAATTATGCATGTAATTCCCGCCACTCAATGCAGCAGAGTAAAAGGGAGAAGGCTGTGCCTGTAGTGTTGAGCTAAGCAACAACGTGAGCAATAAAGGTACGCTCACTAGCAGTCGATAAAAAGGCAAGACGTCCTAGATAGGAATAGGTACATGGTTAGCTGCTCTCCCGCTGGATATTTATGAATTCGAATGAGCTGACTCGCTGCTGTAAGCCTTAGACTATAACAAAGAAAGACTTTTAGACGAAAATAATGCGGACATTTTTCCTTTTACGTCAACATCCATCAATGTAAAAGAATTAGCGCCACAGTGTTTTGTTAGTAGAAGCTTAAATCGACGTGATAGCATGTCTTTTGTTTAAAAGACTCGACAACAATCTCCCTGAACGTTTAGCACTCACGCATAGGACATGCATATACCCTGCATAGAACATGCATAAACCTAGCCAAAAACATGTAGCCGGTTTTTTCCTGTCACTGGCTGCCGCAATATTATGGGGAGTGATCCCCATTGCCTTAAAAGAATTATTGGCAGGCATGGATGCCACCACAATTGTCTGGTACCGATTTATTGTTGCTGGTCTGGCGCTTTGGCTTTGGTTAGGCCTAACCAGAAAGCTTCCTAGCAAAAATAGATTTTAACAAGCAGACTATGATTTTTCTTTTGATAGCAACCATAGGCCTCTGCTTCAATTACTTCTTTTTTACTTATAGCCTATATTTTGTCAACGGTGAAACCAGCGAAGCAGTCATTCAGTTATCGACTCTCTTTCTAATACTTGGTGGCGTATTAATCTATAAGGAAACGTTTATTCCTTTACAAAAAGTCGGAGCCTGTCTATGCTGGTGCTGGGTTTGCTCCTGTTCTTTCAACGAGCGCCTCAAGGAATTCATATATTTTAGTAACCGCGAAACGATCGGCGTGCTGGTGTTGGTAATAGCCGCGATTACCTGGACTGTGTATGCGCTATTTCAGAAGCAGTTATTAGTTAAATTCTCTTCAGTGCAAATATTATTTCTAATATATTTATTATCAGCGCTGATATTACTTCCCTTTGCCTCGCCTTTGAGCATTTTTCAATTAAGCCAAATGGAAATTTTCTTATTATTATTTTGCTGCCTAAATACCTTAATTGCTTATGGCTGTTTCGCCGAAGCTCTAAATTGCTGGGATGCATCTAAGGTCAGTGCTGTCCTCACATTAGCACCATTATTCACCATCGCTTCCCTGAAAATACTGGTCATTTTTTACCCGTCTTACCAATTTACTGATCGGCTCGGTTTACTTTCAATTATCGGAGCCCTGTTATTGGTAATAGGATCAATACTAACTGCCTTAGCTCCAGCAATAAAAAATGCTTGGAAAAATAGCTAATCTACTGTTTCTTAAGCTGAAGCTTCATGCTATTTTTTCAAATAAATAATTGTTGCTAATTAAGGCAAATAAATACATTCTAAAATCGATACATTTCAATACCTATATCTAGAGAAATTATGGCCATTCAAGCAAATTTTAAGATAAGCAGCAGTTCCACCACTACTCGCCAAGCTGATGTTGTAATCGCTGGCGCTGGAATATCCGGCATAGTAGCCGCATTAGAATTACTTGAATCTGATCTAAAAGTTATCCTCGTCGATCGCGATGCAAAAAATAAAATTGGCGGTTTGGCCAAAGAGTCTTTTGGCGCATTTTTTTTCGTTGATTCGCCACAACAGCGCTGGACTGGTATTAAAGATAATGTAGATCTAGCCTTAAATGACTGGTTTGAAAGTGCTGGATTTGGTGAAGAAGATATTTGGCCAAAAAAATGGGCAGAATTTTATGTCAATAATTGCACTCAACTAGGCTATAAATGGCTGCGTAAACAAGGTGTCGGCTTCTTACCTGTGGTTAATTGGATAGAAAGAGTTTCAGATAAGAATCCTGGAAATTCAGTGCCTCGAATGCATATTGTTTGGGGCAGTGGCAAAGGCCTATCTGACACCTTGGTCAATAAACTTTTAACACATCGAAATATTGCTAACTTGCAGATTTTATTTAAACATAAAGTCACAGAAATAATTAGCAAAAATGGGAAGATTGCCGGTCTGAATGGGATTAATAAAATTACTGGAAATAAATTTACCATTGAAGCCGACAATACTGTTATTGCCTCTGGCGGCATATGTGGCAGTATCGAAAAGATAAAAGCTAATTGGTATAAACCTTGGGGTGACCCACCCGAAGTGATATTAAACGGCTCACATAAATATGCTGAAGGAATATTGCATGATGCCGCTTCAGAGCTTGGTGCAAATGTCACCCATATGGATAAATTATGGTTATATACCGGCGGTGTTGAGCATCCGACACCCCGGCACCCTGACCATGGTTTAAGCATTTTACCTTGTAAATCGGCACTTTGGTTAGACAGCCATGGTCGCAGATTTGGCCCAGAACCTTTAGTAGCTGGTTATGACGCACGCAATCAAGTGGAAACCGTTTGCAAGCAAGAACATAAATATTCATGGCAAGTGATGAATATGAAAATTGCCGTACGAGAACTTTCAATATCAGGTTCTGAACATAACCCTGCGATAAGAGATAAAAAGTTTTTTCGTTTTCTAAAAGGCATTTTATTTGGCGCACAAGGCTTGGTTGATGACATGCTTGCCAACTGCGAGAATTTTGTTACGGCAAATTCAGTTGCTGAACTTGCCGATAAGATGCAGGCGCTTTCTGGGGATATCAAAATCGATCGGCAGGCCGTAGCAGACGCCATTCAACACTTTGATAAAGCTGCGGATCCAAAAAGCGGAATCTATGACAGACAAAGAGATCTAATACGCCAAGTTCGTAAATACCTTCTTGACGGCATACGCACCTGTAAAGATCAAAAAATTGATGAAAAGTCAGCCTATCCTTTAATTGCTGTTAAAGAACATATCCTGTCTCGCAAAACCCTGGGCGGCATACAGACCAATCTTGAATCACGTGTGCTAACTGCTACTGGGGACACCATTCCCAATCTTTATGCCATTGGTGAAGCGGCAGGATATGGCGGCGGTGGAGTGCATGGACTAAGGTCACTCGAAGGAACCTTTTTGGGCGGATGTGTCATGTCCAGCCGTTTAGCTGCAGCCGATATATTAAATGGAAAGCTGCATTAACAACTGCTGCCAAGCTAACTGCCTATCACAATCTCTGTTTAACGTAGTTTAATAATAGTATAATATAGAAAGAAGAAGAATAATAAGGAATTAACCTTCGATGTTTAATTATATTAAAAACAATCTTGGCCCAGGTTTAATCTTCGCTGCTGTCGCTGTTGGCACGTCACATGTTGTGCAATCAACTCGAGCAGGCGCCACCTACGGCTTGAGTATGATTTTCCTGGTCGTGCTGGTTTGTCTCGCAAAATACCCTACCTACTTGTTTAGTTCTCGCTATGCAGCGATCACTGGAGAGACTGTCATCGATGGTTACGCCAAGAGAGGCAAATGGTTTCTGTATATTTTCTTGGCGCTGATTATGATTGAATTATCAGTCGCAACGTCTGCGGCCTCATTGGTCACTAGTGGCATTATAAAAAGTGTGTTCAATCTATCCATGGAAACGACCGTCTTATCTATGGTGTTGTTGTTTATCACTATCGCTATTCTGGCAATAGGCAAGTACAAAGCTCTGGAGTCTTTTTGTAAAATACTAGTGATAGGGTTTTGTATCACGACACTGATTACCACTTTCATCGCACTTAGTTGGTTTTGAATCGTCTAGTATGGAACCTATTAGTGAACTTGCCTTTGATCGTCCTACCACTTTATTTTTAGTCAGCATTGCCGGATGGATGCCAACCGGAATTTTAGGGGCGGTCATGCTTTCGAATTGGGTACTTAGCCAGGAAAGAATAATAGCAAAGGCATCCCATTCACCAGAAAAGAAGCCGATTTCGACTTTCATGTTGGTTATGGTTCTTCAATATTTTTAGCGGCGTGTTTTGTTATTCTGGGCTATATCGTTATTCGCGGTGCTGGCGATACTATCGCCAATGATAGTGCAGGATTTTCAGTTCAAATCATTAGCTTATTTACCAGCACAATAGGCAATTGGGTATTCCTGTTAATAGCCGCCACAATTGTTGCTGTCATGTACTCTACCTTGTTAGCACTAGTTGATGGTTTTCCACGCTTAACTGTCGATGTGCTTAATACGCTTTGGCCGAACATCACTAAAGCCATTAAAGAAACTAATCTTTATTTTATTTTATTCGGCCTTTTATTTGTTCTGGTGGGTTCAGTATTTTTTCTATTTATGAATTCATTTACCCAGTTCATTGATTTTGTCACTGCTACTGGATTTATCATCACGCCCATCATTGCGAGCTTTTAACCACGTTATCATCTTCTCTGATGACATCAGCCCCGAGGAAAGACCAAGCCAGCTTCTAAAAATCTGGAGCTATTCAACCATTACAATATTTACCACTGTCACCATACTGTGAGTTATATTTTCAGCTGACTTCTTAAGGCACATACCTAACTCAGCTAATTTCATATACAAGCTGCACTCAAACAACATTTCGAAGAATGCCAACTGGATTTATCAATTCCCCATGCAAATATGTGCTAGGATATTACTATCACTTATTTCAGTATTCTATTATTTTGTTTCCATATAATACCCTCAGTTATTACTAAGCACTGCTTGTTTAATAGCAGCGCTTACAAACAATCACGAAGTTAAAAACCTTGCGAGGACAATTTTTCCCGATGGAGGTATTAGACTTTCAATCTGTGCATGCGCTCGTTTCAAGTTTTCCGCATTGATTGTGCCGAAGTTCTCACCCAAGGTTGTTTTCACTTTTCCTGCATCAATAAGGTCAGATACTTTATTGAGCAATGCAGCTTGTTCAGCCATATCGTCTGTTTGAAACATTGAACGGGTAAACATTAATTCCCAATGTAAAGAAATAGACTTTTGTTTTAGCTTCATAATATCTAGACCACCCACAGGATCATCGATTAACGCGAGCTTTCCCTGTGGTGCAATAATCTCTACTAATTGATCGTAATGCTGGTCAGTGTGAGTGAGGGAAATAATATGCGTTACATTCTCTAATCCAATTCTGCTTAATTCTTCACTGAATGACTTGCTGTGATCAATTACATGATCGGCGCCAAGTTCTTTAACCCAAGCCTGACTCTCAGGGCGCGATGCCGTTCCAAT
>CALSTS010000004.1 GCA_943789335.1 uncultured Pseudomonadales bacterium | reverse complement strand
GTTGCTGCAGGCGCGTCAGACCCAGCAGCGATGCAGTTTATTGCTCCCATATTCTGGCTGCACGATGGGCGAGTATTACCGAGACAGAGGCGAGGACGCTCTGATCATTTATGATGACCTGACTAAGCAGGCATGGGCATATCGTCAAATTTCATTGTTGTTACGTCGACCACCAGGCCGTGAAGCGTATCCTGGAGATGTGTTCTATTTGCATTCACGCCTACTTGAAAGAGCGGCTCGTGTAAGCGCAGAACATGTAGAAAAAATTACAAATGGCGATGTTAAGGGCCAAACAGGCTCACTAACCGCATTGCCTATTATTGAAACTCAGGCCGGAGACGTAAGTGCGTTCGTGCCTACCAATGTAATCTCTATTACCGATGGCCAGATATTCCTGGAAACCTCGTTGTTTAATGCAGGAGTTCGTCCAGCTATGAATGCTGGCGTTTCAGTATCTCGAGTAGGTGGTGCGGCTCAGACTAAAATTATTAAAAAGCTAGGTGGTGGTATTCGTCTAGCGCTAGCACAATATCGAGAGTTAGCGGCTTTCGCTCAATTTGCCTCAGACCTTGATGATGCTACCCGTGATCAGCTAGAACACGGTCAGCGTGTAACAGAGCTGATGAAGCAGGCGCAATATTCACCACAGTCAGTAGCAGAAATGGGAGTCGTGCTTTATGCAGCAAACGAAGGTTATTTGAAAGAAATAGAGATCAATAAAATTGGCGATTTTGAATCTGCTCTTTTATCTTATATGAATAGTGAAAATGCTGACCTGATGAATGGAATCAATGAAACTGGTGATTATAGTGATGATATTGAAGCAAAATTCAAAGCTGCACTAGATAAGTTTATAGAAACTCAAACCTGGTAAATATTAATGGCTGCCGGAAAAGAAATACGCAACCAGATTGGGAGTATTAAGAATACTCAAAAGATCACCAGCGCTATGGAGATGGTCGCTGCGAGCAAAATGCGTAAAGCGCAGGACCGCATGCAATTGGGCAAACCTTATGCCACGAATATTCGAAATGTGGTCAGTCATATTGCAGCATCTTCGGCAGAGTATAGACACATCTTTATGGAAGAGCGTGAAGTTAAGCGCATAGGCTATATCGTAGTATCAACAGATCGAGGCCTTTGTGGCGGGCTAAACATTAATTTATTTAAAGCGATGATTAAGTCTATGAAAGCCTGGCATGATGAAGGCGCTGAAGTTGATATTTGCACGGTTGGCTCAAAAGGCTCAGCTTTTTTTAATAGTTATGGAGGCAATGTTATAGCGGCTGTTCGAAACTTAGGCGATAGGCCAACAGCCGAAGATGTTGTCGGAGCTGTAAAAGTGATGCTAGACAGTTTCGGCTCAGGCGAAATAGATAAGCTTTTTTTGGTTGGCAACGAATTTGTTAACACCATGACGCAGACGCCAACAATTCATCAGCTATTGCCATTAAACCCGGCAGAAGATGAAGATATGAAGCACCATTGGGATTATTTATATGAGCCAGATGCTAAAGAATTATTGGACGGTCTACTGACTCGCTATATTGAGTCGCAGGTTTATCAAGCAGTGGTTGAGAACAATGCATGTGAACAGGCAGCCCGTATGATCGCGATGAAAAGTGCTACGGATAATGCTGGCGACATTATTGATGAGCTTCAACTTATTTATAACAAAGCAAGACAAGCAGCAATTACACAAGAGCTGTCTGAAATAGTTAGCGGCGCAGCAGCCGTTTAGAAAAAATAAAAGCGTAAAGAACATTAGATTTTAATAAGCAAAGAGAAATACATAGAGGACAAGACATGAGCAGCGGTCGAATCGTACAAATTATTGGCCCAGTTATTGATGTGGAATTTCCTAGGGATTCTGTGCCTAAGGTTTATGAAGCACTGATAATTGCGGATAAAGAAATCACGCTGGAAGTTCAACAACAGTTGGGCGACGGTATTGTGCGTACAATTGCCATGGGCTCAACAGAAGGCTTGAGTCGTGGATTAAGTGTTAACGATACTGGTTCTCCTATTAGCGTTCCTGTTGGAGAGGAAACGCTTGGCCGCATTATGGACGTTCTTGGCAACCCAATTGATGATTGTGGCCCGATTGGTGAAAAAGAGAAGATGCCGATTCACCGCAAAGCGCCTAGTTATGATGAGCAAGCTGCGTCAGAAGAAGTTTTAGAAACGGGCATTAAAGTAATTGATCTGGTTTGTCCATTTGCGAAAGGCGGCAAAGTTGGTTTGTTTGGTGGAGCCGGCGTAGGAAAAACCGTAAATATGATGGAGCTGATTAATAATATTGCCACAGGCCGTGGCGGGTTATCGGTATTTGCTGGTGTGGGAGAGCGTACTCGTGAGGGTAATGACTTTTATCATGAAATGCAGGAAGCTAAAGTTATTGATACTGAAGATTTTAAAAATTCAAAAGTATCAATGGTTTATGGTCAAATGAATGAGCCGCCAGGAAACAGATTGCGTGTAGCATTGACCGGATTGACGATGGCAGAAAAATTTCGTGATGAAGGCCGCGATGTATTACTTTTCATTGATAATATTTATCGTTACACCCTAGCAGGAACAGAAGTATCGGCCTTGTTGGGGCGAATGCCTTCAGCAGTAGGGTATCAGCCCACACTGGCTGAAGAAATGGGCGCCTTACAAGAGCGTATTACATCGACGAAAACGGGCTCAATCACTTCGATTCAAGCAGTATACGTGCCAGCAGATGACTTGACTGACCCTTCACCAGCAACAACCTTTGCGCATTTGGATGCAACCGTTGTACTGTCTCGTGATATTGCATCATTGGGTATTTATCCAGCTGTTGACCCTCTTGATTCAACCTCGCGCCAGCTTGATCCTCTTGCGATCGGTCAAGAACATTATGATGTGGCTCGCGGTGTACAATCAATTTTGCAGCGTTATAAAGAGCTTAAAGATATTATTGCTATTCTGGGCATGGATGAATTATCAGAAGAAGATAAATTAGCTGTAAGTAGAGCTCGTAAAGTAGAACGATTTTTCTCACAGCCATTTACTGTTGCTGAGGTTTTTACAGGCTCACCAGGAAAATATGTTAGCTTGAAAGACACTATCAGCGGCTTTAAAGCTATTCTGGAAGGTGAATATGATGATTTGCCAGAACAGGCTTTCTATATGGTAGGCGGCATTGAAGAAGCCGTAGAAAAAGCTAAAACTTTGTAAGCTTGGTTTGAGTAACTAGAGAAATATTATGGCAACATCTTTTCATTGTGATATCGCTAGTGCTGAAGATAGTATTTTTTCAGGCGAAGTTGAATCATTAGTTGCTGCCGGAAGCTTGGGCGATTTAGGCATTTATCCAGGCCATGCGCCATTATTGACGGCACTGATACCGGGACCGGTTAGAATTGTTATGGCCGGTGGCGATGAAGATATTTATTATGTATCTGGCGGATTTTTGGAAGTTCAGCCCGGGAAAGTTAATATTCTAGCCGATACTGCAATTCGTGCTAGTGATGTTGATGAAGCAACTGCGGAAAAAGCGCGTCAAGAAGCCGAAGCCGCAATAGCTAATCAAGATGCTGAATTTGAATACTCAAGGGCAGCATCTCAATTAGCTGAAGCAGCAGCTCAAATTCGAACAATTCAGCAGCTCCGCAAAAAGCTTGGTGGCTAAAACCTAGCTCTAAAAAGTTACCTTTTATTGATTTTCAATATACGCAGTTAGCGCTTTAATAATTGCGTGTTTTGATTTCACATGCAAAAAATTAATAATCCTGATATTTATAATAATTAGATTAAAGAATAAGGATTGCAGCACTATTTTTTGCTATGCTGATGGCTCTAAAATCATTGATTCAAGTTTCAAGATCACCGGCATAGCGGGTAAAAATCTAAATGTCTCTTAAATTAAATGTTGTTATTCTGGCTGCCGGCAAAGGCACCAGAATGTATTCTGAAAAACCTAAAGTGCTGCATGAATTGGCCGGCCTTAGTCTAGTAGAGCATGTTATTGCCGCGGCAAAAAATTTAAACCCCGAAAATATAACGTTAGTCGTTGGGCATCAGGCAGAAGATCTTGAGTCTCATCTTGCTGAAGGGGGATATAACTTTGTCTTACAAAAAGAGCAAAAAGGAACGGCACATGCTCTTGAACAGGCATTACCATTTTTAGACGATAACGCTTATGCCATCATTCTATACGGAGATGTGCCTCTAACTAAAAAGGCCAGTCTGGAGGAACTTATCGCGCTTACAAATGAGTCCACCATGGCAGTTTTAACAAGCGTAGTAAAAGAGCCCCAAGGTTTAGGAAGAATTATTCGTGATGATGAAAACAATATAGAGTTTATAGTTGAAGAAAAAGATGCAAACGAAAGACAAAAGCTTATAAAGGAAATTAATACAGGCATCATGGCTTTTCCTGTAAAAAAATTGAAAGATTGGCTGCCTTTAATTAAAAATAATAATTCACAAAATGAATTTTATTTGACGGATATTGTTAGTTTAGCTTTAGAAGATAAATGTCAGGTGAAAACCAGTTTTTGCACTTATGAGTATGAAGCCTATGGTGTTAATAATATGGTACAGCTGGCTGAATTAGAAAAAATATATCAACAAGAGCGCGCTACTGAATATATGTTAAAAGGTGTAAAAATTTCTGACCCATCTCGGTTTGATTTGCGGGGAGAGGCGGAAATTTCTGCAGATGTAAAAATTGATATAAATGTAATTTTGGAAGGAAAGGTTAAAATTGAAAAAAATGTAAAAATCGGTGCAAATTGTATATTGAAAAATTGCACAATAAAACAGGGCTCAGAAATTTTTCCCAACACGATAATCGAAGATTCTTTTATAGGCGAATATTGCAATATTGGCCCTTTTGCCAGAATACGACCAGGTACAGAGCTTAAAGACTGTGCAAAAATTGGCAATTTTGTTGAAACTAAAAAAACGATAATAGGACAAGGGAGTAAGGTCAACCATTTGAGTTATGTAGGAGACAGTGAGCTGGGTGAGGGCGTTAATATAGGTGCCGGCACCATTACCTGCAATTACGATGGGGTTAATAAATTTAAAACAACAATAGGCAACAATGTTTTTATTGGCTCAAATACAGCATTAGTCGCTCCTGTTATTGTTGGTAATGGCGCAACAGTTGGTGCAGGTTCGACAATTACAAAAGATGTAAAAGCAGACCAGTTGGCCCTAACTAGAAATAAACAAAATAATATTGATGGTTGGAAACGTCCAAGCAAGAAGTAAAACGGGAATTGTATGAGCGATAGAATATGTGTGGAATAGTTGGCGCTATTGGGCAAAGAACAGTTTCAGATATTCTGATTGAAGGCTTAAAGCGGCTTGAATATCGCGGTTATGATTCTGCAGGCATGGCGGTTCTTGATAAGAAAAAAGGACGAATCAACTGTATAAAAAAGCTTGGCAAAGTAGCCGCCCTTGAAGAAGCTGTTGCGCACAGTTCAGCTAAAGGGACGCTTGGAATTGCACACACTCGCTGGGCAACACACGGCAAGCCTTCTGAGGCTAATGCACACCCACATTGCTCTTCAGATGGCTTAGCTCTTGTTCATAATGGCATCATTGAAAATTATCTTTCACTAAAAGAAGGCCTTATAAAAAACGGCTATGAATTTATTACTGAAACGGATACTGAAGTAATAGTCCATTTAATTCATGCTGAACTGAATAAAAGTGACGCTGGTGTTACGCAAGCGGTAAAAAATGTAGTTAGCGTATTGGAAGGCGCATATGGACTGGCAATTATTAGTAAAGACGATCCAGACAAAATAGTTGTCGCGCGCAGTGGCAGCCCATTGGTTATTGGAGTTGGGATAGGAGAAAATTTTATTGCATCAGATCCTTCAGCCTTAGGCCAGGTAACTGACAGGTTTATATATCTTGAAGAAGGTGATATTGCAGAAGTTACTAATAAAAAAATAACAATTTGGAATGAAGGTGTCGAGTTGAAGCGCAACATCGTTCGCTTACGCGATGAAATGGAAGACGCTGTCAAAGGTGACTACCGTCACTTTATGCTAAAAGAAATATTTGAACAGAAAAGCGCAATAACAAATACTTTAGCGGGCAAGTTAAGTAAAACACACGTACTAGAGCAAGCATTTGGACTTGAGGCTCAGGCTATTTTTGAAAAAACTAAAAGTGTCCAAATAGTGGCATGTGGTACTAGTTATCATGCGGGAATGATAGCCAAGTTTTGGTTTGAAAATATTGCTCGGATGCCATGTTCGGTGGATATTGCCAGTGAGTATCGCTATAGAAATATATTGGTACCTGAGAATTGTCTTTTCGTGACTATTTCCCAGTCCGGAGAAACTGCAGATACATTGGCGGCGTTAAAGTACGCCAAGGAGTCTGGTTATGAGGGCACATTAGCCATATGCAATGTGCCTAGTAGTTCTTTAGTCAGAGAATCAAACCTTTCAATCATGACCGTCGCGGGAAAAGAGATTGGCGTTGCTTCCACTAAAGCATTTACAACGCAGTTAAGTATTTTATCTTTATTGGCGATTAGCTTGGCGCGTCATAGAGGGCTAGCTGAGCAAGAAGAAGCTCTTTTAGTTGAAGATCTACACCATTTGCCAGGAATTATTGAAGAAACTCTAAAACTTGATGGATTAATAGCTAAGATATCTCATGACTTTGCTGAAAAAAATCATGCTCTTTTTTTAGGTAGAGGAGTGCAATATCCTGTAGCAAAGGAGGGGGCGCTTAAGCTAAAAGAAATTTCTTATATTCATGCCGAAGCGTATCCAGCGGGAGAACTCAAGCATGGACCGTTAGCATTAGTCGATAATGAAATGCCCGTGATAGCTATCGCGCCAAATGATGAGCTGTTGGAAAAATTAAAATCTAATTTACAAGAGGTTAGTGCTAGAGGTGGTCGACTCTATGTGTTTGCGGATGCAGATGCTGGTTTTTCAAATGACCCAGCAACGACCGTGATTGATATTCCGCACTGCAGTGATTTTTTAAGCCCCATTATATATACCATTCCTTTGCAGCTTCTTTCATATCATGTGGCAGTTATAAAAGGAACCGATGTTGATCAGCCAAGAAATTTGGCGAAATCTGTAACGGTTGAATAGCTGTTGCTATGAAAGCGCCGGCAAAAATTAGCATCATCATTGCTGTCGTGTTTTTGCTTTTAGCAGCGGCGTTATCTCTTGTCGCAAGAAATCAAGCATTAAGCCTGGTTTATCATCCTTTGCACGAGCGCAATCTTCTGAGCAAAACGCCAGCCGATTTCTCTTTGCAATATCGTGATGTAAGCGTTCAATCCACCGACGGCAATACTATTCATGCCTGGTATATCCCCTCAGAAAACGGAGCCGGGATAATTCTCCAGCATGGCTTTAAATCAGATAGAGAAGAGCTTTTAGAAGAAGCCGCAATCTTGGCAAATAAAGGCTATGGTGTTTTAGTGTCATCCATCAGGGCGCATGATGTTAACGAAGGTGAGTTAATAGCGTTTGGTCTAAAGGAAATGCCAGATCTTGATGCGTGGGTGAATTTTTTACAAGAACAGGAAGGAATTGCAAGTATCGGTATGCTTGGGAATTCGCTCGGGGCTTCACTGATAATACAATATGCTGCTGCAAATGAAGATATCAAAGCAGTTGTTGCTCATAGTGCGTTCTCATCAATGCGAGACACCATAAACACCAGCGTAATATATTTCACAGACCTTCCAGCATTTCCTTTTGCATCCTTAATTGGGTTTTGGGCAGAGCAGGAAATTGAAGGAGATATTGATAATATTGATGCTACTAAGTGGATAGGCAATATTAGCCCCAGGCCGATTTTAATCTTACACAGCATTTCAGATATTGCGATATCTTCAGACAGCGGGGAATTACTATTTGCCGCTGCGGCTCAACCAAAAGAGCTTTGGCAAGTAGAAGGCGTTGATCATGCCGCCTTTGACACTCAGTTGCCGGAAGAATTTGAGAATAGGGTGTTAAGTTTTTTTGACCGGTCTTTACTTGGCGGGGAAGAAAGGTGAACTATTTGTTTTTATGAGTTTTGCTGGTGCGTAAAGAACGCAAACTAACGCTTAAGCGTTTTAAATGCTCTTTAAGTTCGGCGCTACGATGCTGAGCAACACCCATAGCAAGCACATCAATTACAACTAAGTGAGCAATACGCGAAGAAACGGGAGTGAACTCTAGATGGTTCTCTTCCATATTAATATGAATAGGGAAATCACATAGGTCCGATAAAGCAGTATTCTCAGGAGCAAGACCAATCACAGTAGCGCCAGCTTCCCTCGCCAGATTTACACTTTGAATTAGCGCTTTTGAGCGGCCAGATTGCGAGATAGCAACAATTACATCTGTGGGCTTTAAAGAAATTGCTGACATGTGCTGAATATGCGGGTCAGTATAAGCTGCAGCTGAAACTTGTAGCCGGAAGAACTTATGTTGAGCATCAATAGCCACAGAGCCTGATGCCCCGAAGCCATAAAACTCCACTCTCTCAGCAGAACTTAAGGCATTAATGGCGTTTTCTAGCGCGCTGGCATCTATTTCATCTCTTACATTAATAAGAGAGCCAATGGTGCTATCAAAAACTTTTTTATTTACATCCGCAATTGAATCATCGGGACTTACTTGAAACTGACTAAAACTCCCGCTACTGCCAATATGTTGAGCAAGTTCTAGTTTAAACGCCTGAAAACCATCAAATTCTATAGCGCGACAAAAACGAATAACGGTAGGCTCACTTACTTCAGACCCATTGGCGAGGTCAATGATGCGCATATTTATTATCTTGGCGGGGTCGGCAAGAATAAACTCAGCAACCTTACGCTCTGATTTGCGGAGCTTATCCAAATTTAAACTAATTTTTCTGATTAAATTACTTTTTGCCATAGCGAGTTTTAATAGTTTTCCATTTAATTCCAGAAAGTAATACGGAATAATTAGTTAGGCAAAGGATAGTGAAAAATGGCAAGTGACTAATATTGGAGTATTTTTTAAGGCCGAACAAAGTCTATAGCTCTTACTATTTCTTTTGAAAGAATAAGGCCTGAAATCAATTACTTGCCCTAGAGGGCAAGACAAACTTAAAGCGATTTAGTCAGCGTTGGCTGGCTGCACGTTTTCAGCTTGTGGGCCTTTTTGACCTTGAGTCACAGTCATAGTGACTTTTTGTCCTTCATATAAGGTGCGACGACCTTCACCTGTTATGGCGCTGTAGTGTACGAAGACATCTTTGCCGCCATCCTGTTCAATAAAACCAAAACCTTTCTCATCATTGAACCACTTAACGGTACCTTCTACTTGCTCTGACATATTTCTCTATTACTCTCTTATTTTCACCAATTACTTGGTATTTTTTATACTGAAAGCTTAATTAAAAGCGTCAGCTGTTATTGTTAATGAAGACCATTAAAAAGAATTAATAAGCTCTTAGGCCAGCATTTACGCTGCTTTCGTTAGTTAAAAAACAACCAGCAAATACAGCTTCGATCGATAGTAACAAGTTTTTATTAAAATGCCTACGAGCAAGCAATACTATTCTTAAATTAATTTAGACGATATCTCAAAGATGGCTTAAGACTTTGTTAGAATAAACCGTAATGGACATCTCCCACATTTTAAATCCCCTTAATGATAGGCAGCGCCAGGCCGTGACCGCCGAAGCGGCTAATTTATTAGTGCTAGCTGGTGCAGGAAGCGGTAAAACTCGCGTTCTTGTACATCGGATTGCTTGGCTAATAGCGACAGAGGGGCTCTCTCCCCACGGAATACTTGCAGTGACCTTTACAAATAAAGCTTCAAATGAAATGCGGTTGCGGATTGAAGAGTTATTAGAAAGGCCGATAGGAGGAATGTGGGTAGGCACTTTTCATGGATTGGCACATAGATTATTAAGAGCACATTGGCAGGAGGCCGGACTGCCAGAAAAGTTTCAAATTTTGGATGCCGATGACCAATATCGCCTAATTAAACGAGTGCATAGGTCGTTAGAGATAGATGAAAATAAATGGCCGGCAAAACAATGCCAGTGGTTTATTAATGAACAAAAAGATGAGGGCTTGCGCTCAGCGAGTATTGAGGCCTATGGAGATGAGCACTTGGCGGTTATGGCCAAGGTTTATGCTGCATATGAACAGGCTTGTGATCGAGGAGGAATGGTTGATTTCGGTGAGTTATTACTGAGGTCGCATGAGTTATGGCTAAAAAGCCCGGAGCTGTTGGCGCATTATCAAAATCGTTTTCAGCAAATTCTAGTAGATGAATTTCAAGATACTAATGCTATTCAATATGCCTGGCTTAGGGTCTTGGCAGGCGGTAAAGCGCAAGTCACGGCTGTTGGGGATGATGATCAATCAATATATGGCTGGCGCGGTGCGAGAATAGAAAATATTCAACACTTTTCTCAAGATTTTCCTGGGGCAGAAACCGTCAGGCTCGAGCAAAACTATCGCTCCAGTGCCAATATCCTAAAAGCAGCAAATACCTTGATTGCAAATAATCAAGGCAGGTTAGGCAAGGAGCTCTGGACGGAAGATCTAGAAGGCGAGCCTATTGCTCTTTATTCAGCGTTTAATGAACAGGATGAGGCTCGTTTCGTATGTGGCCAAATCGAAAAGTGGATCAATAGCGGCAACCAAGCAAGTGAGGCGGCTATTCTTTATCGTTCAAATGCTCAATCAAGAGAGCTTGAAGAAGCGCTGTTACGAGTCAATATGCCTTATCGTATTTATGGGGGCTTTCGATTCTATGAGCGTCTAGAAATTCGAAACGCTATGGCGTATTTACGCTTAGTTGCAAACCGCAATGATGATGCTGCAATGGAGCGAGTTATTAATACGCCGGTAAGAGGCATTGGCAATAAGACCCTTGAATTTTTACGCAATGTAGCGAGAACTGAAAACATACCGCTTTGGCAATCAGCGCTTAAAGCTATTAAGGAAGGCTTATTGCCATCCAGGGCAACCTTGAGCATTACAGGCTTTCTAAACTTAATTAATGAGCTGGAAGGCTTTACTGAAGGTAAAGATTTGCACGAGCTATGTGACCAAACAATTTTACGCAGCGGTTTAATTCAGCATCATGAAAAAGAGGGCGGTGAAAAAGCTAAGATTAGGAAGGAAAACTTAATGGAGCTGGTTAATGCGGCTAAGGCTTTCACCATGGAGGAAGTCGATGACGAGGATGAAGGATCTGTGATGAGCATATTAAGCGCCTTTATCGATAAAGCCGCTTTAGATGCAGGTGATACACAGGCTGGAGTTGGTGAAGATGCAGTGCAATTAATGACGCTGCATTCAGCCAAAGGGCTGGAGTTCCCAACAGTATTTATTACAGGACTTGAGGAAGGCCTGTTTCCTCACAAAATGTCTATGGATTCACAATCCGGGCTAGAGGAAGAGCGCAGACTTTGTTATGTCGGGATAACTCGAGCGGAACAAAAACTGACACTCAGTTATGCAGAGTCGAGGCGACTCCACGGAGAAGAAGCATTGACGCGCCCTTCGCGCTTTCTTGGAGAATTGCCACAAGAGCTCTTGGAAG
Organism: uncultured Pseudomonadales bacterium; assembly: GCA_943789335.1. GTDB lineage: Bacteria > Pseudomonadota > Gammaproteobacteria > Pseudomonadales > Pseudohongiellaceae > UBA5109. The sequence continues at coordinate 198,386 of CALSTS010000004.1, read as the reverse complement.
AGGTTAGGCTACAAGGCAGGATAACGCGCAATAGTTATTTTCATGACTATGCTAAAAACAAGGATATTTCAGCAGGCCATGATACTATTCGCGCTTCTGCAGACTCGATATCTTCAGGCGATAGCTCAGTAGATTCAATAAACTTGGGTCAGCGAGTTAAGCACCCAAAATTTGGTGAAGGCATAGTCCTAAATTATGAGGGCAAGGGTAAAAATGCCCGAGTGCAGATTAATTTTGATGAAGTTGGCGGCAAATGGCTAGTAATGTCCTATGCTCGACTTGAGACTATTTAAAATAATTTTGCATATAAATAAAAAATAAAACTTTTTTATTGGAGCAACAGAAAAAAATGATAATTAAACTAAATTTTCTAAGATCAACCTTAATTATTGGCTGTGCTTTGCTTGTGGCATGTGGTGCAGAAACTGAATCAACGGGCGTAACTGGCGAAGCGCTGCAAGCTCAACAGACCTATGAATGGAAGCTGGTTACAACGTGGCCTAAGAATTTCCCTGGACTTGGTGAAGCCCCTGAAAGGTTCGCTGATTTAGTTGAAGAGATGTCTAGCGGCAGAATGATGATTAGGGTTTATGGAGCAGGTGAGATTGTGCCTGCACTTGAAGTTTTTGATGCTGTAAGCGCCGGGACTGCAGAAATAGGCCATAGTGCTGCTTATTATTGGAAAGGCAAGGCGCCGGAAGCCCAGTTTTTTGGTGCGGTTCCTTTTGGCTTGAACGCAGAGGAAATGGAAAGCTGGATTAGTTTTGGTGGAGGCCAAGAGCTCTGGGAAGAAGTCTATGAGCCTTTTAATATACTTCCCATGTTGGGGGGCAACACCGGCGTGCAAATGGGCGGCTGGTTTAATAAAGAAATAAATAGTCTGCAAGACTTTCAGGGATTAACAATGCGAATTCCTGGGCTTGGCGGAGAAGTTATCGAACGCATAGGCGGGGTGCCCGTAAACTTGGCTGCAGGAGATATATATACCTCATTACAAACTGGAGTCATCGATGCCACTGAGTTTGTAGGGCCTCTTAACGACCTGGCTTTAGGTTTCTATGATGTTGCTGATTATTACTATTTCCCCGGTTGGCATGAGGCTGGCTCGCTACAAGAATTTTTGTTCAATAAGGAAACGTTTGAAGCCCTTCCACAAGACTTACAAGCCATAATGCGGACAGCGGCTAGCTCGGTTAGCGCTTCGATGGCAGATCAATTCCGGGTTCAAAATAGCAATGCTTTGGTTACTCTTTTAGATGAGCATGGCGTAGAATTACGGCAATTTCCTGCTGATTTAACTGCGGAACTGTACGATGTTTCCCAAGATATAATTGACGAGCTAGGCCGAAGCAGCGAAATAGGCCAGCGGATTCTTTCGTCCTATCGCGCCTTTGAAGCGCACATTAAAGATTACCAAGATATTTCGGAAGAAGCTTATATCAGAGTTAGGGCAGAGCAACGTTAACTCAAGTTAAGACTTTTAGCCTGATTCATTTAATAAAGTTTTTTGCCTGGTAATTAGCGGCCTTCTTTAGGAATTGCTCTGGTTCTGCCATCGCTGCCAATAGCAACAAAGGTAAAAACCCCTTCGGAGACCTTGGTCCACTGTTCTCCTTTTACGACATGGCTAACCCAGGTCTCTACCGAAACACGAATAGATGATCGGCCAACTCCTAAAATCTTTGTGTAACAGGCGACTACGGAGCCTAGGCTAATAGACGCAAGAAAGCTTATATTGTCTATTGCAACCGTGGCCACTTTGCCTTTGGCTACTTTAGAACTAGCCAAATGAGCGGCCATATCCATTTGGCTAGCCAGCCATCCACCATGAATTTCACCATCTTGATTGGTGTCAGCGGGCACAGCAATAGTTTGAGTCGCCAGCTCACCATCAGGATGAGGGTTAGGGTCTAAATCTAGGTTTTCATTTTCAGTATTCATGAATGCTTATCTTAGAGTAACGATGGTAACCAGGTAGTTAGTTGAGGCCAGATAGACAATAGTGCCAGCATAAAGACCTGAATCAAAATAAAAGGAACAACACCTTTATAAATATCTTTTGTTAGTACTTCACTTGGCGCAGCGCCACGCAAATAAAACAGAGCAAAACCAAAAGGCGGCGTTAAAAAAGACGTTTGTAAATTTACTGCCAGCATGATCCCAAGCCAAATAGGGTCAAGTCCCATAGCTAACAAGATGGGGCCAACAATAGGCACTACCATATAGGTTATTTCGATAAAATCGAGTATAAAACCAAGTAAAAATACAACGAGCATTACTAAACTTACAGCCATCACAACACCGCCGGGCAAGCTTTCAAAAAACTCTTCAACTAAGATATCACCAGAAAAGCCACGAAAAACTAATGAAAAAATGGCAGCACCGATAAGGATCATGTAGACCATTGAGCTTACTTTTGCTGTGGAGATGGAAACTTCCTTAAAAATATTTAGGCTTAGCTGCCCTTTGGCCAAAGCTAATAAAATAGAACCTAGCCCTCCGACACCAGCCGCCTCTGTTGGCGTCGCGACACCAAACAGAATGGAGCCAAGTACGGCTACTATTAATATCAGTGGTGGTAACAGACTTTTTAGAACCTTTTCTAAGATGCTGCTATTTTCTTTTATGGCATCAATATCTTCCTGCTTGGCTGGGGGAGCATAATCATCTCTAAAAATAGCTACCCCTAACATGTATAGCGAATATAAAAAAACTAATAACAATCCAGGAATAATGGCACCAGCAAATAGATCTCCGACAGAGACAGTTTGCGTCGAAAAAACTCCCATGCTTATCTGGGCTTGCTGATAGGCATTGGAGATAACATCGCCCAGCAAAACCAAGGCAATTGAAGGCGGAATAATTTGTCCAAGGGTCCCCGTGGCACAAATAGTGCCGGTAGCAAGGGAAGTTTTATAGCCAGCCTTCATCATGGTCGGCAGAGAAAGCACACTCATTGTTACGACTGTAGCCCCAACAATTCCGGTACTTGCGGCTAGTAACATGCCTACAATAATTACCGAAAGCCCCAAACCTCCACGCATTTTACCAAAAAGTAGGGCCATCCCGCCCAGCAGATCTTCGGCGATTTTAGATTTTTCCAGCATGACACCCATAAAAACAAACATGGGAACTGCGAACAATGTCGTGTTAGCAATGACGCTGCCAAAGATTCGATTGGGTATTGCGCTTAAAAAAGCAGTATCAAAGGTTCCGGTCAAAACGCCAATGCCGGCAAAGGCTATAGATGTGCCAGCCAAAGAAAAAGCGACCGGGTAACCGGCCAGCAGTACCAGACAAATACAGATGAAAAGCAGGAAAGGCATTAATTCCATCATAAGGTGCTGATGTCCTCTTCTTTGTAAGCAAGATCAGAGGCGTTTGGTGAAAACAAAAGACAAAAGTTTCTTAGTATTTCTGCTAAACCTTGAAGTATCAGGAAAAAGCACATTAGCAATATAGTAGTTTTAAGCAGATAGACAAAAGGCAGGCCGTTGGCTTCAGGGGAGTCTTCAAGAACCGCCCAAGAAGACATCACATAGTCCCAGCAATATAGAAGTATAAAAAAAGAAACGGGCATTAATAAAAATATAGACCCCAAGAGGTTAACCCAAGCTTTGTAGCGTGCTGACGCAGGCCCATAAATAACATCAACTCGTACATGTCCGTTGTGCTTGAGGGTATACCCCACAGCGCCAAAAACCACTATGGCATTTATGTAAAGAACTGATTCTTGGATAGCAATAGAGCCAGTGTTAAAAACATAACGGCTGATGACGACATAGCAAGTAACTAGAACCATCAACACAGAAAAGTATGAAGCGCCTTTTCCTATAAGTTCTGAAAAGCCATCTAGGTATTTATTTAAGGTGTGGATTTTATTCATTCAGCAGGCTATCAGGATGGGAATGGTTATCACTATAACAGCTTGAGTTGATGCTGCTAGCTAAGTATTACAAATTAAGAGAATAGCAAAATTTGTTCTATAAATGCAGCTAAATTAGAAGCAATCGCAGGCTTAGCCAAACTAATAATAGGCTTACAAAAAGAACCGCTAATGCCAAGAAAGAGAAAAATAAAAGTTTGCAGTGGCTTAGCATGCGCTGCAAAAAAGAGTCTTGAGGCAATACAGGATCAGGTAATTGTTGAAATAGCTCTGTGCTCGCCAATAACAGCATTCCCCATAATGAAACAATAATAGAGGGCTCAAGTAGATTAAGAGTAAACGCTGAGCGGACTAGAAGCGAATAAGCTGTCAGCAATAAAGCAAAAAAGGTGAATGCAATTAAGGCAATGCGAATAGGTTTAAGCAGTCTAGCAATGCGATTGAGGTAAAACAGTATAAGTTTCAATACTGCTGTTCCGTAGCATCAACAATTGCCGCTGCAAGGTCAGCAGGCTCTGCTTCTATACCTTCAAGGTCTGTGTTCCAGTTGAGGCCAACCATTGCATTATCCTCATGCATGCCAGGTAGCCAATCATCAAGAAAAGACTCTAACGGAATAACTTCAGGCCGGTAAGCCTCCCATTCGCCAGAACAAAGTAAAGAGGCAGCGTCTTTGCTGGAGAAAAAAGGGAGAACTTCTGTCTCTTCAAATTCTATAGAAGGACATAAGGCCCACCCATTTTCCCCCATTAAGCCCCAAACTTCGGCTTTAGAAGCGAGTTCAGAAGCGAAGGCTGAAAGCCCCTCTTGCTCGTCAAGGTTAGTCAATAAGAAGCCTTAAACGTGAACGGTTAATAAATCGCAACTAACACCATGAGCGACACCAGTTGAAGTTGAGCCAAAAAGCAATTCCCAGCCATGGCGACCATGATTTCCCATAATAATTAGGTCGGCTTTGATTTCACTGGCTAACTCTTTTATCTCACGGGCTGGCTGGCCTAGTAGCGTATGCATGCGCCCTGCAGGTATATCTATATTTGCACCCATTTCTAACAGAGACTGCTTGGCCTGCTCAGTAGCCTCATGGTGCAACCCTTCAACATCGATGCTGGAAATTTCTATGGCATAGCCAACAGCAATGGGCTCAATAACGTGCACTAAATTTAACTGTGCATCATAAGCTTTGGCGATACTGCGGGCCTTATCGAGAATAACCGCTGAATCCTGAGAGAGGTCTACAGCAACAAGTATATTTTTATATAGGTTCATTCCAAACTCCTTTAGCTTTTTAAAAGACTCTTTTTACTAAGTGTAGTTATTAGACTTCACGACTACAAGAGAACAGTTGATGCAGGTCAAGCTAATCTTTTCTGATAAAATGAAATATCTTCGGGGAGGGCCACATTGAAACAAGCAGAACAAGCGTTATTACAACTTCCAGCGGGATATGATAATGAAGGCCAGAAGGTCTTGGAAAAGGTCGAGGTCTATATGCTCGAACAAGCTGATCACTATGAATTAAAAAAGACACCCTTGCTCGTTCGCGGCCTAGCAAAAGGCGATATTATCAGCATAGACCAACAAAAAGTTGATAAGATAGTTGTAGTAAAACACAGTGGAAATCTGGCTGTCCGAGTTTTTCGCAAATCAGATATAGAGTTGTTGGAAAGCAATTTGACACCGCAAGTTGAGATGCATGACGGTGCGCTAGATATTAAAACTGATCGAGCGCTTAGTTATTCAATACATGTAAATTTGGGTTTTTCAGCAATAGAGGCTTTATTTGATAATGCAATGACCGCTTATCCAGATTCAGTCTGGTATTATGGCAACGTTTACGACCCCACTGACGGGGTAACGCCGTTAAATTGGTGGGACAGCTTTATAAACCAAGTATAAATCAAGGGTAAGAAAAGAGAAAAAGATGCTTATTGTTATATCACCAGCAAAGACATTAGATTATGAAACCCCATTACCTTCTAAGAAATTTTCCCAACCGCAATTTCTTGAAGAGTCAGATAAACTAATTAAAGTGTTAAGAGCCTTTGACCCCGAAGATATTCAAGATTTAATGCATATCAGCTCAAAATTAGCAGAGCTGAACGTCTCTCGGTATTTAAATTGGCAGCGCCCTTTTTCGCCAAAAAATTCTAGACCAGCAATATTTGCTTTTAAAGGCGATGTTTATGCAGGACTTGAAGCTCAACAATATACAGAAACTGATTTGGATTTTGCGCAAAAGCATTTACGAATTTTATCTGGGCTCTATGGAATATTGCGGCCATTAGACCTAATGCAGCCATACCGTTTAGAAATGGGGGCAGGGTTAAAAAATAGGCGAGGAGAGTCGCTTTATGATTTTTGGGGGGAGCAATTAGGAGCGGCAATTTCTAAAGCCTTAAAAGATCAAAAAGATAATGTTTTGATTAACCTTGCGTCTAATGAATACTTTAAAGCGCTAAAAGGTAAAACAGGTGAAGCTGAAATTATCACCCCTGTATTTAAAGACTTTAAAAATGGCCAATATAAAGTAATCAGCTTTTTTGCAAAAAAAGCTAGAGGACAAATGAGCTCTTTTATTATTAAAAACCGAGTAAAAGATAAAAAAGGCCTGACGGCATTTAAGGCTGAAGGTTATCGCTTCAGCAAAAAAGAATCCACAGAACAAGAATTGGTTTTCTTGCGCAATCAAAGCTAAAAAACAAACTAAAGCCCTAAATGCCCCAGAGATTCTAAAATTTCCAGAGCAATTCTAGCTGCTTTTGGATGTCTTTCCTCAAGCTCTTCCAGCAATTCTTCGGTGGCATCTTTGAAATCCCCATTAGCCGGTTTGGGGCCTTCCCAGCTGTCAAGCTGCGCCTGTAGTTGCGCTAACAGAAGATCTTGTTGAGGGCTGGATTGTGAATCTGAAAGTTTTTCATGTAAGTCTGAAATCAGGCCTTTGATCTTTTCTTTAGGCAAAATTATCTCCCAATTATTGCTGATGTCTAAGCTTGTGCCGGATAACTCATTGCTGCAAGCCAGATGCTTGCGATTTATCAAAGAAGGCTTATGATTTTATATTTTTTTGAAAGGCAGATGTTTTTCTGCTAGTACCTGATATTGTGAGAGGTGGTCTGTTTCTTCTTCAATAAATTGATTAATTGCCGCGCTAAATTGAGGGTGCGATATCCAGTGGTTGGAATACGTTAAAACGGGCTCAAAACCGCGTTGAATTTTATGTTCGCCTTGTGCGCCTGAATCAAATTTTTGTAATTTATGTTTGATACAATATTCAATGCCTTGGTAATAGCAGGTTTCAAAGTGAAGAAATTGCCATTCTTCATCGCAGCCCCAAAAGCGGCCATATAACGCGTTGTCATCTTTGAAACTTAAAGCTCCAGCGATATATGAGCTGTCTTTTTTTGCTAAAACAAGTAAGATTTTTTCTGGCATAAGTCGAGCAATTTCAAGAAAAAAAGGCAGGCTTAAATAAGCAGATCTTCCACGAACGAGATAAGTGTTTTGATAAAATTTATAAAAAATCTGCCATTGTTCTTGAGAGATCTCTTTTCCGTTTAGCCACTCAAATTCAATATTATTTTCTTTAATTTTATTTCGTTCTTTTTTCAAATTTTTACGTTTACGAGAAGTAAAGCTTCCCAAAAAGCTGTCAAAATCTATATAGCTTTTATTAAACCATTGATACTGGCAGCCTTGCCTTTGAGCCAGGCTCAAAGTGGCAAGTGAATCTGATAAATCTTTTTCAGGAAATAAAATATGCCAACTAGATGCTTGTAAAATTTTGGCCTGTTGCTGCACGCTATTGACTATTTCGGCTAGAATTTCTTGTTTGTTTGAATTGGGGTCAATACAAATTCTTGGCCCTGCTGAAGGAGTAAAAGGAACAGATGTAACCAACTTTGGATAATACTCTACACCATGCTGATAATATGCATCGGCCCAAGACCAGTCAAAAACATACTCTCCCATTGAATTATTTTTTAAATAAAGAGGCATTAATGCCAGTATTTTTCCAGCATCATTTTTCAGTAATAAATGCTTGGGCTTCCAGCCTGAAATCGCAGAGGCGCACCCGCTTTTTTCAAGGGCATATATCAACTCATGCTGCAGGAAAGGATATTCTGAATGCACAAGCTTATTCCAGTCATCAGCAGGAACCTGGGTAATACTGTCTAAAAATTCTATTGTGTATTTTTGACTCACGGCAGCCGGCTGTTTATTGATAAACGAATATGGGTTAAGGTGCAAACAAAATGAAACGCTAGCATTAATGAGTTTACAAGATTGAGGAACATGAACAAAGGCTTAGAAAATATATTAACTGATACTGCAAAGGTTTCTGTACATGGCGGCCACAGCGGGCAATTTTGCCAGCACGCCAAAGACGATTTGGAGAGTATTATTCAGGCCTATATTGAGCAGGGTTTCACATGGGTAGGGATTACTGAACATATCCCTCCGCTTTCCGACAAGATGAGGTACCCCGATGAAGCAGATGCCGGCTTAAGCGCAGAGTTTATGCAGCAACGTTTCGTCGAATACTTTCGGCTCGGCCGAGATTTACAGCAAAAATATGCCAATCAAATTGAGCTTTTGATAGCCTTTGAAATAGAAACTTATTTAGGCACTAAAGATTATGTACATGGCCTTATTAAGCAATTTCAGCCGGATTATTTAGTAGGCTCATTACACCATGTTAATGGTTTTGGGATTGATTATAGTAAAGACGATTACCAACAGGCACTTGCTGAGTCTGGCAGCATGACTCAGCTTTACTGCGATTACTTTGATTCTCAATTCGCTATGATGCAAGAATTTTGTCCAGCAGTTGTGGCGCATTTTGATTTAATTAGAGCATTTGATCCGGATTATTTAAGTACTCTTACAAACCCTTCTGTTATAGAAAAAATTGAACGAAATCTGGACTTTATTGCTGAAAATAAACTGATTATCGATTTCAATTTGAGAGGTTTTGATAAAGGCTTGGAGCAATATCCATCACTATCTATTTTGAAAATGGCTATGGCCAAAGGAATTGCATTAGTGCCAGGGGATGATTCCCATGGCATCAATTCTGTTGGCAGGAATTACGACCAGGGCCTGATGATGCTGGCTAATCTTGGGGCCTCTCTCGAGTGGCAAAAACCTGCGCGGATTAAATACTAGCTAAAAATAAAATCCAGCATAGTAAAAACAAAAATCACCACGCCCACCCAATTATTATTGAGAAAAGCTTTAAAGCATTGCTCTGGTTGGCGATCCCAGGTCAGGGTATGTTGATAGATAAAAAAGCCTGCCGCTAATAAGAGGCCAAATTGAAACCAGTTTCCTAGCTGAAAAGAGCTGGCACAAAAGGCCAGAGTAACCAAAAAAAACACCTGCAAAAAAGCAATAACATAGATGTCGCCCTCAGCAAAAAGAATAGCCGTGGATTTCACCCCAATTTTTAAATCATCTTCGCGATCAACCATGGCGTACTGGGTATCAAATGCGATAGTCCAAAGCAGAGTCCCGATATATAAAAGCCAGGCTTGTGCTGGCAATGTTCCCGTTTGTGCAGTAAATGCCATTAAGCCCCCCCATGAAAAAGCGGCGCCTAGAACTACCTGGGGCAAATGGGTATAGCGTTTCATGAATGGGTAAATCAAGGTGAGCCCTAAGGCAGCAAAAGCCATAAAAATGGTCAATGTATTTGTCATCAAGACTAAAAGGAAGGAAAAAAAGCATAGCGAAGCGCATAACAAGAGAGCTTCTTTAGGGCTTGCTTGTGTTTTTGTAATAGGCCGATCTTTGGTTCTTGCCACGCGACCATCGAAATTTCGATCAGCAAAATCGTTTATACAGCAGCCTGCAGCTCGCATTAAAACTGTGCCTATGCAAAAAATGATCACCAGCTTGATGTCTGGGCTTCCGTTGCCAGCAATCCAGAGGCACCAGAGTGTCGGCCACAAAACAAGGTAAAAACCAATGGGGCGGTTCATCCGAGTTAAGTTCCAGTAAATTGGAAATTTAAGGGCAACTAGGGGCAAATGAAGCTGGATTGAGTTCCAGAGCCTTAATTGCGCAGTGCTAAACTTTTGTTTGGTTTTCTGTAATAAAGCGTTTAAATACATAGGCACAACTTAATTAGTGAGGCGTAATTATAGACAGTCTTTAGCGAGCATTGAATAAAAGAAATAGCACTGTTTAAATAGCCTGAACTCAATGGAGTAAATCATGGTAAAAATCCAACTACACTGGCAGATATTAATAGCCATCTTATTGGCATTCATTTGCGGGCAATTTACAGGGACAGAGCTTAGCATTTTTGGCGTCACCTTTTATGCCATGTACGACTTTATTGGGACCATGTTCTTAAATGCCTTACGCATGATCATCGTTCCTTTAATTATGGCTTCTATTATTTGTGGTGTAGCAAATATGGGAGGGCGTAGTGATCTAGGCAAGCTTGGAGGCATGACGCTGGGATATTATGCATTGACCAGCACCTTGGCCATCTTGGTAGGCCTCTTTTATGTGAACCTTATAAGCCCTGGAATTATTGACGGGGTAGCTGCAGGCGAGAGTTTAAATCTTAGTCTTGATCAAGGAACGCTGGCTTCAGCCGTTGCTAGCGTTGAAGGTCGTGGCGGCGGCGATATCGCCGCAATTTTCCTACGCATGATTCCTACCAATATCGTCGCCGCAGCAGCAGAAGGCCAGATGTTAGGTCTTATCTTTTTTGCACTGGTCTTTGGCTATTTTATGACGCAAATCCCCAACCGCCAGGGAGAGGTCTTGCTTAATTTCTGGCAAGGGATTTCTGAAACCATGATGCGTATTACGATGTGGATTATGCGTTTTGCGCCTTATGGTGTATTTGGTCTGGTTGCCGGAACTGTTGCAGAAACAGGCTTTGCTGCATTTCAGCCAATGCTGATCTTTTTTATCACTGTATTGTTAGCACTAGCCACACATGTTTTTGTCGTTTTACCCTTATTGTTAAAATATGTTGGCGGTGTAAGCCCCTTAGCGCATTTCAAGGTAATGGCACCAGCAATTCTGACGGGGTTTTCAACAGCCTCATCCTCAGCGACCTTGCCTTTAACTATGGAGTTAGTAGAAAAAAATGCTGGAGTGTCTGAAAAAACCACAAGCTTTGTTCTGCCTTTAGGCGCGACAGTGAATATGGATGGTACGGCGCTTTATGAATGCGTGGCCGCAATTTTTCTGGCACAGGCTTATGGGCTGGACTTAAGTTTTGCCACCCAGTTTACAGTGGTGTTAATAGCCTTATTAACCTCTATAGGCGTCGCAGGCATTCCTGCTGCCAGTCTGGTAGCGATTACTGTGATATTAACCGCGATAGGATTGCCAATTGAGGCTATTGGGTTATTGCTGGTAACTGACCGTGTTTTGGATATGTTCAGAACATCTATAAACATCTTTAGCGACTCCTGTGGAGCCGTCATTATTGCCAAACGCCAAGGTGAGTTAGGCATACTAGAGCCCTAAACATTTCCATACTGCTGATTAACCGAGAGCCAGCGATCAATCAAAGGGTCAATATTTCCTGGGTGGTGCTCTCGCAAGTTTTCGCCCCAGATTTTAATGTTATCAAGCAAGTGTGAATCACGACTCAGGTTGGCAATTTTATGTTCCATCAAGCCAGTTTGGCGAGTTCCCAGGACTTCTCCGGGCCCACGAATTTCCATATCTTTTTGTGCAATATAAAAGCCGTCATTGCTACTGCGCATAATTTCTAGGCGCTGTTTGCCGAGTTCAGATAAGGGAGTTTGATAAAGCAAAAGGCAATGGCTCTTTTCGCTGCCCCTACCAACCCTGCCGCGTAATTGATGTAATTGTGCAAGCCCCAGTCGCTCTGGGTTTTCTATGATCATTAAAGAGGCGTTCGGCACATCAACACCGACTTCGATCACAGTGGTTGCGATTAATAACTTAATGTTTCCACTTTTAAACTGATGCATGATCTCAGACTTTTCTTTGGGCTTCATGCGACCATGAATTAAGCCAACATCTATGTTTTTTAGTTGTTGCTGTAGGTTGGCGAAAGTCACTTCAGCCGCTTGGCATTGCAGCATTTCTGATTCTTCAATTAAAGTGCAGACCCAATAAGCCTGACGGCCTCTAGAGCAAGCATCTTGAATTCTTTCTATCACTTGCGAGCGCCGGCTTTCAGCAATTAATACAGTATTTACTGGGGAGCGGCCAGGCGGAAGCTCGCCAATAATGGAGCAATCAAGGTCGGCGTAAGCGCTCATCATCAACGTTCTGGGGATAGGAGTAGCAGTCATAATTAATTGATGAGGACTTGCTCCATGACTTTGGCCTTTTTCTCGAAGCGCTAGGCGCTGATGCACTCCAAAGCGATGCTGTTCGTCAATGACCATTAAACCAAGCCTTTTGAACTGAACCTCATCTTGGAATAGCGCATGAGTGCCAATAACGATCTGAGCTTGCCCATTGCCAATTAAAGCCAGTGTTTCCGAACGCGTTTTGCCTTTGATTTTGCCGCTTAAGAAAGCAATTTCTACATTGAGACTTTCGAGTAACTCAGAGAAATTTAAAAAATGTTGTTCAGCAAGAATTTCTGTTGGCGCCATCACGGCTACCTGATATCCATTTCCAACAGTCTGTAATGCAGCAAGGATGGCGATGATGGTCTTACCTGAGCCCACATCGCCTTGAACTAACCTAAGCATTGGCTTATTAGTAGCAAGGTCTTTGCTTACATCAGCGAAGACTTTTTGTTGAGCGCTAGTCAGTGAAAAGGGGAGGTTTTGAATCAATACGAGAATTAGTTCAGAGTCGGCGCTTAATGAAGGTGCTTTATCTTGCTGGGCATTTTCTCTTAGTCGGCGCAGACATAAGTAGTGTGCCAAGAGTTCTTCAAACGCGAGGCGTTGTTGGGCTGGGTGTAAGCCAGCTTCTAGCTTTTCTAATTGAGCATTTTTTGGAGGCTGGTGAATGTAAAGCAACGCGTCTTTTAAATTGTTGGTGCCGAATTCCTGGTTCAATTTAGATGGCAAATAGTCAATCAAATTTGCACCTTGTCTTAATAAGATTAAAGCTTGCTCAATAATATTGCGTAGACGATTTTGTTGCAGGCCATCGGTGCTGGGGTAGATAGGCGTAAGAGTTTTGGTGCTTGAAAATCGATCTTGCTCATCGATAATTTTATACTCAGGATGAAACAGCTCAATACCGCTGCGCCCCCATTTAACTTCTCCATAGCAGCGAATACGTTTGCCTTCTGCCAAGCTGTTTTTTTGGGCAGCGCTAAAATGAAAGAAACGCAGATTGGCAATACCGCTTTGATCCCGAATTTTGACCAAGAGGCTTCTACGCCGGCCAAAAACTATAGCAGTACCCAAAATATGGCCTTCAATGACCACATCTGAACCGACCTGCAGGGCTGCAATGGATGTAATGTGCGTTCTATCTTGGTAGCGAAAGGGAAGATGAAAGAGTAAATCGAGAGGGTGATAGATGTTGAGGCCAGCAAGCTTTTTCTCTAGGGCAGGACCCACCCCTTGTAGATGGGTTAAAGGCATCTGAGTTAAGTCGTTGGAAGAAGCCTTAGCGCTTTTTTTATCCATAGCTTCATTCTAGGATTTTTTCTTTCTGGGCGCTAATCAAATGCTTGAAATCCACATAAATAAATACTTCAAAACAGTTAATTCTTGGCCGTGACCCTGTTGAGTACTTACTGTAGAATCATCTGATTATTTTGATAAGTGCACGACAGGTATCACAATAGGGCAATGTCCGAACCAGTAAGCGCTATTTTAGATCAATTTCATCTGTCCAAAGCTTTTTCTTTGCCAGAGCTTCTTCTTAGAGACCTGGAGTTAGAAGGAGAGGCCAACTAACAGGAGGATGACCTTGCCTCCCAAAAATTAGCAGACCTTCTAAAGCATTCTCCCATTTTGTTGTTGCAGTCGCTGATAGCATTAAAAGCCGAGTCGCCGAATGTAGACCTAGCAATCTTAGGGCAAGAGAGCGCAAGAAAAATTGTATTTGAACAAATAAGAAGCTCAACCACCCAATATAATCCTTTATTGTTGCCCAAGAAGCATGACAATTTTCACCTTTTACATTGGCGACACGCCGTTCTATGTAGTAAATACACTTCAGGGCTAGCGAGCTCTTGTAAATTTCCACAGTCAGCCAAACTTGAAACGACAGCATTATTAATAAACCTTGGTGAATTGATATTGGCCAGCGTCTATAACAATGACTACTTCATGCTGCATGCAAAAACATCTTCGGAAACTGAGCTTTCTCGTTTGGAGCAGCAAACATTCGGCGTAAGCCATGCTGAGTTAGGAGCATCTTTTCTAGAAGGCTGTAAGCTCGGATTTATAGATTCAGATGCCATACGTTTTCATCATCGGCCCTTTGAAGATATAGAAGATGCTAGTACCGAAGTAAAGTTATGCTGGTTTGCAAATCAATTAGCCAGCAAAGAAGACATAGATTTTGATCTAATTAATGCTGGGCAAAAACTTTTTGGATTGGAACAGGAGGCGCTCAGGTCTATTCAAAAATCTAGTACAGAAAGTATTCAGAGTTATCTGGATGTGCTGCAAATTGAACTATCTACAAGTAAACGGTTGCCTTTACCAGAAAATGCAAGTGCATCTAGTAGAGCTGAAAAGAAAGCGGCAATGTTAAATCAGGCTCAAGGCATCAACAATATTACAAAAATATTGCATACAGCAAATAGCAATAAGCCGCCGAAATTTATAGATGTTTTGAAAATTTTGTCTAATGAGCTTTTTGAAGGCGGACAAGCCTTAGTTTTTTTGCCTGACGTAGATGAGCAGAATTTATCAATAGCTTTGAGCACTACATCAGAAGAATCCAAGCCTAAAATATCGCTGCTGTTGTCGGAAAATCCAAGTAAGGTTGCGGCAAGCTATCAAAATAATAAAGCCATAGTGTTGGAAGCCGCAGATACGAATATCAAAGTAGCAGATCTTCAAATTTTAAAAGCTCTTGGTAAGACAGCATTACTTTGTGACCCTGTTATTTATAAAAATAAAGTAGTAGCCCTAGTAGTGTTTGGGGTTAACGAGATGGGGGGGAAAGCATATTTACAAGAAACGACCTTAAGAAATACTTTGCATCAGTTATATATTGAGCAAGAAGTACTCACCGCCCACAGCGCAATTAATAATCAGGAGTTTTACTATCAACAAAAAATTCGGGAAGCTGTGCATGAGGCTAATAACCCTTTAAGTATTATTAAAAATTACATGAAAATATTAAGCTTAAAACAAGAAGAAGATTCAGAGCTGCACGAAGAGATTAAAGTAATTGAAACTGAAATTGAACGCGTCAGACAAATACTTAATAAGCTTGGTAATAATTCTGAACCAGAGGACAAAGCAAGCTCTCTAGACTTGAATAAAATTATCACTGGGATCAACAAAGTTTTTTCTGCCTCGATACCTGAAGAAAAAGCTATAACGATTGAGTTAGATTTAGATCCAAAGTTGCCATTTATCTTAGGCAAAGAAAACTCTCTCAAGCAAATCTTAATAAACTTACTTAAAAATGCAGCAGAAGCTTGTGTAGAAAACGGCGCAATAAAAGTTGAAACACGTAGTAATTTAAATATGAACCAGGTCAACTACGTGATGATTAATATAATTGATAATGGGCCGGGAATAACGGAAAGCATAATGCAAAATTTATTTATGCCGGGCAATACGAGTAAGGATGATAGCCATACTGGTTCCGGACTAGCTGTTGTGAAAAATTTTGTAGAAGAGCTCGGAGGCATTATTAGCTGCCAAAGTGATCAACGCGGAACTACTTTTGCTTTATTGTTGCCGCGGCCAGAGGGATCGCCATTGCCAAAAAGCAATGATGATGTGGATAATGTAAACACAAGTGACTCTGAGAGTAAGGTCTATGACTTCAAGCGTTAAATTATTACTGGTTGATGATGAAATAGAGTTGCTGGAAAGCGGCAAAAAGTTACTAGAACTTTCGGGCTATGATGTCTCTACTGCGCAAAATGGTGAGCAGGCCATTGAGAAATTAAAAGCACAAAATTTTGATTTGGCCATTCTCGATTTGAATATGCCAGGAGTCAGTGGCCATGAGGTCATGGAGTTTTTTAATCAAGAAGGTCTAAACACTACAATGTTAGTTATTAGTGGCGAGACCGGGTTCGATGCTGTTAGTCAGGCTTTTCTTTTGGGCGCATTTGATTTTCTGCAAAAACCCTATGAATATGATGCTCTAATTAATTCTGTTCAAAATGCGTTGAACAAACAAGAACTAGAAAAAAGCTTTCTGACTTTACGTAAGAAGCTCGAAAGATCTGAAAAATTACACCGCTTCATGGTTGAAAGTTCTCCTGATATAATTTTTATTGTCGACAAACAGGGGCATTTTGTTTTTGCCAATAATAGAGCTGAAGAAATATTGGGTTATAGCAAAGATGAGCTAATTGGTGAACATTATTCATACGTGGTTGAGCCATCATGTTTAGAGCAAGCTTCTCACTGTTTTCTGGAAAGAAGAGAGGGGGCTAGAGCTACAAGTGAAGAAGAAATTTGGCTAACGTGTAAGCCCGGCAAGCATTTTGAGAGTGATAAAAATAAAATTGCTATTGAACTAAGTTCAGCTGGAGTCTATGAGCATGAGCATGATGAAGAGAAAGAAAAGAATTTTTCTGGAACTTATGTTGTAGCAAGAGATATCACGGAACGCTTGTCTTCGGAAAAATTAATTCACTTTCAAGCCTATCATGACTTGTTAACTGGCTTGCCTAATAGAGCCTTATTTTTAGATTGTTTGAGTACTGCAATTAGCAATGCCAAACGAGACGACCATAGTTTAGCTGTTTTATTTCTTGATCTGGATCGCTTCAAAATAGTCAACGATAGCCTGGGCCATTCAATCGGAGATGAGCTTTTAAAACGGGTGGGCGAGCGATTAAGTTCTTGCCTTAGAGAGGGGGACTCTATCGCTCGAATAGGTGGAGATGAATTCATCGTGTTATTGCCGCATATGCAATTAGAGTCTGATGTGCACGCGGTTGGAAATAAGGTTGTGGAAACAATTAAAAAGCCCTTTAAGGTTGAAGGGCATGAATTATATCTAACAGTTAGTGTAGGTGTTTCTATCTATCCTCGCGATGGTGATAACGCGGAAACATTAATAAAACATTCTGATGTCGCGATGTACCATACAAAGGACCAAGGCAAAAATAGTTATCATTTATATGAAGACAATATGAGCGTGAAAAATAATTTATTGTTGAATATTGAAAATGAAATTCGTATAGGTATTAAAGAAAAACAGTTTGAAGTTTTTTATCAGCCTCAGATTGACCTTAATTCTGGAGAAGTCTGTGGTGTAGAAGCCCTTCTTAGATGGAATCACCCAACTCAAGGCTTACTTTCGCCATCACATTTTTTATCTGTTGCGGAAGAGTCCGGATTAATTTGCGAGCTTGGTGATTGGGTATTAGAAGAAACGCTTTCAGAAATGCACGACTGGCAAGAGCAAGGTATTCATGTAACTAAATTTTCTGTAAATTTTTCTGGCAAGGAAATTGAACAAAAAGATTTTGTCGATAAAATTGTGAAAGCACTAAAAAAATATAGAACCCCAAAAGGCTCTTTAGAAATAGAAGTGACAGAAAGTATTTTAATGCGTGATATTGATAGCTCTATTGACAAGCTTAGGCAGCTACATGACGTTGGCGTAAGTATTGCTATTGATGACTTTGGAACAGGCTATTCATCTTTAAGCCTTTTACAAAAACTTCCTTTGAATCGTTTAAAAATAGACCGAAGTTTTATTCAAGATATGGAGCTGGGAACAGACCGTTCAATTATTGAAGCAATTGCACATATTTCTAAAGGCTTAAAGCTAGAAATGATAGCGTAAGGTGTAGAGCAAGAATATCAGCTGCGTTATTTACGCCAGTTGAAGTGCCCAGTTGTGCAGGGGTTCATTTTTAGTCAAGGTGTTCCAAGCGATGAGGCTAAAAGGTTTGTGTTAGACACTGAAGAAATGATCAAGCAACAAAAAATTAATGCTTAAGTTAATTTTTAATACGGCTGACTTTTATAACTGACTTAATTACTCGAACTTTTTTCATTACATTTGCCAAATGAATTCGATTTCTGACATTAATGGTCAGATAAACAATACTGAATTGGGCGTCGCGATCTGAGGTGCTTATTTTATCAATATTCGCCTCATTGGAAGTAATGACATTAGCCAGAGTGGCTATTAGACCGCGCTGGTGTTCGATTTCTACGCGCAGCTCAACTGGAAATTCCCCTTCTACAACAGGGTCCCAACGTAGAGCCAAATGTTTTTTGGGGTCATTAATTACTTCAGCTACATTGTTGCAGCTTTCAAGATGCACAACCATTCCCTTGCCTGAACTGATATAACCAACAATATGGTCGCCAGGAATTGGGTGACAACATTTCGCAAAAGACATGACCATCCCTTCAGCGCCATGAATGGCTAATGCGGAATCATTTTCACCTGATTCATGTAAGTGTTTGCCATCATCTGGCAATAGACGACGAGCAACGATATAGGCCATACGATTACCAAGGCCGATATCCTCTAGCAAATCATCAAGCACATCGAAATCAGTTTCTTCCAGTAATCCGCCAACTTTATTTTTCGGGATATTAGAAAGGTTATACCCAAAACCGGCAAGTGTTTTATTCAGCAGGCGTCTACCAAGAGTGATGGCTTCAGAACGGCGTTGGTTTTTCAAATAATGCCGTATATTGCTTCGGGCCTTGCCGGTAACTACAAAATTTAGCCAAGCCGGATTTGGATAAGCGCCAGAAGCTATTATTTCTATGGTTTGTCCGCTTTGTAAAATTTGACTTAATGGTGCCAGACGACGATTGATGCGACAGGCAACACAGGAGTTGCCAACATCAGTGTGGACGGCATAAGCAAAATCTACGGCGGTAGATCCGGCAGGTAATTCTAGTATGGCGCCTTTAGGCGTAAACACATAAATTTCGTCGGGGAATAAATCAGTTTTTACATGCTCGACAAACTCCTGGGAGTCTCCTGCTTGTTTTTGCATCTCTAACAGGCCTTGCACCCATTGCCTGGCACGGATATGACTTTGGTTGGGCATCTCTTCTTCTGATTTATACAGCCAATGCGCTGCGATGCCGTTATTTGCCATGGCCTCCATATCTTCAGTGCGAATCTGAATTTCAATAGGTATGGCATGAATGCTAAACAGGGTTGTATGTAGTGATTGATAGCCATTAACTTTGGGGATAGCAATATAATCTTTAAAACGACCCGGCACAGGTTTGTAGAGATTATGTACTGCGCCTAAAATTCGGTAACAGGTATCAACTTCATCAGTAACAATGCGAAAGGCAAAAACATCTGTTATTTCACGGAAAGAAATACGTTTCTCGCGCATTTTGTTATAGATGCTAAAGATGTGTTTTTTTCTACCTAAGACCCTTCCTGGGAGGTTTTCTCTTTGCAAGCATGCAGTCAGAGCAGATTCAATTTGTAAAACAATTGCTTTGCGATTTCCAGCAATGCTTTTCACGGCGGCCTCTAGTCTACGAGCACGCATGGGATAAAGGGCCTCGAAACCCCTTTCTTCAAATTCAATCCGCATATTATTCATGCCAAGGCGATTAGCAATAGGAGCATAAATATCAAGGGTTTCAAGGGCAATACGGCGTTGTTTTTCAGGTTTGAGTGCAGAAAGGGTTCGCATATTGTGCATGCGGTCTGCTAGCTTCACCAGGATCACGCGGATATCCTTTGCCATGGCTAAAGCCATTTTTTGAAAATTTTCCGCTTGTGCTTCAGCCTGTGAACTAAATTCGATACGGTTTAATTTACTAACCCCATCTACAATATCGGCGACTGAGCTTCCAAATTGACCAGAAATAGCTTCTTTAGACAAACCAGTATCTTCAATGACGTCGTGCAGCATGGCCGCGGCAACACTTTGATGATCCATGTGCATTTCACGTAAAATTCCAGCGACAGCCAAGGGGTGAGTTACATAAGGATCTCCAGAAATACGGAATTGCCCATCATGCGCCTGTTCGGCATAATAATAGGCACGCCGCACTAAGTTTACCTGGTCAGATTCCAGGTACTCAGTCAGGCTTTCAGATAGAGAGTCAATGGTGTTAATTTTAGCCTCCACTTAAAGACAGTAGAGGCCGGAGGTATCTCTACTGCTCTTCACTTTCTCCGTCGACATCAGCAGAGTTAGCAGTATTGTCAGTCTCTTCAGGAATCAGTTCTGCATCCATAGCATCTTCAATTGAGATGTCATTTTTAGGAGCGCTTGCAGCATCTGCTTCGCTGGCTTCTAGGTTAGCAACACTTTCCTCAGCTTCTATCTGAGCAGTATCAATTAAAATTGATGCGTCTACAAGTTCATCCGCGATTTCACGTAAAGCAAGCACTGTAGGCTTGTCATTATCTTCAGATACCAGAGGATCTTTGCCGCCAGTTTGAATTTGACGAGCGCGTTTGCTGGCGACCATAACCAGTTCAAAGCGGTTTTCTACATGTTCTAAACAATCTTCAACCGTAATTCGTGCCATTTTGTATCCTGTTTAGGCTTTAGAGCCATAGCTAGAGAGAAAATCCTCTGATTTTTCAGGGGCGGCAATTATAAAGTGTTTATTAGAATTATGGTAGCAAGCTTTGCAATAACGCGGCTAAAGAGGCTTTATCACTAGCTGAAGGCTTATACTGACCATGGATGATATCCATAAGGCCTTTCAAGGCAGCTTCAAAATTATCATTGATGAGCAAATAATCTGCTTGAGCATAGTGAGATAGCTCACTAACTGCCTCAGACATGCGTTTTTCGATAACGCTAGAGTCATCCTGACCTCTGGAAGTTAATCTTGCTCGTAAGGCCTCCAAAGAAGGGGGCAAGATAAAAATACTGACCGCTTCGGGCATAATTTTTTTTACTTGATCTGCGCCTTGCCAGTCTATCTCTAGAATCACATTGCAGCCTTGCTGCAAGCGCTCATCAACCCATGCTTTGGACGTACCGTAATTATTGCCAAAAACTTCGGCATGTTCCAGAAATTCTGCTTTCTCAACCATTTGAGCAAAGACTTTCGAGCTGACAAAATGATAGTTGCTTGCATCAATCTCACCAGGCCTCATCGGCCGGGTAGTGTGGGAAATTGAAACACAAAGTTTTTCGTTCTCGCTGTTATTTGCAGCTTTTATCAGTGCATCGACTAAAGATGTTTTTCCGGCTCCAGAAGGAGCGGAGATTAAAATAAGTGAACCTAAAGACATAAGTTAGACGTTAATCAGCTATTCAATATTTTGTATTTGTTCGCGCATCTGCTCAATCAAAACTTTGAGCTCAACAGCATTTAAAGTGGTCTCTATCACAACGGCTTTAGAGCATATGGTGTTGGCTTCACGATTTAGCTCTTGCATCAAAAAGTCTAGTTTACGACCTACGGCACCAGTTTGGCTAAGGATATTGCTTACTTCCTGAACATGCGCTTGCAGGCGATCGGTTTCTTCAGAAATGTCGGCTTTTTGTGCAAGCAAAACCATTTCCTGCTCTAGTCGGGCAGGATCAAGTGACTCAGCTAATTCAGCTAATGCGTCTTTGAGTCTGCTGTGCTGGCTTTGCAAGATATCAGGCATAGCATGTTTTATGTCATCTACTATTTTGGAGATACTATCTAACCTTTGCTCAATAAAGTGCTTTAAGTGAGCGCCTTCCTTTTCTCTTTGTTCTTGCAAACCATTTAAGCAGAGGTTAAACAAAGAAACTAATTCAGATTCGATTTCTTTAGCATCCTGTTGGCTTTCTTGCGTTATGCCAGGCCAACGTAAGATATCAAGAGTGCTTGGCTGTTGTAGATCTGGCATGAGCTTAGAAATTTCAGCATTGGCTTCGGTAATTTGATTCAGTAGATTTTGATCAACACTAATAGAGCTGGCAGCTGGGTTTGGAGTAAACTTCAATTGCGCATCTACTTTACCTCTGCTTAACTTTTTTCGTAGTAAATCTCGGCAAAGTGTTTCGGCCGAACGTAAGGATTCAGGGAGTCTTAAATTTGTTTCAAGATAGCGGTGGTTAACAGAACGAATCTCCCAAACTAAAGTTCCCCACTCGTGTTCTGCCTGTTGCCGTGCAAAGGCCGTCATGCTTTGTGTCATTTTGCTGCTTTATACCAAAAATTAAGGCATGCACTATAGCGGATTTGCCTGATTTTATAAAATTCATTTCCAGATGGGCAGCTAGCCATTACAATGAATTTTAATAAACGATTAAAAATCAATTGGGGTAAGTATGTCTGAACTGAACCGTCCAAGCGGAAGAACTGCTGATGAGTTACGAAAAATCAAAATTACACGAAATTATACTAAGCATGCTGAGGGTTCAGTATTGGTTGAGTTCGGAGACACCAAAGTCTTGTGCACTGCAAGTCTGGAAACGAATGTCCCCAGATTTTTAAAAGGCAAAGGGCGAGGCTGGGTAACAGCAGAATATGGCATGTTGCCACGCTCAACTGGCTCGCGCATGGATAGGGAAGCAGCTAGGGGAAAACAAAGCGGGCGCACGCAAGAAATTCAACGCTTGATAGGTCGCTCTTTGAGAGCGGCGGTGGATATGACAAAGCTAGGCGAGAATACTCTTAAAATAGATTGTGATGTCATTCAGGCAGATGGGGGCACACGGACAGCCTCAATAACAGGCGCTTGTGTTGCTTTGGTAGATGCTTTAAATGTTATGCAAGATAAAGGGCTAATTAAACAGATGCCTTTAAAACAAATGATCGCATCGGTATCCGTTGGCATTTACCAAGGCGTTCCAGTGCTAGATCTGGATTATTTGGAAGATTCCGCCGCGGAAACCGATATGAATGTTGTTATGACAAGTAATGGTGGTTTCATCGAGGTTCAGGGAACTGGTGAAGCTGGCGAGTTTAGCGCGGATGAGTTGAGCCAGCTGATCTCATTAGCGCAAAGTGGTATTGTGCAACTTTTCTCAGTTCAGCAAGAAGCACTGACTATTTAATATGAAACACTTTCAGACTCAGTTTCTAGATTTTGCCACTAGTGAAGACATTCTGAGCTTTGGAGAATTTACTCTAAAGTCCGGCCGCAAGAGCCCTTATTTTTTTAATGCAGGCTTATTTAATTCAGGCGCTTCACTCACACAGGTTGGTAGAAGTTATGCAGCTGCAATAGCGGAAGCAAATTTGGACTTCGATGTATTGTTTGGGCCCGCGTACAAAGGCATCCCTCTGGTTGCCTCAACGGCAATCGCTTTAAGCCAAGATTTTGGAATCAATAAACCCTACTGTTTTAATCGTAAAGAAGCTAAAGATCACGGCGAGGGGGGGGACATTGTTGGGGCCAAATTGGCTGGCAAGGTGTTGATTATTGATGATGTTATAACGGCAGGCACTGCTATCAGGGAAGTAATGGGCTTGATAGATGAAGCAGGGGCTGAAGCAACGGGTGTTGTTGTTGCTCTGGATAGGCAGGAAAAAGGTAAAGGTGAATTGTCGGCGATTCAGGAAATTGAAACCGACTATGATATGCCAGTAATAAGTATAATTAACTTGCAACAAATTTTAGATTATCTCAGCCAGAAAGAAGACAGAAGCTTTGACGATAGTTTAGAAGCGATGAAGGCTTATAAAGCCAGTTACGGGATATAGAATAAATTAGCTTTTAACAAAAGCCACTGTTCACGCCAGTCTTCTGTTGGTAAGCGCTTAAAATCAGATCGGACATATTGTGAAATTTTTCCTTCAGTAAAAGCCAGCAATAAATTTGCTGTTGCGGTCACTGTTTGCTGAGTCCTTAAGCCTTCTTTGATTTCAGCTTCTCTAAGCTGCTGTTTTAATTGCGTTTCCAATCGTTCAAAAATTTGGCTGACCTGCGTACGCAAGCGTTCTGGTTCCCCAGTTAGAATGTCACCATTAAGAACTCGTGTTATGCCGGGATTTTTTTCTGCAAAAGTCAGGGTCAAAAATATGATCTTTTCGCACTGATTTAGGGCAGTGGATTCTTCGTTGATGATTCGGTTTATTCGGGAAAACAAGGTTGAATCAATAAAATTGATTAAACCTTCAAACATTCTGGCTTTGCTAGGGAAGTGCCGATAAAGTGCGGCCTCTGAAACGCCCACTTTATCAGCAAGAGTCGCAGTTGTAATGCGTCCACCAGGGTTTTCCTGCAACATTTGAGCAAGCACTTGCAAGATATTATCGCGGCGGGAAATTTTCTCATTACTTGCCATACCTGCTCTCCTAATTAATTTATGGATTCAAGCCGGTTGCTAATTTGAGTACCGATACCTTTATTAGTGAATATCTCTAGTAATACGGCATGGGGGACACGCCCATCAATTATTTGTGCGCTTTTGACGCCAGAATTAACCGCGTCTAGAGCACAACGGATTTTAGGCAGCATGCCGCCATGAATAGTGCCGTTGGCGATTAGCTCATCGACTTCCTGAGTGCTTAATCCTGTCAACACATTGCCTGCCTTATCCTGAACACCAGCTATATTAGTTAATAACACCAGTTTTTCTGCCTGAACCAACTGGGCCAGTTTGCCAGCAACTAAATCGGCATTAATGTTATAAGAAGAGCCATCTTCGCCCGTGCCGATAGGGGCAATTACGGGAATAAAATTGCTTTGAGTGATCATTTCTATGATCTCAGGGTTAATGCTCTCAACCTCACCGACGTGGCCAATATCTATAATTTCGGGCGCTTGCATTTCTGGAGTTTGGCGTGACATTTTTAATTTTCGAGCACGGATAAAGTCGCCGTCTTTGCCCGTCAGGCCAATTGCCTTACCGCCATTTTTATTCAATAGTGAAACGATGCTCTTATTCACTAAGCCACCAAGCACCATTTCTACGACATCCATAGTGGCGCTATCAGTGACTCGCATACCATCAACGAAATCTGTTTTGATGTTCAGCTTTTCCAACAAGGCGCCGATTTGAGGTCCGCCGCCATGCACAACAATAGGGTGCATACCTACCAGCTTCATGAGCACGATATCGCGGGCAAAGCTGTTCTTCAGCGTCTCATCTGTCATGGCATTGCCACCGTATTTCACAACGATAGTTTTGCCTGTGAAGCGCTGAATATACGGTAGCGCCTCTGTAAGAACGCCGGCTATATTGTTGGCTGCATCGAGATCCAGAGTCATAAGTTTTTCCAGAGTTTAATAAGCGAATACTTACTAACTTATAGTTGTCTGAATTATAAGGAATAATTTCAAATTTGCACAGAAAGAGAGTGAATTAAATTCTACACAAATGGATCTGCTGGTGGCACATGAGGAAACTGTGATGTCGCAAAGCCCTTCTTAAATAAACAATTTCCCGTATTCTTCGCGCAGCAGGTTCTTTTGGACTTTACCCATGGTGTTTCTGGGGAGTTCATTCTGAATGATTATTTTCTTGGGCACCTTATAAGAAGCCAGCTGATCTTTTAGCATATTAATCATCTTTTGCTCATTAAAGTCCCCGCCTGGGTCGGAAAGCACTACGATAGCAATAACGGCTTCACCAAAATCGGGATGACTTACACCAACTACTGCGCTTTCAACAATTGTTTCGAAGTCATCCATTACGAGCTCGATCTCTTTGGGGTAAACATTGAATCCCCCAGAAATAATCAAATCTTTGTTCCTGCCAACTATACTGATGCGTCCATCATCAGCCTCATTGACCAGGTCACCAGTTATGAAATAGTCCTGCTTAAACTCTTGTTTGGTCTTTTCAGGGTTGCGCCAATATCCTTTAAAAACATTAGGGCCTTTTACTTGCAAGGTGCCGATTGAGCCGTGGCTCAAGACATTGCCTTCATCGTCGCACACACGATAAGTCACGTCTGGCAGTGCGAAACCAACAGTGCCAGGGATTCTTTCATTATTTAGAGGGTTCGAAGCCAGGATGCCGGTTTCAGACATGCCATAGCGTTCAAGAATTTGGTGGCCACTACGCTCTGAAAATTCTTTAAAGGTCTCTTCTAATAAAGGAGCAGAACCTGAGACAAAAAGCCGCATGTTGTTGCATAAAGCAGGGGCTAGGGCGTCGTCTTTTAATAGCCGCGTGTAAAAAGTTGGCACTCCCATCAATACCGTTGCCTGAGGAAGTAAGGTGATTAATTGTTTTGTATCGAAGCGCGATAAGAACAACATACATGAGCCGCCTAATAAAGCCGCATGCAGGGCAACAAACAAACCGTGTATATGGAAGATGGGCAAGGCATGAATAAGCACGTCGTCTTTTTGCCAGCCCCAGAGTGAATAAAGGCTGCGGGAATTGTTGTCGAGGTTGCCATGACTTAGCATGGCGCCTTTGGGTTTGCCAGTTGTGCCAGATGTATAAATAATAACAGCGACATCATCAGTATCTACGGGCTCAACTTCATGCTCATGAGTAAGGTCTTTTAAACTATCTAATAAGCTGCCATGACCGGCTTCATCGAGCTCGAGTACAGAAGAAATGTTGTGCTTGTTAAATAGCCCTTCGAGCTTTTCTCTTTGTGCTGGGCTGCAAACAAATAGTTCAGGCTCAGTATCTTCTATAAAATAATCTAGCTCATCGATGGTGTAGCCATTATTGAGAGGAACATAAATTACCCCAGCGCGTAAGCAAGCAAGATAGAGAGCTATCGCCAGGGGCGTTTTAGGTGTTTGAGCTAAGACTCTTGCGCCCGCTTTGAGATCAAGCTTTTTTAATAAATTAGCGGTCTGTGCAGTTAACTGCTCTAACTCTAGATAAGTAAGTTCGGGGAAGTCAGGTCCGCTTATGCAAAGTTTAGAATGAGAAGCTTGAATTCCTTGTTGCAGGCTTAAGAAAAAATTGGCATTTGTACGCATAGTTATAAGTTAAAAGTTTATAGATAGCCGAGGTAAGATTCTTGTAATTTCATTACTAAATAGTGTTTTAATTTGCTCTAAGGCTTGCTCACTATTTGCTTCAAAACGCAGCATTAAATTTGGCGTGGTGTTTGAGGCACGAATTATACCCCAGCCAAAGTCAAAAGATACACGAAGACCATCTAGGGCATTAACCTCGGACCCATCAATTTGAAAATTAGCGGCTAAAGCTTTTATTAATTTAAATTTTTCTTGTTCGGGAACGACAATAAAAATTTCTGGAGTATTAATGCTTGCGGGTAAATCATTTATAATTTCATCAGCAGAAATATTATTTTTATCCATTAGCTCAATAAAACGTACTGCGGCATAAATCCCATCATCAAAGCCAAACCAGCGATGCTTAAAAAATATATGAGCAGAATATTCTCCACCAATAAGCGCACCTGATTCGACCATGGCTTTTTTTACATAAGAGTGGCCACTTTTACACATCAAAGGCTTTCCGTGAAGATCTTTAATTAGAGCATGCAGATGCTGGGAACTTTTGACGTCGTAGACAACTGAGGCTGCTTCATTTTGCGGCAGAATATCTTTTACAAAAGCCATGAGTAGCTTATCTGCATCAATAACTTTGCCGCTTCCGCTAACCAGCACAACGCGATCACCATCACCGTCAAAAGCTATGCCTAGATCAGCTTTTTCAATTTTAACTTGCTCAATTAGATCAACTAGATTGTCAGTGATTGTTGGGTCGGGGTGATGATTAGGGAAAGCGCCATCAATATCACAAAATAAAGTTGTGGTATTACAGCCTAATTTTGAGAAAAGCTCCGGGGCAACATTTGCCGCAATTGCATTGCCGCTATCGATAACAACTTTCCAGGAAAGTTTTAGTTTTATATCGTTTAGAATATGTTGTAAATAAGCTTCTTTAATGTCAAAGCTCTTTAAAATGCCTTTGCCTTTGTGAAAATCATTGGATTTAATTCGTTCTTTAAATACAGTTATTTGATTATCGCTTAAGCATTGATGCTTGAAGACAATTTTTACCCCGTTGTAATTTTTTGGATTATGACTGCCCGTGATCATAACGCCAGAATGAACATCTAAAAAGTGGGTTGCAAAATAAAGTAAGGGAGTAGGAGTTTGTCCTAGATCAATAACACTGCAGCCGGTGGCAAGTATGCCTGCTTTCATCTGCTCAGAAAATTCTGGGCTAGATAAACGAGCATCTGAACCAAGCAGTAAGCAATTTTCACCAATATCTAAGGCTTCACTGCCAATCGCTTTTCCTAGGTAATACATGACCTCAGCATTCAGACCCTCACCAACAATACCTCGAATATCATAAGCACGAAAAATATCATCTTGAATTACCGCTAAAGTCATTGTCGTTAATTTTGTTACATTAAATCTTTAATAAGCAATATTAACTCTCTGGCAACTTTTTCTTTTCGATCAGGTGTTAAGACTTTTTCACCTTTATGCCAATAAGCGTTAACAGACGCCTCATCATTGTTGAAAGTGTTTGTTGCATGGTTAGCAATAACCAGATCAATATTTTTATTTGTCAGCTTTGCCAAAGCATTGCGTTTAAGGTTTTCAGTTTCTGCAGCAAAGCCAACACAAAATGGTTTCGGTTTTTGGGCCGCAATTGTTGCCAAAATATCAGGGTTTTTAACTAGCTCTAGTTGTATGGATTCCCTTGTTTTTTTAATTTTGTTGCTAGCGATTTGTTGTGGCCGATAATCTGCAACAGCAGCAACGGCAATAAAAATATCACAGGGCTCTTTTGTTACTGCGTTTAACATTTGTTCTGCGCTTTCTACATTGACCAGGTATGCATGTGGAGGGGGAGGCAGGTTAACTGGGCCAGAAATTAAGCTTACCTGGGCTCCGGCCTCAAGAGCTGCTTGTGCCAAGGCATATCCCATTTTTCCTGAGCTGTGGTTGCTAATATAGCGAACCGGGTCAATTGCTTCGCGAGTAGGTCCTGCCGTTATGCACACTTTTAAACCTGCAAAAGCGCCATTTTGGAAAAGGCCAGCAGCTAGCAAAGCTAACTCGCTTGGCTCCAGCATCCTGCCTAAACCTATATCGCCACAGGCTTGTTCACCGTCGGCAGGGCCGAAAATATGCAGGCCTTTTTGTTTGAGCGCAGACATATTGTCCTGGGTATTCTGATTTGACCACATTGCCTGATTCATTGCCGGGGCCAATGCCAGAGGAGCAGTAGCGGCAAGACATACGGTTGTTAATAAATCACTGGCTTCACCATGCGTTAATCTGGCGATAAAGTTAGCGCTTGCAGGTGCAACTAAAACCAAATCAGCCCAACGAGCCAGCTCTATATGCCCCATGGCAGCTTCAGCTTCTTCGTCTAATAATTCAATGTGCACGCGATTGCCAGACAAAGCCTGCATAGTTAGCGGAGTAATAAATTCACAAGCAGAGGCGGTCATTACAACACGGACTTCAGCGCCGGCTTTTACCAGTAAACGGCATAACTCAGCACTTTTATAGGCTGCTATTCCGCCGGTAATGCCCAGCAAGATTTGTTTATTGATGAGGCTATGCATATTTATTAGGCATGAGTTATTGGCATGAATTATTGACATGCCCAAGAGTCGGGAAAGCCTAGCAGTAAGTTATCTATTATTCAATTTTGCCACTATAAAGGCCAAATCAGATTATTAGTAGCAGGCTAACTTAGGGGGAGGGTAGTAAGAAGGCTGTAAGCAGCTTGAAATAATAAAATATTAACGATTCTTTAACAGTCGTAAACTGTTCACAACCCGTTAATATCACTTTGGTTAAATAAATGGGTTTACTATTGGAGGCACAGGGCTTGGAAGTTGGCCAAGCTATTTAAACAGAGCAGCCTCAGGAGGCCAGTATGAAATCAGTCATTAGCAGTGCCTTATTAATAATTGTTCCAATTATCTTGATTCAGTCATGCGCTCAGGAAGAGCAAGTGGCGGTGGTGAGTGAATTTCCGCAAGAAGGGCTTAGTTCTGCAGGAGTCAATTCAGAAGGAATGGGCTCTGAAGAAAGATCTCTATATTCAGAATTTAATACTCAAATGACTATTCGTGATGTTATGAATACATTTATTGATCCTAATGCAGACACTATTTGGGAAGCGATGAGTTATGAGGCCTCTCTTGATGAAGGGATAATTGAACGCGTGCCCGAAACTGATGAAGACTGGAATCTTTTACGCAAGAGCGCTATAGGAATTATTGAGGGAGCAAATTCTTTAATGATTCCAGGACGGCGCGTAGCCCCTCCAGGCTCAACCACCCCTTACCCTGATGCAGAATATGAGCCTTTCGAAGTTGAAGAGAAGTTACGGCAAGACAGGGCGTCATGGGTTGCTTATTCCCAAGGGCTGCAACTAGCGACTCTAAATGTTATTAATGCAATTGACGCAAGAGATTTAGATGCCTACACAGAAGCTGGAGGTTCAGTTGATAACGCATGCACAGCCTGCCATCAACAATATTGGTATCGGCCTGAACTGCGAACGAGCCCATAATAAGTAAACCAATAGTAGAGGTAATGCTAAAAAGCCTAATTCATCTATGATGAAATGTTAATTGAACTTAATTAATAAATTTTCAATCTATGAAAAGCTAAACTATATTGAATCAGCGCTAGAGTTCTAAGATTGCAGCAATCAGGGAAGATTAGCAGGTGACTATCAGAGATTGGCCTGAGCAGGAACGCCCCAGGGAAAAACTTCTAACGAAAGGGGCGGCTTATCTTAGCGATGCGGAATTATTGGCTATATTCCTCCGAACTGGCGTTAAAGGTGTGTCAGCCCTAGATTTAGCGAGGTCTTTATTGAAGCATTTTGGCGGATTAAGAGGAATATTAGAGTCCGGATTAAGTGAGTTTTGTTTGCAGCGAGGTCTTGGACCTTGTAAATATGCCCAATTACAGGCAGTCCAGGAGCTGGCTCAGCGTCATTTGTTAGAAAACCTGCAAAGAGAAGATACTTTAACTAGTGTTAGGCTTAGCCGGCTCTATGTCAAAAGCAAACTACGAGCATGTCACCGAGAAGTTTTCTTATGTCTGTTTTTGGATTCACAGCATCGCGTAATTGCGCAGGAAGAATTGTTTCAAGGCTCGATTGATAGTGCTGCCGTTTATCCGCGGGAAGTGCTTAGTCGGGCTTTTTATCATAATGCAACAGCACTTATTTTTGCGCATAACCACCCCTCTGGGGTAGCCGAGCCTAGTGAAGCAGATATTGCAATTACCCGCCGTTTGAAATCCGCACTGGATTTAGTTGATATTAAAACTCTGGATCATCTAGTGGTTGGAGACGGAGCAGTCACTTCCATGGCGGAAAGAGGCTGGCTCTAGAGTCTGAAATTCAAGCGTTGATATGCCCCATAACACTACATAATCCTTGCTATTAAAAGGCTGTTTTGATATAAATCGCAGCTCTTTTTTTTCACAGAATTCAAAGCACTCCTTTTTAGGGTGTTTTTAGCAAGACAGAGGCAAGAGTAATGGCTAGAGTGTGTATGGTTACAGGTAAAAGACCACAATCAGGCAATAATGTATCCCATGCCAAGAACCGCACGCGCCGTCGTTTTATTCCAAATCTGCATACTCATAGATTTTGGGTAGAGTCCGAGAAGCGATTTGTTAAATTGCGCTTATCGAGTAAGGGTATGCGTATTATTGATAAGCTTGGTATTGATTCAGTATTGGCGGACATTCGTGGGAATGGCGTGAAAGTTTAGGCAATTACAAACGAAAAATTTAGTTCAGCATTGAGTAAAAAATAGGAATATCCTGATGAGAGACAAAATTAGATTAGTATCGAGTGCTAAAACGGGCCACTTTTATACTACCGATAAAAACAAACGTAATATGCCGGACAAAATGGAAGTTAAAAAATATGATCCTGTTGTGCGTAAGCATGTGATTTATACAGAAGCAAAAATTAAATAAAACTCAATCAAAAAATAATTACTCGAATAAAAAACACCCGCCTTTTGGCGGGTGTTTTGTTTTCACAAAAACAATTCATACTGTTTTAATTCAGCTAGCCTTCCCAACGTTTTAAAATATCACAATCTATTTCGAACAGGTCTAATGCCCTAGCAACTGTTTGCGAGACAATATCTTCAATGCTTTCCGGCGCAGAATAAAATGCGGGGACTGGCGGCATTATAATCCCACCCATATTGGTTATGTCCAGCATGCTTTGCAGGTGACCAGCATGTAGCGGGGCTTCTCTAACCATTAGCACTAGACGCCGGCGCTCTTTAAGTACCACATCTGCAGCGCGGCTCAAAAGAGATGCGCTAAATCCGGAGGCAATTTCGGACATTGTACGAATAGAACAAGGAACAATAATCATGCCCATTGTTTTAAAACTGCCACTAGCAATCGTGGCACCAATGTCATTGTTGGAATAATGCACATCTGCAAGTGCTTTAAGTGCTTCATAACTTAACGAACTTTCATGTTTGAGAGTTTGTAAAGCTGCTTTGCTGACAATAAGGTGTGACTCTATACCCGCTAGCTTTAATAGTTTTAAGCATTCAATCCCGTAGGCAATACCAGATGCCCCACTGATTCCGACAATAAGACGTTTAGTTTGTTTATCCATAATCTTAAACCTGCACTTTTGATAGAGGCGCTTTTATTAGGTAGCGGTCAACAGCTATAACCATAGCGGGAATTGACCCAAGCAACAAAAAAGACATTTGAAACCAATAGGCAAGAGCAATCAACAACCAGGTCATGACTATCCAAACTGTTAGGGCTACAAGTGCATAAGTGTTATGAATATGTGAATATTGTTGACAGGCAAAGCAGCATACTCGCATAGGCGATATAGCAAGCAGCTTTTGCAAGGTACTAATACTTTCCTGATGGCAGTGTGGACATTCATGCATAAGCTAACCTCTGTTTTGATTAATCCGATTATAAGCAGCTTTAGCAAAGGATGGAAAAATCTAAATGAAATATACACGGTAAAGATTTTGACGTGGATCAAAATGGCTGTTGTTGTCAGTGGGATACTTGTAAACTGAATAATAATATTAGGAGAATTGAATAAACTCACTCAAGAAAAATTACGCCGCTTGGTCTGTCAGCTTTTTATTTTTAGTGCTAGCTCTTATTGCTTTAAGCATGGCATCAGGTAAATCTGCTGGGGCTGCAGAAAATCAAGATTTTCCTGTGCCAGTAAGCGTCAATGCCTTAATGGTCACAATGATTGACCATTCAGCTCACTATATTTGGGATTATGCTGCGCTTGAGGACAGGATGCTTGAAGAAGAATGGTTAGCCATTGAATATTATTCAATTCAGTTGGCAGCAGCAGGGCCATTGATAACATTAGGAGGAACTGGGGAGCTTGATAATACCTGGCCCTTATCTCCACAATGGTTAGGCTACTCTATGGATATGAGCAATGCCGCGATGAAAGCCCTGAATGCTGCACGCTTACAAGATAAAACCTTACTTGAAAATGCTGGTGATGAATTACTGGATTCATGCTTGGGCTGTCATAGAGCTTTCAAACCAGAAACACCAACAGAAGGTGTTATTCACGATCCTTTCTATGATCAGCTTTATCATCTTTTCCAAAGAGAAGGAGAGTTATAAAGCTTTGAAGAAGAAAAGAAGCTTAACGGACGATTTTAATCCATTCGCCGATGGCCGGTTCGCCCCTTGGGTAGTCGCTATTGTATAAGCGCAATAGATCTTCTGCATTTGGATCAAAAGGATTTTCTGCCGCTAACTGGGCGTAGGTTTTTCCATCAGAACGTACGTATACAATGCTAATGGGGTCAGCTATGTTGCGCTCATTAGCAGCGATTGGGCGAAAACTCCTAATAGCCTCTAGTAAGATGTTGTCGTTTTCGGCACTTAAATTTCCGCTCGCTTCTGCACCAGTCATAATGAAAGCACGGGGTCCGTAATAAACGACTGCCATTCGGGTATTATCAGCAGGGTTAACACCTGTATAACCTTGTAAGCCAAATTGGCTGAGGCTTTCTGTTTTCTGTAAGCCTGCCAAACCCAAATCGTCTTGCATGAATAAGCGCGGTTCTTTAAAGGCCTGCAATCGCTGCACACCAATATTAAAGCTAAGAGCATCTTCTGCTGAATTAGCATTTAAGGTTGTGGTGGTATCACTCCACGACCAGCCATCTGGGAATACCAGCGTATAATTTAATAAGGTCTGGTAATAACGATTGCGAGCATCACTGCCTGCCATTTGCGTACTAGCGCCAAGTGCCAGGCCGTCCATTCTTTCTCTAAAGACTTGAGGATCAATTGTGGAATCATTTTCTTCAGCTAGCTCATTAGCCCTTCCAACAACTTCCTGTAAGCGAGTGTCGTTACGTGGATGAGTAGCAAACACGCCATGATAGCTGACGCCTCCTGATGAGGTGCGTTTGGTAAAATCTTCATGATTTTTTAATACGCCAATAACATCTACCATTGCTAAAGGGTCGTATCCGGCATTTGCCAGATACTCTGCACCTAAACCATCAGATTCAAGTTCCATATCCCGACCATAGCCGCTCAGTAAAGCACCCCCTAATAAAGAAGAAGTTTCGCCGAGAGAGCTAACGCCCGTAGCGACTACTAACACGCCTGCTAACACACTATTTGATTGACTAGCAGCCTGTTGCCTTACAGAGTGGCGAGCTGTGACATGTCCAATTTCGTGTCCCAAGACAGCAGCAAGTTGATCTTCGCTGTTTAAATACAGCATCAAGCCACGATTGATATAAATAAACCCTCCAGGCAAGGCAAAGGCATTGATGTCTGGGCTATCTATGACCGTAAATGAATACTCAATGTCTGGGCGATGAGACTCTGCGGCAAGTTTTTGACCAATTTCATTTACATATTCTTGTAGCTGTTGGTCTTGATAAACAGGGTTTTCTTGCAAAATTTGCTGGTGCATTTCAGCGCCGAGTTCTATTTCTCGGCTTTCGCTCATAGTAACGAAGTCAATGCCACCAGTCGGATTTACCGCGCACGAACTAAGAAAACAAAGACCGCATAACGAAAGTATGCAATTTTTTAGGGAATAATTTTGCTTGAGTAGACTATTTTTCATGATCACAAGAATACTGCAAGAAAGCTTAATCTGGGCTTAAACTGGCAGTCATTAAGTCTTTTTTAAACACTACCATTGAGAAAGGATTTTAGTTGTTCGCCCATACCACTACAGACATTTGATTCAACTCTGGCCAATAGAGGTATTGGCAAGAATATGGCGGGAAGATAGGACTGACCATTAGCATCAGCACTGATGGCGCCGGCACTGGTCAATGTGTCCATGTCCCATATTTCTGCTTCAAAATTTGAATCGTCGGTCCAGGTGCCAAAACCAAAACAGCCTCCGCCTCCAGGGCCAACAGCACAAGAAATAGAGCCAGTTTCACCAGAACGCTGAGTCAGGCCATCTAACCAAACAATATACTCAACGCCAAAATCTTCAAGTTTTTCAGCGGCAATATCTTGCGCCATTAATTGTTCAAGATGATCGGTTCGCATAGGTGCCGTTCTAGGCTCAAAGAATGGAAACATTTCGTCAAGAAAGGTTTCTTCAGGGATGACATTTATGCCGTCATTACCAGAGGCGACTACATCTCCAACGCATTCGACAAAGTCTAGCTCAGTTTCATGAGAGGTCCCCTGACGCCTGCCTAATATTACGATACTTTCATCAGCGCTAATTTCAGTATCGGACTGACGAAATTGATCAATTTCTGTCGTAGTACATGCAGTTAAGATCATTAAAAAGAATACTTGGCATATTTGAAGTGCCGTTTTTACTGAAAAATCATTGTTATTCATTATTATCTCCGACTAACGCTGTCGTTTATTTAGCTATAGCCCAGAAGCTATAATACATTATTCACTTGTAACCAGTTATTTACTTCGGGTATTGAAGTAAGTCCTAGCGAAAAAGTAGCCGCTAAATCTCGAAATGCCTCAATAGCAGCTTCATTTACGCCAGCATCGACTGAACCAAAAGTTGATTGAGGTGCTTTACCATAAGCTGTCATTACCCAGTCGGCTATAGAGCTACCATTTGGCGCTGTTAAGCGCATATTATATTTAACCCAAATTTCATAAACGTCTAGGCGTGTTTTTTGGGGTAAACCGATTTGAAACTCTTCAATTGCGGGGGTAAAAATTATATCCAGATTGGGGTATTCAGAGGCTTCATCAGCACTGCTTAGATAAATTACTTGATTAAAAACAGCCGGTAAAATTGTGCTGAAAAGCTCAACCTGAGAGGCGCCACTATTAATAATATATTGATCTTCACCCGAATATTCATCAACTTCAGTAAAGCTGTAGTCGCTAAAAGCATTGTCATAAATGACGCCAAGCGTAAGGGGCAGTTGGCTAACTAAGGGAGAAGGGTAGGAGCCTTCGATATTAATGGTGCTAACGGATGAGCAACTGACTAATGCACAGCACAAAAATAGAAGAGTAGATATTCTGAACCTACTAAACATATGTTTAAGGTTGTGCGTGCTCCCAATCATAATTTTTTACCTGCTAAACCCAGAGACACCAGGATCAGGCAACTGTTACAGATTTAATATAATCCAATACTACTCTTGTTTACGTAGACATCAATAGTTTTGGATTAAGATTTAATAAAAGTCGTTAAGCCCCACAAATGTGCCGCCATTGCGTTTTGCTAGTTCTCTCATCAAGGAGGCAAAGCGAATGCCGCCAGCCTGAAACATCCTCGGTTGAGAAAACTGCACTGGAAAACCTATGCCGTGAATTCTTACCAGCCTGTTACCGGCAGCGTCTTCCACATTAATTCGATCTATCGTGTCGACTACCTGGGCGATCGAATTGCCTGAAAAATCATCCCCGAGGACATAAATACTGATTTTTTTCCCGGGCTCATAAAAAGTTCTTATGGCGGTGGTAATACCTTCTACGGGGCTACTATTGCTAAATGGGTTCCAGGTGCGTAGGCGTTGCAATATGGCTGATCGACGTGCGGGCGTATCTGGAATCCAGTCACCGCGAAACTGGCTAAACATATATTCCCCCATATCATTAAGTACTTGGATTCCTTTCACTTCCGGGTAGATATCGAGGGTGTCGACAAACACTTCTAACATTCGCGACCAGCTGAAATTAAACATACTGCCTGAGGTGTCAATAATAAAAATAACATACTCACTATCGACAGGGACGCCACCAACAGAATCAGTCAAGGTGAGCTCAGCTTGGTTGGCCTGTAGTCTGAGCATTTCTTCAGTAAGGTTTTGCTGAGCCAGCGCCAGCTGACCTTCGAGGATGGCATTTACAGAAGATTGATCACTGGAATTACTTAACTGGTCTTCAAGTGAGCTTAATTCTCTGCGTAAGCGGGCGATGCGGTCTTCATATTCGGAAATTTGTTCGTGCTTGGCATTGAGCTCACGGTTATAAATATTAGTTTCGCCCCGAATTTCAAAAAGTTGGCGTTGCATATCCAGAACCGAACCTTCATTACTTACTTCCGATATTTCTAGAGGCACAGGGGCGGACACCCGCGTTATCATCAACAACAGGATAATTGCGCCAAAGCCACAGGACATCACATCCAAAAAGGCGATATTAAACGAATCATTTTCTCTGCGGTTTGCCATAATTTTATTATTTCAACTTAAGGCCAATCTTCGGAAGGGCTCATGAACGCACCTCCAGTTGCGATAGCCAGCTGCCAGTAATAAGACGCCGCTAGCGGATCCCCTTCCAGAGGAGCCAGAATAACATTAACTGGAATACCGCTAGGCAAATATTCTAATGATTGTTCAAATAATCTTTCACGGTCACGCCCTGAAATTGTTGCTGTCCGGGGCTCCCGGTTATCTCGGGTGGGTAAACCATCCGTGATTAAGAAAATGTTATCCGGCAAAGGCGAAAGGCCCTGTATTGATTGAAATAGTCCAGCAAGGTTGGTGCCCCCATTGGGTATTAGCTGATCTAGATTATCTATGGCCTGATTTAATTGTGTATCATCTGCTACTTCCAACCACCGACCTTGTGATCCAGGGATCAGACTGTTCACGCTTTCGCTAAAAGTATAAATTTGATATTGGCTTGGGATGGGCATTTGTGTGGTTAACCAATCAACTGTTTCCTGAACGTTGCGCCATTTTTCTGAATTGAGTTTAGCGTCGTCGGACATGTTGCGCCGGCGAATAATATTGATAATAGTATCGTCTAACATACTGCTGGAAATATCGACCAGGACTAAAATGCGGTTGCCTCCTAATATCATACCTGTCAGGTATTGGCGATTACCATCACCAACGAAGCGTCTTATATTATTGCCAGCAAACTGATCTTCAGCTTCCCGCAGGTTTTCAAGCTCTGCTTCCAGCTCAGCAATTTGTTGCTGCAGACGCATGATGTCATCCTGCCCTGAAGTATTGTTGTTCTCTAAATCACGCAAGCGGTCCATAAAATTATCTATTTCTTCCTCGATGGAGCGGGCTAAGCCTTGTGCTTCAACAACTTGCAGATCAACATCAGAGATGGTGTTACGCACTCTCACCAAGCCTTCCTCACCTTCCAATATTTGTTCTTCAAGTAAATTTATTTCGGCAGATAAATTTGGGTCAGTGACATTCGTCGCATTTTGAGAGGAGTGGTCTAAAATTAAAAAAATCAACACCACTGCGCCAAACCCGCAAGACATAACATCCAAAAAAGCCAGGCTCATCGGATTAAAATTGCGTTTACTGTTTTTATCTTTTGCCATCACCGCACCTGAATAAATTCAATTGTGAAGTGTTTATTAACAGTAATGCAATCACCAATTTTTAATAAGGCAGTCTCTGTTAGTGTTGAACCATTGAATTCTAAATCAATTTCGGAGTTAGCTAGTAAACAGTAGTCTTGATCTTGCAAACTAATCTTTATTGGTGCGCTTAGTTTTAATTCAGGCAGGTTTATCCCCGATTTCATATCCGACAAAGCATAAGCCTTATGTTCAAACACAAAATGTGAAGGCCTTGATGCTGAAGAAGCTGATGAAGTTTTACTGAGCGCTATATTTTTTTCATCGATAGGTAACCGTGAAACCAATTTCAATGATTCACCACTACCTTTTATTAGCGTTAGATGCTGGTAGCCGTTTTGGGTAATGGCATTATTTGAAACAGGAATGATGTTCGGAATAGCTTGTGGCAAACCTGGCAAAGAAGATATGCGTTCAAGCGCAAAAATAGGCGTAATGCTTGAGCTGATACTATCTATTTCCTGGCTGACTTTGTTAAAAATATTCTGCGCGCGCTGCTCAAAATTATTTAGGGTGAGGCTGGCTTGGTGAATAGACCCTTTATTATTTATCTCTAATAGAATCTCTTTACTTGCTGCAATAGTTTTTAGCCAACCTCCTAATTCGCTATAAATATATTGCTCGGTATCAGCATTATGTAAAGGATCAAAGCGGCTCTGTTTTATAAAAGCGTCAGTAATAGTATTGGCCCAGGCATCATGCAATGAAAGCAAGCCAGTACTCGGTATAGGTAAGACCTTTTGACGG
Organism: uncultured Pseudomonadales bacterium; assembly: GCA_943789335.1. Taxonomy (GTDB): domain Bacteria; phylum Pseudomonadota; class Gammaproteobacteria; order Pseudomonadales; family Pseudohongiellaceae; genus UBA5109. Next base: position 159,027 of record CALSTS010000004.1, on the reverse strand, counting down.
ATGAGCTCTCCTTGCTCTTTAGTGACAAGCGTCAATACGGTTTGATGCAATTGCACATCCATAAATAATGCTTGCTGATGCTCATGCAAATTGGCCAGAGCAAGCAAAGCAAGGTCGACTAAACCAGCGGCATTAATTGAGCAGTGCTTAACAAGGCCAAGCAGTGTTGCCAATTGATTGGCTGAATAATGACTTGGCACAGCAAATACTGTGTCACCATCAAGCGCGAATTGTTTAGTAATGCTTTCTAGGTGACTAAAGGCAAGATCAGCCTGATGACGAAAAAGTTTGTTTTTGCTCACAAGCGGATCAAGGCCGAGTTGAAACCAGAACTGATTGAAACTTTGTTGTGGGTGAAGTCTAGTCAGCCCCAGGGCATCGGCTCCAAATACCGGCGGGGTTTCAAAAGTATTCGCAAAACCGGGACTCTCTCCCAGTAGACCTTGAGGGGAGCTGATACGAATATTATGATCATGCAGCTCGATTAGCGTTGTCATGTAAGTTAGTAATGCTCGCGATCTGGTACTTGCAGATGTCGAATCAGATAATTGTCACAATAATCCTGCGTGTCTAACACCAGGCGGTCTTGCAAAAGTTGTAGCTGATAGAGAACAAACATAATAATTATGCTGACGACCAGCGCGATAAAAGTAGAGTTAAATGCAACACCGAGGCTGGTAGTTACACCCAGGATATCGCCAGTAACCGCACTTTGTGCTTGCCCCAGCGCTTCGCCAATACCGCGCACCGTTCCTAAGAAGCCAATGGATGGAATAGCCCAGGCAATATAACGCACAATACTGAGTTCACTTTCCAAGCGCTCAGCTTCCGTATTGCAAACATCTTTAACGACACTGGAAACATCCTGAATGCTCCGTGTTGTGTTAAAGCGTTGCAAGGCAGATATCAAGGCTCTTGGCAGCAGGTATTCGCGTTCAGCGGGGGGCAAAGCTTGCACGGGGCGTGCATAGTTTCTGGCATCTTCTGGTAAAATGCTAATTCCCTCATCGAGGTTTAGCAAAGAGCGTTCCAGAAGATTGCTTTCTTTACGGTTGCGCCAGACCTTCAAGCCTATAATAGACAGCGCCCATAGCATCAAAATGATACAGGTTTCCTGCTCGAAATCGCGCATGACAACGTATAAAGAACGTTCTTGGATATAACTAGGGTCAGCTTCTTGCAGAATTATCTGTTGAGCCATGATAGCGTCAGCATTAGGCCGGATTACAGCGACGTAGACGGCATGTACGATTATTACTGAAATAATCAGAGCAAAGACCTGATAAACTAAATCAGAGACAAGGCCTTTTTGTTTCATATTGAATCCTTAAATAAGACAGAATAAAAATTTATATATCAACAGGAAATGACACGGAAAGGTCTTCTGAAATTTGAGCGCTAGGGACAAAATCATCGTCTCCTTGGGTTTGCTCTAGGTCAGATTCATTTTCATTATTGCCATCAGCTTGATTGAGCACAATCTCCTCTGAGCCACCAGCATTCGTTACAGCACTATTTTCTTGGTCCGTTGCAGGCTCTTCAGCGGCTACAACCCAAAAGCTAAGTGCTGCAAGAATTATGGCAAGAAAATAGTTTGCTCTCTTACAGTTCATGTTGAGCCCTGTTTATGATTCTCGTTTAAAGTCATAGCAGACATAACAACAATCTTAGCATCGACTATTAAAGAATTTATAGTATCGTATTTATTAACAAATCGCCTCATTTTCAAGGCCTTAGCTGAAGCTTATTCAGCCAGAGTTCAGTAATTTTTTAGCTTCAAAAGAGCAAATAGGGAGGTTTTCACGCAATCATTTGCGGGCACTGGGTGGTTCTGGCCATGGTTTAATTTTAAATACCTAGCGAGGCATTAATTTCAAAACTTCCCCAGCGAACACTCTGCCAGCTTCGGCGTTATTTTCTGAGTCCATTAATACGTAGATATAGCCATCAGTTGTTTCTACTACGTCTCGAACCCTGCGATCATAACCAGTCAGTAAATGCTCTTCAGCGACGACGCGTTCACCATCCATAACCAGACGAATTAAGAATTGGCCTTGGGTAGGACTAAGTGATCCTACTAAAAGGCTGCCTTGCCAGCCGGGAAATAAATCCTGCTGTACCATGGCCAGGCCCGAGGGAGCGAGCGAAGGAAACCAGTAATATAAGGGTTGAGTCACTCCATCCCATTCTGTTGGGCCAATTTCAGACCCATCGTAATTTTTACCATAGGTGACATATGGCCAGCCATAATTTTGTCCTGGACGTACAACATTCAGCTCATCACCGCCCATAGGCCCATGCTCAATAGTCCATAATTCGCCAGTCTCCGGATGAATAAGCACTCCGTCCTGATCACGATGTCCGATAGCATAAATTTCTGGTCTTACATTTACATGTCCCACATATGGGTTGTCATCTGGAATAGAGCCATCAGCATTAATACGCAAAACTTTGCCAGTGTAAGTGGTCAAATCCATAACTTCAGACCTTCGCTCAAAATAACCAATTGTAGTGATGTAGAGCTTGCCATCCGAATTAGATGCTAGGCGTCTGCCAGGATAATTTCCCAGAATCTGTATATTTTCAAAGCGCGTCATGTCACGAGACAAAATGCCACTTGCTACTTGTTCGATTGGATCTGCAGCAGCAGAAGGGGCGGCTGCCTCGTAGGCAAAAAATATACGGCGGTTTTGTGCAAAATAAGCATCTGCTGCAATATCCATTAGAATTCGGCCCTCACCAGAACGCATAGGTGGCATGCCGCTAATTGGGCCAGCGGCTGATCCATCTGGATGAATAATGCTTATATTACCTGAGCCTTCTGCAACTAAAACGCTATTGTCTGGCAAGCCGACCAGTGCGCGTGAGCCCTGTAGCCCAGAAAGCACTAGCTCCATGCTAATATTAGTTTGTTGAGCCTGGGGAGCAGCTGTTTGACTAGCAAAAGCTGGAGATGGAGGATTAGCAAAAGGGTCTGAAGGAGCATCTGCGGCTAATGTTAAGTTTGTCAGAAATACGATTAATAATAGGCTAGCAAATCTCAGTGTTAACATGCTGAATTCCCCTTGAATATAGGATTGTTGAAGCTATGTTTGAATTATTGCATAAAGCTTTAAAAGCAGGGAGATTATTGTTGCACTGGACTAATAGCAAGGGGATGTTTATTCTCTTCGAACTGTCGCAGGGATATACCTAATGTCAAAAATATTAATAAAATTTATCGCCACTTTAGGCATGGTTTTGCTATCGAATTTAGCGGGCGCTCAGGATGTCGCTGAAGAACTTTATTCGCGCTATGAATCGTCAGTCTACCGCGTTGAGGTTGTCACCCCCGGGGTGGAAAACAAAGCATCAGTTGGAACCGGCTTTGTAATTGGTAGAAATGACATTCTTGCCTCTAACTATCATGTCATTTCAAATGTTGTGAATGAACCAGATCGTTATCAACTAGAATGGGAAGGAGTAGACGGTCGCCGTGGACCCCTAAGGGTATTGGCGGTTGATGTTGTGCATGACTTGGCAATATTACAAGCAGAAGAGCCTATGGGTCTGCCAATGCAGATTGCAGATTTACCAGAAAATGGGGTTTCCTTATTTTCGCTGGGCCATCCCCTAGCTTTGGATCTCGCTATAGTCAGCGGTACTAACAATGGCATACAAGAAAGTTCGCTTTATGAGAAAATTCTTTTTAGCGGCAACATTAATCCAGGGATGAGTGGAGGACCGACACTTGATCGCAGTGGTCAGGTCGTAGGTGTTAATGTTGCAACTAGCGGGGAAGCAGTAGGCTACTTAGTGCCTGCTACTTATCTTGCTGAACTACTTGCTGCAGCCAGAACAACAGACTTTCGACCCGAATCAGATTTGGCAACAAGTATCAGTAATCAACTTTCCGAAAACCAGCAGTCTCTAGTTGATGAAATCTTAAGTAATGAATGGCGAAATATTTCACTCGGCAAATTATCAGTCCCAGGACGCGTCTTTGATCGATTGGAGTGCTGGAGTGATAATCAGTTCGAAGAAGGGACCAATCGATACACTGTTAACGCGTCTGTTTGCCAGGGGCAGGATTCAATCTATCTTTCTGAGCAATTACGCGCTGGCGCATTTTCATATGAATTTTACTGGCTCGATTCTGAGCAGTTATCACCTTCAGCGTTTTACCAAATTTATCAACGTAGCAGCCGCAGCCGTTTCCCTTCTCGCCCTGGCGAAGAAGACGTAGGTAATTTTACGTGTTCAACTCGCTTTCTCTTTTTGTCCGGACAAGACTTCAAGGCAAATATTTGTGCTAGGCCTTATCTGGATTATCCTGATTTAACCGACTTTATGGTATTAATGACCTTAGTAGGTCATGACACGGAAGGCGTTATTTTTACCATGGATTTTTCAACCGTTTCACTTGAAAACGGGCTCGCTGTATTAGAGAAATTTTTAGGAGCATTGGAATGGAATCCCTCATAATTCGAGTCTCTAAGGGGGGCAGAAGTCAGCCGGTTTTTCATCGTGCAGATAAATTCCCTTTTCGGATTGGCCGAGCTTATGACAATGATTTGATTATTGCTGATGAAACGGTATCGGCTCATCATTTGGAAATCCATACCAATGAAGATGGCTTCCAAGTTAAAAGCATTGCAGATGAAAATGGCACCTGGATTGGGAAAGAGCAACTTGATGAAGGACAGCATGATTTACATAACTTCAGTGTCCCGACGACAATCAATATTGGAAGAACGCATCTTGATTTGCACGCAGCGCACTCTCCGGTAGAGCCAACCTTAATTATCGCGCGAAGTTCGCGCTTGTCGGAAATAGCCTCAACTATTTGGCTAGCCTTAAGTCTGAGCTTGGTATATATGCTGGCTACGTTTTACTTCTCTTACCAGCAATTTTCGTTAAACAATGATTGGACAGAAATTCTTGTAAACCGCCTGTTGTATTTTGCTATTCCCATCGCTATTGCAACAGTGATGAGCTTTGTTAGCAGAGTATTTTTACATAGCTGGCGTTATTTATTGCAATTGACTATAGCCAGTTTTGGCTGCTTGGTATTTATATTATCCGAAGAGCTAAACGCTGTTATCAGTTATTTTTTTACTAACCAAGCGGCGGCAGATTTTCTTATTCTTATTTTCAGCGGCATCTTTTTTGCCTGGCTTCTTGCTTGGCAGATGCGAGCAATCAGCACAACTTCTGTTAAGCGGGCAGCCTTTGTTGGAATAGGCGTGGCGTGGACTGTATTAGGGATTAGAACGGTCCAAGATATTGTTGATAGACCAGATTTTAGTACACAACCAACAATGCATAATTTGGTGCAACGTTTCGATATTCGTCTTTCGCCCAGCGAAGAGTCAGTTCCAGAATTTATTTCCGATGTAGCAGAGGATTTGGAACTTGGGCTTGCGCAAGAGCTTGCGCGAGATAGATCTTAATTTCTCGAACTTGAGGCTCCCTATGTCCGATAATAAGTCTGAGTCTAAAAAAAGTATTAACCACGTGAATCAACAGCAGATAAATTACCTGCCTCGCCAAATGGTTCCTGTTCCTGGATTTAGGCCGCCAGCATTAGCTAAAGAGAATCGTCTAAAGCATCCGAATGTTTGTTCCAGAGAAGATGAAAACGAGTTTCGAAGTGCCGGGGTCTTATTGGAAGCATTGGCGATTGAAGCGCGTGCATGGAGTGAGAAATTACCTTCAAATTTTCGCCCAGCTATAGTAGCTATTTTACATGGAGGCGTGCAGGTTGAAGTGCGCTCTCTCGCCCAGGTTAGTTTTGATGGCATACGCATTGAAGGTACTATGGGCGAAGATATTCCCTGCTCAATGTTAGCTCATCAAGATACCATTCAATTAATTTGTTATGCCAAAGAATTAGATGATCACGCTGATAAAGAGTTAGAAAGAGCTAAAAATCCAATTGGTTTTATTTGGGCAGATCACGACGAAGAAATTTGAAAATTAGAAATATTATTTTTACAGCCTTTATATAATCTCATAGCAACATAAAATAGCATAGTTACTTCTTTGACCTCCACCAATAAAAACTACGAACATATCTGGCAAACAGTGTTGACAATCCCTGCTGGAAAAGTCGCTAGTTATGGGCAAATAGCTGACTCTGGCAGGCTTGCCGGGCAGAGCAAGACTAGTAGGCAGATGTATGGCTTATGCACCAGCAGCCATGCAAGTGCCTTGGTACAGGGTGTTGCGCGCAAATGGCCAGCTTGCTTTTAAAGCGGGATCGAAACGCGAGTTTAAAGCAGGCCGGCTTACTGCAAGATGAGGGCGTGGCAGTTATTAAAAACCGCGTTCAGATGGATGAATATAAATGGCAGCCAAGTTTGGATGACATTCTATTTAAACTTGAATTCTAACTTATGCCATCTACACTTTTTTAAGGTTTTAACCAGGGCGGGTCTAGCTTTTCAATTTTCTATAAATAGGGCAGTTAACATGGTGTGCGCCAGCTAAATAACCGGTGCTCATCAAGAACTCGCCAGTGATTTCTCCACCGGTAAAGCGAAAAGTTTTCTTAAATAATGCTACCCATTCATCCTTTGTTATGGGGTGATGGTGTTGTAGCCAAGCATGAAAAGATCCAAATTCTTTTTGTAAATCTAAAATAGTGTTGGCATTTGAAATGGCAGCATCGATTTTTAAGCGATTACGAATAATGCTGGCATCTGCCAATAGGCGGGTGCGATCTTTTTCTTTGAAGCGCGCAACTTTTGCAACATTAAAATTCCGAAAAGCTTTTTGAAAAGCGGCCTTCTTTTTTAGGACAGTTAACCAGGATAAACCTGCCTGATTTATTTCTAACACCAGTCGTTCGAATAATTCATTGTCATCAGTTAATGGAAAACCATATTCGTTGTCATGATAAGGGCCATGGAAAGGATGGCCGATTGAGGCTTCACAATAGGTGCTCATTAAAGTTTACTCTGATATTGAGGTTATTATTTTGGCGTATTAGCTCGTTCTAAATTTACCAATATTGCTGTTTATCAATTTATCAATTTATTAATTTATCAGTTTTTCACTAAAATGATAGCTGGCAATACTCAATCCTTGTTGGAAGTAAAACTTATGGGCGCGGCCTCGATGAGTGCCTGAGTCTAAGTGTAGATAAGCACAGTCTTCGTTTATGGCTAATTCTCTTAGCCATGACAATAAACTTTCACCGTAAGTTTTTGAGCGCTGGCTTTCCCTGGTTACGAGATCATCGACATAAAGGTGTTTCCCCATATGAAGGTTTCTAGCAATACGATAACCAGCTACTGCCACAACGATTGCGCCTTCACGGATATAAGCCAGTTGATAGCCGCCTTTTTGCATGTCTTTGACGGTGGCTAAAAAGTATCCTTAATTAAGTGAGGGCGAAGTTCTGCCATGGTATCGAAACATGCCAGAATGTCGCTATCTGAGTTAGCAATGTTGGCCACATGTGTTCCTTTTTAAGAGCAAAATAACAACAAATTTATTTATGCTTCTACTGTTTCAAAATACTTTATAGTTGGAGGCCCTTGCAGAAGTGCGCCCAATGCGGCAAGAGAGCCAGTTTCTTCACGCCATGCCAAATATTTTTCATATTTATCTTTAGTCTCCCAATTCTCAATAAATATAAACGTATAGCCATTGTCATTAAGATAAGCAGTGATATCAATGCAGCCATCGTATGCTCTGGTATCAGGAAACAATTCTGCTAGCAGCCCTTTGACCGCTGCGGTATTTTCTGGCTTAGCATTAATTTCTAAAGTAACAAATACGCTCATATAGTTCGCCTCATAATTTTACTGTAATGTTAGTTTATAAACTCTTTTATTAAATCATAGGTAACGGGCGTAATAGAAAGAATTAATAAAATAGCCATTCCGATATTAAAATTTTGTTGATGTGACGGAGTATTAAAGAATTTCTTAAGCCATACGCCAAAAAAGAGCCATAGCCCCGTGCAAGGGAAAGCCACCACCATAAACGCCAAAGCAATAATAGAAACCTGAAGAAGAATATTAGCATTGCCTGATGTGAAGGCTGCGACGGCACTTGTCGCCATGATCCAGGCTTTTGGATTGACCCATTGAAACAAAACCGCTTGCAGGAAAGAAAAAGGCCTCGCTTGCTTTGCATTTAAGGAGTTGGGCGCGCTGGAGGCAATCTTCCATGATAAAAAAATAAGATACGCAATTCCTATAATCCGAATATAAGTATGAACAACAGGAAATCTTTCAAATATAAAGCCAAAGCCCAAGCCAATTAGGATAACCATAATTGGAAAGCCAATACAAACCCTAGATAGTGCGGCAGGCTTTTTAAGATTCCGAAGTTAAGGCCTGATGCCAATATCATAATATTATTTGGACCAGGTGTAACGGTTGCCGAAGCTGAGAAAACAAAAAGCGCAATGATGAATTCCATTTTTATTTTCTCTTTTTGTTCAGCAAGTTAGCCATGCTAACGATTTTAGACTTTAGATTCCGGCCTGAGTTTTATTATATATTTCGAGCGTTTCACTAGAATTTAGCAGCAAGATGCTTAAATACATTACTAAAATTTGTCTGGATATCCAGGAAATTTTGGCAGCCCAGAGATGCTTTCTGTCCACTTGGCTTTTGAATCGCAAAATATTTTATCATCAGGCGCCAAATCAAAAGCTGATGTTAAACTGCCAGCCGGTACCACGAGGAAGTTACCGGTTCGATTTAGATAAGGCAAACTTGATCCGCAGGCTTTACAAAATTGTGTGGCCCAGTGTTTTGCCGTCGCTAACTCGAACCGTTGCACGAAATCTTTGCCTGAATTCCATGTTATATTTTCTGGTTTGGTAAAAATATTTGAGGCATGAGCTGAACCTGTAGATTGCCTGCATCTTGAGCAGTAACATAAATGAAACGATGATACTTCGCCAGATATTGAGAATGTTACCGCGCCGCAAACACATTGCCCTTCAACATCTTTTAATTTTTTGTTCATGGTTCCGCCAAAAATAACTTATTGTTAACTTAAGTAGATGGGCAAAAAACCCAGCTCTTTCCACTGCCCAATAAAAATAAATTCCGATTCTTACAGCTCATCATATTACTCAGTCCAGAAACGATGCCCGTAAGTTTTTAACCAGTCTTTTAAATTTTTATAATCTGGGCAAACGGAAGCAACTGTTTGCCAAAATCGTTTGGAATGATTCATATGATACGAGGTGGCTACTCTCATGCGCAATTAAATAATCAATGACTTCTTTAGGCGCCATCATGGTGAGCCAGTTATATTGAATCGTGCCGTCCGACCCGCAGTGTCCCCATTTGGTTTTAGTTTTTCTGAAGACCACTTCTTGCAATCTTTCTTCAACACCGAGTGCGCGAGCGGTTTTTATTGTTTGTGTCGTCATGTACTCACTTGCCTGAAGCTTTAACCATTTTGAAAAATGCTTTTCTAAGACTTCGGGCTCATTACTGCGGCTATAAATCAGCAGACGGTCATCTGTTATTTCTACTTTTGGTCTGCTAGCGTAAATTACTTCAATGCGGCGCGGTTGACCAAAGAACATCACGTCATAACCGTCTGTGATAACCAGTTTCTGGGTAAGCTTAACTTCTTGTTCGGCTAGGTGTTTTTCGATCCAGCCTTGCTTTTCTGCGACAAATGAAAAAATATCCACATCAGGCAAATTATATGGAGATTTAACTTCAACTTTCCCACTTTTGATAATGATTGACAAAGTCTTACGTTTTGAGCGTGTAATATTGAAATCAAAGAAAAATGTGGGAAAATATGCCATTAAAAAGCGCTAATGCTTATAAAAAGTGGATTATTTTGTAAGATTAAGCTGCCAACTGCTTTCTGGCATGCATAATCTGGCCAACGCCATTTAATAAGGCGTTAACAGAAGACGTCACGATGTCCTCATTAACCGCTATGCCGGTATAGCGGTCATTTTCATATTTTAGCTGAATATAAGTCACTGCCTCGGCGGTTGAGCTCTGGACTTAGAGCATGTTCACCATATTCCAGTAACTGGAACTCAATTCCCAAAGTGCTTTGTAGGGCATTGCTGAATGCAGCGAGCATGCCAGAGCCTTGGCCCTGCACATGGAATTCTTGGCCTTCCAAATCTATAGTGCCTGAAACGGTTTCTTTTTCGCCGCTTTTTTCTATAGAAAAAGTCTGCAAGATAAGTGGAGATGAGAGGTTCAGATAGCTTTGCTCAAATAATTGCCAGATTTCTTCTGGGGCAATCTCCTGGCCGCTATCTTCTGCGGCTTTTTGCACAATGCGGCTGAACTCAATCTGCAACCAGCGGGGCAATTGATAACCATACTTATTGTCTAGCACATAGGCGACCCCGCCTTTGCCAGACTGGCTGTTAACCCTGATGACGTCTTGATAGGTTCGCCCGACATCGCGCGGGTCAATTGGCAGGTAGGCGATTTCCCAGGCGTCATCTTCCTGATGTACGTTCAGACTTTTCTTGATAGCGTCCTGATGGCTGCCGGAAAAAGCAGTAAAAACCAGGCTGCCTGCATAAGGATGGCGAGGCTGTATATCAATCTGGGTGCATTCTTTAACAACTGCGCATATGCGATCCATGTCGCTAAAATTAAGCTCAGGATCAACGCCCTGGCTGTACATGTTCATACCCATGACAACAACATCCAAATTGCCTGTGCGTTCACCATTGCCTAACAAGGTACCTTCCACGCGCTCAGCGCCTGCCATCAAGCCCAGTTCGGACGCCGCAACACCGCAACCGCGATCATTGTGTGTGTGTAAACTGATAATCACGGAATCGCGTTTTTTAACGTGACGACAAAACCATTCAATTTGATCGGCATAAACATTTGGTGTGGCCATTTCCACAGTGGAAGGCAGATTCAGGATAACTTTACGTTCTGGTGTAGGCTGCCAGATATCGGTGACTGCATCACAAACTTCAACGGCAAAGTCTAGCTCGGTGCCAGTAAAACTTTCTGGGGAATATTGGAAATACCAATCGGTTTCTGGTCTTTGTTCGGCGCAGCGCATGACATCTTTGGCGCCATTAACGGCTATATCAATAATGCCCGCTTTATCCAGTTTAAAAACTTTCTCACGCTGTACCACTGACGTTGAGTTATACATGTGCACAATGGCTTTTTTTGCGCCTTTTAAGGCTTCATACGTTTTGTCTATAAGTGCTGTGCGTGCCTGAGTTAATACCTGAATCGTGACATCGTCGGGAATCTGCTTGTCTTCAATTAACCAGCGAACGAAATCATAATCTGGCTGCGAAGCAGCAGGGAAGCCAACTTCAATTTCCTTAAAGCCAATATCAACCAGCAGCGCAAATAGCTTTTTTTTTGTGCAACGGACATGGGCTCGATCAGAGCCTGATTGCCATCTCTCAAATCAACGCTGCACCAGGTAGGTGCTTTATTGATGACCTTATTCGGCCAGGATCTATCTGGCAATTGAACAGGCTGAAAGGCTTGATATTTAGAATGGCTATAACGACTCACGATCTTGCTCCACATCAGTTGTTTGTTTCGAGGCAGACATTGTACACGAACTTTTACGAGCAATTGTTGCTAATATTGTTATAATTTTGGCAAATATAGATATAAATAGCTAAAAATTGTTAGATTAATAAAAATATATGCTATTTATATGATATATAAGAGCATATTATGATTTAAGTGTTGCTTAGTAACAAACAGGTGGTGGCATTAATGGAACTTGATAGAACAGATAAACGCATACTGGAAGAAATACAGAAGAATGGCCGTATCAGTAATCTAGAGCTAGCTGATGCTATTGGCTTGTCTCCTTCGCCTTGTTTGCGGCGAGTGAAGCAGATGGAAGAGAGCGGCATGATAGAGGGCTATACAGCCTTATTGAATGCATCAAAATTGGGTCTAAAGCTCATTGCACTTATACAGATAAATATGGACAAACATACGCCTGATCGCTTTGAGCATTTCGAAAAGATGATTAAAAGCTATCCGGAAGTGCTGGAGTGTTTGTTGATAGCAGGGCAGTCTGCTGATTATTTGTTAAAGATAGCTGTGCAAGATATGGAGGTGTATCAAGACTTTTTATTGAATAAAATCACCAAGATTCCAGGAGTGACGGATGTACATTCCAGCTTCGTATTGAGACAGGTTATTAGCACCACTAAGTTACCGATTTGAAATCCATTTATTCCCACCTATGAGCCTGTGCTATAGTTTGCAACCCCGTTAGCAGAGGGCAAGGCAATGGCAAGCATCTTTACAAAAATATTAAATAAAAAAATTCCAGGACATTTTGTTTGGGAAGACGAATTGTGTTTTTCAATTATGACTATCCAGCCAATAAGGGAAGGTCACCTTATGGTTATTCCAAAAATGGAAGTGAATCATTGGGATGACGTGCCGCCGGAAACTGCTGCCCATTTAATGGTGGTAGCGCAAAAAATTGCAAAGGCGATAAAAGGGGTGATTCCCTGTAAAAGGATCGGGGTTTCAGTAATCGTCGGCTCTGGAAGTTCCTCACACGCATATTCACTTAATCCCAATAGATAAAATGGGAGACTTGGATTTTAGTTTGGCTCAAGAAGTCTCTCCAGAACAGGCTGGCGGCAACTGCTAGAGGCAATTAAAGAAATCTTTACAGGCCCGAGGCTATTCTGAGGCAGAAGTTTAAATAATTAATGAACTCGAACAAAGACAATATTTTTCTTTACGATGATGCATTAGTAGATTTTGTTTTTGATGACAAGGTCGCTAGTGTATTTACTGACATGGTGAATCGCTCTGTGCCTGGTTATGCGCTTATCGTAAGAATGATTGCTGTTTTGGCTGAGCAATATGCAAGCAGCAATACCAAGCTTTATGACTTGGGCTGTTCGTTAGGAGCGGTTACTTTCTTATTGCAGCAGCTTAAGCTTGATAGTTGCGCCATAGTTGCCGTCGACAATTCATCGGCAATGATTGAACGCTGTCGAGGAATCATTAGGCTTAATAAAACTGCAGATTTATTACCAGTGGAACTACGCTGCGAAGATATTCAGGATACAGAGCTGTCAAACGCATCTGTTGTAGTGTTGAATTTCACCTTACAATTTGTTGCTCCGAAACAGCGAGACAAGATAATTAAAAAAATATATGACGCGCTCGATTCCAGGCGGCATACTCATTATTTCAGAAAAAGTTATGTTTTCCGATACCGAAAAAAATGCGTTATATATCGAGTTATACCACCAATTTAAAAAAGCAAATGGTTATTCGGACTTGGAAATTAGCCGTAAGCGGTCTGCACTGGAAAATGTTTTAATTCCAGAAACTATTGAAGCAGCATCAGGTCGAGAGTCAGAAGCAGCGGGGTTTTCTTTGTTTGAGCCGTGGTTCCAGTGCTTTAACTTTGCATCTATGTTCGCAGTCAAATAGTTCGCAATAAAATGGTTGGCAGTTAAAATATATGCGTTCTCGCCAAAGCATCTTTGATTACTCTGAATTTAAAAGCACAAGTCAAAAATACCAAGCTTGCCAGGCTGGCAGACGCAATGCCTGAGACTTTCCTCGCGCAAATAAATCACGGCGATTTTGCAAAATGGAAACAGGTCTTAGATTCTTTGCCGGAAGTCTCTCCATCTTCATATGACATGCTTCAGGATTTGCGTATTGGTGATGCTAAGCAGCTTAATAATTCTGAAAAAGATCAGTTAAAAAATTTATTGTTGGGTCTACAGCCGTGGCGCAAAGGGCCAATATCTTTGTTTGGTTTGGGTATTGATACTGAATGGCGATCAGACATGAAATGGGATCGCTTAAAAACAGAGATCAGTCCGCTTACTGATAGAAAAGTGCTGGATGTTGGCTGTGGGAATGGGTATCACTGTTGGCGAATGGCAGGCGCTGGCGCAAGAATAGTTATCGGTGTTGATCCACATTTACTATTTAGTATGCAGTATTGGGCTATTCGACATTTTTTAACTGAACCGCCAGTTTATGTCTTGCCTTTGGCCTTGGAGGCTATTCCTGAGAAACTAGAAGCATTTGATACGGTTTTTTCGATGGGAGTGCTTTACCATCGACGTTCGCCTATTGATCATTTGTATGCGCTAAAAGATTGTTTGCGCAAGGGCGGCGAGCTGGTCATAGAAACATTAGTGATTGACGGCGAAAAAGGGATGTCATTAATACCTGAAGAACGTTATGCAAGGATGCCTAATGTCTGGTTTTTACCAAGCTGCGCCACGCTGGAAAGCTGGTTGATAAAAGCTGGATATAAAAATGTCAGATTGTTAGATGTTTCGGTTACTTCAATTGAGGAACAACGCAGTACACAATGGATGAATTTTGAATCTCTACCTCAAGCGCTAGATGAAAAGGACCCAAGCAAGACTATTGAAGGGTTGCCGGCGCCTAAACGTGCAATTTTTATTGCTGAAAAATAATCTTATTTTTACCCTATTTGTAGGTTCAATCTTGTTGAAAAATTGTTTATTCTGAAAACCAGTTAGACAGTTTCATTTGTTGATAAAGCAGCCCGCTATAACATTTTGAAGGCTGGGCTTTCAAAGTTTATTATTGCTGCAGAGAAAACAATCATGGCCAGACCTCTTCGTATTGAATATCCAAACGCTTATTATCATGTGAGCAGTAAAGCAGAGTATGGAATTACTCTGTTCCCTGGTGTCAGGTTTTATGAAGGTTTTTTAGCCGAGCTTGCTGATGCTTGTGCCCGTTTTAATGTGGAAGTTCATGCCTATAGTTTATTAAGAAATGAATATCATTTATTACTAAAAACGCCTGAAGGAAATTTAAGTCGATTTATGCGCCAGCTTAACGGCTTGTATACACAATTTTATCAAGCCCGTAAAAATGAGCAGGGCTCAGTTTTCCATTCGCGCTATAAGGCGGTGTTAGTTCAGGCTAAACCATATTTGCTGGAAGTGTCACGCCACATTCATAATTTGGCAGGTGCGGTTAAGCGCGGGAACAAGCCTGCTCTTAAATCGAACTGGTCTAGCATGGAAGCATATTGCAATAAAGCTAAGGCTCCTCAGTGGCTGGAATGCAATGAAGTTTTGGCAATGTTGCTAAGTGGCGCAGCAGCAAACAAAGTCGCGAAGCCTTATGCTAAATATTTGGCTTTTGTGGCAGAGGGAACAAACCCAGAGCTCAAAAGCTTTTATGCTCGTAAGAACCAGCTTTCTGTTTTGGGGAATGATAAATTTAAAATCAGCGCCAAATCTAAAAGTGCTCCTGCAAAACCACGCGGTCTTGGTAAAGGTAAACTGGCTCGTCTTAGGCCTTCTATGAAAAGGGTCGTGGCTGAAGTTTCGGGGCATTTCAAGGTGAGTGAAAGCAGTATTTATTCTGCAGCTCGCGGGCCAGGAAGCAAGAATGTTCCACGCTGGGTAGCGATGCACCTTTGTCAGGAATTATCTGCAGTAACCCTGCAGGATATTGCACGCCGCTTTGGCTTAAAGCGTTATGGCACAGTGTCAACAACGGTAGGTATACTGCGACAAGAAATAAAGGTTGATCCAAAGCTAAGAAAAGCCATTCAAAGCGTTAGCAAGCGCCTCAAAACTACTTAATTAATTCCACTTGTATTTCATGTGCGGGCGTATACACTTCTGTTTAATGTCTATTTGTAAGGTCGGTTATGAAAGCAGCCAAGCAGAGTAATCAGCAGGATCATCCTCTTGATTTGATTCAATTTCTAAAAGGTTTAAATGATGCGGGTAGGATAGGGAAAGAAGATTTACAAAAATTAGTTAAAGCTCGTAAGTCGCCTAAGCAACATGTATTGGTTTTTATAGCAAACCAAGAGATAGATGATTTAAAGAATCCAGGAAAAATTCTTGACCTGGAAAGCTTAACCCAAATTTTAGCTGAACAATCTGAGCAGGATTACTATCACGTTGATCCTCTAAGTATTGATGCGGCAAAGGTGACAGATGTCATGTCACATGCTTTTGCTAAACGCCATAACATCATGGCGGTTAAAGTAGATAGCAATGAAGTCATCATTGCCAGTGCAGAACCGACCATCTCAGCCTGGGAAGAAGATTTAACTCAAGTTCTACGTAAACCCATTAAACGTGTTGTTGCTAACCCCCTGGAAATAGAACGATTAACTAACGAGCTTTATCGTTTGTCGGCCTCTATAGGTATGGCGATATCGGGTGGGGGAGGCTCTAAAAATAGGCCTAGAATTGGCAATCTAGAGCAAATGATGGAGCTTGGTACTCAAAAAGAACCCGAGGCCAATGACAAACATGTAGTGAATATCGTCGACTGGTTATTGCAGTACGCCTTTGAACAGCGTGCCAGTGATATTCATATCGAACCAAGACGTGAAATCGGTAATGTTAGGTTTCGAATTGATGGATTGTTGTACACCGTTTACCAAATTCCAATGCAAGTTCTAAGTGCTGTCACCAGTCGTTTGAAGTCCTTAGGAAGAATGAACGTTGCAGAAAAGCGTCGACCTCAAGATGGCCGTTTAAAGACTAAAAGTCCCAATGGTAAAGAAATAGAGTTGCGCCTTTCTACTTTGCCAACAGCATTTGGTGAAAAGATGGTGATGCGCATATTCGATCCCAATGTGTTGTTGAAATCATTTCAACAATTGGGCTTAGGTAACGATGATCTTGAACGCTGGAATAAAATGATTCAGCGCAAACACGGGATTGTTTTGATTACTGGCCCAACGGGTAGTGGTAAAACAACCACTCTTTATTCAACACTTAAATCAATAGCCACTAAGGAGGTTAATGTTTGCACTGTTGAAGATCCTATTGAAATGGTTGAGTCCAGTTTTAACCAAATGCAGGTGCAGGAAAATATTGAAATGACCTTTGCCAATGGGGCCCGAGCGCTACTGAGACAGGATCCAGACATCATAATGATTGGAGAGATTCGTGATTTAGAGACAGCTGAAATGGCGATACAAGCTGCGCTTACTGGGCATCTGGTTTTTTCTACTTTGCACACTAATGATGCCCCTTCTGCGATCACTAGATTGTTAGAGCTTGATGTGCCGTCTTATTTGATAAAGGCAACCGTCATTGGTGTGATGGCGCAACGTTTGGTTCGTGTACTTTGTCCGCTTTGTAAAAAAGCTGAAGCTATAGACAAAGAATTGTGGGGTCATTTGGATCCGACCTGGCAGGGCGATATTCCAGAACAAATATATAGTTCTGAGGGCTGTCGCGAATGTCGGGATACTGGCTTTCAGGTCAGGGAAGGGATTTATGAGGTGATGCCATTAAGTGAGGCATTACAAAGTTATGCTTAAGATAAAGCCGATCTTCCTAAACTTCGGCAGCAAGCATATGAGGAAGGTATGTCTAGTCTTAGACATAGTGGCGCAATCAAAGTGGCAGAGGGAGTAACTACCATTAACGAATTATTCAGAGTTGCACCTGAGGCAAATTAGATTTAATCGCAATTGATTATTAAACAGGTTATTTGGATGAAGCAAATCACTTTTCTAGGTGAGCAAAAGTGAAAGTGTTAGTTGTCGGACCATCATGGATAGGCGATATGGTGATGGCTCAGTCCTTATTTCGGCATCTACAAGCCACAAACCCTCAAATTGTCATTGATGTGCTAGCGCTTGATTGGACACGTGAATTGTTGTCGCGAATGCCAGAAGTTAATCAGGCTATTGTCATGCCAATTGGGCACGGTAAATTAGCGATAGGAGAACGTTATCAGTTAGGTAAATCCCTAAAAGCTGAGGCTTATCAGCAGGCAATCATATTGCCTAATTCGTTCAAATCAGCGCTGATTCCCTTTTTTGCAAAAATTCCCTTACGTACCGGCTGGCGCGGAGAAGCTCGGTCATGGCTTTTAACTGATTGTCGCAAACTAGATAAACAACATTACCCCTTAATGGTGGAGAGGTTTATTGCTTTAGGGTTTCCTGAAAAGTCAGCATTAACTGAGCCCTTATTGTGGCCAGCTTTAAAGGTCTCAGATGATATAAAAGTTACTACAGATAAATTTATGTTGGAGACTGTAAGACCAATCACGATATTTTGCCCCGGTGCAGAGTTTGGTTCGTCTAAAAAATGGCCAGAATCACATTTTTCCATAGTCGCGGAGACTCTTATTAATGAGGGGAAACAGGTTTGGTTAATGGGGTCAGAAAATGACGCTAAGACGGCAAAAAATATTATTGCTACAATTCAACCTGAGCATGTAAGTAAACATATTGTGAGTTTGGCTGGCCTAACCAGTATCGGGGAAGCAATAGATTTGATGAGCCTAGCGCAAGCGGTTGTTAGCAACGATTCTGGATTAATGCATATAGCCGCTGCGTTGAACAAAGCACTAGTTGTAATATATGGCTCTACCTTCACCGGAGTTTACGCCGCCATTATCCGAGAGAGTGAGCAATATTGAACGTTGAACTCTGCCGTGTAGCCCCTGCTTTAAGCGCGAATGTCCACTAGGGCATCTCGACTGCTTAAACCAGCTAGCCCCAAAGGCTTGTTTTGGATGCTAGTTAGAAAAATTCACCAACAGTTAGATGAAACCTAATATGCATGTGCTGATAGTTAAAGGTGTCTTCTTTAGGCGATGTGATACATACCTTGCCTGCCTTGACTGATGCCGAACGAGCAATCCCAGGCATAAAATTCGATTGGGTGACGGAGGAAGCATTTGCTGAGATACCAGCTTGGCATGCGGCAGTTAATAAAGTGATCCCGGTCGCTTTGCGACGTTGGAAAAAAAATATTATTCAAATGCTATTTAGCCATGAGTATAAAAATTTCAAGAAGACACTAGAACGCCACGCAATATGATTTGGTGATTGATGCACAAGGCTTATTAAAAAGCGGATATCTATGCTTCGTTAGCGAGAGGGCAAAGTTGTTGGTTTGGCGAAAAATAGCGCCAGGGAAAAAGCTGCAACGTGGTTTTATGATGAGAGTTACGAAGTGTCCTGGCAGCAGCATGCGGTAGAAAGAACCAGAAAGTTATTTGCCCAAGCTCTTGGGTACAATATAGAGAATCAGAGCAGTGGATTATGGGTTATCAATCGCGCAGTTTAATTCTCATAAAGAGAAAGTGAGCAAGAATCTTTATATTTTTTACATGGCACGACATGGGAGACAAAACTCTGGCCAGAGAAAGTACTGGATTGAGCTCGGCGAAATTGCAGCAAGAAATAGCTATAGCATTAACTTATTGTGGGGCAACGAAGAAGAGCAGGCTGCGCGCTAATACGTATTGCTGAGGCAATCCCTGGCGCCAAAGTCATGAGCCAGCTGACACTAACAGAAATAGCCTCGCAATTGATGCAAACAGATGTTGTCATCGCCGTAGATACTGGCTTGGCCCACTTAGCAGCAGCATTAGGCCGGCCCACGATAGCGCTTTATGGCGCTAGTGATGCTGAGAAAACCGGGACTTATGGCAAAAATCAGGTTCATCTAAGTGCTGTGTTCCAATGCAGCCCTTGTTTGCATAAAAAATGCAATTATCAGTCTAAAGATTTAAATCAGAGAGAGAAACAACAAGTTTTTACTATTAATCCTCCCTGCTTTTCAACCTTGACACCTAGCTTGGTTTGGCAAAATATTGTTGAACTGGCTAATGTTTAGCATTAAGGAAAATATGAAATTTGCCATCGTTTTATATTCTTATTTTCCTTATGGGGGGCTTCAGCAAGATTTGCTCAAAATATTACAAGCATGTCGGCGCAAGCAAATTACTGTTACTGTTTTTTGTATGGAATGGGAAGGTGAAAAGCCAATAAACACAGATATTGTTATTTTGCCCAGCCAAGGCTATACCAAGACCGCTAAACGTGATTATTTTGTCGAAAAAATGCTAGAAGCGACTTTAGATAAATACGATTTAGTGCTTGGCTTTAATAAAATGCCTGGGCTAGATTATTATTATGCAGCAGATTATTGTTTTGCCGAAAAAGCCCGTAATGAAAGATCATTTTTATATCGGCTAACTTCCAGAGCAAAGCAGTACATGGATTTTGAAGAAGCAGTTTTTGGTAAAGATCAACAAACAGTAAGTTTATTATTAACGCCTCAACAAAAAGAAGAATTTACTAGGCACTACCAGACTGAGGATAATCGCTTGATACTCTTACCGCCAGGTATAAAGAAAGACAGAATGGCCGGCAAAGATGCTCCAATAAAGCGTAGGCAGATGCGTCATGAATTGTCAGTTGCTCCTGGTGACCTTCTGATTTTGCAAATTGGTTCATCTTTCAAAACCAAAGGGGTAAACAGGTCACTATTAGCTTTTGCCGCATTGCCTAAAGAATTGCGGAGGCGAACTTGGTTTTTTGTTATTGGAGAAGATGCTCCTGAAAAATATTTAAAAGAAGCGCAACGTTTAGGTGTTGAGAAACATTTCAAAATTGTTAACGGCAGCAACCAAGTGCCGGAGCTTTTATTGGCGGCTGATTTATTAATTCATCCATCACTCAAAGAAAGTGCGGGCATGGTCATATTAGAAGCAATAGTTGCGGGTTTGCCTGTACTAACCACATCAAGCTGTGGGTATGCTTTTCATGTTGAAAAAGCACAAGCAGGAGTAGTTTGCCCTATGCCCTTCCAGCAAGATTATTTAAATAAGCAACTTGAAGCAATGTTACTAAGTGATAATAGAAGCACTTGGAAAGCTAATGGTATCGCTTATGGGAAAGATCAGGATCTTTATTCAATGCCACAAACCGTTGTTAATCTTTTAGTACAAGCTGCTCAATCTTACTCATAGTAAGTTTTGTAATTTCTCTAAGACTTGCCAAGGTTTAATTGATTTCAAGCAACGATTATTATAAATACATCCAATTTTAGTGCATTCCGGAGCGCAGGCTTGTTCACTTTTCAATACGATAGAATCTTTTGAAAGCGGCCGCCATAGTGCGACATCGGTAGGTCCAAAAATCACGCAGCCTTTAACACCTAGGGCTGCTGCTAGATGAAATGGACCGCTATCATTTCCGATCATAGCTTTTACTTGTGTGAGTAAACTGGCTAACTCAAAAAGTGAAAGTTGGTTACACAAGTCAGTACATTCTATATCTATATCTATATCTGTATTTGAATTACTATAATTATCTTTTATGCACTCAAGTATATTTTTATTAGCTTGTTGATCAGCATCACCGGCACCAATTAATACTGTTTTATACCCCTGTTTATTTAACAAGAAAATTAATTCAGCAAAATTTGTTGCAGGCCATTTTTTGTAATCTTTTGCTGCGCTTGCATGAATAGCGATTAGTGGTGCTTCGAGATCCACATCTAGATGACTAAATTTTTCTAGTAAAGGATCAGATATATTTTGTACAGTTAAGCGTAAATAAGAAGGTTGCAATGTTTGTAGACCAAGTTTGTTAAAGACTTCAGCAAATCCATACCAGCGATGTTTATGTGCCGGATCTCTATTAAAATAATTAATATCCAGCACATGGTCATAACCATGTTTATTTCTTGCAAGATTACTGCCTAGTTTAAACTTCGCTGCAGAAAGTTGAGTTAATCGGTGAGAGACACTGTCTTCTTCAATGTTAAAGGCAATATCAGCATTAAAGCGACGAATCGCAAGTAAGCACTTGAAATAAAGTAATATTTTCTTAAAAGAAGAAGCCTGTTTAATTTGTGTGCGAGGATAAAATAATAAAGTTTCGGTAGGGAAAGAATCTTGCAATAGTTCCTGGTATGCGGCATCAACGACTAAGAGAAAGCGGATGTTATTCTTTTGGCAATATTTCAGGAATTGTTGAATGATGCCTCCTGCGATCATCAGGTTTCCTAAATATCTGGTGGGATTGAGTAAGACTATCCGCTGATAGTCTTTAGGAATGTTTGATGCAGGGGATCCAGTCAAAATCATAAGTCCAGTTTATAATTCTGACTGGAATTCTACCTGAGTGAACAGACAAGTCCATGTATAATGGCAGAAGGCTAATTTTAGGTTGTCTAGATGACTGAACAAAAACAGATTCCAGTAAGCGTTTATGTAATCACAAAGAATGAAGAAGAGAATATTGCCAGCTTGCTGAGCAATCTTCAGGATTTTGCAGAGATTATAATTGTAGACAGCGGTAGCACTGATCGTACTTTAGATTTAGCTGCATCCTATTCGAATACCAAAATAAGTTTTAATCAATGGCCTGGTTTTAGTGAGCAAAAGGCACATGCCTTATCTTTATGTACTTATCCATGGGTACTTAATTTGGATGCTGACGAAACGTTAAGTGATTCTTTTATAGAAGAGCTAATCAGTTTTATTAAACAAGATCATTATGTCGCTCTACGCTCTACCAGAATTTTACTGCGTTGGGGGCGCACGCCCCGTAGTTTTGGGAAACCAGAAAAACTAATTCGATTGTTCAAGAAAGAATGTGGATATTATGAAAGTAGACAAGTACATGAAAGTATAAGTATTAAAGGCGCAATTCAGGAATCAAATGCAACAATATTGCACCATGAAAACCTGAGTTATTCGCAGCGTATTGAAAAAACAGTGTTCTATGCAAAACTCAAAGCACAGGATAAATTTAATAAAGGAGATACAACCAATATGTTAATTGTTTTGTTAATTTTCCCTCTTACTTTTATCCGTACCTACCTGTTTAAAGGGCATTTTTTAGATGGCTTCGGGGGGGTGCTCACAAGTGTAAATGTTGCTTTTTACAATTATATGAAATATGCAAATCTGTGGGATATGAATAAAAGAGCGCAGCGTTAAAGCAGTAAGTTTGGAAATAAATGAGTAAAGGCTGCGATATCTTCCAGCTTCGCGGTAGTTGCATATAGTTTTATAAATCGAGTTCTTTGGCTTTGTGACAGTTCAAGTTTGTTCAAGAGGCTCTGAATATTTAAAAAACGACTTTTGTAGCTGATTGGTTTTGAGAAGACTTTGATTTCTTCTGGATTCGCAATCGAGAAATTTTTATCTGCATAATAAATTTTATTTGGTTTTACTTCATGTAAGAAAAAGCCTTGTTGATGTAAATTAGCAAAAAATTTAGCAAGTCCATCGATAGGTTGATCATCCTGAGAAATTTTATTTAAGGTTACGCCTAGTAGAGCAAAATAAGTTGCGGCAATGAAGTTCGCCCCTTTAATCTTAAAGATATTATCAATTGTGATGGAATTTATGCCCGCCAATTTAAGTAAACGAGCGTTAGTATCAAACAACTGCATTGGTGGTTTTTCAAAAAAATTAGTGCTAGATGTCGGCAATATTCGAAATAGAGCGCCATTATTTAATATCCGAGTTAAATTTTTTGAATGCTGTTCCTCAATAATCTTTGAGCCTTCAGTCATGGTGTTAAAATGTTGCATATCGATTTTGTTCACAGGCGTTTTGATAGCAATATAGGGGCTGGCTGGTTTGCCATCAACTTGAGTTTTGAATCGTTTATGGGTCCACATATATTGAGCAGGATATAAGCGAATGACTTTTTCAAGCTGCTGGTTCATATAAGTTGCATCAGCAACATCATCATTCCCTGGGTAATCTTCAGGGAAAGGATAAAACTCAACCTCATAAGTCTTAGCGTTGTCATTGCGGTGATGACGGGCTAACAAAACTGGGGAATTATTAAACTTGGCTAAGCGGCTAGCAGCCGTTATGGTTGCCGCTTGTTTACCAAAGAAAGGGGCATAAACTGCATGGTTTTCACCATAATCCTGATCTGGCGCATACCAAATAATATTATTCTTTCTTAAATGACGAACGGTTCCTCGGATGTCGTAACGATCAAACACCCCATTAGTATTTTTCAATCGTCCACGAAACATAAAAGCATCAAACAGTGCATTTTTGTGCGGACGATAAGTAACCGCAAAAGGAATTTGTAAAGAAACTAGATTGGCAGAAAAATCCAGGGTGGTGTAATGAGCGCCTAAAAGTGTCACTCCTTTGCCTTTAGCCAGTGCGTTATCAAGAACTTCAACATTTTTAATGTCTAACAGATATTGAAAATGCTTCGGATTTCTAAACCATCCAACTAGTGTGTCTATAAGCCCTCTGCCATTTTCAATAAAGCAATCTTTTACCAACTGGTCTTGTTCTGTTTTGTTTAATTCCGGAAAGCAAAGTTGGATATTTGTGGCAACTATATAACGCCGTTCTATAGCGAAAAGATAAAGTATTTTTCCTAGCATCGATCCAAAAAATAGGCGTAAGCGCCTAGGCAAAAAAGCGATTAGGGCCAATAGACTTATGCCTACCCAAGTAGGCCAATATTTGGGGGCTATAAAAGAGCTTAATGAGGGGGCGTTTTGTTGAGACACAGTGCTAGTTTACCAAGGATTTGGCTCATTCTATCAGAAGCGGTATGGTATCATGGAGCTCTTTCAATGAAATCGAAAGTAAGTAATATAGGCAGACAATGAAGCTCGATATTCCTAGATTTGATGCAACCCGGGTTCTGGTAGTTGGCGATGTAATGCTGGATAGGTATTGGCATGGTGATACATCAAGAATTTCACCAGAGGCGCCGGTGCCTGTTGTTAAAATAAATAATATCGAAGATAGCCCTGGCGGCGCGGCAAATGTTGCCTTAAATATTGCAGCACTTGGTGCGGCGTGCAATCTTACTGGGGTTGTTGGAGATGATGCTGCGGGACAATCTTTAATAAAAGCATTGTCATCTGCAGGCATTGAATGCGACTTTCATATTTCAGGCAGTATGCCAACAATTACTAAGCTGCGTGTATTAAGCCATCATCAGCAATTAATAAGGCTGGACTTCGAAGAAACGTTTAGCGGTGATGATTCCGAGAGTTTAAATAGTAAAATTAGCGCTTTGTTAAAGGATGTGGATCTCGTCGTATTTTCTGACTACAAAAAAGGCTCTTTAAGCGATATTGAAAATTTTGTAAGCCTGGTGAAGTCTGCGGGGGTTCCCATTTTAGTTGATCCTAAGGGCGACGATTTTGCGAAATATAAAGGTGTTACATTGCTAACACCGAATTTGCATGAATTTGAGGTTGTCGTTGGCTCATGTGCAACAGAGCAAGAATTAGTAAGCAAAGCTCAGCAGCTGATAAAACAGCTAGATTTGCAAGCTTTGCTGGTTACTCAAGGAGAGCATGGGATGAGCCTCATCCGCGCCGGTGATGAGGCATTACATTTTCCAGCCAGAAGTAGAGATGTATTTGATGTGACTGGAGCAGGCGACACAGTCATTTCAGTATTAGCCGCATCGCTTGGCGCAGGCAAGCCCTTGCCAGAAGCTGTGGCATTGGCAAATATTGCTGCTGGCATTGCAGTTTCAAAAGTCGGAACTGTTGCCGTAAGTGGGCCAGAGCTACGACGTGAAGTGCAAAAAGATAGTGATTCCGGGCGAGGTATTATGAGTAGAGAACAGCTCGCACTAGTGGTTGCTGATGCCAAAGCTAATGGTGAGAAAGTTGTATTTACTAATGGTTGTTTCGATATTATCCATGCCGGGCATGTTGGCTATTTACAGGATGCCAGAGCGCTGGGTGATCGCTTAATTGTTGCCTTAAATGACGACTCATCAGTCACACGCTTAAAGGGAGAAGGGCGTCCAATCAATCCTATTGAACGTCGTATGGCGGTAGTTGCAGGTCTTGAAGCGGTTGATTGGGTAGTGAGCTTTGATGAAGATACACCATTTTCACTTCTACAAGAGTGTATACCTGACGTCTTAGTTAAAGGTGGAGATTATGCTATCTCTGAAGTAGTGGGAGCAGACCTTATGAAAGCTAGTGGAGGAGAAACTAAAGTGTTGGCTTTTCTAGATAACTGTTCGACGACGGGAATAGTAGAAAAAATTCAAAAGAAAAAGTAGTAGAGTTTTCTATAATCTAACGATAGCCAATTAGCGGTTCACTTGCTAACGCTCCTCACCCCTAATTGACTCTCTTTTAATGGCTCGAGGTTTTATTTAAAACTTTTTTGTAGGATATCTTTAGTAATTTTTACATTTTGACTAAGATGATCAGGGTTAATGGTCCCCACAATCATGCTGCTTATAGCCGCTTGAGAAAAAATTAAACTCATACTTTCACGCAGTAAATCTTTTCCGCTCTTGTTAACATGACCACTCATTAAGCCTTTTTTGACCAACACCCCTTTGTTTTTTTGCTGAGCATAGTCGACCACTTCTTGATCTTGTTGTTCCAAATTATAGGTAAGCATTACAATATCTAATAAGTCGCTGGCGAGCTTACCGCCGCTTATAGTTTTTGTCGACATCCCGATAGCACGGATCAGCCCTGCTTCCTTACATTTTTTAAGTGCTTCCACACAACTACTTTCTAATAATATTTTTTCATCTTGGCCATCAGAATGAATTAAAACGATATCGAGATAATCAGTATTCAGGCGTTGCAGACTACGTTCAACGCTGACTTGAGTATGCTTGGCACTAAAGTCAAACAGAGATTTCCCATCAACAAATTCTTCACCAACTTTGGTAGAAATTATCCAGTCCTGGCGTTGCGGCAATAAATCCCCAATTCTTTCTTCACTGTTACCATAGGCAGGAGCAGTATCAATAAAATTTATACCGAGTTCTTTAGCTTGATTTAATAAAGCCAAAACAGCATTGTCATCAGGAATTTTAAAAGAGCTGGGATATTTCACGCCAGTATCTCGCCCAAATTTTACGCTGCCTAAGCCTAATGCCGAAACGCTAAGGCCAGTATCTCCTAATGGTCGTAAAAAGCTCATGGCAAAGTATCCCAAGGAGCGTCAGCGATGCCAGGGAAATTTATTTTACTTAAATCAGGGTTGTCATAAATTCCAGGTTTAATGTTATTTTCATGAAACAAGTTAAGTATTTGTTGGCCTAAATTTGGTGCCAGGGTTAATTTGCTAGGCCAGCATAAAGAGATATTTTTATATTGATGAATGCTGGCAGTTTCGGGACGCTTACTATCTATGGTCAGGGCTTCGGCACGATTAATAAAAAAACTGTGCCATTGTGCATTAGTGAGATCGCACCAGGGGAAGAGCTCAGCAATCTTTTTTTGTGCTTCTTTGATTTGCTCTTCTTGAGTTCTGTGTGTACCACTTTCAGCCAGCTCGCCACCTAGATACCAAGCAGTTTTACCATCTTTGCATTTGTGAGTGGTGATAGTGACTTCCGGAGTAGCAGTTAATTGATCAGCAACACAATGTACATGAATCGGGTGGCGGTGTTCATGCTTAACAATCACCATTTGTAAGGGGCGTAGCTGCATTTGCATATTGCTTGGCAAGCCTTCGTCGGGAATGAACGCTTTTAAAAAATCTTTGCTGCCTTCACCGCTGCTAATGATTAATTGTTTCGCTTTAATATTAAAAATCTTGTTGCCTTGTTGCATTAACAGACTTTTAAACTCTCCTGCAGAGTTTTTTTCTATAGACCACCCGCTATCATGACTAAAAAGTTTAATATCAGACTGGTAATTCTTGCTTAAACAACTTAGTAAGGAAGGGACATCTAAAACAATATCCTTAAGCTCATATAAAGGGCCATTTATGTGAGTTTGAAAAAAATCAGGATAATTGTTTTTATCTACACTACTCACCTTTCCCCTTAAGGCTTTGCTACCAAGAAAGGCATTAAAGCGTGAGCGTAAACTGTTACGAGGCCACATGTAATAATGTTCTGATAGGATGTTGGTGCTAGTTAAATCAACATCCCCGGTGCCGGCTAAACAAGATTTCCAGTGATTGGGCATATCAGCAATAGCTTCACTGGCGGAATTTAAATTACCATTTAGCGCATATTTAATGCCGCCATGAATCATTCCTTGCGAGGCAATGGTTTGCCCGGTGCCAAGCTTGTTTTTCTCTAACAGCATGACATCGTAACCTTCGGCGCGTAAGCGGTTCAACATCCATAATCCAGCAATTCCGCCGCCGATTATTAAGGCATCTTTTTCTATAACACTAGGCATTTATAATGAGCAGTTTAAATTAGTGAATTTTGCGCAAGTATAACAGTTAATTTCAGCAGCATGGACAAGGGCAGAGGGCTTCCGTAATATTCCGCTCTGTGAATCGTACTATATATAGTCTCATTTATTACTTGGCGCTGCCGTTAATATTCTTTCGGATGTGGTGGCGTTCCTTAAAGGATTCGAGATACCGCCAACGCTGGTTTGAGCGTCTGGCTTTTTATCCTAAAGAAAAGTTCAGCCTAAACAAACCTGTCATCGTATTTCATGCTGTTTCAGTTGGGGAGTTGCATGCAGCTGTTCCCTTAATTCGTGCTTGTCGGGTCTTGCTGCCTGAGTGGACGTTTACCTTAACAACTACGACAGTGACCGGTTCAGCCAGAGTGAAGGCAATATTTGGGGATTCAGTTCAACATTGTTACATGCCTTATGATACTCCTGGATCAATAAAGCGATTTTTAAAGAAAGTTAATCCCAGAATACTGGTGATATTAGAAACTGAACTTTGGCCAAATTTATTGTTTTATAGCGAGCAACAAGATTGTAGATTGTTATTACTCAATGCTCGCCTTTCTGAAAAATCATTTTTAAATTATCGTAAGCACGCCAAACTGACTTTAAACATGCTTTCAAGTTTTGATAGTGTGGCTGCGCAGTTTGAGCAGGATGCAGAACATTTTCGCCAACTTGGCTTGCCAGAAGAAGCATTGCACGTCACTGGCACTATGAAATTTGATCAAGAAATAAATCAAGAGCAGTATCAAGCGGGCGGGGCAATGAAACAAGAGTTACAGCGCCCAATTTTTGTTGCGGGTAGTACGCGTGAAGGCGAAGAAGAAAAAGTTCTACTGGCGTTTAAGGCCTTATTAAAAACTTTACCAGAATTATTGTTAATTTTAGTGCCGCGCCATCCCGACAGGTTTGATGAAGTTGCCAAGTTATTAAATAGACTGGATTATAGCTATGTTCTTCGCAGCGGCGGAGAAAGAGTTTCCAGCGATAAGCAAATATTACTTGGAGATAGTTTAGGAGAAATGCAATTTTATTACGCCAGTGCTGATGTGGCATTTGTTGGCGGCTCATTAGTTGATACTGGCTGTCAAAATATTATTGAACCAGCAGCCTTGGGCTTACCAGTTGTAACCGGGCCTTCATTGTTCAATTTTCAGGCGGTAAGTGAATTGATGCTTGAATCCGGCGCCATGCTGGTTGTTGCCGATGCCAATGAGTTAGCTGAGAAAGTGTTGTTATTGTTGCAAGATAAAGTTCTGCGCCAGAGCATGGCTGATGCTGCCAGCGCCACGGTAAAATCTAATCGTGGCGCTATTGAAAAACAAAAGCAGCTTATTCTACAAGCCATTCATTTAGATCAATAATATCTTGTGGGCTTAAAAGGCCTGCAGCCTGTTTAAGGGTTAAGGTATTAACCACATAGGTGTAACGTGCATTGGCATAATCACGTATTGACTGAAACAATAAGCGTTGCGCTGTGACGACATCTACAATGTTTCTGGTGCCCGCTTCCATGCCCGCTTCAGTAGCGTCTAATTGGCCTCTGGCGGATAAAACTGCCTGTGCTCTGGCTGATATCGTTAATACATCGTTTTGCACATTACGATAAGAATTCCGGGCAGCTTGCGTGCTGGTGCGTTGAGTGTTCAACAGTAATTCTTCACTGGCATCGAGATTGTAAAAAGCTTGGCGTTCCCGAGCTTTGTTCAAACCCCCTGCAAAAATTGGAATGCTAAGGTTTAGCGTGATATTGCTGTTTACATTGACTACATCACCGCTGCCGCCGCCAAGATTGAAAAAAGATATCCCCCCAGCTTCATTCCAGTTATACCCTGCCGAGAGATTTATAGTTGGGTACATGGCCGCCTTGGCAGCATCGGCATCATATTCGCGGGACTCAGTAGTTAAACGCGCGGCTCTAACATCGAGATTATTCTGATTGGCTAACATTACCCATTCTTCAATAGAGGTTGGTGCGAGGGGTTCAATCGGAAAATTTTCACTAAGATTAGAAACATCATCATGGTTGCGGCCAGTAATTGCTTCTAAAGCTTCATAGCGTTGATCAAGGGTGTTCTCTTCGACTAACAAATTTACTCGAGCCAAGTCATAAGCGGCCTGACTGTCATAGACATCAGTGATTGGCACCAGTCCCACAGCAAAACGCTCTTCTTGTTGTTCCAGAATTCGAGCACTGGCTTCTAACTCAGCTTCAAAAGTTTCGAGATTGTCTTCACTGCGCAGAACGCCAAAATATGCTGTGGCAACACGCTGAATGAGCTCCTGTTCAGAGCGTGCAAGATTAGTCGCTGCTGCTTCATCTGACTTTAAAATCGATTGATATGAATACCAGGCTTCAAAATTTAGCAAGTTCTGTTGAATATTTAAGCCATAGCCTTTTGAGTTAAAACCATTTGCAAATGAGTGTGCAGGCTGGAACCCAGGTATGGCATCACCAGGACCCTGAGTTTGACGAGCAGTATTTGCCGTAAGGTTAACAGAGGGTAATAGTTGGGAGCGACCTTGAGAGACATTTGTATGGGTAGCATTAAATTCTGCGCGTGCCTGACGGATTTGAGGATCACCAGTTACCGCCAGGTTAAAAATATCCAAAAGATCTTCCGCTGCAAGTGCTGGCGAGCAGATTAAAAAGGCACTAAGAACTCCCAGGCCAGTTTTTCTAAGGAATTTATTAAGATAAAAGTTGGAGCTAGGCATTTTCTTTATATCTCCGAGGTGTATTTTTTATAAGTTAAGTATGATCAAAATATAGCCGGCAAGAGGCTCGCGCTTGTTAAGGTGCTTTTTAGAATACTTGCTAGATAGATGAATATTCTATTGGAACACTATTCTTTCCACATCAACCATTTGATTATAGCTTGAAGTGATAACCTTTTCTCCCTCTTGAAGTCCTTCTTGTATTTCTAAAAATTGATTGTTACGTCGCCCAGCACGTATTTCTCTTCTAGTAGCATATTCTCCACTGTTATCTAATACGAAAACCCAACTACCCGCGGTGTCCTGTATATAGCCGCCTAGTGGTAACAACAGACTTTGAGAAGAGTTACCTAAAGTCAGATTCATTTGAAGTGTTTGCCCTCGACGAATAGCAGTAGGAAAATCACTACCAAAAATTAAATCTACCTCAAAGGTTCCTCCGGTTATCTCGGGATAAATTTTATCAACTCTTGCTGTGTAGCTTATATTTGAGATAGAGAACTGGGCTTCTTGACCGGCTGAGATTCGAGTGACATAAAATTCATCGATTTGAGCAACAATTTTATATTGGTCTTCGACATCTACCTGCCCAAGCCTCTGTCCTTTAGTTTTATTTTCACCTACTTCAATGGGAAATGATGTAAGTTGCCCTGAAATTGGAGCTCGAACTAGTAAGTTCTCGAAGCTGTTTTGAGAAACGGCTAAATTCTCTTCCAGTTTGCTTATTTGTGTTTGAATCTGGATTTGACGTTCTTCACGAATATTATTTTCAAGTTCTTGTCTTGCCAGAATGTTTTCCAGAACCTTGTGTTGGTAGTCGAGTTCATCAGTTGTTTTTAAAGGTGTAGTCGTAACTTCTTAATTGCTTAAGACGCTCGTTTAATGAAAAAAGTTTGTAAGTGTCGCTAAACTCGCAAAACAACAATGCTAGGCTTGCTAAGAGATATTTGAAAAAGACTTATCTGATTGAAAGGTTTTTTAGGGGCAAAGCATAAGTCAGAGAGTTTCAGACTTGTGTAATAGAGCGGTTTTGGATATGGTTTCAGGGTAATTTAGTTTTGAGACTGCAAAGAATGGAACTGGCACTCACTATTTGCTTGAAAGGAACTTGAATAAGTTGACGCCCATGTATGTAAAAAGACCTTATTCCATAGATTTAAGTGCTCAAATGGCGGTATGTGATGCTAACTTCATTCGCATCCTTCAACTTTTACCTAGTTTGGAGTTTGGCGCTAAGCGTGAAATTAGCTTTAATAATCAACTTAATTTAAAGTCGCAGCTTAACGATAGCCTAGCCACCACTGTAGAAGTTATTGAAAGTTTCAAATACACCAGCACTATAAGAATTGTTAATTTATCTAATCTATCAATCAGCAAGACCAGTTCTTATTATCAATCTCCCGAAATGCTGATCAGAATGTATCATGACGCCAAGACTGCTGAAGTTATTTCATATCAACAAGCCCGCCATTTTAAGGCTAAATACTCTTTGCCAAATAAAAGCATGCACCAAGCTGATGAAAAAGAGCAGATAAATTATTTCTTAAGTGAATGGTTAAGTTTTTGCCAAAAAGAAGGCTTGTGTTCAAGTGCTACTTTAGCGGAGAATTTACCAACGAAAACGGCGGCTTGAAATAAGTTTGCTAATTTGGATAAGCAATTGCCAAATAAAAATAAAACAGAACCTTATAGAGTCATTCAGATAACAGATCCCCATCTGTTTGCTGATGAATCAATGAAACTTGTTGGCATGAATTGTCAGGAAGGCCTGCAAGATGTCATTGAGCTGGTTAAAGAACATGAAAAGTCTATTGATTGCGTCCTTTGTACGGGGGATATTGCACAAGATGCCAGTCAAGAAGCATATACCCGCTTTGCTGCTCAAATTAATGCACTAAATGCGCCGCAGCTTTGGATCCCTGGAAATCATGACATTATTGCAAGTATGCAAAAGGCTCTTAGCAAAAAGAAAGAGGCTTTAGAGAAAACGCTTAGACTGGGCAATTGGGGCATTATTATGCTCAACTCATGTGTTGAGGGGCATATTTATGGCAAGCTCTCTGGCCAAGAATTGGAATATCTAAGGGCAGAGCTTGAAGTAATGCAGAGTGAAGGCAGGCATGTTTTGATTGCTGTCCACCACAACCCTGTGCCAGTTAATGCTGAATGGCTGCAAAACCACTCTTTGCAAAGCACGGAAGATTTTTTTGACATTGTTGATGCCTATAAAAATATTAAGGCTGTTGTTTTTGGTCATATTCATCAGGACTTTAAAACATCCAGGAAAAAAGTGTTAATGCTTGGATCTCCGTCAACCAGTATTCAATTCCACCCGGAGCATGATTACTTCTCTCTTGATAAAGAAAACCCGGGGTATCGATGGCTCAGCTTACATGATAACGGGACTGTTGGGACTGGTGTGCGCCGAGTGGTCGGCAAGAAATATAAGCTGGACCTCAGCAGCCCGGGGTATTGAGATTAATTTCCATTGAAGAGTGATGATTCAAGGCAAAGCACTCGTCTGATATATCTTCATGGCTTCCTTAGTTCTCCTAAATCGGAAAAAGCGATTTCTTTAATTGATTATGCTCAAAATGAGCTGATCGAACTGATAGATCAGGGTAAACTTGAGGTATTGGTTCCGGCACTGCCTCACAAGCCAAAACAGGCTATTGCATACATAGAAAAATTAATTAGTGGTTCTACTAATACAGTGTTAATTGGTAGTTCTTTGGGCGGTTTTTATAGTATTTATTTTGCAGAAAAATTTCGTTGTAAGGCGGTTTTGGTAAACCCATTAGTGACTTTGCAAGAGAGTTTAGCAGATAGTTTTCTAGGGCATCATGTCAACCCTTATAGCGGCGAAGATTTTGAAATTGAAATGTCAGATGCAGAATATTTGTTATCTCTAGAGCATGCAGATATTAAAGATCATGAGAAATATTTAGTTCTGTTGGAAGAAGGTGATGAGGTGTTGGACTACAAGCTGACTTTAGAAAAATTTCATAATTCTTCACAGCATGTCTTACCTGGCGGCAACCATAGATTTGAAAATTTTGAAAAATATATTCCAGAAATTATAAAGTTTGCTGAGCTAAAAGCTTGAGCATAGAAACATAGTTCAATGCTGGTAAACATAAGCTCGAGCGTTTAGAAACAAGAATTAAGAAAAAAGGGGATCCTTTAGGAATAAGATGAGTAAAGATTATAACTCCGAGTCAATTGAAGTATTAAGTGGCCTAGATCCAGTTAGGAGAAGGCCTGGTATGTATACAGATACGTCTCGTCCAAATCACTTGATCCAAGAGGTATTAGATAATAGCGTTGACGAGGCGCTAGCCGGTTCAGCCCGCGAGATTACGGTAACTTTGAACAAGGATGGCAGTATCGAGGTCAACGACGATGGGCGAGGTATGCCAGTTGATATTCATCCTGAAGAAAAAATACCAGGTGTTGAATTAATCTTAACCAGATTACATGCAGGTGGTAAATTTTCAAATGAAAATTATAAATACTCAGGTGGCTTACACGGTGTAGGTGTTTCAGTTGTGAATGCCCTCTCAACGTCGTTAGAAGTGTTCGTAAAACGTGATGGGAATTTATATCACATGCTTTTCAAAGATGGAGACAAAGCCAGCGAATTGAAAGTCATTGATAGCGTAGGGCAACGTAATACCGGCACCATTATAAAGTTTTACCCCAACCCAAAATATTTTGACTCGCCAAATGTTTCAATCACTAAATTAATTCATTTATTGCGCGCTAAGGCGGTACTTTGCCCGGGGCTTCGCATAGTTTTTGAAGACAATACTGTTAGCGCCGAGAAGTCACAAAGTAATGAATGGTATTTCGAAGATGGCTTGGCTGACTACTTGAAACAGGCAACAACCGGTTTTGAAACATTGCCGGCAGAGCCTTTTACCGGAACAATGGAAGGTAACGATGAGGCTGTTGATTGGGCAGTGCAGTGGTTACCTGAAGGTGGCGAATTAATTACTGAAAGCTATGTTAATTTAATTCCAACGGCTATGGGCGGCACACATGTCAATGGTTTCCGAACAGGATTGCTGGAAGCGATTCGTGAATTTTGTGAGTTCAGAAATCTTATTCCTCGTGGTTTAAAACTGAGCTCTGAAGATGTCTGGGATAAGTGCAGCTATATTCTTTCTACTAAAATGCTAGATCCTCAATTTTCAGGTCAGACCAAAGAAAAACTATCTTCTAGACAATGCGCAGTTTTCATTTCTGGCATCGCTAAAGATAAATTAAGTCTCTGGTTAAACCAGCATACTAATGAAGCTGAGCTCATTGCCGAGATGTGCATTCAAAATGCACAAAGCAGATTAAAAGCTAGCAAGAAAGTTGTTCGCAAAAAAATTACACAGGGGCCTGCGCTGCCGGGTAAATTAGCCGACTGCTCTACCCAGGATGTGCTGGCAGGAGAGTTATTTCTGGTTGAAGGCGATTCAGCCGGAGGCTCAGCAAAGCAAGCCAGAGATAGACAAACTCAAGCGATAATGCCCTTGCGAGGTAAGATTTTAAATACTTGGGAAGTTGATTCGAGTGAAATTTTGGCATCACAGGAAGTTCATGATATTGCTGTTGCCATTGGAGTAGATCCAGCCTCAACTGATTTATCAGGTTTGCGTTATGGCAAGATTTGCGTATTAGCTGATGCGGATTCAGATGGATTACATATCGCGACACTTCTTTGCGCGCTATTTGTCCAGCATTTCAGAGTGTTAGTAGAAGCGGGTCATGTTTACGTTGCCATGCCGCCACTTTACCGAATTGATATTGGTAAAGATGTTTTTTACGCTTTAGACGATGATGAAAAACAAGGAATTCTCGATAGGCTGGTAGCTGAAAAGAAAAAAGGCAAAGTAAATGTTCAGCGTTTTAAAGGCTTAGGGGAAATGAACCCTTTACAGCTTCGAGAAACCACTATGGATAAAGATACTCGGCGTTTGGTGCAATTAAACATTGATGAATTTAGCAAAACTCAAGAAATGTTAGATATGTTGTTAGCCAAAAAACGTGCTGCTGATAGGAAGAGCTGGTTAGAGAAAAATGGCAACCAAGCGGACTTTTAAAATATCCATAAAACTTAAATTGAATCGAGAAAAGACTAGGTAAGAGCACAGATATGACCGATATGATCACCTTAAATGAAGAAGGGATGGAACAAGTCGCACTCCGTGATTTTGTGGAACAGTCCTATTTGAACTATTCCATGTATGTCATTAATGACAGGGCTTTGCCGCATATTGGTGATGGCTTAAAGCCGGTACAGCGAAGAATTGTTTATGCGATGTCGGAATTAGGCTTAAAAGCCAGTGCAAAATTTAAAAAATCAGCACGAACAATTGGCGATGTCATTGGTAAATTTCATCCACATGGCGACTCTGCTTGTTATGAAGCTATGGTGCTGATGGCACAGCCTTTTGCTTATCGCTATCCAATCGTAGATGGACAGGGGAACTGGGGTTCAGCAGATGATCCGAAATCATTTGCTGCTATGCGATATACCGAATCTCGTTTACAGCGCTATGCGGAAGTATTGCTGGCTGAACTCGGCCAGGACACCGTTGATTGGAAATTAAATTTTGATGGTGAGTTGGAAGAGCCGGTAATACTGCCAGCACGCTTGCCTAACGTATTATTAAATGGCGGCAGTGGTATAGCCGTGGGCATGGCTACTGATATACCTCCACATAATCTTAAAGAGGTTGCCGAAGCCTGTATCCATATGTTGGATAACCCGAAGGCGAGTACTGCAGAGCTTTGCAAAATAATTCAGGGACCGGACTTCCCGACTAGTGCTGAAATTATTACTCCAAAGGCAGATATTCAAGAATTATACGAGACTGGCAAAGGCATGGTTAAGTGCCGTGCGGTATATCAGAAAGAAAATGGGGACATTGTTATCACTGCTATTCCTTATCAGGTTTCTGGTAGCAAAGTGCTTGAGCAAATTGCTGCACAAATGCAAAAGAAAAAATTGCCGATGATTGTCGATTTGCGCGATGAATCAGATCACGAGAATCCAACCAGAATAGTTATTGAGCCCCGTTCAAACCGTGTGGATGTAGATAGCGTAATGGCACATTTATTTTCTACAACAGACTTGGAAAAAAGTTATCGGGTAAATTTCAATATGATTGGTATTGATGGCCGCCCACAAGTAAAAGCATTAAATATTTTGATAAAAGAGTGGCTAGCTTTTCGTATTGCCACAGTTACTCGCAGATTAAGATATCGTCTTGAAAAAATCACAGCGAGGATGCATATCCTAGATGCTTTACTTATTGCTTTTCTAAATATTGATGAAGTTATAGAAATTATTCGTACTGAAGATAAACCGAAACCAGTACTAATGAAGCGATTTAAAATAAGTGATATCCAAGCTGAAGCTATCCTCGAACTTAAGCTACGAAACCTAGCCAAGCTTGAGGAAATGAAAATTAAGACCGAGCAAAAAGAATTGGCTGATGAAAGACAAGGCTTGGAACTCACTTTGGATTCCAAGGCAAGATTAAAAACATTAGTAAAAAATGAAATTAAAGAAGATGCTGAAAATTTTGGGGATGAGCGCCGCTCAGAGCTAGTAATAAGAGAAGAGGCGCAGGCCTTTAGCGAAACTGAATTAATTGGTGCCGACCCGATAACAATAGTGCTTTCCGAAGCGGGCTGGGTAAGAGCGGCCAAGGGACATGATTTAGATCCTGCAAGCCTCACTTTTAAATCAGGCGATAAATTAAAACTTGCTGCTAAAGGCAAGAGTAATCAAAGTGCAGTATTTCTAGATTCAACAGGGCGGTCATACACTGTTCCAGTCCACACCTTGCCTTCTGCTCGTGGGCAGGGTGAGCCTTTAACAGGTAGAGTTAATCCTCCCTCAGGCGCAACCTTTGAAGGGCTAATGATTGGCGATACCTCCGTCCATTATTTAATAGCAAGTGATGCTGGCTATGGGTTTATTACAAAAATGGAGAATTTTTTAAGTAAAAATCGTGCTGGCAAAGCAGTTTTAAAAGTTCCTAAAGGAGGTAAAGTGTTAGCCCCGGCACCAATCCAAGATATTGGTGAAAGTGAAGTTGTAAGTATCAGCAATGAAGGCCGGATGCTGATGTTTAAACTGAAAGATTTACCGGAGTTATCCAAAGGTAAAGGCAATAAAATAATTAATATTCCTTCAGCCAGAGTAGCTGAAAGAATAGAATTTGTTGTTGCGATTGCTGTTATAGTGCAAGGTCAGCGCCTTGTGATATATTCTGGTAAGCGCCATATAAGCTTAGGGATGAATGACCTTGAGCATTACCGCGGAGAAAGAGGTCGGCGCGGTAATAAACTACCTAGAGGTTTCCAAAAAGTAGATAAGGTCCAAATACAGGATTAGTTAATTTTTTTTGGAAAGGAGCAGACCTAAAAAAGTTGAGTCGGTGTATAGGTTTATTTAACTAATAAACAACTAGTGGTGACTGCAAGAGGTTGTGGTGGTAAAGACTTAAAATACAAGACTTAATTTAAAATGGCTATTGCTGTTTCTATATTTTCTTTTATGTCAGGTCTTTCATGGCTTAAAATCAACGCATCAAATTGTATCCAAGAGGGTATAGTAATAGCACAAAAAAAAGAGGAGCATATTTTCGTCTTTATGCTTTGCTTATGTAATTACAAAAAATGACTGCATAAATGTTGCCAACATTATAAATAATAAAATGTTATAACTTCTATAATTATTATCACTAGCTATTTAATTGCTTTCAATTATCTAGATATCAATTAATGCTTTCTTTTAATTACTGCAATTTCTAATTTATTAAAACTCTGTATTAAATTCGCTTAGTTTAAAAAAGTGATATCGTTATTTCTCTCGACTTAGGGAGAGTTGAAGTTGAAAAAAAATTCTATGGTAAATATAATCTAATTTACTATAGAAATAGCTGCAAAGGAGAGATTAAGAGGTAATTGATAAAATATTTAAC
Organism: uncultured Pseudomonadales bacterium; assembly: GCA_943789335.1. GTDB lineage: Bacteria > Pseudomonadota > Gammaproteobacteria > Pseudomonadales > Pseudohongiellaceae > UBA5109. The sequence continues at coordinate 120,435 of CALSTS010000004.1, read as the reverse complement.
GGTTTCTATTCTGCTAATGAAAGAAAAACCGATGCTGGCTTTAACTGATGTAAGCGAACAATAAAAAGCTTTGATGAAAAAATTAAAAATGAATCTATAGTAGGCGAGTACAGTGAATTTCAAATTAACCCGCCAGAAATAAAATTAGTTTTTTAGTAAACTAAGTTGTATCTTTTATTAGTTAGTAGATTAATTCTATATCTTTAATATTAGTGCAATATTTCACTTTTTGTTAAGTTGTCCTCTAAAAAATCTGAGTATGTAGTGATTAATTTAGTTTCCGAATTTGCTAATTGATCTGCCGGCGTCAGTGTCAAAAAATAATTAAAGTTATTCCTGAAATGAATGGCTGGGTGATAGTGAGTTCCCCAGTCATTAATTTTATCTTGGTTTTTTATAAGGTTCTCTTTAGCTAAAGAATCATCTAAAGAAAAACCAGGCAGTAATTCTTTAGCGGTTACGCTCTGAATTAATGCACTTGGAGCATTAAGTTCTTTAAGAGTGGCAATATGCGCAGACAAAACTTCTTCAGTATAGATTAGCAAATTGCTGGCCTTGCCTTTATCGTCAATAACTAAAAATCCAGTTGTTGGAGTGTCAATCATATAATATTCAACATAATTGTATTTTTTTCTAAAGCTAGAAAAAAAGTCTTGAAACGGCTTGTCCACCAAAAAGCCATCTCGATTGTTAGCGATAATAGGGTCGCTTATTAACTTAAAACTGCTTTTGAAATACTGATCTTGAAATGACTCAATAACACTATTTAATTTCAATCGTAATTTAGGATCATGTTTGTCTATAAATTGATCAATTAGCTGATTGTTAAAAGCTTTAATAACAAGCTCCTTATCTACCTGGCCAGCTAATAATACTTTTTTGATAAAAGGATTGTTCAGCTGCAATAAAAATTCAAGGCCGTTCATTTCAGGCATGGAATAATCAACAATCACAGTAGAGGCAGTTTGGAAACGAGATCCGTTAAGAACCTCTAAGTGTAATTTATCTATATCTATATGAGTTAATGAGTCTGATTCTAATGGACCAGTTTTATAATTTGAATAACATCTTTCCTGGATATGTACATTTTTATGAGCATTATTTACATATTCTAGAGCTTGTTGAGCAGATTGAAAAATTTTGAAGCTTAAACATTTATTAAGCATTAGGCTCACGCCTTCTAAAAAGTCTGGGTCATCATCAAGTAAAATTACTTGAGTTGGGAAATAAAACGGGTGACCTACGCTGAAAGTGTCATCTGTCATTGTTGAGATACATCGTCATTAATATTTCGGAGTATGTGTTGAGACTGCTTCTGTATCAACTCTGAATATGAACCCATTTCTGGATTTAGTAGATAAGCCATAAATGACATGTTATCAGTGGGCATCGTAATTTCAAAACTGCCAGAGGAATGAAGCCGTTCTGCAGCACCTGCCTGTGTATAAGTGGCCTCACTGATCAAAAGTTGGCCAGGCTGGCTTTGTTTGCAAAGAAAGAAACTAGTTTCAAGTGATTTTCCTAATAGTGCTTGGCTGTTATTGTTATTAGTATCAACTGATATAAAAATTTCGCCACTATGGATAGCTAACTTAAACTGTAATGCCTGAGCCTTTTTAGCATGATGCGAGTGACTAATTTTGCTCATAAGCTTTAAAAACAATTGCGCACAGCAAACGGCATTAAAGCTATGTTGGTCACTACAACTGATTGAATCAAAAGACACCAAAGCGGAATCACCGGTAAAGCGCTGTAGTGATCCGCCATATAGCTTAGCCGCCTGTTTAAGATAGAAATTATATTCATTTAATAATTTTGATAGAGTACTAGGGTGTAATAACTCTATGGCAGTATTGACATTAACAACTTTCACAACAAGTAAGCTTGCCATAATTTTGCTGGATGGTTTAGTGGCTGTGTCAGCGTTGCTCAAGCCAGATAAACTTAATTGATGGGAACGACTTTCCTGATATTTTTCTAGTAATTCTTTACAGGCTTTTTGTATTTCTGTGATTTCATCTTGTCTGTTTTCATCAACTCCTATTGAGCTTTCATCAGGATCTTTTAACGCTTTTATTAAGCCCTCTAAAGGTTGAGTAATATGAGAGGAAAGGCCTAAAGCGGTTGTGATTGTCAACATGAGACCAAAGGCTAATGTTCCCCAAAAGTAGATAGAAATATTATCAATATTGTCGCTCAGGCTGCTTGAATTCAACTCTAACATTACGGAACCAGCAATCGCATTCTGAAGTGCAATATCTGCACTGTAATTGGAGTTGAAAAGACTGTTTGTCGAGCTGTCTCCAGAACGCGCTATAATATTATTATCGACATCAAATACAGTTACCTGGTTGATACTATTGTTGGTTGTTAATTGACTAATAACAACATTTAAACCTAGTAAATCATTTGCTAAGACTAACTCTATTACAGAGTCTGCTGTTTGTTCTGCCAGAGTTGCACCCAACTCATCTGCTTGCAGCTGTAGATTAGACTTAATGTTATTCTCAGTAAGCAGCCATAGTGTGCTTAAAGCCAGAATGAGAATGCCGCAAAAACATAAAGCAACTTTATATTTAAGGGCCAATTGTTGTAATAATGGTAAAGGCATAGAAAATCAATTTCGTAGCTATTGATTGTGTATTTGAGCACCTAAGGTGATTTCATAATTTTGAATAAACTTATAATCCATGGTCTGTCGTGGTCTTTCTAAGTAATACCCTTGTATAAAATCTGCATCAAGTTTCCATAAAAGAGGCAAGACTGAAGAATCTTCAACTTGCGGTACTGCTACTTTAAAATGTTTGTTATGCAAATCGGCAAATAAGTTTTTCAAGTCATTATGTTGATAATAGCTAATGCCAATATCGCGCACCAAGCTTTTATCTAGTTTAACGTATACTGGCTTAATATCATCAAGATAATTTTCCGGTTGCACTACGCATCCATAATGAAAAACTATGCAGCATAGACCTAGCGCACGCAGCCCATCGCTAAATTTAGTACAGTATTCTAGATTATTACAAATTTGAGTTTCACTAATCTGAAATAATATGCTATCGGCCGAAATAGTAGCGGATAGCAAAGTTTCACGTAACCATGGCAAGAAGGTTTTGCTATGCAAAGTATTGCTAGTAAGACTAATAGCAATGCGTATGTTTTCATTAGCAGCTTTCTCTAGCGCAATAAGAGCCAGATCAACGATGGCCTTGTCTAATTCCTCTCCTGAGCCGCTGAGATCCGCCAAAGGAAGAAACTCAGAAGGCAGCATGTCATTCCCTTCACTATCGAGCATACGGCTTAATACTTCATAGTCTTGGAAACTTTCACCTTTCAAACCAAGAATAGGTTGGAAAAGTAATTTAAAGCGTTTTACTTTAATTGCTAGATTGATATAAGCGGTCAAGGCATCAAAATCTTGATTTTGTACGTCCCCAGCTCGAATGCTATTTATATCTGGCAATTTTTTATGCAGGTTAACCCGCGCTTTAGCAACGAGATCTTTTGCATCAAGCGCATTCTCATTTATAACAGCCACTCCAATTGAGCAGCTTAATTGCATACTTGGTAAAGCTGCGGTGGTTATGTGATTGTTTATTTTACTTTTTATAAAGCTTGCAAGTTCAATTGACTCGGCAAGCTTACAATTATCTATCAATAAGCCAAACTCATAATCATCAAGGCGAGCTGCAGTAAACATCTTTTGAATGGATTTTTTCAGAAATTCGGCAACGTCATTTAACACTTGATTAGCTTTGTTAAGCCCAATAGTTGATTTGATATCAAGAAACTCATTTAGTTGAATTATCAAAAGAGATGAATATTGCTGCTGTTTGATCGCTTTGCTAACTGCCAATTCAATTTTTTCATTGAAAAAGTTTTTATTATAAAGTCGCGTTAATAAATCTTGAGTATTGGCGGTATTAACTTGATCGGAGTATGCAGGATTTCCGTTTGCCGGTTTTGTAATTAATTGTAAACAAGCTTGTCCATTAAAGCTTACGGGGGTGAAACTGAGAACCAGCTCTCGCTGGGCTTGAACAGCTTCTTGCTGCTTATTGTTCGACTTTACAATCAGTTTAAATTCGCTTTCGATATTTTTACTTAGAGCTTTTTTTAATTGTTCTCTGCTTTCTCCTTCAAAAAGATCAAGTAAAGGGCTCTGTATCATTGTATGAGGGCTGGAGGTAGAAAATATCTGAGCATAACTTTCATTGCAATATAGATGCATTCCTTCTTGTATGTAGGCAAGAGGGAAAATTGAAGCATCCATAATCGCTTGATGGCGTTTTTCTAGTTCTTTAAACTCAAATTTTAGTAGCCGATAACTTAGTTTAAGTCGTTGAAATCCAATTTCTCGCTTAATTGAAGTGACTATTTTACTTTTCTCGTTGACAGGTAGGCAGTCATTTATACCAATACTAAATAGTTCTGCTGTTTTAAATTGTGAATTTATATCTGCAAGAAAAATTATTGGCAGCTCTATTCCTTGATTTTTTAATGTTTCTGCTAAGATATCGATTGATAGTGGAGAGTCTTCACAGTAAAGGATTCAATCCCAGTTTTGAAATTTAATTTGTGTATTGAGTTCAATATTATTACTCGCGACCTGAGCCTTTAGCTCAACACCTTCATTACGTAAAATGCTGAGTAATTTATTAATTGCATGAATTTGGTTTGAAAGAATTAATATTCTTACGAGTTCTAGGCTATCCATAGCTCACGACAAGTTTTTTAGCATCTAAATTTAATTCATTGTAGTTCAGTATGGGGGTTTTAGACGATTTTTATTTATAGAACTGGTGTTTTATTAGTTGCTGCTACTTGCTCTTGAACTAATGTTGGAACTAAATAGCCAGGGAGAAGTGCCCTAAGCTCAGTCATTAAGTTTTTTGCAATCGGCATACCAACATTGAAGTGACCGCTGCCTTTAACCTTATCTAGTAGGTGTAAATAGTAAGGGGTAACTCCGCAAGTAAATAAACGTTCACTTAAATCAACCAGCGCTTGAGCATTGTCATTAATATCCTTTAGCAAAACACTTTGGTTGAATAAATCAACGCCAGATTCTTTTAGTATCTTGCAAGCATTCTTGACTTCATCATTCAGTTCTTGGGCGTGATTAGCATGAAGGACCACAACGAATCTAAGTTGATAGTGAGCTAAGAGGTCGCAGAAGTTTTGGTTTATGCGCTGAGGAATAACTACAGGAAATCTAGTATGAATTCTGACCCGTTGTAGATGGGGAATTGCCGCCAAATGCTCCAATAGCCATTCTAGATGTTTATCAGAAATTGCCAGCGGGTCGCCGCCGCTCAAGATGACCTCAGTAATTGAAGGGTCTGCAAGGATGTACTGAAGACTTTCTAGCCATTGTTTTTTGTTGGGCCGATTTTCTGAATAAGGAAAATGCCGACGAAAACAATAGCGACAATGAATTGCACAACTGCTCGTTGGCATAAGCAGCACTCTACCGGCATATTTATGCAATATGCCTGGTTTGGGATTAAATTGTTGTTCTGCTAAGGGATCAGAGATAAAGCCAGGATAATTCGTTAATTCTTTTTTCTGTGGTAGAACCTGCAATAAAAGAGGATCTTGTGGATTCCCCTGCTGCATACGATTAACAAAACTTCGAGGCACCCTGAGCGGGAATTCTCGTAAAACATCCATACTTAAATCTAATTGCTCGGGTTGGATGCCTACTAATTCAAGCAGTTCCAATGGATCAGTAATAAGATCGGATAAACAATCTTGCCAACTGCTTTGATTGTGGAGGGGAATAGGTTTTAGCATTTATTAATAATAGCTGATAAATGACCTTCGGTTTACCTCTATTCTACGCCACAGCTGGAATTTTTTTAGTTAAATACATATCATGCCTGCCTGAATGAGAGTCTCAACGAGGTAAGACATGGCAAACTTCTCAACTAATGAATTTAAATCGGGCCTAAAAGTATTGCTGGACGGTGATCCTTGTTCTATTTTAGAAAATGAATTCGTTAAACCAGGCAAAGGCCAAGCATTTAACCGCGTGAAGCTTCGCAACTTGCTAAACGGACGCGTTTGGGAGCGGACGTTTAAATCAGGCGAATCGCTTGAAGGGGCAGATGTTATGGAGACAGATATGGAATATCTCTATAACGATGGGGAGTTTTGGCATTTTATGAAAACAGATGGCAGTTTTGAGCAAGTGGCTGCCGATAAGAACGCTATCACTGAAGCTCAAGATTGGCTTAAAGAGCAGGATGTATATACCGTGATCGTATGGAATGATGCTCCGATTTCGGTCAGCCCGCCAAACTTTGTTGAGTTAGAAGTAGCCGATACTGACCCCGGCCTAAAAGGCGATACAGCTCAGGGCGGCACCAAACCAGCTACCTTAAGTTCAGGAGCGATGGTTAAAGTACCATTATTTATAGAAATCGGTGATGTTCTGCGAGTGGATACTCGTAATGGAGAGTATCAGAATCGCGTTAAGCAATAGCTTAAAAACAGGTTAAACAATAGTAAGCATGATGCCTTATGAGTAATAAGCACTGGCGGCCAGTTGCAAGTAAAGATCGGCTATTTGCCAGAGCAGACTTACTCAAAAGTATTCGTTCCTTTTTTGAGCAAAGAGGGGTGCTTGAAGTTGAAACGCCAATTTTGTCTCATGCGGCAGGTACTGACCCTAATCTTGAATCCATTCCTGCCACCTATCGAGCTGACCCCCAGCAGCAAGAACAAACTCTTTTCTTACAGACATCACCTGAATTTGCTATGAAGCGTTTACTGGCCAGCGGTAGCGGTGCAATTTTTCAAATATGTAAGTCATTTCGAAATTCAGAGCAGGGCGTGCGGCATAATCCTGAATTTACCTTATTAGAGTGGTACCAACCAGGGTTTGATGAATGCCAACTAATGGATGAGGTCATGGCTTTAGTGCAATTTCTGGCGCAAGTGCTTAATCCTCAGGCTTTATACTCTCAAGAAAAATGGCAAAGGCTTAGCTACCAAAGTTTATTTGAGCAACATTTAGGCATTAACCCTCATACTGTTAGTGAGGAAGATCTTGCCAAGAGAGCATTGGCAGCTTTCGATATTGAGTTAGAGGAAGCCAGTAAAGATACTTGGCTGGACTTATTATTCAGCCATCTAATTGAGCCGCATTTAACAGAGCCGGTTTTTATTTACGATTACCCCGCGACACAAGCGGCATTAGCAAAAATAGATAAGAACTCTGATGGAATCGAAATAGGCAGACGATTTGAATTAGTCATCAGCGGCATGGAGATAGCTAATGGTTATTATGAACTTACTGATGAAGCTGAACAACGCAGGCGTTTTTTATGTGATCAGGAAGTCAGGCGTAAACAGCGGCTAATGAGTAATCCTTTAGACGAAAACCTTCTTGCTGCAATACAAAGTGGATTGCCTAGTTGTTCAGGAGTTGCCATGGGTCTTGATCGTTTGCTGATGCTGATTTGTGATGCTAGCTCAATAGATGAAGTGCTTACTTTTCCACTAGATCGGGCCTGACGCTAACTAATTTTGACTCTCATTTACCTGAACACTTTCACCAATTTTTTGCCCCAGCTGAATACTATTAGCTGCTTGTAGAGATGCATCCCAACTCATGATATTGGCAGGCAATAAAACAATGGCAGTAGAGCCTAGTTTAAATCGACCCATTTCTTCTCCACGGCGGATCGTAATAGGGGCATGTTCATGATAGTGCTCAACATGTTTCTTTAATTTACTGGGAGCGACCTGGCCAGCCCAAACTGTTTCAATACTTGCCACGATCATTGCGCCAACTAAGATGACAGCCATTGGACCGATGTCAGTATTAAAAATACATACTACGCGTTCATTCTTAGCGAATAGTTCATCAATATTTTCGGTGGTTGTCTGGTTAACAGAAAATAATTTTCCCGGGATATAAATCATTTCTTCTAAGGTTCCAGTGAGCGGCATATGAATACGATGATAATCGCGCGGAGAAAGATATAAAGTTGCAAATTTTCCGCCATGAAATTTATCGCTAAGTTTTTGATCTCCACCTAACAATGCACTTAAAGAAAATGATTTTCCTTTTGCCTGAAAAATTTGCTCAATCTCGATGTCCCCAATTGCACTTACTGTTCCATCGACTGGGCAAATTATAGCGTTGGCTTGAGAGTTAATTGGGCGAGCATCAGCTTCAAGCTTGCGTGTAAAAAAATCGTTAAAACAAGAAAATTCTTCAGCAGATTTAATTTCTGCTTCTGCCAAATTTACTTGATATTTTTTAATAAAAAGTCGAATTAATAAGTTTTTAAGAAAAGCAATTTTGCTAGCGGCTAACATTCCGACACAACGAGATAAAAAATGGTGCGGTACGATATGTTGAAAAAAAATAAACAGTGTTTTCATTCAAAGTAGTTTATTCAGTATAGGAAGTTTCAATGGGCGTATCAGGGTGATTTCCCCATTCAGACCAAGAGCCATCATAAGCCTGGACATCATAACCTAGTGCTTTGGCTATTAAGTAGGTCAGCCCAGAACGATGATGAGTTTGGCAATGCGTAATTATTTTATTACCAGCTTCAATGCCCAATGAGCTCAATTGCTTTTGCAATTCCTGCAAAGGCAGCAGACGAAGATTTTTATCTTTATCCATAGTATGCAGCCAGTCAAGGTTAACTGCCCCAGGGATATGGCCATTGCGTTGAGCCGTTACTTTGCTACCAGCATATTCTTCAGCAGAGCGAGCATCCCAAATTTTAATATTGCCATCATCCAGTGAATTGAGAACTTCATCCATGGAAGCAATGACCGCACTATTTATTGTTAATTTAGGTTCGGAAGAACTAGATTGGGGTACTTCAGTACTTATCGGATGACCTTCTTTTAGCCATGCGTGTATACCACCATTAAGATAGGAATAAGCAGAGTGGCCAATAACATCGAGTGTCCAGATGAAGCGACCAGCCCAACCACCGCCTTCATCATCGTAAACAATAATATGCTTGTCTGGACTATAGCCTATACGTGCAAACAGCTCGTTTAGTTGTTCTAGGCTTGGCAGTTTGCCAGGCGCTGGAGGAATCCCGCATACTAATTCCGAAGGATTGACATGAATGGCTCCGGGAACATGCACCTGAGCATAAGTTTGCGCTTGGCTTATGTCGATAATTAACAGTTCTGGGTTATTCAGGCAGGCTTCAAGTTGTTCGGGTTCTATAATCAGATCAAGGGTCATGGCTTTAGATTGTTAGCAAAATGTGGAAAATCAAAAGGTATGTCATTCATTCAAAGAATGCAAAATCTGTTGGTAGCTCTGCATCCTCTGTAAAAGTATTTTACCATCAGCCACTGCAGTTTTGAGGGCGCATTCAGGTTCTTGGTTGTGCTGACAATCTCGGAATTTGCAATGCCCAATAAATTCTCGGAACTCAATAAAACCGTTTAATACTTCTTCAGGGCTCATATGCCACATCCCAAATTCACGAATGCCTGGTGAGTCAATCAAGTCTCCACCGGCAGGAAAATGAAAAAGTCTGGCAGAGGTAGTGGTATGTTTACCTTTATCTCTAGCTTTACTTAAACTGCCTTCCAGCGTATTTACGCCAGGCAATAATGCGTTTATTAAGGCTGATTTGCCGACGCCAGATTGGCCTACAAATATACTGGTTAGCCCCTCTAAATAATTCTGTAATTCATTGATTCCCTTGCCTGATTTACTTGAAACCTTAAGAGTTTCATAAGTGATACTTGAGTAACGGCTTAAGAGCTTTTCTAGTTCATCTTGCTTCTCTCCCTCAAGCAAATCAATTTTGTTTAGCAGTATTAGAGGAGTAAGTTGGCTATTTTCTGCGGCAACTAAATATCGATCAATTAAATTTGCGTGAGCCTGTGGCTCTGGTGCAATAACAATAACTATTCTGTCAATGTTGGCAGCGACGGGCTTCAGCTCGCCAAAATTATTTGGGCGTTGCAGGAGCGAACTGCGTTGTAGATTAGCAATTACGATACCTGTGGGCTCGCCACGACGCCAGATGACATGGTCACCTGTTACGAGCGGTTCCAAATTGCTACGTTGGTGGCAACGAAAGATTTTACCAGCAAATTCACCTTCGAGTGCTTCAATATCTAGTTGTTGGCCGAAGTGAGAGATAACTAGGCCTTTTTCTTCAGGCCCCAAATCATCAGGATGATGTTCGCCATCAGATGGCTCATGTTTACGTTCAGCACGGGCCGCATAATCATCCTGAATTTTTTGGATGCGCCAAAGTTGACGTCGATTTAGATGTTTTTTCTTCATGCCCGGGTGATCGTGTGTTTTGCAATCAGCATACTAAGTAAGTAAATGCTTTGCTACAATGCCACATGGATAAAAAACAACATTTAATCTGGATAGATCTGGAAATGACTGGCCTGATCCCAGAATCAGATCGCATCATTGAGATTGCCACCATAATTACTAATACTGATTTGCAAGTTGTTGCAGAAGGGCCGGTATTGGCAATTAATCAAACGGATGAAACCTTGGCAGGCATGGATGACTGGAATCAAAGACATCATGGCAGCTCCGGGTTAATTCAACGTGTCAAAGTTAGCCCGACTAATGAAAGCCAAGCTGAGCAGCTTACGATTCAATTTCTTTCACAATATTGCGATAAAGGGTTCTCTCCAATGTGTGGTAATAGCATTTGCCAAGATCGACGTTTCCTGGCTCGCTATATGCCATCGTTAGAATCTTTCTTCCATTATCGTAATCTTGACGTTAGCTCACTTAAGGAGCTAGCTAAGCGTTGGCGGCCAGATTTACTGGAAGGCTTGACAAAGCAAAGCGCACATGTGGCACTAGAAGATATCCGTGATTCAATTGATGAGCTGCGTTATTACCGCGAACACTTCATTAAGACTGAAAAAGGCTCAATTAAGCCGGACTAGACAGTCAAAAAAAAGCCCTACGTGGGGTAGGGCTTAAAAGGTCTGAAATTTCTTCCAGTAGCGTACTCAGAAGGGGGAAGTTGAATGCGCTAACTTAGGTAGTGCAAGTCCGATGCCAATTTTTATAATAAGCAAAATAAATATATAACACCTTGTATTTATTGATGAATATTTATTTTTTCAAATTTCAGCAAAGCCATTTCATGTAAGTAAATGTTCCATTTAAGAACATGATGCCCAACAACAGCGCATTGTGGTTATATCGTGCATGGAACAGACCATAGATTGAAGTAAGTAGAATAAGCGTTTTATACTGCTTGCTGGTTAAATTTTGGAGGCACCTCTGATGTTCAGACTTCGTACAGCTATTTTAGTTATTGCATTTATATTGAGCGCTTGTTCACAGCAGGAAGCGACGGCACCTGATCAGCCGTCCAATCAGGCTCAAATTCAGGTGCAAGATCCTACTGACCTTGTTCTTCGATCAGGTATTGATTTGGAATATATGGATACTTCTATTGCGCCAGGGGATGATTTTTATCGTTATATTAATGGTACGTGGTTAGTGAATACAGAAATCCCTGCTGACCAGTCTAACTATGGTGCGTTCAGTGTATTGGCCGATGCCGCGGAAGAAAATTTACTGACACTGATTGAAGCAGCCGCAGCTACAGATGCCCCGATAGGGTCTGATTCTCAAAAAGTTGGAGATTTTTATGAAAGTTTTATGAATGAAAACTTGATTGAGAATCTTGGTAGCAACCCTTTGGCTGCCAACCTGGCTGAAATTTCTGCTGTAACAGATAAAGCGGCAATGATGCAGGTCATGACGGCGATGAATTATATCGGCGTGCAAATGCCCTTTGGTTTTTATATTGATGTAGATGAAAGGCAGACTGATCAGTATGTTCCCAATGTCTTCCAATCTGGCTTAGGCTTACCCGATCGAGACTGGTACCTGTTAAGTGACAATGAAACATACTTGGACGCTCGACAAGCGTATTCAAATTATATCGACCTACTTATGTCTTTAGCAGGTTTCCCGAATGGTGCGGAGGTTGCTAACTCCGTATTGCAAATTGAAAATCGTATTGCTCTGGCTCATTGGGATAGAGTGCAAAATAGGCAGCGTGAGCTCACGTATAACAAACTTAGTATCGCCGACTTACAAAATCTGGCACCAGCGATTGATTGGGCTGCGACTATGCAAGGGCTTGGCATGTTTACAGATGAATTTATTATCAGCCAACCCAGTTATTTTGAAGAGCTCGGGAACATCTGGTCTGAAGTAGGGCTGACTCAATGGAAGAATTACACCAGTTTTAAATTAATAAATGCCTTCGCTGCTTTTTTAAGTCAAGATTTTGTTGATGCTGAGTTTGATTTTGAAGGTGGCGTGTTAAGTGGTCTGGAAGAAAATCGTCCGCGTTGGAAGCGCGGAGTTGACGCAGTTGATAGCGCTCTGGGCGAAATAGTAGGCAAGCTTTATGTTGAAGGTTATTTTCAGGAAGAAGCTAAAGTAAGAATGGACGAGCTAATTGAAAATTTACGCAATGGTTTTCGAGTCGGCATTGATGAGCTTGAGTGGATGACTGATGCAACCAAGGCAGAGGCACAGGATAAATTAGAAAAATTTACCACCAAAATTGGTTATCCGGACGAATGGAAAGACTATGCAGGTGTGGAAGTCCTGGGAAATGATTTGGTTGGCAATGTCATGCGATCCAGACGTTTCGAACATAACCGCGAAGTTGGTAAATTAGGCCAGCCTATTGATCGCGGCGAGTGGTACATGACGCCGCATACGGTTAATGCCTATTACAATCCCAACATGAATGAAATTGTCTTTCCAGCAGCTATTCTACAGCCGCCATTTTTTAATGTTGAAGCCGATGATGCCGTCAATTATGGTGCAATAGGCGCGGTTATCGGGCATGAATTTAGCCACGGCTTTGATGACCAGGGGCGCAAATCTGATGGTGATGGCATGCTCAGAGATTGGTGGACTGAAGAAGATGCAAGCGCTTTTTCAGAACGCGCAGATGCCTTAGTTGCACAATATGACCAGTTTGAAGTCTTGCCCGGTAAGTTTTTAAATGGCGCATTTACACTTGGAGAAAATATTGGTGATTTGAGCGGGCTGGCAGTTGCCTATAAAGCTTACCAGCTATCATTAAATGGTGAAGAAGCGCCAATCATTGACGGCTTTACTGGAAACCAAAGATTTTTTATGGGCTGGGGTCAGGTTTGGCGTAGACTTTATCGAGATGAAAATTTGGAAGTGCGTATCACCAGTGATCCGCATTCCCATAGTGAAGCGAGAGCAAATGGCGTACTGAGAAATATAGACATTTGGTATGATGCTTTTGATGTTAAAGAGAATGAGGCACTTTATCTGCCGCCTTCGCAGAGAGTAAAAATTTGGTAATGCGCTAATCGAAAAATCAATTATTTGAATTAATTATTAATAGAGGAAACACACTATGAGTGATCCAGTAAGAGCAGCAGATACTCCTTATGCCACTGATGTAGAAGAAGGCAAAACTTATTATTGGTGTTCCTGTGGTAAAAGCAGCAAGCAGCCTTTATGTGATGGTTCGCACCAGGGAACAGACTTCACTCCGGTAGCTTATCAAGCAGAAGCAAGCAAAAAAGTATTTTTTTGCGGTTGTAAAATTTCCAATAACAAGCCTATGTGTGATGGCAGTCACCAGTAATACTAAGAATAAAGAAAAAAGTACAAATGCTTAAAAAAATAGGTAATACAGAGATTCTTCCACAGCATAAAGCCAGCTGTCACTGTGGTTCAGTAGAATTGCTAATTAATTTACCTGACGGCATAGTCAACCCCATGCGCTGCAATTGTAGTTTTTGTAGTCGCAGAGGGGCCATCATGGCAGCAACTAAATTTGCAGATATAAAAATCCTGAAGGGTGAAGAGTTAATTGAAAAGTATCAATTCTACACCCACAAGGCAGAGCATTATTTTTGTAAAAAATGCGGAATTTATACACACCATAGACGTAGATCAAACCCAGATGAATATGGCTATAACGTAGCCAACCTTGAAGACGTAAACCTTTTCCTAATAGATGACATAATGATCTTCGATGGTCTCAATCATCCTAATGATCAATAGAGTTAATTAAAATCTAGAAAATATAAAAGATTGAAAGGAGATGAATGACATGAGTGACACCATTGATGCGAAAGGGCAGTGTCTATGTGGCGCTGTAGAAATTGAAGCGAAATCTCTGCAAAAAAACATAGGAGCTTGCCATTGTGGTATGTGTCGACATTGGGGTGGCGGTCCTTTTTTAGCGCTTCAGTGTGAAGGAGAAGTAGAAATAATCGGCACTAATCAGGTGTCGGTGTTTGATTCATCCGAATGGGCAGAGCGAGGATTTTGTAATCAATGCGGCACTCACCTGTTTTATCGCTTAAAGCAAAATCAACAATATTATTTGCCAGCAGGCTTGTTTGATTTAGATGAAGAGCTGCATTTTGACCATCAAGTATTTATTGATAAAAAACCAATCTATTATCATTTTGCTAATGAAACAAAAAACATGACTGAAGAAGAAGTCTTTGCAATGTTTTCTGGCGCGTGAGGATAGTCTAAGGGGCTAGGTTCTGCCGATAGCCATTTCAATACGCAAAAATAAAAAAATGAACTTTGTCTTGGTAAATGTTCTGATATTTTTGTCCAAGAATGGCCTGGTTCGAGCTCTGCAAACAACCACGGGCGCCCAATGTTTTTCCGAAGTCTAAATCCAAAATCAAAATTTTGAATATAGTTAGGGTCTGTTTGTGCGTTGATTCTTGTGAAAAAAAGTAAGGCCGTTTGGTCAGATACTTGGCGAGAATAACTCAGCTGACTACCCCAATTCGTACCGGCAATATCGTCTTCTACTCGTAAATCATTACTCCATCGTAATAAAGATGTTTGAGACAGGGCCCTATCAAGCTCATAACGTGAAAGGGAACCAAAACCGTCGCCATCAATAAAATATAATGTTTGCGCAAAACGATGCTGAATATTGTCTCCACTAGGTAATTCATAATGATAACGAATACTTGTCTTCGCTTTTAGAGAAGAGCGTAGGCCAATTCGAAAATCTAAACGATTTCTTACTCTATCAATAATATTAAATTGTAAATTTGCATTAATAGATTCTGTTTCTGGGTTATCTAAATTATTTTGCTCATAAAAATCTCCGCCTTCACCTTCATCTTCTGAAAATATAAGGCCTACTCTTTCATTGATTCTTGGTAAATGTATTTTTCCGCGCAGACGCAGATTCGTATCCGAACTATTATTTTCATGCCAAAACTGTTCAACGCTTATGCGCAAGGATGAATAAGCTGCTTCTAGATCACTACGTGGGACACCAAAGAATCGGTCTACTTTATCTGCAAAATTGTTGGCAGTATTGGAAGCAAGCACTTGTGTTTGATCAAGCCAGCCTAAGCCAAAAGAACCATCATCTGGGATAGTGTTTTCTTCAGCAGCTTGCGAATAGCCAGCAGCGCTTATGCTGATTAAAAATATGAAATATTATTAAAAGGCATAGTTTGTTTGCATATAAGGTCTATATAAATATAAAAGTGATTCTTTTTACAAAAATATAGACTATTTACTGATAATGAAAGTGATTTGGCTCAAACATAGCATTAATAACAATGGTCTCTAAATCTGAAATAACGACGTACTCTTAATTAATTTTATATGGCTCATTGATGTCGTTATGCCCAACTCTGGGTATATCTTCATATCAGAGTCGTCTTAGAATCAAATTTAATCAAGAGCGGTAATTGGGCTTAATATCTATTTTCTAAAAAGGTTTGAATGTTAGATTAAATAAAGTTGCAAAAAACAGAGGCCAACGAATTGGTGATATTAATTATTTAATAAATTGGCAGGGGAGTACTGATCTGTAAGAGGCCTTTCTTCAGTATTCCAGTCTACCTCTGTGCTCATAAATCTTGGGTAGTCTGTGACATCCATATCAAAAATTTCCAAGCGGCTTCTCCAATTAGCAGCGCGTCGATTCAATGTGTTAAGGTCTGGCAGGCTTTGCCTGGATGCAATGATGATTCTATTGCCAGTATTATTCATACGCAGATTAATAATTTCGCCGAAGACGTTCTGATAAGTTTGTGATTCAGCATCATAAAGCCGACTGGTAGAAAAGGTATTAGAAACCAGCATGCCATCTTCAGGCAGTAGTTGTTTGATTTCTTGCAGAAATTCTTCAGTCATTAAATGTTCAGGAATATATTCACCATTGAAGGCATCGATGATAACTAGATCAAAGGATTCGTTACGCAAAGCTGCACGTTTGACATAAACGCGGCCATCGCCGATGTCGACTTTTATTTTGTCAGTTTGTGCAAAGTCGAAAAAATCTTCCGCAACACTTAGCACGGCCTCATCTATTTCTGAAATTATTATTTCAGCCTCTGGAAACAGTGTGTGGTATACCTCTGGCAAGGTACCACCTCCAAGCCCAATGATAAGTATGCGCTGCGGGTCGTCTTGCACCAGCAAGCTTGATAGCGTCATCTTGGCGTAAGGAAAAACTAAGGCTTGTGGGTTTTCTAAAAAACGACAGGATTGGTTTTGGCCGGTACGTCTGGTGATAGTAAAACGTAGACAGCGCCTGCTTGAGTCTTCGGTGACGATGATATTGCGGTAAAGAGAACGTTCTTGATGAATTTCACGAATGCCGCGCTGAGCTTGGGCGTCTTGTAAAATAATCAAGTCTGCAAAAAGAAATAATACAACACATGAAAACCAATACCTCATTGTACTTTTCATTTTAAAATTCATTATGAAATATCCAAAGCCGCTTTGTTAGCATGAAAAGTTTTATTTGAGAAAATAGCCAACATTCCAGACAAGAATAAAATTAACCCCATAGTAATTAATATTTGGTTAACCTCAAACCATAGAACCAAATAAAATGATGTTGCCAGCGTGCCTAAAGCACTACCCATAGTTGATACAAAATAAAGTGTGCCAGCCACATGTCCACTATGATTGCTATCGATGACTAGCAAACGGACTGAATAAGGCGCGATCATGCCAAGCACAGCCGTAGGCAGAAAGAATAACAACATTGAAACGATTAGTGAGCCATAACGTGGGTCTTCGATCACTAGAAAAAGGGCTTCCATGATCTGATTGCCAAATAAAATTAGTGGGATCAACAAAAAAGCGGCTAGCATAAAAAATGAACCGTGGAGTTTTAAACTTGGATTACGCAAAGATAACTTACCACCAATTAGGTAGCCTAGAGATAAGGACAACATAAAGACGGTGATTATGCTGCCCCATACAAAGATGCTACTTCCGAAATAAGGCGCAAGAATACGCCCGCCAAGCAATTCTATTGACATGATGATAAAACCGCTGACAAAGGCCAGGCACAAAATCAGTAAATTGTTCATTGACGCAAGTGATTCAGCCAAAGTGATACCCTTTTAAATTTAAGCTTGCAAAGTATACCTAAAGCGAAGACGTCTGCGTACGGCAGTATTGGGCTAAGTCTCTAAAAGCACCAAAAAACCGTGAAATAGGGGCATGATAGGGCTATTATCTGGGCTATGGTAAATATACAAAGTCATTTAAACGCAAACAGGAGGAGATATGGATTTTCTAATAACTAATCTGCCAGTCGCTATTATTTTCCTGGTAGGCATTATTGTCATCCTGAAGTCAGGCATAAAATTTATACCACATAATACTGCCTATGTAGTGGAGCGTTTTGGCAAATTTCAGTCTACCAAGCCAGCCGGCCTAAACTTCATTATCCCTATGATTGATCGAGTGTCTGCGAAGAGGACACTTAAAGAGCAAGCTGTAGATGTGCCGAGCCAAAGCGGCATTACAAAAGACAATATCAGCTTATCGGTGGATGGCGTTCTGTATTTCCGCGTACTTGATCCTTATAAAGCCACCTATGGTGTAGATAATTATGTCTTTGCTGTTACCCAGTTAGCGCAAACGACCATGCGTTCTGAGTTGGGCAAAATGGAGCTGGATAAAACCTTCGAGGAAAGAGATCAGCTTAATGCCAATATAGTCCATGCAATTAATGATGCTGCGACCCCATGGGGCATTCAAGTGATGCGCTATGAGATTAAAGATATCGTGCCGCCAAATTCGATTATGGATGCCATGGAAGCTCAAATGAAAGCAGAAAGGGTGAAGCGGGCGCAGATTTTAGAATCGGAAGGTGACAGGCAATCCGCTATTAATGTAGCTGAAGGTCAAAAACAATCAGTGGTATTAGCGGCGGAGGCTGATAAGGCTGAACAGATTTTAAGAGCTGAAGGTGAGGCTCAGGCTATTCTGGCCGTTGCGGAAGCTCAGGCAGGCGCATTAAGAAAAGTGGGTGAAGCAGCCAATACTGAAGAAGGCCAAAAGGCCGTTCAGTTAGACTTAGCTACCAAGTCTATTGCTGCTAAAGCGGCCATTGCGAAAGAATCGTCTGTCGTGCTATTACCCGATAGTGGAACAGATGCTGCAACTATAGTCGCCCAGGCGATGAGCATTATTCAAACACTAAATAAGAAAAATTCTGGAGGAGAAAATAGCGATGGAGTGGCTTAATGCAAGCCTAAGTGGCATTTTATTGTTTCTTGGGATTGCCTTGTTGGCGGTTGAAATGCTGGTGTTTGGCTTTTCGTCTTTCATTCTATTCTTTATTGGCTTAGCGTGTTTAATAACGGGCTTGCTCATGATTTTGGGTTTGCTGGTCTCGTCATTAACGGTAGCCTTTGCTGCTGTCGCTATCTTGAGCGGATTACTGGCTGTAATGCTTTGGAAGCCTTTAAAAGATATGCAAAGCCATGTTGACAACACTCCAGCTAGTGGCGACCTGGTAGGGCACAGTTTTATTCTTAGTGGCGATGTCGCACCAGGTCAGACTATTAACTATCGTTATTCTGGTATTGAGTGGCGAGTAAAAAGTGATGAGCCCTTACCCGCAGGCACTGAAGTAGCAGTTACAGTGGCCAATGTCGGTGAATTTACGGTCGCTTCTAAAGATGCTTTGGATAAATTAGACAAATAAAGACAAATTAAAAATATACATTTATTGGGAAGAGAAGATTTAAAAGTCTATTTATTTTCTAAACTAGGCTCACATAACCTCTTAATAACAATAATACAACTGGAGATTTTAATGCGAAAGCTACATTCTTTTTTAATATTAATTCTATTTGGCACCATGCTTTCAGGCTGCTCACCTAGCGATGAAGCAGCACAGCAGCCTGCATTAAATAATGCGGCGAATCAGGAAGAAATCCCACCTGGTCAATTTTCGCGGCTGCTTGGTAGTGAATCATTTACAGCTATTCTATCTGGCACTGAAGTCGGGCAAATGGAAGTAGTTCACGATGATCTTACAAGCGTTGAATTCGAGTTTCGCAGTAATGGCAGGGGGCCAACCGTCACTGAAACTATAGAGTTCAGTGAAGACGGCTACCCTGAAACGTGGGAAGTGTCAGGCGCAACAACCTTTGGGAATGTCATTGAAGAAGATTTCCAAATAGAAGGAGATCGTGCATCCTGGACAGACACTACAGGAACAGATGGCGCAGACATAGGTGATACACGCCTGTATGTAGCGCAAGAATCCAGTCCTTATGCTTTATGGGTATATTCGAGATTACTACTTGCCGAAGAAGATAGAACGCTCTCTGTTTTACCAGCTGGTGAACTGCGACTGGAAGAAATTGAAAGTTTAGATGTCTCAGGTAATTCAGGCACGGAAACCATTACCACCTATGCGCTCTCTGGTATTGATCTGAACCCCACTTACTTTGCTTTGGATGAGTACGGCTCTTTTTTTGCAACGATGAGTGCGACCTTTGCTCTGGTCAAGCAAGGCTTTGAAACAGAAGAGCAGCGCTTGCGCGAGCTAACAGTTGAATATTCTGCTCAGCGCTTTGAATCAATTCAGGAAAAAGTAACTCAGGCCTTCGAAAGCCCGGTACGAATTAGCAATGTTCGAATTTTTGACCCAACAAGCCTAAGCCTTTCAGACTATTCATCTGTTGTTGTGGAAAATAATCTCATTACTGCAATAGAGGCTGCAGATGCTGAAGCCGCAGGAAATGAAATCATAATTGATGGGGCTGGCGGTACACTGGTTGCTGGCATGTATGAAATGCATGCTCATGCCTCACAAGATAACGCCTTATTGAATATTGCTGCAGGTATAACCAGCGTGCGCGATATGGGCAATAATAATGAAGTGTTAGCTGAGCTAATTGAAAAAATAGGATCAGGTCGCTTAGTAGGGCCGCGTGTAACGCGAAGTGGTTTTATTGAAGGAGCCAGTCCTTTTAATGCTAATGGCGGCATTCTTGTTTCGTCGGAAGAAGAAGCAGTAGAAGCCGTGCGTCAATATTCGAATGGCGACTTCATTCAAATTAAAATTTACAACAGCATTAACCCTGATTGGGTTCCTGCCATGATTGCCGAGGCTCGTGCCAACAATTTGCGGGTGGCGGGTCATGTGCCTGCTTTTACTAATGCCGACGCTATGATTGCTGCTGGCTACGATGAATTAACACATATTAATCAGATCATGCTTGGTTGGGTGCTGGAGCCAGATGAAGATACGCGTACCTTGTTACGGCTAACAGCTCTACAAAGATTGCCGGCATTGAATATCGATGATCCGGCGGTGCAAAATACAATTAATGCTATGGCAGAAAATGGTGTATCTGTTGACCCAACCTTAGAAATCCACGAAAGCTTATTGCTGTCACGCAATGGCACTACTAACCCAGGAATGGTCGATTATATTGACCATATGCCAATAGGCATACAGCGTGGCGCAAAAACGGCAATGGCTGCAATTTCTTCTCCTGCAGAAGATGAAGCCTATAGACTGGCTTACGAAAAAATAATAGAAACTCTAGCCGAAATGAGAGAAAAGGGAATATTTATTATCCCGGGTACTGATCTTGGTGGTTCATTTACTTATCACCGAGAACTAGAGCTCTATCAAGATATTGGTATGTCAGCTGCTGAAGTGTTGAAAATGGCGACTTATGATATGGCGGTTTATTTAGAGCAAGATAGCGAGCTAGGGTCACTCGAAGTGGGAAAATTAGCCGATTTCTTTTTGATCCCTGGAGACCCAACAGCAGATCTCAAAGCGATTAAAACTATTTCATTAGTGGTTAAAGATGGAACCTTCTATTTCCCGAGTGATATTTATTCAGAATTTGGCATTCGTCCATTTATTGACGGACCCGAAATCATTAATGCAAACTAATATAAAAACTTTTAAAGGATAACGATGATGCGCATTAACATAGAACGTCGATTGCGAATATTCGCAGCAATTTTATTGCCAGTCAGTTTACTTATAACCGCTTGTTCTGAGCCGGCCGTTGAATATCCTGAACCGGTTTCCAATGCAATAATTTACGAAGGCGCACGCTTGATTGTTGGTAATGGTGATGTGATTGAGAACGCCAGTTTTTCTGTAGAAGATGGTTTATTTGTAAGCGTCGGAGTAACTGCTGCAATGACATCTCCAGCAAGTGCTACTCGTATAGATTTAAGTGGCATGACCGTTATGCCGGCTCTTATTGATACCCATGTGCATTTGAGCACCACACGTGATGCACTTATCGAAGATTTACAACAACGTGTAAGCCAAGGCATCGTTGCAGCTCAAAGCCTAGGTTCAGATGGGCTAGGCACTCCTTTAGAAGTGCGTGATGAATTTATTCCATCTGCTGCACGTTACCTTTCTGCTGGGCGAGGCATTACTTCACCAGAACCAGGCAGGTCAGAAGTACCGCATTGGGTAACGACCACCGAAGAAGCCAGACAAGCAGTACGTGATGAGGTTGCGCGCGATGTAGACATAATAAAAATATGGGTTGATGACCGTGATGGCCAATATGAACGCTTAAGCCCAGAGTTGTATGCTGCAGTTATTGATGAGGCGCACCAAAACAACCTACAAGTCGCGGCGCATATTTTTAGACTAGAAGATGCCAAGGGTTTGTTAGAAGCAGGTATTGATGTCTTTGCCCATGGTGTTCGAGATCAGGATATAGATGATGAATTTGTTGCGATGATTCAAGCTAGACCAAACGTGGTGTTAATTCCCAACATGCCTTATAGAGGGGAGCCCACTGACCTTGGCTGGTTAAACAGCTCAATGGATGTAAACACCTTGTCTCAACTTCAGGCGGCTAACATTGTTCGACCCGAGGTGCAGGAGGCTTTTGGCATTCAGGCTAGGAACCTAGCAAGGCTCAGTGAAGCAGGCATGACCATAGCAATGGGAACGGATGGTAACTCGTACTGGGGACCACATATTGAGATGGAAGACATGGTCGTGTCTGGCATGTCTCCGGCTGAAGTCATCATTGCTGCTACCAAAAATTCAGCTGAATTATTAGGCTATGATGCATTAGGCACAGTGGAAGCCGGCAAGAGTGCAGACTTTATTGTGCTTGAAGCAAACCCGCTTGATAACATTACTAATACTCGCACTATAGTGGATGTCTATCTGCGTGGTGAAGTAGTTCCTCGATAAGTAACGCATCATGAGATTAACCGTTTGAAGTCAATGCAATGAAATGCCCTAAATGTCACTCCCCTATGGATGCTCACTCATTATAATTAAGTAATGGGGTCTTTTATTACCTCGCTCCGTAAAAAGCTTTAAACCCTCCGTACAGCTCCCACAAATCAATCTTGGATGACAATTCATAAGGTGAATGCATGCTGGCTATACCAATGCCGACATCAATGACATCCATGTTTTGCCCAGCAAACCAGGCCGCAATCGTGCCGCCACCATAACCTGAATCATATGAATGGGTTTGCCACTGCACATCTGCGTCATCAAAAACGCCGCGTATGTAGGCAAAAAATTCTGAATTGGCTTCACGTCCAGCACCATATTCTTTAACTACCAGTCCATAACCTAATCTTGACGTGAGCATTTGATTTTGTGGGCTTGGGAATATTGGGTTTAAGGCGGTAGTGGTGTCACTTACTAAGACCTGAGTTCGCGCATAAGTTCTTCTTAAATCCAGATCACTAAATGACCCAGTAGTAGCGGCGATTAACTCAGCAATAAGTGTATTGAACCATTCTGAATTTACACCCGTGTTCCATGAATTTGTTTCTTCATTATTTACCGCATACGCAAATACTGTTTGTTCAGGAGTGCCAACATCTGCAATCGCACGAAGACTGACATAAGCAGTTGATCGGTCATCTTGCCCATAAGCTGCTACTAAAGCACGATCCAGCCCAACATCTCGCGGGCGCGTAACAGGTATAATTTGTAGATCTGCTGAAAGTAAATCTTCAGATTCTATTCCATATTCATCGCTAAGAATTGCCATTAAACGATCTGAGGGCATTGCAAAATCAGAATTATCAGCAACTGGTAAAGACGCAATAATCGGCTCAAGCTCTTCTGTCGCAATCACATTACGCTGTGTCCTGCTGCGATAGTCATCATCCACATGAGGCGCCAAATCGGTAATCATTAATATGGGGTCGTCTTCGTTTAATCCGATTTCAACCCACACAGTTGAACCATCGGTTTTATCGACACGCCCTATAATGCCCAAGGGAATATTTACCCATTGATAATTTTTGATGCCGCCATGCACTTGAGTATCAATGGTGACAGCGCCATTTCTATCACGAATAGGAATAGTTTTAAATTCAATGCGTGGTGAATCTATATGCGTATTTACAATTCTTAAGCCATCTGTAATAGGCTTGTTGCCCATAATAAATAAAACCAGAGTTCGATCACGATTGATGGCATACCATCTTGAACCAGGGGGCATGGATGAATTATTAATGTCTGGCGTCCATTCTTGAAAGCCTTCGGATTCAGCATATTCTACGCCTTCTCTAACAAACCACATTTCACTGCGCGCTACAGCCATAAAATCTTTAAACTCTTCGCCAAAGTTCATGACTTGCGCTTGCTCTTGCTGGTCTATTTCTAACCATGCCGAGCTAAATTCTTGCGCGGGTGCTGACAAAGCAAAGCTGATAAAAAACGCGACTACAAAAAACTTATTAATATTGCTCATTGCTATCTCCTAAATTTATGAAGAAAAGAATATAGTATTTACCGCTTTGCATCTATTAGTGATTGTGTTGAGCCAGCGCCCAATCCACATGCTCTTTTACTAATGCTGAAGAATGATTGCTTTTACTTTGTAAGGCCGCAACTATTTCTGGACTACTCTTGGCATTTCCAAGTCCTACGGCCAGATTACGTAACCAACATTCATAACCTATACGTCTAATTGGTGAGCCTGCTGTTTTTTCTAGAAAGTCTTCTTCTGTCCAATTAAAAAGTGTAGTGAGCTCTTTGCGATCTAATTCATGTCGAGGCGAAAAATCTTGTTCTTTTGTTGGCGATGAAAATTTATTCCAGGGACAACACAATTGACAGTCATCACAACCAAACACTCGATTTCCCATCAAAGGTCGAAGTTCTTCTGGAATTGCTGTTCTTAATTCAATGGTT
Source organism: uncultured Pseudomonadales bacterium (assembly GCA_943789335.1). Taxonomy (GTDB): domain Bacteria; phylum Pseudomonadota; class Gammaproteobacteria; order Pseudomonadales; family Pseudohongiellaceae; genus UBA5109. The sequence continues at coordinate 95,965 of CALSTS010000004.1, read as the reverse complement.
AAATAAGAAATGCATTTACGTGCATCCAAGGTGTTGGGTGCAACAAAGGCATTAGTTGGGCAGATGTCAAGGCAGGCGCTGCAGGTGCCACAGTGATCATTCGCTTTAGTGTCAATTGGTAAAGGCAAATCAGTAAAAAGCTCGCCAAGGAAAAACCAGGAGCCAGCACTTTTATTGATCAGCATTGTGTTTTTACCGATCCAGCCTAAACCGGCTTTTTCGGCAATGGCACGTTCCAGTACCGGTGCGCTATCGACTAAAGCACGATAACCAAATTCACCTGTTTGCTCTTGAATTTTATCGGCTAGTTTTTGTAAACGCTGGCGAATGACTTTGTGGTAATCACGACCAAGTGCATATCGGCTGATATAAGCAAGTGAAGAATCTTTTAATACCTTGACACTTTGTGGCTCTGCCGGAAGGTAATCCATACGGGCTGAAATAATTCTCATCGTGCCAGGAACTAATTCCTCAGGGTGGCTGCGCATAGAGCCATGACGTTGCATATAATCCATCTCGCCATGAAAATTATTCTGCAACCAATTTTGTAAATGTGACTCTGCGTCACTAAGCTCAATATCACTGATGCCAATTTCTTGAAAACCCAGTTCACTGCCCCAGATTTTTATGTTGTCAGCGAGCTTGGTAAAGTTAATATCAGACATTTAGTTTTATAAAAATAATTTTAGAAACGTTTTTGATTTTAGCGAAGAAGAAAGATTATTTATGAGGAGGAGACTGAGACAGGGATGCCGAGGTCGAGCGTATATAGATGTATTCACAGCGTGCTCCGAATAATAGCTTTCTCCGATTAGTTAATTAGAAACTATTCTGCCTAAAAAAATCGTTTGTGACTGAGTTAAATTTTATTTTTTAAGAAGTATACGCAAGCGTAGTAGTTTACAACAGTTACTCGGCCCAGGATCTATCAGTAAATCTTTCAATAGTATTTTGTACTTGTTGAGTGCTAGGAAGATTGGCTTGCTGATGATGCGCCCACTTATATTTCACATGCTGTAAGAATTTTGTATTCCAGGAAGGGTGCGCTTCTTTACGATCATGCCAGTACAAAATAAATTCTTTAATTTGCTCGCGGGCGAAGGATTCATCAATATTAGCCATCTCCAAAACCTCAAAGCAGGCAGGGCTGGGCTCATAATCCATCGGAATTAATCGTGGGGTTGGATCGTTTTCAACAGCTAAGGTGAATTTGGCCCATTGCCGACGTATATGCGCTATAAACTTTGTGTTCCAAGTGCTAGTCACTAAGCCGCGTTCTTTCCAATACAGTACAAATTCAGGAATAGAATCTTCCATAAAACTGCTATTAACTCCGGCATTTTCTAAGATGCTTAGTGCTTCTTCGCTGGGGCGCCATGCGCTATTCATGTCGGATTCAAGTTCTTTTGCGCCTTGGTAACTTTGCTCTTTACGCCAGTCTTTGAGTATCCAATTTAGAAAAGTATTGTGCCAGGAGTACTGAGCTTTTTGGCGTTGGCGCCAATACATGACGAAACTTTTGACACGCTGATCGATAAAATCTTTAGGAATATTGTGTTGCCGAAATTGCTGGTAGAGATCTTCATCAGGCTGCCAGTTTGGAGAAATGTAACTGGCTTTACCGCTTGATTCAGTACTATTAAAAACTGAATTTAGCGTGCTTGGCTTTTTAGCGACTGGTGTAGAATTAATAGCAGATTGTTCAGTATCTTCAATAAAAGCTTGGTTAATTGCTATAAGAAAAGTATCAGAATTTTCAGCAACAGCATCAATTTGAATCAGGCCTTTTTCCGACAGGTTTTGACGGATACGTTTGATATCGATTAATGACCAGAAAGGCAGCGCCTTCTGTAAAATTTGGTAGTTGATCTCAGCCCATCTTAGTTGCTTACGAACGATCAATGGATGTTGTAGAAACAACTCACTGATGACGTGCAGCATGACAGTTTCTTCAAGCCCAATGGTCGCTGCAAGGGTTGGCGATATTAATAAAGGGCGTTCAGGAATTAAGGAAGAGCTCATGAGAAGATGCTATCACAAAGCCGCAAGGGCCTCACTTAGTCTTGAAACAGGAATTACTTGCATGCCTTTGATTGCTTGTTTGGGCGCATTTGCTTTTGGCACAATCGCACGGGTAAAGCCATGTTTGGCAGCTTCTTGTAAACGCTGCTGACCATTAGGCACTGGACGTATTTCACCAGCGAGGCCGACTTCTCCAAATACCACTAATTCCTGATTCAATGCTTTGTCTTGAAAACTGGAAACAATGGCAAGTATTACGGCTAAGTCTGCGCTGGTTTCAGTTACTCGTACACCGCCGACTACATTCACAAATACATCCTGGTCCGCCATGAACAAGCCGCCGTGGCGATGTAAAACTGCCAACTGCATGGCTAAACGATTATGGTCAAGACCTACGGCAATACGACGTGGATTTCCAAACTGTGAACTGTCCACTAATGCTTGAATTTCTATTAATAAGGGACGCGTGCCCTCCCATAAAACTGTGACCAATGAGCCGGGAGAAATTTCTTCGGTACGAGCAAGAAAAATCGCGGATGGGTTCTTCACTTCTTTTAAGCCGGTTTCGGTCATGGCAAAAACACCAAGTTCATTGACGGCACCAAAGCGGTTTTTTTGGCCACGCAAAGTGCGGTAGCGTGAATCATCCCCACCTTCCAGCATCACAAAACAATCGATCATATGCTCGAGTACTTTGGGGCCCGCCAGATTGCCATCTTTAGTGACATGTCCGACGAAGAAGATAGCTGTATTAGTTTGTTTGGCATATTGGACTAGATAAGCTGCGCACTCACGTACCTGACTCACTGAACCGGGAGCTGAAGCAATCTCTGCACTATGCATCACCTGTATAGAGTCAATGACAATTAATTTTGGCTGGTGTTCTTGTGCGAGATTGGTGATTTCATTGATGTTAGTTTCAGCTAACATCAATAATTTATTCGTAGGCAGGTCTAGCCGTTTAGCACGCATGGCAACTTGCTGCAGCGATTCCTCACCAGTGACATAAAGGGCTTTAATATCTTGCGAGAGTTTACAAAGTATTTGCAGTAACAGCGTACTTTTGCCAGCACCCGGGTTACCGCCAATCAATACCGCGGAGCCTGGCACAATACCTTCGCCCAGAACCCGATCAAACTCACCAATGCCAGTGGCAATACGCGGTTGGTCTTCAAGGTTTATATCATTCAGTGTGGTGACAGAAGACAGGCTGCCGGTAATGCCTTGGCGTTTAAAATTTGCTGCTGCCGAAGGCGCATTAGCAGGGCCAAGATTAATTTTTGATAAAGTGTTCCACTCGCCGCAACTGGCACATTGACCTTGCCATTGCCCGTGCTCGGTTCCGCAATCATTACAAACATAAGCTGACTTTAGCTTTGCCATACTAATTCTTATATTCCCTTGCTACACGGTTCGCGATACTACAAGTTAAATTGTAAGAGAGGATGCCAGTGTGTTCGGCTATTTCATCTAAGGATAAATCATCACCCCAAAGCGTAACGCTATCGCCAATTTGAGCATCAGGAGCTGGGCTTAAATCGATTGCTAGCATATCCATGGAGACACGCCCGGTTGTCACCGTGCGTTTGCCATTAATTAACACCGGAGTACCATTTGGTGCATTACTAGGATAGCCATCGGCATAACCAATACTGACAATGCCAATGCGCATATCATGTGGACAGATGAACTGGGAGCAATAGCCTATGTTGTCTCCAGCCTTACAGTCTTGGATACTTATTAATCTTGCTTGTAGGGTCATCACAGCCTGCAAACCAAAGCTCTCACGGCGTGATTGCTCATCCGAGAACGCAAAAGGTGAGCTGCCATAGAGCATAATCCCAGGTCTTACCCAGTCAGCACTTTCACCATAGCTGGCCAATAAAGCTGAAGAAGCTTGGATGCTTGTCGCAGCTTCGGGTATTTGCTTGGTAATTTCGCTAAAGGTATCTAATTGCTGCTGATTGAGTTCTGAATCTTTCAAGTTAGCATTGGCCATATGAGTCATCAGAATAACTTCCTGGCACCAAGGTTTACCTTGTAAGTTTTGATAGGCTGCGGTGAAGTCGGCAGGCATGATGCCGAGGCGGCCCATGCCGGAATTCATTTTTAGCCAAAAGCGTAATGGTTTAGTTAAAGTAATATTACTCAGCTCATCTTCAAGCCAGCTTATTTGTTTCAGACTATGAATGACGACTTGGTAACCAGCCTCTGCTATACGAGCTATATCAGCACGTTCAATAATGCCTTGTAAAATCAAGATGGTTTTGTCGGTGCCTGCGGCGGTCAGTTGGTCTGCTTCATTAACATCAGTGACGCCATAGATGTCTGCTGCTTGTAAGGCTTCTGCTGCTGGTATTAGACCATGTCCGTAAGCATTGGCTTTGATGACAGCAACGATTTTTCGATTTTTGGCATGGGAACGGGCAATCTCCAGGTTATTTGTTAATGCCTTGAGATTGATGGTGGACTTAACCCGATGGATCACTCGTCGAAATCTCCGGCATCATTACCGTAACCACCAAAACCGCCGCTGAAATTTTGTTCTGCGCTCATGGGCATATAATTTTCAAAACGGGTGTATTTACCAACGAAGCTAAGATTGCAGGTGCCAATAGGGCCGTTACGTTGTTTGCCGAGGATTATTTCTGCCACGCCTTTATGTTCAGTGTCTTCGTTATAGACTTCATCACGATAGACAAACATGATGACATCTGCATCTTGCTCGATGGCGCCAGATTCACGCAAATCAGACATCACCGGGCGCTTATTAGGGCGTTGTTCCAGGCTACGATTCAACTGTGATAGGGCAACCACCGGGCATTCAAATTCACGTGCCATAAGTTTTAAGGAACGGGAAATTTCTGAAATTTCTCCGGTGCGATTATCAGAAGTTCCACGTAACTGCATTAATTGCAGATAATCGACCATGATCATGCCGATTTTATTATGGTGATCTTTAGCAACCCTTCTTGCCCGAGCACGCATTTCTGTTGGGTTTAAGCCAACCGTGTCATCTATATATAAGGGCTTGCCGGTTAGCTTATTAATAGCTTGTGTCAGTTTTGGCCAGTCATCATCTAAGAGCTTGCCGTTCCGCATACGAGTTTGGTCGACTTTGCCTATCGATGACAACATACGCGTGATGAGGCTTTCTGCGGGCATCTCCAGGCTGAAAACTAAGACGGGAAGGGGGTCTTCCTGACTCAAGATATAGTTTTCAACCAAGTTCATGGCAAAAGAAGTCTTACCCATGGATGGGCGTCCGGCAACAATGATGAGGTCGGATTTTTGCAGTCCGGAAGTATGATTATTGAGATCTTTAAACCCTGTAGTTAGGCCAGTTAAGTTGCCTTCGGAATTAAAAAGCTCTTCAAGACGATCAAGGCCTTTTTTCAGTAGGGGATCGACAGCTTGAGGACCACCATCTTTGGGACGTTCGTCAGCTATTTTAAAAACTTGTTGTTCGGCTATATCAAGTAGCTCGGCACTTTCACGGCCGTCGGGGTTATAACCACTGTCAGCAATATTATTGGCAACAGAGATTAGCTGTCGCAAAATGGCGCGTTCACGAATGATATGAGCATAAGCCAAAATATTGGCAGTGCTAGGCGTATTGCTGGCAAGTTCAGCTAAATAATCCAGGCCTCCGCAGAGTTCCAGTTGATTTACATGGTCCAGTGCTTCAGCCAATGTGACTAGATCGATCGGTTTACCTGCATCATTCTGCTTGTGCATAGCGGTGAATATGACGCTGTGCTCTCTACGGTAGAAATCAGACTCGATCAACACATCAGCGACATCATCCCAAACTGCATTATCCAGCATTAGACCACCCAACACTGCTTGCTCCGCATCAATTGAGTGAGGGGGTAATTTCAGGCTGCTGGTGTTGCTAAGAGCAGCTTCTATGGATCTGGGTTGGCTGGAAGGGTTATCCGACATTAACCTAAACTTTTATTATTAAGAGTGAAAATAGTCTGCCGGACTATGCCAGCAGGGCTAGCAATATTAACTCAAATATTGCGTGCATGTGAGAAGAAACCTCGTATTTCTAATAAAAACTTCCATTCATTTTAAAAAATTAATAATTAACAATTCGTTAACCTATCGTAAACAGTTACAAAACAGTTAATTAGGCTTGTTTTCAAAAAAATTACTATAAAGTTAAGTCATGATATTAAAACCATCATTGCCGTACAAACTTTAGAGAAGGTATTAGATTTGAATAAGTCACAAGCATTTTTCAGAAAAAAGCAGACTCTATCCGTTGCGATTTTAAGTGCAGCAATGGCCTCTCAATCTAGCTTGGCACAAAACGCGCCAGCTATTGAAGAGATCGTGGTATTTGGTCGAAATACCGATTTGGTTGGTGAAGCAACATCCGCCAGTGTTGGTTATATCGGCGGTTCTGACTTGTTGATTAGACCGCTTGTGAAAACATCAGAGCTACTTGAATCAATGCCTGGCATGGTTGCAGTGCAGCATTCAGGCAGCGGAAAAGCTAATCAATACTTTTTAAGAGGCTTCAATCTTGATCATGGTACTGATTACACCGTGCAGTTGGATGGAGTTCCGCTCAATATGAGAACTCACGGCCATGGTCAGGGCTACCTTGACGTTAATGGCATTATCCCTGAAACAGTTGAAGGCATAGATTTTCGTAAGGGGCCTTACTATGCAGATCTGGGTGATTTCTCAATGGCGGGCGCGTCTTTTATTCATACTATTGATGAGGTTGAGCGTCCCTTTGTTTCGGTTGAAGCCGGAGAGAATGGCTGGCGGCGTTATGTAGGCGGTATGAGCCAGCAAGTTAATGACGGCACCTTATCTTTAATTGGTGAGTTTAAAAATTATGATGGCCCCTGGGAAAAAGGTGAAGACTTAGGTCATTTTTCTGTTTGGGGAAAATATTTAACACAAACGCGTTTTGGAGATGCGGCTTTCACTGTTTCGGGCTATCGAGCAAACTGGGATCCAACAGAGCAGATTCCGGAACGCGCGTTTGCTACGGCAGTATGTGAAGATGCGTTTTGTTCTTTGGATCCAACTGCAGAAGGCCAGACAACGCGCTGGATTGCTAATGCTGATTTGGCTGGAATCGACTGGAATGCTAATGTATATGCACAGTTTTATGACTGGAACATGTCTTCAAACCCTACCTATGATGCACAAATTAATCAGTTTGATAAACGTTGGACGCTGGGCGGTCAGGCAGATAAGACTCTAATTGAAAATAGTAATTATACCCTTATTGTTGGTAGTGAATTTCGCTATGACGACGGCAGCCGTGTTGGGGTTGAGGCATTTAACAATGGTAATTACCTAGCCGATATTGCTGATAATGAAATCTCCGTAGGCTCATTCGGAGCCTTTGCAGAAGCTACCTGGTATGTTAATCGAGATTTACGTGTGACCGGCGGCGTGCGAACGGATTATTATGATTTCAGTGCTACGGCAAAAAATGCCCTCAGTGCTGATGGTGATAAGACGGCAAGCAAAGCGTCTCCAAAATTTGGATTAGCCTATACAGCATTAGATAATCTTGAGCTGTATTACAACTGGGGTAGGGGATTTCACTCCAATGACGCTCGGGGCGTAGTGAGTACTGTTAATCCTGTACCAGGCATTTCTGCTGGAACAGGTTATGAGACCGGCGGGCGTTTGACCTTAGGTGACTTCAAGCTTACAAGTGCTTATTGGTGGTTGAATCAGGACAGTGAGTTAATTTTCGTGGGTGATTCCAACTCTGTTGAACCTAAAGGGGGCTCAGAAAGAGAAGGTGTAGAGCTGACTATGTTTTGGCAGCCCACAGACTGGTTAGGAGTAGATGCATCATATACCAGCAGTGATGCGCGTTATGTGAATAATCCTGAAGGCGTCTATGTCGAGCAAGCAGTAGAAGAGGCTGTTCAATTTGGCATAGCGCTAACAAGACCAAGCTGGGATGCTAGTATTCGGTTGCGCTATCTTGGACCCTATGCCTTAGATGCTGCGAACTCTCAACGAGGAGAATCGCTAACCACGATCAATATGCGTACGGCCTATCATTGGGAGTCTGTTACGATGTTTGTTGAAGTCATTAATCTGGCTGACACAGAGGGTAAGGAAATTGTTTATAACTATCCTGCTTATGTTCAAGGGCTGGATGCGCCTGGATTGACCTCAGATAATATTGATTGTGACCTAACTAACTGCACAATGAGCCGAGCTACATTGCCGAGAGCGTTCAGGGTAGGTGTGAGATACCAATTTTAACGTTAATTATTTTCACTTTTACTATATATTATTCCATTAAGTTTTCTATTCTCATTCTGAACTCTTCGATAGTGAAGAGTTCAGAATGAGCTCAAAAGCTCTCCTAAAATACTCTTAACACGCTGATTTATAAGTTTTAATATTATGTTAACGACTGTTAAATATAATATTTTTCAAGCTTTTAGATAAAATTTTAACGTTAAAAAACTACTTGTTTTTATTTTGAATTCAGCCAAAATGCTCCCCTTAATAGAGCATTGGCGATTTTATGAATAATATTCAGCCTGAAGAGTTACAGGCGCTGATTCAACGCATTATAAACAGTGGAGTACTTGGTCGTTCCCGCACATATAGTGAGATTCTTACTTATCTGGCTGAATGTGCAGTCAGCGGTAATAACCCTAAAGAAATAGCAATCGCCATGGACGTATTGGGACGTGATACGGATTTTGATGTGGGTAAAGACTCTATTGTTCGCGTTCATATCTACCATTTACGCAATAAATTAAAGGCCTACTTTGAAAAATACGGTAAGCATGAAAAATATAAGCTGGATATTCCCAAAGGCCAGTACATATTAACTGCCATTCCGGTTGCTGATATTCCTGTTGAAACTCTCAGTGTCACTGGACAGCCACTTAAGCGTAATGCGATGACTCAATGGCTGGCAGGCTTAGCAATTCTATTGTTACTTATTAATTTATTTGTTCAGCTTAACCCTGAGTCGGCTGAATTAGAGGAAATAAGTGTATTTGCGGGGCTTGGGCCTTGGCAGGAAATGTTTGATGATGCCGCTCCAATCCTTATCTTGGTTGGCGATTATTATATTTTTGGGGAGTTAAATGATCGTGGAGAAGTGTTGCGCATGATTAGAGAGTTTGATGTGAACTCACCAGGTGAACTTGCCTTCTTGCAGGAGATGGGCGTAGAGGGAACAGACAAATATTTTGACCTTAACCTAAATTACATTCCAAGCTCTACTGCATATGCACTGACACAAGTCATGCAAGTCTTGCTGCAGGGGGTGGATCCTGGCCGTATCAATTTAAAAATGGCCTCAGAATATTCGACTGCGGACTTGGCCAATAATCATGTGATTTATTTGGGTTATCTGAGTGGCTTGAATAATTTATATAGCCTGATGTTTGCAGGGTCTGGCCTGGAAGTTGGAAATACTTATGATGAGTTGAATAACCTGGTTACCGGTGAATATTATGTTAGTAGTTCAGGACTATCGAGTGCTGACGCTTATAAAGATTACAGCATGCTGGCGACATTTCCTTCTCCAAGTGGTTACCAAATCACCATGATCGCGGGCATGCGCGATGAAAGTCTGACCAATATTGCTCAACAAATCGCTAACGAAGTAATACTTAGAGATATTCAGATAAGTTTGGATTCAAATGCGGAAGGAAATAGCTTTGAAGCGCTTTTTGAAGTGACAGGATTTGATAATACCAATTTTAATTCTGAGCTTATTTATACTAATTCTCGCGATTCTGCGGCAGTCGATCGAGTTTTCGGCGGGAATTGATTGCTAATAAAAGATAAAAAACGAAAAAAAAGAGAGCTGAGTGCTCTCCTTTTTCTTTAGGTTAAAAACAAAAAAGGGGGCTTTTGGCCCCCTTTTTTGGTCTGCAAAGACTCAGTTATTCTTTGTCTTCTACTGTAGATTCTTCAGGTTCACTTTCCTCAGCTTCTTCAACTTTGCCTTCAATTTCTTCCATGGCAGCAATGGTTTCAGCCGGAGCATCATGACCAGTAATTTTCAGGTTTATTTCAGCATTGATTTCAGAACCCAGAGCTAAGTTGATAGCAAAATCTCCAGTAGTACGCAGTGCGCCTTCTGGTAATTGAACCTCGCTCTTTTCAACTTCATGACCTGCAGCTATTAGGGCATCGGCGATATCACGTGTACCGATAGAGCCAAACAACTTACCTTCTTCGCCAGAGTTAGCTTCTATAGTAATTGTTACACCATTAAGTTTGGCAGCACGGCCTTCAGCACCAGCCAGTTTTTCGTTGGCTGCTTTTAGTAATTCTTCTTTACGCGCATCGAAATCAGCAACATTTCCTTTGGTTGCTGGGATGGCTTTAGAAAATGGAAACAAATAGTTACGGGCATAACCAGCTTTCACATTTACCTGATCGCCAACGTCTCCGATTTTTCCAACTTTTTCCAGTAGTATTACATTCATCTTACCCTCACCTATTACTGGCTACTTTCTTAAGCACCAGCAATTCGTTTTCTAAAATTCATTATGCCGTCTATCAAGCCCAGTAAAATCACAAATGGTGATATAAACAGAGCCAGTAAGTAAGCTATTACAATCCAGCTAAATCCTAATTTCTTAAAGGCCACTAGATAATGCAGCAGGGCCAGTCCGCCTAACAAGGGCGGTATACACATGATTACCAACCAACTATCTAAGGGTGGTACTCCTGCGAGGGCGGCAATAATAAAGCCTGTCAGCAAAACTGCAAAACCCGGCTCCAATCGGAGCTGGTGAAACTCTGCTTTAAACCCGCCCGGGTTATATAAAACTGCTTGCCACCAACGCGCTAATACTAAACAAGTAATAACCGTTGAGAAATGGTAAGCCCCGTAAAAACTTAGCAGTAGCCTTACCAATTCATTGGCAGAGTATTCGACTACAATGCCTTGGCTTTGTTGTAAAAGAATTGCTTCTTCTACTATTGAAACCAGTTGCTCAACATAAGCGCCCTGCCAGACCAGGCTAAGTTGTGTCAGTATTCCCAACACCGTACCCAGCATGATCACTTTGGACCAGGATTCAAAATATTTTAAAGCCTGGGCCAAAATTGCAGTACTTACCATCAGCACTGCCGGAGTACTATCTCCAGCGATCCAAAATAACACTGCCGGCAACATTGACCAGAGCAGAATTATTACACCTTCAGTTGCGCTTTTTCGAAGATTAACTAAACCTACGATAGCCGCGCTAAGACAATTAACTATGGGAAATAAGCCGGTAAGTACCACGACTATGATGGCCTGGCGGCGGCCATGCATTGCATATTCCGCTAAGCCTCGCATCAATTTTCCCCTAGGGTATTAAACTTCGTGTGAATCCGTATAAGGAATCAAGGCCAGATAACGAGCACGCTTAATAGCAGTTGCTAGCTGACGCTGATAACGAGCTTTAGTACCGGTAATTCTGCTGGGTACTATTTTGCCAGTTTCACTTACGTTGGCTCTTAAAGTATCCAGGTCTTTGTAATCTATTTCTATTACGCCTTCAGCAGTAAATTTGCAGAAGCGTCGACGTCTAAAAAATCGGGGTGCCATATTCTTTCTCCAAATATTCCTGCTTAACTTTTAACTTCTTCATCAGCTGGAGCTTCTTCAGCTACAGCTTCTTCGGCTTTAGTCTCTTCAACTGCCACTTCTTCAGTTTCAGCTACAGCTTCAACTGCGGCTTCAGTTTCTTCAACTGCCACTTCCTCAGTTTCAGCTATAGCTTCTTTTTTCGCATTGTATTCAGCATCATCCTGCATACGTTGACTGACGCGAGCTTTACGTTCACGGCTTTCATTCTCGGCTTTCATGATGTCAGACATGTCGGTAACAGCTTCCTTGCGTTTAATCACAAGGTTGCGCAGAACGGCATCGTTATAGCGATAAAGGGTAGTGAGTTCGTCAAGAACATCCTGTCCGCACTCAATATTCAAAAGCACATAATGAGCTTTATGAATTTTATTGATAGGGTAGGCTAACTGACGGCGGCCCCAGTCTTCTAGACGGTGCACTGTACCACCTGACTCGGTGACCAAAGTTGTGTATTTTTCGATCATCCCAGGAACCTGATCGGACTGGTCGGGATGCACCATAAATACTATTTCATAGTGTCGCATTGCTGCTCCTTACGGTTTGTAGCCTTCCATCAAGGGCTCATTGAGGAGCCAAATGCTTAATCTAAGCGCTTGTGGTAAGACAAGGAGTTAAAAAAGAGGGCGAATTGTAGAGATATTAAGGGGTAGATGCAAATGTTTCTCGGATTATATTCTTTAATTTAAGAGCCTAAGGCTTTCTTCGTCCCTTAACGGCAAAGAAGGTCTAAAGCTCTTATGCTCAAAATTAAATCTCTAAATTAGGCCGCTTAACGAGCTTAGCAAAATCGGGGCTTAGCGGCTTGTTCTCGGCGGAGTGAAAAAATCCGTAAATGGGCAAGAGAGCAATCCGATATAACGAAGATTTTATAAGCGTAGTAGCGGCAGGACCAATTAAAAAGTTAGACCAATCTTTGCCGGAGGGCTTCGAATAAAAATACTCCCGCTGAAACTGACACATTTAAAGAACTAGTCTCACCCTGCATAGGGATAGATAGTAGTTCATCACAGGTTTCACGAGTTAATCGCCGCAAACCGGAGCCTTCTGCGCCGAGCACCAAAGCAAGCGCGCCTTTGAGGTCAGTATTATAGACGGACTTATCAGCTTCACCGGCTGCACCCATAACCCAGATGCCTCGTTTTTGAAGTTGTTGCAGACAACGTACGAGATTGGTTACAACGATAAAGGGAATAATCTCCGCTGCACCGCTTGCTACTTTTCTAACGGTTGCATTCATTAAGGCTGATTTATCTTTGGCAACAATAACAGCATCAACCCCCGCCGCTTCAGCTGAGCGTAAACAGGCTCCTAAATTATGCGGGTCAGTCACGCCATCAAGAACTAACAATAGAGGTGGGCGTTCAAGTTTGTTTAATAGTTCTTCTAAGTAGCTTTCGTTGTATTCCAGTTTAATTTCTTTACAAAAAGCGACTGCCCCTTGATGACTCCCATTAGCTTTTTTATCCAGCTCTTTTTTATCCATGACTTCAACTGGAATACCTAAACTATTAGCGTGGTCGGTAATTTCAGAAATACGTTCATCCAGGCGACCGCTTTGCAAATAAATTTGCAAAATTGCTTCTGGTCGGTGTTTTAAAAGCGCGTTAATGGCATGAATACCAAAAACCCATTCGTTACTACTCATCTTAATAAGTTCTTATTTTCTGGGTTTAGTTTTTTTACTATTGTTTTTATTTTTAGCGCGTTTACGTGATGCATTAGATAATTTTTTGCGTGTAATGTCGCGCAATTTTGATGAGCGCTGTCGTTGCGGAATACTTTTGCCTTTACGTTGATTTTTTGGATCTGCAATTAATTGTAAGTCGATTTTCTTATCGTCTAAATCAACCCGTGCCACTATCACTCTTACTTTGTCGCCCATTTGAAACTGATATCCGCTGCGCTCTCCAGTTAGAGTATGAGCGGTTGCATCAAAATGATAATAATCATTTTTTAAAGCAGTTACATGCACTAGCCCTTCAACATAAACATCATCCAGTTGGACAAATAAGCCGAAATTTATGACAGATGAAATAGTGCCTGAAAACTCTTCACCAATGTGTTCTTTAATATATTCGCACTTAAGCCAATCAAGCACATCATACGTGGCAGCATCAGCCCGACGTTCAGTCATGGATAGTTCAATGCCAAGGTTTTCTAAGTCTGCTAACTTATAAGGATAAATTTCTTGGCGAGATAATTTAGTGTTACCGGGAGCAGGCAGGGTATGTTGTCGATGCTTATCTGTACGAACTAAATAACGTATTGCTCGATGTACTAACAAATCCGGGTAGCGTCTAATGGGGGAAGTAAAATGTGTATAAGCTTCAAAGCCAAGGCCAAAATGTCCAGCATTTTGAGGTTGGTAAACGGCTTGCATGAGTGAGCGTATCACCATGATTTGTAATAACTGACGATCGGCGCGATTTTTTAGTCGATCTAAAATGGTTTGGTAATCTTGAGGAGTTGGGTTAGTTTTGCGTGCTAGACCTATACCAATGCCACGTAAGAAATCATAAAGCCTGGTAACTTTTTCTTCATTGGGACCAGGGTGTACTCGATACAATGCTGGTAATTTAGCTTGCAATAAAAACTCTGCACTACAAACATTAGCACACAACATACATTCTTCAATAATGCGATGTGCATCGTTACGCTCGACCGGAATAATTTCTTTAATTTTTTTCTTTTCAGAAAATATTATGCGTGTTTCAACACTTTCAAAATCCAGAGCGCCACGTTCGCGGCGTGATTTATGTAGAGTCTTATATAAGGCATAAAGATTTTTTAAGTCAGGCAGTAGACCGTGATACTTTTCTTGGATACGTTGCTGCAAGCGCTTATCAGAATCTTCCTTAACTGGCTCTAGCATAGCGGCCACTTCGGTATAGGTAAGCCGGGCATGGGAATGGATAACGCCTTCACAAAATTTATAACTAGTGATGTCGCCATCACGATTGATGTCCATTTTACAAACCATGACGAGCCGATCTTCTCGTGGTTTCAGTGAACATAAACCATTAGATAAGTCTTCCGGCAACATTGGAATCACATGGCCGGGGAAGTAAACCGAATTTCCACGCTGCTGTGCTTCTTGATCTAGCGCAGTATCGACACTTATATAATGTGAGACATCGGCAATGGCCACATATAAGGTCCAGCCTTTACCATGATGACGCTGGCAGTAAACTGCATCGTCATAGTCTTTAGCATCTTCTCCATCAATAGTGACAAATGGCAGGTTTCTTAGGTCAATGCGTTGACCGGCTTGCTCAGAAGGGCTGGCTTGGCGGGCAATTTTTTTAAGTTCAGCGTTGATGCTTTTGGGCCAGACGCAAGGAATTTCGTGAGCCCTAATAGCGACTTCTATTTCCATGCCGGGTTTGGCAACATCGCCTAATACTTCTGATACTACTCCGGTGCTTTTAACATGGTTCTGCGCGAATTTAATGATATCGACGACGACAAAATCACCATCTTTAGCATTCTTATGTTTCTTAGGTGGAATTAAAATTTCCTGGGAAATGCGGCGATTGTGTGGAATCACCACGCCAACACCTGACTCCTGATAATAACGACCGACAAACTGTTGGCGTTTGCGTTCCAGCACTTCAACAATTTTGCCTTCCAGGCGACCACGCTTATCAACGCCAGATACACGCGCTAGTACTTTATCGCCATCGAATACTTTGTTCATTTGGTTAGGCGACAAGAACAAGTCATCACCACCTTCATCCGGGATCACAAAGCCATAACCTTCTTTGTTACCCTGGATGACACCTTTAATTAAATCCATTTTGCGGACTAAGCCATACGCGCCGCCGCGGTTTTCAATTAACTGACCATCACGGGTCATTGCATTTAACCGGCGACGTAATGCTTCTTGTGCATCGGCATCGAAAAGTAATAATTCTTTACAAAGTACTTGATGGGATATTGGTTCACCGCGCTCTTCTAGATGCTGCAAAATAAATTCACGACTGGGAATAGGATTGTCGTAGCGTGAAGCTTCGCGAGCGGCGTGTGGATCATTGGTATTTTTAGAACGTGGCATGTAAGGCTTTAAGTAAATGAATAAGCTTACAGTATAACACTCAAGAGGATTAACGACATTGACAGGGCAGGGGAGAGTCGGTAAATTGCGCCCCCTGCAAAATGCAGTTCATTTCCTAGGCCCAGGTGGTGGAATTGGTAGACACGCTAGCTTCAGGTGCTAGTGCTCGCAAGGGCGTGGAGGTTCAAGTCCTCTCCTGGGCACCAAATATTTCATAGTTTTAGTTAAAAAAATAGTTCAAAGTCTTATTATGTAAACCTTCATAAGGTGGTATAAATAAGAATGCTTCATTGTTGAAAGGATTATTGATATGTCTGTTTACGAAAAATTGACTCAAACTGATTCCTTTGTTTTCGGGTTTGCACTCGACGGTCTTGGTGGTGGGCATAATCTGGACGGGTCAGGAAGTGATGAGAAACAAGTATGGTGCCATCTTGATTTTATGCAGGATGATTGCCGTTCTAATCTTGAATCCTTGGGAATCCCAGAACATGCAATAGATGCTATAACAAGATTGGATACTCGACCACGCACCATGGTTTACGAGAGCGGGATTCTCTTGTTACTTCGTGTAATCAATTTAAATCCGGGGCAAGACCCCAATGACATGGTGTCCCTCAGATTCTGGATTGAAAAAAATAGAGTTATTACTCTCAGGCACAGGAAAGTGCTTTCGACACAAGATGTCAAAGACGAAATTGAACGAGGCGCAGGACCCAAAAATTTAAGTGAAACTATCAGCACAATCATAGAACATATTGCCGACCGAATTGCAGACTATGTTGACGCAATGGAAGCTAGGATGTTGCAATTTGAAGAAGGCGCGATGATAGAAAATATTGTAAAAACCCGAGCAGAGGTTTCTAATTTGCGCCGAGAAGCTGCTATGGTTAGACGTTATCTAGCGCCTCAGCGTGAAGCATTGGAAGCCTTGCATAGACTTGGTGCTGCGATTTTGGGTAAAGGTGAACTCCTTTATATACAAGAACTTACAGATCGCATTACGCGTTATGTAGAAGACCTTGACTTAGTTAGGGAAAAGGCCATTGTTCTGCAAGAAGAGTTAATGAACTTGATGGCGCAACAACAAAATGAGCGCATGTATGTGTTATCGATAGTAGCAGCTATTTTTCTACCTATCTCTTTTGTCACCGGGCTGTTTGGTATGAACGTAGCAGGGTTGCCAGGGGTGGAAACGCCAGAGGGTTTCCTTTATGTCTTTTCAGGCATGGTCGTTGTAGTTGTTGTTATTCTGGGGCTTTTTAGACTTAAAAAATGGTTATAAGCCAGGCTTAGTTATTTTAAGCTCACCGTCGATATGGACATCTCGTTGTGGGTAGGCGATGACAATATCATTTTGATTAAATAGTTCCTCAATTTTGAATCGCACATCTGATTTAATGAAGCGTAAGCCTCTCTCACTAACTGTAGACACCCAGAAAAAAGTATCAAAAATTAAAGCGTTATCACCAAAGTCTTCGAATATAACCGATGGCTCAGGGTCTTTCATTATTAAATCATGAGACTTCACTGCTTGCTCAATTAATTCAGCCACCTGCTTTACAGGTGAGCCATAGGCGACTCCCACTCTTACCATTCCTCGAGCTTGTTTATCAATTAATGTCCAATTAACGACGGTGTTTTCTAATAAATGGCTATTTGGAATGAGCATATGCACGCCGTCAGTACGGCGAATTAAAGTGGACCTAGTGTTAATGGTTTCAACATTGCCCATGACATCTCCAAGCTCCAAAAAGTCACCAATACGAATCGGTTTTTCCCACATTAAAATCCAACCTGAAATAAAGTTATTGATGATATTTTGTGCGCCAAAGCCAACACCTATAGCAACCGCGCCTGACACAAACGCAAAAGCGCCAAGTGGCACATTTAAGAGTGCCAAGGTAGTAAATCCTAATAACAGCAAGCCAACAATAAAATAAAGGCGATGCACCAGCAGAATTAAATCAGGATCAACTTCTTTAAGTTTTAATTTGTTGATGATGTATGCGCTGGATATTTTTATAAAGTAATAAGCAAGCCAAATTACAATAGGCAATGCCAGCACCTGAAGGGCGGTATATTCTTGACCCTGAATGCTGAAGAGCTTGTAAGACAATATATTGATTAGTTCTTGCATGGGAATAATGTAATTATTTAATTAGTTATATGGAAGGTAAATAGAATAGGGCTATTCAGATTTCAGAGCAACAAAATTGTAAAGTTAATTGAGTTGGCTATTTTATCTGTTCGTTTAACATTATACTTATTTCTCAACTGTAAAAGTCATGTCGATACTTTGGCTAATTCCGCTTTCGACTTCAAGACGTAATCGCTCACTGAGAATATAATCGAGCGACAGCGTTGATTCTCTTTCGAATAAGCCAATTTCATAATGCATAAAGATATCCGGAGTTAAGTATTTCCCTAGTCCAAGTGAGCTTTGATCTAAATTGCTCTGACTATTCAATTCAAGTGTATCCAAAAGAGGAAGGCTGAAGTAGAAAATTTTACTAGGAGATTCATGCCGGCAATATTAACTCAGTAGAAGCTAAAAAAAATCAACTGTTTGAAACATTAAGGTGTTAATGCTTGCGGTTGTTAAACTTAGATTTAATTAAAAGTATAATAATCATAGTTACAATATGGTTGGCACTAGTGTAATCCAATTATGCATTCTAGTTAGGGGCTAAAATGTCACTAAATTATTTATTTAGCGCTTTGAAAGATAAAAAGTATCGTTTAAAGCTGGCAAAATTTAGTTTGTCATTATCCTGAACGGCTCAGATTGAATCGACGAGATATTAACAGTACAAATAGTTCTACTTGCGTCGAAAAAGAATAAGTAAAACTTCTGGCTGTTATCCTTCAGTTTTTTTGAAAATACCTTTGCCTAAGGCAGCCAGCCCTATTGATATAACTATATTGAACGAAGATAGCAGAACCCAGGGTGCATATTGTGCAGTAGATACGCCGAGCGCTGCACTGAAAAATGCGCCTGTAGTTGTCCAGGGAATTAACCCTGCGCTAAGTGTTGCACCTTCTTCTACACACCTAGATAGCATGCGCGGTTGGAGGCCCCGTTCTTCGTAAGTGTCTTTGTAAATACGTGCGCCAAATATCACGGCTAAATAATTTTCGCCCATGCTCATATTGGCCAACATGCAGGTTGCGATGGTTGATGCGACAAGTTGTGTGGCAGTTTTTATACGTTTAATAAGCCCGCTGACTAAGACTTTTAAAAATCCTGCGCCGTTTAATACTCCGCCTAAAGCAAGTGCGATTAGCGCAAGTGATAAGGTCCACATCATGCTTTGCAAACCGCCTCGAGTGAGCAGGTTGTCGACACTTTCAATATCAGTTTCTGAAACAAAGCCATACTGTAAGCTATAAAGAATTTCAGAGAACTCACGATCCTGTAGAAATATCGCAATAATAACCGCAACAATTGTTCCGGCCATCATGCTTGGCTCTGCAGCCATTCTCATAAAGCTCATTGAGATAATGACTAATAGCGGTAGAAATACCAGAATGTTAATCGAAAATTGTTCGAGTAAAGGCTGTCGTAAAGCATCAATTTCATTCAGGCTTAATTCCGCACCCGCGTAGCGAAAACTCAAAAAACCGAAGACCACGAGGATAATTAAAAAAGTGGGGCCGGTGGTATAAAACATCGCTCTTATGTGCTGATCAACTTCTGTGCCTACTGCTGTCGCTGCCAGTATTGTGGTATCAGATAAGGGTGACATTTTGTCACCAAATAATGCGCCTGAAATCACTGCCCCTGCAATCATGGGAGCAGGCAGTCCGATAAATTCACCAAGTCCAACTAAGACAACACCTGCAGTTCCGACCGTGCCCCAGGATGTGCCGGTTGCTAAAGACATAAAACTACAAAGCAATAAACATGCAGGCAGGAACCAGCGAGGATCTACCACCCCAAGTGCATAAACGATGATGCCGGCAATGGTGCCACTTTCAATTAATGCGGCAATAACAACACCAATCAGCATGAAAATATAAATTGCGCCAACTGCAGAGATGACGCCATCATTCATTAAGGCTTTAGTATCACGAAATCGAAATCCCAATAAGGCGGCGTTGAAAGATGTCCAAATAAGCGCAAGTATTAAGGCGATGTGTAATTCGATTTCGAACAAGAAGACGCTAGCAATGATGATGACAAGGATGCCACTGCAACATAATAAAGATAAGGCAAAGCTTGGCTCAGGGTGCTCGTTTACTTCTTCAATATTTGTCATTTAGGCTCCAGGTTCTCAGCTTCTATGATTTGTTGCAATAAGGTACGAAATCTTAATGCCCCAGTATCAAGAGCAAGGTTAATAGGCCTGCTAGTAGTATTCGTAATTCCTGAATGCACAGCCTCCAATATATTTTTATCTTCCATGAAGGCTTGCTTTGCACCTTTGCTAATTGAGAGTGTAATTTTTTCGTCTGAAGGGTCTGTGTTGCGCTGTTGTAACCAGAAATAACGCGTATTATTTTTATCAATTGGTGTTAAAAAATTATAAGAGATCATTTCATAACATTCTTCTCTTGGTTTCCAGTGTGGGCCTCCCGATCCCGGAGGACAATAAACAGATTTATTAATTGCTATGGATGGGAAACGCACTTCGTAATGCTGCAAGCGATCACACTTGCCAGAAAATTTTAGTAAGGGTTGGTAAAAGGGTGGTGCTTCACAATTATATATCCAGCGTGAAACAATTAAGCCCTGTTCATTTTCCTGCATTTCCAATGGCGTATCTTCTGTCCCTAAGGAAGCAAAAGAGGTTTTGTGAACCCAGGCGACATGTGAAGGATCAAGTAAATTATCTGCTAAATAAAGATAGTTGCATTGACAATCCATATAGTCCCCGCTGGTTATATGCCATGCAGGATTTTCAAAATTTTCTATGTCGAGCAGCTTAGATTCATCCGCTTTTGCTTCGCCCATCCATACCCAAAGCAAACCATACTTATCAAGTGCCGGGTAAGTCTTAACAATAGCAGTTGGCGGAATACGTTCTTGGGTTGGAGCAATAATGCATTTTCCTGATGCGTCAAAACAAAGTCCATGGTAGCCACACTCAATGTGATCGTCGACTAAACGTCCCATAGATAGAGGCAGTTTTCGATGCGGACAAGCATCTTCGAGAACGACAGGTTGACCATCATTGCTTCTATATACAACGACACTTTCATCTAATAATTTTAACGGGGTAAGTTCGCGCCCGATAGAATTTGAAAGAGCAGCAACATACCAAGCGTTTTGTAGAAACACATCTTGATTGGCCGTGTGGCTTTGTTCAATCGTAATAGCCAATAGCATCGCCTTCAGTTGTCACACCTAGACCATTCAAGACGCGATTCGAATAGTTAAAATAAGCAACAACTTGATTCACTTCTAGAATTTCACCATCTGTGCATCCGGCATCTCGAAGGTTTTCAATATCTGTTTGTTTCATTTCAGAAACATGCGCAGTGAGCTTTATCGAATATTGTAACAAAGCTAAATCTTTACCTTGAAACTCAATTTCGGGCTTACCCGCTTTTAGAACTTTAAGAATATTGTCAGCACGCTCATCGTCATCTATAAGGCGGCGAGCATTGGTGAAATGATGAGCTAAACTATATTCACATGAATTCTTAATGCTTGTGTACGCAGCGACTATTTCAAGAAACCAAAGCGGCAATGTAATATCGGGATGATGTAATACACTTTTATATAGTGCTACGTGTCCCTGCATAGTATGAGGTCTTAGTGAATGGACTTTCATGACATTGTCGACTGTGCCATGAGGGGTCATCGCCTGCTTATACATTTCTCGTAATTCACCAGTGGCTTCTCCTTCAGAAATCATTTTTATCCAGGCAGACATAACTTACTCTTTATTTTGAAAATTTGGAGTACGGGCAAATATTCGCTTGACCATTGGCTCAAATGTTTCCAGTGGCAAAATTTCTTCATCATAGTTAATGGTTGTTTGATCGAATTTATCGACAAATTCAGCCGTCCAAGCAAAGTGGGGATGGCCGGTAAATTGGTCGCGCGCATGACGATCACAGCCTAGTAAGTCATAGCAGTGGTATTGCTGAAATACGGCATGATTAACCAACATCCAATAATTTCTTTCAGAAATAAACGGGCGCAGCAGTGCAGCCGAAAATTCGCCATGTGTTTCATTGCAGGTGACGAAACCAACATCATGTAATAAACCTACGACCACATCTTCTTCAGGCAATCCTGCGCGTAACATCCGAGTAGCAGTCTGCATGCAATGGTAGTAATTATTGACAGTATAGAGGTAGGCCTTATCGTCCTTTTGGCATTCCAGCATGCGAAGTATGTGCTTAACCCTTTGGCCTTCGAAGTATTGATTACGCTGCTCAGACCAAAGCTCCCAGTCCTTTGCATTAAACTCATCTAGAGAACGTTTTTTAGAATAACTCCATTCATCTTTTTGCAGTTCAACCAAGGTTGGGTCGATTGGTATGGAGTTCTTATCAAGGTGAGGTTGAATATCGTTTTTCATCAAGGATTTATTATATTATGCCGGGCAACTAGTATAGAAAGAATACTGTGTTGACTCCAGATAATTATTTTTAACACTAGAATCTATTTATTTATATTTATTCGCCATGATTATATGGCTTTCAATTTTAAAATATCGCCATTGGGTTTAGTGGCGAGCCAGTTCCACCTTCAACCGGTAAAGGCGCGAAAGTCATTAGAAACTCGTAACGATCAAGCTCACGTGCGGTTTCAACGGCTTGTTCTAGATCTAGGCATTCAATAATATTAATGCCCATCCAGATCAGTGTGGCAATATGGATAGGGTTGCCAATGCCTTCCCAACCGGGTCTTGGATTCCAGTCGATGTTGAAATCGTGCCCCAGGAAAGCCGGCATACGTTCATGAATCCAGGGAATGGTATCTGCATAATATCCGGCAACTTCACCTGCCCATGCGCCCATGGCTTCACGTCTTTTCCAGCGACCTGTATAAAGCAGCACTATATCTCCGGGACCTGCTTGAACACCCGACATTTCCTCCCAGGCCTCAAGGTCGGCTCGTGTTATTGGTGTACCGGGTTCAATCCATTCAACCCCTTTTAGTTGTGCAATGTCATAAATCACTGCACGCGTTGCAATGCCATCGCGCCAATTCATCACACTGCCTTGTTTACAACCTTCTTCCATTGTTACATTGCCTTCAACCGGAATTCCGTTATACATCTGGCCGTCTTCAAAGAAATGACACCAAGTATCCATATGAGCTACGGTAAGGCCATGATAACTAACCTGATAGTTGTCAGCGGAATTTCGATCGCTAATACGCAGCATACTTTGATTAAACAAACCGTTTTCAGCAACATCGGCAGCAGCGACTTGTGGCACTGGTGCGGCCAAAGAAATAACAATTCCTTCTTCAACTAAGGCATTAGCACTGAGCACTTTTTCAGGTGTAATAAGATTTGACGCGCCTTTGTTATCATCGTCACCCCATCGTCCCCAAGTGTTGAATTCTTCTTGCCACTCGCCTTCAAAAAGCGCTCTGAGTTCGGCATTATCTTCAGGCACCATTGATGCTTGGCCATAAGCGGGCATTTGAAAAGTTGCAAGAGTAGTTAAAAGGCTAGCTAATAGGGTGTATGAAATAGGCCTGGCTATCTTGTTAAAGTTTTTAAGGTTCATTTTACTTCTCCTTCTCCTTATTTAAGGGTTGTTCTTTTGTGTAATATTTTTTGTCAAAAAGTTGTTATTTAAAAAATCACATGACTTTTTTATTTAATACCAAGCCAGCGAAAATCCCTTCTGGCGAAGCGGTAAAATATAAGCCATATACCTGAAATAGTTGCTACAAGCGCAAGGATGGAGGCAAATATGACCAAAGGATTATTAAAGTCAGTACGGTTTTTATAATCCATGATGTGCAGCATCCAGAAAAAGTCATATAAGCGCCAGGTTGCGTTGCGCCGTGCTATGACATCGCCAGTAGAAGGGGAAACATAAAGCCGAGTATCCTCAGCATCATTCATAACTACTTGCCAGACGGGTAATGGCCCTCGATATTCAGAATTACCTTGTTCTAACATGGTCGTCGATAAGGCGCCTGCTTCTCCAGCGAAATCAGCACTAGCAATTTGCAGGCTTAATTCTTCGGGTAATGGTGAAAGACTTTCGCCAGTATTTGCATCAAAAAGCAGGGTAGAACCCTCTGTGGTTAAGACTTGATAGGTCGGTTTGCCCAAGAGTGGTTTTAATTCAATTCTGCTTACAGGGCCTATAGATTCAAGAAAGTCAGCGATTGATAGTAAATTGTCTTCAACTGTAATAATTAAAGACTCATCCTCACGAATATTATGTTCCCCGCGCACATTTTCTATAGGGAACCAGCTCATCACTAAGCCGCCAAGAACCCATAACAGCAATTGCAAGCCGACAATCAGAGCAAGCCATTTATGAATTTTTGTCATTACGATTGATAACTTCATTCTAATCTCCTTCAATAATTCCCGGGCTTTTATGGTTCATTAATTAGACACCAGGAAATCACTAGCAATAATTTAAATTAAAGAGGTTGTGCTTACTTATTAAATTGTAAACGCACTTCATTGACGTTGATAATGATCGGGCTATTTCCAACATTTGTAATTCGG
Source organism: uncultured Pseudomonadales bacterium (assembly GCA_943789335.1). GTDB lineage: Bacteria > Pseudomonadota > Gammaproteobacteria > Pseudomonadales > Pseudohongiellaceae > UBA5109. Next base: position 71,616 of record CALSTS010000004.1, on the reverse strand, counting down.
TAACTGGCGCCAGCATCACGAAAAGTCCAATCACCTGGCTGAGCTAACTCACGGGTAATACCATCTTCTCGTGATACATGTGCGAGACCTTCCGTGGCCTGAACGATCACAGTAGGGTTGTGATGCCTCTGGGTGAGAGTGGTTTCTCCGGCAGCCAATTCAATGCGATAGGAGCGGAACCAGTTATCCTCAAGTTCAGGCTCTTGTTGCATTCCGGTCGGACGGTCATTAGCTCTGACAGGTTCGCCATTGCCATCATGAATAAAGGCAAGGATTCGCCATTGGTAGGTACCATTGTTTTCAATTTTATGGGTATAGGTTTCTGATGCGTAACTAGTAATAGCATCTATAATGCCAAGTTGTGGTCCGTCCGGATTGCTTATGCGATTTAATAGAATGGCTTGATCATGCCTGTGAGGCAGAGATGCATCACCGGGATTGAGCTGCATATCAATCATATACAACTGCCCTTCCTGCAAGACGGTTCGGTGGCGTGGCTCGTCCAATACATGCACTATTTTTTCGCCGGCAAATTCGCTTTCTTGCGCTAAAGCAGATTGCCAGCTGGTCAAGCTGCTTATAAGCAAGAGTAAGCTTAGTATATTAAGCAATGGTTTCGAAGGGATGTAATGCTGGATTGAGATTCTGTGTATTTTTTTTATTCTCACAATAGCCTCTTTTAAGTTCCAATTCTTAATTTTTAATTAATTCGGCCTTATCGCCTGATTGTTAATGTCAAAGAGTAACTCAGCTGCGTAGATATTTCCTTAAGCTTAAGGAAAAGTCTAAAAGGCTTCTTTATTGTCCATTCAGCTGGAATAAGTATTTCAGTATAAAAGCTCTTATTCGAATCGGCTACTCCCTTGCTTAAATCGATGCTAGCCAGAAATTGGAGAAGTGCAGGCTAAAGCTAAACCTTGCTCGCTTGTTGCAAATAATTAATAATCTTTATTGATTTAATACTAAATAGTTGGCGGAGAGCCCATGTCCAAAGTTAAAGCTGGTTTGTTACTAAAAGGTTTATTGCTTATTTTTTGTTTCAGTATTCAGGCAGCTGAAATAGGTCCATTTACAGTAGTTCAATTGGATGAGTTTGAATGGGATGAAATCGACACAGGCATTCAGCGTAAAAATGTGTTTGGTTCTCCTGATGAGGCAGGCTTCTATGTCTACCGAGTAAGATTCCCGGAGGGAGGCTCAACCACACCGCATTTTCATAGCATGGATCGTCATGTCACCGTAGTTGAAGGTACTTGGTATGCAGGAGGAGATGCCAGTCATGATATGTCAAGAGCCACGCCAATTTCACCAGGCGGTTATATGATTCATCCAGCAGGTGCAGTGCATTTCGATGGTGCGGTTGATGGCCCAGTGGTGGTTGAAATAAAAGGCATCGGGCCGGTTACAACAACACAAGTTGATACAGTGCCTTGATAAATGAATGTTAAAAAATCCTGGCAAGTTGAAGTTTGAGGCAGCCTTAAAGCTCATTTAGGAATGAATTAATAGCCACTCTTGAGAGAGGCTCATTCAAGGTTGGCGCATGGCCAGTCTCTGGTACTTCAACAAATTTAAGGTCGGGCTTTCGCTTAAACATTTTTTCAACACAAGCGGTGCTAATAAGGTCCGAATTAGCTCCGCGTATTAATAACATTGGTATAGACACTATTGCTTCAAACTGGGGCCATAAATCTGATGTGGCTGATCTCGTATCCATGTCTTTGAAAGGTATGGCTATATCTGGATCATAATCCAGACTGAGTTTGCCATTGTCATCTTTAAAAATGTTTCTGGCAAAATCTTCCCACTCTTCATCAGTAAAATTTGGGAAAGCACTTTGATTAATGGCTTTTGTTATAGCGACAGCATCTGTCCAGGAATTAACTTGAGTGGTTTTCCCAACATAGCTGGCGATACGCTGGATTCCTTTTGGTTCTAATTCTGGTCCAACATCATTAATGATTATTCCGCTGATTCTATTTGGCTGCATAGCGGCCATAATGAAAGCCATTATACCTCCCATTGAGGTGCCACAAAGGATGACCTTTTGGATATCTAATTGATCTAATAAAATGAACATGTCTTCTGCATAAGTCAGAGATATGTAATTCGCCGGATTACTATCATATGCAGATTTACCTCGCCCGCGGTTATCGACACAGATCACTCTGTAGTGTTGACTTAGATGCTCTGCTAATTTGCCAAAATCTGAAGAATTACGGGTCAGGCCATGCATGCAAAATATAATCTTAGGCAGCACAATATATTTATCCTGGCAAGGGTAGTCCCGCGCATATAAGCGCAAACCATCCTTGCTTTGATAAAAAAAATCATTGTAGTTGCTCATCTTTTTTAATGTAGGCCTGCTTTTTTAACTATAGTAATCACCTGGTATACATACTGAACCTTCCATTAATATTCGCGCACTTCTGCTCATGCTTATTTTATTTATGCGCCATTCTCCATCAATTTTCTTTGCGTGTGATCCAACTTTCAGACTACCAGATGGATGACCAAAAGTGACCGATTCGCGTTCGCCACCCCCCGCGGCTAAGTTGACTAAAGTGCCTGGAATTGTAGCGGCTGCGCCAATTGCAACCGCGGCTGTTCCCATCATTGCATGATGTAATTTGCCCATCGATAGTGCCCGCACATTTAGATCAATGTCGCTGGCCGCTATGGATTTTCCGCTGGAAGCGACATAGGATTTTGGCACAGCAACAATGGCAACTTTCGGCGTATGTTGTCGCTTCGCAGCCTGTTCAACATTGTCGATCAGGCCCATTTTAAGCGCGCCATAAGTTCGAACATTTTCAAACATATCTAATGCTTTGGGGTCGTTGTTGATGGCATCCTGTAATTCAGTGCCGTTGTAAGAAAGATCTTCTGCCTTAAGAAAAATTGTGGGGATGCCGACATTAATCATGCTGGCTTTAAAGGTGCCAAAGCCAGGGACTTCTAATTCATCAACGAGATTGCCTGTTGGGAAAATTAATTCTTCTTCATCAACAGGGTTCATAAAATCTATTTTAATTTCTGCAGCCGGAAAAGTGACACCATCAAGTTCGAACTCACCGGTCTCCTGAACTTCTCCGTTAGCAATAGGGATATGAGCAACGATGGTTTTATGAATATTAGCCTGCCAGATTCGAATTTCAGCAATGCCGTTTTCTGGAATGCGCTGTGCATCAACCAGACCGTTAGCGATAGCAAAAGAACCGACTGCAGCAGTTAGATTTCCACAATTACCACTCCAGTCGACAAAGGGTTTATCAATCGATACCTGCCCAAAGAGGTAATCAACATCATGATTGGCTCGTTCACTTTTAGACAGAATAACAACTTTGCTGGTACTGGAAGTAGCGCCGCCCATGCCATCAGTGTGTTTGCTATATGGGTCCGGGCTGCCAATAACACGCAGTAATAATTGGTCCCGAACATCACCAGGTATTTGCGCGGCAAGTGGTAGGTCGCGCAAATTAAAAAACACACCCTTGCTGGTGCCGCCACGCGTATAGGTAGCAGGTATCTTAATTTGAGGCTGTGATGTCATTTAAATTCTCTATTTTTCTTCTTAACTTTATTTTCAAACTTTGCATTAATACTTAAGCAGCTTCTGATGATTTAAGAAAGTCTTGCGCGAAACGTTGCAAGACACCGCCGGCTTTGTAAACTGAAACCTCATCCGCGGTATCGAGTCGGCAGGTAACTGGTATTTTTACCTGCTCGCCAGTGTTCCGGTGAAAAATTAAAGAAAGCAGGGCGCCTGACTCAATATTGCCCTTAACATCAAAGGTTTCTGTGCCATCAATTGAATAAGTATGGCGAGTGTCGCCAGACTGGAATTCAAGTGGTAACACACCCATGCCGACTAAGTTGGTCCGGTGAATACGTTCGAAACCTTCAGCAACAATGGCTTCAACGCCAGCTAAGCGCACACCTTTTGCCGCCCAGTCGCGTGATGATCCTTGTCCATAATCGGCGCCGGCAACAATAATCAAAGCTTGCTTGCGCTGCATATAAGTTTCAATAGCTTCCCACATGCGCACTTCCTGACTGCCTGGTTCGAGTCGAGCAAGTGAACCTTGCTTGATGTCGCCTTTATCGTCTAAGCACATTTCATTTAATAGTTTGGGGTTCGCAAAGGTGGCTCGCTGTGCTGTTAAATGATCACCGCGGTGTGTTGCATACGAATTAAAATCTTCTTCGGGCAAGCCCATTTTAAGTAAGTATTCCCCCGCGGCAGAGCTAGCCAAAATAGCATTGGATGGTGACAAATGGTCTGTAGTGATGTTGTCACCCAGTACCGCCAAAGGGCGCATATTTTTTAAACGTGGTTTGCTGGAAAGTGCGCCTTCCCAATAGGGTGGGCGACGAATATAGGTACTTTGTGGGCGCCAGTCATAAAGTGGGCTATCGGCTTCATCAATGGCGCCGAGGTCAAACATCGGGATATAGATCTGCTTAAATTGTTCCGGTTTTACATGCTGGTTAACAATGTCATCAATCTCTTCGTCGCTTGGCCAGATGTCTTTTAAGGTAATGGGCCGACCATTAGAGTCTGTGCCCAATTCATCCTGCTCAATATCAAAGCGTATGGTTCCCGCGATGGCATAAGCGACGACCAAAGGCGGTGAGGCTAAAAAAGCTTGTTTGGCATAAGGGTGGATGCGCCCATCAAAATTACGATTACCAGATAAAACCGCCGTTGAATATAAATCGCGGTCAATAATTTCCTCTTGGATTTTAGGATCCAGCGCGCCGCTCATGCCGTTGCACGTAGTGCAGGCGTAACCGACAATACCAAAGCCAAGTTGCTCTAACTCGGTTAACAAACCAGCTTCTTCCAAATATAACTTGGCGACTTTGGAGCCAGGCGCAAAAGACGTTTTTACCCAAGGCTTTCTTATTAAACCTAGCGCATTGGCTTTGCGTGCAATAAGGCCAGCAGCAACAACATTGCGAGGGTTGCTGGTATTAGTGCAACTGGTAATTGCCGCAATAATGACTGCCCCGTCAGGCATTAGGCCGTCAGCTTCTTCTGCTTGCGCTGCCGCCAAGTCACCAGCAATGCCTCGTTGGGCTAATTCTGAGGTCGGTAAACGGCGATGCGGATTAGATGGCCCGGCCATATTTCTTGTAACGGTTGAGAGGTCAAATTCGAGTACACGGTCGTACTCAGCTTGGTCCAGTTGGTCAGCCCATAAACCAGTAGTTTGTGCATAATTTTTAACAAGTTTAATCTGCTCAGCATCGCGACCGGTAAGCGTAAGGTAATCGATGGTTTGCTCGTCGATATAAAATAATCCAGCGGACGCGCCATACTCGGGTGTCATATTTGAAATAGTCGCGCGGTCGCCAATGGTTAGGGCTTTAGTGCCTTCGCCAAAAAATTCAAGATAGGCGGATACTACTTTTTGTTCTCGTAAAAACTCGGTTATGGCTAAAACAATATCAGTGGCAGTAATGCCAGGTTGACGCGTGCCAGTTAACTTAACGCCAATGATATCTGGTAAGCGCATCATAGATGGCCGACCTAGCATGACATTTTCAGCTTCAAGCCCACCCACGCCAATAGCGATAACTCCCAAGGCATCGACGTGCGGAGTATGACTGTCCGTGCCTACGCATGTATCTGGAAAGGCTATGCCATCACGTGACTGAATGACTGGGGACATTTTTTCCAGATTAATTTGATGCATGATGCCGTTACCAGCGGGAATCACGTCAACATTTTTAAATGCAGTTTTGGTCCATTCGATAAAGTGAAAACGATCTTCATTGCGGCGATCCTCAACGGCTCGATTCTTTTCAAAAGCCTCAGGATCAAAACCCGGTGCTTCAACGGCAAGAGAATGATCAACGATCAATTGTGTGGGAACGACTGGATTAACTTTGGAAGGATCACCACCCTGATCGGCAATTGCATCACGCAAGCCGGCTAAATCAACCAAAGCAGTTTGGCCGAGAATATCATGACAAACAACACGAGCAGGATACCAGGGAAAGTCCATGTCGCGTTTGCGCTCGATAATTTGCTTTAAGGCATCGTTGAGAATAGTTGGATCGCAGCGGCGCAATAATTGTTCTGCCAAAACACGCGAGGTATAAGGCAGTTTGTCATAAGCGCCAGGTTTAATATTTTCTATAGCAGTACGCGTATCGAAATATTCTAGCGCAGAGCCTAGTAGAGGTTTACGGTATTCAGAATTATTCATTAAGTTTTAATCTTCGATTCTAATTCGATGCTTAATTTAAGTTGCAAACTGTTTTTGCTATATAAAATATGTCGGCGCATTAGCATTTCAGCAAGCTCAGCATCGCGATTTGAAATGGCTTGTACAATTTGCTTATGTTCGTCAAAAGCGGTGGTGACTCGTGGGCCCGACATGCCAAGCTGAACCCGATACATGCGAATTAAATGATAGATGCTGTCCATTAATATCGATATCAATTGCTTATTTTTACTGCCGAGAATAATGCGATAGTGGAAATCCAGATCGCCAGCTTCCTGATAATAATTTTCACCATCTTTAACGGTTTCAAAATGCGTGGCCAACAGCTTATGTAAACCGGCTATTTCATCATCATTCATATGAATTGCAGCAAGTCGAGCCGCCATGCCTTCAAGCGCTTCACGCACCTGGTAAAGTTCCATCAGCCCTTCGGTACTAATACTGACGACTCGTGCCCCAACATTCGATTTACGCTCAACTAAATGGCACGACTCGAGTCGGTTGATGGCTTCACGGATAACAGCGCGACTCACAGCATAGTTAGTCGATAGTTCCGTTTCACTTAACTTTGAACCAGAAGCTATAAGACCCTCTACAATATCTTTTCGTAATTGCAGAAAAGTTTTATCGGCACTGGTGATTGCTAGTTCAGAATTTGGCAACATATTCTTTATTTTGAGATTAGCGCTTTTCAAGCGGAACATAGGCGCGATTTTCCGGACCAATATAGTTAGCAGAAGGTCGGATAATTTTTCCATCTTCACGCTGCTCAATGACATGTGCTCCCCAACCGGATACGCGAGCAATAACAAACAGTGGTGTAAACATATCGGTAGGGATGCTCATCTGGTTATAAGAAACGGCAGAAAACCAATCAAGATTTGGAAACATTTTTTTAATATCCCACATGACAGATTCAAGGCGTTCAGCAATCTCATACATAAGCGTATCGCCGGATTCATCAGACAATTGTTTGGAGACTCGCTTGATCACATCATTACGCGGATCACTGACGGTATAAACCGGATGACCAAAACCGATAACGATTTCTTTATTTGCGACCCGTTCTCGAATATCCACTTCAGCCTCATCAACAGAGTTGTAGCGACTCTGTATGTAGAATGCTACTTCGTTAGCTCCGCCATGCTTGGACCCACGCAAGGCGCCAATAGCACCAGTGATGGCTGAATACATATCAGAATTCGTACCGGCAATAACACGAGATGTGAAGGTTGAGGCATTGAATTCATGTTCGGCATATAAATTAAGCGAGGTATGCATGGCTCTCACCCAGGATTCACGTGGTGCTTCGCCGTGTAAGAGATTCAGAAAATGTCCGCCAATAGAATCATCATCGGTTTCAACGTCAATACGCTTGCCGTTGACTGCAAAGTGATACCAATACAATAAAGCAGAACCAAAGCTCGCCATTAATCGGTCAATAATGTCGCGCGCTTCAGCCACGGGGTGTTCTTCTTTCTCCTGTAAACAAGTCCCCAGAACAGAGCAGGCCGTGCGCATAACATCCATTGGGTGAGAGTTTTTGGGCAGGGCTTCCATGGCAAGTTTTACAGGCTCAGGTAGGCCGCGCATGGTTTTTAACTTAGCCTTGTATGCAGCTAATTCGGCTTTATTAGGTAGGTGACCATGTATCAGTAGATGAGCAATTTCTTCAAACTCAGCTTGTTCGGCAAAATCGAGAATGTCATAGCCACGATAATGCAAATCATTACCGGTGCGTCCAACTGTGCAGATGGCCGTGTTACCTGCAGCTACGCCTGACAAGGCAACTGACTTTTTTGCTTTGGGTAAAACCTGTTCGGTCTCATTGCTCATTATTTAGCCTCCTCAGAAAACAGCGCATCCAGTTTTTGTTCGTAACTGTGATAATCAAGATAGTCATAAAGATCATCGCGGGTTTGCATAGTATCTATAACATTTTTTTGCGTGCCTTCAGCCAGCAAGGTCTGGTAAACCTTTAATGCAGCTGCGTTGGCAGCACGGAAAGCCGACAAAGGGTAGAGCACGATGCTGACGCCAGCACCGGCTAATTCCGTCGTGGTATATAAGGGAGTTGAACCAAATTCAGTGATATTGGCTAATACGGGGACTTTTACAGCATCAACAAATTGTTGATACATGGAAAGTTCAGTCATCGCTTCCGGGAAGATCATATCGGCACCTGCTTCAACACAAGCACAAGCTCTATCAATAGCGGAATCTAGGCCTTCAACGGCTAAGGCATCAGATCGCGCCATAATGACAAAGTCAGGATCGGTTCTGGCATCTACCGCTGCTTTGATTCTGTCGACCATTTCTGTTTGCGACACAATGGCTTTGTTGGGTCGATGGCCACATCGCTTCTGCATGACCTGATCTTCAATATGTACGGCAGCTGCACCATATTTACTCATGGACTTAATGGCGCGGGCGATATTAAAAGCGCCACCCCAACCGACATCTATATCGACCATTACCGGCGCTTCAGTGACCTCAGTAATACGACGCAGGTCGGTTAAAACATCTTCTAAGGTGGTGATGCCTAGATCAGGAATGCCGCATGAACCAGCGGCTACACCGCCACCAGATATATAGAGTGATTTAAAACCAACAGCTTCAGCCATCCTGGCATGATAGGCATTAATTGCTCCAACGCATTGCAGAGGTTTTTCATTTTTAACGAGTTCTCGAAAGGTTTGACCTGGTGAAGTGCGATTCATGGCATTCTCTGATTAAGCATATATTGTCGACAATATAGGGAGAAAATTAGTTATGGTCAATATTAATTGCCAATATTGTCGACAATATAGACGATTTTGAGCTTTTGACGGTGTGGCTGAGAGTGGCGATTGCCTGCTTAGCTATCGAATAATGTCACTAGTAAGTAAGCCATTAATCCGGTTGGGCAAGTGTGGTTTGACCACCCATGACAATCTCAGGAACATCAAAACCCTGCGCCTTACAGGCTTCAGCATAATCTCGGATATGAGTGCTGGCGTCGGCGATAGCCATAACCGAACCATCCGGATTGAAATGAATCATTGCACCTTCAACGATGAAGCAAACATCAGTTGCTTTAGTATTATCATCAGCCACTTTTAAGGTATGAACAGAACCGGCAGGTTCACTTAGATAGCTGCCAGCGGTGCAATCTTGTCCGGCATCATATTCAAGATAAGTCCATTTGCCCGAATTGGTAAAAGCATGCACAGTTCCGGTATGCATATGAGGAGGCAGCAGAGTACCTGCATCAAACAGAATGCGAACTACAAAGCGTGCTGCTTCTGTATCAGCAGCTAAAAGTTTTAAACGTAAGCCAGGCATCCAATCGACATAAGGCAGGTCATCAGCATTAACGCCAAAGCCGGGGTCGGCAGATGTGTTGTTATTTAAATCAAAAGCATATGGAAATATTTCTTGCTTGTCTGTCATTAAGGTTTTCCTTTTGAGCTGCTTAACTATGTCTAAAATACTATGTCTAAAATTTACGGTTTGATCTGTTTTAGTGTAAACCTCAATAAGTAAAAGCCAAATAAAAAAAGTTGGCAACTAAAATGATAGTCATTACATCGACGATTTTTTCATGAAAGCCGTCTGTCATTTTTCTTAAAACTTTTTGCCCTAGATAATTTCCTGGAATAGTTGATAGGCCTGCAATAATACCAAGAATAATTAATTCAGGTGTTAACAAGTCAGTAAAACCAAAGACAGAAATTTTCACAATGTTCATGACTAAAGTAATTGTTGCCAGGGTGCCGACGAAAGCCAGCCGGTTCATCCCAGTACCCAATAGAAAGGGGGCTAAGAAAAAACCGGGTCCAATGACATTGCCCGCTAAACCTCCCCACACTACTGCCGCTCCAGCTAATAGCTTTGGGCCAGTTTTTATGGAATGACTTCGCGCCCAATATTTTATAGGCATAGAAATTGTTAATACTGATCCGAATACCAGTGCGATAATTCGAGGAGATAAATAACCAAAGACGATAGAGCCCAATACAACTGTTGGCAAACCAAATAATAGGACATGGCGCACTGTCCAAAACTCTATGTCTTTTCTCAGCATGTAACCACGACTAAAGTGGCTAAATATTAAGGCGCAAGTAATAACGGGGACAGTTGATTTAATGCCGATGAAATGTGCGAGTAGCCCGGTCATAAGCAGACCACCGACCATGCCAATGGCACCATGAATGATGCCAGCGAAAAAAGCGACAGCGATAATTAATAGCAAAAGCCAGGGGTCAGACCCCAATATTTCAAACATTAGTTTTAACTTTGCTAGTAAGAAGAGTAACCAGATGCCCGCCGAAAAGAGAAAACATGAGCATTACTAACATTAAGATTGCAAACGGTCGCTCTAGTAAATATGACCATTGCCCGCCGCTAATTTGATAAGAATAAATTAATGACTCTTCGGCCATACTGCCCAACAATATGCCGATGACTGCTGCAGCTACTGAAAAATTGTAGCGTTTAAAAACCCAGCCTATCAATGCAAAAATTAAAACAGTGATAGGACCTGAAAGATTTCCAGTTAAACCAAAAGAGCCAAAAGTTGCTAGTGCTAAAACAGAAGGAATTAAGAAATGCATTGGTACTTTGACAACATTTGCTAACACGGGAATGAACATCAAACCTAAAATAATTAGAAGAAAAGCCTGTCCGAAATTAGCAAATATTATTGCATAAACAATATCAGTTTGTTCACGAATAAACTGCGGCCCACCAGTGATATTGTGCATAGAAAAAGCAGCAAGCATGACAGCGGTTGCTCCACCACCGGGAATCCCTAGGGCTAATAAAGTTGCCATCGAACCGGCTTCTGAAGAGCTGTTAGCCGCTTCGGATGCCATTACGCCAGTTGGATTTCCTTTACCAAAAGAGTCAGGGTCAGGGTCGTTACGCTTGGTTTGGATGTAGGATAATAAATTAGCGATTGAAGAACCCACTCCTGGGACTGCACCCACCAGAACGCCAATGAGACTTCCTCTGAGCATAACCCATGGGTAGCGCACAACACTTTTAAAGCCACTGAAAATTTTGCTTATACTAACTTTACGGGCCGCACTATCATCAACTAAATACTTGGTATTAACTAAACGAAATAATTCTGATGCTGCAAACATACCCATCATAGCTGGAATAGCCGGGACGCCATCAAGTAAATAGCTAATTCCTAAAGTGCCTCGTGTTACCCCAGCTTCACCGTAACCCACAGTGCCCAGGAGCAAGCCAAAAAATCCTGCGATCATGCCTTTGATAACATGTTGACCACTTAAACTTGCGATTAATGTAATCCCCCAAATAACGATAATACTCATCTCGGCAGGCCCCATTTTGAGTACTAGTTCTGAAATTGGTTTCACTAAAAATAATAAAATAAAGTAGCCAAAAATTACACTTAGTGTGGAAGCGCCTAAGGCAATACCCAAGGCCAAATTATGCTGGCCTTTTCTAGCCATCGGGTATCCGTCAAAGGCTGTCGCGATCGACGAAGAGGTGCCAGGTATATTCATCAAAATAGCAGGAATGCCGCCACCAAAACTACCGCCGGTAAATATTGCGGTGAGGAAAAGCATGGCCTGCATAAAATCCATATATAAAGTCATTGGTAAGAAAATTGCCATAGCCATTGATATTTGTAAGCCGGGCACTGCACCAAACAGCAAGCCGATTAAGATTCCCGGTATTACAATTAACCAGGTAGAAGCGTCGGCAAAAAGCAGATCAAAACCAGCTTGTAAGGCAATAAAATCTAACATTCAGTTCCTTTTAATGCTAGCCAGGCAATATCAACATTGGCATTTGGTAGGGCAGCATCGCTGAAAAAAACAGCGCCACCAAAAAACCAAACGCAATAGCGTAACCCAATATCCAGATAATCCGGCGTTCACCATGCAGCCACAAAAATGCAGCTATAAATAAGCTAGTACCAACATCAAATCCCAACCAGGCTAATGAGGCAATATAGAGAGTAAAGAGACAGATAACAGGTATTACGGTCATTACAGGCTCAGGTTTTTCGGTTGGTTCTTCTTTGTTTTTAATTTGTTTAATAATTTCAACAATGCAAAGCGCCAGCACCATAAGGCTTATTGGCAAAACTAAAATTAAGTTAATGATGTGAGAAGAAGCCGTGTAAGCGTCAATTAAATACCAGGTAACAATTCCAGCGATGATAAATGTGACGAATAAATCAGCAAACATGTGAGCTTTTTTTGCATCCAAAACGTTTACCTTTGTAACTCGAGAAGATAAGAATAATTTTTAAAAATTTCAAAATTAGTATCCATAATCTCGGTTGATTGTAAGGGGCCAATCCAGCGGCCGCCGATATTTGAGCGTTGCAGCAATTCTTGCAGTTCAGGATTTTGCAGTGTTCTTTCAAGTGCTGCACTAATGAAATTAAAGCGTTCAGGGTAAGTTGTTTTAAATTCAGTTGTGGTTGCAAAACCACGAATTGAGCCAGGCAATATTGGGGCTGATAAACCTAATTCCTGTAATGCATCATTGAGTGTTGGGGCATCCCATTCCTGGTTCGGAAGGTCGCTAACTATTGCTAGTGGTTCAATATATTCTCGAATGCTTTCACAGCCTTCTGCGCTGATCACTGTAAAGTCGACAACCCCGCCGGCTACTGCGGCACGTGCTTGGCCACCACTGTTATAAGCGACCAAATTAAGATTTTCTTGCGGAATGTCATTCACCTCAAGCAGTAGTTTTGCCATTAAGTGACCTGCCGAACCCCTCACTACAGAAGCACGCACTGTTTTAGGATTAGTCCGAATAGCTTTCAACAACTCTTGCAGGTTTTTGTATTTTGACGCTTTGCTTAATGCGATTAAATCTTCATCAAACCATTGGAAATTCATGTAAGAAAAGTCATCAATACTGTAGTCGGCATTTCCTTCCAGTATGGTGTTCGATAAATAGGGCGAAAAGGCTGAACCAAAAATTGTGTAACCATCGTGCGGCCTGCCTAAAACAAAATTTGCTGCGAGAAGTGTACCGGCGCCGTTTCGGTTTATCACTTGTACAGGTTGACCAAGCTCTTCAGCCAGGTAAGTTGATACAACTCTTGTCATTCTGTCGACACTTCCACCCACTCCAAAACCGACCACTAATGTGAAGGGTTGGTCAGGAAATTCTTGTGAATTAACAGACGGAATATAAATATTTAAGAACAGGCCTAAGCAAATAACTAAGCTTAAATTTTTAGCGCTAATCAGATAGCCATTGTTTAATAATTTCATCATAGGTTTGTGTTTTCTAAAACAACTGGTGATAAACCTGACTCTGAAATTGCTGGAGCTACTGCCTCAGATGATAAGTATTCGAGCAAGCGTAATGCATCTTCAGGGTTTGAAGCGGATTTCAAAACACCGGCAGAAAATGTAGTTATTCTTTGTAGCTCGCTTGGAATAGCTCCAGCAAAAATGATGCCTGGAATCGGTAAGATTTCGCTAATTTGCTGAAAGCCTATCTCTACATCGCCACGAGCCACAACTGATGCTACACGTTCACTTTGAATCCTGTTGCTTTTGGGCTCCAGAACTTCCCAAAGGCCCATATCAGGAAATAGTGTTGTGGAAAGATAGGTGCCACTGGCGCTAGCAGAATAGCCAATAGATTGAGCGTCCATTAAAACTTGAATGAATGTTTCTACATCGCTGATATCAGGAACAGTAGCGCCTGCCCTAACTGCCATACCAATCATTGAATGAACCAGGTCTATTCTTGTTTCGCTGGTAACGAAGCCGGCTTCAGTTAAGTTATCAAGTGATCCTCGAGATAAAATGATGACATCAAAATTTTCACCGTTTTCAAGTCGCATGGGAATTGAGTCAATAGCGCCGCCAGAAGAGGCCCCGTATTCAGTTTGTAAAACTATACCAAGCTCGGTTTCTATCTGAGGGATCAAATTATTGTAAGCAGCTGCAAAGCCCCCAGAGGTTACAACTTTTACTATAGGAGTTAATTCAAGCGTGTCTGAATTATCAAGACTCACATTTGGCGTACATGCAACTAAAAGCAGCGATAGCCAAATAAAAGATTTTTTTATTTTTATTGAATTCGTTTCTTTTATAGAAGAAATCATTATATTTATCTCAATAGCTACTGTTTTTTAAGACCTTACTTTAAAAAAACAATCTCAATGAACGGAATAATAAAAAATATGCCAATAGGCAAAATTGCCGTGGCATCGAATAAATTTAGCCTTTGGTAAGTGCATAAATAAAACTGTATTTATCAAAGACTAAGCATAAATTTACTCCGGGCTAATCCGAAGAACTGGTTTTACTACAGAACCATTTTCACTTGCTTCAATAGCTTCATTAATGTTGTCGAAATCGAAATACCCAATCAATTTTTCGAAAGGAAATTTGCCTTCTATATGATAGCCAATTAATTCACAGAGGAAATTGTTGATGTCACTATCACCACCGAGTATGCCCATGACTGTGCGACCGCCAGCCATAAGAGTGAGCTCGTTAAACTGTAACATATCTTCAGGCCCAGAAGCGCCGACAAGGCCTATTATTGATTTAAAGGTAGTCAGGCTAAAGGCATCTTCGATAACTTTATTAATACCCGTGGTATCGAATGCGTAACCTAAACCTTTAGGACAAAGGTCACGAATTTTTTCAATAGCATCATCTTTTGCATTAAAAGTGTGAGTGGCGCCAAGCTCTTTAGCAAGGGCGAGACGATCATCATTAACATCAACAGCAATAATAGGATTTGCACCCGCAAGTTTGGCAGCCATAACTGCCGCCATACCCACTGTACCTGAGCCGAAAATGGCAATAGACATACCGGCTCGTACTTTCATGCTACGTAAAACTGCACCCGCGCCCGTCATTAAGCCGCAACCAATTGGTGATAATTGCTCAAGTGGAATATGCGCAGCAGAATCAGGTACTCTAGCGATATTTCTATCGTTAGCGATGACATGTGTCGCAAAACTAGATTGACCAAAAAAGCTAGCATTCATGTGTTCGCCGTTGAGAGTCATGGTTGATGAACCATCAGGGCGTTTGCCATCCCAATTGTATTTAAAAAATTCATAGCAATAGGTTGGTGAGCTGTTGTCGCAACTAGGGCAACCGCCACAACTATTAAAGCTCATCACAACTCTATCCCCGGGTTTTACAATAGTGACGTCATTACCTACTTCTTCAACAATACCTGCACCCTCATGACCTAATACAATAGGGTGGGGGACTGGTAGCTGGGCATCACGTACTGCGAGGTCAGTATGACAAATACCTGACGCTACCATGCGAATTTTAAGTTCATTGGGCTGAAGATCATCTAATACGACATCTTCAATTGCGAAAGGGTGTTCATTTCCACGGCAGATTGCAGCGCGTGCATTAGTTGGCATAGTCATCTCTCCTAAAATATTTCTTTAAAGCAGGACTTCGGTACTTTATCCGGTTCTTTACCAAGGAGCCTAAGTGTTATTTGTTATTAATAGCTTTTTAAGTTTATGCTGATTTAAAGTCAAATTACTTTATAGTTTTTAATATAAGAAAATAAGAATATAGAACTATTCCTTGAGCTTTGTCAGTACCTTTTAATTATTATCAACCGTACAATTTTATAAGGCTCATACTTAATGGTTGTCCACCAAAGTCGCAATTTCTAAATATTCAATACTCGGTCTTACTCCGTAAAATTTAGTAACACCTGCAAGGATTTCTTCTGAGAAAAAATTTCTCGCTGCGGCTTCTCCTTCCCAAATGTAAAAATTTCTTGCTTGCTTTTTATCGACATCAATTGAAAAAGCTTTTGAGCGCAAGCCGGGCATGTTTTCAAATTTACTTCGCGCTATTAAGGCATTTTGCCGAACAGTTTCAGCATCAAAATCATTTCCTAAATCAAAAGTAACTAATGTGGCTATCATTATATTTCCTAAGTGTTAAATTGTTTACGTAACTTGCCTTTTTATATGTTAAAAGCCTAAGGTTCTAAACCTTGAGTTAATTCAATATAAGTTCCCCAAGGATCTGTCAGAAAAGCGATCGCCAAATTTGCTGCTGGGATTTCACGATAACCAGAGTCCATGCTTACACCGGCAGCTTCCAGCCTGGCAATTGTTGCCTGTAAATCAGTGACTTCAAAACCAATATGATCCAGAACGGTGCCCTGAGTATTGGCAAGTGGCATATCAGCTCCGCTAAAAGTGAGATTAACACCAGGAATGTCTCCAGCCTGGAAATCACCGCGCATACCTGGAACGGCTCCAAACATGTCGTCATACCAAGCCTGCATGGCTTCAATTTCGGGGATATTCCAGTGAATATGGTGCATCTGCACAGGAACATCGATTTCCGGGTTTTCCAAAATTTCGATGAGCAGGCCATCTGGGCCATGGACCCAGAGCTGGATAGGGAATGCGCCACGCTCAACATCGATGCCAGCGGCTGTCCATCTGTCAAAAGCGGCATTAACATCAGGCACATGAAAACCAACATGAACAATCATTGTTCCGTCTGAGCCACTGGAAGGTTGAACTTCACGCACCAGAATAAATACGCCAGGAACAGCATGCATACTAAGAGGTCCGTTCTGAACCGTGCTTGCACCAAAGGCTTCCCAAAATTCATTACTGGCTTCGAGATCTGCTGCCAGAAAATGTAGGTGCCCCATGCTGACGCCATCTCGGTTTGGGGAAGCTAATTGGGCGAAGGATATAAGTGGTATAGAAAATAGTAAGACCAGCATAGAATACATAAAGCTGCGTGACTTTATGATTGACTGTATTTTTAACATGCATATTCTCCAGAGAAAATTTATTCTTAATGTCTCAATTACGTATTTAGCGCAAAGTATAAAAGTGATTCAATGAATTCGCTAATCAATTCTAATCTACATGAGAAACCTTCGGAAAGCTGCTTCCGAATTCTTTCTCCTACGGCCATTTTAGGTTATGGGTTTCCTCTGGAGTCTTTCAAAAAAGGCTTGGAAGAAAAGGTTGACCTAATCGCCGTTGATGCTGGATCCATAGATGCAGGGCCCTATTATCTGGGCTCTAATAAGCATTATGTCGGACTGGCTTCGTTAAGGCGTGACCTTACGAGCATGCTTCGTGCCGCATTGGAACAGAATTGTCCCTGCATTATAGGCAGTGCTGGATTTTCCGGTGCTAATCCCCAGTGCGATGATGTAGTAGAGATCGTACGCGACATCATTGCAACTGAAAGTGATCGGCCGGTGAATTTGAGCGTAATCTATGCTGATATAAATTCTGAGAGTCTAATCCCCAAGCTTAATCAGTTGAAGCCATTGGGCAATATGCCGCCATTAAATGCTGCTCATATCAAACAAAGCAAGATAGTGGGTCAAATGGGTATTGAACCCATCATGACGGCATTAGCTTTAGGCGCTGAAGTAGTGGTTTGCGGGCGAGCTTATGATCCGGCAGTTTTTGCGGCCGCACCTATAGCTGCTGGTTTTGATCCAGGGCTTTGTTATCACGTTGGAAAAATTCTGGAGTGTGGAGCGATAGCAGCAGTGCCTGGCTCAGGCAGTGACTGTCTGATAGCTGAGATTTACACTGATAATCATGCCGAAATATTTGCACCCAACCCGAGCAGAGAATGCACACCTGTCTCTATTGCTGCCCATAGTCTTTACGAAAAATCCCGTCCGGATTTTTTCTATTTGCCTGGAGGGGTTCTAGATATAACTCAGACAGAATTTTATGCGCTTGGTAATAGACGAGTGGGCATTAAAGGGAGTCGTTTTATCTCACAAGCTGCCTCAATAAAACTAGAAGGAAGCCGGGCTCTTGGGAAGAGGACTATATCAGCACTTTCAGTCGATCTAACCCAGGCGCCCATGAGTGAGGCAAATATTAAAAGTATAAAAAGCACAGAAGATGAGTGGAGGGTATATGGTAAAAACGGTGTTGAAGCTAGCTGTGACGATCAGGAGCTAGGCCTCATAGTTTGCGTTAACAGCAAAAATAAAGATGCTTCACGAGATGTTCTGGCAGCCTTAAGATCAGGCTTATTGCATTATGGTTATTCAGGCAGGGTTTCCACGGCTGGGAATCTAGCTTTTCCATGTTCACCCAGCGATTTGATGCTTGAACAAAAAGATCAGACTACTTATTTTTTTATTGCAGGCACCCGTGATCCAATATTTCAGTCGCAGTGGTCGACTATACAATCCAGCTTGTTAGAACAAGTCAGCAGTCAGCTGCCTGAGCTGGTAAAACAGTGCACAATTGATTTTCACAGTACTACTGCCGGAATTGGGTTTGTTTTTATAGAGACATATGACGATGACACTAGTCACGATGTGTTGCTTGAGTCTCTTAATGCATGTCGTATTGAAAACGAGATCGCGCTGGAAAAAATCGATGCAGGTCTTGCCTATGAATGGACTTTGTATCATTTGCTTACGGACTCATCTCTTCTGAAGAATTGTTTTGAGGTGCAACAATGGTTTTGGGACGAAACCAATTGGCATAAAAAAGATACCTGCCCCTGTGATTGGGATAGAAGCCTGCACATCCCTGGACAAAAGCCCGATGAATTAATGGGACATGTTCCATTAATGGCAGTTAATGAAAAACCGCAGTATTGCCTTATAGATATTGCAGAGATAATCCGTAGTAAAAATGCAGGTATAAATGAAATTACTTATGATGTTTTTTTTAAAACAACTGAAAGTTTTAACTATGCACTTAATTCAGGTGCATTTATCCCAACAAAGATTGCTACTGTTCTTGAGTTTGCAGAGTCAGAGATCATAGGTTGTTTTTCCTTCCCAGCAGCCAGAGCTATTAAAATTACCGCACAAAGAAGATGCTTGGCAGGCAATCCCGGAGATAGAGATGTGTTCGGGGCGCAACAGCATAAGACACTTCTCGCCCTTAAGCTTTGACTGCTAAACTAGCCTAATTCTTTTTCATCCCAAAGATATTCATAAGTGTAAGGACCCCCCCAGACTTTTCCGTTCAAGAGTCGGCAATGCTGATCCAGGGATTGTATTTGCATCATCTCTTGATCACTAAGTTCGAGACCTGATGCAGCAAGATTTTCTTCCATGCGCTGAGCTTTTACTGTTTTGGGGATGACCGCGGTACCGCGCTGGATTCCCCATGCTAGCAATACTTGTGCTGGAGTAGCATCATGCGCAGCGGCAATTTCATGTATCACTGGCTGTTCTAGTGGATTCGGGCTACCTTCTTCCTGAAAAAAAGCAGGCCTATCGCCAGAGCCTAAAGGCGCGTAAGCAGTTAGATTAATACCTACACTATCGCAATATTTTTTCATTTCTGGCTGCTGAAGTAGAGGGTGTAATTCCACCTGATTGACCTCTGGATTAATTCGACTTTGTGCAAGCAACTTTTTAAGTTTCTTCACACTGAAATTTGAAACGCCTATGTGTCGGATTAAACCAGTCTCAAAACAGGCTTCCATGGCCTGCCAGGTTTCAATGATAGGCAGCTCTTCCAGACTTAGGTAATCATCGTCTGATTGCGGGAAGCCAACCTCTGGTTTGACGGCGACAGGCCAATGAATTAAATAAAGATCCAGATAGTCGAGTTGTAAACTATGCAGAGTCTTTTTAAGAGCGGGTAATACATCGTCTGCTTTATGTGCATTGTTCCAGAGCTTTGAAGTAACCCATAATTGCTCACGTGTTACTTCCTTAGCATCGAATGCTTCGGTAAGTGCTTCTCCAATACCAACTTCATTGCCATACACAGCTGCACAATCTATATGACGATAGCCAATACTGATGGCTTGTTTAATGACAGGCTTAATGGCTTGGTTATCGGTTTTCCAGGTACCCAAGCCTAGTATTGGCATCTGATCGCCATTGTCAAAGGAGAATGTTCGCATCAGGCTTTCCTATCTTAAGAGAATGCTTTAGCAGTTTAATTTATGAAGTTTACAAGAATCAGCATTTAACAAACAGGCTTTGTACAGTCTATGCGTAGTTATTTTTTTGGATGTAATTTTCTTAGATCTGCATTTGCGCTGCTTCACTTCTTGCAGTAAATCCGTGATACTAGAACTTAATTTCTAACATCTATTGGAGATATATTTATGAAAAAACTTGCTATAGTCACTATGCTCACATTTACATCAATCGGCCTTGCTGCATGCGGGTCTGAAGAAACATCTTCTCCATCGACGCCTGCTGCCAGTGCGCCGTCAACTCAATCTTCTGCAACTTCTGCAACATCTACAGCTAATGATGCGATAGAAACAGTTCAGGCTGAAGCGGACAATATGGTAGAGCAAGCTGAAGCAATGCTAGACGAAACAGTCGTAGCTGCAGAGTCTCGAATGGATGATGCAATGGAGGAAGCTGAAACGTCTGGTGAAGAATTAATGGAAGATGCGGAAGAAGATGTGATGGAAGCAGTAAATGACCAGCTAAATGGTCTTTTAAACTAAGAAAAATTTAAGAACAATTATAGAAAAAGAAGGAAAAGAGTATGACAACGTATGTATTAGTTCATGGGGCATGGCATGGGGCATGGTGCTGGAACGAAATAGTACCCGGTCTTGAAGCTGCCGGACATAAAGTAATTACACCCGAGTTGCCGGGTTCTGGTGCGGATTCTACTCCTGCAACAGAGGTAACTTTGGAGGCCTATGCCAATAAATTGGTAGAGGTGCTCGATCAGCAAGATGAAAAAGTCGTCATGCTGGGTCACTCCATGGGGGGGCTTGCTATTTCAGCCGCTGCGGAATTACGCCCCGACAAGATAGGCGGTTTGGTTTATCTTTCCGGATTTTTACCACAATCAGGCCAGTCCCTATTGTCGCTAGAAGAGTCAAATCCGAACTCATCAGTCCCGCCAGCATTATTAGTGGCCGAAGATGGCGTCACTGGGGCGATAAACCCTGATATGATCAAAGATCTTTTTTACCACGATTGCAGTGATGAAGATGCTGCCTTTGCCATTGCGCATCAACATGCTCAAGCTTTAGCGCCTTTGGCGACACCAGTAATCGTCACTGACGAAAATTTCGGTTCTGTTGCACGTTATTATATTGTTCTTACTGAAGATCGTGCGATACACCCAGATATGCAACGTCAAATGATTGCGGCATCACCTTGTAAGGAGGTTTTTGAAATTGCTTCCAGCCATTCTCCTTTTTACTCTAAAAAAGAAGAACTTATCGAGACCTTACAAAAGATAAATGCCTAAGTTTGAACTCAGTTCTGTGGAATTATCCGAGGGACTGTAATACTAAAAGGGACAAAAAAACTTTTAGCTAAGAATAAAAAAACCCAGAGTTGTGTTCGCAACTCTGGGTTTTTTGTAGTGTAGATTGTTAGACCAAAGTTACTTCGATTTCACCTAGCCCTTCTATACCAGCCCTAATTACATCACCTTTAAAAACTAGCCCGATGCCTTCAGGGGTGCCGGACATAATGATGTCACCGGCAGTCAGTTCATAATATTGAGAAAGAATAGCGATGCCTTGAGGTACAGACCAGCGTTGTAATTCCAGATCGGAATCTTGTTTTATTTCACCATTCACGCTTAACCATATACGTCCGGTAACAGCATGACCATGAGTGTCTACAGGATAAAGTGGCCCGCAGGGAGCAGAATTGTCGAAGGATTTACTAATTGCCCAGGGTCGTTCCAGTCTCTGAGCTTCATGCTGCAGGTCTTCTCGTGTCATATCAAGTCCTACACCGTAGGCATAAACATGATTTAAAGCATCTGCTTCACTGATATTTGCGCCGCCACTTTTTAAAGCAACAATCATTTCTCCTTCATAACGTAATTCCTGAGTCATAGGCGGATAGGGCAAAGGCTCACGACTGTCTACAACGGCGTCACGCGGCTTGATAAAGAAAAAAGGAGGATTAACATCAGGGTCGTCTCCGGACTCAAAGGCATGAGCGCGATAGTTTCGGCCCAGACAAAAAACACGCCGCACTGGAAAGCGTGCTGAGGAACCAAAAATTTCCATTGAGGTAGTCGCGGGAGGATCTATTACATACTCAGTTTCCTCAGCAAGAGCTGGCTGAATGCTTCCACCTAGAGCAACTGCTCCAGCAGCAGCTGCGCTACCTTTTAAAAATTGACGGCGGTTTTCTTGTTTATTGCTTTTCATTCTTCGGTCCTTTCTATTCAGATCTATTCAGAATTATCCTAATAATATTAACAATACTAATTTGTTATGCTTTCGCAGTGTTTATAAACCAGTAGCGATCAAATCAATGGCAAAAATTTCAACATCCCTAATCGATACCCCAAACAAGGTTTGTTTATCAGGCCCGCCAATTGAGACAGAAATCATACTACGAGGAGTGGAAATAAATCCAAGAATCTCCCCCCCGTCATTGATTACCCAAACTCCACCATTACCAGTGACATAGATACGCCCTTGGCTATCAACTACCATGCCATCACCACCAGCCCAGGCAAATTGGCGTTCATTGCTTAATGAGCCATTTGCTTGGACATCATAAGCGACAAGACCTCCGGAAGCTTCAGGAGCGCCAGCCGGTAGTGTTAAATTAGAAGGGGGATTAGCATTGGGTAAACGCCCAGTAACATATAGGGTGTTGCCATCAGGGCTCAGAGCCAAACCGTTACCGCCATTAACTCCAAAGCGGCCACTAACCACACCTTGTGGATTAGTGTAATAAACCCCACCCATCGTCATATACATTCCGCCATGAGCATCAGCAATTAAGTCATTCAAAACACCGGTAGTCAGGCATTCCAGGGGTTCTCCATTCATTGTGTTGGCAAAAAGCTGTCGAGGCTCCACTTGCCAGATGCCGCGATTAAGCGCGCGCTCCCCAACATAAAGAGTACCATCTGGCGTCATAGCCAAGGCACCTCCGGTGTAGGTGTCAGTAGCAATAAGCTCAACTACGCCATCAAGACGCACTTTTAGAATCTGACTTTTATCATTTTGCGCGACTAGCACACCATCTTCGACCCCAATCGGGCTGTCGGCATTGTTGCCAGTGTCAGTCCATAGAGTGCGCCAGCGAGCAGTAGCAGAAATTACCCCAGGAATTGCACTGATCAAATAATCGCTTGAACTTGGTGCAGCTCCGCCGCCACCTCGGCCACCACGACCACGCCCTCGACCTCTCGGTTCTGGCATCGCAGGGTCACTGCAATATTGATTGACCCAGGCAGTTCGCGCAGGGTCAGGGCCGGCCTGAACACCAGATGTGCGATCCGGGTCAGCAGCTTGTTGTTGAGCAAATAGGGGTAAAGAAGTGATAGCGAAAAGTGAGAGTAATATTTTTATTATTATTTTCATAATGACCTTTCTCAGTTTTTTGTTGAAGAATTATATATTTATTTCATTAAAAGCCAATTGCTGTGTCATCTCCAAAATCACTGGCGCCACCTGTCATCGTGCCATATTCCTGATTAAGCAGGATAGCGGTGATAGGGCCTGAAGTTTTTTCTCTGAATTCAAGTTCATAACCCATGCGAATTAAGGTTCTTAAGACAAGCGTATCCATATCACTGCGCATTACGATTCTGCCAGGTTGGCTATAGTGATCACCGAATGAGCTGTGCAGCTGATAACTTTCAAAATTAGCGGCTTCAGTTGCTTGCTGGACATCCATGCCGAATTCCACAATATTGAGGAAGAACTGCAACAGCCATTGATCCTGGCCATCGCCGCCTTGCACAGAAAAAGCCATATAGGGTTTGCCATCCTTTAAAGCGATACTGGGTGAAAGGGTTGCTCTGGGGCGTTTGCCGGGTTCGAGCGTGTTATAAGGGCTGCGTTTTTCCGAGAGTTCAAAGCTCTGCATACGTTGCGATAAGCTCATACCAGTAGAGCCAGCAACAAAAGCAGGCATCCAGGCACCACTTGGTGTAATAGAAACAACCCAGCCCTCTTCATCGGCTGCCTGGATTGATGTTGTCCCCGCATGAAAGCCTTCGTCATGACTCATGATGCTGACAACATTGCCATTGTCATCGCTTTGACTGATTACATTAGGTTTGGAAATTGGATTTATGTTGGCATTATTAACAAGGCTAGTCTCAGAACTATTTTCAGAACTATTTACGGCACCATTCCAGCGGGGCTCAATATTGGCTTCCCAGTTTTCAAGATACCTTAAAAAGGGGTTGGTCTCATCGCCCTGATATGGATAGGGGTTGCCGGGCCCAATATCAGTTTGATTGGCACGCGGATTAATTAATACAGCGCGATCGCGTGCATAATCTTTAGATAGCAATCCTGCGATAGGCTCTTCAGGCGGAAAGTAAGGGTCACCATAATAGAAATCACGATCAGCAAAAGCCAAGTTCATCACTTGATAAAGGGTATGAATATATTCGGCACTGTTGTAACCCATTGTTTGCAAATCCATGCCTTCAAGCATATTTAACATTTGCAGCATCACAGGACCCTGAACCCAACTGTCTAATTTAAAGACTTCGATACCTTTATAAGTAGTTGATACAGGTTCTTCTATATATACCTGCCAGTTATCCAGATCTTCCATGGTAAATAGCCCACCTGATGCCTGGCTGGCACGGACAATTTCTTCAGCAATATCTCCCCGATAAAAGCGATCATAGGCAGCCATAATAGCGTCTTTCCGATTCGCACCATTAGCCAATGCTGTTTGCTCTGCTTCGACTAATTTATTTAAGGTGTTATACAAATCATTTTGCACAAACAATTGGCCGGGATAGGGTGCTGACCAGTCTCTGGGATTATTAGGATCAAAATTTGGCAGCATTACTCGTGCAGTATCAGGCCAAATTCTTAAAAATTGTTTGTCATACTCAATTCGTTCTGCCTGGATTTGCTCAATGGGGTAGCCCTTAGCCATTTCTATTGAAGGCGCCAATATTTCAGCGAGGCTCATGCTACCATATTCTGCCAACATAACCATGAGGCCGCCCGGGGTACCAGGAGTGACTGCAGCTAGAGGGCCGTAATCGGGTGGCGTTTTGTAATTCAGGTTTTGGAAATATTCAGGAGTGGCGCCAGAAGGTGCTGCCCCAAGTGCATTGATGGCATGTACTTCACCAGTATTCGGGTTGTGAATTAAGGCTTGTGTTTCACCACCCCAACCCATGGTGTCCCAAATGGTAGCTGATGCGGCGAGCATGGCGCTAGCAGCATCTACAGCATTACCACCCTGATTGAACATCATACTGCCAACGGATGCAGATAATGGCTTGCCAGCTGCGGCCATCCAATGACTGCCATGCACAGGTGGTTTGTTTGAGTGCTGGGGTTCCTGGGCGAACAGGGAATTATATGAGGCTAGTAGCAGACTGCTAACTAAGCACAAATGAGTTAAGGCCTTTAGAAAAAAGTTTTTCTTACTCATGCGTAAGCATTTTTTTAATTGATGGATAGCCAACTTTACTCTTCAGCTGGACTCATTTCCACTGTAACTTTAAAAGCGCCAACTTCACCGAAGCGAGCCTGTTCAATTACCTGGGTGCCTTCTTCAAATTTGAATCTGACATTACGATAACTGTGTCCGCCGTGTTCACGCGAAGCCTCTACATGCAGTAAATAATCGCCAGGCGGGATAAGAGTACCCGAGTCATCGAGGCCGTCCCATACTAATTGATATTCGCCTGGGCCACGGGTAGGGCGTGTTACATTTATTCTCTCGACAGTTGAACGGCGACCAACAAAGCGCCACCAGCGTTGATTACTGCCAGCCCAACGTTGTTCTCCACCAAAAAGAATCAAGTTCTTTATCGCTTGGTTATCTATAGTGCTCACCCAAATAGCCACATAGGGTCTTTCATAACCACGATCACCCTCAGAAGGGATTGAATAGTCCAGAGTTAGTTTGAAATCAGCGTTAGAGAGTAACAACAACTCCTTGCTTAAATATTCATTCCAGCCTGATGAAGAGCGTTGTGCCCCTGATTCATCAACTAATAAAGCTTCAACTCCCGGCAAAGCTTCTATGGTTATGAGCGCATCTGCTATCGACAATGCTGAAAGGGTTGTAGCAATCGCATCAGCCGTGATGGCGTCATCAGCAATCACAACTGCATATAGTCCACTAAATACAGGCCACCCCGTTTGAGGAGTGAAAATATGACTGAATTCACGCATTAGAATCTGTCGCTTACGGCTGGTGTGGCCACTGGTTGCCACCGCCTTAGAGCCCAGCGAAATACTGGTAATAAAATCACCATTATCGGCTAAAGATTCTGGATTGGCGACCATCACTTCCCAGCCGTCTGAATCAGGAGGTAGTCCCCAATAGGATGCATCGCCGCCGATATCTACTTTAATACCTGTTGCATCTGGAATCTCATTTCTTAATACAGCCATAGCACGGTCAATAATATAGCCTTTGGCAAGGCCTGAAGGGTCAAGCTTTATGCCGTCGCCTAAGAGAATTTGGTTTTGCTCAAGGTTAATTGTCAGTTCGGCTCTATTGGCGTTACGAGCTATCGGACTAAGGTCCTGGCGACTGGGGACCTGTTGTGTTTCTTCTGCGGTGTCCCAGAAGTCAACAACTGCACCTAAGCGACAAGAGAAATTACCCTCAGTTTGAGTAAACCAGTCTTCACATGAACTGATTACCTCGATTAAGGCCATCGAAGCTGAGTCAGTGGTTCTTGCAGCATTTAATTGCATGAGTTCACTGGCGTCATCATAAGTCGTCAGCATTTGTTCTAGGCGAGCAATTTCTGCAAGCGCAGTTTCAATAGCATTTGCTGTATTAGTTTGATCAGGCGCATACACCGTAATATCAAGCGAAGTGCCTAATACACCATCATAATGTTCAATGACTTCCTGAGCCTGGCTAATGCTGGCAGCATTCATATTAAGAACAAATGATGCGATCAGTAGAAAAATACTGGATAATGCCCGACTTGTTGGAAGGTACATCTTGGATTTAGAAAGAGTACTAGCTTTTTTTACAAGTCTGTTCATATGCTTTTCATAGAATTAATTTTGTAATCATTTTAAATAGTGTAAGGCAATGATGTAAGTCAATTCATATTCTTTTCACAGTTGATTATTACTCTAACATTTTAGAAAAAGTAGGATTATGGCAATTAATCGTAATTTAGTGAATTGGTCTCGAACCATTCACGTCTATCTCTCAATCGCCTTGCTCATTGTATTGGTATTTTTTTCAATTACCGGTATTACTTTAAATCATGCTGAAACCATGACGGCAGAGCCTGAGACTGAGGTAATCACTCTGGACACTCTGCCAGATTTGCCCCTTGATGATAATGGCATGATCTTTAACTCACCCGAACTTGCCGCATATGTACGTGATCAATTTGGCATTAGATTAGAATTTGCTGACCTGATTATTGAAGAGCCTTATATCACTATTGAATATAATGGGCCTGGATTGCAGGCATTGGTTGAAATCGATCAGGGTTTAGGAGAAGTTTATGCCGAAAGTACCAGCTATGGCTTAATCGCTGTCTTAAACGATCTGCACAAAGGACGGTATACACATCTAGTTTGGAATGCGTTGATCGATATCAGCGCGATCATTCTGATCATTTTTTCCTTGGCGGGTTTCGTATTATTGCTGCCGAATAAATATCGTTTTAGAAAAGTCGCTAAATATTCTTTTTTTGGGATTGTGATTTCTATTGCCGCTTATTTTATCGCGACGCTTTAAGTTTCAAAAAGTTAATTTCTATAGCGCTACCCTACATACATTTCCAGTCGACAAACCGCTGGTTTCAGAATGGCCGATTAGTATCGGTTAATATCTAAACGTATATCTGAATCTCACACTAAGATCTGATAAAGCAGATTGAAAGGTGTTGTCCTTGTCTCTGTCCTGCATGTTGTAATTTAATACTATCAATGCTTCCTGTCCGGCTTCTGGAATCCACTGTACTCGAGTATTCAGCCCCATACTTTCAGAAATATTGTCGTATTGTAATAAGCTGATCCAATATAGGTTTTGGGTAAAAGCAACCTGGGTATTCAAAGAGGTGAGACGCGCAGTAAAGTCGCCTTGTGGTAAGCTAATATCGGTCCAGTCATAATCTAGGGACATGGCGAAATAGCGTGACTGATTCCAGTTAAATGATGTAAAGATACCGGTTTGATCACCATCATAAAAATCACCGAATTCAGATCTTAAGGTAGCCGAAAATTCACGCTGGTTACCCGTCCCTAAACTAAAGTCATAAGTATTGTAAGAGTAATTGCCGGCAGGGATCACCACTGAGCGGCTTTGTTCAGAGTAAATAGTGAATGGAGTCAGTACCACCTCTTTATAACGGGTATGGCCTAAGTCAAAAGAGTCTCTGGAATTAGTTTCCATTTCCAATAAGCGAAATTTCAAGACCTGGCTTTGCAAGCCTCCATCGATAACTTCACCTCTGAAAACATCAAGCCCGGTATACGATTGCTGAAAGAGGTCGCTATTATAGAAATGGGTATAGCCAAGTCTGCTGGTAAAATCTCTGACATTGGTGCGATTAACAAAGCCCAGTGCCGGATTAAAGTTTCGTTGGACTTCCTTTATACCAAGCTCACCACGCAAACCGCTGTTATTAGGAGATGAAACACTGGCACCCCAAGAGGCATCGTCGCCATCAAGGCCGGGGGTATCTGATTGTTGATACCAGAGATTGCCTTCAAGTTGGCGACCACTAGCGAGTTGAGTATTAAGGTATCTGAAATCTGCGCCATAAACAGTGTTATCTACATTGGATTGCGCGTCGCCGTCAGTCACAATAAATCCAAGCGTGGATTCATCCAGCACATTGGCAGAAAAACGACCAACAAAAAGATCCGATGCATCAACTGTAGATGAGGCATCCTGGCGCACGGCCAACGTTCCGATGTTCCAGCGGCCGACTCGGCCACTGACTCGGCCACCATATTTTATATCGACTTCTTCACCGTTAGACCCAATGCCTATATTCCGTGAGAAGTAAGGCCTGGCATTTTCCCTTGCGCCACGAGAACCTGCTTGATTACTAGAACCGATATTGCTGATATTGCCGAATTGAAACAAGTCGGCATCGTTCAGGAAAAAATCGCGGCGTTCAGGAAAAAATAAATTAAAGCGAGTCAGATTGACCTGGCGGTTATCAACATCTGCTGCAGAGAAATCTGTATTAACGGTCAGTGCAGCATTCAATGATGGCGTAAGTCGATAAAACATATCCAGGGATGGGTCGAAGTCACTTTCTTTATCACCAGGGTTAAAAGTGCGTCGTTCATTCATGGTGAATGTGGGCACAACATCAAGGCCAACACCCTGATTCATGCCTTCAAGCCCTGTGGCCAGACCAACAATACTAGGGTTATACGAGCGGTTATAACTGACCCAGGCCATTTCTTCGCCGCGGCGCCGAATGCCGCGACCGAAATTAAAACCCCAGGTGTCGATATTTGGATCGAAGGGCAGCGTCTTAAAAGGGATTTCGACTTCTGCTATCCAGCCTTGATCAAAGGTATCCGTAGCAACGTCCCAGATCGCCACCCAGTCCCCGGTGAATGAGGTGATGTTTTGGTAGAGGGCATCATGGCGTACACCATTCAGATTGGTTTCGAAGCGATAACCCACACGGCGGGTATTAAATGGATCGAGAATGATGACCAGACGGTCGTCACCGGGAAGCCCTTGGTTGTGTCGAATCACTGGAGCAGCTATCAATTCCGGATTTGAATCATACATGCGCGCCCCGATATAAAGCGCGTCCTCGGTATAGATCATATAAACTTCAGTACGTTCGGAAGGCTCAGTACCATCCCCCGGTCTGATTTGGTGAAAATCATCAATAAGCTCTGCCTGTTGCCATACAGCATCATCCAGTTTTCCATCCATAACTGGAGCAGTTTCTACTCGTGTGACTTTCACTTCCTTTAGCCCTTCAGGATTGTTGTCATCCTGAGCATTAGCCGCCATAACTAAAGACATGGTTAATGCAATGGCCAGGGTAAAAGGAGCTGTAAGACCTAGGAAGGCAGGGGTTTTCATGATTCTTCCATAAATTTGTAAAGTGCAGGAATACTACTGATACATTTTGCAAGAAGTGTGGATATTGCTATAGCAAACTTTTGCATTGTGAATGTTTGCTTAGTTTCTAACCATCTCAAGATAGCCTCGTCCGAGATGGTCGCCATTATCAGCACTTAAAATTTCGACAGTTCCTTCCCAGTAAGGCACGGATAAATTCATAAACTGGTCTTCTACCAAGGTGCGGATAAGCCATTGTTGATCTTCGTATTGCATAGCCCATTCAGTGGTATAGCTTATACCTGTGGGACTAAGCCAATGCTTGTTTTCAACAAGTAAAATATCTTCTGAATTGATCCGTGTTTGCATGGCATTAGCATCAGTCCAGTTGCCGTCACTACTAGGGTGGGCAAGGCCAGCATTGTCTCTTAATTGGTAGTACATTAATTCCTGACCATCATCGAATTGCAAAGAAAACCAATCCCAGCCACTTTGATTTTCAGCCAGTGCCGATGTGCTCCATTCTCGATCTAGCCAACTTAGACCAGTGACCGCATAGCTTTCGCCATTGAGCACAATCTCACCTTCACTGTCTATGCGAGTAAGGCTGTAATAGTAGGAAGCATTGCCGGCTTCGGGGCTTTTTTGGCTTAATCCATTGTCACCTTGTAAGACTGGTGCTTTTAGGGGCGTTAAAGACAATGAAAGTGCAAAGGCATTATCTTCAATAGCCAAAAGCCAGGGAAAGCCATTAGCGTCTGAAGAGCCATTAGCGTCTGAAGAGCCATTAGCCCCTGAAAAGCCATTAGCCTTTGAGCTCAGCGACCAGTTTTCCAGCCAGACCTTAAAGGGGTTTAATTGTGCGCCAGCCAGACCCGGGTTTTCTCTTGAAAAACGTTCTAGAGCCATATGCTCATTACCATCAACATCAGTAAGTGCCATGTGTGCCATCCAGATTCGGGGACTTTGCCAGCCTTCAATTATATTTTGTGAATTGAGAGAGTCGCCGTTAAAGCTAGTATTGAAAAATGTCGCTTGATAACCAAATTGCCGTCCTGTTTCTGTTTCAAGATTTCCAGTCAAATACCACCATTCGTTACGAAAGCCGGGATGCATACCATGATCAGCAGGGAATGAAAAAGTACGAGGACTGTCAGCACGCAAAAAGCTGTCAGTATTGTTACCGCCAAGCACAGCATTTAAATCAAGATCAAAAGTTGCATCTTCACTTTGTGAGGGCTGATCAGGTGAGCAGGCTGCTAATACAACAACCGCGAGTAGTGATAAAAAATGTAATGCTGGATGTTCATCTATGGGAGTTTTCATCTATTATTTTGCTGGTTTAGATTTAAAATTCTTTTTCCATATGTTGTTTGGCTTGGTAACTTTTTTTACATTTTCTTTAGGTTTTTGTGAGTGAGTTTTATCTACTTGGTTGCTGGTTTGTTTACTGTCAGAAGATAAAACCTTACGTTTTGCAGGCCTCTTATTAGCCGGTTTTTTATTTGTGTTTGTTCTCTGTCTTTGGCCCTGCCTCTGCCTCTGCTTTGGTTCCTCTTTCGTTTTTATAAGGCCTGGCTTGAATTCACTATCTATCACTTCTTCTTTGATAGTAAATTTTATCAAGCGTTCAATTGCACGCAATTGTTTTTTTTCATCAGCACTTACTAAGGAGATAGCAACGCCACTTGCACCAGCACGACCAGTACGCCCAATACGGTGGACATAATCTTCTGGGACATGTGGCAAATCGAAATTAATAACTTGTGCCAGCAGGTCGATATCAATGCCTCTAGCTGCGATGTCGGTTGCTACCAGGACTTGTACTTTATTCTGTTTAAAATTAGCTAAGGCTAAAGTGCGTTGGTTTTGGCTTTTATTGCCATGGATTGCTGCTGCGGTAATGCCAGCTTTGTTTAATTGTTTCGCTAATTTGTTAGCGCCATGTTTAGTCCGACTAAAAACTAATGTCTGTTCGTTGTTTTTGCCTAACAAGTGGCACAGTAATGCAGATTTATGTTCTTTTGCTACGTGGTAGAGTTTCTGTGAAATTGCTTCCACGGTTGAGTTACGCGGCGCCACATCAATTTCTACAGGGTTAACACAAATAGTTTTTGCTAGTTTACGAATGTCATCTGAAAAAGTTGCAGAGAACAATAGGTTTTGTCGCTTGTTTGGCAAAAGAGCAAGGATTTTTCTGATATCCCGAATAAAACCCATATCTAGCATACGGTCAGCTTCATCCAGAATTAAAACGTCTATGTCTGTAAATTTAACAGCATTTTGCTGGTATAGGTCGAGTAAGCGCCCTGGTGTTGCAACCAGAATATCGACACCACGTCTCAATGCTTTCATTTGTGGATTGACGTTTACGCCGCCAAACACGACAGCAGAACGTAAGTTTTCGTTCTTACCATAGGTGACAATGCTTTCTTGAATTTGTGCAGCAAGTTCTCTGGTGGGAGTGAGTACTAGTGCGTGGCAACGATTACTTTTTACAGAAGGCTTGCCGCCCAGAATCTGCAATAAGGGAAGAGTAAACCCTGCTGTTTTACCAGTGCCAGTTTGAGCGGCAGCCATTAAATCTTTACCAGTCAAAATTGCTGGGATGGATTTTACTTGGATTGGGGTCGGTTGCGTGTAACCGGTTTCTTGAACGGCAAGTAACAAGCTTTCGGACAAGCCGAGAGTATTAAAGGTCATGCTAACTTCTCTTAAAGTGCCTTTCGAAGTTATGTATAACTAATCTAATTCTCCTCAAGGCTGAAGGGGCGGCACTTTACCATAGGCTGCCAAAGATAAGTATCAATTTAATTTGATGTGGGTAAGAGGTATGCTGAAAATATTATCAAAGTTTTCACTATAAAATTTAGCAAGCTTATGTTTTATTTAAAACATAATGCTGATATGGATTCCACTATGAGTTATGACGATAAAAATAAACAAGCCGTGTCTTTATTGATTCATCATGAAGTTCAGTCTGACTCATTGAAGTTATATGAATCTTGGTTGAAAAAAGTGATCGATATTGCGTCAGGATTTTCTGGGCATGAAGGCGTTTTTGTTATTAAACCTGAGCGCAATAAAAAAAATATGAAATAGCTGTAAGGTTCGCGGATGAGCGTTTTGCCAAAGCATGGCTGAATTCATCAGAACGTCAGCAGCTTATTGCAGAAATTAAACCGGCTTTACTATCCAGTGATGATGTAGAAATACAATCAGGGATAGATTACTGGTTTTCAAGTATTGCGCCACCGCTGCAACAACCAGTCCGCTGGAAGCAATGGTTATTGCTGAGTGCAGCCACATGTATTTTAATGTTGATTTTTGAGCCAATATTTTCTGTCCTTTTTGAGAACGTCCCTTTGCTTGGTGCTTGGGGTGTCAGGCAGTTTGTTGTTGCTTTCTTTAATGTGGCTTTATTGGTTTTCTTTATTATGCCTCGCTTAGTAAAACTCACGAGTGCTTGGCTAATTAAATAGCAGTATAAAAGAAATATTTATTCTTCCCGTAAGGCCAGAGCCGGGCTGATTCTGGCACTTTTGATGGCCGGGTATATTCCGGCCAGCAAGGCAGCAAGCATTGCCAGAATTAGCGCGTCACTGAATACAGAAAGCGGAAGAAAGTGCTGCATGCTCCAGCCAAAAGATCGTTTGTTGATCACATCAATGAGAACATCTGACATTATTAAGCCAAGCGGGATAGCAAGCAGTCCAGCAAAAACTCCCATCAGAGCGGTTTGGCCCATGATAAGTTTAATGATCTGAGTTGGGGTCATACCAGTGGCTCGCAAAGTTGCAAATTCTTTACCGCGCTCCAACAGCAAGGCCATCAACGCGCTAAGTACTCCAATAAAGGCAATCACTATTGCGAGAATTCTCAGCACGCCTGTTATAGCGAAGGTGCGGTCAAAAATACTTAAGGTAATTTCCTGAATTTGTTGATTAGGAAATATCGCAAGTTGCTCATAATCTATCAGGCTATTTTCAATATCATCTAATAATGTTGGGTTAGTGCTGTCACTATAGATTGTTAACCTAGAAGGTATACGTTTATTCCATGATTCCTGGTAAAGGTTTTCATGCATGGCAATCATTCCCTGACTTGGGGTGTAGTCATAAAAAATACCTAATACTTGAAAGTCTTTTTTACCAACATCGGTATAAATGGAAATAGTTTCACCAATATTAATTTCATTCACCCAGGCTAAAGGCTCCGATAATAAAATGCCTTCACCATTATTAAAGCGTCTTAGATCTTCTTCATTAATCTGCTTTAAGTAATAAGCTTGATCAGCGTTCCTGTCGTTTACATTCAAACGTGCCTGGCCAATACTAGTTTCAACCCTTGTGTTAATTGTAGCGCTAAGCTTATCGACACCAGAGATATTGATTATTTGATTTTGTAGGTCGAGATTTAAATTTGCTCCAGTTATTTCTATATCTCCTGCAAAAGATTGGTCGAGCCAGATAATCACGGTATTGCGAAAACTATCAACCATAATGCCAACACCAATGGTGACAGAAATAGCTACTGTCAAAGCGGCCACAGCCATACCGGTTCGGTTAAGACCATTTTGTATATTGCGTAAGGCCATTCGGGAAGGCAGCTTCAATGAAGAGCTAAATATGCCCAGTAAAATTTTTAAAATGACTGACATGGTGACCGGCACCACAAAGCAAAAACCACTTATAATAAAAGTCAGAGCTATAAAACCACCGACTAGGTTGTTGAAGCTGCTTTGCAGTAAAACAAAGCCTATAAACAACATTGCTAGGCCAGAAAAACTCAAGATGGGCAGGTAGTGGCGCCATGCATAATTATGCTCAGCACGCTGTTGAAGCGTGATGGGTTGGGCTAAGGTTGCCCGCCAGGCGGGGATAAATGCTGAGGCTAAGGTTATGCCAAGCCCCAATAGAAAGCCGAGCAATAAAGATGCCGGTTCAACTAAAAAGCTGCTGACATTAAGTCGGTAATTTAAATCTGGAATGGCGGCGGTTACTAAATCCAGTAAAGCTATGCCAAGCCAATACCCGAGTATTACGCCTAAAGTACTTGCCAGTGTACCGTATAGAGCAGCTTCGCTTAGTATCAGTCGATAGATCTGTGAGCGAGAAACACCTTGCGCGCGAAAAATTCCTAAGGTTTTTTCTCGACGCAAAACAGATAAAGTAACAGTGTTATAGATCAAAAGCGCCGCTACCAATAAAGACAATAAGCTCATTGCCAATAAATTCACATGAAAAGCCGAAGTCATTTGATCAAGTGTGTCGTTGCGGGTTTCGACATCAACCAGACTTAAACCAAGTGGTAACCAATCTTGTACAGTTGTCACTTGGTTGCTATCCAGAATTAAATCGATACTGTCGATGTAGCTCGTTCTTTGCAGAATAATTTGCGCGACTGAGATATCTGTATACAGTATGCCTTCAGTAGCAATCGGATCTGAACTGGGGATGGTAGATAATAGCTCAATAGTTGTTGTACTTGGGCTTACGCCAATCTGGTTGGCACCAGTAACTGCTTGCAGCAAATTTCCCGCTTCAAAGTCTGCTTCTGCTGCAGCAGATTGACTCATCACAACGTAATTATTCTCTGTGTTACTTATTAAAACCGGATCAAATATTAGACCGCTTGATTCAAAGCCTGCTCGTTGTCTCTGCAGACTCAGTTCACTGATTAGGTCTTGTCCTATGAGAGTAAATTCTTCTCCGTCAATTCGAAGAGTGCCAGTGATAGTGGGGGCCGATTGTCTGAATCCAAGCTCAGTGCGGAGCTTGGTATAAATCGTTTCAGGAACACCTTCGTCGCCACCAAGAATCTGATGGGTAATAGAGCCATTAACTGACTCAACAGCAAGTGAGAAAGCACGATCAGCACTGCTGCTCGCCAGATCAATTGCCACCACCATCATTACTCCAAGCACAATGCCCATAAAGCTCAGCCAGCTTTGGCAAGGGTGTTGGCGAGCATACCGCCAAGCGCTTAGATTTAATAAACGCTTACCAGGCGAAGCCACTGTCTCTCTCCTGTAAGTAGCCATCTTCCAGAGTGATAATGCGATCAGCGCTATTAGCTACTTCAAGACTATGAGTGACCAGCAATAAAGTACTGTTATGTTCTTTGAGTAGTTTATGCAGGGTTTGTAATATTGAGTGTCCAGTGCGTGCATCCAGGTTGCCGGTGGGTTCGTCGGCCAACACAATTTTAGGTTGATGAATGAGTGCTCGGGCAATAGCAACACGCTGTTGCTCTCCACCAGATAATTGTGAGGGATAGCGCTCAGCTTTATCAGCAATATCCAGCTCTTCCATTAAAGCCTTTACCCTGGGGAAAATTTCATTTGCAGTAAAACCATTTAGTTCCAGCGTAAACTCAATGTTTTCCTGTGCTGTCAGACTTGGTACCAGATTAAAAAATTGATAAATAAATCCAATATGTTCGCGGCGAAACAAAGTCCGTTTATGTTCATTAAGAGCAGTTAAATCCAGATCATCAACTTTGACTTTTCCAGCATCAGGCATATCTATGCCGCTAATAAGATTCAATAAAGTAGATTTTCCTGAGCCGCTTCGACCAAGCAAGGCAACACTTTCACCTTGTGAGATATTAAGACTAACATCTTGTAATACCGCGTGTTTGGTTCCGGCATCGTCGTAATTGCGGTTTAGATGTTCGAGGCAAATAAAGTTCGTAGTAGTCATAGCAGCTTTTTTGAATTTGAAGGGCAAGCCTATCATAGACTTATCACATATCTATCACAGATCCATTATTCTAGAGTGCTGTTATGATACTGATCTCAAAGAGAGGAAAAAACATGAAAATTTGCTCTTATTGCCAGACCCAAAACCCAGACTCAGCAAACTATTGTATGACTTGTGGCAATGAACTTGATGCAATGGGGGCAGAATCAAAACCAGAAAAGAGCTTTGCTGGGCTTAATGTGTTTGTACTTTCTCTAGTTGGCAGTATTGTTCTATCGTTGGTTTTGATATTTGTGTTTAGGATACCAGTGTTTTTTCTAGCCGCATTTTTGCCTTTACTGTGGGCGGGCAGTAAAAAAAAGAAATGATAAAGCTACAATATTGTTGAGGTTTTGCACTTTTTTACACGATATTGAAATTTATAGACTTCAGAATATAGACTCAATATGATCGTAATCTAAAACAATTCACAAGGGTGTGAAAAATGATAAAAAGAAAAGTCATACTCATTACCGCAGTTATCTTCTCAAATACATTATTCGCGCAACCACCAGGTGGTCGTGGCAACATAAACATGACTCTGCCGGACGGTGATGGCAAAGAATTAATCGAAGCTATATGTTATTCCTGCCATACCGTTTTTAATATAGCGGGATCGGCTGGTTATGATAGCTCCGAACAATGGCAAAATGTTTTTGGCACTATGGTTAATTTGCCTGCTAGACAAGCAGGAACTATTGGTGATTATTTGGCTGAACATTTTCCGGCTGATCCATCACGAGCACCTACACTAGTCCCTGGTGATTTTGAAATAGACATTATTGAGTGGCAGGTTCCAACATTAGGGCAGCGTTCTCGTGATCCGATTGAGGCGCCTGATGGCTCAATATGGTGGACAGGAATGTATGCCAGTCTGATTGGAAGATTAGATCCGGAAACTGGAGATATGGAAGAATATCGTCTTCCACTTGCTGCAAGGCCGCACAGTATTATTCCAGATGCGGACGGCAATATTTGGTATAGCGGCAATAGTAATTCAACTATTGGCATGCTTGATCCAGAGACAGGACTGATCACTGAATACAGAACTCAAGCACGTGATCCTCATACCATGACCTGGCACCCAAATGGAAATTTATATTTCACTTCACAGAATGCAAGTATGTTAGGCAGGCTTGATCCCGAGACGGGGGAAATAGATGAAATTGAAACTGAGCAGCGGCCTTATGGTATTAAGGTTGCCCGAAATGGCACTGTATTTATTGCCTACAACGGGACTAATAAAATAGGCGCCATGGATCCTGAAACAATGGAAGTTCGTTACTATACAATCTCTGACCCACAAAGCCGTATTCGTCGCCTTGATTTGGCCAGTGATGACAGCATTTGGTATGTAAATTCCACCATGGGAAGGATCGGGCATCTTGATCCTAGCACCGGAGCATACCAAGAATGGGATTCACCCAGCGGACCAGAATCTCATCCTTATGCATTGTCAGTAATTGATGATGTGGTCTGGTATAACGAATCAGGCATGCGGCCAGATACACTAGTCCGATTCGAACCAGAGAGTGAGACATTTCAAAGTTGGGCAATTCCTTCAGGTGTTGGCATTGTTCGTAACAGTTGGGTGACTCGAGACGGGAATTTGTTAATTCATCAAAGCAGTACTAACAAGGTTGGCCTGGTTATAATTCCGCAAGATTAGAAATAGCCACAGCTTAGTAGAATTACATAGCTTGTTATGGTTTCTATGTTTAAGTGGAAAAATAGGCTAAGAATAATTCTCAAGAAACTTTTTTGTAAATAGTTTTTTCGATAAAGATAAAGCGTCAATGTCTAGTCTCGAGCCGTTATAAGGCTTAATAGAATTACCATTTTGAATTAAAAGGCTTGCAGCCAGAATTTTTAAAATTGAAGCAGTTCCCCTTTTAAAGGGCATAAGTTGATGGCAGTACCAAATAAGTTCAGCAGTAGATGTCAGCTTTTTTATTGAAGAATAATCCTGATTTAAACAATCTGAAAAAATAGCGTTTAATTTATTATTAAGTAAAGCGCTGATGAATTCTGGTTGAGGATGGTCAGCAATAAAAAAATAAGGAATAGTGTTGGCCGTGAAATAAAATGATGTAAGGAAATGTTCAGTATCCTTATAACTCATATCTATAAAAGAATACTTCTTAAATGTTGCAATATCGTAAAAAGAATCAGGTTTGACATTGAATTTTTTATTTTGCTTTAAATAGTCAAGTAATAATCCATTTTCACGATCATCCATATTGTTTATCCTTATAGAATCTGGATCTAAGACCATATTTAGTTCTAAGTTTTCTTTTATTTGTTCGAAATGAAAATGAGATTTAAAAAAAGAATTATAATAAAGAGTCACCTCTAAGGGGGCTTTGGGATGTTTTTTTTGTACTAAATTTTTTATTTCCTGAAAATTAAGTCCGGTATTCGCATCTCTCCATATTCCAAAAATATTGTTCCCTTTTTCAGTTTGATGTTGCTGGTTTGCTGCAAAATCAAATCTTAAATTGCCAATAAAAGACAAAGTATCCCTAATGTTTAATTCGTTAATATTATTTTTATAAAACTCAAGGGTTAAATTAGTGGCAAAGGTTGCGAAATTAACCCATATATTTTGGTCGTTATCTTTGAATTTATGTGCTGAATCATTAAAAAAATTGTTTTTAATTAGTGCGGTATTGTTAGAAGTAAGATTCGAAATTATTTTCTTCATATGAATATATTTAGTTTTAGAATGTTAAAGTCATTCATAAATATTTTCTAGTTATACTAAACTAAGTAAGCTGTACTTGTTCTGCTTTTACTGCTCATGTAGGCTCTTTATTCTATGCTCAAAAAAATTAGATTCATTTTACTTTTTTTATATTTATTTGTCCTTAGCTCATTTTCGCATGCGCAAGAGTTTTCTGGCAGTGAAGAATGTGCCGCTTGCCATCAGGAAGCCTATGATAACTGGCAACAAAGTCATCACCGCCATGCCATGGAAGTCGCTAGTTCTGAATCTGTTCTGGGTGACTTCGCAAACGCCAGTTTTGATTATCTCGGCAGAAGCAGCCGTTTCTATCAGCGTGATGAGGAGTTTTTTGTCGAAACTGATAACAGCGCTGGTGAATTAGAAGAATTTAAAATTTCATACACCTTCGGCTTTTATCCCTTACAGCAATATCTGGTGGAATTTCCAGATGGTCGGATGCAGGCATTGAGCATAAGCTGGGATAGTCGCCCTGCAGATGAGGGAGGTCAGCGTTGGTACCACCTTTATCCAGATGAAGAAATATCATCAGATGATCCTCTGCATTGGACGGGGGCTTTTCAGAATTGGAATTCAAGATGCGCTAGTTGCCACACTACTGATTTAAATAAAAATTATTCGATTGAAACTAATAGCTATAACACCCAATGGTCAGAAATAAATGTAGGGTGTGAAGCTTGTCATGGTGCCGGGTCACAACATATAGACTGGGCAGTTGGTAATACTGAGTTGGCGAACATGGGTCTGCTGACAAACATTAATAAAGTTTGGGAACCCATCGCGGGCCAATTACAAGTTCCAGAGGATGTAGATTTCACTTTGAGTGAGCAGGTTCAAACCTGTGGAGGCTGCCATGCTCGCCGTGCAGAACTGCAGCAACGCGATATTGCCTCTGATTTTTTAAATAACTATAGCCTAAGTCCTTTGTTAGAAGGCTTGTATCACGCGGATGGGCAGATTCAAGATGAAGTCTATGTACTGGGTTCTTTCCTGCAGAGTAAGATGCATGCCAATTTAGTGTCTTGCTCCAATTGTCATGAGCCCCATGCCAATGAGTTACGCATAGACGGCAATGGCTTATGTTTGCAATGTCATGAAGCGCAAACTTTTCAATCGCAAGATCATTTTTTTCACGAAGTAGGGTCTGCAGGAGCCCAATGTATCAATTGTCATATGCCTGAAACGATTTATATGGGGGTTGATCCTCGCCGAGATCATAGTTTCAGAATTCCAGACCCTATTGCCAGTCTTGAACTTGGCGTTCCAAATGCCTGTAGCTCTTGCCATAGTGATCAAGCTGATCAAGGAGTGCAGTGGTTGGTTGATTTTCTTATTTCTCGAAATAGCAACAGTGACATGCAATATGAACATGCCGCAATCATAGCCTCTGCTCGACAAGGTGATGCTTCTGTTGCTCCGGAAATATTAGCCTTAGCAAGTGACGATACAAATTCTGCCATGCTTCGCTCTATTGCCTTGATTGAGAGTGCGCGTTTCCCTTCATTAAGAAATCTCAGCGTTGCGTTAGCGGCTTTAGGTTCTTCAGATGCCTTGGTTAGAGCGAGTGCGGTATCGGCATTGAGCTTTCAAGATGTCTTTTCTAGCTTTCAATACTTACAAACTTTATTGGAAGATCCAATTAAGTCAGTGAGAATGTCCGTCGCTAGACACTTATCCAGTATTCCTTTGTCACAAGTGCCTACAAGATTTCAGGCTACATTCAGTAACTTGCTGACTGAGTATGAAGAAAGTCTTTTGTTTAATGCGGATATGCCAGAGTATATGAGTGACCTTGGTGCTTTTTATGTGGCAAGAGGAGATCTAAATTCAGCACAAGAAGCGCTGCTTCATGCTAGGGAACTTTCACCGGCTTATTTACCGGCGTTAATAAATCTTAGTGATGTGTATCGCGCGCAAGATCGTGATGACTTGGGAGAGCTAGTGCTCAATGATGCACTGACTTTGTATCCAGAATCAGGCGATGTTTCTTATGCGTTGGGTATTCTATATGTGCGCACCGGTCGTATACAGCAATCAATTAGTCTGTTCGATAGCGCCAGAATCTTAGCGGCAGATAATCCGCAATATGTTTATATCTATGCTGTCGCTTTAGCGGAAGTAGGCAGGGTAGAAGAAGCGATAGCTGCACTTGAATTGGCTCAGCTAGACTTCCCCAACAATGCCCAAATAAGAGAAGCCTTACAGGCTTATCAGGCTTTATAGGATATATTCGCAGCAATCACTCATTTAAAATTGAGATATTACATATGTAATTTGCTTTGCCTGGGACAAAAAGATTTGCTTACGACTACTCAGGCTCAATTAAGTCATCAAGAAACTCTGTTATTTGACGATTACTATCATCTTGGTCTTTATCGGATTGGTTAAAATTATCAAGTTTCAGTGCTAATACCGGCACTCCGGCTCGCTTCAACGCTCTCAACACAAAGGGGTCGGCATCAGATAAAGCAATGGCACCTCGAACCCCATGAGTCTCAGCCTCTCGCACATGCCATGCTCCCGCCCAAGTTGGCATACGTAATTCATCACCCATGGTGATAAAGCGGGCAGCAAGCGCTCGCATCGGATCACGCTTATTGTCAAAATTACGGATATAGCCGTCTGCCGCTAAGCCCAAGTACATGGACCATACAAATACCGCACCGTGACTTTCCTGCCAGCGTTGATAGAAACTCATGTCGCTCCACATACCACGTCCAACCCACATCAAACGCACAGACTCCTTTCGACATACGCCTTCACCAGCTTCAGCTTTGTTTTTAACTTCTTCGTAAAAATGTTTGGCGGCATCTCGAGCCCACTTTGTACCACGATGCCATTGCGGCACCATAGTTGCGGGCATGGTATCCACAATACTCACTGGTGCAGGATAGGTCTGAGCGATTAAGTCTCGCGTTAGGCGGTAGTAATTTTCCTGTTCATTGACCAGATGCATGATGTTAATAAAGGCATCCTTATCAAAAACGTGGCCTGTAATTTTTTCTATGCGTTTAATAGTCTCGTTCATTTCGTTAGCTAGCAAATCAATGCGACAAGCCTCCAGCTCTGTATCCCAGTTATCGGGCAGCCTGTCCCACCATTGGGCAGAAATATCTAATCTTGGATCAACAGTGCGCTCAAACTGAATAAGCTCAGCCTTGGCTTCTCGCGCCCAGTGATCATAAATCCGCGAGGTTGCATCACTCGAATTAACGGCTTCCACAAAATCAGGTTTTGGCAATCCTCCCCAAGGGGCTAAAGCTGTATCTTTATCAAACAACGCGGCTAAGCCCTGCGCACTATAAGGCTCAACATCAGCAGGGTAACCATGTTCTTTTAATAAGCCCAAGTAACGTTTTGACTGCTGTTTTGCAGCAGTAATGGATGCCCACCATTGGGTAACTACAAAGGGTATACCCATTGCCCTTAATGTTTCTTGCGGTGCGTTGGCGCCGACAACAGCAAAGGGGCTCCCACCGGCTGCTTGCTGCCTTACTTTTTGAAACCAATCTCGCTGGTAAGACCCAAAATCTGCCACAGAGCTGAGTGTTTTTTTACTCTGCTTAGGTCTCGGCGGAAGGTTTTTAGAAGGTTTTTTTTGTTCAATATAGGTGTTTGAATCGGCTTCAGTGCTAATAGCTCTAGGTTTAGCAAATAAGGTTTCTTCATCTGCAAGTTGCTCGTCGCTGTACCAGATGCCGCAGGCAATACCTTCAGAAAATAGCATTCTTTGTATTGTCTGAGCATCCCATTGCGAAGGTTCGTCACCTTTTGTTACCAAATACAACACGCCGTCGGCCTTAGTTTGCCTAGCTAATTTACTTAGCCGATGAGCTCGCTCAGAGGCGGGAATAAACAAAGAAGGTCTTCTCAGTGCCGGATTAGACAAATATGCAACCCAGTCATCCGTTGCATCTCCAGACTGCAAGAGGGGATCACCATAATCATGTATATCACCCACGATCTGATAACCGGCTTTTGATAACTCTTGATAAACGCTAGCAGTATATTGAGGCGCCCCCGCCGTAATAAGTCGCTTGGCAATCAAGGGGGGGCGAGTTTTGTATTCTTCAATAGCCAGTTTCAATAAGGGCACTAGATGTTCTGGTGGCAATATTTGTAGTGCCGCCGTCATGGCATAAAACTCTGCACCAGACACCATTGACGTTTGATCATCTCGCAAAGCTTTTGCTGTCTGCAACAATCTTAGGTTTGTTATATGGTCAGCGATAGCACTCTGCCAACTATTGTCGGTAAGTTTTTGTCCTGATAATGATTCAAGGGCTTGCACCAACTGCTTAAGACGAAACTTGTTATAAGCCCGAGAAGTCTCTTTAGGCAAGTGTAAAAAATCTAAAAAAAAGATAGGTCGACGCTCTATATCACCGGTACGCAATAACTCTCGAAGAGCTGAAAATATCTGGGGCTGCTCGTTGTCTGCATGGGTAATCAAAAGCGGAGTATTGGTTTGATCACTGAGTATTTGCTGTAGGAGTGAACGACCGCGTTGCCCCATGGTTTCTGTGCCAATTAACTCATCAGCAATAGGAGTTTGCATCTCTAGATCTGCAACCATACGGACAGGTGTTAAACCAAGCGCTCGAAGTAATTCATAAGGAGCATCCGACCCTAAAACACGAATAGTCTTATGCCCTTGCTGCCGCAATTGAGCAGCATTTAGT
This sequence comes from uncultured Pseudomonadales bacterium, assembly GCA_943789335.1. GTDB lineage: Bacteria > Pseudomonadota > Gammaproteobacteria > Pseudomonadales > Pseudohongiellaceae > UBA5109. The sequence continues at coordinate 27,284 of CALSTS010000004.1, read as the reverse complement.
GAAGGATCTCGAGCAGCTTCAACAAGCTTCTGGGTTGCTGGGCCGGACATTAAATAACCCCTTTACCCCGGAGCTCGGCTATTTTTTCCACTGAATAACCCAATTTTTCCCGCAAAATATAATCGTTGTGCTCACCAACCATGATGGGAATTACGTCATCAAAGCCCGTTCTTGCATCGGAAAAGTTAATTGGAATACCTGCCGTATGCATATCCACCTTGGGTTCATAATTGGGATGTACAACTGGCGCGGTCTCATTGCGAGAAGTAACACGCGAGTCCCGCATAGCTTCCTCGGGATGACGCACTGGGGCAACGGGCACACCTTCCGCTTCTAACTTATTGACCACTGTTTGGGTCTTAATTGTTTTTGACCAGTCGGTAATTATGGTTTCCAATATGGCAGCATTGGCCACGCGCAAATCTCTAGTGGCAAAGCGTGGGTCGTCAATGAGCTCAGGTCGTTGCATCGCGTTAAACAGTCCTTTTGCGAGCTTTTCATGCACAGCAACCAGTGCCACATATCCATCCGAACATTCGAACACGCCAAATGGAGATAGACGTTGCACGGTTAACCCTGTGCGCGCTTCCATACCGGCAGCTTCCATAGCCGCCCAGTTTTCAATTGATACAAAAGAGGTTAAAGCCCCTAACATCGAAACGTCGACCTGCTGCCCATTACCGGTTCTATGGCGTTGTTCCAACGCGGATAAAATTCCGATAACAGCAAATACTGGAGCCAACATATCCGCGATCGGTATACCGATTCGAACTGGAGGTTCATTGGCAGCACCGCTGGTATACATTGCCCCAGACAGCGCTTGAATAATAATATCCATTGCTTTATCTCCCTTAGCAGAGGTCGCACCAAAACCACTTAAAGAGCAATAAATAATGCCTGGATTCTCTCGTTTTGATGCATCGTAGCCAACACCCAACCTGTCGGCAGTGCCAGATGTAAAATTCTCCACTACGATATCGGCAGTTTTTACAAGATCGAAAAATATCTGCTTAGCTTCTGGCTGCTTTAAATCCAGTGAGATGCCATGTTTACCTCGAGAGCGAGTCAGGTGAGAAACAGACACATCGTCTTCATATTTTTGTTCAACAACCACACCATCTCGGCCGATATAAGGGCTGTTTTCCCGCGCTAAATCGCCACCACGGGGATCTTCGATTTTAACCACTTCGGCGCCTAAACCGGCTAGCAGCAAGGTGGCGTATGGACCAGCTAAAGCACGAGTGAGATCAACAACCCGTAGACCTTCCAATGGGCGCTCGGGGTTTGCTACTTCTGTGTTCATTATTTTTCCCAAGTTAATTTTATGTATCGTTCGTGAAAAAATTTATAGGGAGCCTAGCGCGCAATCTATAGGAGATCCCGCCGCTAAGATTTGCTGTGCAGATCGAAAAACCGGCTCAGCATCAATTCCTATATCGGCAATAGATAAGGCTTGTTGTAATGCAGCTGTGTTGTATAACTGATCAAATTCCAGTTGATCCTGATAGGGGAAGTCGTGAAACTGCATGCCATTTTCTTGGCCAAACTCAAGTCCACGTGTCTTGGCTATTATAAGTAGCCTCGATAAAGCTTCTTCCCAGATTTCGCGATTTCCAATGATAATTTCCTGTAGCTCAGGCGGTAAGTTGTTCCATGTTATTTCAGACATAGCGCGCGCCGGATAACCACCACGACTAAATTGAATATTCGTGAAGTGATTGGCAACCTCTGAGAAACGCATGCTATAAATGGCATCGCCTGGAGCAACAACGCCATCAATTACCCCTTTGGCCAGAGCGGAATAAACTTCACCCATAGGCATAGTGACTGGATCGGCACCCAGCTGACGCAGAACTTCAACCGTTTCAGAAGGTGCTCGTAGTCGCATCCCTCTAAAGTCTTCGAGTGAGGTAATTGGTTTATCCCGTGTAATTATCGCAGGCAAGTTGCCACCCTGTACGGCTAATACAACAAGGCCTTCCAACTCCCGGTCAAACTGCGGGAAGGCTTCGGCTAAACAGTTATAAACAGAGACCTGGTCTTCAATAGATCTTACCCCGCCATAAAAGCCAGCTTGTGCGCGAATTAAGTGAGTTCCGCCTTTGACATAAATAGGCGAGATCAGCCCGATATCGGCAACACCATGGCGAATCTCTAGCATGCTCATATCTGAATTAAGAACAGGACCGCCCCAGTAAGGTTTAAATGCTATGCGACCTTGGCTTTGTGCAACAACCGCATTCATCCATTCCTGGTCCGCCAAACTAAAAGGATGGCTAGAAGGGTAAGGCGTTGCATAGGTCAAGAGGTATTCAGCATCAACAGAGTTATCATCTGATGAACAGCCCACTAGAATGCCAGCTAATAAAACAGTGAAGAAGAAAAGGTATATACGCATTTTTACACTCCCACTACACTAGGCAACCATAAAACCATGACCGGTAGCGCTATGATCAAACCCAGATGTAAAACATCGGCTATAAGAAAAGGCCCTATTCCCTTAAAAATAGCGCTTAGCTCAATGTCTTTTGCAATACCATGAATGATATATGCATTCAGTCCGAGCGGTGGCAAAATAAATCCCACTTCCATTGCGCGCACCAAGAAAATGCCAAACCATATGGGGCTGTATCCTAGCTCGACAGCAATAGGCAGGAATATGGGAGTTACCAGCAGCATGAGTGCTAGGCCGTCGAGAAATGAACCCAACACTAGGAATAGAATCGCCATAACAATAACGGCTGTGACGGGTCCCGCATCCAGGTCTAGAACCAGATTAGACATGAATTCAGCAATGCCTGTGATACTGATAAAAGTCGCAAATAGCATCGCCCCAATAATAATCAGGTAGATCATACCGCTAGTTCGCAGGGTTTCTACAAAGGCTTTGACTAAAACCGAAACATGTAAGGCGCCGCGAATTGCGCATAATACCAAGGCTAAAGCGACACCTACAGACGCCGCTTCCGTTGGGGTAAACCAACCGATCGTTAGACCTCCAATTACAAGCACAACTAAAAAGAATATATCAATTATTTTTACTAAACTCGCCAAGCGATCTCGCATACCGACACGCTTGCTTGACGGAGCAAGCGCAGGTCTAAAATAACAAAGCACAGAGATCGCAAACATGTAAAACATGGCTTGAGTAAGGCCGGGCACAATCGCTGCGGCAAATAATCTGCCTATCGATTGTTCAGCAATAATACCGAACACAATAAGCGCGCCAGACGGCGGGATAAGGGCACCCAATGTGCCGCCAGCCGCTAATGCCCCGCAGGCAAACCCCGGGTCATAACCTGCTTTGCGCATTTCGGGTAAGGCGGCAGAACCGACTGTCGCTACCGTAGCTAAACTTGAGCCACTAATAGCCCCAAACCCCGCGCAACCAGCAACTGATGCTAAGGCTAAACCGCCACGCCGGTGGCCTATAAAGCGTGCAGCGACATCAAAGAAATCTCGACTGGCTCCTGCAGCAAAACACAAATGGGCCATCAGTAAGAATAGTGGCAATACGCCCAGATCATATCTACTGACAACATCAAAACTTACCACTCCAATTTTTATCAGTGCAGCCTCGGGGCTAATGATGATCGCAATCCCTGCTAAGCCCACTAGGCCTAGAGCAATACCTATGGGAACGCCCATGGTGATTACTACCAGGAGCGTGATAAGACCCAAAACGCCAATTAGCTCTGGGCTCATTTTTTACTTACTCCAAAACGGCTGCACAAAAAATAAGCGCTAACTGAAACCAGCGCAACCAATAACAATAATCGTAACCAAGCCAGTGGAATATGAAGTATTTCCGAGCGCTCGTGTTCAGTCCAAACTTCCCAAATAACCCAAGCACAGCCAACCGCCATTAAGAGAGAGTAGATAGTGCTGATAAGAGCAGTGAAATAATTTAGTCTGGCAGAAAGTGCTGGGTTCAGCCTATCGGTTAAAATTCGGACTCTTGCATGATTGCCGTGTTTTGTAGCGGCAACAATGGCCCCTGATGCCAGCAGAACAATAGAAGCCTGAACAATTTCGATAGAACCCAATAAGGCAATATTCAAATGTCGACCTATTACAGCTATTGTGTCTGTTAACACGGCAAACGCTAGGCCGAAAGAGCCAATAAAAAGAAATATGAGCTCTGTGGTAGAAAATAATTTGGCCGGCTCTAGCCGTTTTTCGGAAATATCATCTTGCGATTTCATTGCCACCCCATCTACAGGCTTTTGGTTAGGAATAATTAGAACTCAGCCAGAGCGCATTCCGTGAGTATAATTGGAAGCTCTAAACATATTCTTATATTTTTAGATCATTATTTGGCTAATGTGTGATTAGGTCAAGCTATTGTCCGATTTGGATAGATAGCAGACTTGAAAGAAAAGTTTGCTATATTCTACTATTAAGGTCTGGGTGTGAATATGAAACTTAAACGAATACTACATAACTTCTTTATATTATGGATTGGCTGCCTGCTCGTAACGCTAAGTTATGCTCAACCGGAAATTCAGGTAAATACCTCTGTTATAACTACAAATACTGGTGCGCTTACAGACGGGACTGCTTATCGTATTGATTATCCGGATAATTTTAATGGAACATTGCTCATCGGTCTTGATTATGCCGCACGTCAATACCAATCTCAGGAATCACAGGCCTTGCTTTCCCTGGGTTATGCAATGGCAGGGGTTACACGAATTGTTACAGGCTGGGATGTAGAAGCATCAGCCAGTAATCATCTATCGACATTGGACATATACAATCAATTACACGGCAGCCCTAGACAGACTCTTCTATATGGACGCTCTCTTGGAGCGCATTCAGGCGCGGCAATCGTTCATAAATATGCTGATCGTTTTGATGGTGCCTTGCTGGCTTGTGGTGGTTTAGGGGGAGCTGTAGCTATCTGGAATGGCAAGTTTGATGCGCTTTTTATAGCCAAGACTTTACTTGCCGAAACTAACTCTGAGCTGAAGGTGTTAGATATTCCTGATGATTTCGCAACCACGACTCGGCCCGCCTGGCTGGAGATGCTTGCTGCGGCACAGACAAGGCCTGAAGGCAGAGCAAGAATTGCACTCGCGGCTGTCATCGCACAGTTACCAACCTGGTCAGATGCGTCTAAACAACAACCAGCCTCCTCCGATCTTACAGCCTTGCAGGATGGCTTGTACGATAGCTTGGCAGGTTCACCATTGCCTACCGTTGGGCAGGCGATGAGCAGTAGGAATGAAATAAATCGACGCAGCGGGGGGAGAATCTCGTTTAATGCTGGGGTTAATTATCGTGAAATCCTGCGAGGCTTGCGAAATTCCGATATTGTTTATGAATTATATCGGCAGGCGGGTCTCGACATTAATATCGATTTAGACAAGCTTGAACAAGCGCCTAGAGTTTCAGCAGATCTGCAGGCCTTAACCTGGATTGCTCCACAAGTATGGGATGGAGGGCTAACTATTCCAGTTCTAACTCTGAACAATATAGGCGATAACATTTCTACGGTTTCTTCACTGCATGCTTTTCAGGAAACGGTAAATCAGGCAGGAAGTGCAGCCCTTTTACGTCAGGTTTACGTAAATTCTGCGGGTCACTGTGCTTTTTCTCCTGCAGAATCGATTGCAGCAATTAATACACTTGTACAACGGGTTAACACAGGTGAATGGGGTATGAGCACTAACCCGTTCACGCTTAATAGTCAGGCTGAAGCTTTAGATATTGGTCCAGCAAGATTTATAACTTATCAACCGGAACCCTTTGCTCGAGCTTTCGATGCATGTGATCTGCTTAAGTTGGATGTAGAAGTGGAGTCTTCAGAAATCAACAGGCAATGCTCAGCAGACTAGCAGCACTTTCATCTGTAATTTTTAAGGTGGAGTTAATAGATTTTGCAATCGATGTAGTGTTGATTTTCTAATCGAAAATTATTTGAACCGTCGTTCAACTAGATTTTCAATGTCGGCTTTCGGCCAGAAGCGGACATGCTGACCGGTCTCTTTTCGACCAGGATAGGAGCATTAAGTAGATAAAATACATTATTACTACCCTCTCATCCGTTTTATCCAATTGAACTTAGTTAGTGCCCTGTAAAGAGAAAATAAGTATATTTGCGCAAAAATAATCAGAACAATCAATAATGAGTTCTTTTATCTAAGCAACACCCTGAGCTGTTAGTGTATTGATTTATTGATCACTATATGATTTTTTTTGATCTGATTTTACACCCACGAATTGAGATGGATCATCACTAATTCTAAGAAATTCACGAACAGACAGAAAAAGTCCAATCAACATTAGCATGAAAACGGCTATTGCAATATAAGCCAAAGTCATAGTATTCATTGCTTGCCTCCCATGAGTGCCATAAGTTTGAAATAAATTCCAAAACATAATATTGAAGGCACCCACAATGCGGTAAAGAGGCCTTCTTCTTGTTGCCCTGTGAACCAGAGAAAGGCCGATACCGCGAAAGAAATAGCTACTGCCAAAAGAATGAAAAAATCAGACTGCTTAAACATAGTAATACTCCCGTTATATATCGTTGTATCCAATTGCAGCGAGTATGCAGCCTAAAACTGCAATTGCCGCAATACTACGAAGTCCAGAGTGACCTAAGACTTCAAAATGATTTAAATCGAATAATCCAGTTAGGACAAATAAAGATATCAACACAGAGAGTACTAAAAGGAATATACCCAAAATTACAAATCCTTTTTTAACATTACTCAATTGGGAAACACTTAGAAAATTCATCATAAATTTGGAATTATTAGGTTTTAGATCATTTTTATAATTTACGAACCGTTTTTATATACGGATCAGCGTTTGCTCTATTTTTCTATATAAGCCTGGTTTGACATGAAAAGAAGAAGCTCTCAAGGTTGTGGAAAAATTCATTTATCTATGGGGAAAAGTTACTGACCTATCATACTATATAAAAAAATAGCTTTTTGTTTTATAGGGTAAAAATGGCGCCCGGAGAGATTTGAACTTCCGACCAACTGGTTCGAAGTTTTAAAAGTAAAATTAAATATTTATATTAATCAATAATATGCGATTTTGGTCGATCTTTAAAATACCTAATATTTAGCCTTTTTTAATGTCAGTTATGACATTTTTAACTACATTTTTAACTACAGTGCTAAGGTCTGCTTTGGATAGGAAGCGGACTTTAAAATAATATTACTAAAATTGCTGTTTTGAGGCGATTTAAGTCGAAGAACTGGTTCTATGTTAGATATTCGAAAAATCACACAATGATAAATGTAGAACTTATAGTTTTAATTCAATTCTTAACATCATCGCCCGTATAAAAATCAGGCTCATGTTCTTTGACAACAATTGAATCAGTAGACCATGCATGACAGGTATTTAAAACAAAGGGCCTTTCTGAGTTCGTTTTATGATGCGTTGAAATTTTATTTTTTTTCTCTTTGCCTTTAAAAGGCCCTATTGTTTGAATAGCAACAGTCGCCAATGGGAATAACAACTCTGTTATATGTGTGCAGCCTGCAACCCCACCAACTTTTTGTCTTATACTTTGACGCCAGCCCGCTCCCATCACAATCCCGATTAAGGACTTATAGTTCGGTGTGATATTTGGACACATTTCAAAGGGGCTGTTTTCAGTCTTAGCTTCAATATCTTTTATTAAAAAATTGTCATCGATAGTGACTCTTATCAACATTTCATGGAGGGGCTCCCCAATCGCAATTTTATCGCGCCATGTGTTATTTATAGTGTAGGTTTTAGTATCGATTAAATGTCCTTCTATATCCCATAAGCCATCTTGTCGCTTATAACCTTGATAAGTTATTGAACGGGTGTGAAGGGGTTCTCTTGGTTCTGGTGTTGAAAGGGGCATTTTATGTATTCCTGCATCCTGAAATAGGGAACCAACTTTATGGTTTGATAAAGTATATTGGTCGTTCTTAACTAAATAGCCGTCGCATTAAAGAAACGTTGCAAGGCTTCTAGGTTGGCAATTACGCCTGGCATAGTTGGGTTTACTTGCAGTGCACTACGTAAGGCATTGCGGGCATCGTAATATTGTTCCATCTCAACATATACCTGGCCTAAGCCGCTAAGAGCACCGAAATGATTGGGCTCTAATTCCAGCGTACTCATAATATCGGCCTCGGATTCAGGATAATTACCTAACAGAAAATGGGTGGTTGCTCGCATATTCCAGGCTTCAGAAAAATCTGGGGAACGTTCAATGATTTCAGTGAATGATTGCAATGCTAAACTGTACTGATTGCCACTGAGCTCGTCCATAGCAAAGAACATCATGTCAGTTATCTCTGGATCTGGATGCTCGCTCCAGATATCCCAGATTCGAATCTCGATCATGCCTGCTTGCATGGCATTTTCAGCTGCCTTTAACTCTTCAAACAGTTCAGGTAGGCGCGGATCATTTTGGTCTGCTAATACCGAGGGTGATGACAATAATAAAATTATTGCTAGGATATTTTTCATTCACTTTCCCAGAAGATGAGCTTGAAGGTAACTATACCAATACACTTGCTTGTATTACAAAGAACAGAATCACAAAGAAGCGTAAGAAAAAAGTGAGAGCATCCAGATTTCGGATATCAGGATGCTAAAATTGGAGTGACGAAATGGCTGACAGTGTAGAGTCAACCTCGTTATTTTCCAAGCCAATCAGGCAAAAGGGTGCTTCAGTATTATGGTTTCTTCCCGGTCAGGGCCGGTTGAAATAATATCTACTGGAGCTTCAATTTTTTCTTCGATGTAGCGTATATAAGCACGCGCATTTTCAGGTAATTCATCTAAAGATTTTGCACCAAAAGTAGATTCGGACCAGCCGGGTAACTCTTCATACACAGGCTCTAAATGATCGTATTGGTCAAAACTGGTGAGACAGGCCATTGATGAACCATTAACGCCTTTGTATCCCGTACAAACTTTTACAGTCTCCAAACCATCAAGCACATCAAGCTTGGTGAGACAAATACCAGAGACTGAATTGATTCGAATAGCCATTTTGAGAGCCGCCGCATCAAACCAACCGCAGCGACGGTTGCGGCCAGTAGTCGCGCCTTTTTCTTTACCTACGGTAAACAACTGCTCACCGACTTCATCAAATAATTCAGTTGGGAAAGGGCCGGCACCAACGCGAGTGGTATAAGCTTTGGTGATACCAAGGACATAATCTAAATAAAGCGGACCAAAACCACTGCCTGTTGCAGTGGCGCCAGCAGTAGTATTTGAAGAGGTTACGAAAGGATAAGTGCCATGATCGATATCCAGCAAGGAGCCTTGGGCACCTTCAAACAAAATGTTTTCACCGTCTTTGCGAGCGTTATGTAGGACGTCGATAGTATCGCTGACCATGGGTCTAATTTTTTCTGCCATAGCAAGGCTGTCATCAAGAGTTTGCTGATAGGCAATTGGTTCTACACCATAATAGGATTGCAGCATAAAATTATGGTATTCCAAAACCTCTTCAAGTCTGCGCGCAAAATGTTCAGCATTTAATAATTCACCTAAACGGATGCCTCGGCGTGCGACTTTGTCTTCATAAGCTGGTCCAATGCCTCGACCAGTAGTGCCGATTTTTTTATTACCTTTTTTAAGTTCTCGCGCCTGATCCAGTGCAATATGGTAGGGCAGTATCAGAGGGCAGGCTGAACTGATATTAAGTTTATCGCTAACGGAAATGCCTCTTTTCTCCAGCTCATCTATTTCATTGAGCAAGGCTTCAGGTGATAGCACGACACCGTTACCGATGATGCAACGTACATTATCCCTTAAAATTCCTGAGGGGAGCAGGTGCAAGACAGTTTTTTCACCATCAATGACGAGGGTATGTCCGGCATTATGGCCACCCTGAAACCGCACAACTGTTGAGGCTTTTTCCGTTAGTAAATCTACGATTTTACCTTTGCCTTCATCACCCCATTGTGTCCCAAGAATGACTACACTTTTACCCATGGCTATGCCTTTCTGTTAAAACTGAAATTAAAATTTAAGTATATTGTTTAGTTGTTACTTATAGGGGATTGAGTACCCACTTCCCATTTTGCTGGACGATTTCCTCAGTGCAGCCTAGGTCTTGTGCTGTCACGCTGTCACCAGACAATTCTGTTAATACTTGCTTACCTTGATCACGCAAACTAGATATGAATGCTTGTAGTTCGCTATCATCATTTGCTGGTGCTAATACTTTTTCTGCTGTGACAAATTTACGCTTGCTCAAGGCTAGTAAACTTTTTAAATCACTGTCAAAACCGGTTGCAGCTCTTGCCCGACCAAAATGCTGGCCTATATCATCATAACGGCCGCCTTTAGCAATTGATGAGCCAAAGTCATTAGTGTACGCAGCAAAAACAACACCAGTATGGTATTCGTAACCGCGCAGTTCACTGAGGTCAAAGTATAGTGACTGCTTGGGGTAACGAGATTTTAATGTTTGGCAGAGTGAACGTAGTTGCGCAATATCGTCTAGCACTGTGCCTGGCGCCTTACTTAATATTTGCTCCGCAGTATCCAGTACAGATTCATCACCACAGAGTTTGGGCAGAGCTTTAAGCATTTCTAACAAATCGTTGTTGGTTTTTAGGTTAACTAGTAAGTCATCAATATCTTTTTCAGATTTGCTTTGCAAAGCGGTAAACAGTTTCCGTTCCTGTTCAGTATCTAGTTCAGCATGGGCAATTAAAGAGCGGTAGATGCCGACATGTCCCAGTGCGAGTTGCACATCTCCAATTTCAGCTAATTGCAGAGTTTCCAGCATTAAGCTGATGATTTCGAGATCACTATCAATGCCATTATGGCCATAGAGCTCTGCGCCAATTCGGTAAGGGCTCCGCGAACCCAACATAATAGAAGGCTTGGTTCGTAACACACTGTCGGCATAGCAAAGCCTATTAGGTGCATTGGTCTGCATGACGTGGGCATCGATACGCGCAACTTGAGATGTAATATCTGCACGGATACCCATTGTGCGTCCGCTTAATTGGTCAACTACTTTGAAGGTTTCGAGTTGCAGATCTTCCCCCGGAACGATACTCAGTGAATCTAAAAACTCTATTAGAGGGGTGATGACAAGTTCGTAACCCCAGCTACGGTAGAAATCCAGAATATCGCGACGCAATGATTCCAGATTATTAGCCTCTGGCGGCAGGATTTCATCCACGCCATCCGGCAATAACCAGCGATTGGCTTTTGTCATTATCGCTATTTACTCTACCGTGCTTTGGTTAAGGTATTTGAAAAAATCACTATCAGGGCTAAGTAAAAGAACATCACCGCTATTACTAAAAGTTGTGCGGTAAGCATTCAAACTACGCGTGAAATTATAAAACTCCGGGTCGACATTGAAGGCAGCTGCATAAATCGCTGCAGATTGAGCATCACCGTTACCACGAATGATTTCAGCATCACGATAAGCTTCGGCTTGAATAACTGTAGCTTCGCGATCTGCTTCTGCGCGAATAATTTCAGATAATTCACGACCGGTAGAACGAGCTTCTGAGGCCTCTTGCTGACGTTCTGTATTCATACGGTTGTATACCGATGCCTGTACATCATCCGGTAAGTCAATTTGTTTGACGCGGATATCGACAATTTCTATACCCAGTTCGTCCAAAACTATTGCGTTAAGACTTTGTGTTAAATCAGTCATCAGCATATCTCGCTCACCAGAAACCACTTCATAAACAGTTCGACTGGCAAATTGATTACGTAAACCTGTGTTAATTCGCTGGGCAAGCAGATTATTGGCAATATTGGCATCACCGGAAGTACGCGTGTAGTAAGAAGACACATTGGCTATACGCCATTTGGCATATGAATCAACTTCAAGAAATTCACGTTCTGCTGTTAAGTAGCTTTGGGTTGGCGCATCCAGAGTTTGAATTCTGCCATCAAAAATTCTCACGGCATGAACACCGGGAACCTTCATGTGCAGACCCGGAGCAACATCTGCATTGGTTACTTCACCAAAAGTCAGTAACACCGCACGGTCAATTTCTCGAACAACGTATAAAAAGTTGTAGGCGGCAATGATAACAACAGCTATTAAGGCGAGAGTTACGGCACTAGAATTTTTCATTATCGTCCCGTCCTTGTAGTTGATTGATTGTTTAAATCCTGTAAAACCTGATTCGAGAGATTCCGAATGTCCTGAGTGCTCATGGCTTCCATGCTGACACTGCCATTACGTTGTAAAATCTGGTCTAGAGGCAGAAACATCATATTGTTGCCACCTTCAACATCAAAAAGTACTTTTGAGCTATTGCTAAGCACTTCCTGCATTGTTTCAAGGTAAAGGCGTTCACGGGTGACTTCAGGTGAGCGCTGGTATTCAACCAGCAACTGCGAAAAACGCTGGGCTTCACCTTCAGCTCGAGCGACAACCTGGTCTCTGTAGCCTTCGGCTTCTTCTAAAACACGTCGGGCCAGACCGCGGGCTTCAGGGATTACCTGGTTAGCATAGGCGTTTGCCTGGTTTTGAAAAGCTTCACGATCAACGCCAGCTTTAATTACATCATCATAAGCAGCACGTACTGGTGCTGGCTGTTGTACTTCCGCAATATTGACTTCACTGACAATAATGCCGGTCTGATATAAATCCATATAATTTTGTAAACGCGTCATAACATCCAGTGCGATTTGCTCACGCGCTGATGTTGTGGCTGTTTCCATATCCGAGCTGCCAATTTCATGGCGGATAGCTGATTCAGCAGCTAGCCTTAAACTGGTTTCAGGATCTCGCACATTAAGGTAATAAGATCTGGCGTCAGTTACCTGGTACTGCACAGTCATGGAGACATCAACGATATTGTCATCTTCAGTTAACATGGAGTTAGTAAAAGATTCATCATAAACTCGGGTGACATTAATCTTAGTGACTTCATCGACTAAGCGTGGGTTCCAATGCAGTCCAGGCATTACCACTCCTTCCAAGGCTTCTCCAAAGCGGAGAACTACGCCACGTTCCTGCTCATCAACTGTATAGAATCCTGAACCAGCCCAAAGTATTGCCAGAATAGTAATAATGCCTAAGACTAAACCGCCGGAGATAGAGGGTCCGCCGCTAGAGCCTTGATTACCAGAACCGCCACCTTTGCCCCCAAAAATGCCTGAGAGCTTCTTTGTTATGGAAGCGATAACTTCCTCCAAATCGGGAGGCCCTTGATTATTGCCGCCCCCACCAGGTCGCCTGCCACCCCAAGGATCTTCTTGTTTATCTTTCCCGTCGTTATTGTCGGGTTCATTCCAGGCCATTGGATTCTCCAATTTATTTTGGTTATTAACCATGTTAGATGCGGAATTCTATCGAATTTTCAAGGTGTTTTATACAATTTCTGCTTTCAATTTCAGCAAAACAGCAGATTTCCACTATGACACAATATGCTTGTGTTTACTGTTTAATCTTTTTAAAAGTTTATTAACTGAGAAAAATATATCTAAGGCAAATAAAGCTGGGCATCAAGCCCTTCTTCTTTAAGTAAGCGAATGAAATCTTGTTTTTGTAAACGCAAGGAAAGATGGGATGCGCCTTCTTCATCCAAGCTCTCATTTTTAACGGCCCCTTGCCGATAAAGTTTGGCTCGTAACCGTCCGTATTGAGGTTCAAGTTTTAGCTCAGGCTCAATAAAATCTTCGCCTAATAATTCACTGATGGCTTGTAATAAATCATCGATGCCAGCCCCGGTTAGAGCTGATATCCATACACGCCAGGGCAAACCATTATCATCACGCTCTAATGCAGGCAGTTCGGCATCTAGCAGATCTGCTTTGTTGTAGACCATGAGCGTCGGTATTTTTTCCGCCCCAATTTCTTTTAATACATTGTCGACTTCTTCTTGCAAGATAAAGCGCTGTTCGCCGTGGCAGTCAATGACATGCAGTAACAAGCTCGCTTCGGTGGTCTCTTCTAGAGTGGCGCGGAAGGCTTCGACTAGTTGGTGAGGTAAGTCGCGGATAAATCCGACAGTATCGGCCAAAATGGCGGTGCCAAAATCTGGTAACTTTACCTTTCTTAATGTTGAGTCCAAAGTCGCAAACAGCTGGTCAGCTGCATAAATATCAGATTTAGTGAGAGCATTAAACAAAGAAGACTTCCCAGCATTGGTATAACCTACCAGAGAGACAGTTGGGACTTCGGCTTTCTTGCGCGCTTTGCGACCTTGTTGTCGTTGCGTGCGAACTTTTTCCAAACTTTTGTTGATTGATTTGATGCGAACGGCAATCAGACGTTGGTCAATTTCTAGCTGAGTTTCTCCCGCTCCACGTAAGCCGATACCACCTTTTTGTCTATCAAGGTGAGTCCAACCTTTAATAAGGCGGGTCGTCGAATGTTTTAGCTGAGCTAATTCAACCTGCAGTTTACCTTCGTAAGAACGGGCGCGCTGGGCAAATATATCCAAGATCAGGTCAGTACGATCTAGTACTCTGCATTGCAGTTCTTTTTCCAGATTGCGTTCTTGACTAGAAGTCAGGCTATGGTTGAACAAAACCACTTCTGCCTCATGCATATTCACAGCAACGAGAATTTCTTCTAATTTACCTGTTCCTATAAAATAACGTGGCGAAACGTGTTGGCGTGAACCTGTAATTAATTCGACTGGGCAGGCGCCAGCAGAAATCGCAAGTTCTTCGAACTCACGAACATCGCCTTCTACTTCAGAGTTAATATCCAGATGAACCAATATGGCAAGCTCACCGCTCTCCGGACGTTCAAAAAACACTAAATACTGTTGCCGGGATCGAGAGAATCGGGCTCAGCTCCATTTTCTAATGGAATACGAATTGCGCGATTGGGGACAACTGTTGAAATTGCATGTTTGTAGACCATTTGATTGACTGTGTTTTTCAACACAATAACGAATTGATCAAATGATTCGATCTGTCCCTGTAATTTAATTCCGCTTACTAAGTAAATCGCCACTGGCACTTTTTCTTTGCGCAGTGTGTTTAGGAAGGGATCTTGTAAAGATTGCCCTTTAGACATGGTTAATTCCTCAAAAAATTAATGTGGATTTATAAGAATAAGCCGTCATCAACGATCTCACCCACATTATAGTGTTATGTTGATGAAGGCTACTAGTTAGATATGGGTTCAGACCATCATTTTCAAGCAATGTTTCACGATTTTTGGTATTTCATCGTCAATTACTTGTAAATCAGGCCAAGATCTAAGCCAAGTGAGCTGTCTTTTTGCAAGTTGGCGTGTTGCAGCTAATACTTTTTCATGCATGGTGTTCTGATCATAAGCACCTTCAAGAAAGTCCCAAATTTGTCGGTAACCGACAGAACGAATAGCCGGTAAGGAGGGGTTAAGATCGCCTCGATCATAAAGTTTTTTAACTTCTTCGATAAAACCTTGTTCGAGCATTTGATTAAAACGTTCAGCTATTTTTTCATGCAAGATTGATCTTTGGCTTGGAATGATCGCTATGAATTTAAGGTCGAAAGGTAATGCTTCTTGCAACTTACCTTCTTTGTGAAGGGCGGTCATGGGTTTACCGCTAAGTTCATAGATCTCTAGTGCACGCTGTAACCGTTGCGGGTCATTAGGGTGGATTCTGGCAGCAGATTCAGGGTCAACTTCTGCCAGCCGTTCATGCACAGCTTGCCAGCCAGAAGTGTTTGCCATATCCAGTATTTTTCTGCGTACTTCTTCATTCGCAGCCTGGCATTTCTGCCATACCATCACGCAATGCTTTGAAGTAAAGCATGGTGCCACCGACTAATAAGGGGGTTTTGCCTTTGCTTTGTATATCGGCAATTTCATTTAAAGCATCATTACGAAAATCTGCTGCCGAATAAGCATCCAAAGGATCGCGAATGTCTATTAAGCGATGAGGTGCTCTTTCCAGGGTGTCGGCAGAAGGCTTGCCTGCCCCGATATCCAGGCCACGGTAAACTTGGGCTGAATCAACACTAATAATTTCTAGAGGAGCTTGTTGAACTAGCTCAACGGCAACACCTGTTTTACCGGAGGCAGTTGGGCCTATTAAGCAAAATACTGGAGGACGATGATCTTTCAATTGTTAATATGATTTTCAATTTTGGTGTAAATCTAAGCTAACTATAACAAGAAATACGATACAATTATTTCCTATTGAAACTTCTCTAACGTAATAGTTTAGAAACCATGCCCTCAGATTTTCCTATAGTTGTTCTCGACTCCGGTGCCGGAGGGCTTTCTGTGCTAAAAAAAATCCATGAGTTGATGCCTAATGAAGAACTGATCTATATGGCAGATTCCTACTTTGCGCCCTATGGTCCTAGAAGTGAAAGAGTCATTAAAAATCGGTGTTTCGAGAATATGGGGTTTGTAGAGTTACAAAACGCTAAGGCTTTAGTGTTAGCTTGTAATACCGCAACCGCTGCTGCTGTAAAAGAACTTAGGGAAGCGTTTGATATCCCGATAATCGGTATGGAGCCAGCTGTAAAGCCTGCGGCAGATTTAACCAGAACAGGGGTTATAGGAGTATTGGCTACGGAAGGTACGCTGGATAGTGAGAAGTTCATGGATTTGCAAAGCCTCTTTCGAGACAGGGTAGAAATTATTACTAAGGCATGCCCAGGACTGGTTGATGAAATAGAAAGAATAGAACTAGATAGAGGCGAAATTGTTAAATTAGTGACGGAATATACCGAAGTCTTTTTAGAAAGAGGTGGTGATACATTAGTACTTGGCTGCACACATTATGCGCTGATAACCGATATTATCTCTGAAATTGTAGGCCCGGAAGTTGTTGTTGTTGATACAGGCATGGCGGTTGCTAAAGAATTAAAGCGTCGACTGCAAGCTGAAGAGTTGAATTCAGATTCAAAAGTAAAAGGCCGGGTTAGTTTTTTTACCAGCGGCAATGTTGAAGACCAGCAAATTGTTTTATCTAGAAATTGGCAAGAAGAAATTTTCGTTTTGCACTATTTAAACTTCTTACTGACTGTCTGAACTCCTAATTTTTCCGTTCGATTAATTACTGGCCACGTAAAAATAATTTATCCAGGTCCGTCAGATTTTGTTGCACCCAAGTAGGCCGGCCATGGTTGCATTGCCCACTTCTTTCCGTATGTTCCATATCCCGTAAAAGCGCATTCATTTCAGCAATGGTTAATTGTCGGTTGGCACGCACTGATCCGTGACAGGCCATAGTTGAAAGAATTTCATCGCGGTGAGCTTCAAGTCTGTCACTGGAACCGTGATCTGAAATATCAGAAAGCACATCACGTAAAAGCTGCTCCACATTTGCATTAGCAAGAATAGTGGGGACTTGTCTGAGGCTAATTGATTCAGGCCCAAGGCGTTCAATTTCCATACCAAGGCTTTGTAAATAATTGTTATGTTCTTCAGCTAGATCGGCTTCTTTTTCACTAACAGCAATTGAGATTGGTACTAGCAATGGCTGTACTTTAATGCCTTCGTTGCTGCTAGCAATTTTCATGTGCTCGTAAGTGATTCTTTCATGCGCAGCATGCATATCGACAATCACTAGCCCCAGAGTCATTTTGTGCCAGAATATAAATGCCATGTAGTTGCGCGATTGCAAAACCAAGCGGGGGAATATCTCCATTACTTTCTGGCAAGGGTGTCTGTTTCAGAAATATTTCTAAAAGCATTATAGCCTGCTAGCTGGTTTTCTACTTGATTCACGAAAGATCTACTGCGACCACTGCTTGCATAACTAGAATTATTGAATGAACCTATCGCTTGAGTTATAGTTCGAGAAATTAATGGTGAGATTGAGTGCTGTTATTTTCTATCGCTTGTGATGAATAGATTTCAGGGTTGCGTGCTCTGTAAATGATCTTCGGGCCGAACTGCAGCTAGAGCTTTGTGTAGGACAGAAAATAAAAAGTTATGAACAGATCGGCTTTCGCGAAAGCGTACTTCATGTTTGGTTGGATGCACGTTGACATCAACTTCGGCTGGGTCAAGTTCCAGAAATAAAACAAAGACTGGATGGCGGCCATGAAATAAGACATCGCGATAAGCTTGTTTAATAGCATGCGAGACAACTTTGTCGCGAATAGTGCGCCATTAACATAAAAATATTGCATGTCAGCCTGAGAGCGAGAAAAAGTTGGTAATGAAACCCAGCCCCAAAGTCTTCATGCCGTTTTGTTCTATGTCGATGCTGACAGAGTTTTCAATAAAAGCTGGGCCACAAATCTGTGATACCCGGCGCTGTTGTTCTTGTGGACTGCTAGCTTTTTCAAATTTATGAATTTGTCGCTGGTTGTGTTGTAGGCTTAAAGTTGTATTGAAATGGCTCAGAGCAAGCTGTTTTACAATGTCGTCTATGCGTTTATATTCGGTTTGCTCGGTGCGTAAAAATTTACGACGGGCAGGGGTGTTGAAAAATAAGTCGCGCACTTCAACATTGGTGCCAACGGGGTGGGCAGCAGGTGAAAGTTTGCTGTCCATATCGACGCCTTCGGTTTCAACCTTCCAGGCCTCAGATGCCTCAGGCGTGCGGGATATCAAAGACAGACGAGAAACGGATGCGATGCTGGCTAAGTGCCTCGCCACGAAAACCGAGGCTGGCAACATGCTCAAGGTCTTCCAGCTCAAGTGATCTTGCTGGTTGCATGACGGCTAAGGGCTAAGGGCAAATCTTCTTTATCGATGCCCTGGCCATTATCGCGAATACGAATAAGCTTGATGCCGCCTTGCTCGATTTCGATATCGATGCGATCTGATCCGGCGTCCAGGCTGTTTTCCAGCAGTTCTTTAATGACTGAAGCAGGCCGCTCGACGACCTCGCCAGCAGCAATTTGATTAGTCAGCCGTTGGCTGAGGAGTTGTATTCTTGCCATTTACAGAGCAGGTATTCTCAAAATTTGACCAACCCAAATAGTATCACTATTTAGTTGGTTTGTTTCGCGAACTCTCTGCAAAGGATACGGCATAATCTTCGGCAATCTGTGAAAGTGATTCGCCGGAGCTAACCACGTGCTCCCGGAAAGAGACAGCAGCAAGAACAGGGGTTAAAGCATTCGGAATGATTAATTCCTGGCCAAGCTGAATAACTGAGCCGCTAATGTTGTTGGCCGCTTTGAGTGAGGCTAGTGTACACGTTGAAACGCTCAGCAATTTCAGAAAGGTTGTCGCCGCGGCTCACCACATAGGAGCTGGGCCCACCGCCGTTATTCTTATGCCAGGCGATCAAGGTGCCTCTGGGTGGCGTTTCGTAAAAATAGGAAGTAATGCCGCTAACGACTGCAGCAGCGAATTGCTTGTTGAAAAGCGGAAGAGTTCAGATTTCGGGCATCCGTCGGGTTGGTAATGTACCCGGATTCAATTAACAGGGAAGGGATATCGGCCTGCTTTAATACCACAAACGCGGCCTGTTCAACATTGGTACGACGCATTCGCGTGACATTGCCCAGAGAAGAAATAATTTTGTCACCCGCTTCCAGGCTGGATGCAATGCTGGCGGTCATAGATAAATCCAGCAGCACTGAAGCCAAGCACTTCATCTTTATCAGCGAGGCTGACTGAGCCAACACCACCAATTAAATCTGCCCCATTCTCTTTTGCAGCCATCCGGCGGGCTTGCTCACTAGTGGCACCTCTTTGGGAAAGGGCATAAACAGTCGCGCCGCGTGCACTAGAACTGGAAAAAGCATCTGCATGGATGGCGATAAAAAAGTCGGCATTGTTTTGGTGGGCGATATTGGTTCTGCCGCGCAGGTCTACATAGTAATCACCGTCACGCACCATCACGGGTTTGTAACCGGGCATTTGTTTCAGAATACTTTCGATTTCTCGGGCGATCGCCAGGACGACTCTTTTCTCCTGGATGCGATCAACCCCGATCGCGCCAGGGTCATCTCCTCCATGACCCGCTGAAATTGCGACAACAATGTCGCGCTTGCCATCGGCAATATCATCGGCTGATGCAGTAACTACGGGCTCTCTGGAGCTTGAATTGCATTGCAGTCATAGAGGTCGATGACTAAGCGATTGCCATATTGATCATTCTCCTCCAGCAAAAATGATCTAGCGCTTGTATTGCGGCATTTAAATCTAATACCACACGCGTGTCGTTATCATTGCGGACGGCAGAGCGAATATTTGTGATCGGCGTTCCGTCCAGATTTAAATCAGCAAAGCTTGCAAACAAGGTGGCGTCACTTAGGTCAATGACCAGGCGATTTGGGTCTTCTAGACTGAAAACCTGATGCTCCACTTGAGAGCTCAGGTCAAATACCAGGCGCGTATAATCTGGGGCGCGGTAGGTGCGAACATTTTCCACAATGGCAGCTTGAGCCGCACTGCCAAGTAGGGCGCATAAAAGCCGCGCCCAGGCAGCAATAGTGTAGAAATGTAAAAAAACGCAAGGTTCTGCTCATGACTTCCGCATCAAAGCTTTAAAGAAAATAGCAATAAATGCAGAGATTACATATATTTAGAGCGATAATCTAGTATTATTCTAGTTTATGTTTGAAAAGCGGCAGTTAGGTGTTGGTCGATTTGGGCGCCTTTTTTAGAAAAGCTCTGCCAGCTTATTTGACGGCCGCCTTTTACAACATTAATACTAATCGCCAGATCTGGTTCTGGCAGGAATCCGTTTGCTTTCTCAGGCCACTCAATTAAGCACAAGCTTGTGCCATCCAGGTAATCACGAAAGCCCAGATATTCCAGTTCTTCAGGATCAGAAAGGCGGTATAGGTCAAAATGCATTATGTTGCGCCCATTGATGTCATAAGGTTCAACCAATGTATATGTGGGACTTTTTACTGCCCCTGTATGTCCAACAGCATGTATAAAGCCCCTGGTTAAAGTGGTCTTGCCCGCACCCAGGTTGCCACTTAAGGTTACAAGAGCGCCCTTGTCGGCAACTTCGGCTAATTTGGCACCAAATGCTTCCATTGCGGCCTCATCTTCCAAAAAAACCGGATTCACCCTTTATTTTCCATTGTTTACTAGTTTGTGGATATAAGGCAGTAAATCGGTCGCTAATAAGCCGCGCTCACCAGTGTCAGCAGCGGCTAGATCAGCGCTTAGGCTATGAATGCAAACGCCTAGGCGAGCGCTATCAGTTAAAGAAAATTTCTGCGCGAGCAGGCCGCCCAATACCCCGCTTAAGATATCGCCCATACCGCCAGTACCCATGCCGGGATTGCCATGTGAACAGGACTCAAGCATAACGCGATCATTCGCTTCTGAGGCAATAAGTGTTTCAGCGCCTTTTAGCAAACAAACGCCACCATACTTCTGTTGTAAATCCAGACAGGCTTGCGCACGATCTGCTTTGACTTCTTCACATTTGCAACCCAGTAATCTAGAGGCTTCACCAGGATGCGGTGTGAGTATAAATTGCTTGGAGCTGGGGATATCAACTTGGTTTTGGCTGAGTAAATTCAGGGCATCTGCATCAATAACCAATGCCACCGTTTTGTCAGATTTATTGTTAAAAGCGGCTTTCGCGCAATTTAATGACCATTCAGATTGTCCAAGCCCAGGGCCTATTACAATACAGGTAGCTTTATTTAAAAGAGGTGTAAGCGCTGCGGTATTTTCTACGGCGTTGACCATTAGCTCAGGGCAGCGGCTAATGTAAGCGGCAACATGTTCAAATCGTGTGGCGACCGAGACGAGTCCGGCGCCAGATCGTGCGGCGGCTTCTGCTGCCATCAAGGCGGCGCCGCCAAAGCCATGGTCGCCACCAATTACCAGGACATGTCCGTTATTCCCTTTATGTGAGTGCTTACTTCGCTTGAAGAGAAGGTGTTTTATAGATTGGTATTTAAGCTGTCTGGTTGAACTCACAAAAGTTTTCCGTTTTGGCAACTAATCCCGGAAGTGTAACGCTACACAGCCGGGATGTGAAAACTTAAATGTACAATTATTGATGTAAACTTGATTTAGCTTTGTTGCAGAATTTGAATTAACTGGTTTGGTGACGTTTGCCTAGAGTAATATGTCGAGGGCCTGAAGTTTGAACTTGGCCACTAACACCGCTTGGAATTTGCTGGATCTCTCCACCTGACGCTAAAAATTTTTCTGTTTGTTTTTCTAAACTTACCGCATCTGTGTCATTCGCGGAGGTATCAACTTTTTTTATTGTGGTTTTCTTTCTTGTATTAGCCATTATTAACCCTTGTCTTTAATGAATAAAATTTCGAGAGTGAGCCGGACATTGTACCCTAAAGAGAGACTTGATGCCATTTGAATAGTTTAGAAGAGCCATTGGTAAAATGGATTCGAGTGAAATCTTAACTAGTTTGCTAAAGCCAAATTAAGGTATGATTGCGCCTCTCTTTTGAATGATCAAAGAGCCTGCAGCTCAGCGCAGGATAAGCAACAGTAACTGGCTTTCGAGGCTAGAAGTAATTAAGAAATCAAAATTCAGCGCCTGTAGCTCAGTGTTGGATAAAGAGTAGTAACTGGCTTTACGAAGCCATGATTAAAGTTTCACAGAAGTAATTAAGAAATCAAAATTCAGCGCCTGTAGCTCAGCGTTGGATAAAGAGTAGTAACTGGCTTTACGAAGCCATGATTAAAGTTTCACAGAAGTAATTAAGAAATCAAAATTGAGCGCCTGTAGCTCAGCTGGATAGAGTAACTGGCTTCGAACCAGTTGGTCGGGAGTTCGAATCTCTCCAGGCGCGCCATTTCATCTACTTTCCATAGATAGTTTTCACGAATGCTTATTCCAAAGAATTAATTTTTCTATGAAGCATTAATAAATATTGCTCACTTTTTAAATGCCTGCCTTTTATTCTAAGCAGACCTTATTGAATAAGTTCCAGCATCACTAATTATTGGAATTAACAAACCACCATACGTATTTAAGTGGCTTGTTAGCTGCCTGACGGCTGATGGAACTCGATCACATTTCTATCTGGATCTCTTATGAAAAAAAATCTCGCCCCTTCAAACTCAACAACACCGGTAATTGGAATTCCTAGTTCTTGTACATATGAAATAGCCGAATCATAGTCAGATATCTCCAATGCAATATGCGTAAATCCAGAATGTTTTGTAGACTCATCCATTAGTACATTATTCTCAGACTCAGCTGAGGCATTGAGAATAAGATTAATGTTAATGCCAGATGGATGTAAGATAATTGCAACCGGTTCGGGGCCAACAGGGCCTGCAATAAACTCGAATCCTAATTTACCCTAGAACTCTTTGGATATATCCATATCCTTTACTCTCAAACCAACGTGATTAATTCTAGTAATTTCTTTCATATCTTTTCCTTGCTATCGAATATTAAGGCTTTAAAACAGTGAACAATTGTTAATTTGGTCTCGTTATTAATATTATTTCCAGTTTGTGGTCTTTCGGTAATTACCTGAACGTCTGCTTTCAGTGATAAGCAGACATTAAGCAATTAATTTATCGCTTGGCATCGATAACAACACCAGCACGGCTGCGGATTGCTGCCTGCGATTGAGCAGCTTCATTGATTACTTTCTGCATATCAACATCGACAAGTTCACCGTTCAGTTTTCTGATTTGTCCTTCAATGATGACAGTATCCACATTCGCTGGAAGCCCATGCTGAACTAGCTGCATGGGAATATTCACTTCTGTTAATGGCAGCATGTTAATCATGTTCATATTCACCATGATTACATCAGCTCGTTTGCCTGGTGTCAGTGATCCTATTTGATCGGCAAGCCCAAGCACATTGGCGCCGCCGTAAGTGCCAGTAAACAGTGCATCACGATAAGAAAAAAGCCATTCTGTATCCGGCCCAGGAACCCTGAGTGTTCCTAGTGTTATCCCAGTCTGATTAGCCTCGACTTGTTGCATGCGTGCGGAATTCACCATAGCTCTCAATGAGGCAAAAGGGTCAACCGCCGTCTGGCCACTGACATCAATCGAAAAACTAATATTTTCCAGCGGTACGCTGCCCGTAATCAGCTCATATACCGGTGGCAGACCGCCACCGATCATTGGATCAATTAAAGGCGACAATGCCACCTTAATATCCTTTTCTACTATAATCTCAATGTCTTCAGGTGTTAACCCCGGGCCATGTGTCACTATAAATTCTTCGCCGCTGACTTCCGGGCTTCCCAGGCCGCCGCTATGATCAGTGATCGGCCAGAGATTTAATCTTCTTCCCAGTTCCGTGGCAGTTTGCATCTGTTCAGTTTGTACACCATCGAGTAACAGGCTCAGCCCAGCCTTTGTTCACCATTTTCATTAATCCAGTCAATTGCTCTGCTGAGTTGAGGTTCTTCAGTCATTTCTCCCTCGATAATTGCCAGGTAGCCCATTTTTGTTCGCAATCCACTCTCGACCAGAGCCTGCATTTCTGCCTGGACATTTTCAAAGTCATTTTGGACTTCAGGCCAGTTGTGAACTGTGGTAATACCAGCATTAATCGCCTCCAACGCAGCATATTTGACGGCGGCATGGAAATCTTCAGGAGTATAGTGGGGTGCCAAAACTTGAGAATAATAAAAATATTCAGCAGCATCATTGGCCATACCTCGCCAGGAGCTTTCCCACATGTGCCAGTGTGTTTCTACAAAGCCAGGCATGATGACCATGTCCGTTGCATCAATGACCTGTGCCTGGGGTGCGTCTATGGAAGCGCCAACTTCAATGATCTGCCCATCGCGGATAAGTACATCGCCACTTGTCAAATCGCCAATTTCTGAATCCATCGATAACACATAACCGCCCTGCAATAAGATTTCATTATTTTGCGAGCTGATTTGCGCACATCCCATCAATGTCCCAAATAAGATAAAAGTAAATATGCTCACTATCGTTTTATTTGTCATTTGCATGAGTAAGATATACCTCTTTAGGTGAATGGAGAGTCCAACATTTTCTATCTTTCAGGCGACGTTTTATTGAGCGCCAGTTTAACCACTAATAAAAAGCATAGTGCAGTTAAGCTAATTCCTATAATAATGACCATATCAAAATTCATTGCATCTTGCACTAAAGCAGCTAAAGCTGGCCCTGTAGCAAGTCCTGCGCTACTGGAAACGCTTGTTAAAATAATAAGTTTGCCTGTCAAATCTACAGCCGCTACACATGCCATCAAGTAGGGCAAAATAAAATTAAAGGTGAAATTAAAAACACATGCGGCGACAAGAAATTGGAATGCATTAAAATCATCTAACAAAATAGTCATTGATAGAATTGAAACAATGACGCCAATACTAATAGGCAATAAACGACCATAGCGCGTGCTTAGAATAGCCGCTCCTAAACTACCACCAATTCCAATTATGGTTGCTAGGCTCAGCGCTTCTCCAATATCATTTGGAGCTAAACCTATCGCTGAACCAATACGGTCGATATAGGCCCATACCCCATACTGTCCCACATAGTAGACAAAGATTGAGAGTAAACCTGCGATTGCCCAAACTAATAAGGGCTGATGATTATTTGCTTTATTGCTTGCTACTGAGCGACCATGATTAGGTAAAAATCGCAGCATAAACATTAAAATAATAATTAGCGGAATTGTGAGTATATAAACAAAACCAAACCCCCATATTGGAAATAAGGTTGGCAAAATAAATAAACCCAAAGCACCCATCACTAACTGTCCCGTCACCCAATAGCCGAAGGTTCGGTCAGGGTCTGAGGTCAACCCAATAATGGATAAACAAATTGCCATGGAAAATCCTGCGGCTAAGCCAAACAAGAATCGAGAAATGAATAAGGCTTGGAAGGTTTCAATGGATGCTGAGAATAGCCCACCAAAAATCATTAATGTGAGTGCTATAAAAATGCCTTTACGCCAGTTGATACGATTAATGTAGTAGAGGGCGGGAAAAGTAGCCAATAGCATTCCTAGTAATTCAGCAGAAATAACATAACCCGCTTGTGCTTCTGAAAACTCAAGCACCTCGACCATGGCCCCAATTAGCACGGGTGCGACATATAGAATCGCAATATTTACCATGCCTAAAATCACGATGCTAATAAGACTAATGGTGCTATCAACATCCTGAGTTTTATCAACTGAAAGCATTTTATTTAGCATCGTTATATTTTTTAAAATTATTTAGACTTACTTGCAACAGAGTCTGCAATTACACAGAGAATTTCCCACATCATAGTCGCCGCAACTAAGGCTGTGTTACCGCTAGGGTCATAAGGGGGAGCTACTTCTACTACATCGCCGCCGACCAAATTAAGCCCGCGCATTCCTCGAATTAATTGTTGTACTTCGCGAGGTGTTAAGCCGCCAACTTCTGGCGTACCGGTTCCTGGGGTAAAGGCAGGATCGATACCGTCAACATCAAAGGAGATGTAAGTAGGGCCATCACCGACTACTTGGCGTGCTTCTTCAATTACTTTCTCCAAACCCAATTGGTAAAACTCTTCAATATGAACAACACGCATGCCGCTATCATAGGAAAAGTCCCAGTGGGGTTCAGCTCTACCACGAATACCTATTTGGATAGTTCGCTCTGGATCTAATACGCCGGCTAAGGCTGCATTTCGAAAAGGTCCACCATGGTGAAACTTTGAGCCATTAAAAGGACCACCAGTATCAGCATGTGCATCAATATGGATTAAGCCAACAGAATTTTCTCTGCCTACAGCTTTGAGAATAGGGTAGGTAATAGAGTGATCTCCGCCAGCAGAGATTGGAATTACACCTGCATCGATTACCTTGTGGAAGTAAGCTTCAATCTCTTCGATACCCTGATCAAGATTATAAGTGCTTTCAAAATTTACATCTCCATAATCACCAAAGCGACAAAGCTGCGAGGGTATAATTTTGCTTTCATGATGCATCGGACCTTCAGCCATAGATGAAACTTCTCTAATCTGTTGTGGCCCAAAACGTGCGCCTGGACGATTTGTAACCCCAAAATCAAAAGGTACTCCGATCAGAGCAATTTCTAGCTCTTTAAGGCTTGTATGTTGAGGTGCCCTTAGTAGAGTTGAATAGCCAGCATAAGGTTTAATGTTGGCAGAAGTGTCTTCCAGTTCACGATAATGCTGATTAAGCCTGCTATCGTTAAAATCAATCTTTTCAGCTAACTTGCGAAGCTTTTCTAGTTTTGTTGAATTCATGGGAATTGTTTCCGTGAGGGACGTCTTAGGTCCGCGTATCAGTATGATTAATATTTATAAAATGTAACCTACTAAGACATAAAGAGCATTATTTAATTTAGAGCTGCTTATTTATGGTGGCAATTAGCTTTAAACTTTCAACATTTCTATGTGAGCAATACCATCTTCATCATATGGGTCTGAAACACTCTCAAAGCCAAAGGCTGAATAGAAGCGAAGCAAATGTTGTTGAGCTGATATCTTAATTGATTGATTTGGAAATTCTTCATTAATTATTGATATG